>NZ_JAPEMT010000002.1:1467709-2935418 GCF_026342435.1 Streptomyces sp. NBC_00237 | reverse complement strand
ATAGAGTCGGAACCGCCGGAAAGGGAAAACGCGAAAGCGAAGAACCTGGAAAGCACCGAGGAAATCGGCACTGGAAACAGTCTGATAGAGTCGGAAACGCAAGAACAAAGCAAAACAAGAAACACCGAACGAAACGTCCGGAGGAAAGCCCGCGAGGGTGAGTACAAAGGAAGCGTCCGTTCCTTGAGAACTCAACAGCGTGCCAAAAGTCAACGCCAAATATGTTGATACCCCGACTTGCTTCGGCAAGTTGAGGTTCCTTTGAAGTCCTGCTGGCCCATGCGGCAAGCAGGCAAACACTAGCGAGGACGCAGGAACACACCGTCTTATTCCGATGGTGGCTGTTCCGCTCTTCCGATGTGTTCACCCGATCACGGGTAAACATTCACGGAGAGTTTGATCCTGGCTCAGGACGAACGCTGGCGGCGTGCTTAACACATGCAAGTCGAACGATGAAGCCCTTCGGGGTGGATTAGTGGCGAACGGGTGAGTAACACGTGGGCAATCTGCCCTTCACTCTGGGACAAGCCCTGGAAACGGGGTCTAATACCGGATAACACTCCTGCCTGCATGGGCGGGGGTTAAAAGCTCCGGCGGTGAAGGATGAGCCCGCGGCCTATCAGCTTGTTGGTGGGGTAATGGCCTACCAAGGCGACGACGGGTAGCCGGCCTGAGAGGGCGACCGGCCACACTGGGACTGAGACACGGCCCAGACTCCTACGGGAGGCAGCAGTGGGGAATATTGCACAATGGGCGAAAGCCTGATGCAGCGACGCCGCGTGAGGGATGACGGCCTTCGGGTTGTAAACCTCTTTCAGCAGGGAAGAAGCGCAAGTGACGGTACCTGCAGAAGAAGCACCGGCTAACTACGTGCCAGCAGCCGCGGTAATACGTAGGGTGCGAGCGTTGTCCGGAATTATTGGGCGTAAAGAGCTCGTAGGCGGCTTGTCACGTCGGATGTGAAAGCCCGGGGCTTAACCCCGGGTCTGCATTCGATACGGGCAGGCTAGAGTGTGGTAGGGGAGATCGGAATTCCTGGTGTAGCGGTGAAATGCGCAGATATCAGGAGGAACACCGGTGGCGAAGGCGGATCTCTGGGCCATTACTGACGCTGAGGAGCGAAAGCGTGGGGAGCGAACAGGATTAGATACCCTGGTAGTCCACGCCGTAAACGTTGGGAACTAGGTGTTGGCGACATTCCACGTCGTCGGTGCCGCAGCTAACGCATTAAGTTCCCCGCCTGGGGAGTACGGCCGCAAGGCTAAAACTCAAAGGAATTGACGGGGGCCCGCACAAGCAGCGGAGCATGTGGCTTAATTCGACGCAACGCGAAGAACCTTACCAAGGCTTGACATATACCGGAAAGCATCAGAGATGGTGCCCCCCTTGTGGTCGGTATACAGGTGGTGCATGGCTGTCGTCAGCTCGTGTCGTGAGATGTTGGGTTAAGTCCCGCAACGAGCGCAACCCTTGTTCTGTGTTGCCAGCACGCCCTTCGGGGTGGTGGGGACTCACAGGAGACTGCCGGGGTCAACTCGGAGGAAGGTGGGGACGACGTCAAGTCATCATGCCCCTTATGTCTTGGGCTGCACACGTGCTACAATGGCCGGTACAATGAGCTGCGATGTCGTGAGGCGGAGCGAATCTCAAAAAGCCGGTCTCAGTTCGGATTGGGGTCTGCAACTCGACCCCATGAAGTCGGAGTTGCTAGTAATCGCAGATCAGCATTGCTGCGGTGAATACGTTCCCGGGCCTTGTACACACCGCCCGTCACGTCACGAAAGTCGGTAACACCCGAAGCCGGTGGCCCAACCCCTTGTGGGAGGGAGCTGTCGAAGGTGGGACTGGCGATTGGGACGAAGTCGTAACAAGGTAGCCGTACCGGAAGGTGCGGCTGGATCACCTCCTTTCTAAGGAGCATCTAGACACCACTGGTGTCCAGAGACCATTTCGTCGGCAAATGTCCGGCGGTGGTTGCTCATGGGTGGAACGTTGACTATTCGGCACGGTTCGGTGAGGGACACAAGTACTGCTTCGGCGTGGAACGTGCAGAATCCGGGTCGGGCACGCTGTTGGGTGTCTGAAGGCACGGCCGTGAGGCTGTACTTCAGTGCCGGTCCCAGTGCACTCGTTCTTCGGAGCGGGGTGATGGGTGGCTGGTCGTTGTTTGAGAACTGCACAGTGGACGCGAGCATCTGTGGCCAAGTTTTTAAGGGCACACGGTGGATGCCTTGGCATCAGGAACCGATGAAGGACGTGGGAGGCCACGATAGGCCCCGGGGAGCTGTCAACCGAGCTTTGATCCGGGGGTGTCCGAATGGGGAAACCCGGCAGTCGTCATGGGCTGTCACCCATACCTGAACACATAGGGTATGTGGAGGGAACGCGGGGAAGTGAAACATCTCAGTACCCGCAGGAAGAGAAAACAACCGTGATTCCGGGAGTAGTGGCGAGCGAAACCGGATGAGGCCAAACCGTATGCGTGTGATACCCGGCAGGGGTTGCGCATGCGGGGTTGTGGGATCTCTCTTTCACGTTCTGCCGGACGTGAGACGAGTCAGAAACCGTTGGTGTAGGCGAAGGACATGCGAAAGGTCCGGCGTAGAGGGTAAGACCCCCGTAGCTGAAACATCAACGGCTCGTTTGAGAGACACCCAAGTAGCACGGGGCCCGAGAAATCCCGTGTGAATCTGGCGGGACCACCCGTTAAGCCTAAATATTCCCTGATGACCGATAGCGGATAGTACCGTGAGGGAATGGTGAAAAGTACCGCGGGAGCGGAGTGAAATAGTACCTGAAACCGTGTGCCTACAAGCCGTGGGAGCGTCGCTGTCATTCTTCGGAATGGCAGTCGTGACTGCGTGCCTTTTGAAGAATGAGCCTGCGAGTTAGCGGTGTGTAGCGAGGTTAACCCGTGTGGGGAAGCCGTAGCGAAAGCGAGTCCGAATAGGGCGATTGAGTTGCACGCTCTAGACCCGAAGCGGAGTGATCTAGCCATGGGCAGGTTGAAGCGGAGGTAAGACTTCGTGGAGGACCGAACCCACCAGGGTTGAAAACCTGGGGGATGACCTGTGGTTAGGGGTGAAAGGCCAATCAAACTCCGTGATAGCTGGTTCTCCCCGAAATGCATTTAGGTGCAGCGTCGTGTGTTTCTTGCCGGAGGTAGAGCACTGGATAGGCGATGGGCCCTACCGGGTTACTGACCTTAGCCAAACTCCGAATGCCGGTAAGTGAGAGCACGGCAGTGAGACTGTGGGGGATAAGCTCCATGGTCGAGAGGGAAACAGCCCAGAGCATCGACTAAGGCCCCTAAGCGTACGCTAAGTGGGAAAGGATGTGGAGTCGCAGAGACAACCAGGAGGTTGGCTTAGAAGCAGCCACCCTTGAAAGAGTGCGTAATAGCTCACTGGTCAAGTGATTCCGCGCCGACAATGTAGCGGGGCTCAAGCGTACCGCCGAAGTCGTGTCATTCCAGCACATACCCCCAACGGGGGCTGGGATGGGTAGGGGAGCGTCGTGTGCCGGGTGAAGCAGCCGCGGAAGCGAGTTGTGGACGGTTCACGAGTGAGAATGCAGGCATGAGTAGCGATACACACGTGAGAAACGTGTGCGCCGATTGACTAAGGGTTCCTGGGTCAAGCTGATCTGCCCAGGGTAAGTCGGGACCTAAGGCGAGGCCGACAGGCGTAGTCGATGGACAACCGGTTGATATTCCGGTACCCGCTTTGAAACGCCCAATACTGAATCAGACGATGCTAAGCCCGTGAAGCCGTTCCGGACCCTTCGGGGAAAGGAAAGTGGTGGAGCCGGTGACCCGGATCTGTACTAGGTAAGCGATGGGGTGACGCAGGAAGGTAGTCCAACCCGGGCGGTGGTAGTTCCCGGGGTAAGGGTGTAGGCCGTGTGATAGGCAAATCCGTCACACATTAAGGCTGAGACCTGATGCCGAGCCGATTGTGGTGAAGTGGATGATCCTATGCTGTCGAGAAAAGCCTCTAGCGAGTTTCATGGCGGCCCGTACCCTAAACCGACTCAGGTGGTCAGGTAGAGAATACCGAGGCGTTCGGGTGAACTATGGTTAAGGAACTCGGCAAAATGCCCCCGTAACTTCGGGAGAAGGGGGGCCATCACCGGTGATTGAATTTACTTCATGAGCTGGGGGTGGCCGCAGAGACCAGCGAGAAGCGACTGTTTACTAAAAACACAGGTCCGTGCGAAGCCGTAAGGCGATGTATACGGACTGACGCCTGCCCGGTGCTGGAACGTTAAGGGGACCGGTTAGTGATCTTTCGGGGTTGCGAAGCTGAGAACTTAAGCGCCAGTAAACGGCGGTGGTAACTATAACCATCCTAAGGTAGCGAAATTCCTTGTCGGGTAAGTTCCGACCTGCACGAATGGCGTAACGACTTCTCGACTGTCTCAACCATAGGCCCGGTGAAATTGCACTACGAGTAAAGATGCTCGTTTCGCGCAGAAGGACGGAAAGACCCCGGGACCTTTACTACAGTTTGATATTGGTGTTCGGTTCGGCTTGTGTAGGATAGGTGGGAGACTGTGAAGCTGTGACGCCAGTCATGGTGGAGTCGCCGTTGAAATACCACTCTGGTCGTGCTGGATGTCTAACCTAGGTCCGTGATCCGGATCAGGGACAGTGTCTGATGGGTAGTTTAACTGGGGCGGTTGCCTCCTAAAGAGTAACGGAGGCGCCCAAAGGTTCCCTCAGCCTGGTTGGCAATCAGGTGTTGAGTGTAAGTGCACAAGGGAGCTTGACTGTGAGACCGACGGGTCGAGCAGGGACGAAAGTCGGGACTAGTGATCCGGCAGTGGCTTGTGGAAGCGCTGTCGCTCAACGGATAAAAGGTACCCCGGGGATAACAGGCTGATCTTCCCCAAGAGTCCATATCGACGGGATGGTTTGGCACCTCGATGTCGGCTCGTCGCATCCTGGGGCTGGAGTCGGTCCCAAGGGTTGGGCTGTTCGCCCATTAAAGCGGTACGCGAGCTGGGTTTAGAACGTCGTGAGACAGTTCGGTCCCTATCCTCTGTGCGCGTAGGAATATTGAGAAGGGCTGTCCCTAGTACGAGAGGACCGGGACGGACGAACCTCTGGTGTGCCAGTTGTCCTGCCAAGGGCATGGCTGGTTGGCTACGTTCGGAAAGGATAACCGCTGAAAGCATCTAAGCGGGAAGCCTGCTTCGAGATGAGTATTCCCACCCCCTTTGAGGGGTTAAGGCTCCCAGTAGACGACTGGGTTGATAGGCCAGATGTGGAAGCCCGGTAACGGGTGGAGCTGACTGGTACTAATAGGCCGAGGGCTTGTCCTCAGTTGCTCGCGTCCACTGTGTTAGTTCTGAAATAACGAACAGCTGTGAAAACACCAGCGTTCAAATTTCATAGTGTTTCGGTGGTCATAGCGTTAGGGAAACGCCCGGTTACATTTCGAACCCGGAAGCTAAGCCTTTCAGCGCCGATGGTACTGCAGGGGGGACCCTGTGGGAGAGTAGGACGCCGCCGAACAAATTTTAAAAAAGCCGCTGCCCCCGAGTCTGTTGACTCGGGGGCAGCGGCTTTTTTGCGTTTATGGTCAAGTCATGCGCTACGAACTGGTCATCTTCGACAACGACGGCGTGCTCGTGGACAGCGAGCCGCTCTCGAACAGGATTCTGTCCGGGTACCTGACGGAGCTGGGACACCCCACGACGTACGAGGACTCCCTGAGGGACTACATGGGGGCCGCCGTGCACCGCGTGCACGACCTCGTGCGGGAGAGAACGGGGCAGGAGCTGCCCGAGGACTTCGGGGACCGGCTGCACGAGCGGGTCTTCGCCGCGTTCGAGCGGGAGCTCCAGCCGGTGCCGGGTGTGGAGGAGGTCCTGGCGGAGCTGGTCGCGGAAGGGATTCCGTACTGTGTGGCGTCGTCCGGGAGCCATGAGCGGATTCGGGTCGGGCACCGCAGGACCGGGCTGGACGAATGGTTCGAGGAAGAGTGGCTGTTCAGCTCCGAAGATGTGGGGAAGGGGAAGCCCGCGCCGGATCTGTTTCTCTACGCGGCGGAACGGATGGGGGTGGCACCCGAGCGATGCGTCGTCATCGAGGACAGTCCGCTCGGAGTGCAGGCGGCACAGGCCGCGGGGATGGACGTGTACGGGTTCACCGCGATGACGCCCGCGGACCGGTTGCAGGGGGCGAACGGGTACTTCTCGGATATGAAGGAGCTGCTCGGGCTGCTGGGGTGAGAGTGCGGCGAGATTGGGCGTGTGATCCATCTACCCACTGGTAGGTCTGGGTCGTACGCTCACCGTTCATGACAGATGCGCGCCTGCGGCACGGCAGGGCTTCTTTGGCGTTGAGCTTTTTCGCGCAGGGGCTCGCCTTCGCGATCCTCGTGACCCGCATACCCGCGCTCCAGAAGCAGTACGGGATGTCGGACGCGGTGCTTCCGATCTTCCTGGCGGCTGTGCCGATCCTGGCGGGAGTGGGCAGCTTCGTCGCCGAGGCGGTGGCGAAGAGGGGCGGGCCTGCGGCCGTACTGAGGTGGTCGCAGCCCGTCGTGCTGCTGGCGCTCCTGGGGGTCGGGGCGGGGCGGGAGATGTGGCATGTGGCCGTCGCGCTCGGGGTGTTCGGGCTGGCGGTCGGGATGCTGGACGCGTCCATGAACATGCTCGGGGTCAGCCTTCAGCGGGCGTACGGGCGGAGCATCATGCTCGGATTTCACGCGGTGTACAGCCTCGGTGGGATCCTGGGGGCCTCGCTGGCGTGGGTGGGGGCGCACTGGGGGCTGTCGCTGCTGGTGTCGTATCTGCCGGTGGTGTGCGTCTTGGTGCCGGTGGTGTTGGTGGGGAGCCGGTGGTACGTGGACGCGGTGTCGGGGGAGGGGGCGGGCGTCGCGGCTGCGGCGAAGGGGGCCGGGGCGTTCTCGTTCACGTTGCTGTTGCCGTTGTGCATGGTGATGGCGTTCGCGTACATCGGGGACTCGACGGTTTCGAATTGGAGTGCCAAGTACCTTCAGGACGTGCTGGGTTCGTCGGAGGCGCTGGCGACCGTTCCGTACAACGTCTACATGGTGACGACGCTGCTGGGGCGGGCTGTCGGGGACCTCGGGGTGCGGAAGTTCGGGGCGGTGGCTGTGGTGCGGGGCGGGGCCGTGGTGGCTGCGGTGGGGTTCGGGGTGGTGGCGGCGGCTCCGGGGGCGTGGGTCGGTATGGCTGGATTCACCTTGCTGGGGCTGGGGTTGTGCGTGATCGTGCCGCAGACCTTCGCGGCGGCGGGGCGGATGTTCCCTGGGCACAGTGACCAGGCGGTGGCTCGGTTGAACGTCTTCAACTACGTGGGGTTCCTGGTGGGGTCGCCGTTGGTGGGGGTGATCGGGGACGCCTGGAACTACCGGGGGGCGATGCTCGTACCGATGGTTCTGGTGTTGGTGACGCTGGTGTACGCCCGGTCCTTCGCGCCGGAGGGCGACCGATACGGTGGCGGGCATGAGCGGCCGCGCACTGTTGATGTGGGATGACGCCGTCACGGCGTACAACTTCGGCCCGCACCACCCGATGGATCCGGTCAGGCTTGAGCTGACCATGGGGTTGGTGCGGGCCTTCGGGCTGGACGGGGTGGTGGATGTGGTGGCCGCGCCGGCGGCGGGGGACTCCACGTTGCGGCTGGTGCACCGGGAGGACTACGTCGCGGCGGTGCGGGCGGCGTCGAGGGCGCCGGGAGAAGCGGACCCCGGGTACGGGCTGGGGACCGTGGACGATCCTGCCTTCGCTGGGATGCACGAGGCTTCGGCGTTGATCGCCGGGCAGTCGGTGGGGGCCGCGGAGGCGTTGTGGCGGGGGGAGACGGCGCATGCGGTGAATTTCGCGGGTGGGCTGCACCATGCGATGCCGGGGGCGGCGGCGGGGTTCTGTGTGTACAACGACGCGGCGCTGGCGATCGCGCGGTTGTTGGAGATGGGGGCGGAGAGGGTCGCGTATGTGGATGTGGACGTCCATCACGGGGATGGGGTGCAGACCGCTTTCTGGGACGATCCGCGGGTTCTGACGATTTCGGTGCATGAGCATCCGAGGTTCTTGTTTCCGGGGACGGGGTGGCCGGAGGAGACCGGGCCTGCCGGTCCTGCGGAGGGGACCTCGGTGAATGTGGCGTTGCCGGTGGGGACCGGGGACGCGGGGTGGCTGCGGGCGTTCCACGCGGTGGTGCCGGAGCTGTTGGCGGAGTTCCGGCCGCAGGTGCTGGTGTCGCAGCACGGGGCGGATACGCATGTCGAAGATCCGTTGGCGGATCTGGCGGTTTCGCTGGATGCGCAGCGGGCGGTGCAGGCGGCGTGTCATGAGCTGGCGCACGAGTATGTGGAGGGAGGGCGGTGGCTGGCGCTCGGGGGCGGGGGATACGCGGTGGTGGATGTCGTGCCGAGGGCCTGGACGCATTTGGTGGGGATCGCGGGGCACCGGCCGGTGGAGCCGGAGGCGGAGATTCCGGAGGTGTGGAGGGAGCAAGTGCGGGGGCTGCGAGGGAAGTTGGGGCCGGGGCGGATGACGGATGGGCGGACGGTGGCTTGGCGGGGATGGGAGGAGGGATACGACCCGGGGGATCGGGTGGATCAGGCGGTGCTGGCGGTGAGGAGGGCGGTGTTTCCGCTGAGGGGGCTGCTGGCTTAGGGGCGGAGGGGGGAGGGGTTGGGCTGTTCGTGGGGGAGGGGCGGGGTTCGGGGGACAGGGGGGTGGGGGGTTGGGAGCATGGAGGGGTGTTGAGTCGTGGGGTAGTGAGGGCGCATTTGTTGGCGGCGCGGCTGGCGGGAGTCGTGGCGACGTCGAGGGAGGTGAGTCTGCGGAGCTATCGGCTTTTCGGGGCGGGGGATCCGAGGGTGTTGATCGGGTTGGAGCCTCAACGGGGTTGGGGGGAGGGTGAGTTGGTGGAGCTGATGGCACGGAAGTGTGGGGTGTCGGGGGACTTGGGGTATCGGGAGGGGCCCGATGCGATTGATCCGGAGCGGACGTTGGCGGCCCTGGATGCCTTCGCCGAGAGGGTGGGGGAGGCGGCGGCGAGGAGGGTGCCGGTGTTGTTCGGGACCGGGCACCCGCATCGTTTGCTGGGCTTCTACGCCGAGTTGGCAGACGCGATGTCGGCGGCGGGGTGTGAAGTGCTCACCCCCGCGCAGGGGAAGCGTGTCGACATAACGACCCGGTTCGGCGTACGTACGTACAACCTTGACTACGTACGAGGAGTCGCGCTGGTGCGCGAACCCGGCGCGCGGCTCGGTGCGAGTGACCCCGGCGTGCACTCCCATTCTCCACTGCCGGTTCGGGTGGTTCTGGAGGCTGCCGCAGAGGGGGGAGGGCCCCTTCCCGGGCTCGTCGTCGGGGACCACGGATGGGTCTGCGGTGCAGGTCAGCTGGGGTTTGAGGCGATCGGACCGGCGGACGTCGACGACCCCGCGGTGTTCGTCGGGGAGGAGGAGGGGCGGGTGTCCGTGGCCGTTCCACTTGATGACGGTGTGCGGTCTGATTACTACCGACCGCTTACTCGCTATGTACTCAATCGAGCGTGTCTGTCACGGTAGCGGGCCGATCGCATCTCCTCTTCCCCACTCGCATCACACGCCCCTAGTCTGGGGAGTGAGCGCACAGCGACGAAGAGTCACCGGAAGGGGAAGCCGGTGCGCGTCATGTGCGGAAGGTACAGGTGGGTCATGACTGCTTCAGGCGAGCGGCCTCTCAACGAGGTCAAGTTTCTGACCGTGGCGGAAGTCGCCTCGGTGATGCGAGTGTCAAAGATGACCGTGTACCGCTTGGTGCACAGCGGTCATCTGCCGGCGATCCGGGTGGGCAGGTCCTTCCGGGTGCCGGAGCAAGCGGTTCACGAGTACCTCCGAGAGTCCTTCGTGGGGGTCGAGACGGCCTAGATCGCCCTCGGATTACGTCCCTCACTCGGTGGGCGGTAGGCTAGGCCCTTGTAGGTCGTGTGGGCCCAGACGCCCCGCACCAGTGAAGAGAAGCGAGGGTTGTCGTGGGCTCTGTTATCAAGAAGCGGCGCAAGCGGATGGCTAAGAAGAAGCACCGCAAGCTGCTGAAGCGCACGCGCGTCCAGCGTCGCAACAAGAAGTAAGCGACGGCTTTACGCGTTTACGCAGTCCGGAACGGCCCCCCTGTCAGCAATGGCAGGGGGGCCGTTCTGCGTGCCCGGCCGCGAGGCCGCGTGCGGGCGTGGCGTACGGGGCCCACGGGGCGACCGAGAGTCCCGGGCGGACATCACAGCGCAACATCCAGGCGCTACCGTGGCCCCAGGGGAGACCCAGGAGACCCGGCCCGACCGGGGGCCGGGGAGACCGAGGGGAAGGCGCTGATCTTGGGCAAGGTCGTGCTCGTCACAGGTGTGGCCCGGCAGCTGGGGGGCCGCTTCGTGCGGCGCGTGCAGCGGGACCCGGAGGTGGACCGGGTGATCGGGGTCGACGCCATTCCGCCCGAGCACCATCTCGGCGGCGCCGATTTCGTGCGGGCGGACATCCGGCAGCCCGCGATCGCGCGGGTCCTCGCCGAGTACGGGGTCGACACGGTCGTCCACATGGACGTCACCGGCACTCCGCTCGGCGGGGGCGGGGGCCGGGCCACCGTCAAAGAGACCAACGTCATCGGGACCATGCAGCTCCTCGGCGCGTGCCAGAAGTCGCCGACCGTGCAGCGCCTGGTCGTGAAGTCCACGACGAGTGTGTACGGGTCCGCGCCCCGCGACCCGGCCGTCTTCGGCGAGTCCACGCCGCCGAAGTCGCTGCCGAGCGGGGGCTTCGCGAAGGACGCCGTCGAGGTCGAGGGGTACGTACGGGGGTTCGCCCGGCGGCGTCCGGACGTCGCCGTGTGCGTGCTGAGGTTCGCGAACATCCTCGGGCCGTGCGCCGATTCGCCGCTCGCCGACTACTTCTCGCTGCCCGCGCTGCCGACCGTCTTCGGGTACGACCCGAGGCTCCAGTTCGTCCACGAGGACGACGTCGTGGAGATCCTGCGGATCGCCGCGCACGAGCCCCGGCGCGGGACGCTCAACAGCGGGACGTTCAACGTTGCGGGGGACGGAGTGCTGCTGCTCTCGCAGTGCGCGCGCAGGCTGGGACGGCCGACCGTGCCGTTCCTGCTGCCCGCCGTGCGCTGGGTGGGGTCCGCGCTGCGGACGGTCGGGATGAGCGACTTCTCGCCGGAGCAGATACGGCTGCTGACGCACGGCCGGGTGGTGCGGACCTCGCAGATGCGCGAGACCCTCGGCTTCGACCCCAAGTACACGACGGTGGAGACCTTCGAGGACTTCGCCCGCAGCCGGGGCGGCGGGCTGCTGCCGCCCGAGCTCCTCGCCCGTACGGTGGACCGGGCGGCCGGACATGCCCTGGGGCTCGCCCGGATCGTACGACCGAGAAGCGGGACGTCCTCTTCGACGGACACGGAATCCAAGGAGCGCATCTGACATGGCCGACGCCAAGGTCATCCCCTTCGGTGACGAGCCGCGGTCGCGGCGGGGCACGGGGGGCTCGCGCCCGGGGTCAGGCAAGCGTGGCGGCCCGCGCAAGGGTGCGGCCCAGGGCGGCGCGCTCGCGCCCGTACCGGAGCAGCGGACGCCGGTGGAGGACGAAGGACCTCAGGAGCCCGTGGAGGAGTCCGCGGGGCAGCAGGAGCGGGGCGGCTCGCTGGAGCGGCGGATCGCGGGCGGGCTGGCGTTCCTGCGGCGTCGGATCACCGGGGACTACGAGGTCGACGAGTTCGGGTACGACAAGGAGCTCACCGACCAGGTCCTGATGTCGATGATCAGGCCGTTCTACGAGAAGTACTTCCGGGTCGAGGTGAAGGGGATCGAGAACATCCCCGCCGAGGGCGGGGCGCTGATCGTCGCGAACCACTCCGGGACGCTGCCGCTGGACGGGCTGATGCTCCAGGCGGCCGTGCACGACGAGCACCCGGCGGGGCGGCACCTGCGGCTGCTGGCCGCAGACCTCGTGTTCGTGCTGCCCGTGGTGAACGAGCTGGCGCGCAAGGCCGGGCACACCCTGGCGTGCGCGCAGGACGCGCAGGCGCTCCTGGAGCGGGGCGAGCTGGTGGGTGTGATGCCCGAGGGGTTCAAGGGGATCGGGAAGCCGTTCAGCGAGCGGTACAAGCTCCAGCGCTTCGGGCGGGGCGGCTTCGTGTCGACCGCGCTGCGGGCGGGGGCGCCGATCGTGCCGTGCTCGATCGTGGGGGCGGAGGAGATATACCCGATGATTGGGAACTCCAAGACGCTGGCGCGGGTGCTCGGATTCCCGTACTTCCCGATCACGCCGACGTTTCCGTGGCTGGGGCCGCTGGGGGCGGTGCCGCTGCCGACGAAGTGGACGATCCAGTTCGGCGAGCCGATCGAGACCAAGGGGTACGCGGCGGACGCGGCCGAGGACCCGATGCTGATGTTCAACCTGACGGATCAGGTGCGGGAGCAGATCCAGCACACGTTGTACAAGCTGCTCGTGCAGCGGCGGTCGGTGTTCTTCTAGGCCCGGTATGCCCGGGGCCGACGGACGGAGTCCGGCGCAGCTGTTCGAAGCCCGCGGAGCGGTGCGAGAACAGCACACGGAGGGGCCAAGCTGCTCGTGCAGCGGCGGTCGGTGTTCTTCTAGACCGGGGTCCAGAAGACCGGGGTCCAGAAGAACGAACCGACCGCCGCCGCACCAGACGTGTGGCTACTGCCTGCTGGTGTCCTCGCCGTCGATGCCCAGGCCCGGGAGTACGTCCGGGAGGATGGGCGGGATCGTGACGTCGGGGACTGCGGGCTTGGCGGGTTTGGCGGGGGCGGACGGTGCGGGCTTGTTGGACGGGGGGTCCAGCAGGTCGCCCGCGCCGCCGATCAGTCCGTCGGACGGCTTGCCGTCCGAGGAGGCGGGCGGAGGGGTGCCGGGCTTGCCCTGTTGGGGGCGGCCCGGGGTGGTGCCGGGGGCGGCGGGACGGGTCCCGTCGGTGCGGTGCGGGGTGCCGGGGCGGTCCTTGTGGGCGTCCGGGGCGGCCGGTTTCTGGTCGGACTGCGGCAGCGCGGGCAGCAGGGACCTGAGGGGGCCGACCTCTTGGTCTATGGCGTCGAAGACCGAGCTCACCTGCGAGCCCACGTCGCCCAGTTGGGCGGGCAGCAGGCCGCGCAGACTGCTCCAACTGTCGCGATGGGATTGGGAGAACGCGTTCAGGGCCTGGATGGGGCCGATGTTCCCGTCTCTCTCGTACGCCTGGTAGAGGAGCCGGTGGCCCTCGCCCACGTCGTGCTTCATCCCGGTCAACGTGCGTCTTACTTCGCCCAGTTGCTCGTGGTCGAGGTCGGCTGCCCTGCCCCGGTCCATGAGGCGTCGGGCCTCCTGGAGCCTGGTGGATGCCTGGTCGAGGTAGATCTGCCCTCGGTCGGACTCGTCGTCCGCCATGGTGAGTTTCAGATCTTCCATGCCGCGCTTGAGCCCGTACAGCGAATCACCTGGGAGGGCGTTGGAGCTGGCGGCGGCGACGCCGCCGAAGGCTCCGGCCGCGACTCCGACGGTGAGTCCGCCCGCCGCCAGTCCTTTCGACCAGCGGGAGCGGGGGCGCAATTTGTGGAGGGCCCGGTGGGCCCCCCGGCCGCTGCGCTGCTCGGGCACCGGAGGGACCGCGGGTCCTGCTGCGGTGCCTTCCAGCAACATGGCTTCCATGGCGGCGACGAGCTGGGCTCGTTGCACCACTTTGACCTCGGGGTCCATTTCGGGTGCGGGCAGGTCGCCGAGGCCGCCGACCAGGGAGAGCAGTGCTCCCTGGTCGGCGGACCCTTCGGCTGCTCCGGCCGTACCTTCGGGCTGTTCGGCCGCCGTGCCCTGGAGTTCCTGGTCCTCCAGGGCCTGGGCGAAGGCGTTGGCCCGCCGGTGCGCCGATACGTTAGCGATCACTGGCGGCACCTCCTCTCGTCATGACGATCGACTCCCCGGGTGATCCGGAAGGGTGCACGCCATGAGCACATTCACACGATGGAGTGAGTGGCTGCGGGCATGGCGTGACCGCAGGGAGCCTGCATCCCGCACAACGAGCCGCCGGGCACTTGGGTTACGGACGAAAGATGATCCGACTGCCGAAGAGGTCACGTTTCGACAGCTGGTGATCGAGCCGTCACCTGGCGTCGTCGGGGAGGAGGCGGGCGAGGGTGCGGACCGCTCGGTACTGGAGCGTTTTGATCGCGCCTTCGTTCTTGCCCATGACGCGGGCGGTCTCGGCGACCGAGAGCCCTTGCAGGAAGCGGAGTGTGACGCACTCCTGCTGCTGCGGATTGAGCTTCCGCACGGCTTCGAGCAGTGCCGCGTTGGAGAGGGACTCCAGTACGGAGTCCTCGGGGCTGCGCTCGACTTCGTTGGCGTCGAGCATTTCGCCCGTGGTCACTTCGAGCCTGAATCGGCTCGATTTGAAGTGGTCCGCGACCAGGTTCCGGGCGATCGTGACCAGCCAGGCGCCGAAATCGCGGCCCTGCCAGGTGAAGGTGGAGATCCTCCGCAGGGCGCGCAGGAACGTCTCGCTGGTCAGGTCTTCTGCCGTCGCCTTTCCGCCGACGCGGTAGTAGATGTAGCGGTAGACCGTGTCGCTGTACTGGTCGTAGAGGCGGCCGAAAGCATCGGCTTCGCCTCCCTGCGCGCGCTCGACGAGATCCATCATGCGCGCGCTGTCGCTGTCGGCGGTGGGCCGACGGACGGTGGACGTGCCGGTGCCCGACCCGCCACCGGCGCCACGGCTACGTCTGCCGACGGCGGCACCGCCGTCGGCCAGGGCGTAGCAGGGTCCTGCGGGTAGAGGGGTGGCAAAGGCGGGGACGGCGTACGCGGTGGGGACGAAGCCGCGCAGTCGGTCGATGACCGTTGCGCGCAGCGTAGCCAGGCCCGAGGCGTCAACCCCGACGTGTGGGTACACGGGACTCCCAGAGGCAGAGCTTCCATCACGTGCAGTGCCGGACTGTTCACTCGTGATGCTGATGAATGGGTTCCGGAATGCGTCTGAGGAGAATAACGCTTCGTACAGGCAGCGCTACACCCAGTTGCTCAAATCACCGTTTCCGTCGCTTCCGTAGCGTTTAAGTGACGGAACAAGTAGCAGATAGTGACCGGTTGTTGATCGAATCGAGTCCGGATCTGCCTGAATGCAGGAACTGTTGTGGCCGAGTGCAGACAGGGCGACTGGCGGGGGCGTGCGGCGGGTAAGACCTGGGGATTGGCCCTCGCACGGCCGTCGGGCAGCTGTCGTACGGAAAAGGGCCGGGTCCGCCCCCTCAAGTGGGGCTGACCCGGCCCTTCTTCGTACGAAAGGGATCGGAAGCGGAATCGGTCAGCGGCGGCGGCGGTGCAGCGCGAGGGCGGCGGCGGTGCCTCCGGCGAGCGCGCCGACTCCGGCGGCGGCCGGGATGCCGACCTTGGCGGCCTTGCGGCCGGTGCGGTAGTCGCGCAGCCGCCAGTCGCGTTCGCGGGCGTACTTGCGGAGCTTGGCGTCCGGGTTGATCGCGTACGGGTGCCCGACGAGGGAGAGCATCGGGATGTCGTTGTGGCTGTCGCTGTACGCGGCGCAGCGGGTGAGGTCGAGCCCTTCGGCGGCGGCGAGGGCGCGGACGGCCTCCGCCTTGGCGGGGCCGTGCAGGGGTTCGCCGACGAGGCGGCCGGTGTAGACGCCGTCGTGGGACTCGGCGACGGTGCCGAGCGCGCCGGTGAGGCCGAGGCGGCGGGCGATAATCGTGGCGGTCTCGACGGGGGCGGCGGTGACGAGCCACACCTTCTGGCCCGCGTCGAGGTGGGCCTGGGCGAGGGCGCGGGTGCCGGGCCAGATGCGCTCGGCCATGTACTCGTCGTAGATCTCCTCGCCGATGGTCATCAGCTCGGAGACCTTGTGGCCCTTGACGATGGACAGGGCGCTCTCGCGGGCGTCCTGCATGTGCTCGGGGTCCTCGACGCCGGCGAGGCGGAACCATGCCTGCTGCCAGGCGAAGCGGACGAGTTCCTGGCGCTCGAAGAACTTCCGCTTGTAGAGGCCGCGGCCGAAGTGGAAGATCGCGGCGCCCTGCATGACGGTGTTGTCGAGGTCGAAGAAGGCGGCGGCCTTGGTGTCGCCCGGGACCGGGAACTCGGGTTCTGCGGGCTCGGTGGAGTCGGGGGACCCGGGCTCGGCGGCGCGGGCCGCTTCCAGCTCTTCGAGTTCCTGTGACGTCTTGCGTGCTGCTTCGGCTGCAGCCTCGCCCGCCAGCACGCTCCGTGCGGTCGCGGAGCGCCTACGGGGGGTGAGCCATCCCAGTGCGGCCATGTCGTGAGCATAGCGATTCTGTTCGGAACTTCCCGAGCGGGAGGGCTGCGGGGGTGTGAACTCTCCGCGTCCGGGTTGTTACGGCGTGCTGGGGCGGGTGGTGGCGGCGTGCTGGGTCCGCTGTCGGTGGGGGCGTCCAGAATGGGGGAATGAGCCCTTTGCTGCGACGCAAGAAGAAGGAGCCCGCCGAGCGGGTGGTGACGCTGATCGGGAAGCCCGGGTGTCATCTGTGCGATGACGCACGGGTGGTGGTGGGTGAGGTGTGCGGGGAGCTGGGGGTGCGGTGGGAGGAGAAGGACATCTCGGTGGATGCGGAGCTGCACCGGGAGTACTGGGAGCAGATTCCGGTGGTGCTGGTCGACGGGGAGCAGCACACGTTCTGGAAGGTGGACGCGGGGCGCCTCCGGCGGGAGCTGGGCGGATAGGCGGCGGGCGCGGGCGGTCCGGCGACGGATAGGCGCAGGCGGCTCGGCGGCGTACCATCGGGGGCGGTTTGAGGTGGCTTGGGGGTTGGGTTGTGAGGAGAGTGTCCGGGTTTGCCCCCGATGGAATGGCGACGTCACCGTGTGTGTTCCGGTTCCAGGGTGACGCGACGTGAACGCGTGACCCCGGTCACTTTGCTTGGACAAATCGGACACAATCTTTGTGCACGCGTTCACAAAGACATAGCCTGCATCCGACGGGGCGGTCTTGGGACATACGGCCGCCTACAGCCCCGCTCATCCCGCAGGAGCACCGTGGCAACTGGCCGAACTCACCGACCGGCGACCCGTAGCCGAGGCATTCCCGAGGCCACCGTCGCCCGCCTTCCGCTGTATCTGCGCGCCCTCACCGCGCTCTCCGAGCGCTCGGTTCCGACCGTGTCGTCGGAGGAGCTGGCCGCAGCCGCGGGGGTCAATTCCGCGAAGCTGCGGAAGGACTTCTCGTACCTCGGGTCCTACGGGACCAGGGGCGTCGGGTACGACGTCGAGTACCTCGTCTATCAGATTTCGCGCGAGCTGGGCCTGACGCAGGACTGGCCCGTCGTGATCGTCGGCATCGGTAACCTCGGTGCGGCACTGGCCAATTACGGAGGGTTCGCCTCCCGGGGCTTCCGGGTGGCCGCGCTCATCGACGCGGACCCCGCGATGGCCGGGAAGCCGGTCGCCGGGATGCCCGTCCAGCACACGGACGAGCTGGAGAAGATCATCGAGGAGAACGGCGTCTCGATCGGGGTCATCGCGACTCCGGCGGGCGCCGCCCAGCAGGTCAGCGAGCGGCTGATCGCCGCAGGCGTGACCTCGATCCTCAACTTCGCGCCGACGGTCCTCCAGGTGCCGGAGGGTGTGGACGTACGCAAGGTCGACCTGTCGATCGAGCTGCAGATCCTCGCCTTCCACGAGCAGCGCAAGGCCGGTGACGCCGAAGCGGCCGCCGCCGCTGCCGCCGCCGTGCTGCCGCCCCGCGCCGCCGAAGCGTCCACCCGGAAGGGACCTGACGGCGACGTGCCCGCCGTGATGCCGGCATGAGTCTCCTGGTCGTCGGGCTGAGCCACCGCAGCGCGCCCGTCAGCGTGCTGGAGCGTGCCTCGCTCTCCGTCGACGCCAAGGCGAAGCTGCTCCAGGACGCTCTCGCGTCCGAGCCCGCCGCCGAGGCGACGGTGCTCGCCACCTGCAACCGCATCGAGCTGTACGCCGACGTGGAGAAGTTCCATGCCGGTGTCGCCGAGCTGTCGACGTTGCTGGCGCAGCACAGCGGGGTGGGGCTGGAAGAGCTGACCCCTTATCTGTACGTGCACTACGAGGACCGGGCAGTCCACCACCTCTTCTCGGTGGCGTGCGGGCTCGACTCGATGGTCGTCGGCGAGGGGCAGATCCTCGGGCAGATCAAGGACGCCCTCGCGCTCGGCCAGGAACTGCACACCGCCGGGCGGCTCATCAACGACCTCTTCCAGCAGGCGCTGCGGGTCGGCAAGCGCGCGCACTCCGAGACCGGGATCGACCGGGCCGGGCAGTCGCTCGTGACGTTCGGCCTCGAACAGCTCGCCTCGGGTGCTCCGGTGGCCGAATGGGCCTCGGGCAAGCGGGCGTTGGTGATCGGCGCGGGCTCCATGTCCTCGCTGGCCGCCGCCACTCTCGTACGGGTCGGGGTCGCCGAGGTCGTCGTCGCGAACCGCACCGCCGAGCGCGCCGAGCGGCTGGCCGAGATCCTCAACCAGTCGGGCGGGGCCGCGCGTGCCGTGCCGATGGACGAGGTGGCCCAGGAACTGACACGAGTCGACGTCGCCGTGTCGTGTACCGGGGCGACGGGCCTCGTACTGACCGTCGAGGACGTCGCCGCAGCGCTCGGTCTGAGCGCCGGGGCCGCCTCCGACGGTGCGGCGGACGCGGCCGAGGCCGGTCACGTGCCGCAGGCGCGCACGGAGACCGACCCCAACTCGCTGGAACTGCACGGGACCTGGGCCGACAACGGGGAGGCCGCCGCGCAGGCGCCGCCCCGGGTGCGGGTGCAGGACGACGCGGGGAAGGCCGTACGGCTCGCCCTGCTCGACCTGGCGATGCCCCGCGACATCGACGGCGCCGCGCACCGGCTCGACGGCGTACGCCTGGTGGACATCGAGTCGTTGGCGGACGCCTCGGCCGATGCTCCGATGGCGTCCGACGTGGACCAGGTGCGTGGGATCGTCGGGGAAGAGGTGGCCGCCTTCGGCGCCGCCCAGCGGGCCGCACAGATCACCCCGACCGTGGTGGCGCTGCGCAGCATGGCCGCCGACGTCGTGACCAATGAAGTGGCCCGGCTGGAAGGCCGGTTGCCGGGGCTCGACGCGAAGCAGCGGGCGGAGATCACGCAGACCGTACGACGCGTGGTCGACAAGCTGCTGCACGCGCCGACCGTGCGGGTCAAGCAGTTGGCGAGCGAGCCCGGCGGCGCCGGGTACGCGGACGCGCTGCGCGAGCTCTTCGACCTCGACCCGCAGACGGTCGCGGCCGTGAGCAGGGCCGACGGGCCGAAGGGCCCCGAGGACGCCGTCCAGGGCGGAACGAACGGCACCACCGGTGCCGAGAGCGCGAAGAGAGGGCGGGCATGACTGATGCCGCGAAGGCCGCCACGGCCTTGAAGCTGGGGACTCGGCGCAGCAAGCTCGCCATGGCCCAGTCCGGCCACGTCGCGACGTGGGTGCGTGAACTCACCGGCCGCGAGGTGGAGTTGGTGGAGATCACCACCTACGGCGACGTGTCGAAGGAACAGCTCGCCCAGATCGGCGGCACCGGCGTCTTCGTCACCGCGCTGCGCGACGCGCTGCTGCGCGGCGAGGTGGACTTCGCCGTGCACTCGCTGAAGGACCTGCCGACCGCGCAGCCCGACGAGCTGGCGCTGGCCGCCGTGCCCGTGCGGGAGGACCCGCGTGACGTTCTCGTGGCGCGTGACGGGCTGACCTTCGCCGAGCTGCCCGAGGGGGCGCGGATCGGTACCGGTTCGCCGCGCCGGATGGCGCAGCTGAACGCGTACGCCCGTAGCCACGGGATGAAGATCGAGACTGTGCCGATCCGGGGGAACATCGACACCCGGGTCGGATACGTACGAAACGGTGAGCTGGACGCGGTGGTTCTCGCCGCTGCCGGACTGCGCCGTATCGGCAGGGTCGAGGAGGTGTCCGAGTTCCTGGACACCGACGTGTGCCTGCCCGCCCCCGGTCAGGGGGCACTGGCCATCGAGTGCGCGGCAGTCAATGCCGACCTCGCGGCCCAGCTCGCCGAGCTCGACGACCCGCACACGCGGTTCGCCGTGACGGCCGAGCGTGCCCTGCTCGCCGCCCTGGAGGCCGGTTGCAGTGCTCCCGTGGGAGCCCTGGCCGACTTCTTGGTTGACGGGCAGATTGTCAATCAAATGCGCCTGCGCGGCGTCGTCGGCTCGACCGACGGCACCGAGCTGGTGCAGCTGTCCACTACCGGTCCCGTACCCACGTCGCACCACGCCGCGGAGGCTCTCGGGCGCGAACTCGCGTCGGAGATGCTCGCCAAGGGTGCGGCCGGTCTTATGGGGGAGCGAGCACTTTGAGCCCCACCACCACACCCGCATCCTCGGCGTCCTCAGCTTCGTCGGGGTTCCCTGCACCCGGGCACGTCACTTTCCTCGGCGCCGGTCCCGGTGATCCGGGCCTGCTGACTCTGCGCGCCGTCGAGGCGCTGGCGAGCGCGGACGTACTGATCGCCGAGCCCGCAGTGCTCGACGTCGTACGTGCTCATGCCAAGTCGGGCGTAAGTACGCCTCAACTGGCCGTAGTTGACGACTCGTCAGTAACTTCGGGCACGTCTGCGATCCGGACGCCGATGTCGTCCAAGGTCGTGGTCAATCTTGTCATGGAGGCTGCGCGCGGCGGCAAGCGGGTCGTCCGTGCGGTCTCCGGCGACCCCGGGCTCGACGGCAACGCGGGCGAGGAGATGCTCGCGTGCGCCGCCGAGGGCGTCGCCTTCGAGGTCGTTCCCGGCGTCGCCGCCGCGGTCGGCGTGCCCGCGTACGCGGGCGTGCCGCTGCGGGACGCGCAGGGTGCGGACGTGCGCTTCGTGGACGCCCGTACGGCCGACGAGCGGTGCTGGAGCGAGGTGGGCTCCTCGGACGCGACCGCTGTCGTGTCGACGACGCTCGACTCGGTCGCGGCGGCCGCCGGTGAGCTGGTCTCGGCGGGGCGCAAGCCCGATACGCCGATGACGGTCACCGTCGCCGGTACGACGACGCGGCAGCGGACGTGGAACGCCACGCTCGGCACCGTCGCCCAGGTGCTGAAGCAGGCGAAGGTGCTCCCCTCCCCGGAGGGCCACCAGCCCGTCATAGCCGTGGTCGGCGAGCGCAGTGCCGCTGCCCAGCGCGACCAGCTCTCGTGGTTCGAGTCGAAGCCGCTCTTCGGGTGGCGGGTGCTCGTACCGCGCACGAAGGAGCAGGCGGCGTCGCTCTCCGACCAGCTGCGCTCGTACGGCGCCGTGCCGCACGAGGTGCCGACGATCGCCGTCGAGCCGCCGCGCACTCCGCAGCAGATGGAGCGGGCGGTGAAGGGCCTCGTCACCGGACGGTACGAGTGGATCGCCTTCACCTCGGTGAACGCCGTCAAGGCGGTGCGGGAGAAGTTCGAGGAGTACGGGCTCGACGCGCGGGCCTTCGCCGGGATCAAGGTCGCGGCGGTGGGCGAGCAGACGGCCGCCTCGCTGGTGGAGTTCGGCGTGAAGCCGGATCTGGTGCCGAGCGGGGAGCAGTCCGCGGCCGGACTCCTTGAGGACTGGCCGCCGTACGACCCGGTCTTCGACCCGATCGACCGGGTGTTCCTGCCGAGGGCGGACATCGCGACGGAGACGCTGGTCGCGGGCCTGATCGAGCTCGGCTGGGAGGTCGACGACGTCACCGCCTACCGGACGGTGCGGGCCTCGCCGCCGCCGGCGGACACCCGGGAGGCGATCAAGGGGGGTGGCTTCGACGCCGTTCTCTTCACGTCGTCCTCGACCGTGCGCAACCTGGTCGGCATCGCGGGCAAGCCGCACAACGTGACCGTGATCGCGTGCATCGGTCCGGCGACGGCCAAGACCGCCGAGGAGCACGGGCTGCGGGTGGACGTCCTGTCGCCGGAGCCGTCGGTCTCGCGGCTGGCGGAGGCGCTGGCGGAGTTCGGTGCGGCGCGCCGGGCGGCGGCGCTGGAGGCGGGCGAGCACGTGGCGCGGCCGAGTGAGCGGCGGCCGGGGTCGCGGAGGCGGCGTACGACGTGACGCGCGTGGCTTCCGCGTGCGTGACGCGCGTGGTTTCCGTGTGAGGGCGGGCCGGGGAATCGATTCCCCGGCCCGCCCTTCGCGTGCTCCGTGGGTAGAGGGCCGGGTCAGCGGCGTCTGGCGGCCGAGCCCCGGTGGCGGACGCCCAGGGCGTGCAGGTGCTCCAGGGCGTCGAGGAGGACCGTGCGGTTGTACCAGGCGAGCCACCGGCCCGCCTGCGAGCCGAGGTCGCCGAGCGCCGTGCGCTGGGCCTCGGTGAGGGTGCGCACCCTGCGGTCGGGGTGTGCGGACATCATGCCGACGCAGACCCCGGCGGCGTTGGTGAGGGGCACGCTGTGCACGGCGACGGCGCCCGCCGCCAGGACGGCCCGGCGGGACGCCTCGTCGAAGACGGGGTCGGACTCCACGTCCTCGACGGTGACCAGGGTGACGTCGCGGGCGGCCAGCGAGCAGGCGGTGCCGTCGTCGCCGACGTGCGCGAAGAAGTCGACGAAGTCCTCGGACAGCCCGGTGTGCTGCTCCAGGCGCAGCCCGCCGCGCACCCGGTCGGGGAGCTGCACGTTGCCCATCCGGGTGTCGGTGACGGCGAGCAGCTGACTGAGCACCGCGCGCAGCACGGGTCCCTGGTGGGGGCCTTCGCCGTTGCCGCGTGGGGCCGACTCGAAGGTCAGCGGCGGGGCGGGCAGCCGGGCCCGGCGCGGGAACCACAGCGCGCCGTCGGCCGGGGAGTCCGGCGGCGGGGTGCGTACGACCGCCTCGACCAGCAGCCGCAGCCGGATGTTGTGCTGCTGGGAGGCGCGCTGGAGCAGGGCGAACGCGGATTCCCCGTCGGGGAGGTGGTAGCGCTCCTGGAGGATGCCCTGGGCCTGCGAGATCAGCGGGTGGGTGTGGGCGCGGGCGCGCAGGTGGCGGAGTTCGGACCGCAGGCGGTCGAGTTCGGTGGGCTCCGCCTGTTCCGAGTGGTGCGGCGGGTCGAGCCGGTCCGTCACAGGGTGTCCCTTCGGGTCGGGGGCGGTCGGTCGGGTCGGGGGTGGTGCGGGGGCCGGTGCGGTACGGCCTTCCAGCTCACCACACGGGGCGGTGGCGGCGGCTACCCGGGGCGTGGTGCCGGGCCGTGCGGGGACCGGCACGGTGTCGGCAAAGGGGGCTGCGGGGCGGGCGTAGCGTGGGCGTATGACTGTGTATGGATCCTTTCCCGGAGCCCGCCCGCGACGGCTGCGGACCACTCCCGCGATGCGGCGCATGGTGGCGGAGACGCGACTGCACCCGGCCGACCTGATCCTGCCCGCCTTCGTACGGGAGGGGATCAGCGAGCCCGTGGCGATCTCCGCCATGCCGGGGGTGTACCAGCACACGCTGGACACCCTGCGGAAGGCGGCGGCCGAGGCGGTGGACGCCGGAGTCTCCGGAATCATGCTCTTCGGTGTGCCCGCCGACGAGAACAAGGATGCGGCCGGAACGGCGGGTACCGACCCGGACGGCATCCTTCAGGTCGCGCTGCGCGCGGTGCGCGAGGAGGTCGGGGACGACCTGGTGGTGATGTCCGACCTGTGTCTGGACGAGTTCACCGACCACGGTCACTGCGGCGTGCTGGACGCGCAGGGGCGGGTCGACAACGACGCCACCCTGGAGCGGTACGCCGAGATGGCCCAGGTCCAGGCGGACGCGGGCGCCCATGTGGTCGGGCCGAGCGGGATGATGGACGGTCAGGTCGGTCTCATCCGAGACGCGTTGGACGGGATCGGGCGCGAGGACGTGTCGATCCTCGCGTACACGGCGAAGTATTCGAGCGCCTTCTACGGGCCGTTCCGGGAGGCCGTCGGGTCGTCGCTCCAGGGCGACCGCAAGACGTACCAGCAGGACCCGGCCAACTCCCGGGAGTCCCTGCGGGAGTTGGCGCTCGACCTGGCGGAGGGCGCGGACATGGTGATGGTCAAGCCCGCCGGTCCCTACCTCGACATCCTGGCGAAGGTCGCGGAGGGTGTGGACGTGCCCGTGGCCGCCTACCAGATCAGCGGCGAGTACGCGATGGTCGAGGCGGCGGCCGAGAAGGGCTGGATCGAGCGGGACCGGGCGATCACGGAGACCCTGACCGGGATCAAGCGGGCCGGGGCCCAGATGATCCTGACGTACTGGGCGGTGGAGGCGGCGCGGATGCTCCGGTAGCGGACGTGACGCGGGATCTCAGGTGAGTGCGGCGGCGTTGGAGTAGCCGCCCATGTAGTAGTCCACGGTGGCCCGTTCGCTGCACACCGACACCGTGCCGTGCTGCTGGAGGGCCTGGCAGAAGGCCATGTCCTCGGTGGTCTCCAGGATGCGCTGCCAGACGGAGAAATCGGTGGGGAAGGGGATGCGGCGGTGGGTGTCGCGGCGGACCAGGAGTTCGTTCGTGTCCACGCGGCTCAGGGTCCTGCCGTCCACCACGCGCATGGCGTCGCGCACCACCGCCGACCCCGGCACGAAGACGCCCTGCTCGACCAGGGTGGCGTAGGAGGCGGCGCGTCTGCCCGGGACGGGATGCCAGGGGTCTTCGCCGTCGGGTACGAAGTCGGAGCCGTCGCTCTGGCGCAAGTGCCGCCAGCTGTAGGCGACTTCGGACTCCTCGTCGGCTTCGAGCGCGGCCACCAGGGTGCGCAGGTGGTCGGGGTGGTAGGCGTTGTCGTCGTCGAGGTGGGCGACGTAATCGCCGTGTGCGCGGACGATGCCGAGATTGCGGAGACGGGAGAGCCGGGCGGGCAGGTAGTCCGACGGCAGGTCCGGGAACGCGTCGGGCGTCACGTTGAGGAACTCGGCGTGCGGGAAGCGCGCGCGGAGTGTGCGCAGCGCCTCGGGGTCGGCCAGGTGGGGGCAGTCGTCGCCGACCACCACGTGCTGGACGGCGACGCCTTCCTGGCGGGCGACCGAGGCGAGTGCGCGGGTCAGCAGGTGCGGTCGCCCCTTGGTGGGGGTGACGACGGTGACGGCCGGGGGTGCGGTCCTGGCGGAGGGCATGGGTTCTCTCCTGGGAAGTGATTGGGGGCGTATCAGGGGCGGGGCGCCGGAGCCGACAGGACGAGGGAGGCGTTGTTCCCGGAGAACCCGAAGCTGTTGACGAGCACATGGCGGGCCTGCGGTACGGCGAGCGGCCCGACCGGTGCGACCAGGCGTTCGGGCAGCTCCAGGGGGGTGCGCAGGCCGGGGGTGCCCGGTACGGTCCGCTCGCGCAGGAAGCCGACGGCCGCGGTGACGCCGGCGAACGCGGAGGCGTGCAGCAGGTGACCCACCGAGCCCTTGTGGGAGCTGACGGGTACGCCGTTCCAGCCGAGTTCGCCCGCGATGTCGCCGAGCGCGGCCACCTCGGCGCCGTCACCCTGCGGCGTCCCCGTGGCGTGCGCCTGAACGTGGTCGACGGGCGGTTCCCCCGCGTCGCGCAGGGCGGCGCGCATGCAGTCGCGGACCGACCGCAGCTCCGATGCGGCGGCCCCCTCGCCGTCCACCAGGCAGGCGGCCCCGCTCAGCAGCGCCTTCGGCGGCCTGCCCCGGGCCGCCGCGTGCCCGGCGCTCTCCAGGACGAACGCGCCGCCGCCCTCGCCGACCGTGACCCCGTCCCGCTCGCTGTCCAGCGGTCTGGCGCCCGTCGGGCTCAAGGCCCTGACGACGTCCATGCTCGCGTACTCGTAGCGGTTGAGGGCGCTGGCTCCCACCACGAGCGCGCACGGGCCGAGGCCCGCGAGCAGCCAGTCGCGGGCGAGGGCCGCGCCGAACGCCGCGGACGCGCAGGCGTGCGACAGGTGCGTCACGGTCACCGTCCGCCGAGGGGTGCCGATCGCGTCGAGCAGCGCCGACGGCGAAGGGCCGGTGAAGTCGTCCCCTGCCGCGCCGGAGTCGAACGGCGGCGCCGGCGCCTGGGAGACCACCACCAGCAGGGACCCCGGAGGCAGCCGGTCGAGTCCGGCGTCGGCGAGAGCCTGCCTGGCCGCTTCGGACGCGAGGTGCGCCTTGCGTCGGCCGGCCGGAACGGGGCAGGCGGAGAAGGGGACTTCGGCGACCACGCCACTGCGGTAGTCGCCCTCGAAACGGGTGAGCGGCCCCAGTGCGCGCCGGCCGTCCAGCAGCCCCCGCCAGAAGGCGTCGGGTCCGCTGCCGAGCGCCGTCACCAGACCGAGGCCCGTCAACGCCACCGGGGGCGTGAGCGCGGGGGCCACGGGTATCGGGGCAATGAGCGCCGGGGCCACGGGCGTCGGGGGCACGGGCGTCGGGGTCATGAGGCCACGCCCTCGGCGGCCAGGGCCCGCAGGCGTACCCGGTCGGGCTTGCCCGCGCCGGTCCTCGGCAGCTCGGCCATGATCCGTACGGTACGGGGACGCATGTGCGGCGGCAGCAGGTTCCGGCAGGTCTCGGCGACGCGACGGCGGGTGGCGGCCGCGTCGGGCTGCGCGCTCTCGGCGAACGCGCAGATCGTGTCCCCCCGGTCCCCGCGGCGTACGCCGACCACGGCCGCGTCCAGCACACCGGACGCCGTGCGCACCGCGTCCTCGACCACGGCCGGGGCGACGGTCTCCCCGTTGACGACGAGGATCTCCTTGAGGCGGCCGGTCACGCTCAGCCAGCCGTCGTCGGCGAGCGTGCCGCTGTCGCCGGTGCGCAGCCAGCCGTCCTCGGTGAAGGCCGCCCGGGAGATCCCCGTGTCGGGGCAGCCCTCGGCGTCGAGATAGCCGAGCATCTGGCTCGGGCTCAGCAGCTGGATCTCCCGGGACTCCGGGGAGATCCGGGCCCTGACGCCGTCCAGCAGCCTGCCCACCGTCGCGGGCCGCAGCAGGCCGGGAGCGTTCAGCGCCACGTTCGGGCCCGCCTCGGACAGGCCGTAGCCGTCGTGGAGCGGGGCGCCGACCACGGAGAGGAACTCGTCGTTCAGGGCCGGGCCGAGCACGTCGCCGCCGCACCCTCGGATGCGCAGCCCGCGCAGGGCCCGCGCCACGGACGCGTCCCGCGCGGCGGCGGCCAGCAGGACGCGGTACATGGCGGGAACGCCGTCCAGCGAGGTGATGCCCGCACGGGCCGTCAGCTCCAGTACGCGCGCGGGCCGGAAGGCGGACTCGACGTACAGGTGCGCCCCCGTGTGCCGCCACACGCGCAGCACGCTGAAACCGTAGGCGTGGGACAGCGGCAGCGGCAGGAGCAGCCGGTCCTCGTCCGTGACGGCCAGGCGGGCGGCCGTGGCCGACCCCTGGAAGCGCAGCGCGGGCCGAGACAGCACCACGGCCTTCGGGTCGCCCGAGCTGCCGGAGGTCCAGAACACGGCCCCGGCCTCGGCGGGCAGCTCGACCGGCCGGCCGGCCGACGCGGTGACCAGCGGCTGTCCCGTACGGGTGGCGTGCACGGTCGCCGCCACCGCGATCCGCCGGGGCGGGCGGGAACCCGCGAACAGCAGGGGCGCGCCAAGGCGTTCGGCGGCCAGCGCCGAGACCACCGTGGCCAGGGGGTGGTCACCGGTGAGGGCGAAGGGCCGCCCTTGGCCCACGCCAGCGGCGCGCAGGTGTGCGGCGGTGCGGGTGACCAGGGCGGACAGCTCGTGCGGCGCCACCCGCTCCCCGTCGATCGTCAGACGGGCCCGGGACAGGGGGAGCCGCGTCATGAGGGCCGCGCTCCGGGTGACCGGGGGGCGGAGGCCGATGCGGGTGCGGCGGTCGCGGGTGTGCCGGGGGTGTGTTCCTCGGGGGTTCCCAGCAGGCCGCGCACTCCGACGGGGACGTCCCCGTCGTCCACCGGCACCGTGATGACGGCGGTCCTGCCGTCCGCCGTGACCTTCGCGGCCTCGGCGAGGGCCGCCCGGAGCTCGCCCGTCGTGGTGACCACCGTCGTCCAGCCGCCCGAGGCCAGTACGGCTGCCGGGCCGAGCGACGGTGCCCGGAACCGGGTCGCCCCGATGTCCGCTCCGGCAGTCGTCCGCAGGAGGCGGGGCCAGCCGTACCCCTGGTTGTCCAGGACCAGCACGGTGATGCCGCAGCGCTGTTCCGCCGCGGTCGCCAGGGCCGACGTACTCATCTCCAGGGCGCCGTCCCCGCAGACGAGGACCGTCCGGCGGGCCGGATCGGCCACCGCGGCCCCCACTGCGGCCGGCAGTCCGAAGCCCACCATGGTCTGCTCTCCCGGCACGATCACCCGGGTGTCCTCGCCGACGGTCAGCACGGGGAAGTGGTAGCCCCACATGTCGTGCAGCCCGTTCTCCTGCACCACGGTCGTCGGCGCGTCGAAGGTCTCCTGAAGCAGACCCAGCGCCGAGCGGACCGTCAGCGCCGCGTCCGGGTCCGGGGCTGCGTCCGGGGCTGCGTCCTGGTCCGCGTCGACGCCGGGGCTCGCGTACCTCCTGGCCATTTCCTCCCGTACCGAGGAGACGTGCGCGGCACGCCCGGTCGTGGCTTCGGGCGAGGGAACCAGTCCTTCCAGGAGCTGGTCGAGGACGACACCGGCGTCGCCGAGCAGCGCCACGGCCGGTTCCAGTGCGGCCAGGAAGGCGTCGGGCGTGGCGTCGATGTGGATCAGGCGCTTGGAGCCGAAACTGTCCCAGCCCATCCGCGCGGTCTCCTCCAGGCGCGAACCGACAGCGACGACCACGTCGGCATCGGCGAGCAGACCGTCGGCAGGGGGCGTCGTGTACAGCCCCACCAGACCGCAGGCCAGAGGGTGTTGCTCGTCGAAGGCGCCGCGCCCGGCGGCGGTGGTGAACACGGGTGCGCCGAGCGCTTCGGCCAGCCGCCGCAGACCGGCGTGCGCGTGCGGCGTCGCACAGCCGCCCCCGGCGAGCAGGACGGGCAGGCGTGCGGTGGTGAGCAGTTCCCGGGCCGCTCGTACGTCTTCGGGTGCTGCGGCGCTGCGGAGCCTGCGCACGGGGCCCTGTGCGGCCGGGGGTTCGACGGTGGCGTGCAGCACCTCGTGGGCGATCTCGACGAGGACCACGCCGGGGCTGCCGTTGACCGCCAGGTGCACCGCGCGGCGCAGCGCCCACACCAGCTGCTGGGGCCGCTCCACCAGAAAACGCCACTTGGTCAGGGACGCGGCCATGCCGGCCTGGTCGGTGTACTGGAAGGCACCCCTGCCGATCTCGTCGACGGGAACGCGCGTGGTGACCACGACGATCGGCGCGCCCAGGGACGACGCTTCCAGCAGGCCGGTCAGGGTGTTGGCGAAGCTCGGTCCCGACTCCACCGCGAGGACCGCGGGGCGGCCCGTGCTCGTCGCGTGGCCGATGGCGGCGCAGGCGCCGACGCGCTGGTCGCGTACGCCGATGACGCGCATCCGGTCCTGTGCCTCGGCTGCGTCCATGAGTCCGGGCTCGTCCGAGGGGAGCCCGATGACCACGTCGCAGCCGGCGTCCGCGAGGGCGGTGGCGGCCACGTGCCAGGGAGGGGATTGAGTCACTTTTCCTGTCCGTACGGTTGGGGGAGCTGGTGGGCGCGGGGCGTGGGGTGTCGGTGGTGGGCGCGGGACAGGGTGCTGCGTGCCCAGAGGCCGGGCGGTACCCCGGCGGGGGCGGCCGGGGGTGTGGCCGAGGCCGGGGGGCCCGGGCGCAGGCGGGTGGCCAGGGCCCAGAAGGCGCCGGTCCGGTCGTCCCGCAGGACTTCGCAGACGTACGCCGAAGGGACCCGGCCCGCCTTCACCAGGCCCAGGCCCAGTGCGAGGGCGGTCGCCCCGCCGTCCTGTGGCGTGCTCGTCGCGTAGCAGGGGCCCCTCCAGCCGGTCCGCGCGGTGAACTGCTGGAGCAGGCCCACCGGTTCGAGGGCGACCGAGTCGGAGGGGCGCAGTCGGCGCGCAGGGTCCTCGCAGCGGTCGACGAACTGACCGGCCGCGAAGCGGCAGTACGCGTCGACGTCCAGGATCACCGGGGGCCCCGGCTCTCCCGAGCGGTACTCGTCCGCCTCGGTGAGCGCCACGAGAGCCTGGCTCACCGCCTCCACGGCGTCCGGGTCGGCCACCAGCCGCCGGGCCTTGGCCGAGGCGGGCGGTTGGCCGGCGCCGGGCGGCCCGCCGCGGGCCACCGGAGGGTGCAGTACGACGGTCACGGGCGCGGTCCCGGGCGACGGAACGGTCACGGTCACGGGCGCGGTCGTACGACCGGACCGCGACCGGCGCGGGCCGCCTCGGCGGACAGCAGGAGCGGGCGCGCTTGGATTTCACCGGAGCGGCGGACGTTTCCGGCCCGGGGGCCGTGGCCGCCGAAGGGGCGGTTTCCGTCCTCCACGTCGAAGGTGATCTGGTTCTCGCACACCGTGCTGGTCGCTATGCGGGGCCCGGAAAGGCCGGGTTCACCGAAAGTCGACACGTACATTCCGCGTTCCCGCTCCTCCGGGGTGTGCAGCCACTCCACGATCTGCGCGGGATCCTCGTATTCCATCGTCAGCAGGACGGGCGAGAAGAACTCCGGCGGATGGAAGGAGCCGTTCCACGGCATGTGGAGGAGTGTCGGCTCCACGATGTTCCGTGCGACATCGGTGCCGCCGCCGACGACGACGAATTCCCGGTGTTCGGTGAGGAAGCTGTCGGCGTCGGCCACCGCGTCCGGATAGACGAGAGCGGAGACCCTGGTGCGGGGATCGCGCCGGTCGGCGACCGCGACCGTACGCAGGGAATCGGCGAGCCGTGACGTGACCTCGTGCGCGATCGACCGGTGGACGAACACGATGTCGGAACACAGGCAGTCCTGGCCCGAGTTGTACAGCCGGGCGTCGAGCACGGTCCGGCACACGGTGTCCAGATCGCTGTCGGGCCCCAGCACCACGGGGTTGGGGCCGGAGCCGAAGGACAGCAGCAGGGACTCCCGGGGCAGCCGCCGCGCCACGTGCTCCGCGTTGTCGGGCTGTCCCGTGAAGACCACGGCGTCCGACAGCGCGCACTCGTCGAGGAACTCGCGCTGGGACACCCGACGCATGTCGATGTTCCCGCCCCACTCGCGGACCGCCGGGCCGAGGATCTCGTGCACCGCCATGGCGGTCTCCGCCACCCGGGCCGACGGCCTGATCAGGACGCGGTCCGTGTACAGCGAGGGAACGACGCCGAACAGCACGTACGAGTACAGGAGATTGTTCGACGGCAGGAACGTGGCGAGCCTGCCGAGGCGGCCCGGCACGGTCCGCGACAGCTCCCACGGCGCACCGGCCAGGACTCTCAGGGACCTGAAGAACTCGTCCCGTGCGGCCTGGTGGGTGGCCACCCGGGTCAGGACGGACATCAGCTCTTCCTGCCTGTGCAGCAAGAGCCGCGACAGCGCCATGACTGTCTCTTCGGCCGCCGGAAGAGGACTACCTGTTGAGGTCGTGTCCGGTTTCCGGTCGATGACACCACTGAACATCCGAGTTGCCTTCCCTCTGCCCGGCGAATGGGCCTTTCGTCGACCTTCCAACAGGAGCGACGGCGAACGCATCTCCTGATGTGCCCTGTTGAAGGGAAATGCCGTGGGGGGCGGCGCATGCGTACGGAAGTTGAGAACAAGGCACTTTCGGAGAAGGCCGGGCAAGGGGCGGCGAGTAGCGTGATTCGCGTGGAACACTCGGAAACTCTGGAATTCCGGTTCAGCGAATTCATTTCCCTGGTGGAGGTCGACCGGGGAGTCCTGCTGGCCCACGGTCCGCTCATGCAGCGCATCGTCCTCGACGAGGAATTGGCCGCACCCGTACGGGAATTGCGGCAGACCCGGTTCACGGCCGCCGCGTTCTCCAAGGCGTACGACGCACCCGAAGCGGGCCGCACCCTGTTCGCCTCGCTCCGCGAGCGCGGTCTGGTGGTCCCCGTCGACGCCGACGAGGCGGAACTGGTCCGCGCGACGGCCCGTCCCGGGCCCTTGGCGACCCGTGACCGCAGCGTCTCGGCGTGGCCGACGGCGCGGTACGGCACGGCCCCCCGGCTGACGGCCCAGGAACTGCGCACGGCCCACCGGGACGGCCGCGACGGCCTCGCCCCGCTCACGGTGCTGCTCCTCGGCGGCTGCGTCACGCAGTTCGCCGAGGCCCCGCTCACCGAACGCGGCCTGGCGCGGGGCAAGGACGTGCGGACCGTGCACGAGTGGCCGGGCTCGGCCGCCCAGACGGCCCGCAGCATCGCCCGTACGGAACCGGACCTGACGGTGTACCAAGCCGGGGTGCAGCCCTTCCTCACGGCGCTGTGGGACCGGGCGCACCTGATCGACGCCGCCGAACGCGCCAGGCTGCTGGGCCTGATGAAGAGCGCGCTGTCGGTGAACATCTCGGCCCTGGCCCGGGCGCTGGAGGGCCGGCTCGGGCTGGTGCACAACTTCGGCCCGCCCGCCCTGTCGCCCTTCGGCCGGTTCGACTTCGCCGAGGAGTACGGCATGCGGCGGCTCACCGCCGAGCTCAACGCCCACATCGACCACTGCGTGCGGCGCCACTCGCACCTGGCCGTCGTGGACGAGGAGAGGCTCGTACGGATGTACGGCGCCCCCGCGCTCTTCGACGACCTGCACTACCCCTTCGCGCACCACGGGGGCTCGCTGGACCCGGAGCGCGAGGACGCGCACCAACTCCCGGCCCTGGGGGAGGCGTTGGCGGACGAGTACCTGGCGTTGCACGCCGTCCACCGGGGCGAGGACATCGTGAAGTGCGTCGTCGTGGACCTCGACAACACGCTGTGGCCCGGCATCGCGGCGGACGACGGCTTCGGCTGGCTCGACACGGACGCCACCAGCCGGTGGGTGCACCTCGGGCTGCACCAGGCCCTGTCCGTGCTGAAGTCGCGCGGGATCCTCCTGGCCACGTGCAGCAAGGGTGACGAGAAGGCCACCCTGGACGTGTGGCGCGCCTCGGGCGGCAGGCAGCTCCTGGACCCCGACGACTTCGTGCTGCACCGCATCAACTGGCAGCCCAAGTCGGCCAACGTCGCGGAGATCTGCGCGCGTCTCGGCTTCGATCCGAGCCAGGTGATGTTCCTGGACGACCACCCGGTCGAACGCGCGGAAGTGGCCCACGCCCTTCCCTCCGTACGGGTGGTGGACGCGCCCGTGCACGCCTTCCGCAGTCGGCTGCTGACGGACCCGGCGCTCGAAGTGCGTGCGCCCACGGAGGCGGCGCGCCGCCGCGCGGGGACGACCAGGGCCATGCTGGCGCGCGACGAGCTCGCGGTGGGCGTGGACCGCGAGGAGTTCCTGTCGTCGCTGGGGATCGGTCTGAGCGTGACCGAGGAGACAGAGTCCGGAGCGGACCTGGAGCGCGTCGCCGAACTGTTCAACAGGACCAACCAGTTCACGACGACGGGCCGCCGTACGACGGCGGAGGAGCTGGCCCGGCACCTCGGGGCCCCGGACACCCGGCTGTACACGGCGCAGGTGTCCGACCGGTTCACGGACTACGGCCTCGTCGGCGCGTGTCTGATCGAGGGCGGCGACGGCAGCGGCGCTGGCGGCTCCGGCGACGGCACCGGAGACAGCCGTTCCAGCGACGGCACCGGAGACAGCCGTTCCGGCGACGGCACCGGCACCCTTGTCGTCGACGCGTTCGCCCTGAGCTGCCGTGTCATCGGGCTCGACGTGGCCGTGCCGTTCCTCGCCTCGGCCCTCGACGACGCCGCTCGCGGCCGGTCCCTGGCGGGAGCGCGCGGTCGCGTCGTCGTGACCGCGCGGAACACCCCGGCGCAGGACCTGTACCCCGACGCGGGATTCGAGCCCGCCCCCGTACACCCGTCGGCGGACCGCCCCGCAGCGCCTTCCCCGCCGTCCGAACGGCACTACGTCCTCGCCGACCCGCGCCGACTGCGTGCCGCGCGGGGCGCGGCCGTCACGGTCACCGTCACCGTCCGCCAGAACCCCACCGAACCCTCCCAACCACCCGCAGAAAAAGAGGACTTGACATGAGAGCAGTTGTCACCGGCGGGGCAGGATTCGTCGGTTCCCATCTGTGCGAACGGCTCGTGGCGCTCGGCCACGACGTGGTCTGCGTGGACAACTTCGCCACCGGCCGACGGGAGAACGTCGCCCACCTGCTCGACGGTCCCCGATTCAGCCTCGTCGTGCAGGACGTGTCCGAAGGACTGGAGGTACCGGGCGAGGTGGACGCACTCTTCCACCTCGCCTCCCCCGCCTCGCCCGCCGACTATCTGCGCCTCCCCGTCGAGACGCTGAAGGTGGGCTCGCTGGGCACCCTGAACGCACTCGAACTCGCCCGGACCACGGGCGCGCGCTTCCTGGTCTCCTCCACCTCCGAGGTCTACGGCGACCCCGAGGTCCACCCGCAGCCCGAGGGGTACTGGGGGAACGTCAACCCGATCGGCCCCCGCTCCGTCTACGACGAGGCCAAGCGCTTCGGCGAGGCGGCCACCATGGCGTACCGCAGGACGTACGGCGTGGCCACCACCATCGTGCGCATCTTCAACACGTACGGTCCCAGGATGCGCGCCGACGACGGCCGTGCGGTGCCTGCCTTCATCACCCAGGCGCTCGCCGGTGAGCCGTTGACGGTCACCGGCGACGGCGCGCAGACCCGCTCGCTGTGTTACGTCGACGACCTCGTCGAGGGTCTGATCACGGCCCTGGAGCAGGGCCACCCCGGTCCCGTGAACCTGGGCAACCCGGAAGAGGTGACGATGCGTCAACTCGCGCTCACCGTACGGGATGCCTGCGATTCGGAGAGTCCCCTGTCGTTCGTTCCACGCCCCGAGGACGACCCGCAGGTGCGACGCCCGGACATCTCCCGGGCGACCGCCGAACTCGGCTGGGCCCCCCGTACGGAGCTGCGGGAGGGGCTGCGCAGGACCGTCGCATGGTTCCGCCCGACGGCGGCGGACGGCTCTACGGCGCACCGGCCCGAACCCGAGCCGCAGCACGCCCACCCCGAGCCGCGGCACGCCCGTCCCGAGCCGCAGCACCCCCGACGCGAAATGGCGGCAGCCCGATGACCGTGATCCCTTCCCACCTCACCCTGCGGCCCACGGCCGACGTCCCCCTGGAGGCACTGGTCCGGCTCGTCCGGTCCTACGAGGAGCGGCTGACCGGCGAAGCCAGGTGCACCGCCGATGCCGTGCAGCGGGAGACCGGCCATCCCGGGTACGACGCACATCACAACAGCTGGTGCCTGACCGGCCCCGACGGCGAAGCCGTCGCCTGGGCCGGCCTGACCGTCCGGGGCGTCGACTCGGTCGACTGCGCCCTGACCGTCCTGCCGGGGCCCCACGCGCAGGACGCCGCCGGCGCCCTGCTCGCCAGGCTGGGGGAGCGGGTCGCCGGACTCGAACGCGAGCGGGGCACCCCGCTCACCGTGACGTTCGGCGGGATCTTCGAAGGCGACGAGGCAGCCGTCAACGCCCTGGAGCGGGCGGGCTTTCGCCGCGAGTCCAGTCAGTACACCTGGGACGTGGACCTGGGCGCCGAGCCGATACCGGTCCGGCTCCCCAGGAACGGCGTCGTGCGTCCGCTCACCGCCACGGACCTGCCCGCACTGCACGCGCTGCATCTGCGCCACCGGGGCGGGACGTTCAAGACGGCGGACTACGAGGCGTTCCGCCGTCGCGTCGAAGCGGTGTGCGCGGCGGCACAGCGGGACGCCGCCGTCGCGCTGGTCCTTGAGGTGGCCGGGCAGCCGACCGGTTATGTCCTCGTACGCACGGAGGACGGCGACGCCCAGTTCCTGGACACCTCCGTCGCGCCGTCCGCCCGGGGTACGGGCGTGGGCCTGGCCCTCGTACTGTCCGCGACGGCCGCGCTCCGCGAGCTCGGCTGCCGGCGCGCGACGCTGGCCCTGACCTCGGCCGACCCGGTGGAGCAGCAGGGTCTGCGCGGTCTGCTCGCGGTGACGCGGGAGCTGGCCGTACTGCGCTTCGCGCGGCAGCCCGGCGGCCCGGCGTGAGGCGGACGCCGGGCTGCCGGGCGCGTGAGTCCCGAAGCGGTCAGTTGGCCCAGGGCAGGGCCACCCGCACGGCCGCGTGCGCACCGTGTCCGCCGCGTCCGTACGTGTGCGGGTCGGGCAGCGCTGTCAGGACCGGAGGGTCGAGCTCGCCGAACGGCCGTAGCGCGACGTCCGCAGGCAGCAGGGCGATGCCGCCCGTGGTGACCGGGCCGTAGCTGCCCACGTACGCGGGGGCGTCGTCGTCCGCCACGGAGGTACGGCGCTCCGCGCCGGGCAGCGAGTCGGCCAGGACGTACCAGGTGCCGACGGGCACCTCGGCGATGGAGAAGGGACCCGGCCGGTCCAGGACGACCTGGCGTACGGGAAGTCCCTGGTGCGTCGGCGTCGGGAAGAGGCCGACGCGACAGGGGCCGAACGCCTCGGTGGCGTCCGGGGCGGGAAGCAGTACCCGGCCGTGCAGTACCGAATTCTTCGCGGCGGGATGCCGGGAGTCCACATGTCGGACAGAACTCCGTACCGTCGAATGCCGCGCGGGGGAGAAAGAAGCCGTGCCCCCGTCGGTGAAAGGAACAAATCCACCGGCCGCGCGGAACTCTCTCGGCGACAGCCCCACGCACTCCTTGAAGCGCGTACTGAACGTCCCCACACTGCTGTAGCCGACCTGGGCGCTAATGTCCGCGACGCCGAATCCCGTGGTCCTCAGCAGGCGCTTGGCCTCCTGCAACCGCAGTGCGGACAGGAATCGGCCCGGGGAGAGCCCCGTCACGTCACGGAAGAGCCGGGTGAAATGGAACTTGCTGAACATCGCCGCGGCGGCCATCTCGTCGACGGTCCATTCCCGCCCGGTGTCGGCGCGCATGTCGCGTATCACCCGGCGGACGGCATTCGTGCTGGCTGTGGTGGGCACCGCTCCCCCTCGTTGGGCTGACCCGGAAGGACCTGGACGCTGCCGCGCGGTCCGGATGTGAGTGACCCACATCATTGCCAGCCGAAGTCCGAGGAGGTGATAGTGGCGGGCACCGGCTTGTTCTGGGCCGATTCGAGGTGGGTCGACGTGTCCGTTTCCGTGCCGCCCGCGAAGGCGAGCAACGGGAGGAAGCAGGCGATGACAAGACCGGTCATGAGTGTTTTGACGCGCTTCATGGATCTCCCCCAGAGTCACTTACCGCTTGGAATCACCGGCCCATTTCCTGGCCGTGTGAATATCTTCGATCAGGCATGAGGGGGGCACCAGGTCTTACCGGTGACACAAACTGGCGCTGACACTTTTATGTCTGCGGCGGAATCGGGAGCCGCAGAAGCGAGCAGTCGGCCAGGTTCCAGGTGCTCTGGGGGTGGTTGCCGAGCTGGACGCCCGACCACAGCGTGCGCGCGTAGGACAGGGCCGCCGACTCGTCGTCCGCCCGGAGGAACAGGACTCCTCGGGCGCTGCCCCGGGCGAGGTGTACCCGTACGTGCTCCAGTCGCCCGGCGCGCCGGGCGTCCTGCCGCAGCAGCGTCGATCGCAGTTCCTCCTCGGTCGTGGGCCGGAGGGGCGGTGCGAAGATCCAGACGACAGAGACAAGAAGCATCACGTGTCTCCTCCTGGGGCGGGGGCCCTGGCCGGGTTCGGGGCCGACAGGGGGAGGAACAGGGCGAGGAAGGGGGGAACGTGCTGCACATCTGGGAGGTGGGAGATGCCACCGACGCCGTCTACCGGGAGATGATCCGGTGTCCGGGCATCGACGTCGCGGGCCTGTGTGCCCGGCTCGGGCTGCCGGAGACGGACGTACGCAGCTCCTTGGACCGGCTGGCCGACTCCGCGCTGATACGGGCTTCCTGGGACACGGCGGACCAGGCACCCCCGGCGCATCCGGTGCACTCGGCGGACCCGGTGCACCCGGCACCCCCGGCGCATCCGGTGCACTCGGCGGACCCGGTGCACCCGGCACCCCCGGCGCATCCGGTGCACCCGGCGGACCCGGTGCACCCGGCGCATCCCGTGCACCCGGCGGACCCGGTGCGCCCGGCGCATCCGGTGCGTCCCGCGGACGCGATGCAGCCGGTGAGCCCGCGCCTCGGCTTCCAGGCGCTCCTGGCCAGGAAACAGGCGGAGATCGCCGTCCAGCAGCAGGCACTGGAGGAGACCCGGCTCAAGATGTCGTCGCTGATCGACGACTACGTCGCCGAGTACACCGAGGCGAGGGGCACCGGGCTGGAGCGGCTGCACGGCCTGTCCGCGGTCCGGATGCGTCTCGAAGAGCTTGCCGCCAGGACCGAGTACGAGTCGCTGTCCTTCGCGCCGGGCGGCCCGCAGACCCCGGACAACAGATCGTCGAGCACACCCCTCCTCAGGGAACTCCTGGCGCGCTCGGTCTCCGTGAAGACGGTCTACCTCGACAGCATCCGCAACGACCCGGACACCGTCCGGCACGCGCGGTGGCTGGACGACAACGGGGGCGAGATCCGCACCGTCCCGCACCTGCCCTTCCGGATGCAGATCGTCGACCGTAAGGCGGCGCTGGTCCCCCTGCACCTGGAGGAGTCCGCGCAAGGGGCGCTGCTCATCGAGGAACCGTCGGTGGTGTCGATCCTGTGCGCCCTCTTCGACATGGTCTGGACGGCCGCCGCTGCCCTGAGCTCCGACGCGGGGGTGACCGAGGGGGTCTCGCCGCAGGAGCGCGAGCTGCTGCGGCTGCTGGCCCAGGGGCTCACGGACGAGGCCGTCGCCCGCAAGCTGGGTGTCTCCCTGCGGACCGAACGCAGGATGCTCACCAGGGTCTCCGAACACCTCAATGCCCAGAGCCGTTTCCAACTGGGGCAACGGGCGGTGGAAGCGGGCCTTCTCTGAGGTCACCCGCGCGTGGCCGGGCGGGCGTGCGCGCGGGCGGCCGGTGTGGCGTCCGCGCCGACGGCCGGTCCGGAGTCCACGCGGGCGGCCATGAGGTCCGTGGTCCGGGCGTCCCACGCGTGGATGCGGGCGACGTGCTGCCGGCAGAGTGCGTGCGCCTCGGCCGACCAGGACCGGCTGTTCAGGTGGACGGTGCGCGCGAGCGCCATGATCGCGTCGGACGACTCCCGCAGGAGGCGCGCCAGTTCGCGGTCCCGGCCGGACGCGTGCGGCGAGTCGGCCCGCGCCGCTTCCCCTTCGAGTACGGCCGCCAGCAGTCGGCGGTCACCCGCGACCTGCCGTTGCAGGGGGCCCGCCACCCGCTGTCGCAGCATGCGGGGGCTACCCGCCAGTTCCTCGATGACTCCGGGCAGGGCCCGTAGGCCCGCGAGCCCTTCCTCCGGCCCGGCGGGTTCCCGCAACTGGCGCACGGAGCGAGCCAGCAGTGCGGTCAACTCCGCCTCCCAACCGGCAAGTTCACCGGTCCCCTCCGGTGCGGGGGCGGCTGTTTCCCAGACGAGTATGGTCCCTCCCGCCATCCCCTGCCGCAGTTCCTCGGCGGGCATGGTGCCCCGGTGGTCCGTGAACGCGGCGCGCCGGTGGTCGTTGCGGTCCGCGATCCACGCCGTGCCGTCGTCGAGCCGGTGCACGAGGAAGGTGTGGGGGTAGCCCACGAAGGGCACCCGGTAGAACTCCGAGTGCCGCATGCCCGACAGGTCGGGGGACACGGGCACCGCGTGGCCCCGGTCGAGTTCCCGGGTGATCCGGTGGAGGGCGGCGGCCCCGTCGGTGGGCATCGTGACCCAGGAGGCCGTGAGGCCGCGCTGGAAGACCGGCTCGTGGTAGTCCGTGTCGATGCCGCCGTAGAGGGTGAGCACGTTTCCGTCCGCGTCCCGCTCCACGACGAAGTTCAGGGCCTGGGCCAGCGCTCGTACGGTGTCCCGGTGCCCGGCGGCGTACAGCGCGTCGCGCAGGCAGTGGAGCCAGCACGACAGCCGGGCGTGCGGGAGGTCCTCCACCATGTCGAGCTCGGGGCCGAGAAAGGGGAACGGCTCCCGGGCGGCCGGGGCGGCCGGGGCGTCCCCGGCCGCCAGGACGGCGGGGCTCACCGTGCGGCTCCGGCCGTGGGGGCGGGGGTCTTGGCGCGGGGCTCGGAGGCGAGTTGTACGGCGAGGACGAGTACGGGTGCCGCCATCACCAGCCCGACGAGGACGGCGCTCCAGCCCACCCCGAGCAGCACGGCCGCGCCGCCGAGGGTCGTGCCGCCCACGAGGAACACGTCGGACAGGGGCACGAGCATGGCGTAGTAGCGCCCGTTGAGCTCCACCGGCAGCCGCTTCTGCACTTCGGCGAAGTACACCACCGAGGCCACGGACTCGAACACCCCGGCCACGAACAGCAGCCCGATGGCGACGGCGGCGTCACCGGTGAGGCACAGCGCGACCCAGCACCCGCCTTCGAGGGCGTTGCCGAGGACGTAGACGACGCCCTGGTTCCAGCCGCGGAACCTGGCCGCCACCACCGCCCCGACGGCACCGCCGAGCCCCATCGCGGCGAGCAGGTAACCGAGCATCCCGGGGACGCCTGCGAAGTTCTCCAGCGCGTACGAGGCCAGGAAGGTGCGCCCGAGCCCCAGCGCGATCATGTACGTGAACGCCGTGACCGTCAGCGAGGCGAGGCGGGAGTCGCCCCGCACCATGCGCACCAGCCCGGTGGCTCCCTGTCCCAGCGAACGTGCCCAGGACAGCAGCCAGTTGGACCGTACGGCGGCCTTCGGCGTCGAGGGCGCGGAGGAGGTCGCGGCGGTGCCGGGCAGTCGGCGGACCAGGAGCAGGGCGGCGGCGACGGCGGTGGCCGCCTCCACGCAGAACAGCCAGTTCACGCCGAGCCCCGCCGTGATGAGACCGGCCAGGGCCGGGCCGAGCAGCTTGGGGATGCGCTCGGCGGACACGATGAGCCCGTTGCCCTCCAGCTCGCTGCCTTCGGGGATGACCCGGGGGCGCAGCGCCATGGTGGCGGGGAAGCTGAACATGTAGCCGAACCCGATGGTCAGAGCCAGGAGTTGGATCTGCCACATGGCCCCCGCGAGGGGGAAGAGAAGGGCGATGACGCCACTGCCCAGGGCGGCCAGCGCGGCCACCTTGCGCGGATCGTGACGGTCGACCATCTGGCCCGCGATCGGCCCGAGGAGGATGTTGGGCAGGAACCGCGCGGCCAGCGTCGCGCCGACCTCAAGGCCCAGGCCGTAACGCTGCATCACCAGCAGCGGAAGGCCCACTGTGGTCATGGCGGAGCCGAGTTCCAGCACGAACAGCGAGCCGATCAGGCGCAGTGCGCCCGGGGCCCGCAGGATCCCCGCGAAGCCGCCCCCGGGGCGGCGGTCCTCTCCGGAGCCCTTTCCGGAGCTCTTTCCGGAGCCCTCTCCGGAACCCTCTCCCGAACCGGCGGTTTCCCCGTCGCCGCGCACGGCTTCGCGCTGGTCGTCGGGGGCTTCGTCTACCTCTGTGTGCGCGGCCATGCGTTTCCTTTGGGGTGTCCTTCGTGCTGTCCTTCGGAGCGGTGCGCCGTCCTACGCGGTGGCTGCGGCCGGTGCGCGCAGCACCGCGTCCTGAGCCGCCCTGCACTTCGCGAGGACGTGCGCGGTGAAGTCGTGGTCCATGTCCAACTGGCGCATCCGTACCGAGACGGTGTGCAGGATCTCCTCGGCCGCGCGCGAGGTCGCCGCCGTCTGGTCGGGGGTCCGGCCGGGCGCGAGCCCGACGACGGCGGCCAGCGGCATACCGGTCTCGATGACCTCGTGGATGGGCTCCGCAAACCCCTCCCGCACGCCGTGGCGCAGTGCGTGCAGCCCAAAGCTGACGTGCCGGGACTCGTCACGCGTCATGGCGGTGAAGCCGGCGCGGGTGCCGGGGAGCAGGGGAATGCGCTGGAGGCTGCGGACCAGCCCGCGCTGCCCGTGCAGGGCGAGTACGCCCTCGGTGATCAGGTGGAAGAAGGCGACGGCGCGCAGCCAGGTCGCGTAGTCGCGGGGAGAGCGGTACAGGTCCCGCAGGATCGCGTTCTCCGTGGAGTGCACCGCGCGGTGGGCCGGGCTCAGCCGCGACCAGGACGTGATGAGCTGGTCGCGCGTGCTCGCGGACATTCCGAGGAGTTCCTCGGAGAGGCGGCTGACGAAAACGGTGTGCCGGGATTCGTCCGCGGCCTGTGTGCCGAGATAGACGAGGGAATCCTCGTCGGGGCAGCCCGCGAGGATCGGCGTAATGAGATCGAGGCCGGTGTATTCACCCACCAGGAAACTCTGGATGAAATACGTCAGCCTTTCCTTGGTGCGGGGACTGAGCACTCTGTCCCAGTGATTCCGATCGCGTTCGAGGTCGATGTCGGACGCGGCCCACTGCTGACGTTCCCACCTCCGGTACAGCTCCCGTGCGTCGAACCGGCGCTCCAGGGTGTCGGAGGCACCGCGCAGCAGGTCCTCCGCGCCGAGCAGGGACAGCTGGTCAAGATCAGAATCGTCGAACAGCAGTGTCGACCACCGCATGCCGGTTCCCTCCCCGGGAATCGCGCCGGATTCGCCCACCGCCCGGCGCCCTTGCCTGCGTGCGGCAGGGCGCCGGGTGATCGACCGCCAGGCGGTGCTTAGGCCATCTTGCCCATGATGAGCTCCTCGATCTCCGAGGCCACAGCCTCGAAGAGGCCGTCGTTGGAGCCCTTGAGGCCCTCGACCCAGGCTTCGAACGCAACCGCGTCGTCGGTGGTCGGAGCTGCGGAGCCGGTCTCGGCGACGATGCGCTGCTGAATGTCCGTGCTGAGTGCAGTGGCCATGCCAGCACCCCTTTCCAGTCGGTTAATGCATATCGATGAATTGCCGGTTCCCGAGGAGCCGCTGTGCGATTCACTGGGTGTTTCGCTGTGCGGCTTCTTCGCGTTCCGATGACTGAATGTTGTCACCCGCGCAGGACGCACGGCATCTCCCAAACTGCTCTCCGGGAAAGGAATTGCCGAAGGGGTGGCGGGCGGTCGGAGTGCGGCCGTTCACCGGGTGAAGTGCGGGCGGCCGACGGAGCACGCCTGGCTGTACGGTCGGAGGAGCGCGGCAGCCGTCCCGCCCGGCAGGACCCGGCCAACTCCCGGGAGACGGGAAGGGCGGGTGAGCGGTGATGACCGGCTGGACACCGGCCCAGCGTGCGCTGGCGCGTTCGTACACCACGGGGGGCGGGGAAGTCAGCTTCGCGGTGCGCGAGCTGACCATCGATCATCAGGGGCGCGACGACGTGACCCTGACCTACCGGCTCGACGTCAGCGGGACGGACTTCGAGAGTGAGTCGTGGATCGTCACCCTGCCCTGGGGCGACAAGTCCTTCCTGGACGTGCTGACCGCGCCCGCGCCCGACCCGGAGCGTCTGGCGCAACTCGTGCATCTCGTAAGGGCCCTGCTGGAGGAGTGGTGGGACACGAAGGGGTACGACCGGCGGGCGGCGAAGAGGGGACGGCGCTGCACGTGAGCAGCCCCGATGACGGGAGTGGCCCCGGCGGAAGACCTTCCGCCGGGGCCACTCCCGTCAGGGCGGCGAGAGGGAGGCGGCTCAGAGGCTGCTGACGTCGTCCAGTGAGGACTGCCAGAAGGAGACGCGGATGCTCCCGTCGATGTAGACGCCCTTGGCGGGGAGGGCCGTCGGGGCGAAGCCGTCGAGGTTGCGGTGGTCCATGTCGTAGAAGCCGATGGAGAGGGATGTGGCCGTGTAGCCGGGGTCCGGGGTGCCCGTGGGGGAGGAGAGCTTCACGGCGGCGTAACCGCTCTCGCCGGGCTTCAGGCTGACGACGGCCTGCGGCTGGGTGTCCTTCATCGACGGGGGTACGGACTGCGCGCCTTCGAAGCGGACGACCGGCGCGTAGAAGAGGTCGCAGAGCTTCGAGCCCGTGTTGGTGGCCGTGAGGATCATGGTGTTGAGGGGGCGGCTCACGACCTGGGCGGTGACCTTGATGCGGGAGGCGTCGCAGCGGGCGCGGTTCGCGGGGGCGTGGGGGTCGTCGGTCCTGCCGCCGGAGCTGGTGCTGCCCTTGCCGGTGGTGGACCCGGAGTTCGTGCCGCTGCTCGTGCCCTTGTCGGTGTGCCGGCCGCCGGTGGTGCTCTTGCCGGTCGAGCCCGTCTGGGTGTCCTGCTGCGAACCGCCTCCGGCCGTGCCGGACGCGGCGGGCTTGCCGTCGGCGGAAGGGGAGGACGTACGGGCGGGACCCGCGTCCTTCGAACCGTCACCGTTCTGACAGGCGGTCAGGGAGAGGGTGGCGACGAGGGCGACCGAGGCGGCGGCGAAGAGGCGGGAACGGCGGGCGGTGCGTGCGGACATGGCGGTCTCGCTTCTGTGCGTGGGGCGGGGCGGAGTGAGCGGGCCGCTCGACCGGGTGCCGGGAGCGGCGTGCTTTGATGCCCAGAGCTTGTACGAGGAGGCGTCCCGGCCGCCAGGATTGCCGGGGAAGTCGGGACGGTGGAACGCTCGTACTGGCTCTGACCTGCGGTGATGCGGTGTGCCTGGAACGCCGGGATGGGATGGGGAGCGGTGTCCGAGACGGAGGGAACGGTTCGGCTCGCGGAGGCTCTGCGCGAGCTGAAGGGGCGTTCGGGGCTCAGCTACGGAGTGCTGGCCAAGCGGCTCCACTTGAGTGCGTCCACGCTTCACCGGTACTGCAACGGGGACGCCGTACCGACGGAGTTCGCGCCGGTGGAGCGGCTGGCGAGACTGTGCGGGGCGACGCCGGACGAGATGGTGCGGGTGCACCGGCTGTGGATTCTGGCGGACGCGGGGCGGGGGAAGAGGGCCGTGCCGGGGGCGGAAGCCGCGACCGTACGGGATGAGTCCGTGTCGACGTCCGGAACGGCTGAGTCCGCACCGACGCCCGCCCCGACGCCTGCACTTGCGGAGCCCGCGCCTGCGGAGCCCGTATCGCCGGATCCCGTGCAGGAGCCCCAGCCCCAGCCCCCGGCGGACCACGACTCCGCCCCCCTCGTCTCCTCCGTCGGCGGGGGGTCCGACCACGCACCCGCCCCCGCTCCCAAGCGGCGCCGGAATGCCCTGATCGGCGCCGCGACCGTTCTCGCGGTCGCCGCCTCCGCCGTGCTCGTCACCCAGCTGACCGGCGCGGGCCCCGGCCACGACGGCGCTTCCGGCGGGCGACCCGTCAGCGCCCGGTCGCCCGCCGGGCCCACTGCCGGATCAGGCGCGGACGCCGGAGGTCCTGTCACGTCCCCGCCCGCCGGAATCACCCCGTCCGGTTCCCGTCCCTCGACCCCGGCGGACACCGGCACCGGCAGCAAGGGGGCCACCGGCGACGACAAGGCGGACCGAAACGGCCAGGAGGGCAAGGAAGGGCAACAGGGGCAGGGGAGTTCCGCCGCCGTGCCCTTCTCCGCAGCCGTCCGGCCCTTCGTGTACGAGAGCCCGTGCAGCCAGTACTTCCTGGTGGACAGCCCGCCGGACAAGGTCTCCCCACCGCCGAGCGAGCAGGACGCCCCCGGCTGGGCCGCCTCGTTCAAAGCCGTATCCGCCGACGACCAACTCGTCGCGCTCACCCTCCAGGGGCGGTCCGAGGAGACCGTCGTACTGGAGGCGCTGCACGTGCGCGTCGTACGCAGCGGGGCACCGCTGCCCTGGAACCGGTACGCCGCCGGGGTCGGCTGCGGCGGCGACGTCGACACCAAGTCGTTCACGGTGGACCTCGACGCGGGGCGGCCCACCCCGACCCCGCACGCCGGGCAGCGCGGTTTCCCGTACAAGATCAGTGAGAAGGACCCCGAGGTCTTCTACGTGAAGGCGCGGGCCCGCGCGCACGACGTCAGCTGGTACCTGGAACTGGAGTGGTCCAGCGGCGACCGGCACGGCGTGCAGCGGATCGACGACCACGGGAAGCCGTTCCGCACGAGCGGTTCGGAGGGCCGCCCCCTCTTCAACCACCCGCTCGGCAGCTCGGCGTGGGAGAAGCCGCTCGACGAGAGCGGGTGAGGGCGGGGCCGCGAGCGGGAAACGGCACGTGCCCCCTGCCCGGCGACCGGGCGGGGGGCACGTTTTCGCGGTGCGGCGGAGGGGTCAGAGCCGCTCGGGGGTCCGGATGCCCAGGAGGGCCAGGCCCTGCTGGAGGGTGCGGGCCGTCAGCTCGCACAGGAAGAGGCGGTTCTCGACCTGCGCCGGGGTGTCGGCCTTGAGGACCGGGCACTCCGCGTAGAACGAGGTGAAGAGGGAGGACAGCTGGTAGACGTACGCGGCCAGCTTGTGCGGCTCGTACGCGGCGGCCACCTCGGCCAGCGTCTCGCCGAACTGGTCCAGGTGCAGGCCGAGCGCCCGCTCCTGCGGGGCGAGTTCGAGCTCCGGGTGCGCGACCGGACTGGCCTCGCCGCGCAGCCGCAGGATCGACTGGATGCGGGCGTACGCGTACTGCGAGTACACCGACGTGTCGCCGTTCAGCGACACCATCTGGTCGAGGTCGAACTTGTAGTCGCGCGCGGCCGACGTCGACAGGTCGGCGTACTTCACCGCACCGATGCCGATCTGCGCGCCGTTCTCCACGATCTCGTCCTCGGTCAGGCCGACCTTCTCGTTGTTCTTCTCCCGCACGACCGCCGTCGCCCGCTCGATCGCCTCGTCGAGGAGGTCCACCAGCCGTACGGTCTCGCCCTCACGGGTCTTGAACGGCTTGCCGTCCTTGCCCAGGACCGTGCCGAAGCCCAGGAAGTGCGCGGTGACGTCGTCCGTCAGCCAGCCCGCCCGCCGTGCCGTCTCGAAGACCATCTTGAAGTGCAGGGACTGGCGTACGTCGACGACGTACAGAAGCGTGTTCGCCTTGAGGTCGCCGACCCGGTTGCGGATCGCGGAGAGGTCGGTGGCCGCGTAGCCGTAGCCGCCGTTGGACTTCTTGACGATCAGGGGGGTCGGGTTGCCGTCCGGGCCCTTCACGTCGTCGAAGAAGACGCACAGCGCGCCCTCGGAGCGGACCGCGACGCCCGAGTCCTCCAGGATCTGGCAGGTCTCTTCGAGCATGTCGTTGTAGCCGGACTCGCCGACGACGTCCGTGTCCTCGATGTCCATGTCGAGCTTGTTGAAGACCGAGTAGAAGTAGATCTTCGACTCGTCGACGAACCGCTGCCACAGGGCACGCGAATCCGGGTCGCCCGCCTGGAGCTGCACCACCCGGTCCCGGGCGCGCTGCTTGAACTCCTCGTCGGAGTCGAAGAGGACCCGCGACGCCTTGTAGATCCGGTTCAGGGCGGACATCGCCTCTTCGCCGTCGACCTTGTCGGCGCCGCCGTGGTCCAGCTGGCCCGGGTGCTCCACCAGGTACTGGATGAGCATGCCGAACTGGGTGCCCCAGTCGCCGATGTGGTGACGCCGTACGACCTTCTCGCCGGTGAATTCGAGGATCTCGACCATCGCGGCGCCGATCACGGCGGAGCGGAGGTGACCGACGTGCATCTCCTTGGCGACGTTCGGCTGGGCGTAGTCGACGACGGTCGTACCGGCGTTCTCGTTGAACGGCACACCGAGACGGGCGTCGGCGGCGCGGGCGGCGAGGGTCTCGATGATCGCCTTGTCGGAGACGGTGATGTTGAGGAAGCCGGGGCCCGACACCTCGATGTCCTTCAGCACGTCACCGGCGGGCAGCTTCTCGACGACCTGCGCCGCCAGCTCCCTAGGGTTCGCCTTCGCCTTCTTGGCGAGGGCCAGGATGCCGTTGGCCTGGAAGTCGGCCCGGTCGCTTCGGCGCAGCAGCGGGTCCGCGGGGGCGGCGTCCGGCAGGGCAGCCGAGAGCGCGTCCGCGAGGCGCTGGTTGACGGTCGAGGCGAGCGAAGGGACCGAGGCCATGGGGTGCCGTTCCTATAGAGGGGTGACGTGGAGTTGTGACACCGAGTATTTCACGCAGCTCCCGAGCGCCCCGCGCAACCCAATTCGTGAGGCCCCCGTCCCCCTGTCTGGGAGAATGGCGTACGCCAGCTTTCAACGAATCCGGAGAATCAAGGACGTGCCCGACGTGCCCGACGTGCCGACCGTGCCCCAGAGCAGCACCCCCGAGACCGACTGGGTCTCCCGTTTCGCGGACGAGGTCATCGCCGAGTCGGAGCGTCGTGCCCCTGGCAAACCCGTCGTCGTCGCGTCCGGCCTCTCCCCGTCGGGCCCGATCCACCTCGGCAACCTCCGCGAGGTCATGACCCCGCACCTGGTCGCCGACGAGGTCCGCCGCCGTGGGCACGAGGTCCGCCACCTCATCTCCTGGGACGACTACGACCGGTACCGCAAGGTTCCGAACGGCGTCCCCGGCATCGACGAGTCCTGGGCCGAGCACATCGGCAAGCCCCTGACCTCGGTGCCCGCCCCGGCCGGTTCCGCGTACCCGAACTGGGCCGAGCACTTCAAGGCCCCGATGGTGGCGGCTCTGGCGGAGCTCGGCGTGGAGTTCGACGGGATCAGCCAGACCGAGCAGTACACCGCCGGTACGTACCGCGAGCAGGTGCTCCACGCGATGAAGCACCGCGCGGACATCGACGCCGTACTGGACCGCTACCGGACGAAGAAGGACCCGGCGACGGCGGGCAAGAAGCCCAAGCAGCAGAAGCCGGTCGACGAGGCCGAGCTGGAGGCCGCGGAGGGCTCCGGCGCGGCGTCCGAGGACGACGGGACGAGCGGCGGCGCGTACTACCCGTACAAGCCGTACTGCGGCCAGTGCGAGCGCGACCTCACCACGGTCACCTCGTACGACGACGAGTCGACCGAGCTGGCGTACACCTGCGTGTGCGGCTTCGCGGAGACCGTCTTCCTGAAGGAGTTCAACCGAGGCAAGCTGGTCTGGAAGGTCGACTGGCCGATGCGCTGGGCGTACGAGGGCGTGATCTTCGAGCCCAGCGGCGTCGACCACTCCTCGCCCGGCTCCTCCTTCGTGGTCGGCGGGCAGATCGTGCGCGAGGTCTTCGACGGCGTGCAGCCGATCGGGCCGATGTACGCGTTCGTGGGCATCTCCGGGATGGCGAAGATGTCGTCCTCGAAGGGCGGCGTGCCGACGCCCGGCGACGCGCTGAAGATCATGGAGGCGCCGCTGCTGCGCTGGCTGTACGCGCGGCGTCGCCCGAACCAGTCGTTCAAGATCGCCTTCGACCAGGAGATCCAGCGGCTGTACGACGAGTGGGACAAGCTCTCGTCGAAGGTCGCGGACGGATCGGTGCTCCCGGCCGACGCGGCGGCGTACTCGCGGGCGGTGGGGACCGCCGCCGGTGAGCTGCCGAGGACGCCGCGCCCGCTGTCGTACCGGACGCTGGCGTCGGTCGCCGACATCACGGCCGGTGCCGAGGACCAGACGCTGCGCATCCTGAGCGAGCTGGACCCGACGGACCCGATCGCCTCGCTGGACGAGGTGCGGCCCCGGCTCGACCGGGCGGAGTCGTGGATCACGGCGTACGTCCCGGAGGAGTCGCGGACGCTCGTGCGGGAGGAGCCGGACGCGGCTGCTCTGGCGGAGCTCGGGGACGCCGACCGCGAGTCGCTCCGCCTCCTCGTCGAGGGGCTCGACTCGCACTGGTCGCTGGACGGGCTCACGACGCTCGTGTACGGCGTGCCGAAGATCCAGGCGGGGCTGGCGGCGGACGCGAAGCCGACGCCGGAGCTGAAGGTGGCCCAGCGGACCTTCTTCGCGCTGCTGTACCAGCTGCTGGTCGGCCGGGACACGGGCCCGAGGCTGCCGACGCTGCTGCTGGCGGTGGGGGCGGAGAGGGTACGGAAGCTTCTGGGCGCGTAGCGCTTCGGGGCTTCGGCCTGGCTGAGGGGCGGTCACCCCTGGGGGGTGGCCGCCCTTTGGCGTGAGCTTCCTCGGGGTGGGACGGGGGCGCTCCGGGGTGGGCCCGGAGCGAGGGGGGCCGCCCCCTTGCCCGCCCGTTCCGCCCCCGGGGGGCGGCCCCGCCGCCCAAGGCGGCTAGGCGGAAGCGGAGGGGGCCGGGGGCTGGGGGGCTGGGGGGCTGCGAAGCATGCCCCTTCAGGGGCGCGGGGAACTGCGCGCCCAGCCACGACGCACCCGCACGTATCCGAGACAGCCGCGCGGCAAGCGCTTTAGGTGAAGGGGCGGGACAGGGGCCTCATCCCGCCGAAGGCGGGCGGGGGCCCGGGGGCGGAGCCCCTGGGGCGAGGGCTCACGGGTGCTGAACCGACGGGCGCGGGCCTACGGATGCTGAACCGACGGGCGCAGGCTCACGGGCGTTGAACTGATGGGCGCGGGCCCACGGGCACTGAACCGACGGGCGACGTCGTGCACGAGGGCTGCATCCTTCGGCGGACCACAGCCGAGGCATCTCCGACCTCGGCACGACGCCCCAAGCGCCCACCCCGCGCGACCCTTGTGCCATGAAGAACGAACTCCTCGCCATCATCGGCTGGGTCGTCGGCATCCAAGGCGTACTCGGCTTCGCAGGCCGGACCTGGTCCGACGGGGACTGGGGCCTGCTCCACCTCTGGTTCACCCCGCCCACCGCCCTCTACATCGCCATGGCGATCCTCGGCCTCAGCCTCGGCATCGCCGGCGACCTCGCCCGCAAGAAGGCCAAGGCCAACCGGCGCTGAGCGCCTAAGGAGTGTGCTCGTCCAGCGCGAGCTGGAACTGCTCCTCGTACCGCTTCGCGTACATCTCCAGCTCGTCCAGCGGCAGTTCCTGTCCGTACAGGTCGACCAGGTACGAGCCGAACTGGAGCGGCGTCGGGAACGCCCCGTTCTCGATCGCGCACTTGCGGAAAGCCTCGTAGTACGCGTCGTCGTCCAGCACGAAATCCGCGTCCGCCGCAGCGCCGCTCGCCGCGAAGTCCGGGCCGAACTCGGCGTCGAAGTCCGGGTCGTAGCCCCCGAGCGGGCGGCTGCGGCCGGGTCCTGCGGGCACCATCACGGGCTCGCCGGAAGCGGCGTACTGCTCCGCCACGTATCCGCCCTGGCCCTGCTGGGCCGGGACCGGAGCGGCGAACCACGGGCTCGGGTGGTCCTGACCCGGCTGCGGCTGCGGCTGCGGCTGGGGCTGTTCGACGACCGGGGCCCCGGGGGCCTCAGGAGCCCCGACGGCCTCCGGAGCCTCCCGTACCGCATCGTCCTTCTTCAGGTTCACCACGGGGGCCGCCCCCTCGGCTATCGGCCCCTGGTCACCCTCCGCCGCACGAACCTCACGAGCCGCACGCGCCTCATGGGGCTCCCGCGCCGCAGGGAGCGCAGGGGCCGAGCTCGACGCCACCTCGGGCGCGGGCGGAAGCAGGACGGGCTCGATGCCCGCCGCCGCCAGCCCCGCCGGGCCGGTGTCCGCGAGCGGGATGCCGTACTTCGCGAGGCGCAGCGGCATCAGGGCCTCGACGGGGGCCTTCCGCTTCCAGGAGCGGCCGAAGCGGGCCTGGAGGCGGGCCTGGTAGATGAGGCGGTCCTGCTCCAGCTTGATGACCTGCTCGTAACTGCGCAGCTCCCACAGCTTCATCCGCCGCCACAGCTTGAACGTGGGCAAGGGGGAGAGCAGCCAGCGCGTCAGCCGTACGCCCTCCATGTGCTTGTCGGCTGTGATGTCCGCGATCCGCCCCACCGCGTGACGAGCCGCCTCGACCGACACCACGAACAGAATCGGAATCACGGCGTGCATGCCCACGCCCAGCGGGTCGGGCCAGGAAGCCGCACCGTTGAAGGCGATCGTCGCCGCAGTCAGCAGCCACGCGGTCTGCCGCAGGAGCGGAAACGGAATCCGCATCCAGGTCAGCAGCAGGTCCAGGGCGAGCAGCACGCAGATGCCCGCGTCGATGCCGATCGGGAAGACGAGCGAGAAGCTGCCGAACCCCTTCTCCTCGGCCAGCTCGCGCACCGCCGCGTAGGAGCCCGCGAAACCGATGCCCGCGATGATCACCGCACCGGCGACCACCACACCGATCAGTATGCGGTGCGTGCGAGTCAGCTGCATCGCGGCCACCTGCGAACCCCTCCCGTGCGTCCCAACGCGGTCGTACCCGGTCTGTACCTTCGGTACCTGGCGGCCACAGCCTGGCACACGGCAACGGGGGTCCGGCCCTCCGGGTGAGGACCGAACCCCCGCAAAATTCCCTAAAGCGGACCTACTTGTAGTCAAGTCGTTGACTACGGGCCGGACTCGGGGCCCGGACCACGGGCCCGTCCGCGCGAGGCCCGCCCGGGACCTGCTCGACCTACTTGTTCGCCGCGGCGATCGACTCCACGACCTCCGTCGTCGCCTTCTGCGCACCCTTCAGCAGGTCCGCCGGGTCCGGTGCCTTCGTGCCCGCGTAGCCCGCGCCGTTGTAGTCCAGGGTGACGACGACGTTGCCGGTACGGGCGACCACGACCGCGTGCTGGAAGTCCGTACCGGCCTCGCGCGCCCCGTACACGATCGTGGAAGCCTGGTCACCGATGCCGTCGGCCGGATTGGCGCGCACGTCCTTCACGCCCTCCTTGCCCTGCACCTTGTTGACCTGCTTGGTCACGTACTGGGTGGCGCGCGTCTCACCGCTGCCCAGCGCCTGGTTCGACTCGAAGAGCTGGAGCGAGTACGTCAGGTAGTGGTACTGCGAACCCTTGACGCCCTTGTCGTCCAGACCGCCCCACGAGCAGCCCCGACGCGTCTGCGGGTCCGACGACTCGTCCGCCACGCCCGCCGCCTTGTCGGCCTCCGGCACCAGGTCCTCGGTCGTCTCCTTCTTCAACGCCTTGCAGGCGTCGGGCAGCGCGGTGAACTTCGCCGGAGCCACGGTCGGCGGCGCCGACGGCTTCTTCTGCTGCTGCGCCGCGCCCGACTCCTTCTTCCCGCCGTCCGCACCGGAACCAGAACCGGAGTCCGACGAACAGCCGGCCACGACGAGCAGTGCCGGGGCGGCCACCGCGCAGGTCAGTATGCGGGCGATACGGGGGGCTTTTCGGTACATGGTTCGTTGAGTTCCTTACTGCGGGTCGCCTGGGGACACGTGATGAAGAGGGTGAACGTGGTGAACCGCTATTCGCTGTTGGAGAACTGCTCGGCGAGCTTACGGGCCAGTACCTGCGCCCGGTCCTGGAGCGCCCGGCCGTCCGGAAGCTGATCGGGTCGGCCCGGCTGCTCGCCGTACTTGACGCTGACGATCACGTTGGACGTACGGAAGACGACCGAGACCGTACGGTCCTTGGCCGCCGTCGACCCGCCCGGTGCGGTCACGTCGTCGAGGAACGCGGCGTCCCCGAGACCGCCGAGGGTACGCGGCTGGAGCCCGGTCGTGTCGGGAGCGCCGGTGGAACCAGAGGTCCCGGCGGTGCCCGCGGTGGTCGTTCCGGTGGGGGTCGGGGATGCGGGAGGGGCGGAAGAGGCGGGCGGCGCGTCGGCCGGCGGGTCGACCGGGGCGGGCAGGTCGGCGGCGACCAACTGCTCGGTGTAGACGGCCTGGGCGCGGTCGTCGTCGCTCACCGCGGAGTCGTACGAGACGACCCGCTCGAAGGCCACGGTCAGCAGGTGCGTGGCCTCCGGGGACTCCGCCTTCCAGTGGCAGCCGACCCGGCGGTCCGTGTCGTACGTCACCGCAGGCTCGCCCGCGAGGAGCTTCTGCTGCTGCTCCTCGGGGAGCGCCGCCGCACCCGGCAGCATGGCCTTCAGCGTGCCCCGGTCGATGATCCGGCAGGGCTCGGGGAGGGTGCGGTACTTGCCGGGGGGAGCGGCCGGAGCGGCGGACTCGCCGGGCTTGGCGTCGCTCGCGGCGTCCGTGCCGGGGACCGTGCCGGAGCAGCCGGTGACCCCTGCGGCGAGGGCCGCGAGGAGCGCGATGCCGGGCGCGGACGCCTTCGCGTAGGCCCTGACGCCGGTCTTGCCGCCAGCCCTGCCGACCGCCTTGCCGCCCGCCTGTCGTGGCACGGTCCAGGCCCCCTTAGGAGAGATCTCGGAGAGAAAAGTGTTTGCCGCCCGCAGGTGGCCGATGACCACAATGTGTATCGCACGCACTGGTGTGGATGCCGGTCCGCTGTCCCTTTCGCGGTCATTCCCACCCATTTTTGCGCTCTGTCACGTTCCTGTTCAATTCTGCCAATTCTGCTCAATCCGGGGGATCGAGAACTCATGTCGTACGTAGAGGTACCGGGGGCCAAGGTCCCCATCCGGATGTGGACCGACCCGGCGACGGTCGACGACGGCGCGATGCAGCAGCTCCGCAACGTCGCCACGCTCCCCTGGATCAAGGGCCTGGCCGTCATGCCGGACGTGCACTACGGCAAGGGCGCGACGGTCGGCTCGGTGATCGCGATGCAGGGGGCGGTGTGTCCGGCGGCGGTGGGCGTGGACATCGGCTGCGGCATGTCGGCGGTCAGGACGTCGCTGACCGCGAACGACCTCCCCGGCGACCTGTCCCGCCTGCGCTCGAAGATCGAGCAGGCGATTCCGGTCGGGCGGGGGATGCACGACGACCCGGTCGACCCGGGGCGGCTGCACGGGTTTCCGACGGCGGGTTGGGACGACTTCTGGGGGAGGTTCGAGGGGGTCGCGGACGCGGTGAAGTTCCGGCGGGAGCGGGCGCTGAAGCAAATGGGAACACTTGGATCCGGCAACCACTTTGTCGAGCTGTGTGTTGATATGTCCGATTCGGTCTGGCTCATGCTGCACTCCGGCTCCCGGAACATCGGCAAGGAGCTGGCCGACCACCACATCGGGCAGGCCCAGAAGCTCCCGCACAACCAGGGCCTGGTCGACCGTGACCTGGCGGTCTTCATTGCGGACACCCCCCAGATGGCGGCGTACCGCAATGACCTCTTCTGGGCGCAGGAGTACGCGAAGCACAACCGGGCCATCATGATGGGCCTCTTCATGGATGTGGTTCGTCGCGAATTCAAGAAAGCAAAGGTGACCTTCGAGCCGGTCATTTCCGCTCACCACAACTACGTCGCGGAGGAGCGCTACGACGGGATGGACCTCTTGGTCACCCGGAAGGGCGCGATCCGGGCCGGGTCCGGGGAGTTCGGGATCATCCCGGGCTCGATGGGGACGGGCTCGTACATCGTGAAGGGCCTCGGCAACGTGGCGTCCTTCAACTCCGCCTCGCACGGTGCGGGCCGCCGGATGAGCCGGACTGCGGCCAAGCGGCGCTTCTCCACCAAGGACTTGGCGGAGCAGACGCAGGGCGTGGAGTGCCGCAAGGACTCGGGTGTGGTGGACGAGATCCCGGGTGCTTACAAGCCGATCGAGAAGGTCATCGACCAGCAGCGGGACCTGGTGGAGGTCGTCGCGAAGCTGAAGCAGGTCATCTGCGTGAAGGGCTGAGAGAGCGGCGAGGAGGGGCCCCCGGCTAAGGTGCCGGGGGCTCTTTCGCGTCCCGACCGCCGTGTCCGTACCGCCGTAAACCGCACCAGTGGAGTTCGACCCATGCCCGAGGCCGAGGCCGTGACGACGTCCGATCTGCGTTCCGATTGCGGGAGTTGCTTCGGGTTGTGCTGTGTGGCGTTGACGTTGACGAAGTCGTCGGACTTCGCCATCGACAAGCCTGCCGGGAAGCCGTGCCCGAATTTGGGGGAGGACTTCGGGTGTGGGATCCACTCGAAGTTGCGGGGGGAGGGGTTTTCCGGGTGCACGGTCTACGACTGTTTCGGGGCGGGGCAGAAGTTGTCGCAGGTCACCTTTGGCGGGGTGGGGTGGCGGGAGGAGCCCGGGAGTGCGGAGTTGATGTTTCCGCTGTTGCCGGTGATGAAGCAGTTGCACGAGTTGCTTTGGTACGTGGGGGATGGGCTGCGGCGGGGGGCCGCACGGCCCGTGTGGGGGGAGCTGGGGGTGTTGCGGGACGAGACGGAGGCGCTCACGCGGGGGAGTGCGGAGGAGCTCGTCGCGTTGGATGCGGAAGGGCATCGGCTGAGGGTGAACGGGGTGTTGGTGAGGGTGGGGGAGTTGGTGCGGGGGGAGTGGGCGGCGCAGGTGCCGCCCGCGAAGAAGAAGGGGAAGAAGCGGCGGGTCGACTTCCGGGGGGCGGACCTGATGGGCGCCCGCCGCGCGGGGGCGGACCTGCGGGGGATGAACTTCCGGGGGGCCTATTTGATCGCCGCCGATTTGAGCGGGGCTGACCTGCGGGGGGCCGAGGTGATCGGGGCGGACTTCCGGGATGCGGATGTGCGGGGGGCCGATCTGAGTGAGGCGTTGTTCTTGACGCAGACGCAGGTGAACGCGGGGCGGGGGGACCTGGCCACGCGGATTCCCGACGGGCTGGTGCGGCCGGGGCATTGGGTGGGGTGAGAGCCGGGTTCTGCATCCGGTGGCCCCCGGCCTCGTGCGCGCGGTCTTGGCCGCCGGGGCCGTCTCGGTGGTTCCGGTCTCGTGCGTGCGGCCCTGGCCGCCGGGGCCGACTCGGTGACCCCGGCGGTCGAGTGCCCTGCCCCCCGTGGAGCCTCAGAGGTCGCGGTGGACCTTCGTGTTGGACGCCTGGGCGCGGGGGCGGACGACCAGGAGGTCGATGTTGACGTGGCTGGGGCGGGTGACGGCCCAGGTGATGGTTTCGGCGACGTCGTCGGCGGTGAGGGGGTTGGCCACGCCCGCGTAGACCTTGGCGGCTTTCTCGGTGTCGCCGTTGAAGCGGGTCAGGGCGAATTCGTCGGTCTTGACCATGCCGGGGGCGATCTCGACGACCCGGACCGGGGTGCCGACGATTTCCAGGCGGAGGGTTTCCGCGAGGACGTGCGCGCCGTGCTTGGCGGCCACGTACCCGCCGCCGTTCTCGTACGTGGCGTGGCCCGCGGTGGAGGAGAGGATGACGACGGTGCCGTCGCCGGACGCGGTGAGGGCGGGGAGGAGTGCCTGGGTGAGGTTGAGGGTGCCCAGGACGTTGGTCTCGTACATCTGGCGCCAGTCGGCGGGGTCCGCCGTGGCGATGGGGTCGGCGCCGAGTGCGCCGCCCGCGTTGTTGACGAGGACGGCGATGGTGCGGAAGGCCGTGGCGAACTCGTCGACGGCGGCGCGGTCGGTGACGTCCAGGGCGTACGGCATCGCCTGGTGTCCGGCGGCCGTCAGTTCCTCGGCGAGGACCTCGATGCGGTCCTTGCGGCGGGCCGTGAGGACCACCCGGTAGCCCGAGGCGGCCAGTCGGCGGGCCGTGGCAGCGCCGATTCCGCTGCTCGCTCCGGTGATGACGGCGATGGGGGCGCTGGGCATGCGGGGTGCTCCTCGGGAGTACGGGTGGGTGTGCGTACGACGAGGATAGGCAGGGTCAGCGGTCTCTTGGGGCGTACATGATCAAGGCCATGCCCAGGAGGCAGACCAGGGCGCCGATGACGTCCCAGCGGTCGGGGCGGTAGCCGTCGGCGACCATTCCCCAGGCGATGGAGCCCGCGACGAAGACGCCGCCGTACGCGGCGAGGATGCGGCCGAAGTCGCCGTCGGCCTGGAGGGTCGCGACGAAGCCGTACAGGCCGAGGGCGACGACGCCCGCGCCGATCCAGATCCAGCCCTTGTGCTCGCGGACGCCCTGCCAGACCAGCCAGGCGCCGCCGATCTCGAAGAGTGCGGCGACGGCGAAGAGTGCTGCTGAGCGGGCGACGAGCATGGTCATAAGGGTGGCATGGGGGCGGGGCAGGCACAGTCCGTGGGCCGAGGGGGTACGTAGGGGGCCATGACGACTGTGTTGCGCATGGGGTTTCTGGTGTTCGGGATCGCCTCCGGTCTGCTGTCCGGGGGTGTCGCCGCCGCGGACGGCCGGGAGGCCGACGGCCGGGAGGCCGATCTCGGGCACCACGGTCAGGCCGTGTACGAAGGCGGACGGCTCGACGTGCGGCTGCGGACCTGGAACCACGGGCCCGTGAGCCTGGACTCGGCGGCGGTGCGCGTGTCGTTCTCCGTGCCCGTCACCGGGACGCTGCCGCCCGCGTGCATCCGGCAGGCGCCCTCGGCGCTGGTGTGCGAGACGGGGGCGCTGCCGGCCGGAAGCGTGGGCGCCCGGCCCCTCGCGCTCGCCCTGCGGGTGGGCGGCGCGCCCGACGAGGTGGTGGTCGAGGTGCGGACGGTGCGGATGGGGGCGGCGGACGTGAGTTCCGGGACCCGTGACCTGAACCCGGACAACGACCGCCGCCGCGTCCTGGCGCTCGACACCGGCGACCCCTACTACTTCTGACGCCTACCTCTGGTGCCTACCCCTCGCGCTGCCGCTGCTTTCGCCGGCGGCGGCTCGGTTCGTACGCCGCCCACGCCGCGTAGCCGTCCGGGCGGACCAGCAGGGAGGAGCCCCTCGACCAGTGGGCCCGGACCGTGTGGGGCGGGAGTTCTCGGGGGACCGGGCCGTCCGCCGAGGCGACCAGGACGTACTCGCCCTTGCGGAGGAGTTCGTAGAGGCGGCCCTCGGCCAGGGCCAGGTCGGGGACGCGGCGGCCGACCAGGGGGTGTTCCCCTCGGCCCGATCCGTACGAGATGCCGATTCCCGAGATCATCCGCATCGCCCGTCCGGAGAGGGGGCGCAGGGTTCCCGCCAGGCGGGTGGCGAGGGTGCGGCCGGTGCGCTGGAGGGGGGTGTGGGCCATCGCGACGCGGACCATGGTTCCGCTGACCCGCAGGACCATCGCGCCGACCGGGTGGCGTTCCGCGTGGTAGGTGTCGAGGAGTTCGTCCTCCGCCCGGCCGCGCAGTACCGCGGCCAGCTTCCAGGAGAGGTTCGCGGCGTCCTGGATGCCCGTGTTCATGCCCATGCCCCCGGCCGGGGAGTGCACGTGTGCGGCGTCGCCGGTGAGGAAGACCCGGCCGACGCGGTACGAGGGGACCTGGCGTTCGTCGCTGTGGAAGCGGGAGAGGAAGCGGGGGTCGTGCAGGCCGTGGTCCGTGCCGAGTGCCGTGCGGGCGATCTCCTGGATCTCGGAGAGTTCGACGGGGTCGGACTCGTCGGCCTCGTGGTGTCGGGACCAGCCCATGACGCGGTAGTAGCCGTCGCCGAACGGGACCATGAAGGCGAAGGAGTCGCCGCGTCCGCCGACCGTGAGGACCGCATCGGGTTCGTCGGTGAGGCGTACGTCGGAGAGGATCATGGAGGTGATCACGGCCTCGCCGGGGAACGGCAGCCCGAGCGACTCCCGCACGCGGCTGCGTACGCCGTCCGCGCCGACCAGGTAGGGGGCGGTGAGGTCGAAGTCGCCGCCGTCGGAGGACCGCAACCGGGCCGTGACGCCCGTCGTGTGCGGGGTGATGTCGAGCAGTTCCGTGGCGTAACGGAAGTCGACTCCGGCGGCCCGTGCCCGGCGTTCCAGGAGTCGTTCCACCTCGTACTGCGGGGTGATGAGGACCAGGGGGAAGCGGGAGCGGAGGCGGGAGAGGTCCAGGGCGAGCGAGCCGAAGAGGTTGAGTTCGGTGAGCCTGCGGCCGGTCTTGAGGAGGTCGTCGGCGAGGCCGCGCGCGTCGAGGACCTCCAGGGTGCGGGCGTGCACGGCGAAGGCGCGGGTGAGGTTGCCCGCGGTGTGGGCGCGGCGTTCGACCAGGGTGACGCGCAGGCCCGCGGCGGCCAGGTCGCCCGCGAGGAGGAGCCCTGCGGGGCCCGCGCCGACGACGATCGCGTCGGGGGCGGGCGCGGGGGCCGGGCTGCCCTGGGAGGGGCCTTGGGAGGGGCCTTGGAAGGGTTCCTGGGAGGGTGAGGTCGGCATGTCGGCACCCTCCCCGCCGGGCGGGGGCCGTACACCGGATGGGTGTGAGCGACATGCGGCCACCCGTTCGACTATTCGGACATTTGTGTTTAAAGGGTGCGGCGGAGGGGAGGAGGGGATGAGCCCCCCGCCCCCGAGTCCGTCAAGGTTCCCTCTCCATGCCGAGCATTTCTCTTCCCTGGCTGCACCACACGCTCCCGCACGTACGCGGGCTCGATTCGAGCCGGTACGGATCGCGGAAACTGCGCGCGGAACGCCAGGCGGACAACGCCAGGCAGCGGGCGGCCGACGCCCTCGACCTCGCCCTGTACATCGGCGAGCTGATCGCGGGCAACGGGGCCTCCGCCGAGGAGACCGTCGCCGCGGTCCTCGTCATCGCCGACGCGTTCGGACTGGAGGACTGCGACTCCGACGTCACCCTCAACGCCGTCGAGCTGACCGGGCACGCGGCCGGGGACGCCGTACCGCTCATGGGCAAGCGCATCATCCAGCACCGCAAGACCGACTTCGCGAACCTGGAGAACACCCAGCTCCTCGTCCAGGACATCCACGACGGCAAGCTGACCCTCGCCCAGGCGCGCACGGCCGCCGCCGCCCTGCTTCCCGAACCGGAGCTGCCCGGCGCACTGCGGCCCTGGAAGCGGCGTTACGCCGGACACGCCCTGGTCGGCTTCATCGCCGCCGCCGCGAGCGTCCTGACCGGCGCCACGCTGGGCGTCGCCCTCTGCTCGCTGCTGGCGGCGGTGACCGGCAACTGGATCAGCAGCTCCATGGCCCGCTACGGCGTGCCCGCCTTCTACCGCTTCGCGCTCGCCGCGATACCGGCCGCTGCGGTCGCCCTCGTCGTCCACGCGGTCTGGCCCGGCGCCGCCAGCCAGTCGATCGTCATCGCCGGGGTGCTGGTCCTGCTCCCGACGATGGCGGCCACCAGCGCCGTGCAGGACTCCCTCGCGGGGCACTACCTGACCGCCGTCGCCCGGCTGCTGGAAACCCTCACGATCTTCGCCTCGGTCGTCCTGGGCACGGGCCTGGTCCTCGGGCTCGCGACCCGGCTCGGGCTGAGTGTGCCCACGCTGCCCTCCGTACGGGTCGCCGCCAGCACGTACCTGGACTGGCGGCTCGCGGCGGCGGCCTTCTTCGCCGTCGGCATCGCCGCCCGCTACAAGGTCGCCCCGCGCAAGTGGCCCGCCGTGGGGCTGCTGGGCCTGGCGGGCGTCGTCGTCTACGCGGAGCTGCGCGAGCTGAACTTCTCGCCGATCGCCGCCACCGGCATCGCCGCCGTCGCCGTCGCGATCGGCGGCCACGTCCTGGCCCGGCGCGCCCGCACCTCCGCCCTCCCCTGGGTCATCCCGGCAGCCGCCCCGCTCCTCCCCGGAACGCTCGTCTACAAGGCGCTGTACGCGGTCACGAAGTCGGACGTACTGGAGGGCATGACGGGGATGCTGCGGGCGCTCGGCGTGATCCTGGCGCTGGCGGGCGGCATCTCGGCGGTGGGTGAGACGGTGCAGTTCCTGCGCAGATGGCGGGCGGTACGGGGTGCCGCGCGGGCGGAGGCTCCGGCGGCGGCGACGACGGTGGTCGTGGCGTCGGAGACCGCAGGGATACGGGGATAGGGCGGCAGGGATACGGGGATAGGGCGGACGGGCTTTCGCGAGCGCGCGCCGCCCCTGTCTTCTCCCCCCGATCTGGACCCCCGATCTGGACCCCGATCTGGACCGGTCAGCCGAACTCGGCGACGGCCGCGTCGACGACCTCCGCGAGCCGCGCGTGGTGCGCCCCGCGCCAGTACGGCCGCTCACAGGCCGTGCACTGGGCGAAGACGTCGTACGAGCGCTCCGTGCCGCCCTCAAGGAGGCCCGCCACCGACTCCTTGGTGGCCTCCTTCAGCTCGCCGTTGCAGGCGGTGCAGCGGCTCCACGGGGCGAGGACGGGGGCGAAGCGGGACAGGACGTCGCGGAGTTGTTCGTCGGGCTGGTCGCTGTAGACGTACGCGCCCGCCCACAGCTCGCGGCGGCGCAGCAGACCCCGGTCCCGGGACAGCAGTACCCGTCGGTCGCGGGCGGAGTACGCGGCGAGGGCCGGGTCGCCGACGTCCTCGCTGAAGTACGCGGCGTCCACGCCGAGGAGGCGCAGGCGGCGGGCGAGGGTGCCCAGGTGGACGTCGAGGAGGAAGCGCAGGGGTGCGCCGGGGACCTGCTGGGGGCGGGCCACGGCTCCCACCTCGATCCGCTCGCCCTCCTGGGGCACGTGCCCGGCGTGGACGGCGCGGCCGTCCACGGAGAGCACCCCCGCCTCGGTGAGCGGGACGCCGAGGGACTCGACGACGTGCCCGAGGGTGGACACGCCGTCCGTGTCGGCGTCCGTACGGCCCGCGCGGCGGTCGGCCGCGACGAAGAGGTGCAGTTCGGGGGCGAAGGTTATCTGAATCCGGGGTCCGTTCACGGGCCCCACCCTGCCATTGGGGCGGGGCGGGGGTGACGGAATTTCGCTCAGCGCACGGGGTCGCTCAGCGCACCGGATCGTTCATCGGACCGGATCGTTCTTCGCACGGGGTGTTCAGCGCACCGGATCGTTCAGGAACGGGAAGTCCCACATGTGGGCCTTCGCGTACGCCCAGCCGATCGGCTCCGGCGACACGTTGGCCTGCTCGGCGACCGGCCGCCTGGCCTTCAGCTCCCGCAGGAACTGCTGCCCCGTGCCCGGCTTCACGAACACGTTCAGCCAGTACGACCCGGAGAAGGGCAGCCCCGCCGAGTACGTCCACTTCGCCTTCTTCACGTGGTCGACCATCGTGTACGAGGAGGCCATCCCGAACCAGTTCCTGCCGTAGTCCGGCTCCCCGGCCAGCACCACGACCGCCGCCCCGTGCTTCGCGAACACCTCGCGCGGGATGCCCTTGGGATCCGCCATGTACGGGTCCGCGAGTCCGCCGAGGTCGATGGCCTGCTGGTCCTTGTTGAGCGCGTACGGGAAGACTCCCGCGTCGCCCATCCCCACGAACCCCTTGATGGTCTTGTCCCGCGCCATGATGCGGCCCAGCTCCTCGTGCGCCTCGCGCAGGTGGAAGCGGTACGTCATGCCGCCGACCATGGTCTCCAGGGGCGTGGCCGACACCGCGAGCATGACGCCCGCCGCACCCACCACCAGCAACGGTGTCACCGTCCGCCCCCACAGCACCAGGGCCACCGCCGCTGCCGCGACCCCGCCCGCGAGGACCGCCTTCGGGTCGATGCCCGGGAGCTCCTTGAAGTACAGGATGCCGATTCCGGTCAGCGCGAGTGCCAGCGCGGCCCACTTGGGGGCGGCCCCGTCGGTGGCCTTCGCCCCGCCCGGCAGCCTGCGGCCCTTGAGCGGGCGGCACAGCAGGACGAGGGCGATCGGTGCGGTCAGCTGCCAGAAGAAGCGGTTGTTGACGTCCATGTGGAGGACGGAGAGGGGATAGAAGACGAGCGTGACGGCGCAGGTGAGCGCGGCGAGCACGGTCGGGGTGAGGTCCTGGAGGGGGAGGGGCGTGCGGGTGGTGGGACGCACGCCCTGGCCGGGCAGGCGTACGGCGGTGTCCGCCGTGCCCTTCTTCCGGTCCCTCCTGGCGTCGGCCCGCCGCCAGAAGATCTCGCACAGCACGGCGGCCCCGGCCAGGATCGTCAGCACCGGCACGACCGGGTGGGTGAGCCGCTGCATGATGCCGAACGCGTCCACGTTCCCGGACTTCACCATGTACGTGTTGGGCATCAGGTGCCCGAACCACCAGGCGCGCAGCGCCCAGTAGCCGACCAGACCGCCCGCGACGGCGAGCGCGCCGCGCACCTCGCGGCGGTCCTTGCGGTTGACCAGCGCCGCCCAGGCCACGGCCACGAACGCGTAGCCCATGCCTTCGGGGCGGGACAGGGCGACCAGGGCGGCGGCGGCCCAGCCGAGCGCGCCGAGCCTGCCTCGGCGGTAGAGGACGCCGAACAGCAGGGCGATGAGGAGGGCGAAGCTGCCGCTCTCCAGGCCGTGGAAGAAGTGGGAGACGAAGAGGGGGTTGGCGGCCATGAGGGCGACGAGGGCGACGCGCTGGTAGCGCGGTACGTCGCGCAGGAGGGCGGCGGTGGCGATGCCGCCGCAGAGGAGGAGCAGTCCGAGCGCCTTGAAGAACGCCTCCACCGGCCAGCCCGCCACGGCGGGGACGATCGACACGAAGGCGTAGAGGGGATTGGTGTACGCCTCGACGCGGGGGAGGCCGGAGCCCTCGACGAACGGGTTCCAGTCCCACACCCCGCTCTCGGCGAAGGACTTGCCGTACCGCCAGGTGATGAAGGCGTCGTCGACGGTGAAGCGGCAGAGCCAGAACGCGTACCAGCAGGCCAGTCCGGCGAGGGCGAGGGTGGTGGCGACGAAGGCGGTGCGGGCCAGCCAGACGGGGATCCGGGGGAGTCGCGCGCTGAGGGCGGTGGAGCCGGAGGACTGGTCTCCTGGGCTGTGTTGGGGGGCGGACGGCAGATCAAGGACGGTCACGGGGCCGCCTTCCGGGTGAGGCATGGGGGACGGGGTGTGCCCGGGGTGGCCGGTGGGGCTGGCCTGGGTTGGGCAGACAACCCTTGATCCAATCGGCCACGCGTTGATTTGCCCGGTATTGGGTGGGTTGGGTGGTGGGGAATCACCCGCTCGGCAGCGGTGCGCCCTGTGCCGTGTCACTGCGCGGCCCCGCCGTCCAAGGGGGCCGGGCGGAGTGGGCGAGGGGGAGTCAGAGCCAGCCGTTGCGGCGGAAGCTTCGGTGGACCAGGAAGCAGGCCGTCACCATCACCCCCACCACCAGCGGATACCCAAAGGTCCACCGCAGCTCCGGCATGTGGTCGAAGTTCATCCCGTACACCCCGCACACCATCGTCGGCACCGCGACGATGGCCGCCCACGCCGTGATTTTCCGCATGTCCTCGTTCTGCGCGACCGTCACCTGCGCCAGGTGCGCCTGGAGTATCGAGTCGAGCAGCGCGTCGTACGAGGAGAGCTGCTCGACGGTGCGGGCGAGGTGGTCGGCCACGTCCCGGAAGTACGGCTGGAGGCCGGGGCCGACGGGCGGCAGCGGCTTCAGGGGGTCGGCGAGGGCGAGGAGGGGGCGGGCGAGCGGGGCCACCGCCCTCTTCAGCTCCAGGAGTTCGCGCTTGAGCTGGTAGATGTGGCCGGGGTCGACACGCCCCGAGTCCGGGCTGAATACCGTGGACTCGACGAGGTCGATGTCGTCCTGGACGGATTCGGTGACGCTTTCGTACTCGTCCACGACGAAGTCGGCGAGGGCGTGCAGGACGGCGGCCGGGCCCATCTTCAGCTGCTCCGGCACGTCCTCCAGGGCCTCGCGGATCGGGCCGAGCGAGCCGGTGCCGCCGTGCCGGACGGTGATGACGAAGTCGACGCCCGCGAACGCGATCAGTTCGCCGGTGTCGACGACCTCGCTGGTGGCGGTGAGCTCCTCGTGCTCGACGTAGCGGACGGTCTTGAAGACGGCGCACAGGGTGTCGTCGTAGCGCATCAGGCGGGGGCGGCGGTGCGGGCCCGCCGCGTCCTCCAGGGCGAGCGGGTGGAGCCCGAACAGGCTGCCCAGCTCGTCGAGTTCGGCCTGCTCCGGCTCGTGCAGGCCGAGCCAGACGAAGGCCCTGCCGTCGCCCTTGCGGACCCGCTCCAGCGCCTCGGCGGCCGAACAGTCGCGGGGCGTGCGCACGCCCTCCTCGAAGACGACGCAGTTCTCCACGGCGCTGCCGAGAGGGGAGCGGGAGGGATGGCTGAGATCCACCGTTGTGCGGACGGCCTTGAGGCGTCGGCGGGCGGCACGGCGGAGGCGGTGCATGAGCGGCATGCCGGGGAGTCTGCCCCGAGTGCCGCAGTCCAGGCCAGGCCCTTACTCAGCCTTGACCAGCGCCTGACACGGCGCATCGGCTGTCGGAACCGCTGCCGGAACTGCTGCCGGGCTGCCGGTCAGGCAGCTTTGACCAACGCGTCACGGACCGCTGCGGCCCACTCCACGAGCAGGTCCTGGTAGCGCGCCTCGTCCGCCGGTGACAGTGCGCCGTCCGTACGCGACCAGAGCGCGCGGATCTCGGCGTTGACGACAGCGGCGGAGCGAACGGAACCAGGGCTCGAAGAAGTGGAGGACATGTGGACAAGCGTAGGTGCTACCACTGACAGTCGTCGTTCCGGGCAGCTGAGAATGGCCTGAAAACTCGGCGAGAGTGAGCCGGAGTGCGCTCCGGAGCGAAGGCGGGGAGTGGCGGATCACCCGGAAGGCCAGCCGAGAACCAGCCGAGAACCAGCGGAGGACCGGCCGAGGACCAGTGGAGAGCCAGCGGCGCTACGGCCAGACCAGGCAGTACGCCTGATGCCCCGCCTCGTGCAGCCGGTGGCTGAAGTCCTGCCATTCGTGCAGGAGTTGGTACACGTTGAACGCGTCGCTCGGGCCGCCCCTGTCCGGGACCGTCGACCAGATGAAGGCCGCCGCGCCGACCGATTCCTCGCCGATGCCGCGCAGCGGGTCGACGACCGTCATGGGGAGCTTCACCACGGCGTAGTCGGGGTGCAGGACGACCAGCTCCAGCGGGGGGACCTTGTGCAGGGGTATGCCCTGGATGCCGGTGAGGACCATCGCGGCCATCGTCTCCGGCTTGATCTTGGTGAACATGCCGCCCATGCCCAGCTCGTCGCCGCCCAGTTCCTCCGGGCGCATCGAGATGGGAACGCGGGCCGCCGTCGCGCCGTTCGGAGCGCCGAAGTACTTGTAGGTCACCCCCACCCGGCCAACCCTGCTTCCCGTGCCCGACGCGTTCGATCCCGATCCCGTACCCAATCCTGCCAGGGAATCGTGACCCGCCGGGAAGCCGTGCGCCAGGGCGTCGGCGTTCCGGGCATTCCCGCCCAGACCGTCCGCACTCCGGGCGTTGCCGCCCACGGCGTCGGCGATCGGCGCGGCGTCCGGGGCCTCGCTCGCCTCCGCGCGTGCCGCTCGTTCTCGTCGCCGGTGCCGTCCGCGCCGGGCCCGCTCGGGACCCAGGTCGTCGGTCCCCTCGCCCAGTCCGCCACCGCGATGCATATCTCTCACCCGACTGTGCTGTGTCAGCGCTCGTTGCCGTGCTTCGACCCCGGGCCCTGCCCCGGCCGCGCGGCTCGATCATCTTCTCGGTTTGGTGACCAGTGACCTCCCCAGCGCCCGGGCGGTGAAACACCTGTCCGCAAGACCGGGCGGGCCTCTGACACCATTGCTGTGTGAGCCTCCCCTATGACGCCCCAGTTTCGCAGACGCTTTTCGACCGCGCGTCCCTCGTGACGCCCGGCGGCGTGAACTCCCCGGTCCGTGCCTTCAAGGCCGTGGGCGGTACGCCCCGGTTCATGGTGTCCGGTACGGGTCCGTACCTCACCGACGCCGACGGCCGTGAGTACGTCGACCTCGTGTGCTCGTGGGGTCCGATGATCCTCGGTCACGCGCACCCGGAAGTCATCGCCGCCGTCCAGGAAGCCGTCGCACGCGGTACGTCCTTCGGTACGCCCGGCGAGGGCGAGGTCGCGCTCGCCGAGGAGATCGTCGACCGCATCGCACCCGTCGAGCAGGTGCGACTGGTGTCCTCCGGCACCGAAGCGACCATGTCGGCCATCCGGCTCGCCCGTGGCTTCACCGGGCGCGCGAAGGTCATCAAGTTCGCGGGCTGCTACCACGGGCACGTCGACGCGCTGCTCGCCGCCGCCGGTTCGGGCCTCGCCACCTTCGCGCTGCCGGACACCCCGGGTGTCACCGGCGCGCAGGCGGGCGACACGATCGTGCTCCCGTACAACGATCTGGACGCGGTGCACGCGGCCTTCCACGCGCACCCCGGCGAGATCGCCTGTGTGATCACCGAGGCGTCGCCCGGCAACATGGGCGTCGTGCCGCCAGGCGAGGGCTTCAACGCGGGCCTCAAGGCGGCCTGCGCGAAGAACGGCGCGCTGTACATCTCCGACGAGGTGATGACCGGCTTCCGCACCAGCAAGGCCGGTTGGTACGGCGTCGACGGCGTCGCGCCCGACCTGCTGACCTTCGGCAAGGTCATGGGCGGGGGCTTCCCGGCCGCGGCCTTCGGCGGCCGCAAGGACGTCATGGAGCACCTCGCCCCGGTCGGCCCGGTCTACCAGGCGGGCACCCTGTCCGGTAATCCGGTCGCCACCGCGGCGGGCCTCGCCCAGCTGCGACTGCTCGACGACGCCGCGTACGAGAAGGTCAACGCGGTGTCGGCCGAGATCCAGGGCCTCTTCACCGAGGCGCTGACCAAGGAGGGCGTGGCGCACCGCCTCCAGACGGCCTCCAACATGTTCTCCGTCTTCTTCACCTCCGACGAGGTGCGCAACTACGAGGACGCGCGCAAGCAGGAGTCCTTCCGCTTCACCGCGTTCTTCCACTCGATGCTGTCGCAGGGCGTCTACCTGCCGCCCTCCGCCTTCGAGTCGTACTTCGTCTCCACCGCCCACGACGCGCAGGCCGTCGAGCGCATCGCCGCCGCCCTGCCCGCCGCCGCCCGAGCCGCAGCCGAGGCCACCGCATGAGCAGCACGTCCAGCAGGGACAACAGGGACAACAGGGACCTCACCGTCGTCCACCTGATGCGGCACGGCGAGGTCCACAACCCGGAAGGCGTCCTCTACGGCCGCCGCGCGGGCTACCACCTCTCCGACCTCGGCCGGAAGATGGCCGACCGGGTCGCCGAGCACCTGGCGGACCGCGACATCACGCACGTCGTCGCCTCCCCGCTGGAGCGCGCCCAGGAGACCGCCGCCCCGATCGCCAAGGCGCACGGCCTGGACATCGCGACGGACGCCTCCCTCATCGAGGCGGGCAACGTCTTCGAGGGCAAGACCTTCGGCGTCGGCGACGGCGCGCTGCGCCGCCCGGATAACTGGAAGCACCTCACCAACCCGTTCCGCCCGTCCTGGGGCGAGCCGTACATCGATCAGGTCGTCCGGATGATGGGCGCGCTGAACGCGGCGCGTGACGCGGCGCGCGGGCACGAGGCGGTGTGCGTCAGCCACCAGCTGCCGATCTGGATCGTGCGCAGCTTCGTCGAGCGCCGCCGCCTGTGGCACGACCCGCGCAAGCGGCAGTGCACGCTGGCCTCGCTGACGACGTTCACGTACCAGGGCGACAAGATCGTGTCGGTCGGGTACACCGAGCCCGCCCGCGATCTGGTCCCCGCGCACCTGCTGGCAGGTGCGAAGCCCGTCAAGGGCAAGGACAAGGCGTTCGGTGCCTGACCTGGCCGGGTAGCAGCCGTGCGTACACGCGAACTGCGCATGATCGCCGCGTGTTTTCACGAACACTCAGCGAGATATGTGCAATTTGCCGGAACCTGAGCGTTCGTCGCGCCCTCTCACCTGATGTCCATCTCATGGGCCGAAGGCGCGACGAATGCGGATGGGGAGTTATGCGCGACATCACCCGAAGGGGACTGCTGGGAGCCGGGGCCGGAGCCGCGGCGGCGATAGGTCTCGCCGCCTGCAAGGGCGGCGAGGGCACCGGCCCCGCAGGCAACGCGGACAAGGGCCGGGGCACCGAGCAGCCCGGCAAGGGCGGCACGCCCTCGCCGACCGATGACGCCAAGCCGATCGGCGACGGTTCGACCGCCGACACCGGCAAGCAGCCGAACCAGCCGGACAAGCCCGTCCCGCTCCAGCCGGGCGAGACCCCGCCGCAGTTCGTGATCTTCTCCTGGGACGGTGCGGGCGAGGTCGGCAACGGCCTCTTCCCGCGCTTCCTGAAGCTCGCGAAGGAACACGACGCGGCGATGACCTTCTTCCTCTCCGGGCTCTACCTCCTCCCGGAGTCGAAGGCGAAGCTCTACAAGCCGCCGAACAACCGCGTCGGCGCCTCCGACATCGGCTACCTCACCGACGAGCACGTCAAGATGACGCTGAAGTACGTGCGTCAGGCGTGGCTCGAAGGCCACGAGATCGGCACCCACTTCAACGGGCACTTCTGCGCGGGCTCCGGCTCGGTCGCCAAGTGGACCCCCGCGCAGTGGGAGAGCGAGATCGACCAGGCCGTGAAGTTCGTCACCGAGTGGAAGACGAACACCGGCTGGACCGATCTCGACCCGCTGCCCTTCGACTACAAGAAGGAACTGATCGGCGCCCGCACCCCGTGCCTGCTCGGCCAGGACAACCTGCTGCCGATCGCCAAGAAGCTGGGCTGGCGCTACGACGCCTCCTCGCCGGGCGGCCGTCAGATGTGGCCCGTCAAGCGCAAGGGAATCTGGGACCTGCCCCTCCAGCAGATCCCCTTCCCCGGCCGGGGCTTCGAGGTCCTCTCGATGGACTACAACATGCTGGCCAACCAGTCCAAGAACTCCACCAAGGGCATGACCTCGCGCTACCCCGAGTGGAAGAAGCAGGCCACCGGCGCGTACATCAAGGGCTTCCAGCGCGCGCACTCCACCAACCGCGCCCCCTTCTACGTCGGCAACCACTTCGAGACGTGGAACGGCGGCATCTACATGGACGCCGTCGAGGAGGCGATCAAGCACATCGCGGGCACGAAGGAGACGCGTCTCGTCTCCTTCAAGCAGTACGTCGACTGGCTCGACGTGCAGGACCCCTCGGTCCTCGCGAAGCTGCGCTCCCTGGAGGTCGGGCAGAAGCCCGCGGGTGGCTGGAACGCCTTCCTGAAGGCCGGGTCGAAGACGGGCGCTCCCGCGAACTGACCGGCCCGAAGACTGCCGCATAGCCCCTTATGTGCCCTTGACAAGGGGCTTTGCAGGCACGTAGGGGGGCGCGCAAGATCGTGGGAACTGCCATGCGAAACTTTTCACATGAGTCCCGCCCGCGCCCCCCGCCGCCGCTCGACCCGGACCTCCCGCACCGCGCTCGCGGTCTCCGCGGTGGTCGCCGGGGCCCTCGCCCTGTCGGCCTGCTCCGGCGAAGGCAACGCGCCGTCGGGCGGGGGCGGCACCAACTTCGTGGCCGGAAAGGGCGGCATCGACACGGTGCCGGTCGCCGACCGCACCCCCGCCCCCACGATCGACGGCAAGACCCTCCAGGGCGAGGACCTCGACCTCGCCTCGTACAAGGGCAAGGTCGTCGTCATGAACATCTGGGGCTCCTGGTGCCCGCCCTGCCGGGCCGAGGCGCCGACCTTCGCGAAGGTCGCCAAGGAGCTCAAGGGCAAGGGCGTCGAGTTCGTCGGCATCGACGCGCGCGACCCGCAGAAGGACCAGGCCATCGCGTTCGAGAAGGACGCGGGCATCGAGTACCCGAGCCTGTACGACCCGGACGGCAAGCTGATGCTGCGCTTCCCCAAGGGCAGCCTCAACCCGCAGGGCATCCCCAACACCCTCGTCATCGACAAGGAGGGCCGGGTCGCCGGTCGCTCGCTGGCCGCGCTGAGCGAGAAGAAGCTCCGCCAGATGATCGACCCCGTACTGGCCGAGAAGTGACCGAGGTGACCGCAGCGATCCCCGCCGGACTGACCTCCGCGGGACTGGACCCCGCACCTCTCGTCGCCCTGGCGGAGGCCACCGACACCGTCGAGTCCGGTGCGCTCCTGCTGGCCATGCCGATCGCGCTCCTCGCGGGCCTGGTCTCCTTCTTCTCGCCCTGCGTGCTTCCGCTGGTCCCCGGCTACCTCTCGTACGTCACCGGCACCAGCGGCACCGACCTCGCCGAGCAGCGCCGGGGCCGGATGGCGGCCGGGGCGGCGCTCTTCGTGCTCGGCTTCAGCGCGGTGTTCGTCTCGGGCGGCGCGCTCTTCGGGTACTTCGGCCAGTACCTGCTGGAGTACCAGAAGACGACGAACATCGTCCTGGGCGTCCTGATGGTGCTGATGGGCCTCTTCTTCATGGGCGCCTTCCCCTTCCTGACCCAGCGGGAGTTCCGCTTCCACAAGAAGCCGGTCTCCGGTCTGGTCGGGGCGCCGGTCCTCGGCGTGCTCTTCGGCATCGGCTGGACCCCGTGCCTGGGCCCGACGCTCGGCGTCATCTCGGCGCTCTCGATCGGCCAGGCCGCACCGGGGCGCGGGACGCTCCTGATGGTCGTGTACTGCCTCGGCCTCGGCATCCCGTTCATCCTGGCGGCGGTGGCGTTCCGCAAGGCGCTCGGTGCGTTCGGCTGGATCAAGAAGCACTACGTCTGGGTCATGCGGATCGGCGGGATCATGATGATCGCGACCGGTCTCCTGCTCCTCACGGGCCTCTGGGACATCGTCGTCCGCGACATGCAAGGCTGGACCGACAGCTTCCAGGTGGGGATCTAGTTTCATGAGCAAGACCGAAGGACCCGTCGCCGGGACGGACGAGCAGGACGGGCAGACGGCTCCGCAGGCCGACGAGCAGAACGCGTCCGACCGTCTCTCCACGGCCCCCAAGGACGACCGGGAGATCGAGTCCCGGGGCGGCACGCCCGCTCCGGCGTCCTTCGGGGTGATCGGTTGGATCCGCTGGTTCTGGCGTCAGCTGACCTCGATGCGGGTCGCGCTGATCCTCCTCTTCATGCTGTCGATCGCCTCGATCCCCGGATCGCTGATCCCGCAGCGCAGCGTCGACCAGACCAAGGTCGACGACTTCTTCACGGCGCACGAGACGCTCGCACCGCTCTACGACAAGGTGCAGCTCTTCGACGTCTACAGCTCGGTGTGGTTCTCCGCGATCTACATCCTGCTGTTCATCTCCCTCATCGGCTGCATCGTGCCCCGCACCTGGCAGTTCGTCGGTCAGCTCCGCAGCCGCCCGCCGGGCGCACCGGGCCGCCTGACGCGCATGCCCGCGTACACGACGTGGCGTACGGACGCCTCCCCGGACGAGGTCCGCGCCCTCGCCCTGGCCCTCCTGAAGAAGAAGCGCTTCCGGGCGCACGTCGAGGGCACGGCCGTCACCGCCGAGAAGGGCTATCTGCGCGAGGCCGGGAACCTGATCTTCCACATCGCGCTGATCGTGCTCCTCCTCGCCTTCGCGACGGGCCAGCTCTTCAAGTCCGAGGGCGGCAAGCTGATCACCGAGGGCAGCGGCTTCTCCAACAGCCTCACCCAGTACGACGACTTCAAGTCGGGCTCGCTCTTCGACAAGGACACCGACCTGGAGCCCTTCGGCTTCCACCTCGACGAGTTCGTCGGCACGTACGAGCGCACGGGCCCCCAGCGTGGCACGCCCCGCGTCTACGAGGCCCACATCACGTACTGGGAGGGCGCGGACGGCAAGCCCAAGAAGGGCGTCATCGAGGTCAACACCCCGCTGACCGTCGGCAGCTCCAAGGTCCACCTGATCGGCCACGGCTACGCCCCGACGATCACCATCAAGGACGGTCGCGGCAAGGTCGTCTTCAAGGGCCCAGCCCCCCTCCTGCCCACCGACTCCAACGTCACCTCCACCGGCGCGATCAAGGTGATGGACGGCTACCGGGACGCCGGCGGCAAGCGGACCCAGCTCGGCTTCACCGCCGTGTTCGTGCCGACCTTCGGCGGCGCGGGCAAGGGCAGCATGTTCTCCAAGTACCCCGGCCTGGACTACCCCGCGCTCGCCCTCACCGGCTACCACGGCAGCCTCGGCGTCGACGCGGGCCTGCCGCAGAACGTGTACCAGCTCGACACCCGCAAGATGACCCAGTTCAAGAAGCCCGACGGCAGCCCCTTCGCCAAGATGCTCCTGCCCGGCGAGACGATGACCCTTCCCGACGGGGCGGGCTCCGTCACCTTCGAGAAGGACATCAAGGAGTGGGCGACCTTCCAGGTCTCCGAGCAGCCCGGCAACATGTGGGCCCTCGCGGGAGCCGTCGCCGCGATCCTCGGCCTCGCCGCGTCGCTCTTCATCCAGCGCCGCCGCATCTGGGTCCGCGCGGTGACGTCCGACGACGGCACCACCCTCGTCGAGATGGCGGGCCTCGGCCGCAGCGAATCCGGCCGCCTCCCCGAGGAACTGGCCGCCCTCGCCGAAACCCTCCACACTCAGGCGCCGAGCACCGCGACGCCGCCTCCCGCCGAAGAATCCCCTGTCGAAGGAGCGCGCGCGTGATCCTCGCAGCCGCCGCAGCAGCATCGGAAACCAATCAGAACCTGGCGGAGATCAGCAACGTCCTGATCTACTCCGCGATGGCCGTCTACACCCTGGCCTTCCTCGCGCACATCGCCGAGTGGACCTTCGGCAGCCGCAGCAAGGTCGGCCGCACCGCAGCCGCCCTGACCCGCCCCGCCGCCGCTCCGGCCGTGACCGTACGGTCCAAGGGGGCAACGGCGGTCCTCGACAAGCCCCAGGTCGTCACCCGGTCCGCCGCCGGTACGCGGGACTCCGAGGACGGCGCGGGCGCGGCGGGCGGCACGCTCAAGGGCGACCTGTACGGCCGCATCGCGATCTCCCTCACCTTCCTCGGCTTCCTGGTCGCGGCGGGCGGCGTCGCCTGCCGGGCCCTGTCCGTGCAGCGTGCCCCCTGGGGCAACATGTACGAGTTCTCCATCACCTTCTCGACGGTGGCGGTCGGCGCGTACCTGGCGTTCCTCCTCACCAAGATGAACGTCCGCTGGGTCGGTCTCCCCCTGGTCACCACGGTCCTCCTGGACCTCGGCATCGCCACCAAGTGGCTGTACACCGACAGCGACCAGCTCGTCCCCGCCCTGGACTCGTACTGGCTCTGGATCCACGTCTCCACCGCGATCATCTGTGGCGCGATCTTCTACGTGGGCGCGGTCGGCACGGTCGGCTACCTGCTCCGCGACCGCTACGAGGTCCGCGCCGAGCTGGGCGAGACCGCCGACGTCTTCAAGGCACACCTGGCCTCGCTGCCGAAGTCCAACCCGTTCGTCATGGCGATCCGCGCCGTCCGGGTCCCCTTCCGCCGCCTGATGGACAGCACGGTCTCCCGCCTTCCCGCGGCCTCGACCCTGGACAAGTTCTCGTACCGCATCAACGCGGGCGTCTTCCCGCTGTGGACCTTCACGATCGTCGCGGGCGCGATCTGGGCGGGCGACGCGTGGGGCCGCTTCTGGGGCTGGGACCCCAAGGAGGTCTGGTCCTTCGTCACGTGGATCGCGTACGCCTGCTACCTGCACGCGCGCGCCACGGCGGGCTGGAAGGGCCGCAAGGCCGCCTACCTGGCACTCTTCGCCTTCGGCACGTGGCTCTGGAACTACTACGGCGTCAACATCTTCCTCAACGGCAAGCACTCGTACGCGGGTCTGTAGTCCGGCCCGTCCGTGCGATTGCTCCGTCCAGCCTGGCCCGCTCGCGTTCGTCACGCGCGCGGGCCAGGCTGTTTCCCATGACGACGGCGACCCCTTCCCTCCCCCACGGCAAGGCCGAACCGCGCCCCGGTGCCTGGTTCCTCCGCTTCGAGCTGGCGCTCCCGCACCCTCTGGACCACGTCTGGGCGGCGGTGGCGACCCCGGCGGGCCTGAGCCAGTGGCTGGCGCTCCCCGACCCGTGGGAGCCGAAACTCGGTGCGGCCACCGCGCTGCACTGGCAGTACGAGGGCTCCCCGTTCACGGAGGAGGGCCGGATCACCGCCTGGGACCCCGGCCGCGTCGCCGAGTACACGACCTCGGTCAACGGCCGCGCCCGCTTCCACCTGGAGCCCAACGGCCCCGACGCCACGGTCCTGCGCTTCACGAACGAGCTCCGCGACCTCCCCGCCTCGGACCTCCCCAGCCGCCTCGCGGGCTGGCACCTCCACCTCGAACTCCTGGTGAAGGCCCTCACGGGCACTCCGTACGACTGGTCCACCTGGTCCCTCACCCGCTACCAGGAACTCCTGACCGAGTACGAATCCCGCTGACGCGACCGGGGCGGCCGGGGCTATCCCCTGGCGCGGGCGGCGCTGCTACCCCCTGACGCGGGCCGCAGCGCCCTCCGACGCGAGCCCCGTTCCCGTTTCCCCCCTTCGCGGCACCGAGGCCCAGGCCGTTTGCCCACCCCTCCCCGGCCGCGGGCCGGTGCGCTTCCTCGGCCCGCGCCCGGGCAGCCGTGGGGGAACGGCCGGAGCCCCCGACCGGCCTCGGAAGGACACGGTCGGGGGCTCCGGCGGAGAGATGCTCGATTCAGCGTGCGTGCTTCACGTCCGCGACGAAGGCGTTCCACGCCTGGTCGGGGAAGATCAGGGCAGGTCCGTGGGCGGCCTTGCTGTCGCGGACGGCGGTGGAGTTCACGAGGTCGGCCACCTCGACGCAGTCGCCGCCGCTACCGCTGTAGCTGCTCTTGCGCCAAGCAGCCTCGTTCAGCTCAGGTGTGCTCATCCGTGTCTACCTCTCCAACTTCCTAGCTGTTGCTCGCCTTGCTGAGCTCTCGGTGGATCCGAGCGATCCTCTTCAGGCTGTCTCCGGGGCTCAAAGCGATGGACCGGAGGGAGTCGAAGATCAGCGTATAGTCCTCGGTCTCCTCGGGGGATTCCATGAAGAGGGTCCCCGTTCGGTGCTCCACGCATACGACGTCGGAGTACGCAGGGTTGGGGAAGCCGAACAGGACGAAGGACCCGAACAGGCCCGCATGTGCGCCTGCTTGGTCCGGAATGACCTGGAGTTCGATGCTCGGGTGCTCAGCCATGGCAGCCAAGTGCTCAAGCTGCTTGCCCATGACTTCGGACCCTCCTACTTCGAGACGCAGCGCCGCCTCGCTCTGGATGACATGGAGGCGAGGCGGTTGCGGGGCCTTGAGGACCTGTTGGCGTTCCATGCGGGCTGTGACCAGCGCATCGACCTGGGCGGAACCCCAGCCCGCCTGGGCTGCGACGATCACCGCCCGCGCGTAGTCAGGCGTCTGCAACAGCCCGGCAACCAGGGTCGATTGGAACGACCGAATGTAGTTCGAGGACTCCTCGTAGCCGATGAAGTCTGAGTAGGACGGACGCGCCAGGCTGGCCTTCTGGACCCAGCCGGGAGCCCTCCCCTTGCGGGCGAGTGAGACCAACTCGTCGACCTGGTCCTGGTCTTCGACCCCGTAGAAGGTCAGGAGGTCCCGCAGCTCACCCAGCGAGATGCCGAGCCGGGCAGCTTCGATCCGGTTGACCTTGGTCCGGTGGCAACCGATTCTCTCCGCCGCCTCCTCGGTGGACTTGCCCGCTTCCTCGCGGTACTTGATCAGCATCGCCGCGAGGCGGCGGCGTCGCACGGTCGGCCTTGATTCGGGCATGCGTACCCCCTTCAACTGCGCCTATTGGGGCAGACCATATCGCCAGAAAAAGATCATGGGTCTTGTTCCAAAGAATCGCTTGCGCAATTGCTCGAACGCGGAGCACTCTGAATCCATGGTTACTCAGCGTGCCGAGCTGTCGCGCTTGAGTGATCAAGGTGGCCTGCGTGCCGCAACGACAAGACCCCCGCGACGCGCGAACGTCCGGGGGCATGGCCAACGCTTCAGAGGAGCGTCAACGTGCGAAACCCTATCGCCCAACTCTTCGAGCTGCTCCGGCCGCTCCTGGCCCCGGAGGCGGCCCGGCCTCGGTCGGCGGGCCGGCCCCCACACCGGCCGGTTCCCGGCCCGCGTCGCGTCCTGGCCACCCGTACGGCACCCCCCTTCGCCCCCGGCTACTTCCCGCCCCTGCGCAGCGCGTCCGGTGCTCTCGTACGCTCGCGTGCGCAGATCGAGTACGAGCGGTGGGAGCGGGTGAACCGCAGGCTCCAGCAGCGGCGACGGCGGGACCTGCTGTTCGCCTCGTACGGCATCGACGCCGGTCCCCGCGTGATCCAGATCCACGGCATGGCGGTGGCTCGATGAACGCAGAAAGGGGAGACAACCCCGGTGAGGTCGTGCTGCGTTGGGGCTACAACCCCCGCGCGGTCGGCCAGGCGCGGGCGGAACTCCGCAACGCGCTCGCGAGTTGGGGGCACGCGGCGGTGGAGGACGCCGCGACCCTCGTCCTCTCCGAGCTGCTGACCAACGCCCAGCGGCACGCCCGGGTGCCGGGCCGCGAGATCGAGACCCGGTTCCTGCGTCTCGCGGGCGACGGCGGCGACGGCGTACGCCTGGAGGTGCACGACGCCTCGGCGCGGCGGCCCCAGCCGCGGCAAGAAGTCCTGGACGCCTGCGAGGGGCGCGGTCTGGCCCTCGTCGACGGAGTGGCCGACCGTTGGGGTGTGACCGAACGGCCCGGACCGGGCAAGTCGGTCTGGGCGGAGTGCACGCAGGTGCTGCGGTGACGGGCAACGGCGCGCCAGAAAGGGGAAGTTCGGTGCGAACGGTCATGCGATGGGTCCGCTGGGTGCTGGAGCCCGACCGCCTCCCGGACGCCGAGCCGACCACGTACGCCATGCAGTGCGCGGTGTGCGAGAAGCGGTCGGAACCGCACGTGGACTTCCAGGAACCCAAGACCTGGGTACTGGGACATGCGGGGCGCAATCCGTCCCACCACACGTACCGCGAGATCATCGTCCGCCCGTGGCACGCCTGGATGACCGACTGACCGACTGACCGTGAGTGAGGGACCGTGCGTGGATGCGAGCGAACAAGGCTCGGATTCACGCACGGTCCGCCCACCGGCCGAAGCCGACCCCGCTCAAACGGCGTTGATCCGGGCCTCCTTCGGCACCGGGTACGGGGACTCCACCAGCAGGAAGAGGGACGCGCTCGCGGGGCCGTGTTCGGCGAGGGTGCTGCCGATGGTCTTCGCCAGGGGGGTGGCGTTCCGGATGCCGACGATCCACTCGTCCGCGTACCGGCGTGCGGCCTCCCCGGACAGGCTGAGCTGGAGGGAGCGGTAGGGGAGGGGGCTGAGGCTGATGTCCCGTTCCGGCCCCCACCGGGCCCGTACCGGAGCGTGCTTCACCTGACGCTTCCAGGCGGCCTTGTCGGGGTGCACCGTGCGGTCGTAGGGGGAGAGGACGGCGTTGCTGAGGGCCCAGTCGAAGCCTTCTCGGCGTAGGTCCACGGCGAGCACGACCTCCTGGCCCGGCTTGGTCGCCCAACCGCTGCGGTGCATCATCCACAGGAACGACGGCCTGATCCACGTCATCTGGTCCCGCATCCAGTTCCGCGGAAACTTCCCGTCCCGGACGGCGGGCAGGCCGATCTCGGGCGGGTACGCCTGGTAGACGGTGATGGTGTCGGCGCCGTGCAGGGCGCGGATCTGGCGCTGGGGAACGGCATCGGATGGCATGCCGGACAGGCTGGCGTACAGGCGGATCGTAGGCCAGTGGTTTCGCGCGATCGGTCAGGGCCCGGGCGGCGGTTGCTCCGGCTTGTCCGGGAGGGCCTGGAACTCGTAGCCGAAGACGTTGGGCTGGGTCTCGTCGTAGGCCGTGAGGGACTCGTGCGTGACCCGGTAGGTGAAGGCGCGGGCGGTCTTGGTGACCGAGAGCAGGTCCTTCTCGTCGGACATGATCTGCGCGGAGCAGGTGCGCTGCGTGGTCAGGGCGGTGCGGAAGAGGGTGAGGGTCTCGCCCTGGAAGGTGGCCCGGCCGGAGAAGTCGTTGCAGCCGAGCTTGCCGCTCACCGTGCCGTTCTCGTGGAAGACGAAGTAGATCTCCTTGCCTGCGGCGTACGTCGGGCCTTGTGTGTCGCTAACCAGCAGGTGCTGGAGCTGCCAGCGGTGGCCGAAGAGGTTCTTGGGGCGTATGAGCTTGATGGCTACGTAGTCGCCGTCGGGGTTCGTGAGGTCCAGGGTGTAGGCGTCGTGCCGGTACTTGAGGGTGAGCGGGCCGGTGAAGATCTTCCGGAGCTTCTCCTCGAAGGTGCGGGGCTTGTCCGGGCAGAGGCTGCTGGACGAGTACTCCTTCTCGGCCTTGTCCAGGGTGAGGGATTCGCCGGAGAAGGTGGTGCCGACCTCGAAGGGGACGCAGCCGTAGTTGCCGAGGGCCGTGCCCTCCGGGGTGAACTCCACCCAGGCGCCCGCCTGGTCGGGGGCGGCGATGTTCTTGCCGCCGACCGTGACCCACTGGATCTTCCAGCGGGTTCCCGCCAGGGCCGTTTCGTGCTTGCTCTGCGGCTTGCGGGGGGCAGGCAGGGCTGCGGACTGCGCCGGGTCCGCGCCGTCCTTTCCTTCTTCTCCACCCTTGCCCCCGGCCTCCGGTGAGCTGCATGCCGTGACGGCGAGCAGGGAGGTCAGGAGGGTGAGCAACAGGCGGCTGGGGTTGTGTCTGCGCATGGTTTCTCGGACGTGCGTACGTCGTCGCTGGTTCCGGGCGGGCCGGAGGGCTACTTCGCCGAGTCGTCCGGGCCCTTCGGGCCCTTGGAGTCGCCGTCCTCGCCCGACTCGCGGCGCTTGATCTCCTCCTCGCGGCGGCGCAGGTCCGCCTCCCAGTCCTTGAGGAGGGACTCGTCCTTCTTGTTCTCGTCCTTGATGGACTTGAGGAAGTCGGGGTTGTCGTCCGGGGCGACCCACGTGGTGCGCTTGTTGCGGTGCCACTCGGAGGGGGTGCGGCCGTCCTGCGGCGGGCGGCGGTTCTTGCCCGCGGCGAGCCAGACGATCGGGCCGACGACCCAGAAGAGCAGGATGATGAAGACCCACGCCACCTTGGGCAGGTGCTTGGCCTCGTCCTCGGGGGTGTTCAGGCAGTCGATGAACGCGTAGATCGTCAGCGCCAGCGGCAGGATGAACATCAGTGCCCTGAGCATGGAGTGCTTCCCCCTGGGGACGTCAGAAGGGCCCGATCAGCGGCCCCGGTGAGGGGCCCAGGGTAGTCGGTGTCCGATACTGGACGACATGGCTTACGACGATCTTCGCTCGTTCCTCCGCGCCCTGGACCGCGAGGGCGACCTCAAGCGCATCACGGCCGAAGTCGACCCCCACCTGGAAGTCGGGGAGATCGTCGACCGGGTGAACAAGGCCGGTGGCCCCGCTCTTCTCTTCGAGAACGTCAAGGGGTCGGCGATGCCGCTGGCCATGAACGTCTTCGGGACGGACCGGCGGCTGCTGAAGGCGCTCGGGCTGACGTCGTACGGCGAGATCAGCGAGCAGATCGGCGGGCTGCTGAAGCCCGAGCTGCCGCAGGGGTTCGTGGGGGTACGGGATGCCTTCGGCAAGCTGGGGGCGATGGCCCACGTGCCGCCGAAGAAGGTCAAGGACGCCCCCGTGCAGGAGGTCGTGCTGCGGGGGGACGAGGTCGACCTCGACAAGCTTCCGGCGCTGTTCACGTGGCCGGAGGACGGCGGGTCGTTCTTCAATCTCGGTCTGACGCATACGAAGCATCCCGAGAGCGGGATCCGGAATCTGGGCCTGTACCGCCTCCAGCGGCACGACAAGCGCACCATCGGCATGCACTGGCAGATCCACAAGGACAGCCGGAACCACTACCAGGTGGCCGCGAAGCGGGGGGAAAGGCTTCCCGTCGCGATTGCCTTCGGGGCTCCGCCCGCCGTGACGTACGCGTCGACGGCTCCGCTGCCCGGGGACATCGACGAGTACCTGTTCGCCGGTTTCCTCCAGGGGAAGCGGGTGGAGATGGTGGACTGCAAGACCGTTCCGCTCCAGGTTCCGGCGCACGCCGAGGTCGTGCTGGAGGGGTGGCTGGAGCCCGGGAAGATGCTGCCGGAGGGGCCCTTCGGCGACCACACCGGTTTCTACACGCCGCAGGAGGACTTCCCGGCGTTGACGATCGACACCATCACGATGCGGAAGCGGCCGATTCTCCAGTCGATCGTCGTGGGGCGTCCGCCGACCGAGGACGGGCCGCTGGGGCGTGCGACGGAGAGCTTCTTCCTGCCGCTGCTGAAGATCATCGTGCCGGACATCGTGGACTACCACCTTCCCGAGGCGGGCGGCTTCCACAACTGCATCATCGTGTCGATCGACAAGAAGTACCCGAAGCACGCGCAGAAGGTCATGTCGGCGATCTGGGGGGCGCACATGCTGTCCCTGGAGAAGCTGATCGTTGTTGTGGACAGCGACTGTGATGTGCGGAATTACCACGAAGTGGCGTGGCGGGCCTTCGGGAACGTCGACTACTCCCGGGACCTGGTGGTGGTGGAGGGGCCTGTCGACCATCTGGACCACGCCTCGTACCAGCAGTACTGGGGCGGCAAGGCTGGTGTCGACGCCACGAAGAAGCTCCCCGAAGAGGGGTACACGCGAGACGGTGGCTGGCCGAACATGGTCGAGTCGGACCCGGCGACGGCCACGAAGGTCTCCCGCCGGTGGAAGGAATACGGCCTGTGAGCAGCGCCGCAGCAGCAGTCCCGCAGCCACAGCCGGGGAAGGTCCGGGCATTTCTGAACCTGGTGCTCATCGAGCACTCGGTCTTCGCGCTGCCGTTCGCGTACATCGCCGCGCTGACGGCCATGTTCCAGCTGGACAAGAACATCCACTGGGGGCGGCTGCTCCTGGTGACGATCGCGATGGTCGGGCTCCGGACCTTCGCGATGGCGGCCAACCGGATCATCGACCGGGAGATCGACGCGCGGAATCCGCGCACCGCGAACCGGGAGATCGTGACCGGTGCGGTGAGTGTGAAGTCGGCGTGGACGGGGGCGGGGATCGCCCTCGTCTTCTTCCTGGGGGCGGCGGCGCTGCTGAATCCGCTGTGTCTGGCGCTCGCGCCGGTGGCCGTGATCCCGATGGTCGTGTACCCGTACGGGAAGCGGTTCACGAACTTCCCGCACGCGATTCTGGGGTTGGCCCAGGCGATGGGGCCGGTCGGGGCGTGGATCGCGATCACGGGGGAGTGGTCGGGCGACGCGGTCGTGCTCGGGCTGGCGGTCGGGGTCTGGATCGGCGGCTTCGACCTGATCTTCGGGTCGCAGGATGTTCAGGCGGACCGGGCGCATGGGGTGAAGTCGGTGCCCGCTCGGTTCGGGATTCCGGCGGCGTTGCACGGGGCGCGTGTGTGTCACGTGCTGACGACGGCTCTGCTGGTCTGGTACGGGGTCCGTACCGATGCCGGGATCTTCTTCTGGATCGGGATGGTGATCGTCGCCGTGGCGTTTGTGTACGAGCACACGATCGTTCGGCCGCATGATCTTTCGCGGTTGAACCGGGCGTTCTTCCAGGTGAACGGGTTTATTGGGATCGCGCTGTTCGCGTGCGCGTTGCTGGATCTGCTGGTGCGGGGACTGACGGTCTAGGCCCCCGGGCCGGGTGGTCCGTGCCCGGGTGCGCCTGCGGCGGGCTGCCCCAACCCCGCCCCTTCACCTAAACCCTGACGGGGCTTGCTGTCACGGATGGGGGCTACGCCCCTCGCCCCCTGCACGGCTCCGCCGCGCGTCCTCAAACGCCGGACGGGCTGGATTTTCCCGCTCGGGCTGAGATGCCCCCGCAGGGAATGCCCCCGCAGGGGGCATTGAGGGGCGCGGGGAACTGCGCGACCAGCCACGACGCACCCGCACGTCCCGCGCAGCGGCACTCCGCCGCCCCCGCCCAGGGAAGGGCTAAGCCACCCGCCCCCGCCCAGGGGCGGGCTAAGCCGCCCGTCCCCGCCGGAAGGCGAAAGCCGCGAGCACTCCGCCCAGCAGGCCGAACAAGTGGCCCTGCCAGCTGATCGCCGAGTTCGTCGGGAGCACGCCCCACAGGATCGACCCGTACACCGCCGCGACGATCACCCCGATCACCACGTCCCACGGCCTCCGGTCCACGAAGCCCCGTATCAGCAGGTAGCCGAACAGGCCGAAGACGACGCCCGACGCACCCGCCGTGTTCGAGTACGCGGGGGCCGTCAGCCACACCCCCAGCCCCCCGACCAGCATGATCGTCAGGATGACGCCCGCGAACCTGCGTATCCCGCCCAGCGCGGCTATGAAGCCGAGGACGAGGAGGGGGAGGGTGTTCGACGCCACGTGGTCGAAGCCGTGGTGCAGGAAGGCCATCGGGAGGACGTCCCGCAGCTCCGGGAGCGAGCGCGGTGAGAGGCCGAAGGTGTCGAGGGCGCCGGTCGCGGAGTCGATCGCTTCGAGGAGCCACAGCAGGGCGACCCACGCCAGCATCACCCCGGCGGCCGTCCGCACGCGCGCTCCCCGGGCCGGTGGCCGCGCCGGTCGAGTCTCTGGCAGGTACGTCATGTCGTCCCTCACCCCCTGTTGTCCATAGGAACGTCCGGGCACCTTGCCCGGTTCCCGCGAACCGGCCCCCGATAAGCTCCGACCCATGACTGAGCCCGCCGTGGAACGTAGCCGAACCCCCTGGGTAGTAGGGGTCTCGGGTGCCTCCGGAACTCCGTACGCCGCCGCCGTACTGCGCGGTCTGCTGGCAGCGGGGGAGGCCGTCGACCTCGTCGTCAGCCGGGCGTCCCGGCTGACGATCCTCGACGAGACGGGCATCGCGTACCGCGACAGCCACTGGCGCGAGGACCTCGCGGTGTGGTTGGCACGGGGAGCCGACGGCAAGCCGGACACCTTCCAGGACCTGGACCTGTCCGGCGTACGTCACTGGAGTGCGGGGGACCTGGCGGCCGGGCCGTCGTCCGGGTCGTACGCCGTGAAGGGGATGCTGATCGTCCCGGCCTCGACGGCGAGTGTCGCCGGAGTCGCGCTGGGGCTCTCGAAGGATCTGTTGCAGCGGGCCGCGAGCGTCACGCTCAAGGAGCGGCGGAAGCTGGTGGTGGCGGTCAGGGAGACGCCGTTGAACGGGCAGACGCTGAAGCATCTGGTGACGCTGGACGAGGCGGGCGCCGTGGTGCTGCCCGCCTCCCCTGCGTTCTATGCCGGTGCGACGCACATCCAGGATCTGGTGGACTTCGTCGCGGGGCGGGTGCTCGACGCGGCAGGAGTGCCGCACGGGCTGTACCGCCGGTGGGAGGGAGAGCTCGGGGGAGGCTCCCGCAACCCGTAGTAAGGAGAAAGAGGGGGTGGGTCAGCCCTGCTTGGAGCGCTTCAGGCGAGCCTTGAGGCCGCGCGCGGAAGCAGTCGGGGCGGTGGGCTTGTGGGCACGCGAGCGGTTGGCCAGTTCCTGAAGTTCGCGCATGCGGACATAGGCCATCTCGGTCGTGTACACGGTGGGTCACTCTCCGTCGAGTCAGGAAGAACTGAAAGAAAATCTTGGATCTGATGAAAGATCCACAGGGGATTCGGCCCCTGTGCCTTAGATTCTATACGTAAACTCGCGGTATCGCTGAACAATGGAAGGCTTCAGGCATATGGACGCCGTGGACAGGCAGCTCATCCAGGCACTTCGGGAGAACGGCAGGGCCTCGTACGCCGAGCTCGGGCGGCTCGTCGGGCTCTCGGGGCCGAGCGTCACCGACCGCATCAACCGCCTCGAATCGGCGGGCGTCATCACCGGCTACCGCGCGACCGTCGACGCCAAGTCGCTCGGGCTCGGCGTCACCGCCCTGATCGGCATCTCGCTGTCCGACGCCGCCGACCACGAGGACGTGGCCCGTCGGCTGAAGGACCTGGAGGAGATCGAGGACTGCTGGTTCATCGCTGGCGACGACTCGTTCATGCTCAAGATCCGTGCGGGCGACGTGGACGGTCTGGAGCGGACGATCCGGCGGCTGAGCGGGACGCGCGGCGTCTCCAGGACCCGTACGACCATCGTGCTCTCCACCAAGTGGGAGAACCGGGTCGGGGAACTTCCGGAAGAGGGCTAGGCGTACGGTTGGGCTGAGCTTGGTTTACGTACAGACATAGGAGGCGGCCGGGTATGGACGCGGGACTCAAGCGCGAGCTGGAGCAGAAGGTCCGGGCCGGGGAGCGGCTGAGCCGCGAGGACGGGATCGCGCTCTACGAGTCGGACGACCTGGCCTGGCTGGGCGGTCTCGCCCACGAGGTGCGGACGAGGAAGAACGGCGACGTCGTCCACTTCAACGTCAACCGTCACCTCAACATGACGAACGTGTGCACCGCCTCCTGCGCCTACTGCTCGTTCCAGCGCAAGCCGGGCGAGAAGGACGCGTACACGATGCGCATCGAAGAGGCCGTCCGCCTCGCCAAGGCGATGGAGAACGAGAACCTCACCGAGCTGCACATCGTCAACGGTCTGCACCCGACCCTCCCGTGGCGCTACTACCCGCGCTCGCTGTCCGCCCTCAAGGAAGCCCTCCCGCAGGTCTCCCTGAAGGCGTTCACGGCCACCGAGATCCACCACTTCGAGACCATCTCCGGGCTGTCCGCCTCCGAGATCCTCGACGAGCTGATCGAGGCCGGTCTCGAATCCCTGACCGGCGGCGGCGCCGAGATCTTCGACTGGGAGGTGAGGCAGCACATCGTCGACCACAACACCCACTGGGAGGACTGGTCGCGCATCCACCGCCTCGCCCACGAGAAGGGCCTCAAGACCCCGGCGACCATGCTGTACGGGCACATCGAGGAGCCCCGCCACCGCGTCGACCACGTGCTGCGGCTGCGTGAGATGCAGGACGAGACCGGTGGTTTCCAGGTCTTCATCCCGCTGCGCTACCAGCACGACTTCGTCGACATGAAGGACGGCAAGGTCCGCAACAAGCTCCAGGCGCGGACCACGATGGCGACGGGCGCCGAGGCGCTGAAGACCTTCGCGGTGTCGCGACTGCTCTTCGACAACGTTCCGCACGTCAAGGTCTTCTGGGTCATGCACGGCGTGCAGACCGCCCAGCTCGCCCTCCAGCACGGCGCGGACGACATGGACGGCTCGGTCGTCGAGTACAAGATCACGCACGACGCGGACGACTACGGCACCCCGAACAAGCTCGGCCGCGACGACCTCCTCGAACTGATCCGTGACGCCGGCTTCCGTCCGGTCGAGCGCAACACGCGCTACGAGATCATCAAGGAGTACGAGGGCCCGGACCCCGACCGCCGCGAGAGCCCGCAGGCCATGCGCGTCTGACCTGCGCGTTCCGTACGTGATGTGCGCGTTCCGTATGTGCGAGAGCCCCGGCCGACCCCTTGGCCGGGGCTCTCGGCGTCTCGGTTAGCGTGCGGGACATGCCTCTTTCCTTCCGCCTGGACCCGCCCGTCGACGCCGCGCTGCGCGACGGGCTGATCGCCCTGTGGGCCGACGTCACCGACGCGGGCGGCGCGGTCGGTTTCGTACCGCCCGCCGACCCGGAGGAGATCCGGCCCGAGCTGGTCCGGCACCTCGTCGCGATGGCGGAGGGGCGGACGCGGCTGCTCGTCGGGTACGACGAGGACGGGGCCGTCGCCGCGACCGCGTTCCTGGTCCTGAACGGGCACCGGCTCATGACCCACTGGGTCTGGCTGTACACGGTGATGGTCCACCCGAAGCACCAGGGGAAGGGGTACGGCCGCGATCTGCTGGCAGCGGCCGCCGACGCGGCCCGCACCCTCCCCGGCGTCGAGGCGATCCGGCTGACCTGCCGGGGCGGCACGGGGGCGGACTCCTTCTACACGGCGTGCGGGTACGAGGAGGTCGGGCGGGTGCCCGGCGCGATCCGGGTCGCCCCCGGGGACGACCGGGACGACGTGATCATGCTGCTGCACCTGGGCTGACGGCCGTGTGCACCGCGAAGGGCAGGGGCCCGGCAGCGGCGCAGGGCCCCTGTGCTGTACTGGTAGTGCCCGATTTCGTCCCCGTCACCGCCACGAAGAAGGTCACGCCGTGAGCACCAAGCACGCCACGCTCCGCTACACCGCCATGCGCCTGGGTGTCTTCGCCGCCTGCTTCGCGGTGATGTGGGTCCTGGTGAGCCTGCGCGTCCTGCCCTCCAGCCTGGGCGGCATGTCGAACGTGCTGTGGGTGCTGCTGCTCGCGATCGTCGTCTCCGCGCCCCTGAGCTTCGTACTACTGAGGAAGCAGCGGGACGCGATGTCGGAGCGCATCGTGGCGAAGGTGGACGAGACGAAGGCCCGTCTTGAGTCCAACCGCAAGCAGGAGGACCTGGCCTGATTCCCTCCCCGGGTGCGGACGTCCTGTGCGGGCGTCCCAGCTGCTGGGATCCCGGCGTAAGCGCGGCGTAAGCTGCGTCACACTCGACGGCGCCCCGGAAGTGAGCCTCTGGCTCAACTTCCGGGGCGCCGCCCGTTTTTCACCCTTTTCACGCCACACCCGCCCCAGGCTTCCCCAAAGAAGACCTTTGATGTTCTCAAAGTACTGGTGTTAACGTGAGTGACATGACGACATCCGCCGCGCCCCAGAACCCCATGAGCGTCCCGCTCGTGGCGCGCCTGCATGTCGATCTCTGCCGCCGGGTTTCGGCCGCTTGTCGCCGCTCCGTCTGAAGTTTCGCGCGACCTCTTTCTTCCCCTCCCCTGCCTCACGCAGCTTCCTTCACCGGAGTGTGTCCGTGTCCGCGTCCCCCGCGCAGAAGGCCGAGCAGGCCGATCAGCCTGCGCAGCCCAAGAAGAAGAACCTCATAGCCAGGATTCCGTTCTGGGTGCAGATCGTCGCCGGTCTGGTCCTCGGTGGCCTCCTCGGCTGGCTGGCCAAGAGCCAGGACCTCACCGGTCTGGGCACCACCCTCGACACCGTCGGCGGTCTCTTCGTCCAGCTGCTGAAGCTGGCCGTGGCCCCGCTGGTCTTCTTCGCCATCCTCGTCTCGATCACCAACCTCCGCCAGGTCAACAACGCGGCCCGGCTGGCGTCGCGGACCCTGCTCTGGTTCATGATCACCTCGCTGATCGCGGTCGCGATCGGCATCGTGATCGGCCTGGTCACCAACCCGGGCGCCGGTACGGGCCTGACCCCGGCCGACGGTAAGAAGCCCAAGAACGCGGGCTCCTGGATCGACTTCCTCACCGGCATCATCCCGACGGACATCATCACGCCGTTCAAGGACCTGGAAGTCCTCCAGATCGTCTTCCTGGCGGTCGTCGCGGGCATCGCCGCCCTCGCCCTCGGTGAGAAGGCCAAGCCGATCCTGACTCTCTCCTCCTCGGTCCTGGAGCTGCTCCAGAAGGCCCTGTGGTGGGTCATCCGCCTCGCCCCGATCGGCACCGTCGGCCTCATCGGCAACGCGATCTACGAGTACGGCTGGGACCTGCTCAGCAAGTACGCGACCTTCACGATCGACATCTACGTCGGTTGCGCCCTGGTGCTCTTCGGCGTCTACCCGTTGCTGCTGGCGACGGTCGCCAAGGTCAACCCGATCCAGTTCTTCAAGGGCGCCTGGCCCGCGATCCAGCTGGCCTTCGTCTCCCGCTCCTCGGTCGGCACCATGCCGGTCACCCAGCGGGTCACCGAGCGCCTCGGCGTTCCGAAGGAGTACGCGTCCTTCGCGGTGCCCTTCGGTGCGACGACGAAGATGGACGGTTGCGCCGCGATCTACCCGGCGCTCGCCGCGATCTTCATCGCGCAGATCTTCGACGTGCAGCTGGGCGTCAAGGAGTACATCCTGATCGTCTTCGTCTCGGTCATCGGCTCCGCGGCCACCGCGGGTCTGACCGGCGCGACGGTCATGCTGACCCTGACCCTCTCCACCCTGGGCCTGCCCCTGGAGGGCGTCGGTCTCCTGATGGCGATCGACCCGATCCTGGACATGATGCGCACCGCGACGAACGTCGCCGGTCAGGCAGTGGTCCCGGTGATCGTGTCGGCCCGCGAGAAGATCCTCGACCACGACGCGTACAACTCGGCCTCGGCCTCCCCGGTCGACGAGTACGAGTCGGCGCCCGCCGAGTCGAAGGAGCGCGTGACGGTCGCCGCGTAACCGCAAGCCGTCCTGGCGTACGTACGGGAGCCCCCGACCCCCTCCGGGCCGGGGGCTCCCGCGCGTCCGCCGACCGCAGCCCGCCGCCCCTCCCACCCCCCCGGAAGAATGGGCCCATGGCCTTCCACCGCACCCCCCGCCCCCGCGCCACCCGCTACGCCTACCGGATACGCGGCCGGGAGCGCGGCGGACTCGTGCTCTGGGAGCTCGGGGTGGGCGACGGCCCCGACGCCGTGGTGAGCGTGCCGGGACCTGCCCCGCGCCGGGTCCCGGTCTTCACCACCGCCCGCCGGGCCCGCGCCAGCGAACGCCGCCAGGGCCACGGGCGTCCGGTGCCGCAGTCGGCGCTGCTGGACCTGGAGCGCGTTCAGTACTGGCTCGAAGCGCCGGAGCGCCGCAGGGTCCCGGCGGGGCCCGTCCTGGACGCGTGGAACTTCTTCGAGGACCTGGGGCGGGGCGTCGGCACCGTGGCGCTGCTGCCCGTGCAGGGGGAGGTCCACAACAGCGCGTACGAGAAGCTGTTCGGCGGCGAGTGCGAGGCGTGGACGGGTGAAGAGGCTTCAGCCGTACGGGAGTTGATGGCCGTCGGGGTCGCGCTGTGGAACGCGTGCTGAGGGTCGGTCAGCCCCGGCCCCGCGCAGCGGTCCGAACCCCGGCGGCCCGCCAGCGCCGTACCCTTGACCGAGCAGCAAGCACCGAGCACCAAGCAGCCGCGGCACGCGAAGGGGACCAGCACATGGGGGCGGACGAGGCAGGCAACGCGGGCGAACCGGCCCGCCCGGCGGGGCGCCCCGCACCCACCCCCGCCCGGACCAGGCGCATGCCCCGTGCCGTCCGCGAACAGCAGATGCTGGACGCCGCCGTCCAGACCTTCGCCCGGCTCGGGTACCGGGCCGCCTCCATGGACCAGATCGCCGAGCTGGCGGGGGTGTCCAAGCCCCTCGTGTACCTCTACCTCAACTCCAAGGACGAGCTCTTCACGGCCTGCATCCGCCGCGAGGCAGCCGCACTCGTCCAGGCGGTGCAGGCCGGGATCGAGCCCGGCCTCCCCGCGGACCGGCAGCTCTGGGACGGCCTCACGGCCTTCTTCGCGCACACCGCCGAGAACCCCGACGGCTGGTCGGTGCTGCACCGGCAGGCCCGTACGCACGGTGAGCCCTTCGCCGCCGAAGTCACCGCGCTGCGCCAGGAGATCACCGCTTTCGTGAACCACCTGATCGGCGACGCCGCCCGCGAGGCCCGCTGCGATCCGGACTTCGCCGACGGCGAGGTCGCCGGTCTCGCCCAGGCGCTGGTCGGCGCGGCCGAGTCCCTCGCGGACTGGGCGAACGACACCCCCGGCGTCTCCGCCAGGGAAGCAGCCTCCACCCTCATGAACTTCGCCTGGGCGGGCCTGGAGAACCTGATGAAGGGCGCCCGCTGGTCCCCGTCAGCGGCCACCGGGCTCCGCTGACTCCTTCCCTCTACGAGCCTGCCGCCTGCGAATACGGCGTGAGTGCGGTCGTGTCCAAGGACCACTTCCCGAGGGGGATGGTGTCGCCGAAGACGTAGTGGACGGTGTTGTTGTACGCGCCCGCCTGCGGGTCCCAGTAGTGCACGCAGGTCGATTCGCGGGGGTCGACGATCAGGTAGTGCGGGATCCCCATGACCGGGTAGTCGCGGAGCTTGTCGACGTAGTCGTTCTCGGGGTTGGAGGGGGAGACGACTTCGACGACGAGCGCGACCGCTTCGGCATCGACCGCGCCGGTCGTCTGCATTGCTGCTTCTTCGAGGACGACGACGTCGGGTCGTCGCATCTTGGCGGCCAGAGGGTGTTCGATGTCGGCGGTGTAGACGAACAAGCCGTCCTCGATCTGTGCGGCGAGTTGCTTGGTGATGCGTCCCGCGTTCAGATCATGCGCTCCCGACGGGCTCATCATTATGACCAGCTGGCCGTTGCTGATCTCGACGTGAGGGCTGAACGGCGCGGGCGGCTCGAAGTGGTCCGCGAAGTCCCGCAGGTGCCGGTAGATCGTCTCCTCGGTCATGCCTCCAGGATAGGCGGCTCCTTCCCTACGGCGCCGGGCGAACGGGGCCCAGTGAGATCGCCCCCACCGGGCAGGCCCGTACCGCCTCCTTCACCCTGCCGCTGCCGCCGCCGTCCTCCATCCCCTCCAGTACCTCCGAGAATCCGTCGTCGTCCTGCGTGAACACCTCCGGTGCGACCAGTACGCACTGACCTGCGCCGATGCAGACGTCCTTGTCGACCTTGATCAGTTCGGCCATGTTCGCCGTCCTCTCCGCACTCACCACGCCACCGGCAGTTCCGCGAATCCCTGAATCGTGTCCCCCGGCTTGCACGGGATCTCCGACGCGGGGGCGGCGAGGCGCAGTCCCGGCAGGCGGCGGAAGAGGGTGGGGAGGGCGATCTCCAGCTCCGCCCGGGCCAGGTTCTGGCCGAGGCACTGGTGGATGCCGAAGCCGAACGCCAAGTGCCGTTCGCCGCGTTCGAGATCGAGGGCGTCCGGGTCCGTGAAGACCTCCGGGTCGCGGTTGATCAGCGACGTCGAGAGGATGACCGCCTCTCCCGCGCGGATCGTCACCCCGGCGATCTCGATGTCCTCCGTCGCCAGCCGTGACATCCCGTCGGCGATGGACAGGAAGCGGAGCAGCTCCTCACAGGCCGCCGCCACACCCGCCGTGTCCGCCGTGCGGAACCGCTCCAGCTGTTCCGGGTGCTCCAGGAGGGTGTAGGTGCCCAGCGCGATCATGTTCGCCGTCGTCTCGTGCCCGGCGAGGAGCAGGATCAGGGCGAGGTTGATCAGTTCTTCCCGGTCGTCGAAGACTTCGATCATGTCGTCGAGCAGACCGACCGGCAGTCCGGGCTCCTCGGCCTTTTTACGGTCAACCAAGCTGCCCAGATATGCGTCCAGCGCGTCCCGGGCCGCCTCCACGTCCGCCTTCTCCGGCCCGCGCAGCAGCCGCCGGGACTGCTCCTCGAAGAAGTCGTGGTCCTCGTACGGGACGCCGAGGAGTGCGCAGATCACCATCGAGGGCACCGGCAGTGCGAACGCGCTGACCAGGTCCGTCGAGGGTTCGGGGAGCTCGGCCATCGCATCGAGCAGCCGGTCCACCGTCTCCTGGATCGCCGGGCGCAGTCCTGCCGTGCGCTTGAGGGTGAAGCCGGGGATCAACTTCCGTCGCTGCACGTTGTGTTCGGGGTCGTCGACGCCGAGCAGCTCGACCCGCCGCCGTTCGATGCCCACCAGCCGCTGGGCGAACACGGGGAACTCCGGCCGGGTGCGGTCCGCCGAAAGCCGCTGGTCGGCGAGGAGTGCGCGGGCTTCCGCGAGGCCGCTCACCATCCAGACCTCGGTGCCGTCGAAGATCTGGATACGGGTGACGGGGCGGTCCGCCGCGCGCACGGGGTCGTAGCCGGAGGGCGGGTCGTACGGGCAGGTGCGGTTCTGCGGGAAGACGACGGATTCGGTGCCGAAGGGGCCGGGGGCGGTGGGCTGCGTGGCGGTGGACGGTTCAGCCATGGACGACCTCACAGGTAAGTGGAGCGACCTCTACCGATCACTCTCCACTAGATGCCCGAGGCACCTACAGGGTCTATGCGATGTTCGGCCAAAAGAGTGGAGCCCCGGGGGCGGGCCTCTTGCCCGTGCGGCGGAGGTGGTCGGCACGTGGGAAGGGCGTCCGGCCCCGGACCGGGTGGCGATGATCAACGCGCTTTCGGCCAGCGGTGAGGGCGCGGCCAGGCGGTGGTCACCGAGGCCGCGCCGCCCCCGTGGTGCGGCGCGGACTCGGTGGGCTTGGTTGGACGGAGGTCAACTGGCCTTCGTGGTGGGGGCGTTGTGGCGCGCCGCCAGCAGCAGGAGTGCGCCGACCGCCAGCAGGGCCCACGCGGGGGACGCCGGGAGCAGGGCGGACAGGAGGGCTCCCCAGACGGTCATCGTCCACCCGAATCCGGCGGGCACCCGCTGGCCCCGCTTGGCGGCCCACAGGATGAAGGCGCCGACCAGCAGCATCGGCACGCCGAAGCTCCCGGGGGAGACCCAGAAGGCGTTGGAGTAGCGGAGGTTCTCGGCGGTGACGTCCAGGGAGAGGGTGTTCCAGGGGCCCTGCTGGAAGATCGCCGCCCAGTCGTCGGCGTTGCCGATCGGGGCGACCGCGATGTGCACGAGGCCGAATGCGGCGGCGATCCAGCCTGCGGTGCGGGTGAGTTTGGGGTGGGGCAGGCCGGGTGTGCTGGCTTTGGTCGTGCTGCTGGTGTCGGTGGTTTCAGGTGTGCTCGTGGTGCTGGATGCTGCCATGGCTGCCCGCTCCTCTGTGGCCGTTTCGCTCTGCCCCGCCTGCTATACGCTGGCGTATAAGAGTCAGGTTAGACCGCGCTATACGGTTCCGTATATTCGACGAGTGAGTGAGGTGGGACACATCGTGGGCGCTGCTCGCACACCGCGTGAGAGGTGGGTGGAGGAAGGGCTGCAAGTGCTGGCCGAGGGCGGCCCGGACGCCGTACGGGTGGAGGTGCTGGCGAAGCGGATCGGGGTCACGAAGGGCGGCTTCTACGGCTACTTCGCCGACCGGGAGGCCCTTCTCCAGGCGATCCTGGACGCCTGGGAGCGGGAGTGCGTCGACGAGGTGCTGGAGCGCGTCGAGCGGGAGGGCGGTACTCCGATGGAGAAGGCGCAACTGGCGGGCGCGCTCACGTTCTCCGGGGACCGGCTGCTCCCCATCGACCTCGCGGTACGCAACTGGGCCCGGCGCGACGAGGCGGTCGCGGAGCGGCTGCGCGGGGTCGACGACCGGCGGATGGGGCTGGTGCGGGAGATGTTCGCGATGTACTGCGACGACCCGGACGAGGTCGAGGCGCGCAGCATGATCGCTTTCTGTGTGGCGATCGGCCAGCACTTTCTGCCTGCGACGCATGAGGGGCGTACGCGTGAGCAGGTCCTGACGTGGGTGAGCGACCTGGTCCTCAACAGGCCCCACGGGTAGGGGCTTCCGCGCGGGGCTGTGTCCCTGTGCGGCTCCGCCGCGTGGGCGCTCCCGGCTCCGCTGGGGCTGGGAGGGTGCGCCCCTTTAGGGGCGCGGGGAACTGCGCGACCAGCCACGACGCACCCGCACGTCCGAACCCTCAAGCCTCGCGAGTTTAGGTGAAGGGTGGGGTCTCCCCTGCTCGAACGAAGTTGAGAGCTTGGGGAAGGGTCTGGGGCAGCCCGCCGCAGGCGCACCCTGGTGCGGCGCACCTATAGGCGGAGGTAACGGCGGGCGGCACCGGGGTGGGCCCGGAGCGAGAGGGGCCGCCCCCTTGCCCGCCCGTCCCGCCCCCGGGGGGCGGCCCCGCCGCCCAAGGGGGCTAGGCGGAACCCAAAGGGGCTAGGCGGAAGCGGAGGGGGCTGGCCCTGCCGCCCGAGGGGACGAGGCAAAGGCCCCGCCGCCCAAGGGGGCTAGGCGGAAGCGGAGGGCGGAGGCCGAGGGGGCTGGGTGAAGGGGGAGCCGCAGGGGGTGTGGTTCAGCCCGGGAGGTTGTGGATGCTGCGTTCGCGCAGGTCACGAGTGGTGCGGGCGACGGTCGAGAAGTCGTTGTCGTCGTGGAGCACGGTCAGCCCGTGGTGAGCGGCGGTGGCGGACACGAGGAGGTCCACAACCGACAGGCCACGGTGCTCCCCGGATGCCGCCAGCTTGTACTGCGCGGATTCGATCCACTGCCAGCCGGACTTGGGTACGGCGACGTCCGAATAGAGGACCGCGAACATCTCGGTCATGTCGTCGTACTCGTGCCGGTTCCGCGCCGAGGCCCGGAACTCGCTGCGCTGCGGAGCGCAGGAGCCGACGGCTCCGTTGCCGATGACCTCGCTCCAGGCGCTCAGCAGTGTCTTGTCGCGTTGCAGACGCCAGAGCGCCGAGGAGTCGATGAGATAGCGCGGAATCATTACTGTCCGGCACTCTTCTCCGCCGCATGTCGCCGCTCCCAGGACTCGTAGTCCCAGGTCTGTGCGACCCCCGCGTAGTGCTCCAGGGCGGCGATGCGCCGGTGGCGCTCGGTGAACTCGCGCAGAGCGGTGTTCACCGCTTCCTTCTTGGTCCTTATGCCGGACACGCGCATGGCCTCGGCCAGGGCCTCGTCGTCAAGATCAATCGTGGTCAGGCTCATGGGGCCCTCCATGTTGATGAGCAACAGGTCGCATCAACAGATTACATAGAGGGTGCGGGTGCGGCGAAGCACCGCAGGCCCGCTCCCGAGGGAGCGGAGGCAAAAGCGGGCGGGTGGCCCCGCGTCCCTGGGAAGGGGCGCGGGGCCACCCGTGCGTGGGGGCTCAGCCCTCGGCGGAGCGGCGGCGGCGGGTGGCCACCAGGATGGCCGCGCCTGCGGCCAGGGCCACGGCGGTGCCGCCCGCTGCCCACGGGAGCGTGGAGCCCGCGCCGGTCTCGGCGAGGTCCGTGCCGCCCGAGGCGGGGGCCGGGGTGTTGCCGCCGTCCGTCACCGGCTTGGCGGAGGGGGCGACGGAGCTGCCCGTGGAGGGGTTCGGGGCGGGCTTGTCCTTGTCGCCGGGCGGGGTGGACGGGCCGGTGCCGCCCGCGTTGCCGCCGCCGTTGGACGGAGCGTCCTTGGAGGGCTTCGGGGTGGGCTTGTCCTTCGAGCCCGCCGCGTCGGCCTCGTCCTGCTTGCGGGCCTCGTGCTGGCCCTTGTCCAGGAACGCCTGTATGTCCTCCGGCGTGCCCTTCAGAGCCTTCTTCCCCGCTTCCTTCGTGTGCGGGCCCCCGGTGTTGATGATCTTGCTGACCAGCACCTGGTTGTCGATGTTCCGGGCCTCGAACTGCCCCTTGTCCAGGAACTTCTGGACGTCCTCCGGCGTGCCCAGGAGCGCCTTCTTGGCGGCTGCCTTCACGGACGGGCCGCCCGTGCTGTGGATCTGGCCGGTGCGCACCCGGTTGTCGGTGATGCGCTCCTCGTGCTGGCCCTTCTCCAGGAACTCCCGGATGTCGGCCGGGGTGCCCTTGAGTGCCTTGAGGGCCGCCGCCTTCACACCCGGGCCCGAGTCCTTGGACCCGTAGATGCGGACGACCTCGACGCGCTGGTCGGCCTCCGAGGACGGGATGGGGGCCTGCGGCGCGGCGGCGAAGGACGTCTTGACGTGGGCGGCCTGGGCCGGAGCTGCGTGCGCCGACGACGTGAACAGGAGGGCCGGTGCGACGGCCGCAGCCGCGACGAGCACCGATATACGCGTGTACTTCATTGGTTCCCCGATGTAATGAAGATGTGCAGAACTGGTCGGGACATGGTAAGTCGATCTTCATCGAGCCACTCAACACCCCTCCACCGGTCCCGTTCGGACATGTCTCAACGCATTCGGACATGTCTGGAACATGTTCGGAACGTGTCCCGGACAGGATCCGTCTTGAGCTGCTTCCCGGTGACCGAGAAGAGTGACGCCCTGTCAGGTCCCGGCGTCACCGGGACCCACTCGCGACAGAGGAGCCTTCATGCGCATCCGTATGTTCGCAGCGGCGGGAATTCTCGCCGGCGCCGCACTGACCGCGACCACGGTGGTTCCCGCCCAGGCGGCACCTGCCCGGACCGTGCCCGTCCAGGCGTCCGCCACCGGGGCGGCGGCGGGCTGGGTCATGTCGATCGGCGGTCCCATCAGGAGCTGTGCGGCGGCCAGTTGCGGCGTCGTGTACCAGACGTCGTACGGGCAGGACGTCTACTGGGACTCCAGGAAGTACAACTCCGCAGGCAACCGCTGGTACCACGTCACGTCCCCCGCCTACGGCTGGATCTACTGCGGGAACATCAGCGCCCCCTGCTGATCACCCGCCTCGACCGCATGGCTCCCGGGGCTCCGCGAGGGGTCCCGGGAGCGCCCGTGCCGCCGTCAGAAGACCGGGTCCGGGTAGTCCGGCGCGGTCAACGGGGCCCAGGCTCCGCCGTGTTCCTCCTCGGACAGGGCGGCCAGGCTCGGGTACTCGCGGCGGCACGGGTCGCAGTACGTCTCGTCGCCCACGGGGCGGAGCACGTGGGCCCCGGGGCGTCCCGGCCCCCGGCACTCGATGAGGGCCTTGCGGGGAGTGGGAGCGGAAGCGGTCCGTTCCGCCGCAGCCGTACGTCTGGCCGTCTCGGCGGCGGCGAGGTCGGCCGCGTCCGGGACCTTCGTCGTGAGGCGGTGGGTGATGAACCCGGCCGCGTTCAGGATGGGTTCGGACGGCAGGCCGTGCGTGAGCGCGCTGTGGATCTCCCAGGCGGGGACGCCGCGTTGGAGCTTGGCGGCGATGCCCGAGGCCAGATATCGCATGTTGCGCACGCTCAGGGCGAGGTCCCTGCGTACGGTTCCCAAGTCCCGCAGGATGCGTTCGGCGAGGGCGAAGTGGCGTTCGGTGTCCGCGTCCGGGGCTTCGGTCCGGGGGGTGTTCGCGTCTGCCGCCGAAGCTGCCTTCACCGGGGTGTCTTTGGGTGGGCGGGTGGGAGATGTCTTGCTGTTCGTCTGAGAAGTACCGGTAGAGCGGCCGACGGGCGGACCACTCGGCTCACCGACGGTCGGTTTCGGCACACCGGGAGAGGCCGTTCCGGCGCGCAGGGCGGTGAACTCGGCTTCCGTCAGGGGTACGGTGCTCACCCGCTGGTCCGTGTACCAGCGTCCGTCCGCGTCCTGTGCGCGGTAGTCGTGGACGTAGCCGTACTGGACGAGTTCCTTCTTGGCCCTCTTGAACGTGCTCTGCTTCAGGCCGATTTCCTCGGCGTGCGCGCTCAGGGGCTTGCGCCGTTCGTCGCCCGTGAGGCCGCCGAGGTATCCGAGGAGGAGGCGGGCGGCGGGGTTCAGTGCCTTGTTGCGGAACAGGGCGTTGGGAACCTTCGTGAAGGCGCGCGAGGGGGAGATAACATGCAGGAACATTCCTGGGGCTCCTTGAGTAAGCCTTTTTGGGGTGAGGCCCTCGCGTCTGGTGTTGGTAGCACCTGCGGGGGCCGCTTTACGTTCCGCATGAGATGCAGAGCGTGATGACGCGATCACGCTACCGCATCAAATGGGTACTCTGCGTGGTTACTTGGGAATCTGCGGGGCGTACGCGACGAACGCGGTCCAGGCGGCGGGAGAGATCCCGAGGTGGGGGCTGGCTTCGGCAAGCTTGGAGTCGCGGATGTGGATGGTGGTGGGGTGGGCGGCGACCTCGACGCAGTCCCCGCCTTCGCCGCTGCTGTAGCTCGACTTGCACCAGTCGTAGGCGACCTCAAGGCACTCGCCGCCCTCGCCACTGCTGTAGCTCGACTTGCGCCACTCGTACGCGACTTCGATGCAATCGCCGCCCGATCCGTCGCTGTAGCTCGACTTGAACCAGTTGAGCGCCGCGTTATTCATCGGTCTCCCAGAATTCTCTCGATCAGGGCCCTGGAGGCGTCGGGCCTGAGAGCCAGTGTCTGCATGATTCCATAGCGATCCTGCATCTCCCTGACCTCGCGAGGGTCAGTGATCAGGCGAGGGTGCCCTTGGACCTCTGTATAGGCGACGCGTTGCTCGTTCTTCGCGGTCAGCAGGTTGAACGCACCGCCAGAGTTGGGGTGTTCCCCGCACTCGGTCTCGATCACCTGGATCGTGATGTTGCGCTGGTTCCCGGCTTCCAGTAGACGCCGCAGCTGTTCATGGTGCACGGCGCGTCCGCCGATGGGCCGCCGCAGGACTACCTCCTCGAAGATGAAGCCGAACTGCGAGGGCGGCCACTTCTCCAGTACCACCTGTCGTGACAGCCGGTCGGCCACTCGCTTCTCCACGGTCTCCTCGCTCAGCAGCGGCCTCCACCACGTAAAGATGGCCCGCGCGTACGCCTCCGTCTGGAGCAGGCCGTGCACGACCTGGTTGCCGTAGTGGTGGATCTCCAGGGCCTGCTTCTCCAGCCCCGCGTAATCCCGGTACCAGTGCGGATGCCGGGTCCGGCTGCGCGTGAGTGCTTCTTCGACGTCGGGGATGGCCGCGATGAGGGTCCCGTGTGCGCCGAGTACGGGGTCGGCGGCCTCCAAGAGCGAGGGCTGAGGGGTCCGCGTGCCCCTCTCGACCGCAGAGATGAGGTCCGGGCCGAAGTTGACGGCGAGGGCCAACTCCGTCTGCTTCATGCCCCGATGCTCCCGAAGCGTCTTGATCTGCTTGCCCAGGGCGCGGAAGAGATGGGCGGTTCCGTCCTCCTGGGACGGGATCTCGGGGGTCGCTTCCTGCTCCTGGTTCGGGATCACTCAGGGCCGCCTTCTGAGTCACGGTCGACAGGACGTACAGCGCGCGTCACGCACCCGTACAACTACCCACGGTCGCCGGTCCGCACCTGGTCAGGGTAGAGCGGACCGACCACGCTCTGTCACATGAACAAGGAAATCCCCACGTTGAGCGTGGAGTTCGAGCAGCGGATCAGTTCCACGCGCAGGGGAGCCCGGTTGGCCCGGCTGCTGGCGGAGCGGCAGATCCAGGAGTGGGGGGTGCCGTACGGGTGCGAGTTCGCGGACGCGGTGGCGACGGTGGTGGCGGAGCTGGCCGCCAACGCCGTACTGCACGGGCGGGTGGAGGGCGAGGACTTCTCGCTGCGGCTCGCGCTCGGGGACGTACTGCGGATCGAGGTGGGGGACGCGCGGGGCAAGTGCAGACCGGCGCGGCAGCGGGAGATGCCGGGGATCGCGGAGGGCGGGCTCGGGCTGGTGCTGGTGGAGGAGCTGACGGAGCGGTGGGGGGTCACGGAGGACGGTCCCGGAAAGACGGTGTGGGCGGAGCTGAGGTGGCCCGGGGCAGGATGAACGGTGCCCTTCGCTCCGGAACCCGGGAGACTCCGCACATGACTGAACGACCCGTCCTCCCCGACGTGCTCTTCGTGTACGGAACTCTCCAGTTTCCGGAGGTTCTCGGGGTGCTTCTCGGCCGGGTGCCGGCCGGTGTCGCCACCAGTGCGCCGGGCTGGCGTGCGGCGGCTCTGGAGGGCCGCCCCTACCCCGGCCTCGTCGCCGCCTCGGGGGGCGTCGCGCGCGGGGTGCTGCTGGGGGACCTGACCGTACGGGAGTGGCGAGTCCTGGACGAGTACGAGGGCGACGAGTACGAGCTGCGCCGGATCGCGCTGGAGGGCGGGGTGCGGGGCTGGACGTACGTCTGGGTGGGCGCGGGCACGGGCACGGGCACGGGCGTGCGGCAGGACACGTGGGACGCGGAAGCCTTCCGAATCCAAGGGCTGCACGGGTTCCTTGCTGGGTTTTGAAGGCTCCGGCAAGGAGATTGCCTCTGAGTCTGCCGGGAACCGGCAGTGAAGAACGGGGCGGGGATGGTCCAGTCTTATCAAGATCGTTTCTGCGCGACGGCTTACCGCCATTGCGAGCGAGCAGGGGCGCAATGCGCCTCCAGAGGTGTACCGATGACGTCTATGTCCTTGGAGGACGAGCAATGGACCCGGCTGCGGGATTGGTGTTCGGAGTAGGGCTGCTCACTCTGGGCCTGTTGATTCAGTACATGAAGAAGCAGGTCGCGAGCGGCAACATCCAGCGCAATTCCGCGATCGGCATCAGAACCAAAGCCACGATGGCCTCGGACGCCGCGTGGGAGAGAGGGCATGCAGCATCGGCGCCGATGCTGACGGCGACCTTTCTCACCGCCTATGCGGCGGGGGCCATTTCGGTGGTGCTCGGTGTGGTGATGATGGTGAGTGACAGCGCGAATGCGGCTGTCATCGTCGTCCCTCTGTGCGGACTCGTCGTGGTTCTCGGGCTCCTCGTCGCAGCTTCGGTCGCAGCAAACACGGCTGCGCGTGCAGTCGGCAATTCCGATAGATAGTTCAGCTCTCGGTGAGCTGAACTCGCATGTCAGGGGAGGACAGCGTGAAGTTCAGGTCCAGGAAAATGGTGGCCACGGCTGTGGTCAGTTCGATTCTCGTAGCGGGGGGAGTCACCGCCCAGAGCGCCTTCGCGAACGACGGGGGCGGCAGCGGGGCAGCCGCCGCGCCGGGCAAGGCGCAGCTCAAGAAGGCGGCGAAGGAGACCGTCAAGTACAGCGACACGGATCTTCTGCAACTGCTGCTGGCCGCTCAGGGGCCTATCGCGGAAGCACACCCGGAGTTGAAGCAGATGCTCGGCTTCAACCCGGACAAGCCCCAGACCGACGAAGGGGCGTTGGGGAAGGTCATCGCGGGATACCTGGGCGCGCACCCCAACTTCCACCAGGAGATGGCGGTTCCGTTCCACACCGGTGACCCGGTGCGTGTGGACGCCGCGCTGCGTGACTTCTCGATCTCCTTCAACAAGTGGCTGAAGGCGACGTCGCAGCCGGTCGAGGGCAAGAAGCCCGAGGCGGTGGCGCAGGCCAAGGGCTGGTTCTGGATGGGCGCCTACGTGGCCATCTACGTGAACGCCGTGGGCGCCGCCAACGCCGTCGCGTACACGAACGCGGGGGTCGCCACCAACGCCCTCGCCACCCTCGTGGTCGTCACGTGGTACCTGGAGGACGGCAGCCCGACCGGTTCGGGCATCGAGCGGGACGCGTTCGTCGAAGCCCTGACCTCCGCGCTGACGTGAGGCGGGACCCGGCGACCACCGAGCAGCAGACGGCCGGGGCGGTCACCGACGGGGGAGACCCCGGGGCGGTCACCGACGGGGGAGACCCCGGGGTGGTCACCGATGGGGGAGAGTCCGGGGAGGTCCGTTCCGTACCGGGACTGGTCTCCGCCGTGGTCGGCATCCTCGTGACCGGAGCCCTGCTGGCCGGTTCCATCTTCTTCTCCCTGCCGAGCAATGTGCTTTCCACGCGCGACGGGGGAGACCTCCGGGCCTTCTCGGCCCGGTTCCTTCCCCAGAGTTGGGCGTTCTTCACGAAGCCTCCGAGCGACCCCGAATTCGTTCCGTACGTCGTGAACGACGACGGTGTCGCCTATGCGGCGCGCCTGCCGAATTCGCGTCCGGACAATCTGTACGGCCTCTCGCGGCGTCAGCGTGCGCAGGGGCCCGAGGTTGCTGCGATGGCGAACCAGGTGCAGAAGTGGAAGAACTGCGAGGAGGCAGAGGGAGATTGTCCGGCGGTGGTCGCCGGGTCCTCGGCTTCCGGGGCCGCTAATTCCGGTCCCGGTCGCGGTTCCGGACCTGCAAATGAGCCCGTTTCTGTTCCCGTTCCCGTTTCCGTGGAGAACACTTCTCCGGTGCCAACTCTCTGCGGGCGACTGGTACTTGTCGAGACGAGGCCGGTGCCGTGGAAGTTCCGTGACAAGTACGAAGGCTGGCGTCTCGACAAGAGGGCCGCTCTGGTGGAGGCGAAGTGTTCGCAAAGCGAATAGCGGTGAGGATGGAAAGGTCGGTCCGTCGTTTCCCGGCCGAATCCAGGGCTCTCGGAGCGGGCCGGACGACCATCGCCCTCGCTCAGGCGTCGATCCTGCTCTTCACTCCGGCGTCCCATCTCTTCGTGCCGGTGGGCGGCGCCGAAACCGAGGTGTCCTGCACACCACCGGTCCAGTCGCTGTCCCTGTACTGCCTGGCGGAATCCGCCGACCGGCAGTTCCTCAACTGGGTGCTGCTGGCCCTGCTCCTGATCGTCGCCAGCGGAATCCTGCCCCGCTACACGACCGTCCTGCACTTCTGGGCGTCCCTCTCCATCGGCCAGTCGATCTCCCTGCCCGACGGGGGCGACGCCGTGGCGCAGGTCGTCACTTTCTTCCTCGTCCTCGCCTGCGCCAACGACCGGCGTACGTGGCACTGGCAACGGTCACGGACCGGGCCCCGGGACGAGCTGCGGAAGGGCTCGGTCTGGCAGGGGCTGGCGTGGGCCGGATGGTGGGGCGTGCGGCTCCAGGTGGCGTACATCTACCTCAACAGCGCCCTGGCGAAGCTGCCGGTCGGCCCGTGGTCGGAGGGCAGCGCGACGTACTACGTCGCCCGCATGGAGAACTTCGGGGCCGCCGGTCTGCTCGACGAGCTGTTCCGCTGGACGACCGGGATAACGATCATCGCCCTGCTGTCCACGTGGGGCACGATCCTCGCGGAGACGCTGATCGCGGTGTTCCTGGTGCGGCGCGGCTCCCGGCAGGCGCTGGCCGCGCTGATCAGCGGGGCTCTGCACGTACTGATCATCGTGCAGATCGGCATCGTGTCCTTCGGCTTCATCATGGTGGGCGCGGTGGTCTGCGCGGCATCCCGGGGCATCGACACGTACGCACCGCGCTTCACGTCGCTCCTCCCACGCCGTGCGAGGGGCACCGACGGCGGGCGAGCCGTCGTCGGTGAGGCTCGCCCGGAGAGGGTGGGGGTCAGCGGAGGGTGAGGGTGGTCTCGGACTCCGTGCGGTGGAGCTTTTCGGGGTTGCGGACGTAGTAGAGGCCCGTGATGCGGGCGTCCTCCACGCGGGCGGTCATGACGCCGTCCAGCTCGCCGTCCACGTGGATGACCAGGGCCGGGGCGCCGTTGACCACCGTGGGGGCGATGGACATCGAGGAGCCCTTGCCCTCGATGTGCTTGCCGATGCCGCCGAGCATGAAGCGGGCCACCTTGACCGCGCCCACCGTCGGGCGGAGGGAGGCTTGCTTGATGCCGCCGCCGTCGCCGAGGAGGACCACGTCCGGGGCGAGTACGTCCAGGAGGCCCTGCAAGTCGCCGGTCTCCAGCACGCGTTGGAACGAGGCGAGGGCGGCCCTGGTCATGCTCGCGGGCACCGTCTGGCGGGGTCGGCGGGCCTGGACGTGGTTACGGGCGCGGTGGGCGATCTGGCGGACCGCCGCCGGGGTCTTGTCGAGGGCCGCCGCGATCTCGTCGTACTCGACGTCGAAGATGTCGCGGAGGACGAAGACGGCGCGTTCGGTGGGGGAGAGGGTTTCCAGGACGAGGAGCATGGCCGTGGAGACGCTCTCGGCCAGCTCGACGTCCTCCGCCACGTCCGGGGCGGTGAGCATCGGCTCGGGGAGCCACGGGCCGACGTACGACTCCTTGCGGCGCTGGAGAGTGCGCAGGCGGTTGAGGGCCTGGCGGGTGGTGATCCGTACCAAGTAGGCGCGTTGCTCGGTCACTTGGGACAGGTCGACCTTGACCCAGCGGAGCCAGGTCTCCTGGAGCACGTCCTCCGCGTCGGCGGCGGAGCCGAGCATCTCGTACGCGACCGTGAAGAGGAGGTTCCGGTGGGCGACGAAGGCTTCGGTCGCGGGGTCGGTGGCGGGGTCGGTGGCGGTCGCCGGTGGGGCGGGCGTTTCGGGTGTCACGGCACGGTCCTTATCGTCGACTGCCGCTGATCATGGACCGGTCAGGCGGCGCGGTCGAGGGCGGGGGCAGATGCGGGAGCAGGTGCGGTCTCCTTCTGCTCGGTGCGCAGGCGCAGTTGGCGCTGGGCGGCCCCGCCCTTGGCGCGGTGCAGGCCGTACGAACCGGGCTTCTTCCCCTCGCTCGCCAAGTGCTTGACCACGAACGTGCACACCAGCTCCTTCAGCTTCGCACCGGGAGCGCCGTCGACGTTGAACCAGATCGCGACGTCCGCCTTGTTGGCGAACTGGAAGATCCCGTCGCGCCGCCCCAGGCTGATGCACTGCGCGCCGAACGGCTGGCCGACCGGCTCCGGCCGCTCGCCCGCGATCCGGCTGAGGAGGGTGTCGGCGGCGCGCGCACCCAGCGGCATCGCGGCCTGGCAGCTCATGCGCATGGGCAGGTTCGAGGGGGCGGCCGAGTCGCCTGCGGCGAGGATGCGGTCGTCGTCGACGCTGGTCAGGGTCTCGTCGGTGAGGAGTCGGCCGAGGGCGTCGGTGCTCAGGCCGCTGCGTACGGCCAGGTCGGGGACGCCGAAGCCGACGGTCCAGATGGTCACGGCGCTGGGGAGCTCGCGGCCGTCGGCGAGGCGGACGGCGTCGCGGGTGACGGCGGCGGCCCGGCTCCCGGCCCCGTCGACGACCGTCACGCCGAGGCGGGCGAGGCGCTTGGCGACCGAGCGGCGGCCACGCGGGTGGAGGTACGGGTTCAGCTCGCCGCCACAGACCAGGGTCACCTTCCGGCCCGCCTCGGCGAGTTCGGCGGCGGTCTCGATGCCGGTGGGGCCCGAGCCGACGACGGTGACGGCCGCCTGCGGGCCTGCTGCCGCCAGTACCGGACGCAGGCGCTCCGCCTCCTCGAAGGTGGCGATCGGGTAGGCGAACTCGGCGGCGCCCGGGACGCTCGGATCGGCGCTGCCGCTGCCGACGGCGTACACGAGGTAGTCGTAACGGACCGTCTCGCCTGACTCCAGCGCGAGGCTGCGCGCGTCGGCGTCGATGCGCTCCACCGAGCCGACGAGCAGCCGGACGCGCTCGGCGAGGACGTCCGCGAACGCGACGACCGCGTTGCCGGTGTCGCCGACCTGCTGGTGGAGGCGGATGCGGTGGATGAAGGTGGGGCGGGGGTTGACGAGGGTGACGGTGACGTCGGGGCGCTGGGTGAGGCGGTTGGCGGCCATGACGCCTGCGTAGCCGCCACCGATGACGACGATCTCGGTGTGCGCGCCGGTCACGGTGTTCTCGTTCATGGTGTTCTCTCCTGCGCTCGAAGGGGGGTTCGATCACAAGACACCGGAGGGTCCGGGGCTGTGACAGCTTGTGGCGCAGGTCACATCGGAGAGGGTGAGACGGGTGGGTGTCGGGTCTCCCCTATGGGTCTTGGGGGGCTTCCCCCCGTGCGGTTCGGGGTGGGCGTCCCATGTCCCGGCGGGGCGGCCGATGGGCATGATCCATCCATGAACTCACGGCGAGCAAAGTTACGAACTCTCTCTGGTGCGGCGGTACTTGGAGGAGTGTCCGCCCTGCTGGCCCCGGTGTCGGCGGTGGCCTCGACCCCGTCGACGGCTTCGGCTCCGTCGACGGCCTCGGCTTCCGCTTCCGCTTCGGCGGCCGACTCCCGCGTCGAGCGGTCGCACGGCGGAACCCTCGTCTCCGTCAAGCAGGTGGCCGACTTCACGGCCGAGCAAGTGATCGCCGAACTCCGCGGCACGCTCGCCACGGCCCAGGTCCGCTACGGCGTGACCGCCTACCAGGTCGTCTACCGCACCACCAACAGCGCGGGCGCCCCCACCACCGCGAGCCAGCTCGTCGTTCTGCCCAAGAGCCGGGCGCGCCACCTGCAAACCGTCTCCTGGCTGCACGGCACCACCGCCTACCGCAAGGACGTCGCATCGGAGAACCCGAAGTCCACCGACCGGCTCGTCTCCCTGCTCTTCGCCTCGACCGGCCGGGCCGTGTCGGCGCCCGACTACGTGGGCCTCGGCGCGGGCCCGGGCTTCCACCCGTACGGCGACCCCCGGGCCACGGTCGCGGCCTCGGTGGACGGCCTGCGCGCCGCCAGGACCTTCGCCCACCGCAGTGGCCGGGAACTGGCACGGAAGGTGCAGGTCAGTGGCTTCTCGCAGGGCGGCCCCGCGACCATGATGGTGGGCCGGGCCCTCCAGCAGGAGGGTGCCGACCGCTACTTCCGGCTCGGCGCGCTCGCCCCGGTCGGCGGCCCCTTCGACCTCTCGGCCTTCGAGGCCGCCGCCGCCAACGACACGATCGAGAAGTCAGGCATCTACCTCGCCTACTTCGCCACCGCCTGGAACAAGACGTACGGCCTGTACGGGTCCTCCGACGAGGTCTTCAAAGCCCCTTACGCCGCCGGGGTGGAGGCCCTCTTCGACGGCCATCACACCACCGACGAGATCATGAAGGGGCTCACGATGAAGTCCAAGGACCTGTTCCACGAGGACTTCCTGAACAGGATCCGCAAGCCCGAAGGCGTCCTGAAGGAGAAGCTGCGCGCGGTGGACACCACGTGCGACTGGCGTCCGAACGTACCGGTGGAGATCTTCCACGGCGGGGGCGACAGGGACGTCAACATCAGTCACGCCCGCTACTGCGAAGGCCAGTTGACGCGCAACGGCGCCGCGAGCCGGGTGATCGAGCTGGACGGCTACGACCACAGCGACTCGGTGCGGGAGGCCGTGCCCCGGATCATCCGCTTCTTCGACGCGTCGGCGAAGACCGGCTGACCGGGGCTCGGGCCGCCGGGTGCGGGCCGGTGGCCCGGCCTACTGGCCGACCCGCCCGTCCACGCACTCCCGCAGCAGGTCCGCGTGGCCGCAGTGGCGGGCGTACTCGTCCACCATGTGCACCATCAGCTCGCGCACCGCGATCTCCTCGCGGCCGACGTGCTCGCCGAGGTTGTCGTAGTACTTCTCCAACTCGGCGTCCGTGGCGGCCTGTTCCCGCTCAAGGTCGGCGAAGGCGGCGGACACCTCCGCCTCGGTCCCGACCGCCTCGTCGAAGTCCGCGTCCCGCTTCCCGTACAGCTTGGGGAGCGGGTCGCCGTGCGTGATCCAGTTGAGCCAGTCGCGCTCCACCTCCGCGAGATGGCGGACCAGGCCCAGGAGGGACATCGTCGACGGGGGGACGGAGCGCAGGGCGAGCTGTTCCGGGGTCAGGCCCTCGCACTTCATGCGGAGGGTGAGGCGATAGTTCCGGATGAAGTCGAGGAGCGTGTCGAGTTCGCCCTCGGGGCTGTCCTGGTCGCTGTCGCGCGGGTCGTCGTCCGGGTTCACCCACATGTCGGGGTAGACGGTCGCCTGGGTCCATCGTGCGGGTTGATCAGTCATGAGGTCATCGTCGTGCGTGAAAGGCCGTCCCGCCAGGTCATTTACGGGGACAGATCGTTTGCGGGGACAGATCGTTTACGGGCGTGGGGCCCGGCCGCTCCTGAGATCGCGGCTGGGCCCCTGTCGTGCGTGGGGTTCACGCGGAGGTCAGCAGTTGCCGGTCGCCGGCCTGCCGGCGAAGCGGTCGCCCAGCCAGTCCATCGCCGGGAACGCCCCGACCGTCACCCCGCCGATGTGCTCCAGGAGCGGGTGCGAGCGCCATTGCACCTTCGCGCCCCGCGCGCACCAATCGGCCCTGAGCTGGGTGCCCATCTTGTACGGGATCAGCTCGTCGAGGCCGCCGTGGTAGAGGTAGACCGGGTGGTCGGGGGCGTGCGTGCCGAGCCTCGAAGCCGCCAACTTCGCTTGCCAGGCGGGGGATTCGAGGGGGTTGGTGGTCGTCACCTCGCTGATGCGCTTGAAGGGGGCGGAGATCGCGTTGATCGCCACGCAGTTCTTGCGCATGAAGTCGACGTACGCCTTGCCCTGCTGGTTGAGGTAGGAGTCGAGCTTCAGCTCCGGGTAGGCCGTGTCGTGGCCCGCGGCTGCCATCAGTATCAGGCCCGCGCCGAGGTTGCCGTCGTTGAACTTGGCGACCTCCATCAGGTCGGCGGGGACGCCGCCGGTCGCCGTGCCCTTCACGTTCAGCTCAGGGGCGTACGAGTCGTGGAGTTCGGCCGCCCAACTGCTGGCCTGGCCGCCCTGCGAGTAGCCCATGATGCCGACGGGGGAGTCCGGGGTCAGCCCCGTCTGCGAGGCCGGGAGCTTCATCGCCGCGCGCGCCGCGTCCAGGACGGCCTGGCCCTCCGCGCGGCCCACCGTGTACGTGTGGTCGCCCGGCGTGCCGAGGCCCTCGTAGTCCGTGACGGCGACCGCCCAGCCGCGCTGCACGACCGCGTTGATGAGGGTGGCCTCGACCGTCGTGCCGTACGGGAAGCCCGCGCTGGGGGCGCACTGGTCGCCCATGCCGACCGTGCCGACGGCGTACGTGACGAGGGGGCGAGGGCCCTTCCGGCCGTCCTTCGGGACGATGACCGTGCCCGAGACGGTGTTGGCCGCGCCCTTCGCGGTCGTGGAGCGGTAGTTGATGTGCCAGGCGTCGGTGTTGGTGGGCTGGAGGGGGAGGGGGTGGAAGGAGGTGGGGGAGGCGGAGAGGAGGGTGCCGGGGGCGTCTGCGGCGGAGGGTTCGGCGGTGGCGGTCGCCGCCGTCGGCAGGGCTGCGGACAGGGCGAGGGCTGCGGCTGCCGCGAGCACTCTGGTACGTACGGACATGGGCTCTCCCTACGGGCGGGTGGGGGGTGCGCGAAACGCGGAGTGCGCGTTCGTCCGGAGAACCTAGTGACCGGCGAGTAAGAAACGCTCTGACCGGAACGCTCAGCTTCACTGACGCGGCGTCTCACGAGGGCCGGTGCTTCAGGGACTCGGCGTGTCACGAAGGCTTGTGCTTCAGGGGCCCGGTGTCTCACGAGGGCTTGTGCTTCAGGGGCCCGGTGTCTCACGAGGGCTGGTGATTCACGGGCCCGGCGTCTCGCAGGCGTCGTGTGCCGCCACCCGGTACGCCCCCGGCGTCGTCCCCGTCCACCGGCGGAACGCCCGGTGGAAGCTCGTGTCCTCCGAGAAGCCGAGCCGTGCCGCCAGCTCCGCTATCGGTTCGCTGCCCTCCGTCAGGCCCGCGATGGCCGCGTCCCGCCGCACCGCGTCCTTGAGCTGCTGGAAGCTCGTGCCCTCCCGGTCCAGGCGGCGGCGGAGCGTCGCGGGGCTGACGGCGAGGCGGGCCGCCGTCTCGGTGAGGGAGGGGAGACGGGGGGACGCCCGGAGCGCCTGGGCGAGGGAGCGGCGGACCTGCTCGGCGACCGTCGTGCCGTACTCGCGGCGGGTGAGGAGGTCGAAGGGGGCGCGGTGCAGCAGGGCGTCGAGGGACTCCTCGTCCTGGACGAGCGGGGCCGAGAGCCAGTGGGCGTCGAAGCCCGCCGCCGTGCGGGCGGCCCCGAAACGGACCGGGCAGCCGAAGAGGCTCCCGTACTCGTCCTCGTGGGGAGGGGGAGGGTAGGCGAACTCCGCCCAGCGGAGCGGGATCCGGCTGCCGGTCAGCCAGCTGCACAGCCGGTGCCAGATGATCACCATGCACTCGCTGAGGAACCGGTCCTCGAACCGGCTCTCCGCCGCGCCGAGTTGGTTGTGCACGGTGAAGACCGCCTCGGCGGGCGTACGGGTGAGGGAGAGGCGGGGGCCGCCGTCGAAGAGGGCGTAGAAGGCGGTGCCGCGTTCCATCGCCCGGCCGAGATCAGGGCAGGCCATCGCCGCGTAACACATCATCGCGAAGGTCCCGGGGCGGCTGGGGGCGGTGGCCAGGCCCAGGAACTCGTCCTGTGTGGTCCGGTACAACGCCCTAAAGAGGCGGGCGAATTGGGTGCTCGTCACGCGGGCGCGGTCGTCGCCCAGCAGGAGGGGCGGGATCTGGGCGGCCTGGAGGAGCGGGACCGTGTCCTTCCCGGCGCGCTCGGCGCCGCGCAGTACGGCCCGTACGTGGTGCACGGTGATCGTCCGCTTGCCCATGGAGGGGAAGGTAGTCGCTGTGAGCGCGTGGGTCAGTGGGGGTGACGTTTCCCGTCATCTCCCGTGGAGGGATGGCTACTTACCGTCGGGTCATGACGGATACGGTTGACACGCCTGAGGTGAGGCCGCGCCCTGCGGCACTGTCCGGGTTCGCCGAGTGGGTGGGGGCGCGGTACGGGGATCTTCCCGCGTTGCGTGAGAAGGGGGCGGGCCCCGTCTCGTACGCCAGGTTCCGGGAGCGGGTGCGGGAAGCCGGGCGCGGGCTGATGGCGGCCGGGGTCTCGGCCGGTGACCGGGTGGGCATCCTCGGGGAGACCTGCGCCGACTGGACGTACGCGCACTTCGCGGTGCTGGCGGTGGGGGGTGTGGTGGTACCCGTCTACCCGACGGCGGGGGACGACGAGGTGGCCTGGGTCTTGGGTGACTCGGGTGCGGCACTGGTGCTCTGCCAGACCGCGAGCCAGGCGGAGCGGGTGCGTGCGGTGACGGGGGCCCCTGCGGAGGGTGCGGGCGGTAGCGGGGCTGGGGCCTCTCCGGAGGGGGTGGGCGGTACCGGGGTCGGGGCGGGGGCCTCTCCGGAGAGGGCAGGCGGTACCAGGGTGGGGCGGGGGCGCTCCGGGGTGGGCCCGGAGCGAGGGGGCCGCCCCCTTGCCCGCCCGTCCCGCCCCCGGGGGGCGGCCCCGCCGCCCAAGGAGGCTGGGCGAGCGGAGGGGGTGGCCCCGCCGCCCAAGGGGGCTGGGCGAGCGGAGGGGGTGGGGCGGCTGGGCGAGGGGGCTGGGGTGGGGGGAGGGGTGCGGACCGTGTTGTTGGGGGAGCTTGTGGGGCTGCCCGTCCACGGGGTCACCGTGGAGGACTTCCTTGGGCGGGGGGAGGGCGTACGGGCTGAGGACCTGGCGTCGATCGTGTACACGTCCGGGACCACCGGGCCGCCCAAGGGGTGTCGGCTCACCCATGCCAACTTCGCGGCCGTCCTGGACGGCGGGGCCGAGATGATCCGGGGCGGGCCGGGCGACGTCACGTACCTCTACCTTCCTCTCGCCCACCTCCTCGCACAGCTCATCGAGCTCAACACCCTCATGTTCGGCGGCGAGTTGTGCTACTTCGGGGGGCGGATCGAGGACGTGATCGGAGAGCTGGCCGAGGTGCGGCCCACGCACCTGCCCTCCGTGCCCCGCTTCTTCGAGAAGGTCCACGCGACGGTGCTGGGGCTCGCGGAGGCACAGGAGGGCGGCAGGGAGCGGTTCGAGGAGGCGGTGAGGATCGGGGTCCTGGCTGCGGAGGGGAGGCTTCCGGAAAGCGACAGGGAGGCGTACGAGGCTGCTGAGGAGTCGCTGTACGGGCTCGTGCGCGCCGCCTTCGGGGGGCGCGTGCGCTGGGCCCTCACCGGGGCCGCCCCGATCGCCCCGCAGACCCTCGACTTCCTGCGCGCCTGCGGGATCCCGGTCTACGAGGGGTACGGGATGACCGAGTCGGGCGGGGTGATCTCGCTCAACCGGCCGGGGGCCGTGCGGTACGGGAGCGTCGGGCGGGCCTACCCCGGGTGCGAGATCCGGATCGCGGAGGGTGACGGGGAGGTGCTGGCGCGCGGCGGAATGGTCTTCCCCGGGTACGAGGGGAATGCGGACGCCAGCCGGGAAGTCCTCGACGCGGACGGCTGGCTGCACACCGGTGACCTGGGGGTTCTCGACGAGGACGGGTATCTCACCATCACCGGGCGCAAGAAGGACCTGATCATCACGTCCGCCGGGAAGAACCTCACGCCCTCCCTCGTCGAGCACGCCGTCCAGCAGTCCCGGTACGTCTCGTACGCCGTCATGGCCGGAGACCGGCGCCCGCACCCGGTCGCACTGATCACGCTGGACGCGGAGGAGATCGCGGCGTGGGCGGCCAGGGAGGGGCACGAGCTTGGCGAGCGACCGGGGAGACACCCCGCCGTGCGGGAGCTGGTGCGCGAGGCCGTCGAGGCGGCGAACGCCCAGGTGTCCCGGCCCGCCCGCCTCCGGGCCTTCGCCGTACTGGACGAGGACCTCAGCATCGCGGACGGCACGCTCACGCCGACGCTGAAAGTGCGGCGGAAAGCGGTTCTGGAGCGCTATGCGGCGGAAATCGAGGAGCTTTATCGGTAACCGTGCAGGTAAACCGCAGAGGTAACCGTGGAAAGGCAGGAGCCCCGTTCCGACGCATCGGAACGGGGCTCCTTGGGTACTGCGTTCAACGACCGCGATCGGTCGTTTCCCAGTTAAGTCCGAGGACTTAGGCGGGGGTGACGTTCTCCGCCTGCGGGCCCTTCGGGCCCTGCGTGACGTCGAAGTTCACGAGCTGGTTCTCCTCAAGCGAGCGGAAACCAGACGCGTTGATCGCGGAGTAGTGGACGAAGACATCCGGGCCGCCGCCGTCCTGGGCGATGAAGCCGAAGCCCTTTTCAGCGTTGAACCACTTGACGGTTCCGGTAGCCATAAGCCCTCCCATGGGCCAAAGGGTTGCCCTGCTCCAGAACCTACAAGGAAGTCTGAAAACAAAAGCCTGCGGGTTACATGCTCCGCAGGCTCTGTACTGCAAGGGAAACCAAACTGCAACTTGCGGGCGAGCCTAGCATGCACCTTTGGGCAAGCGGTAGAGGGAAAGATCACGTCACCCGGATGTTTGACACGGGCGTGTCGGCTGACGCCGAGAGGGTTCTGAGAGGCGCTTCCGAGGGGGGGACCAGAACCTCCACGAGCCCCCGCCCGGACCCCCGGAGGGGCCCTCCGCACCCGGCGGGTCTAGCCTCGCGATGTGGACAATTCAACCGCTGGCGAGCTGACGCCGAACCGCACCCGGCCCCGCGTCGGCCACATCCAGTTCCTGAACTGCGTACCCCTCTACTGGGGTCTCGCGCGGACCGGGACGCTGCTGGACTTCGAGCTGACCAAGGACACCCCCGAGCGGCTCAGCGAGCAGATCGTCCGAGGCGACCTCGACCTCGGTCCCGTGACGGTGGTCGAGTTCCTGAAGAACGCCGACGACCTCGTCGCCTTCCCCGACCTCGCGGTCGGCTGCGACGGCCCGGTGATGTCCTGCGTGATCGTCTCCAAGGTGCCGCTGGCCGAGCTGGACAAGGCGCGCGTCGCCCTCGGGTCGACCTCGCGCACCTCCGTACGCCTGGCACAGCTCCTGCTCGCCGAGCAGTACGGCGTCGAGCCGGACTACTACACCTGCCCGCCGGACCTGAGCCTGATGATGCGCGAGGCCGACGCGGCCGTGCTCATCGGGGACGCCGCGCTGCGGGCCTCCCTGCACGACGCGCCCCGGCTCGGGCTCCAGGTCCACGACCTGGGGCAGATGTGGAAGGAGTGGACGGGGCTGCCGTTCGTCTTCGCCGTGTGGGCCGCCCGCAAGGACTACCTGGCCCGCGAGCCGTACCACGTGGAGAAGGCGCACGAGGCGTTCCTCGCCTCCCGCGACCTGTCGCTCGCCGAGGTCGACCTGGTCGCCGAGCAGGCCGCCCGCTGGGAGGACTTCGACGCCGAACTCCTGGAGAAGTACTTCACGACGCTGGACTTCCGCTTCGGTCCCGAGCAGATCGAGGGCGTGAAGGAGTTCGCGCGCCGCACCGGGGACACCACCGGGTACCCGACGGACGTGCACATCACCCTGCTCGGGGAGTAATCCCCGAGGGGTCCCTCAGGGAGTGGGGACGGGCGCCTTCAGGTGCGAGCTGAGCCAGGTGAGGCTGCCCGACTCCATGCCCCGGACGTACGTCGCCGGGTTGTGGATGCCGTCCGGGATCACCTGGAGGCGCGTCTTGATCGGGCCCTTGCCGTACTCCTGCATGAAGCGGTTCACGCGCGGGATCAGGCTCTCCTTGGAGCCGACCTGGAACGCCACATAGACCTTCGGGGCGTCCGGCCGCTTGATCAGGTCGGCGGCCAGCTTGCGCGGATTGTTCGCCAGCTTCTCCTGCGGGTGGCCCTTCCACATCGGGGAGTCCGGAACGATGTCCGGTCCGGACGAGATAACCGCCTTGAACCGGTCCGGGTACTTCAGTACCGATTTCAGTGCGACGAATCCGCCGGACGACGAACCCATGAAAGCCCAGCCGTCGCGCGAGCGAAACGTGCGGAAATTCGACTTGACGAAATCCGGAACGTCCTCCGTCATCCAGGTGCCCATTTTCGGCCGCCCCGGAATGTCGCTCCCGTCGTAGTACTTCTTCTCGGGATTGAGTACCGGCATCACCACGAGGAACGGCAGGCTCGTGCCCTTCTGGGACATGTCGGCGACCTTCTCCAGGAACTGCTTCTTCTCCTGGGTCCAGTAGTTGTTGTCGTATCCGTACGAACCCGGGAGCGCGATCAGCACCGGAAAGCCGCTCGTCGCGTACTTCGGGTCGAAGTACTGCTTCGGCGCCCACACCCACACCTTGCCGGTGAACCCGGACTTCGCCCCGGACAGCGTGGTCTGCGCGACCTTCGTGCCGTCGTCCAGGGTGCGGAACACGGAGAACTCCGAGCGCGGACCGCGCGGCATGAGCGTGCCCGCGTCGCCCTTGGCCAGCGTCTGCTGGAGATCGTTGCGCTGGATCGAACCGGTCCCGGATCCGGCCGAGTTGAAGTCGTACGGATTGCCCTCGTCCGAGCAGGCGGTCACCGCGAGCAGCAGGGTGGACCCGAGCAGGGCGGTGGCTATCAGGCGGCGGCTCGGCAGGCGATTCATACGAGGGCTCCGGGGCGGGTGGGAGAGCAGGCGGCGGGCGGGCGGCGGGGGAAGGGGCGGACGGTGGGCGGAAGGGCGGTGCGGGACACCCGTTTCCGTGCGCGTTCCGTGCGCGGGGCGGTCGTGCTCCGTACGCGTTCCGTACAAGGAGATGCGGTCCGGGGGACATCGGTTCGTTCCGTGTCCGACTTGTCCCAGTGATCCCGCACACGTCGGCCCTACTGTGGGAGAGGGTCGACGGCGAGTTCACGACGTCTCGGGGGAGCACATCACCATGCAGCCGCTGGAAGCGGGCGAACCGCAGAATATCGGTGACTACCGATTGCTCGGACGGCTGGGGTCCGGCGGCATGGGCCGGGTGTACCTCGGGCGCAGTGCCGGGGGCCGTACGGTCGCGGTCAAGGTGGTGCATCCGCACTTCGCGCAGGACGAGGAGTTCAGGGCCCGTTTCCGGCGCGAGGTGGAGGCCGCCAGGAAGGTCGGCGGGGCGTGGACCGCGCCCGTCCTGGACGCGGACGCCGAGGCTCCGGTGCCGTGGGTGGCCACGGGTTACGTGGCGGGCCCCTCGTTGACGCAGGCGGTCGCCGCGCACGGGCCGCTGCCGGACCCGTCGGTACGGGTGCTGGGCGCGGGGCTCGCGGAAGCGCTCACGGCGGTGCACGCCCTGGGACTCGTCCACCGGGACGTGAAGCCGTCGAACGTGCTGCTCACCCTGGACGGGCCCCGGCTGATCGACTTCGGGATCGCGCGCGCGGCGGACGCCACGGCATCCCTGACCTCGACGGGAGTCTCGGTCGGGTCGCCCGGCTACATGTCGCCCGAGCAGATCCTCGGGAAGGGCGTCACGGCTGCGGCCGACGTCTTCTCGCTGGGGGCGGTGCTGGCGTACGCGGCGACGGGGGCCTCTCCCTTTCCGGGGGACTCGGCGGCTTCCCTGTTGTACAAGGTCGTGCACGAGGAGCCCGAACTCGGCTCCCTGTCGGGTGACTTGAGGGATCTGGTGCGGTCCTGCCTCGCCAAGTCCGCCGCCGACCGGCCGACCCCCCGGGAACTCGGCGAGCGGCTGGCCCCGGGCGGGGCGGCCGCCGACGTCGCGGCGGGGTGGCTGCCGGGGGACCTGGTGGCGGAGGCGGGGCGCAGTGCCGTACGGCTGCTGGAGATGGAGCCCGCGGCTCCGGCCGAGGGGATGGCCTCGGGGCCCGTGCCCTTCACGCACGGGGTGGTGGGCAGCGGGGGCGTGCCTGTGCCTGTGTCCGTACCCGGGCCCGGGGAATTCGGGCCGCCTCCGGCCTCGTACGGGGCGCCTGCGGCTTCGCACGGGACGCCTCCGGCTTCGCACGGGCAGCCCGAGGTGCCCGGCCAGCGGCCCGGCCTCTCGGTGTCCTTCGCCACCGAGAACACACCCTCCGGGCCTGCGGACGGGCGGGGCAGGCGGCGCAGCTGCACCCTGGTGCTCGCGGTCGCGGGGGCGCTGGCCGGGGTGACGCTGGGCATCGCCTTCCTGCCGGGACTGCTGGGCGGCGGTGGCGGCGACAAGGCCGGAAGCGGCGCCGGCAAGGACAGCCAGCAGCCCGGGGCGCACTCCTCGGCCCCGGAGACGCCGGGGCGCGGCGTCGTGCCGGAGAGCTTCGTCGGGACCTGGACCGGCAGCCTCACCGAGGCCACCACCAACCAGCCGCACGGCACGATCACGGTTACCCTCGTCCGGGGCGGCAAGGGCGAGGACGTACTGAAGTCGTCGTACGACCTGCTCGGCGTCAAGTGTTACGGCGTCGGCAAGCTGGTGTCGGCCACCGACGACAAGGTCGTCGTCGAGGACCGCACCGACCCCGCGCGCCCCTCCACCCCGCTCCTGTGCTCCGGCGAGTCCAGCGAACTGATCCTCACCCGCAACCCGGACGGCACGCTCCGCTACACGTCGCCTTCCGCCGAGCAGGGCAAGCCGTACGGAACCCTCAAGAAGCGCTAGCGGTACGGGAGTGGCTGGCTAGGCAGGAGCGGCTGGCTATACGGGAGTCACGACGGTCCGGTGCTCGCCCGTGCCCAGGTGGAGCATGCCCGTGCCCGGGGCGATCGGGCCGCCGACCATGCCCCGGGTGGTACGGATGCCGATGAGTTCGCCGCTGGTGGTGTCCTGCGGGGAGAGCAGGAGGCCCCGGCGGGCCTTCTTCACGTCGACCTGCCAGCCGCTGAAGCCGCTGCACACGTCCTCCTCGTCACCGCCGAGGACCAGGGCCAGGCCCTGGTCGGTGCCGCGTTGCAGGATGCGCCTGAAGACGGGGGCCGCGTCGCAGTCCTCCAGCATCTCGGCGTCGTCGACGATCACGACGACCGGCTCCTCGGGAGACGCCAGTTCGGTGAACTCCTCCAGTTCGTCGCTCTCGATGTCGTCGTCCGTGAAGATCTTCAACACCCCCTCGGTGCAGTCGAGTTCACGCAGCGGCGAGGTGCGCGGGGCGGCGACGACGAGGCGTACGCCCTGGGAGAGGAAGGAGCGGGCCATGTTCAGGAGGGTGGTGGAACGCCCGGACTTGGCGGGGCCCGCGACGACGAAGGCCGGGACGCCGGTCGCCAGGTCGGGTCCGTAGCCGGTGAGTTCGTCGCCGCCGACGCCGACCAGCGCCCAGAGGGGGGAGCGGGAAGCCTCGGCGTCGCGGAGCGCCCACGCGTCGGGGAAGGTGATGCGGGAGGGAAGCGTGTCGACGCGGAACGGGCGCTGTGCGCGCGGGACTTCGGCTTCCCGAGCCGTCGTCTCGGCTCCGACGGCGTTGATCGCCGCCGCCTGGCCCTGGCCCGTTGCGTCCTCGCTCAGCAGCGCGAACTGCACCGCCGTCGCCGTCTCCGCGCGGAAGGCGCGGCCCGGCGGGATCTCCTCGGGGACCTTGCGGGTCGGGATGCCGATGAGGGAGAAGTCGGTACGGTCGGCGAGGCGCAGACCGAGCTTGTCCTCGGTGAGCGACGCGAGGCGCCCGGAGGCGAGCTGGCGGTCGCCGGTGATGACGATGTGAATGCCGACGCTGGCCCCCTCGCGCATCAACACGACGAGTTGGTCGGTGAGTTCGCCGTGGTCGATCTCGCCGAGCGAGGTCAGCCAGCCCTCCCAGCGGTCGATGAGGACCACGAGGTGGGGGAGGCGTTCGGCGGGGTCGGCCGCCGCTGCGCGCTGCTCGCCGATGTCGGCGATGCCGCGCTCGGCGAGCAGGTCCTGACGCCGGGTGAGTTCGGCGTCGAGGCGGCTGATCAGGCGGGTCGCGCGCTCGGTCTGGGCGCGGCCGACGACGGCTCCGCAGTGCGGGAGCGCGGTGAGGGCGTTCAGCGCGCCGTTGCCGCAGTCGATGCCGTACAGGTGGACGTCGGCGACGGAGTGCGTACGGGCCAGCGACGCGGCGATCGTACGGAGGACCTGGGAGCGTCCCGAGCGGGGGGAGCCCGCGATGTGGAGGTGGCCGAAGGTCGCGAAGTCGACGGTGACGGGGCGGCGTTCCTGCTGGGCGGGGATGTCCTCGACGCCGTACGGGGCGGCGGGCAGGGCGCCTTGCGCGGGGACGCCGGTGATGCTGTCGAGGAGGAGCTGTTCGTCCAGCGGGGGGAGCCAGGGGCTGTGCTGGGCGGGGATGGCGAGCCGCTCGTTGGCGTCGCGGACGGCGTCGACCAGGACCTTGAGGTCGGTGATCTCCTCCTCCTCGCGGGCGGCGGCGGGCGGCCGGGTGAGGGCGGAACGGCCCAGCTCCGACCAGTCGAGTACGGCCGACCAGGGGGCGGCGACCCGGGAGTCCGCCGCGCCGGGGCGACGGCCGCCGACGCGGCCCGACTGGAAGGGGACGAGGGAGGCCGCGCCGAGGCGGACGTAGGCCCGTCCGGGTGTCGACTTGTTGATGTTTCCGGCCTCGGGGGAGTCGATGACGTCGCTGGACTCGCTGCCGTCGGTGACGCGCAGGGCGATGCGGAGGTTGGTGTTGGCGCGGATCTCGGGGGACACGACGCCGGAGGGGCGCTGGGTGGCCAGGAGGAGGTGAATGCCGAGGGAACGGCCGCGCTGGGCGATGTTGACCAGGCCGGTCACGAAGTCGGGGAGGTCGCGGACCATCGAGGCGAACTCGTCGATGACGATGAGGAGGCGGGGGACGGGGGCGAGTGATCCGGGGTTCCGTCGGATCAGGTCCTGGTAGTCCTCGATGTCCTTCGCGTCAGCGGCGGCGAGGATGTGCTCGCGGCGCTTCAGCTCGGCCCCGAGGGATTCGAGGGCGCGCTCGACGAGGTGTGCGTCGAGGTCGGTGACCATGCCGACGGTGTGCGGGAGCTTCACGCAGTCCTTGAAGGCGGAACCGCCCTTGTAGTCGACGAGCACGAAGGTCATCGACTCGGGCGTGTTCGCGACGGCGAGCGCGGCGACGATGGTCTGGAGCAGCTCCGACTTGCCGGAACCGGTGGTTCCGGCGATCAGGCCGTGCGGGCCGTCGCGGCGGATGTCGATGCCGAAGGGGCCGTCGTACGACTCCCCGACGACGGCCAGGGTGGACTGGCCGCCGGTGCGCCAGCGGGCGGCGACGGCTTCGCCGGTGGGGGGTTCGAGCTGGAGGACGTCGAGGAGGCGGCTCGCCGCCGGGAGGGCGGAGTCCTCGGTCTCGCCGCTGATGTCGCGGAGGGGGGCGAGGGAGCGGGCGAGGCGGAGGCAGTAGGCGGGGGTGACGAAGTCGGGGCGGACGGAGGGGATGCGGGCGGTGTTGGCCTGCTCGACGCGGAGGCGGAAGGCTTCCGGGGTGTCGGGGGCGGTGGCTTGGGCGGTGTGCCAGTTGCTGAAGGAGGGGAAGCCGGAGGTGGTGCTGGGCGGCGCGGGAGCGAGGGGTTCCGCTCCGCCGGGGGCCGCCCCCACGGGTTCGGCGACGACGACGGCTTGGCATTCGCCGGGGAGGAAGCGTTCTTCGGCGTCGAGGCAGAGGGAGTACATCTGGACGGAGGGGCCCTCGCGGAGCAGGCGGACCACGCCCGGCATGGAGCGGAGGCGGCGGGAGCCGTCCCAGACGAGGACCAGGTCGGGATCGGTGAAGGCGGGACCCGGCTGGTTGCCGCGCTCCTTGGCGGCCTTGGTGCGGGCGTCCAGGATCTGCGTCAGCTCGCCGATCCGCGCGCCGACGGTCTCCGCGTCCGTACCGAGAAGGGAATGGGCGTCCTGGCCGCCGGTCGGCCGGGAGTGGGGGAGCCAGCGGAGCCAGTCCCAACTGCCTTGCCCTGCCTGCTCGGTGAGGACGTAGAGCTGTACGTCCATCGGGCTGTGCAGGGTCGCCGTCTGGGCGACCGCCCACCGTCCGAGCGCCGTCGCGCAATCGCCTGGCCCGGCCAAGCCGATCACGCCGAGCGTACGGAGCGGGAGGGCGACCGGGGCGTCGGGGATCTCCCAGGTGACCTTGCGCCGGTGCTCGTCCTTCTCGGGGTCGTCGAGTACGACGTCGGAGGGCAGCAGCCCCGTGCCGACCCGCAGGAGGAGGTGGTCGGCGTCGGTGCGGCGGCGCTCCCAGAGCCGGGTGCGGGGGCCGGTGCCGAAGGTGAGGACGGACGCGGGGTCGGGCACGGCCCGGCGGCGGTCGGCGCGCTCGGCGGTCAGCGCGTCCTGGGCGTCCTGCTCGATGCGGGCCTTGTGCTCCTCGTACTCCTTGAGCAGCTTGGCGTGCGATTTCCGGCCGTTCTTCTTGTCCATGAAGTAGTTCGCGAACAGGATGACCGGGCTGAACACGGCCATGATCATGTAGTACCAGCGGTTGAAGACCAGGCACATCACGATGGCCGAGACGAGCGGGAAGACGGCCATCAGCCAGGGCAGCGGGCGGGGGTCGGGCTCGCGGGGCGGGGCGGGCAGCCGGAACGTGGTCTCGCGGTCGGCGGGGCGCAGGCGGGGCGGCCGGTTGTAGTCGAAGGCGGCTCCGTCGTCGGACCACTTGAGGGCGGCGTCCGGGGGTGAGTAACGGGCCAGCTCGAAGAGGGTGTTGCCGAGGGTGAGTTGGGCGTTCAGGGGCCAGTCCCGGTCGGCACCCTCCGCGATTTCCTCGCCGTCGAGGCGGGCGGCGGCGGGGTCGTGGTCGGGTTCGGGTTTGGGTTTGGGTTCGGGTTTGGGGAGCAGCATGGTGCAGGTGCCGTCGATGGCCACGGAGAGGGTGAGGGCGTGCTCGGGGAGTTCCGGGTCGTCCTCGATACGGATCTGGCGGCCGGGCCCGCTGCCGATCGCGTACCGCCCGACGCCGAGCCGGTGCACGGCCCCGGCTGCCGGGCCGCCCACCACGCGCAGTTCGACGAGGCCGGTGGGCTCGCCCGGCGCGCAGCCGACGGGGTCGCCGAGGCTGACGACCGCGCCTTCGCGGAGCGGGGAGGAGAGGAGCGGGGCCGACGGGTCGAGTGGGACCCCGTCGACGTACAGCAGTGGCGGCGGCGGTGTGTCGACGACGCCGCGCCTGCCGCTGCCGATCGGGACGACGACGCGGGCGTCCGCGCTTCCGGTCACGTGTCCGGCCACGCGTCCGGCCATCGGGGTGCCCACGCGCTCGCCCAGCTCACTCGCCACGTCGGCGACGGTCGACTCGGCGTCGGCGTCGAGTACGACATCGGTGCTGGACCCGGCGAACGGGTCGACGACGGTCAGAGTCAGGCGCATGGGCATCCTCCCCGTGGAAGTCCGGTGGGCATGCAGTAGAAAAGTGTGGAGCAAATGCGCAGATGCCAAGCGGAACCTGCAACCGCCCCCCTTGAACGCGCACGGCGACCCTATCCACAACCCCCAGGACACCGGCAATGGCCTGCCCTGCACCCCCTCTTCACACGCCTTTCCCGCCGCTTGCCCCGCCGAATTCCTTTCGTAAGCTGCTGCGAACGCCGGTACGGCACTGCTTACTTACGGGCCTGCGCGTGCCCCCTTACGGAGGAGAGCTTTCATGGCAAAAGACCTGGATGTCACTTATGACGACATGCGCAATGCGGCGAAGTACATCGTCAAGGAGAAGGAAAAGCTCAACGAGAAGCTCAACGGCCTGAAGAAGTACATCGACAACCTGGTCAACACGGGCTTCGTCACGAAGTCCGCCTCCAAGGCTTTCGACCAGAACTTCGAGGAGTTCACGACCGGCGCGAAGGAGACCATCGGCGGTCTCGACGGCATCGGCGACTACCTGACGACGGCGGCGGACAAGTTCCAGTCGATCGACGAGGAGTTGGGCCGGGCGGCGAAGAAGTAGCCCGGACGCCGGACCTCCGCACGGCCCGGGGGGCGGGCCTGCGCGCCCGCCCCCGCCCCGGGACCACCGCCCGCACCGGCGGCGGTTCCCGGCCTGCTGGGGCTCATCGTGGACCCATCGCTCTGGTCGCTCTGGCCGCGAGCGTGTGCGCCTCCCGCGCCGTACCTCGGCCACCCGTTCCGCGCGGTCCGGCCTGGATCCTCAGTGCCGGGAGGTCCGGGGCTTCTTGGTCTTGCTGCCGCTGCCGCTGTCGGACTTGCGCGGCGGGTTCTCCTTGCGGTGTCCGGCGGGCGGGGTGCTCCTGGCAGGGCGCTTCTTGGCCTCCGAGGACTTGGTGACGCGGCATTCCGCAGTCGCCCGCTCCTGGACCTGGACCTGTTCGGCCACCCATCCCTGGGGGAGGGCGGGCGAAGGGCGCATCAGCACGCTGTACTTCTGGAAGTTGTCCGGGTTCGGCTTCGCGGTGCGGCGCTTGCCGGTCTTCTTCGCCTTGCTGAACGCCTTCGACCCGTCGTGGCAGAACGTGACCCGCACGGACTTCGCGTCCCCTGCGACCGTGCTGGCGTTGTAGTAGCGATCCGTTCCGGAGGGCGTCCAGCCGCCCTTCAGCTCCGCCTCGATCCGGCTCTTGCCGAAGGCGGTCGCGTCCTTGCGCGAGTAGAACCGGTACGCCGGGTCGTTGGCGTCCTGCGCGAGGATCCCGTGCCAGATCGCCTGCACGAAGCGCGAGGAGTCGGCGAGGGCGGCGGCCTCTCCGGGATCGGCGGGCCGCGCGAAGTCGAAGGTCACCTTGTGGCCGCCGCCCAGGCCGATGTCGGGCCGCTGCGGCCCGGGCGCCGGGGCGTCCGGCGAGTCCTTCGCCGGACGGGCGGCACCGGGAGCCGCGCCCGAGGCGGGCTTCTTGCCGTCCCCGTCGCCTCCGCAGGCGCTCAGCAGCAGGGCGGCGGCCACGGTGCAGGCGGCGGCTGTGGTTATGGGGCGGCGACGGTTCACGTGTCAACTACTCCTGTTGCGGCGGGTGGGATGCGAGAACATCGAAGCTATCTGCGGAATGCACAATTCCGCCAACGGGCCTTATTCATGGGGGTATTGCACACCAGGGCGCATTCTCAGCGTCTTCACCATCTCGATGAGTTCTGCCCGATTCCTGGTGGCCAGCTGAATCCGTTACTCCTCGCCTTCAGCGATTGATGGCCTGGATTTCCTGGACGGTGATGTCCTGCACCGCCCCGAAGGCCCCGTCGGGGAGGTCTCCGCCCGCGCCTCCGGTACCCGTCCAGTGGATCTTCCAGGTGATGGTGGCCTGGAGGGAGTACGGCTTGTCGCCGGAGGCGCGGAGGTAGGTGAGGCCGCAGGGCGGGGTGCGGTGGGCCTTTCCCTTGGCGTACGGCTCGCCGATGCGGCCGCCTGTGATCGGGCACTCGCCCGAGGCCGGGTGGAGCGTGGCGTCGGGTGTGCCGGGTTCGAGCTTCAGGGAGACCGGCTCGGCAGTGGTCGTCGCCTCGATGCCGATAGCGGGTACGGAGGCCGTGACCGACACCGGCTTGAAGGCGGCCTTGTCGAGCCACGCCCAGGTGGGGAGGTTCACCTTGGACTCGGCCTGCGGGGCAAGGGCGATGGCGGTGCCGGGAATGCGGATCTCGGCGTAGGCGAGTTGGGCGAGGCGTTCGGGGGTGACGGCCTCGGGGACGTCCGCCGGTGGCGGGTCGCCCTTGTCGACCCAGAAGTAGGGCTTGTCGCAGTCGAAGGCCCGGGGATCTCCCTCACGGCCGTCGGGGATGAAGCTGTCCCACCAATGCCCCTTGCCCGCTTTGGACTTGTTGAAGTCCTTGTACGGCTTGCCGTTGACGTAGCGGTTCCGCTGCTCCAGGTCCCACTGCGCGCCCGTCGAGTCGACGGCCCAGATCGGCTCCAGGTACTTCTGCAGTTGGTCCGGGCTGTACCGGGGGGCGTAGTAGCAGGCGGGCGGGGTCCAGTCGGAGACGGGTGTGACCGGTCCCGAGGTGGTTCCGGTGCCGTTCTTCGAGCGGTCGAAGACGACTCCGGCGGAGATCTTTCCGTCGGCGGCGCCACCCGTCTGCTCCGCGCCGTCGGTGCCCGCGCCGCCACGGCCGCCCGCGTGGGCCGTGGCCGGAGTCAGTACGCCGAGGCAGACCAGGGCGGCGAGGAGGACGGGCCTGCGGTTCTTCGGGCTCACGGCTGGCACTTCGCGGCTCCCCGTTGCGAGATCACGCGCGTGGTCTGCCACACGCCCTGTGCGTTCTTCTTCGACTGGGTGTTGTAGAAGACGTAGCTGTCCGCGCTGGTCGGCGTCCTGTCGAGTTTTCCGGTCATGCGGTTCTTCAGGAACGACCTGCTCTCGTCGGAGCAGTAGGCGACCGTGGCGGTTCCCCCCTTCAGGGACGTCACCTGCCGGTCGAAGTAGCGGGTGGTGCCCGTCCAGGTGAGCTTCTTGTCCACGTAGCCCTGGACGAAGGTCACCGAAGTTCCCAGGGCGTCGCCGTCGTTGTAGAAGCCCAGCCCCTTCGCGTCGGCGGTGCCGCGCACGATGGCGTCGTCGACCGCGTTGATGCGTTCCGCGTTGTCGGCGAGCACGGCGTCCTTCGTCGGGTCCCCGCTCTTCTGGCCCTCGAAGACGTTCTTGACGTCGGCGGGGAGGTTGACCGGGGGACGGGCGGCGGAGCCCGGGGCCGGAGTGCCCGGGGCCGACGGTTTCTTCGCGGCGGTGTCCGCATCCGCCCCGTCGATCGCGCCCGAGGGTTTGGCCGCGTCCTTCCCCTCACCTCCGCAGGACGTCAGGAGGAGGGCTGCAGCGATTGCGGCGCATGCTGTGGCAAAGGGTGAATTGCGAAGGTTCACAGGTGGAACTCCCGGCGGGCCGTTGGGGTATCGGGGAACGACGTTAGGCACCCGGGTGTGCGGATTCGCCGGAGTGAACGTGTCATTCTCGTGTGGGGTGAGGTGTTTCCCGGCCCGGGGAGCCGGGTCAGGCGGGCCAGGCGGGTCAGGCGGAGAGTTCCACGGTCAGCGAAGCCACGATGTCCGTCGCCATCCGCTGGACGGACTCCTCGACGCCCGCGCCGGTCCAGGAGAAGAGGACGAGCACCGCGCTCCGGGTGTTCTCCGGGAAGACCGCGTAGGCGATCGTCTCCAGCAGGGGGCGTGCGCCGTCCTGGTCGGCGCGGGGCCCGGCGAGGAGCTGCTTGATACGGGTGCAGGGGCCCGCCGGGACCTCCCCGTGCGACACGTCCGGCGTGCCGAGGGCGGCGTCGCTGAAGTTCCGTACGAACCAGTCGGACGTGATGACGGGGACCTCCTCCGACGGGAGGACGAAGTCCGCCTCCAGCACCACCGCGGCGGACTCGAACCCGTTCAGGTAGAGCGCGGCGGCCAGGACGGGGGAGCGCTCGCGGCTGTCGGCGGCCTGCTCGCGGAGCTCTTGGCGCAGGAGGTCCAGGCGGAAGGACGAGCCCTCGGCGGAGGCCCGTTCCGCCAGTTCCCGCGCCGTGGCATCGGCCCAGCCCGAGACGTCGGCGTCGGGGTCCAGCGGGAGCACCACCCAGCCGTCGTGGAGGCCGAGGTCGCAGTCGGTGATGTGCGCCATGGGAGGTCCTCAGGTCCAGGTCAGAGAATGGGCGACGGCGTCGAAGAGCTCGGCCATCGCGTCGGCGATCGGGTCCAGCGGGGTCGAGAAGGAGAGCAGCAGGAGGGCCCGGCTGCCGGGGATCTCGATGTAATGGTCGACGGAGGTGGCAGGGGCGGAGGAGAGTTCGGCGAGCTCCTCGGGGTGCGGTTCCCCCGCCGGCTCCTCCAGGGCTCTGCGGGCCCGCACGCGACAGGAGTTCCCGGCCGGGAGCTCTTCCAGGGAGACCTCCTGCTCCAGCGGACCGTTGGCGGCGAGGTGCTCCGCCAGGGCGTCGAGCGGCAGTCCCTGTGCGGTCCGCGGCGGGACGAGCGTGATCAGGAGCGATGCCGGAATGGTGAGACGGCCGGCCTTCTGGAGACTCAGGTAGAGCTCCACACCGCCGTTCTTGTACGCCTTCCTGGCTCGGGCCAGGAGCTCGGACCTGGCCTCCTTCTTGAGGTGGGGGAGGTCGTCGGCGCCTGCGAACTGCCTCTCGACCAGGGCGTCGACGGACTTCCTGCGGCGGTCGGGGTCGAGATGCACCCGGAACCAGCCCTCGGGGAGCCTGAGGACGTAGTCGCTGGGCGGGGTCATCGGGAGACTCCTTCCGGGCTGTGCTGCCGGGGAGGCGTCTGCCTCGGCGGGCGGTCGAGGGCGAGCCTGCTGGTCGCGGAGTCCGCCACGGCGGGCAGGAGGGCGGCCAGCAGGGCGGCGATGGCGACACCGGTGGTGAGCGGTCCGGCGGCCGTGTGACCCAGCAGGAGGGTGAAGAGGAGGAAGACGTACACCGCCTGCGGGCTCACGTTCTTCACGACGGAGGACTGGAAGCCGGTGAGGGACCGGGCCGTTCGCGGCTTCAGCGGCGCCAGGAAGGCGGAGTCGCGCCGGTCGAGGCCGCGATGGCGGTCCCGGTCGTCCGCGCGGTCGGCAGGCGCGGTCTCCGTCGCCGCATCGCCGACGGCCGCCGCGAGTGCCTGCCAGTTGCGCTCGCCCTCGTCGCCGCCGAACCACCATTCCCAGGGGAGTACGGCACGCGTGATCCCGCCCGGGCCCCGGAGCTCGACGGCCAGGGGGCGGCCGGGCTCCGGCCCCCGGGGCGTGGCGGGCCTCGTCGGTTCGCGTCGTACGACACGGGTCACCGCATGGGTGCCTGCCCGGGCGAACCAGCGCTCCCGGCCCGTGGAGTCCCGTACGACGATGTCGTCGGCCAGCACGTACAGCGCGGACACCTCGGAGAAGCGGCGGCTGACGGCGTGGTGGTGGGCGGCTTCGGGGCGCAACTTCAGTATCACGCCCGGGAGTTCGCCTCGCTGCTGCCGCTTGCCCTTCGCCCAGAAGAAGAGGTCGGTCCCCGTGTACGAGAGGAGGAAGAGCCCGGCCAGCGGGCCCGACCAGGACTGGGTGCCGGGTGCGATCAGCGCGACGGCCATGAGGGCGAACCAGCCGAGCTGCCCCGCCCGCACCGCGTGGTGCCACACGGGGAGCACCGCACTGACGCACAGGTCGGTACCGGGGCCGGTGGCCGAGTTCTCCAGGGCGGGGTCCTCGAAGGAGCGGACCGTGACCACGGGTACGCGGAGCTCGCGCAACAGGTCGGCAGCGCCGGTGAGTTCCAGGAGTTCACGGCCGCCCACCCGGGCGGTGAGCGAGGACACCTCGGGAAGCCACTCGCCCAGAGGGACCCGCAGCACCCGGCTGCCGTCGGCCCGCTGGAATTCGATCGCTCCCCAGGAACCGGAAGGCGGCATCCGCTTCGCCGCCTCAGGGCCGAGGATGTCGATGTGCACGGCACGCGTGATTCCCCCGGGGCCCACGGGGAACTCCCGCGCGGTGCCGTCGCGGGACGTCAGAACGAGCTTTCCGTCCGTCTTTCCTTCCGTCGCGAAGAGCCGGGTGCGGCGGACGATGTCGAGGCCGGGAGGCCGGTTGCCCAGGGGGCGCATCGCCCCGGCAGGAGGTGTCTCGTACGCCATGGGTTCAGCCGTTCCCCACCGTGGTGGCGTCCTTGAGCGGGTCGTAGACGCCGAACTTGTCCGAGCCGTCGACGGTCGTGGCGACCGCGGTCGTGCCGGACCAGAGCTTCGTCTGGGCGTCGAGCCCGTTCATGGCCGACTTCACGCCGGCACTGCCCTTGACCGCATCGTCGATGGTGTCCACCTGCCGTCCGATGTCGTCGAGACCACCGTCCACGGAGTGCTTTCCGACCCCCCGCCAGGTCTCCCCCCGCAGCAGGTCGGGTGCGTCCTTGAGCGCCTTGAGGTCCTTCACGCTGTCCACGCTGTCCCCCACGATCTTCTTCGGGTTGAACGCGTCGAACACCGCCTGCTTGCCGGGGAACCAGCCGCTCGGTGCGTTCTTCATCGCCTCGGCGGAAGCCTTGCCCCTCGGGGCATCCGCACTTCCCTTCCGCGCCGCCTTCCACGCCTTTTCCTCAGCCCTGTTGAGAGCGTTCTTGCTGAGCTTCTTGCCCGCGTGCTTGGCCATCTCCTTCTGGTACAGGCTGGAGCGGGCGGCCGCCTTCGTACCGGCCCCCGCCGCCTTCGCACCGCCGATCGCGGCCCGGCCGATACCGAAGGTCGCCAGCCCCACCACGTCCAGGGCCACGTCGAACCAGCCGCCCTCTCCCGCCAGCGCCAGCATCACGTGTGTCACCAGGGACACCGCGGTGGCCATGAGCGCGATCGTGCCGAGGACGCCTGCGAGCGCCTGCCCGATGACCGGAATCCAGCCGACCACCAGCGCCAGGCCGCCCGCCGCCGTGGCCACCCACCCCGCGACGTCGCCGATCTTCTTGAGGAGGTCGGCGTTGTCGTGCACCCAGTCCTTGAACTTGTCCCAGGTGCCGTCCTTCAGGCCGTCGTCGTCGATCACGTCCCGGATCTTCTTCGCAGCGGCTTCCTCGGCGTTCTTACGGATGAGGATCGCCGCGTCCAGGTCCTTCCTGGCCTGGGTGAGCGCCGAGTCGGCGGCGTCCTGCCTGCCTTCCAGCCTCACCCGGGCGGGATCGTCCTTCGGGGTGTCCTTCTTCTGGCCGTCCAGTGCCTTCTTCGCGCCGGAAGCCTCCTGGTCGGCCTCCTGCGCCGCCCGCAGCGCCTTGTCCGCGGCCTTCTGCGCCCGGTTCAGTTCGCTCGCGAACTCGCCCGACTCGTCCTGTCCTTCGCGTACCTCGGTGCCCATGGCGCGGGAAGCGACGTCGTACCGCTTGAACGCCTTCTGGAGCTTGCCGTCCGCCTCCTCGGCCTCCTTGCGGAAGGAGTCGGCGGCCTCGCCCTTCCAGGAGTCCACCTTGCTGAGCGCGCGGATCTCGCCTGCCTGCCGCCGAATCGCGTCGGCGGTCTTCCGCAGTTCCCGGCCGAGCCTGGCGACGCTCTCCGGGTTTCCGGGCACCGGATCGGAGTCGTGTCCGAGCACGTCCCACTCGTGGGCGCCTGGCCTGGCCACTAGCGGGGTCCTTGCGGGGTGCGGGGCTTGCTGTTCTTCTTGTCCTCGCCGCGGAGGGCGTCGGCCAGTGCCTTGTCGATGGCCTCGAAGTTCTCGGCAGCGGCAGCCGAGAGGTCGCGCAGGATCTTCAGCTCGTCGGTGAGCCGCTCCCGGTGGATCTTCCAGTTGCTGCTGAAGTCCCCGAACGCGTCGACGACCGTCCTGGAGCCGAGCTCCTGTGTCCCGTAGCCGTCGGCGGGGTTCGACTCCTGGGTGAACTCGGTGTGGATCGCGCCCAGGTCCTTCGAGAACTTCTTGATCCGTTCGAGATCGGCTTGCAGGTCCGACACGTTCGATTGCTCCTTGTACGGCGAGGAGTACGTCAGGCGAGGAGTACGTCAGGCGAGGAGTACGTACGGCGACGAGTACGTACGGCGGGGAGTACGTCCGCGACTGACGTTAAGCGCGAGAGTGTGCGAGTTAGCTGGAGCGAATGTGTAATTGTCGTGCGGACGTGATGACGGAGCGACGACCGTGTGAGGGGTCTCGCGCGTTTCACGGCCTCAGACGATGAGCTTCCGGAGCTTCTCGGAGAGCTCCGGGACCTGGGCCCCCGCACGCTGCGCCGCCGTCACCTCCGCCACGTACCGCTGCGCCGCATCGCGCAGGGCCCGGTGGCGGTTGCCCTGGCGGCGGCCTGCGAGCCAGGTCCGGATGCCGAGGAGTGCGAGGGCTGCGGCCAGGGCGTACCCGGCCGGTTCGCCCTCGGAGGTGGCCCAGACGGCGGCGATGCCGCCCGCCAGGACGAGGCCGAAGCCCGCTTCGTCGTGCCAGCCGCCCTCGCCGCCGAGGGACTCGTACTGGATCACGTCGTATGGCTTCTGCGGTACGGGAGGGGCGAGGGGGGCTTCGGTAGGGGTCGGGTGGGGCTTCAGGGGGAGTTCGGGGAGGGGGTGGGTCTCCTTGTCGGTGGTGGAGTCGCGGCCCACCAGCCAGGCCGGGGCTGCGGGGACGGGGACCCGGTGGGCCGTTGCAGTCGCCAACACCATGCGGTAGCCGACCAGTTCCGGGTGGTTCATGCGGCGGACCGCCCTGCGGTGGGACTGGATGAGGAGCGTGAGGCCGAAGGCGAAGAGGGCGAGGCCCGGGGCGATGTGCACGGCCAGGGAGCGGGGGGCCTCTGCCAGGTCGGGTGGGCCCAGGGCCGTGAGGGTGGCGAAGGGGAGGCAGACCGCCAGCAGGAGGGAAATGCCGCCCACCCACGCCTTGGGGCTGTGGCGGAGGCGGTGGACCGCTTCCTTGTGGCGGGCGAGGAGGGGGCGTATCGACGCGTCGTCCGTGAAGTCCACGCCGTACTGGGCGGAGAGCAGCTGGACGTCGGCGTGGAGGGCGGGGGAGTCGCGGATGACGTCGCCGGTTATGGGGAGGGCGGCGGGGGTGGCGGGCGCCGTGGCCCGGTGGGAGGTCATGGGTGCTCCGGGGGAGGTGTGATTCCGGGCAGCGTACGGGGTGGGGCTGGGTGGAGGGGCTTGTGGCGGTTGCGCGAGGAGGCGGTCGGTGCGGGATCGGTGAGGGCCTTCTCGCGTCCCGCGAGGGGATCGAGTGAAGATTGCGTGTGCAAGGGAAGGGGTTTGCGTTGTGGGTGTGCGGGGGCTCGGGGAGGGGTGGTGGAGGTCGGGTGGCTCTCGTGCGGGCGGCAACGGCGTAGGTGTGGTGCGGAGTTCGGTGGAGGTGGCAGGGGTGGGAGGGGTGAGGTGCAGCGGGCTCCCTGTTGAGGGTGAAGATTTCGGGCGAAGTTGGCTCAAATGTCGAATTGATAGCGGCAGTTCATGATCGATTCTTTGCGTTGAGGCGCTTATGCGCTGCTGATAGCGTGCGATGCCTTGACGATCGGCCGCTTGATGAAGTCGCGGCAAATGCCCTTGTTCGGGGCGATATGCACGGGGAGTGGTGTGAAGATCCAGGAGCGTGCGGAATCGGCGAACAGTCGGGTTCCGCTGCCCACCGCGCCGGTGGGTGAGCGGCTGCCCTCGACTCCTCGCGAACGCAAACCAGCGCTGGCGGCGCTCGCTGTACTGCTGGTGCTCGTGGGGGCGCTCGGGACCACCGTGCTCGTGCTGCGGGCCGGTGAGCGGATCGAGGTCGTCCAGGTCAAGAACCCCGTTTCGGCGGGGAAGGTGATCGGGCGGGACGACGTGCAGAGCGTGCTGGTCGCGGAGGACGAGGCGATCAAGTACGTGAAGTACAGCCAGGTGGGGTTGCTGGCGAAGCACCGTGCGGTGGCGGATCTGGTGCCCGGGACGTTGCTCATCGGAGGGATGCTCACCACCCGTAGCGGGCTTCCGGCGGGGAAGGCGGCGGTCGGGCTTTCGCTGAAGGCGGGGCAGTATCCGGCGAACATCGAGCCGGGGGCGACGGTGGCCGTGTATCGGGTCGGGGCGAAGCGGGGGTCCGCCGGTGGGGCGGGGGCGGGGGCCGGCTCGGCTGCCGGGGCTGGTGCCGGTGCCGGTGCTGGTTCCGGTTCTGGGGCTGCGGCCCGTGATGCTCAGCTCGTGCGTGAGGCGAAGGTGCAGGACGTGGCGCGGCCCAAGGAGGGGACGATCGGGAGCGGTGCGCTGCCGGTTTCGGTCGTCGTCGACCGGGCGGATGCGGATGAGGTCGCGGATGCGGCGGCTTCGGGTGAAGTCGCGTTGGTGGTCGTGCCCGCTTCGGCGTCGTCCGGGGGCGGGTCGAGCGGCGGATCGAGCGGCGGCTCGGGCTGACCTCTCGGGCCCGGCAGCCCGCACTCGGGTTCGCCTGCGGCCCGCGCCCGGGTGCGCCAGCGGCCCACACCCGGGCGCGCCTGCGGCGGGCACCCCAACCCCGCCCCTTCACCTCAACCCCGCGGCGCTTGGGGTGGCTGGGGTTACTGCCAGGGGCGCTGCCCCCGGACCCCCACACCTCAAACGCCGGCGGGGCTGAGAACGCCCGGCCCGCGCCCGCACGTCCTCAAGCGCCGGACGGGCTGAAGTCCCCCCACACGAAACGGATCGCAGGCCCAGCCATGGCCCTCATCACCCTCCTCGCCGACAAGGGATCCCCCGGCGTCACCACCACCGCCACCGCCCTCGCCGCCGTCTGGCCCCGTCGCGTCCTGCTTGCCGAGGCCGACCCCTCCGGCGGCGACCTCGTCTACCGTTCCAGCGCCGCCCACGGCGGGCCCCTCGACCCCAACACCGGACTGCTGTCCATCGCCGCCACCGCCCGAAGGGGGCTGGCGGCCGAGCAACTGTGGGACCACGCCCAGCAGTTGAGCGGCGGGCTCGACGTGCTCGCCGGGCTCGGCAGCTCCGAGCAGGCCGCCGGGCTCGCCGGGCAGTGGGCCATGCTGGGCTCCGCCTTCGCCGCCCTCGCCGACTCCCCGTACGGTGCCGCCGACGTCATCGCCGACTGCGGCCGGATCGGCGCGGGCTCGCCCACCCTCGACCTCCTTCCGCACGCCGACCTCGCCCTCCTCCTCACCCGTACCGAACCCGAGCACCTCGCCCGGGTACGCGACAGGGCCGCCGCCCTCGCCCAGCGCCTCAGCGGGTCCGGGCGCGGTGCGGGCGTCCTCGCGCACACCACCGTCGGCGTGCTCCTGGTGGCCGACCCCGCCGAGTCCGGCAAGCTCGCCCATCAGGTGAACGAGATGCTCCTCGCCGCCAGGACCGGGGCGCGTGTCCTCGGGGTCGTCGCCCACGACCCTTCCGGCGCAGCCCAGTTGGCAGGCCGTAAGCGGGGAAGGCTCGACAAGTCGCTCCTCGTACGGTCGGCCCGCAAGGTCGCCGTCGACCTCCACCAGCAGTTCGGCGCGGGCTGGTCGGCCGCACCGGCAGCCTCGGGGGCAAGCCGATGAGCACCGTCGACCACCAGCTCGTCAAACGCTTCCGGCAGGAGGCGGGCGACCGCATCGCCGAACAGCGCCGCATCGACCAGGCGTCCGGCATCGCCGCCATGACGGGCGAGGACGAGCGCCAGTACGCCCGCGCCGTCATCGCGCAAATACTGGAGGCGTACGCCCGCGCCGAGGTTAACGCCGGGCGCACCCCCCTCGACGCGGAGACCGAGGAGGGGTACGCGGCCGCCGTGCACGCCGCGCTCTTCGGTGTCGGACGGCTTCAGCCGCTGCTCGACGACCCCGAGGTCGAGAACATCGACATCAACGGCTGTGACCAGGTCTTCATCGGATACGCGGACGGACGGGAGGAGGCCGGGGAGCCCGTCGCCGAGACCGACGAGGAACTCGTGGAGCTGATCCAGGTCCTCGGCGCGTACAGCGGTCTCTCGTCCAGGCCCTTCGACTCCGCCAACCCCCAGCTCGACCTGCGGCTGCCCGACGGCTCCCGGCTCTCCGCCGTCATGGACGTCACCCGCCGCCCCGCCCTCTCCATCCGGCGCGCCCGGATGGGCAAGGTCTTCATGTCGGACATGGTCGGCAACCACACCCTCACCCCGGAACTCGGCCACTTCCTGGCCTGCGCCGTCCGCGCCCGCAAGAACATCATGATCGCGGGCGCGACGAACGCCGGGAAGACGACCCTGCTGCGGGCGCTCGCGAACGAGATCCCGCCGCAGGAGCGGCTGATCACGGTCGAGCGGGCGCTGGAGCTGGGACTCGATCAGTTTCCCGAGATCCACCCCAACGTCGTCGCCTTCGAGGAGCGGCTGCCCAACTCCGAGGGGCACGGCTCCATCGCCATGTCCGAGCTGGTCCGCAGGTCACTGCGGATGAACCCGTCCCGCGTCATCGTCGGCGAAGTCCTCGGCGACGAGATCGTCACCATGCTCAACGCCATGTCGCAGGGCAACGACGGGTCGCTGTCCACCATCCACGCCAACAGCTCCAGCGAAGTCTTCAACCGCATCTCCACCTACGCCCTCCAGGCCAACGAGCGCCTCCCCATCGAGGCCAGCCAGATGCTCATCGCCGGGGCCATCAACTTCGTCGTCTTCGTCGAGCGCCGCAACGACTACCAGCGCGGCGGACGGCTACGCCGCGTCGTCACCTCCGTCCGCGAGGTCAACGGCGTCGACGGACGCGTCCTGTCCAGCGAGGTCTTCGCCGAGACGGCCGACGGGCGGGTCCTCCCGCACGCGCCGCTCGCCTGCCTCGACGAACTGAGTGCGTACGGCTACCGGCCGTCCGGGAACTGGGGCTGAGGCAAGATCATGGGACTCTCGCAACTCGGTTCCCTGGGTGGGCTGTTCAGTCTGTCCACCTTGTGCGTCCTGCTGTGCGGCGTCGCCGTCGGCGGCGGCCTCGCCCTCCTGATCGTCGCCGTGCGCGGGCTGCCCGCGAAGCCCCCCGCCGAGAAGGCGAAGGCCGGGAAGCGGATGGCGGAGCTGGCCGCCTTCGCCGGGCGGCGCGGGTCCCTCGCCATCGGGATCGGCATGCTCGTGCTGCTCTTCTCGCGGTGGGTGGTCCTCGCGGTCGCGGCCGGAGTGCTGGTGTTCTTCTGGGAGCGGCTGTTCGGCGGGGCCGCCGAGGAGCGCGCCCAGATGCGGCGCGTCGAGGCGCTGGCCGCCTGGACGGAGTCCCTGCGCGACACCATCGCGGGCGCGGTGGGCCTGGAGCAGGCGATCCCGGCGTCCGCGCGGGCCGCCGCCCCCGCGCTTCGGCCCCACCTCGAAGCCCTGGTCGACCGGCTCCGCTCCCGTACGCCACTGCCCGAAGCACTCCAGCTCCTCGCCGACGAGATCGACGACGCGTCCGCCGACATCATCGTCGCCGCCCTCATCCTCAACTCCCGGCTGCGCGGCCCCGGTTTGCGGGAAGTGCTGGGCGCGCTCGCCAAGTCCGCCCGCGAAGAAGTCGACATGCGCCAGCGCGTCATGGCCCAGCGGGCGAGCACCCGGCGCAGCGTGCAGATCGTGGTGGGGGTGTCCGTGGCGTTCGTGCTCGGGCTCGCGGTCTTCAACCGGGAGTTCGTGGCTCCGTACGGCACGCCCGCCGGGCAGCTCGTCCTGGCGTGCGTGTGCGGGCTGTTCGCGCTCGGGTTCTGGTGGCTGCGCAAGCTGTCGCGGATCGAGACGCCGGACCGCTTCCTGGTCCGCGCCGAGCAACCGGCCCACACCACACCCGCGTTCACGCCCCGCACCGAAGAGAAGGCGGCTGTCCGATGACGACGACCACGGTGATCCTCGGTGCCGTCCTCGGGCTCGGCCTGTACGTCCTGGTCCGCGCGCTGCTGCCGTCCCGGCAGGGCTCCGTCTCCCGGGTCGCGCAGATCGACGCGCTGCGGGCGCGGGGCGTGCACGGCTCCTTCCCGTACGAGAGCCAGTACGACCGCTCCGCCTCCGGCGACGGCAGGAAGCCCGGCAGGAGTGCCGCCCTGCGGGCGCGCGCGGGCAAGCGGGTCGGGGACCTCTACCGGCGGCAGGGATGGGAACTCCGTTCCCTGCGGGCCGACTTGAACGTCCTGGAGCGGGGGTGGGAGTCCTTCCTCGCCACCAAGCTGCTGCTCGGTGTCGCGGGGCTCTTCTTCGGGCCGCTGCTCTTCGTCGTCGGGTGGACGCTCGGTCTCGGCAGCAGCCCGGCCGTCCCGCTGTGGCTGGCGCTGGCCTGCGGTGCGGGCTTCTTCTGCCTGCCCGACCTGGAGGTACGGCGCGACGCCGCTGCCAAGCGGCGCGACCTGCGGCGCGTCATCGGCGCGTACCTCGACCTCGTCGCCATGAACCTGGCGGGCGGGCGGGGGCTGCCGGAGGCGCTGATGGCCGCCGCCGACGTGAGCGACGGGTGGGCGCTGCGCCGCATCAAGGGCACCCTCGCCGACGCCCGGATCAGCGGCATCAGCCAGTGGGCGGCGCTCGGACGGCTCGGCGAGGAGCTGGGCATCGAGGAACTGAAGGACCTCTCCGCCTCGCTCGCGCTGGTCGCGGACGACGGCGCGAAGGTGCGGGAGTCCCTGGCGTCCCGCGCCGAGACGATGCGCCACCGCGAGCTGGCCGAGATCGAGGGCAGCGCGGGCGAGAAGTCGCAGTCGATGCTCGTCGCGCAGCTGCTGCTGTGTGCGGGGTTCCTGGTGTTCCTCATCTATCCGGCGGCGATGCGGGTGTTCCAGGTGTGACGCCCTCGCCCGTTGAACCCGTAACTCACCATCCTCCGAAAGGAATTGACCCTCATGTCTCCGATCAAGAAGTTCCTCACCACGCAGGTGGCGAACCAGCCCGCCGTCGCCCTTCTGGTGACCTTCCTGGCGTCCCGCGTGGAGCGGGCCCGCTCCGAGGAGACCGACCGGGGGGCCTCGGCCGTCGAGTGGGTGATCATCTCGGCGGTGGTCGTGGCGATCGTCGGCGTCGTCGCCGCGATCATCAACGCCGCACTGACGAACGGCGCGGAGAAGGTCGGCGACTGCATCGCGGGCGCCAACGCCGGAAGCACCTGCTGAGCGACGGCTCGGGAGGCGGGGGCGCGATGCGGGTGAACGGCCTGAACGGTGTGAACGGCGTGAACGAGTGGGCAGAGGCGTACGCACGCCGGCGCGGGGCGCCGGGGCGGCGCGCCGCGTCCGGCACGGCCGTGCGGGCGGGTTCCGGTGGTTCCGGGGACGAGGGCATGACCGCGATCGAGTTCGTGCTGCTCACCCCGGTGCTCTTCTTCATGATCTTCGCGACGGTGCAGTTCGGTCTGTACTCCTTCGCGGACCACGTCGCGCAGGCATCCGTTCAGGCCGGTGCCCGCAAGGCGCGCGCCACCGCCGACCGCAACCCGGGGGAGTGGCAGGGCGCGGCCCGCGAGGTCGCCGAGAGCTATGTCGCCCAGCTGGGGCCGCAGTTGCTCATCGGGCCCGAGGTGGCGACGCTCCAGCCGGGACAGAACACGGTCGGCGTGGAGATCACCGCCCGCGTCCCCACCGTCTTCCCCGGACTCGACCTCACCGTGCACGCCGAGTCGCAGGGGCCGGTGGAGCGGTTCGTGCCGGACGGGGAGGGGTGATGGTGCTCTCTCGCGTACGGGACTTCCGCATACAGGACTTCCGCATACGGGACTCCCGTGTACGGGACGGACTGCGGCGGCGTGCTGAAGCGGCACGCGGCCGGGGCCAGGGCCAGGACCGGGGGCTCTCCACCGTCGAGGTGGTGATCCTCGCGCCCGTGATGATCCTCTTCCTGCTGATCCTGGTCGGGCTCGGGCAGCTCGTCGACGGGCGCGGCGCGGTCGACGGCGCGGCCCGCGACGCCGCGCGCGCCGGGTCCCTCCAGAAGGACGGCGGACAGGCCGTCGCCGAGGCGGAACGGGCGGCGGAAGCGGACCTCGCGGACGTCTGCGCGGGGCCCGTAACCGTACGGCAGACCAGCGGGGCGTACGCCGAAGCGGAGTTCTTCTCGGTCGAGGTGAGCTGCCGCATCCGGGGGCTCGCCCTGCTCGGCCTGGACATCCCGGCGGAGCTGAGCGGTCGTTCGACCTCGCCCATCGACCCGTACCGGAGGAAGAGTTGAGGACTTTCGCAACGGTGAGGGGAACGGCGAGGGACTGGCTGGCGCGCCGGGTGCGGGCCGCCGACGACCGGGGGTCCGGGGCCGCCGCCGTACTGATCTTCGCGTTCGTGTTCCTGGCGCTGGCGGCGTTCGTCGTCGACGGCGGCCTGTCGATCTCGCAGCGCGAACGCGCCGCCGACATCGCCGAGCAGGCCGCCAGGTACGCGGCGCAGGACGTCGACCTGGAGGCGCTGTACGTCGACGAGGGCGGGCCCGCGCCGATCAACTTCGCGAACTGCGCGGACCGGGTGAGGGCCTTCGCGCGGGAGATGGAGATGTCGGGCCCGGACATCGCGGCCTCCGGCTGCGTCGACGCGGACGCGCAGCAGGTCGAGGCCACCATCCAGCTCACGTACCGGCCGATCCTGACCGGCATGTTCTACGGCGGCGCGATCACCGTGACGGGCACGGCGGTGGCGGAGTCCGTGGCGGGGTGAGCCCCCCCGAAGCCCCTGTTACCTACGAGGAGACGCACACCATGCACCACCACGTTTACCGAACTGCCGCCGCGCTGGCTCTCGTTGGTGCCACGGCACTGGCCGTCACGGCCTGCGGGGGTTCCGGCGCGGAGCCGTCCGGGAAGTCCGACAAGATCGCCGGGGCGGACGCGGGGAAGCCGAAGGCCGCGCCGAGCACGAAGGCGGACCCGGTGGCGGGGCGGCCGAAGATCGTGCTGCCCGAGGACGTGCGGAACGTCTTCGAGGACGGCCCCACCGGCGACCCGGCGAAGGACGCGGTCCTCGCGGACAGCGAACGGCGGGTCAACTCCGTCGACGCCGCCATCACGATCGGCGGGAAGACCGGCGAGGCGGTCACGTTCTACTCGTCCGGCGACGCGTTGATCACCGCCACGAACTACATCACCTCCTTCTACAAGGACGGCAAGACCTTCACGGGCACCACCCGCTTCTACGACCGCGAAGTCACCTCCCTCAAGGGCACCGCCGCCGAGGTGACGTACTGCCTGGACGCGTCCAAGACCTACCCGAAGGACCGCAAGACCCAGAAGGTCTCGCACCCGGCCGGGTCCCCGAGCGACTACGTGCACTACCGCACCGGCCTCAGGAAGAACGCCAAGGGCGTGTGGCAGACGGTCACCGTCCAGTCGACCGAGGGAGCCAAGCAGTGCATGCCGTGAGCAGGCGCACCACCGCCGCAGCCCTGGCCGTCGTCGCCCTCGCGGCAGCGACCCCGGCCGCCCACGCCGGTGGTGGCAGGGGCGGCGGCGAGCAACAGGCGACCGGTGGCGCGAAAGGCAACAACATCACCGCCACCACCAAGATCCAGACCACCGTCGCAGGGAGCCGGGGCGGCACCAGGACCGGCGGTCTCACCTCCGCCGACACCAACTGGACCCCGCCCGCCTGCTGGTACGAGCCCGCCTTCACACCGCGGCAGATCCGGGCCCAGGTGCTGGCGTTCCGGGCGATCGACGTCGGCATGCCGTTCTTCCCCGTCGGCATCGGCGACACCGTCGGCGACATGCTCGACGGCTACTACAAGGACGGCACGTACAAGAACTACAACCTCGACAAGCAGGGCAAGGGCATGTTCTGGGCGGCGGTCGTCAACCCCAACCGCAAGGACGAGCCCGGCGCGAACGCCTGCGACAAGCCCCCCTTCTGGGTCGACGAGGGAGCCGTCCCCGAGGAACCCCTCGCCGTCACGCCCAAGACCCTCGCCGCGTACGCGTACGACGAACTGCCCGTCCCGGACACCCAGGTGACCACCGCCCCGAACGGCAGGTCGACCGTCAACGTGCCCACCTACGTCTGGCTGGACAAGGCGAGGTTCAAGCCGGTGTCGGTCACCGCGACCCTCCCCGGCACCGGCCTCTCCGCCACCACCACCGCCAAGCCCGTCGGCCTCACCCTCGACGCGGGCACCGACGACGCGACGCTCCACCCCGCCTCCGGACAGTGCCCGGTGAACGCGGACGGCTCGATCGGCGCTCCGTACGTCAGGGGCTCGGCCGGGCGGACGCCCGCGTGTGGCGTCACCTACCGGCGGGCGTCCGGCGACACCACGTACCCGCTCAAGGCGACTCTCACCTGGGAGATCACCTGGAACAGCACCAACGGCCAGGGCGGCGCACTGCCCGACGGGAGCTTCGGCGGCATCACGGACGTCCCCGTCCAGGAGGTTCAGGCCGTCAACCGCTGACCCGCCCGCCCCCGCCCCACCCCCTCCTCACCCCGGGACTCGTCCTCATGGCACGCACCACGACCACCCCTCCCACCACCCGCCCGGCGTCCCCGCCGCGCCCCCGGCGCGGCTTCGGAGACTTCGTCAAGGCGTTCCTCGCCTTCGTGGCGCTCGCGGCGCTGGTCGTCGGCGTGCCCGTGGCGCTGGCCTCGGTCTTCGGCTGGCCGCTGCCCCACGAGGTGCCGTCGCTGGACGTGCTGCGCAGCGAGATCTCGGTGAACACGTTCATCGGGGCGCTGACGGTGGTGGTGTGGCTGGCCTGGGCGCAGTTCACGGCGTGCGTACTGGTCGAGGTCAAGGCGGCGGTCTCCGGGGTCGGCATGCCGTCCCGGGTGCCGGGCGCGGGCGCCAGCCAGGCCCTGGCCCGCCAGCTGGTCGCCGCCGTACTGCTGTTGAGCGCGGGCGCGGCGGGCTTCGCCCCGGGCGTCGGACAGCTCGGCGAAGGGCCGGAACAGGTCCGCGCGCCCGTCGCCGTATCGGCGCAGCAGTCGCCGGGGGCGGAAGCCGGGGAGCGTGCGGCGGCGGAGGCGGTGCGGGCGCAGGCCGATGCGGCGCTGAAGGCGAGCGGGCAGGCCCCTCGGGGAAGCACGAAGTTCTACCGCATCCAGCCGCCCGAGGGCCGCCACCACGACTCCCTCTGGGAGATCGCCGAACGCCACCTCGGCGACGGCCGCCGCTACGGCGAGATCTACCGGCTCAACAAGGACCGCGAACAGCCCGACGGCTCCAAGCTCTCCCGGGCCAGCTTGATCCGCCCCGGCTGGATCATGGAGATGCCGGGGGACGCGCGGGGCGGCGAACTGGTGGAGATGCCCGCCTCCCCGAAGTCTCCGCAGACCGCGTCGCCAGAGGTTCCGGACGCGTCGGGGAAGCTCGCCGAGCAGATCGCCCAGTACGACACGTCCCGTACGGGGGCGAACGGTTCGGCCGCGTCGCCCGGCCGCCTCGACGACGACACCCGCCAGATCGCCATCCCCTCGCGGCGTCCGGCGAAACCCTCCGTGCCGGAGGTGGCCGCCCCCGCCCCCGCCCCCGCCCCCGCTCCCGCGCACGAGCAGCCCGCAGCGGAGGCGTCCTCCTTCGGCCTGCCCGAAGCCCTCCTCGCCTCTCCGCTCCTGGCGGCCGGTCTCCTCGCCGCGCTCGGGCGGCGTCGGCGTACCGCGCTCTGGCAGTCCGCGATGGCGGCGGGCCGGGCGCGGCGCGGGATGGAGCCGCCGGTTCCGGCCGGGGCCGCCGCCGACGCGCAGGACGCGCTGCTCGTCGGGGCCGACCCGGAGGCCGTCGCCTTCCTGGACCGCGCGCTGCGCGGGCTCGCCGCCGCGCTGGCCGCAGCCCACCGCCCGCTGCCCGTCGCGTACGCCGCCTGGCTGACCGAGGGCGAACTCCACATCCAGCTCGCCCAGCCGTCCGGCGAACCCCCGGCCCCGTGGCGCACCGGCCAGGACCCCACCTTCTGGATGATCACCCGACCCGACGCGGAGGCGTACGAGACCTCCGGGACGACCGCCGACGCGCCCGCTCCCTACCCGGGCCTCGTCTCCTTCGGCACCCGCGAGAGCACCGGCGAGGGCACCCGCAAGGACACCGGCGAGAGCACCCGCGAGGGCACCGGCGGCGACGCCCGCCTCCTCCTGAACCTGGAGGCGCTCCCCGGCCTGGTCTCCCTCTCGGGACCCGCCGCCTCCCGCACCGCCGTCCTCGCCTCCGTCGCTGCCGAGCTCGCCACCAGCGGCTGGGCGGACCGGATGGCCGTCACCCTGGTCGGCTTCGGCGCGGAACTCACCGCGCTCGCCCCGACCCGCCTGCGCCACCTCGACGACGTCGAAGCCCTCCTCGACACGCTCGGCGCGGAGAGCCGCCAGCGCGCCCACGCCCTCGGCAACGCGGGCCACGACTCCGTCCTCACCGGCCGTGGCAGCACCGCGGGCCGTCCCACCCCGTGGGCCCCGCACCTGGTCCTCCTGGCCACCGACCCGACCGAAGAGGAAGCCGCCCACCTCGCCCAACTCGCCGTCGACTCCGGCAGGCTGGGCATCGGCTACCTGGTCGGCACCTCCCACCCCGACCTCCCGGGCGCGACCTGGCAACTGGAGGTCACCGACAGGGGCCGCCTGCTGGCCCCCCTCCTCGGCCTGGACCTCAAGGCCCAGCTCCTCCCCACCGCCCAGCGCGAGGCCGTCGTCGAGCTCTTCTCCCGCACGGCCCCCGAGGACGGGATCGCGGACTCCCGCCCCTTCCTCGTCGACCTCACCGAACAGGGCCGCCCCGCCGTCTACGCGCGCCTGGTGGGACCGTACGAACTCATCGGCCCCGAGACGACCCCCGACGCCTCCCGCAGCCCCCTCCTGTACGAGGCCCTGGCCCTGCTCCTGCTCCACCGCGAGGGCGTCCACCCCCGCGTCCTGGCCTCGGCCCTCTGGCCGCGCGGCGTCACCGACGACGTACGGGACGCCCTGATCGCCCGCCTCGGCGACTGGCTCGGCACGGACCCGGACGGCACCGCCCGCCTGGCCACGGACGACACGGGCCGCCTCACCCTCGCCCCGTCCGTCGTCTCCGACCTCGACGTGCTGCGCTCCCTCCACCACGAGGCGACGGCGGGCCGAGGTGCGGAGGACCCCCGCACGCGGGAGCGGTTGCTGACCGACGCCCTGGGGCTTGCCCGGGGGCCCCTCCTCGCGGACCGCACCCCCGGCCGCTACACCTGGCTCACCCATGAGATCGTCGACGCCCAGCTCCCCCTGATGGTCGCGGACGTGGCCCTCTCCCTCGCGGAATCACGCCGGGAAAGGGGCCGCCCGGAACGCGCCGTCGAAGCCCTCGACACGGGCCTCACCACGGCCCCCTCCGACGAACGCCTCTGGAACGAGCTCCTGCGCGCCCTGCACGCCCTGGGCGACGAACCCCGCCTCCGCGCGGCCGTCCGCGACCTGGCCTCCCGCTCCGGCCCGTCCGGCATCCCGCCCCGCACGGAGGCCCTCCTGGACGAACTGCTGCCGGGATGGCGCGGCGAGGTGCCGGCCTCGGCGTGAGGAGGTCCCGCCGCCCGCAGCCGCCCGTGCCCCCTGGCGTACGCTGGACCGGTCTTGACGTACGACGCGTACGGACACGTTCGACCCCGCACCCCTCTGGGAAGGAACCGCCCCGGTGACCGAGAAGGCCGACCTCCAGTCTGTCCTTGACCGTGCCGCCGAGGGTGGCCGCATCACCCCCGAGGAAGCGCTCGCCCTGTACCGCGACGCCCCGCTGCACGCGCTCGGCCAGGCCGCCGACGCCGTGCGCCGCCGCCGCTACGCGGGCACCGAGCACATCGCGACGTACATCATCGAGCGCAACATCAACTACACGAACTCGTGCGTCACCGCGTGCAAGTTCTGCGCCTTCTTCGCCGCCCCGAAGAGCCCCGACGTGTGGACCCGCGACCTCGACGACATCCTGCGCCGCTGCGCGGAGACGGTCGAGCTGGGCGGCACCCAGATCATGTTCCAGGGCGGCCACCACCCCGACTACGGCGTCGAGTACTACGAAGAGCACTTCGCCGCGATCAAGAAGGCGTACCCGCAGCTGGTCATCCACTCCCTCGGCGCGTCCGAGGTCGAGCACATGGCCCGCATCTCGAAGGTCTCCACCAAGGAGGCCATCCAGCGCATCCACGCCGCCGGTCTCGACTCCTTCGCGGGCGCCGGCGCCGAGCTGCTCCCGGCCCGGCCCCGCAAGGCCATCGCGCCGCTCAAGGAGTCCGGCGAGCGCTGGCTGGAGATCATGGAGGAGGCGCACGGCCTGGGCGTCGAATCCACCTCCACCATGCTCATGGGCACGGGCGAGACGAACGCCGAGCGCATCGAGCACCTGAGCATGATCCGCGACGTCCAGGACCGTACGGGAGGCTTCCGCGCCTTCATTCCGTACACCTACCAGCCGCAGAACAACGCGCTGAAGGGCCGCACGCAGGCCACCCTCTTCGAGTACCTGCGCCTCATCGCGATCTCCCGGATCTTCCTCGACAACGTCGCCCACATCCAGGGCTCCTGGCTGACCACGGGCAAGGAGGTCGGCCAGCTGTCCCTGCACTACGGCGCGGACGACCTCGGCTCGATCATGCTCGAAGAGAACGTCGTCTCCTCCGCCGGAGCCAAGCACCGCTCCAACCGGATGGAGATCATCGACCTCATCCGCAAGGCCGGTCGCGTCCCCGCCCAGCGCGCCACCACCTACGAGCACCTCCTCGTGCACACCGACCCGGCGAACGACCCGGTCGACGACCACGTCGTCTCGCACCTCTCCTCCACGGCGATCGAGGGCGGCACGGCCCACCCCGAGCTGAAGCTCCTCGCGTCCAACTAGGCGTGGCATGCTGACGATCCACCGTGCCCTCGGTGTCCGGGAGGCGGACGGGGTGGCCGGGGACGCGGTCGTCGTGGACGGCGACCGCATTTCCTCCATCGGTACGTACGAGGAGCTGGTGGCCCACGCGGGCCCCGGCACCCGTACCAGGGAATGGGACGGCTATCTCACCCCCGGCCGTTTCGAACCCGACGCCGTCGACCTCCTCCAGGCCCACTACTGGCCCGACCCCCGCGAGGCCGACCTCCTCGGCACCGAACCCCTCTCCGGGCACGCCCTGCACGACCTCGGCATGACCGACGCCCGCTGGGGCGCGAGCGCCCGCCGAGGCGTGCAGCGCCTCCTCGCCCACGGCACGACCGCCGTCGCGGGCCCCTTCACCCACCCGGCGGTACGCACCGCCGTCGACCGCTCCCCGGTCCGCGTCCTGCACTCGCCCCGCCCGAACGCGCTCACCCCCTCCGCCGCCGCCGACTTCGCGGTCTTCGCGGAGCCGTCGGGGGAGTGCCTGGCGACGGTCATCGGCGGACGGCTGGTGTTCCGCCGGGCGTGACGGGCTCCGCCCGCACCACCGGCGTCCCCCGCGCCACCCCGGTCCCGCCCGCCCCCTACCGGCACGCATCCATCCCCTACCGGCACAATGGGCACGTGACCCGAGCATCCCTGGACAAGCAGCCGCACGAAGTCGCGTCGATGTTCGACGGAGTGGCGGCGAACTACGACCTCACCAACACCGTCCTCTCCCTGGGCCAGGACCGCGCCTGGCGCAAGGAAGTGGCCAGGGCGGTGGACGCGCGCCCCGGAATGAAGGTCCTCGACCTGGCCGCCGGCACCGCCACCTCCTCCCTCCCCTTCGCCGCCACCGGCGCGTACGTGGTCCCCTGCGACTTCTCGCTGGGCATGCTCCGCGAGGGCAAGCGCAAGCACCCGCACCTGCCGCTCACCGCCGGTGACGCGATGCGGCTGCCCTTCAAGGACGAGTCCTTCGACGTCGTCACCAACTCCTTCGGGCTGCGGAACGTCGTCGACACCGAGGCCGCGCTGAAGGAGCTGTTCCGGGTGACGAAGAAGGGCGGGCGGGTGGTGATCTGCGAGTTCTCGCACCCCACCTGGGCACCGTTCAGGACCGTCTACACCGAGTACCTGATGCGGGCACTGCCGCCGACCGCCCGCGCCGTGTCCTCCAACCCCGACGCGTACGTCTACCTCGCCGAGTCCATCCGCGCCTGGCCCGACCAGGCAGGACTCGCCAAGAAGCTCCAGGAGGCGGGCTGGTCGAAGGTCGCCTGGCGCAACCTGACCGGCGGCGTCGTGGCCCTGCACCGGGGCGTGCGGGTCTGATGAGTGCGCCGGGAGCCGGGGGGCCGGAGTCCGGGTCCGAGTCCGAGTTCGGGCGGGAGTCCGAGCTGGAGCAGCCCGTCGACTTCGACTTCCAGGGCATCCTGCGGCAGATCGAGGCCGACGTACGGCCGCAGATCGGGGAGGGGCAGGTCGCCGCGTACATCCCCGCCCTGTCGTGCGTCGATCCCGGCCGCTTCGGCATGGCCATCGCCGACCTCGACGGCAAGGTGTACGGGGTGGGGGACTGGCAGCAGCCGTTCTCCACGCAGTCCATCACCAAGGTCTTCGCGCTCGCCCTCGCGCTGGCGCAGGGGGGCGACGACCTGTGGGAGAAGGTCGGGCGGGAGCCTTCGGGCAATCCGTTCAACTCGCTGGTGCAGCTGGAGTACGAGAACGGGATCCCGCGGAATCCGTTCATCAACGCCGGTGCGCTGGTGGTGACGGACCGGCTTCAGACGCTCACCGGTGACGCGAGCAGCGAGCTCCTGGAGTTCGTACGGCAGGAGAGCGGCAATCCCGACGTCACCTTCGACCCGGAGGTCGCCGCTTCGGAGTCCGACAACGGGGACCGCAACGCGGCGCTGGCCCACTTCATGGCCTCGTACGGGAACATCGCCAATCCGATTCCGGCTCTCCTCGACCACTACTTCTGGCAGTGCTCGATCGAGATGAACTGTGCCGATCTGGCGCTGGCCACCCGCTTCCTGGCCCGGCACGGGCTGCGCGCCGACGGGACGCGACTGCTGCCGCGACGGCTCGCCAAGCAGATCAACGCGGTGATGATGACCTGCGGGACGTACGACGCGGCGGGCGAGTTCGCCTACCGGGTCGGGCTGCCCGGCAAGAGCGGTGTGGGCGGCGGCATCGTGGCCGTCGTGCCCGGGGTGTGCACGGTGTGCGTGTGGAGCCCGGGGCTCGACGCGCAGGGGAACTCGGTGGCGGGCATAGCGGCCCTGGACCGGTTCACGACGTTGACGGGACTGTCGGTCTTCTAGGCGGCCTCCTTCAGGTCGCCCCGCCGCCGTGCAGAGGGTTTTGAGGGGGCGTTACGTCTTCTCCGGGAACCAACGGGCGGGCAGGATGAGTCAGTTGACAGCAGCACAGGGCTGCTGACCGCACACGTCTCGGCGTACACCGCTCATCCTCCCCGCCCCACTCTCCGGAGACCTCTCTCATGGCGCTGCACTGTCCCCATTGCGGAACCGCCACCCCCGGCGATGCCCGCTCCTGCGCGAGCTGCGGCCGGGACCGCGAGGCTCCACCGGGCGCCGCCGCGCCCACGATGCCCGGCATGCCCGCGATGCCCGCCGCCCCGCCGCCGCCTCCGCCGGGCTACGCGCCGGGGCAGACGTACGGGCAGGGGCAGGGGTATGGGCAGTCGTACGGGCAGGGGTCTGGGTACGGGCCCGGATACGTTCCCGGGCACGCTCCCGGTGCGCCCCAACAGCCCACCGCCGCAGGCCAGTTCCTCTCCCGTACGTTCCGCAGCGGCTGGGCCGCTTCCGTCCGGGCCGCCGCCTGGCCCCTCGGGCTGCTGCTCGTCCTCGGCGTCGGGCTCGTCGTCCTCTCGTACGCGCTGGACGGCGCCGACTCCGACGGCGAGCGCGAGATCGACCTCGGCTGGGCGGTCCGGCTGCGCCTCGCGTTCGCCCTGCTCCTCCAGGCTTTCGGCGGGGGTGTCGAATTCCACGCCGTACGTTCCGGCTACCGCGTCGACCCCGCCGACGGCACGGGCGACTGGCCCGACTACGGCTCGGGCGTCGACACCCCCGGCCTGGCCGCCGAGGGCGGGGCCCTCCTCTCCTTCGTCCCGCTCACCATCACCGTGCTGCTCGTCCTCGCCCTGTGGGCCGGGGCGCGGACGATGCGCCGAGGGATCGCCGCGCAGCAGGCCCAGCGCGTCGCCATGGGCCAACTGCCCAGCCGTACCGCGGGCGTTGAGGCCGCCGTACGGGTCTCCCTGATCGTCGCCGTGGGTGTGCTGATCATCGGGCTCGTCTCGCAGCCCACGATCGAGACCGTCGAGATGTCGATCTCCCCGGCGCTCGTCACCCTGATCGCGTTCGTCGTCGCGCTGGGCGTCACCGTCGGCGTCCTCCAGCGCGACGACCTCGCCCAGTGGGCGGCGCAGCGGCCGGGAACCGTCCTGGCGGTACGTGCGCTGGGGTCCGCGGTACGGGCCCTGGGGCTCGCCGTCGTGCTGTGCACCGTCGCGGGCCTCGTCGTCCTGGTCGTGAACGGCGAGGACGACCTCGCCGACTTCCTGGTCCTCCTCCCCATCCTGCCCAACATCGGGCTCGCCGTCCTGGGGCTGTGCTGGGGAGTGCCGATCACGTACGACCTCCAGGGCAGGGGGGCCATGCTCCGCTCGGGCGACAGGCACGGCGAGATCGGCCTGGACCAGATCGCCGAGGCGATGAACGGGTGGGCGGTGGTCGGCGCGCTGGGGCTCGGGCTGGTGTGCGCGCTGATCCTCGGCGTGGTGGCGGCGCGGCGGACTCCGCAGCGGGTGGGACAACTGGTCTCCGCGGTGTCCTACTTGGGGCTCGTGCTCGTCCTGATGGCCGCCTCCGGGGTCTCCATGGAGGTCGCCGGAAGGGTCCGGGAATTCAACATCGCGACCGGTCGGGTCTCGGCGACGCTGGGCATCGCCGAGGCGCTCCTCTTCGGACTCCTGTGGATCGCGGGCGCCACCCTGGCAGGCCCCTACGTCGCCAAAACCCTCCGCCTCACCAGGCGCAACCCTCCCTTCCCCTGAGGCAGAGGTTCTCGGAGTGTGCGGTCCGCGCCCGGGTGTGCCTGCGGCGGGCTGCCCCTCCCCGCCCCTTCACCTATAGCGCTCGCCGCGCGGCAGTCCCGGACACGTGCAGGCACGTCGTGGCTGGCCGCGCAGTTCCCCGCGCCCCTAGAGGCATGCTCCGCAGCCTCCCTAGCCCCCTTGGGCGGCGGGGCCGCCCCCCGGGGGCGGAACGGGCGGGCAAGGGGGCGGCCCCCCTCGCTCCGGGCCCACCCCGGTGCTGGCCCCGCTCCACCCCACCGCCGCCGCACCCGGCGAAGGGGCCCAGCTCACCCCCGTACCCCGCCTAAAGCGTCAGCCGGAAGCACCGCCCCCGCCTCTCCGGCGCCTCCCCCACCCCCGGCACCACGAAGCTCTCCGCCTCCCGCATCCCCAGCCTCTCCGCCACCGCCGCCGACCGCACGTTCCGCACGTCCACCATCGCCGCGACCTCCCGCACCCCGGCCGCCCGCACGCGCCTCAAGGTCTCCTGCGCGGCAGCGGCCACGTATCCCCGGCCCCAGAACTCGCGCCCCAGCCGCCACCCGATCTCGATCTCCCCGACCGGACCGTAATGCTGGTGCGGCCACGGCTGCGCGCCCGTGAAGCCGACCACCCGGTCGTCCTCGTCCAGCAGCGTCCACAGACAGAAGCCCAGCTCGGCGTCGTGCTTGCGCTGCCGCGCGGTCAGTTCCCCGTACACGGAGACCCCGAAGGGCTTGCCGCCGAAGAACTCCATGACCTCCTGGTTCTTGAACACGTCGTACCAGGCGTACGCGTCCTCGTCGGTCGGCACCCGCAGCCGCACCACGGGCAGAGCACGAGAGGTCGCTACGGACGGGTCGGGAGCCACAGGTGGCGTGAGGGTCATGAGGGCAGCCCTTCAGGTGATGGAGGAGTACGCCCCCATAGACTGCCCGTAGCCCTGTGCCGTCAAGGCACAACATCGACATCGAGTCTTACGGGAGACCCCGCCGTGACCGAGCCCGCGACCGCGACCCCCTCCGAACACAGCGCAGATGTGATCGTCGTCGGGGCCGGACCCGCCGGCTCCGCGACCGCGTACTACCTGGCCAAGTCCGGCCTGGACGTACTCCTCCTGGAGAAGACCGCGTTCCCCCGCGAGAAGGTCTGCGGCGACGGCCTCACCCCCCGCGCCACCAAGCAGCTCGTGTCGATGGGCATCGACATCTCCGAAGAGGCCGGATGGCTGCGGAACAAGGGGCTCCGGATCATCGGCGGCGGGCAGCGGCTCCAGTTGGACTGGCCCGAGCTCGCCTCGTACCCGGACTACGGACTCGTCCGCAAGCGCGACGACTTCGACGAGCAGCTCGCCCGCCAGGCCCAGAAGGCGGGCGCGCGGCTGTACGAGCGCTGCAACGTGGGGGCCCCGATCCTCGACAAGCGCACCGGGCGCATCACGGGTGTCGAAGCCAAGCTGGGGGAGGAGAAGCTGCCGGTCACCTTCCACGCGCCCCTCGTCGTCGCCGCCGACGGCAACTCGACGCGGCTGTCGCTCGCGATGGGGCTGCACCGCCGGGACGACCGCCCGATGGGCGTCGCGGTACGGACGTACTTCACCTCGCCCCGGCACGACGACGACTACCTGGAGTCCTGGCTGGAGCTGTGGGACCGGCGCGGCCCGCAGGACCGGCTGCTGCCCGGGTACGGCTGGATCTTCGGCATGGGCGACGGCACGTCCAACGTCGGCCTCGGCATCCTCAACTCCAGCAAGGCGTTCAAGGAGCTGGACTGGCGGGAGGTGCTCAAGGCGTGGTGCGCGTCCATGCCCGAGGAGTGGGGTTACACCCCCGAGAACATGACCATGCCCATCCGGGGCGCCGCCCTCCCCATGGCCTTCAACCGCCAGCCCCATTACACCAAGGGCCTCCTGCTGGTCGGCGACGCGGGCGGCATGGTCAACCCGTTCAACGGCGAAGGCATCGCCTATGCGATGGAGTCGGGCCAGATCGCCTCCGACGTCATCGTCCAGGCCCACGCCCGCGCCACCCCCGCCCAGCGGGAACTCGCGCTCGCCCGCTACCCGCAGGTCCTCAAGGACACGTACGGCGGCTACTACACGATGGGCCGCGCCTTCGTGAAGCTCATCGGCAACCCGAAGATCATGAAGCTCGCGGCGGAACGCGGTCTCACCCACCCCGTCCTGATGCGCTTCACGCTCAAGATGCTCGCCAACCTCACCGACCCGACGGGCGGCGACGCGATGGACCGCATCATCAACGGGCTGGCGAAGGTGGCTCCCAACTCCTGAGCAGGGAGCGGGAGTTGCTGCCTGGGCCGCTGGCGTCCCGGGTGCGGGTGAGTAGCCTCCTGAGTACGTGTGCTCATGTCCCGCCCCGGTCCGCCGCCGGAGACTGACGTCGTACGTCAGCCCCTCCGGCCGGCAGGCCGGGACCGCCAGGACCGAGAGGCCACCGCCATGAGAGACGCCGCCCCCGCCAGCTCCCCGGCCCCGGTCGACGTGTCGCCCGGCAAGCCCCTGCACGCCTTCCTCGCCGTCGTCCTGTGGGTGGCCACGGCCGCCTCGCTGGCGTGCCTGCTCCTCTTCGTCGGCACCATGTCCCTCTGGATGGCGGCAGCGGACGTGAACCCGTTGGGGTACGTGGCGACCACCCTCGCCGTGCTGGCGGTCGGCGCTGTCTGCCTCAGCGCGGTGCGCAAGCTGCCCCGTCTGCGCCCCCTGCCGTACGTGACGCGGGCCGCCGCCCTCGGCGCCGTCGCCTGCCCGTTCCCGGCCGCCGCCGCGTGGCTGCTCTTCGCCACGGGCTGACGTACGTACCGCCCGTCAGCCTGCCGCGTCGATGAGCTGACGCAACGCCGTACGGAAGACGTCGTGGTCCGTCAGCACCGGCAGGAACTCCTCCACGTTCCCCGTCAGCGCCGGGAAGTCCGCCGGGTCCAGTGCGGCCAGCGCGGTCCGGGTGCGGACCGCGTTCTCCTGCGGGGCCCGGTGGTCCACGAACGTCGCGCAGCCCAGCGTGAGCAGATACATCCTGCGGTACGTCGCCATGGCCTGGGCGGCGGTCAGCCCGCGCGCCAGGTGCCCCGCCATCTCCGGCTCCGTCAGCCGGGCCAGCAACTGCGGTCCCAGCCACGGCCGCGCACCGCGCAGCGCCACCAGCCCGGGGTGCGCCACCAGCAGCTCGTACAGCGCCCGGAACCGGATCTCCGTCGCCTGCGCCCACTCCGTGCCCGGCGCGACGTCCGGAATTCCGGCCGCCAGGTGGTCCGTACAGAGGTCGAGCAGTCCGGCGACGTCGGTGCAGCGCCGCTGCACGGTCGCGTGCGAGATGCCCAGCCGGTCCGCGACGCTGCGGAAGCTCAGGGCCTGCGGGCCGTCCCGGTCGACGATCGACAGGGCGGTCTCCGCGATGAGTTCGGGCGTCGCGCGGTCCAGGGAAGGAGATTGCCTCGGCATGAGAGACACCGTACGGTACGCCGTATCAAACGTCCGCATTCCGCGCCTGGAGCCCCTGTGCCGCACCTCCGTGCCCTGCCGCCCCCGACCCCCGGCGAGATCAAGGCCGCCGCCGACCGGATCTCCGGCCACGTCCGGCCCGTCACGGTGGTCAGCGCCTCCCCCTCCCTTTCCCTCGCCCTGGAATTCATGCAGCACACCGGCAGCTTCAAGGCGCGCGGCGCGATGAACTTCCTCCTCGCCCACCAGGAAGCGGGCACCCTCCCCGCCGCCGGAATCACCATCGCCTCGGGCGGCAACGCGGGCCTCGCCTGCGCGTGGGCGGCGCGGGCGCACGGGGTGCGGGCGACCGTCTTCCTCCCCGAGAACGCGCCGCCGGTGAAGGTGGCCAGGCTCCGTTCGTACGACGCGGACGTACGGCTCGTCGGGCAGCGGTACGACGAGGCCCGCGCGGCCTGCGCCGACTTCGCGGAGACCTCGGGCGCGCTGGCCTCGCACGCGTACGACCACCCGCTGATCGCGGCGGGCGCGGGGACCCTGACGGCGGAGATCCTGGACCGGGTCCCGGGCGGCCTGGACACGATCGTCGTCTCGGTCGGCGGCGGAGGGCTCTTCGCCGGGGTCGCGACTGCCGCCCTGGAGGCGGGAGTCGGGGTCGTCGCCGTCGAGCCGGAGAACTGCCGGGCCCTCGACGCGGCGCTGTCGGCGGGGCGCGTGGTGGACGTGCCGGTGTCCTCCGTCGCCGCCGACTCCCTCGGCGCGACCCGTGTCTCCTCGGCGGCCCTGGAAGTGGCCCGCCGCCCCGGCGTCCGCTCGGTCCTGGTGCCGGACGAGGCGATCGTCGAGGCCCGCCAACGGCTCTGGACCGACCACCGCCTCGCCGTCGAACACGCGGCGGCCACGGCCTACACGTACACCCCGGAGGCGGGGGAGCGGGTCGCGACCGTCCTGTGCGGCGCCAACACCCCCCTGTCCGACCTGACCTAAACGCGCCCCCTCGGGCTCCGCCCGCGCCCCCTCGGGCGGCGGGGCTCGCCTCGTCCCCTTGGGCGGCGGGGCTTCCGCCTAGCCCCCTTGGGCGGCGGGGCCGCCCCCCGGGGGCGGAACGGGCGGGCAAGGGGGCGGCCCCCCTCGCTCCGGGCCCACCCCGGAGCACCCCCGCCCCACCCCGACACCGCCCAACCAACGAAAGGGCCGCCGCCCCCGAGCGGGAGGACGACGGCCCTTTGCCGAACTGCACGTACTGCACGTACTGCACGTACTGCACGTACTGCACGTACAAGAAGAGCGAACTACACCGCGATCAGAGAACGCGCACGGCCCCCGTCGGCGGGTCATACGACAACGGCCGCTCCACCACACCCGTCCCCGAGTTCTGCGCCCCGACGAAGTTCCCGCCACCCACGTAGATCCCCACGTGGTACGCGCTGCCCGCGCCACCCCAGTACAGGATGTCGCCCGGCTGGAGGTTGCCGAGCCCGACCTGCTTGCCGAAGGTCGACTGGCTCTGCGAGACCCGCGGCAGGTCCACGCCGATGGTGCGGAACGCGGCCTGGGTCAGGCCGGAGCAGTCCCACGCGTTCGGGCCGGTGCTGCCCAGCACGTACGCGTCGCCGATCTGCGCCCGCGCGAACGCGATCACAGCGGCGGCGCTGCCAGTGGCAGTCGACTTGGAGGAGGAGGCGGAGCTGTCGGAGCCCCCGCCGGACGAGCCGGACGAGTACGACGCGAGCGAGGAGCGGCCGGACGAGCGCGAAGCACGCTCCTCGTCGGCAGCCTTCTTCTCGGCCTTCTCGCGCGCCTCGTCGGCCTTCTTCTTGGCCTCGGCCTTGCGGTCCGCCTCGGCCTTGGCCTTCTTGGCGTCCTTCGCGGCGGTCTCGGCGGCCGCCTCCTGGCGGGCCTGCCGGTCGTACTCGAAGGCGATCTGCTGCGTCGCCTCGGCGGCGGTGCTGACCGTGGTGGTGGGCTTCGCGGAAACGTCGGTGAGCGTCGGCATCTCGACCGTGGTCTCGTGCACCGGCTCGGCGTTCGCCGGAGCAGCCGCACCAGCCACCGCGATGGTGCTGAGGACGCCACCGGCAACTCCGGCACGGAGCGCCATCTTCGAGGCGCTGCGGCGGGGCTTCCGGTGGCTGGGTATGTGAGCGGTGTGGGACATGAGAACAACCGCTATCAGAGGTAACGACTCGGCATCAAGAAACGTGGTCTCCGCCACAGTTGCCGTTCCGCGGCTCGAATTGCGCGTCGCCGCACCCTTATTGACGCCGTAAAGGGCAAAACGGGCATCGTCGATCAACCCTGTGATCATGGGTTTTCCGCGATACGCCCGAAATGCCCCGACGCCTACCATCCGTTCACACGCATGGCCAAGCCCGCTTTCCCGGCGCGATGTTGGGCGTGACGCAGGTCACACTCCGGGCGCGCAACGAGGAGTTGCCGGGAGGAGTCGACGGACGGAGCCGCCCCGGCCCGTCCGTTCGTGAACGCGTGCACGTGTCCACTCGCCTCCGCGACCCCCCTCGCGAGAGTGAGTTCGGGTGGGAGGAGGGGAGGAGGGGTCCGCGCGGGGGCCCTATCACCCCGTCGCGTCCAGCTCCAATTTGCTTGTATGGGCCAGCTCTTGATAGAGCAACACGCCCTCGACCAGCGACAACGCCACCGAATGTCACGTCCGGTGATCACTTGCGCGCTTCCGGTACGTAGATCACTGCTCATCCGGCTTCATGATCCTTCGTCAGGTGGTGGAGATCACAAAGACGTTGTCGTACCCCGTGTCGCAGATCACAGACCGGCAGGCATAGGATGCGGGGCAGTCAGGCTTGTGAACTGCCTCACATATCCGCGATCTTCATACCGTCTTCGCGGTCGGAGAGAAGGGGAGAGGCGCACCGGCCCCCCGCTCCGGGGCAAGCACGAGCCCGGTGCGGTCCAACGGTCAAGGACGACTGGAAGGAGCGAGGAGGGTGAATGCTTACGCGCCCATCCTTGTGCTCGGCGCCCTCGGGGCAGGGTTTGCGATCTTCTCCGTGGTCATGGCCACGCTTATCGGCCCCAAGCGCTACAACCGGGCGAAGCAGGAAGCGTACGAGTGCGGCATCGAGCCCACTCCCACGCCCGCCGGCGGCGGACGCTTCCCGATCAAGTACTACCTGACGGCGATGCTGTTCATCGTCTTCGACATCGAGATCGTCTTCCTTTACCCCTGGGCGGTCTCCTTCGACGCCCTGGGGATTTTCGGGCTCGTCGAGATGCTGCTCTTCGTGCTCACCGTTTTTGTCGCGTACGCGTACGTATGGCGTCGCGGCGGCCTGGAATGGGACTGAGGGGCTGAGGGATCACCCATGGGACTCGAAGAGAAACTGCCGAGCGGATTCCTGCTCACCACCGTCGAACAGGCCGCTGGCTGGGTGCGGAAGTCCTCCGTCTTCCCCGCCACCTTCGGCCTCGCCTGCTGCGCCATCGAAATGATGACGACGGGCGCGGGCCGGTACGACCTGGCCCGCTTCGGCATGGAGGTCTTCCGCGGTTCGCCGCGGCAGGCGGACCTGATGATCGTGGCCGGGCGGGTGAGCCAGAAGATGGCGCCCGTCCTGCGACAGGTCTACGACCAGATGCCGAACCCCAAGTGGGTCATCTCCATGGGCGTCTGCGCCTCGTCGGGCGGCATGTTCAACAACTACGCCATCGTGCAGGGCGTCGACCACATCGTGCCGGTCGACATCTACCTCCCCGGCTGCCCGCCGCGCCCCGAGATGCTGATCGACGCGATCCTCAAGCTCCACCAGAAGATCCAGTCCTCCAAGCTCGGCGTGAACGCGGAAGAAGCCGCCCGCGAGGCGGAGGAGGCGGCCCTCAAGGCGCTCCCCACGATCGAGATGAAGGGGCTGCTGCGGTGAGCGAGCGACCCGAGAACGCTGCGAATTCCGGTCATTCCGCGAACGGAGTGCCCGCCCCGCGCGACGCGGGCGGCGAGGTGCTCCGCACCCGCAAGGGCATGTTCGGCGCCAACGACGGCGGGGACACCAGCGGTTACGGCGGACTCGTCCGCACCGTCACCTTCCCCGGCGAATCGTCCCGCCCGTACGGCGGGTGGTTCGACGAGGTCGCCGACGAACTCGAAGGGGCGCTGGAGGAGCAGGACCTGCTCCCCTCCCACGCCATCGAGAAGACGGTCGTCGACCGCGGCGAACTCACCTTCCACATCGCGCGCGAGCACCTGCTCCAGGTCGCCCGCACCCTGCGCGACGACCCGGCGCTCCGCTTCGAGCTGTGCACCGGAGTCAGCGGCGTGCACTACCTGGAGGACAAGGGGCGCGAGCTGCACGCGGTCTACCACCTGCGCTCGCTCACCCACGGACGCCTGATCCGGCTCGAAGTCAGTGCCCCCGACGCCGACCCGCACGTCCCGTCCCTGGTCGCGGTCTACCCGACCAACGACTGGCACGAGCGCGAGGCGTACGACTTCTTCGGCCTGATCTTCGACGGCCACCCCGCCCTGACCCGGATCATGATGCCGGACGACTGGCAGGGCTTCCCGCAGCGCAAGGACTATCCCCTCGGCGGCATCGCCGTCGAGTACAAGGGCGCCCAGATCCCGGCTCCGGACCAGCGGAGGTCGTACTCGTGACCACCCCCTCTTCTTCCCCTTCTTCCCCTTCTTCCGCCGCCGCGCGCGAGACCACCGAAGGCACCGTCTACACGGTCACCGGCGGCGACTGGGACGAGGTCGTCCAGTCCGCGGCGAAGGCCGACGACGAGCGCATCGTCGTCAACATGGGCCCCCAGCACCCGTCCACGCACGGCGTGCTCCGGCTGATCCTGGAGATCGACGGCGAGACCGTCACCGAGGCCCGCTGCGGCATCGGCTACCTCCACACCGGCATCGAGAAGAACCTCGAATTCCGGAACTGGACGCAGGGCACCACCTTCGTCACGCGCATGGACTACCTGACGCCCTTCTTCAACGAGACGGCGTACTGCCTGGGCGTCGAGAAGCTGCTCGGCATCACGGAGCAGATCCCGGACCGCGCCAGCATCATCCGCGTCCTGCTGATGGAGCTCAACCGGCTCTCCTCGCACCTGGTCTGCATCGCCACCGGCGGCATGGAACTCGGCGCGACCACGATCATGATCTACGGCTTCCGGGACCGCGAACTCATCCTGGACGCCTTCGAGTTGATCACCGGCCTGCGCATGAACCACGCGTTCGTCCGCCCCGGCGGCCTCGCCCAGGACCTCCCGCCGGGAGCCATGGACAAGCTCGCCGAGCTGCTGAAGACCATGCGCAAGAACCTCCCCGAGTACGACAAGCTCGCCACCGGCAACCCCATCTTCAAGGCCCGCATGCAGGACGTCGGCTACCTCGACCTCACCGGCTGCATGGCCCTGGGAGCCACCGGCCCGGTCCTGCGCTCCGCCGGTCTCCCGCACGACCTGCGCAAGACCGACCCGTACTGCGGTTACGAGACCTACGACTTCGAGGTTCCCGTCGCCGACACCTGCGACTCCTACGGCCGGTTCCTGATCCGGCTGGAAGAGATGCGCCAGTCCCTCGACATCGTCGAGCAGTGCCTGGAGCGCCTCAAGAAGCCGGGTGACGTCATGGTCGCCGACAAGAAGATCGCCTGGCCCGCCCAGCTCGCCATCGGCGCCGACGGCCTCGGCAACTCCCTCGACCACATCCGCAAGATCATGGGCACCTCCATGGAGGCCCTGATCCACCACTTCAAGCTGGTGACCGAGGGCTTCCGGGTCCCGGCGGGCCAGGCGTACGCGGCGGTCGAGTCGCCCAAGGGCGAACTCGGGGTACACGTCGTCTCCGACGGCGGCACCCGCCCCTACCGGGTCCACTTCCGCGACCCGTCCTTCACCAACCTCCAGGCCATGGCGGCGATGTGCGAGGGCGGCCAGGTCGCCGACGTCATCGTCGCCGTCGCGTCCATCGACCCCGTGATGGGAGGCGTCGACCGATGACCGATGTGTCACTGGGCATGCCCCAACTGCCCGCCCCCGCCTACCCGGACGAGGTCCGGGCCCGCCTCGCAGCGGACGCGAAGGAGGTGATCGCCCGCTACCCCGACAGCCGCTCGGCCCTGCTGCCGCTGCTGCACCTCGTGCAGTCCGAGGAGGGGTACGTCTCCCGCACCGGCATGCGGTTCTGCGCCGAGGTCCTCGACCTCACCACCGCCGAGGTCACCGCCGTCGCCACCTTCTACACCATGTACCGGCGCAAGCCGTCCGGCGACTACCAGGTCGGCGTCTGCACCAACACCCTGTGCGCGGTGATGGGCGGCGACGCCATCTTCGAGGAGCTCAAGGCGTATCTGGGCGTCGGCAACAACGAGACGACCGGGGACGGGCAGGTCACCCTCGAACACATCGAGTGCAACGCCGCCTGCGACTACGCCCCCGTGGTGATGGTCAACTGGGAGTTCTTCGACAACCAGACCCCGGAGTCGGCGAAAAAGCTCGTCGACGACCTCCGGGCGGGCCGCTCCGTCGAGCCCACCCGGGGCGCGCCCCTGTGCTCGTACAAGGAGACCGCCCGCATCCTGGCCGGGTTCCCCGACGAGCGCCCGGGCGCGGTCGAGGCTTCCGGCGGCGCCGGTCACGCCTCGCTGCTCGGCCTCAAGCTCGCCAAGGGCGAGGCGATCGGCCAGCCCCGTGTCGTGTCGCCGCGCGGCGAAGCCAAGCAGGAAGCACCGCAACGCGGTTCGGGCCACCTCAGCTCGCACGACGCCCCTCAGCCCACCTCGGCCTCCGACCCGGCCGCGGCACCCGAGCAGCATCCGGCAGGACCCTCGTCCGAGGAGGGGGAGTGATGACCTTGGCACCCGAGATGGCCGGAAACGGCAACGGCAACGGGGACAGCCCCGAGAAGCTGCTCTCCCCCGTCCTCTCCGCCTTCTGGGACGACCCCAAGTCCTGGACTCTGGAGACGTACCGCAGGCACGAGGGGTACGAGGGCCTGCGCAAGGCCCTCGCCATGACCCCGGACGACCTCATCGCGTACGTGAAGGACTCCGGTCTTCGCGGGCGGGGCGGAGCCGGATTCCCCACCGGGATGAAGTGGCAGTTCATTCCGCAGGGCGACGGAAAGCCGCACTATCTAGTTGTCAACGCCGACGAATCGGAGCCGGGGACCTGCAAGGACATCCCGCTCCTCTTCGCGAACCCGCATAGCCTCATTGAGGGCATCGTCATCGCGTGTTACGCGATCCGTTCGAACCACGCCTTCATCTATCTGCGCGGAGAGACCGTCCCCGTGCTGCGCAGGCTGCACGAGGCCGTGCGGGAGGCGTACGAGGCCGGATACCTCGGCAAGGACATCCTCGGCAGCGGACTCGATCTCGAACTCACCGTGCACGCGGGGGCGGGCGCGTACATCTGCGGAGAAGAGACCGCACTGCTCGACTCGCTCGAAGGCCGTCGCGGTCAGCCCCGGCTGCGTCCTCCTTTCCCTGCGGTCGCCGGGCTCTATGCCTGTCCCACTGTTGTTAACAACGTCGAGTCGATCGCATCCGTTCCCGCGATTCTCAACAAGGGCAAAGAATGGTTCCGTTCGATGGGAAGCGAGAAGTCCCCGGGCTTCACGCTGTACTCGCTGAGCGGCCACGTCACCAACCCGGGCCAGTTCGAGGCCCCGTTGGGAATCACCCTGCGCCAACTGCTCGACATGAGCGGCGGAATGCGCGCCGGGCACCGGCTCAAGTTCTGGACGCCGGGCGGTTCCTCCACCCCGATGTTCACCGACGAGCACCTCGACGTACCCCTTGACTACGAGGGAGTCGGCGCGGCCGGTTCCATGCTCGGCACCAAGGCCCTCCAGTGCTTCGACGAGACGACCTGCGTCGTGCGCGCCGTCACCCGCTGGACCGAGTTCTACGCCCACGAGTCCTGCGGCAAGTGCACGCCCTGCCGCGAAGGCACCTACTGGCTGGTGCAGTTGCTGCGTGACATCGAGGCGGGCAAGGGCCAGATGTCCGACCTCGACAAGCTCAACGACATCGCCGACAACATCAACGGCAAGTCCTTCTGCGCGCTCGGAGACGGTGCGGCCTCGCCGATCTTCTCCTCGCTCCAGTACTTCCGCGAGGAGTACGAGCAGCACATCACCGGCAAGGGCTGCCCCTTCGACCCCGCCAAGTCGACCCTCTGGGCCGACCGGCACGCCGACCACACGGAGGTGAACGCATGACCGTCACGACAAGTGCACCCTCCGGGGGCGGCGAGGCGGCGGTCCCGCCCGAGGACCTCGTATCGCTCACGATCGACGGCATCGACATCAGCGTCCCCAAGGGCACCCTGGTGATCCGCGCCGCCGAACTCCTCGGCATCGAGATCCCCCGGTTCTGCGACCACCCCCTCCTCGACCCCGCCGGCGCCTGCCGCCAGTGCATCGTCGAGGTCGAGGGCCAGCGCAAGCCGATGGCCTCCTGCACCATCACCTGCACCGACGGCATGGTCGTCAAGTCGCAGCTCACCTCGCCCGTCGCCGACAAGGCACAGCGCGGCGTGATGGAACTGCTGCTGATCAACCACCCGTTGGACTGCCCGGTCTGCGACAAGGGCGGCGAGTGCCCCCTCCAGAACCAGGCGATGTCGCACGGCGACGCCGACTCCCGCTTCGAGGGCAAGAAGCGGACGTACGAGAAGCCCGTCCCGATCTCCACCCAGGTGCTCCTGGACCGCGAGCGGTGCGTGCTCTGCGCCCGCTGCACCCGGTTCTCCAACCAGGTGGCGGGCGACCCGATGATCGAGCTGATCGAGCGCGGCGCGCTCCAGCAGGTCGGCACCGGCGAGGGCGACCCGTTCGAGTCGTACTTCTCCGGCAACACCATCCAGATCTGTCCGGTCGGCGCGCTGACCTCGGCCGCGTACCGCTTCCGCTCCCGCCCGTTCGACCTGGTCTCCACGCCGTCGGTCTGCGAGCACTGTGCCGGTGGCTGTGCCACCCGCACCGACCACCGCCGAGGCAAGGTCATGCGGCGCATGGCCGCCGAGGACCCGGAGGTCAACGAGGAGTGGCTGTGCGACAAGGGGCGCTTCGGCTTCCGGTACGCGCAGCGACCCGACCGGCTGACGACTCCTCTCGTACGCAACACCGAGAGCGGTGAGCTGGAGCCCGCGAGCTGGCCCGAGGCGCTCGCCGCAGCCGCCGAGGGGCTGGCCGCCGCGCGCGGCCGGGCCGGTGTGCTGGCCGGTGGCCGTCTCACCGTCGAAGACGCCTACGCGTACGGCAAGTTCGCCCGCGTCGCCCTCGACACCAACGACGTCGACTTCCGCGCCCGCGTCCACAGCAGCGAGGAGGCCGACTTCCTGGCCGCCCGCGTCGCCGGACGCGGCCGCGACCTCGACGGTTCAGGAGTGACGTACACGGCCCTGGAGAAGGCCCCGGCGGTCCTGCTCGCCGGGTTCGAGTCCGAGGAGGAGGCCCCCGGCGTCTTCCTGCGGCTGCGCAAGGCCCACCGCAAGTACGGTCAGCGCACCTTCGCCCTCGCCTCGCACGCCACCCGCGGCCTGGAGAAGGCGGGCGGCACGCTGCTCCCCGCCGCCCCCGGCACCGAGACCGACTGGCTCGACGCCCTCGCCGGGCACGCGGGCCTGGAGGCCGACGGGGTCAAGGCGGCCGACGCGCTGCGCGAACCCGGTGCGGTGATCGTCGTCGGTGAGCGCCTGGCCGGTGTGCCGGGCGCACTGACCGCCGCCGTACGGGCCGCGTCCGCGACCGGAGCCGAACTGGTGTGGATCCCGCGCCGGGCCGGAGAGCGCGGCGCCGTCGAGGCCGGGGCGATTCCGTCGCTGCTGCCCGGCGGGCGTCCCGCGACCGACCCCCGCGCGCGCGAGGAGGTCGCCTCCGTGTGGGGCGTCGCCGAACTCCCGCACCGGTACGGGCGCGACACGGGCCAGATCGTCGAGGCCGCCGCGACCGGCGAACTCCTCGCCCTGGTCGTCGCCGGAGTCGACCCCGCCGACCTGCCTGACCCTTCGCGCGCGCGCACGGCGCTCGACGAGGTGCGCTTCCTGGTCTCCCTGGAGCTGCGGCCGAGCGAGGTCACCGCGAAGGCGGACGTCGTGTTCCCGGTGGCCGCGGTCGCCGAGAAGCCCGGCACCTTCCTCAACTGGGAGGGCAGGGTCCGCATGTTCGAGGCCGCGCTGAAGCCCGAGCAGATGACGCGCAGGCTCGCCCCGAGCGACGCCCGGGTGCTGCACATGCTGGCCGATGAACTCGCCCGCGCCGGAGGCACTGAGCGACACGGTCACTTCGCGCTGCCGGACCTCAAGTCCGTACGGCGAGAGCTGGACCGGCTCGGCGCGTGGGAGGGGCCGCACGCCTCCGTACCGCTGGAGACGTCCCGGCCGCTGCCCCGCGCGGGCGCCGGCGAAGCCGTACTCGCCGGACACCGGATGCTGCTCGACCAGGGCAGGCTCCAGGACGGCGACGAGGCCCTCGCGGGCACCCGGCACGCGGCCGTGGCCCGGCTCTCCCCGGCCACCGCCGCCGAGACGGGCGTCCAGCACGGCGACGTACTCGCGGTCACCGGACCTGCCGGAACCGTGCGACTGCCGCTCCAGGTCAGCGAGATGCCCGACCGCGTGGTCTGGCTCCCGATGAACTCGGTCGGCGGCGGCGTCCTCTCCGACACCGGGGCTCGCCCCGGCCAGTTGGTCACCCTCGCACCCGCGAAGGCCGGGTCCAGCGCTCCGACGGAGGTGACGGCATGACGACGTACCCACTCGCCGTGGAAGACCTGTCCATGTTCGGCACGGACCCCTGGTGGCTCGTCGCGATCAAGGCCGTCTTCTGCTTCGCGTTCCTGATGGTCACCGTGCTCTTCTCCATCGTGTGGGAGCGCAAGGTCGTCGCCTGGATGCAGCTGCGCATCGGCCCCAACCGGCACGGCCCCTGGGGCATGCTCCAGTCGCTCGCCGACGGCATCAAGCTGATGCTGAAGGAGGACCTGGTCGTCAAGCGCGCCGACAAGGTCGTCTACGTCCTGGCCCCGATCGTCGCCGCCATCCCCGCCTTCATGGCCATCGCGGTGATCCCCTTCGGCCCGCCGGGCAATGAGATCTCGATCTTCGGCACGCGTACGACGATGCAGCTCACCGACCTGCCGATCGCGATGCTCTACATCCTCGCGGTCGCCTCCGTCGGCATCTACGGCATCGTCCTCGCGGGCTGGTCCTCGGGCTCCACGTACCCGCTGCTCGGCGGTCTCCGCTCCTGCGCGCAGATGATCTCGTACGAGATCGCCATGGGCGCGGCCTTCGCCTCGGTCTTCCTCTACTCCGGGTCGATGTCGACCTCCGAGATCGTGGCGCAGCAGCACGACAAGTGGTTCATCGTCGTGCTGCCGGTGTCCTTCCTGATCTACGTGGTGACGATGGTCGGCGAGACCAACCGCGCCCCGTTCGACATGCCGGAGTCCGAGGGCGACCTCGTCGGCGGCTTCAACACCGAGTACTCGTCGATCAAGTTCGCCCTGTTCATGCTGGCCGAGTACGTCAACATGGTCACCGTCTCGGCGGTCTCGGTCACCCTCTTCCTGGGCGGCTGGCGGGCCCCGTACCCGATCAGCAGCTTCTGGGAGGGCGCGAACCACGGCTGGTGGCCGATGCTCTGGTTCGTCCTCAAGGTGCAACTGCTGCTGTTCTTCTTCATCTGGCTGCGCGGCACGCTGCCACGCGTGCGCTACGACCAGCTGATGAAGCTGGGCTGGAAGGTCCTGATCCCGCTGTCGGTGGTCTGGCTGATGCTGGTCGCCACCATGCGGGCGCTGACCCGGGAGGGCGTGGAGTTCCGGTCGATCCTCTTCGGGGTGGCCGGGGCGGTGCTCGCCGTACTGCTGATCTCGTACGTGTGGGACATGTTCCGCCGGGCCAAACACGAAGAGCCCGAAGACGCCCGGGGCACAGCCGCGTTCGACCCGATGGCCGGTGGATTCCCGGTGCCTCCGCTGCCAGGACAGACCCTGCCGCCCGTGCCGCGAAGGCGGTCCAGGCAGGAGCGGGAGCTCGTTGTCAGTGGCGGCGGCAATACTGAGGGCATTGCTACTGAGAGTGACGGAAAGGAGGCTGACGGTGTCTGATGCATCTTCCCGGGGCGAAGACCCCCGGACCCCCTGGCAGAACCCCGTGGCCGGTTTCGGCGTGACCTTCAAGGCCATGTTCAAGAAGCGGCTGACCGAGCAGTACCCGGAGACGCCGAAGGTGACGGCGCCGCGCTTCCACGGCCGTCACCAGCTCAACCGGCACCCCGACGGACTGGAGAAGTGCGTCGGCTGCGAGCTGTGCGCCTGGGCCTGTCCGGCGGACGCCATCTACGTGGAGGGCGCGGACAACACCGAGGAGGAGCGCTACTCCCCGGGTGAGCGGTACGGCCGCGTCTACCAGATCAACTACGCCCGCTGCATCCTGTGCGGGCTGTGCATCGAGGCGTGTCCCACGCGGGCGCTCACGATGACCAACGAGTTCGAACTGGCCGACAGCAGCCGCGAGAACCTCATCTACACCAAGGACCAGCTCCTCGCCGGTCTCACCGAGGGCATGGTCGACTCCCCGCACTCGATCTTCCCGGGCACGGACGAGCAGGACTACTACCGGGGCCTGGTCACCGAGGCCGCCCCCGGCACCGTGCAGCAGGTCGCGCTGAGCCGGGGGGAGCGGCCCCAGGAGGCCGCCTCCACCTTCGGCGAGGACGAGCCCGCGTCCAAAAAGGTGGTGGGAGCGTGAGCGCCCTCGCCGCCGCACCCGGTACGGTGCTCGCCGCCGCCGCTTCCACGGGCGAGGCCGTCCAGTTCTGGATCCTGGGCACGGTCGCCGTGGTCGGGGCCCTGGCCACCATCCTGATGAAGAAGGCCGTGCACAGTGCGCTGTGCCTCGCCGGGACCATGATCATCCTGGCGGTCTTCTACCTCGCCAACGGGGCGTACTTCCTGGGCATCGTCCAGATCGTCGTCTACACCGGCGCGATCATGATGCTCTTCCTCTTCGTCGTCATGCTCGTCGGCGTCACCGCGGCGGACTCCCTCAAGGAGACCCTGAAGGGGCAGCGCTGGCTGGCCGCCGGTTGCGGACTCGGCTTCGGCATCCTCTTGATCGTCGGCATCGGCAACGCCGGGATCAAGGAGTTCAACGGACTGGGCCAGGCCAACGCGGCGGGCAACGTCCAGGGCCTGGCGAAGCTGATCTTCACGGATTACGTCTTCGCCTTCGAGATCACCGGCGCCCTGCTGATCACCGCCACGGTCGGCGCGATGGTCCTCACCAACCGCGAGCGCACCGAGCGCAGCAAGACCCAGCGCGAACTGTCCGAGCAGCGCGTCCGCGAGGGCAAGCACCTCCCGCCGCTGCCCGCCCCCGGCGTCTACGCCCGGCACAACGCGGTGGACATCGCCGGTCTGCTCCCCGACGGCACCCCGTCCGAGCTGACCGTCATGCAGACGCTGCGCGAGCGCGGCCAGATCCGCGACGTGTCGACGCAGGCCCTCAACGACCTCAAGGCGCTGGAACAGCGCTCCGAGGAGCGGCTGGGCCGTGACGCGGGTCGCGACCGAGAAGAGGAGGCGGCCAAGTGAATCCGGTGAACTACCTCTACCTGGCTTCCCTGTTGTTCACCATCGGCGCGGCAGGAGTGCTGATCCGGCGCAACGCCATCGTCGTGTTCATGTGCGTCGAGCTGATGCTCAACGCCTGCAACCTGGCACTCGTCGCGTTCTCCCGGATGCACGGCAATCTCGACGGCCAGATCATCGCCTTCTTCACGATGGTCGTCGCCGCCGCCGAGGTCGTGGTCGGCCTGGCGATCATCGTGTCGCTGTTCCGGTCCCGTCACTCGGCCTCGGTCGACGACGCCAGCCTGATGAAGCTGTAAGGGGCGCAAAGAATCGTGGAGAACCTGATCGCGCTGCTCGTCGCAGCGCCACTGCTCGGAGCGGCCGTACTGCTGTGCGGCGGGCGCCGATTGGACAAGATCGGCCACTGGCTGGGCACCCTGCTCGCCGCCGGTTCGTTCGTCGTCGGCGCCGTGCTCTTCGTCGACATGATCGGCAAGGACGCGGGTGACCGCGCCCTGCACCAGAAGCTGTTCAGCTGGGTCCCGGTCGAGTCCTTCCAGGCGGACATCGCCTTCCAGCTCGACCAGCTGTCGATGACCTTCGTCCTGCTGATCACCGGTGTCGGCACCCTGATCCACCTCTACTCCATCGGGTACATGGAGCACGACGAGCGCCGCCGGCGCTTCTTCGGCTACCTGAACCTCTTCCTCGCGGCGATGCTGCTCCTGGTCATCGCCGACAACTACCTCCTGCTGTACTTCGGCTGGGAGGGCGTCGGCCTCGCCTCGTACCTGCTCATCGGGTTCTGGCAGCACAAGCCCAGCGCGGCGACGGCGGCCAAGAAGGCGTTCCTGGTCAACCGCGTCGGCGACATCGGCCTGTCCATCGCGATCATGCTGATGTTCACCACCTTCGGCACCTTCGCCTTCGGGCCCGTGCTGGGTGCGGCGGAGGGCGCGAGCGAGGGCAAGCTCACCGCGATCGGCCTGATGCTGCTGCTCGCCGCGTGCGGCAAGTCGGCGCAGGTGCCGCTCCAGTCCTGGCTCGGCGACGCGATGGAGGGCCCGACCCCGGTCTCGGCCCTCATCCACGCGGCGACCATGGTGACCGCGGGCGTGTACCTGATCGTCCGCTCCGGTGCGATCTTCGACGGGGCCCCCGACGCCCAGTTGGTGGTCACCGTCGTCGGCGCGGTCACGCTCCTCTTCGGTGCGATCGTCGGTTGCGCGAAGGACGACATCAAGAAGGCGCTCGCCGGATCGACGATGTCGCAGATCGGCTACATGATCCTCGCGGCCGGACTCGGCCCGATCGGCTACGCCTTCGCGATCATGCACCTGGTGACGCACGGCTTCTTCAAGGCCGGGCTCTTCCTCGGCGCGGGCTCCGTCATGCACGGCATGAACGACGAGGTCGACATGCGCAAGTACGGCGGCCTGCGGAAGTACATGCCGGTCACCTTCGTCACCTTCGGCCTCGGCTACCTGGCGCTCATCGGCTTCCCCGGTCTGTCCGGCTTCTTCTCCAAGGACAAGATCATCGAGGCGGCCTTCTCGGCGGGCGGCACCCAGGGCTGGGTCCTGGGCGCGGCCACCCTGCTGGGCGCGGGCCTCACCGCGTTCTACATGACGCGCGTGATGCTGATGACCTTCTTCGGCGAGGAGCGCTGGCGGAACAGAGCCACCGCTTCCCCGGCCCAGCCCGACGTGGAGCCCGCCGCCGAGACGCACGGGGCCCATGCGGAGCCGCACCCGCACGAGTCGCCCAAGTCGATGACGATCCCCATGATCGTCCTCGCCTTCGGATCGGTCTTCGCGGGCGGCGTGTTCAGCATCGGCGACCGCTTCGTCAACTGGCTCGCCCCGGTCACCAAGTTCGAGCACCCGCACCCGCCGATCAGCATCCCGGTCATCACCGGCGCGACGATCGCGGTCCTGCTGCTCGGTGTGGTCGCCGCGTACTTCCAGTACGGCCGCAAGCCCGTCCCGGTCGTCGCCCCGCGCGGTTCGCTGCTCACCCGGGCCGCCCGCCGCGACCTCCTCCAGGACGACTTCAACCACGTGGTCCTGGTCCGCGGTGGCGAGCACCTCACCCGCTCGCTGGTCTACGTCGACCACAAGGTGGTCGACGGCGTGGTCAACGGCACCGCGGCCTCGGTCGGCGGGCTCTCGGGCCGACTGCGCAAGCTCCAGAACGGCTACGCCCGCTCGTACGCGGTCTCGATGTTCGGCGGTACGGCGATCCTCATCGCCGCGACCCTGCTGATGAGGGCGGTCTGATCACGATGTCCTTTCCCCTGCTCACCGCGACGGCGGTCCTCCCGGCGGCCGGTGCCCTCCTCACCGCCGCCGTGCCGGCCGCCCGTCGCACGGCCGCCAAGTGGCTGGCGCTGCTGGTCTCGCTCGGCACGCTGGTGCTGGCCGCGATCATCCTCATCCGCTTCGAACCCAGCGGCGACCGCTACCAACTCACCGAATCCCACTCCTGGATCAAGGACTTCGGCGTCCGCTACGAACTGGGCGTCGACGGCATCGGGGTGGCGCTCATCGCGCTGACCGCGCTGCTGATCCCGTTCGTGATCGTCGCGGGCTGGAACGACGCCGACCCCCTCGACAAGAAGGACAACAAGCGCTGGCGCCCCACTCAGGGCTTCTTCGCGCTGATCCTGATGGTCGAGGCGATGGTGATCATCTCCTTCGAGGCCACCGACGTCTTCCTCTTCTACATCTTCTTCGAAGCCATGCTCATCCCGATGTACTTCCTCATCGGCGGCTTCGGCGACCGGGCGCACAGCGGAACGGACGAGGCGGCGGCGACCCAGCGGTCGTACGCGGCGGTCAAGTTCCTCCTGTACAACCTGGTCGGCGGCCTGATCATGCTGGCCGCCGTCATCGGTCTCTACACGGTCACCGGCACCTTCTCCCTCGCGGAGATCGCCGAACTCCGCGCCAACGGCGGCCTGGAGATGTCGACCAACGTCGAGCGGCTGCTCTTCCTCGGCTTCTTCTTCGCCTTCGCGGTGAAGGCCCCGCTGTGGCCGCTGCACACCTGGCTGCCGAACGCGATGGGGGAGGCGACCGCCCCGGTCGCCGTCCTCATCACGGCGGTCGTCGACAAGGTCGGCACGTTCGCGATGCTCCGCTTCTGCCTCCAGCTCTTCCCGGAGGCCAGCAAGTGGGCGACGCCCGCGATCCTCGTCCTGGCGCTGATCAGCATCGTGTACGGGGCACTGCTCGCCGTCGGCCAGCGCGACATCAAGCGTCTGGTGGCGTACGCGTCGATCTCGCACTTCGGGTTCATCATCCTGGGCATCTTCGCGATGACCAGCCAGGGCCAGTCCGGCGCGACGCTGTACATGGTCAACCACGGCATCTCGACGGCGGCGCTGATGCTGGTCGCGGGCTTCCTGATCTCCCGGCGCGGCTCGCGGCTCATCGCGGACTACGGCGGGGTGCAGAAGGTGGCCCCGGTGCTCGCCGGCACCTTCCTGATCGGCGGCCTGGCGACACTCTCGCTGCCGGGCCTGGCGCCCTTCGTCAGTGAGTTCCTGGTCCTGGTCGGCGTGTTCGCCGCGTACCCGGTGGTCGGCGTCATCGCCACCACAGGCATCGTCCTCGCCGCCCTCTACGTCCTGGTGCTCTACCAGCGCACGATGACCGGACCGGTGAAGGCCGAGGTCAGCGGGATGAAGGACCTCAAGGCCCGCGAGCTGACCGTGGTGGTGCCGCTGATCGTGCTGCTGATCGGGCTCGGGGTCTTCCCGAAGCCGCTCACCGACATCGTCAACCCGGCGATCACCCACACCATGCACGACGTGAACAAGCAGGACCCCAAGCCTGAAGTGGAGGCCGCGAAGTGAGCGCAGTGACTGTCCACAGCCTGTGGACGACTCTGGCGGCCCCGGCTCCGGGCTCGGAGCTGAAGTTCGACGCCCCGACCATCGAGTACGCGCAGCTGTCGCCGATCCTGATCATCGTCGGCGCGGCCGTCCTCGGCATTCTGGTCGAGGCGTTCGTGCCCCGAAAGGCGCGCTACTACGCCCAGTTGTTCCTCTCGGTGGTGGCCATCGCCGCCGCCTTCGCCGCCATCGTCGGCCTCGCGGCCAGCGGTTTCGGCACCACCAAGGCGCACATCGCGGCCATGGGCGCGATCGCGGTCGACGGCCCGGCGCTGTTCCTCCAGGGCACCATTCTCCTGGCCTCGCTGGTCGCCGTGTTCACCTTCGCCGAGCGCAAGCTCGACCCGGAGGCGCACGGCAACCGGGTCGACTCCTTCGCGGCGGACGCGGCGGCGGTGCCCGGCAGCGACGCCGAGAAGGCGGCCGTCAAGGCGGGCTTCACCACCACCGAGGTCTTCCCGCTCGCCCTCTTCGCGATCGCGGGCCTGCTCGCCTTCCCGGCGGCCAACGACCTGCTGACGCTCTTCATCGCGCTGGAAGTCTTCTCCCTCCCGCTCTACCTCCTGTGCGCCGTCGCCCGCCGCAAGCGGCTGATGTCGCAGGAGGCGGCCGTGAAGTACTTCCTGCTCGGCGCGTTCTCCTCGGCGTTCCTGCTGTTCGGCATCGCCCTGATCTACGGGTACGCGGGCTCCGTCTCGTACGCGAAGATCGCCGACATCGTCGACGGCACCACCCAGCAGATCTCCCCGGCGCTCGCGGACACCATGGGCAACGACGCGCTGCTCCTGATCGGCATGGCGCTGATCCTGATGGGCCTGCTCTTCAAGGTCGGCGCGGTCCCCTTCCACATGTGGACCCCGGACGTCTACCAGGGCGCACCGACCCCGGTCACCGGCTTCATGGCCGCGGCCACCAAGGTCGCCGCCTTCGGCGCGCTGCTCCGTCTCCTCTACGTCGTGCTCCCGGGCCTCACCTGGGACTGGCGGCCGGTGATGTGGGGCATCGCCATCGTCACGATGCTGGGCGGTGCGATCGTCGCGATCACCCAGACCGACATCAAGCGGCTCCTCGCCTACTCCTCGATCGCGCACGGCGGCTTCATCCTGGCCGGTGTCATCGCGGCCACCCCCGACGGCATCTCGTCCGTCCTCTTCTACCTGCTCGCCTACTCCTTCGTGACGATCGGCGCGTTCGCCGTGGTCACGCTGGTGCGCGACGCGGGCGGCGAGGCGACGCACCTGTCGAAGTGGGTGGGCCTCGGCCGACGCTCCCCCCTGGTGGCGGCGGTCTTCGCGGTCTTCCTCCTCGCCTTCGCGGGCATCCCGCTGACCTCCGGGTTCTCGGGCAAGTTCGCGGTCTTCAAGGCGGCGGCGGAGGGCGGGGCGGGTGTCCTGGTCGTGGTCGGCGTGCTGTCCTCGGCGGTCGCCGCCTTCTTCTACATCCGGGTCATCGTCCTGATGTTCTTCAGCGAGCCGAAGGCGGACGGCCCGACGGTCGCCGTGCCGTCGGTACTGACGACGACCGCGATCGGGGTGGGCGTGGCGGTGACGCTGGTGCTGGGCGTGGCCCCGCAGTACTTCCTCGACCTCGCGGGCCAGGCGGGAATCTTCGTCAGGTAGCCGCCCGTACGGTCTTACGGTGTGTGACCGCTGCCCGGTGCCCCTTCGCGGGGTGCCGGGCAGCGGCTTTTGGCCCCGGTTGTCAGTGCGTGCACCTACCGTGGTGGGAGGTGGCGAAACGGAATCGGGGGAACGGCGCGATGAACGTGATGAGTGGGGCGAGCGGGATGGTGGAAGTGGACGGGACGCAGACAGCAGGGGTCGCGGAGAGTGATGCACTGCGCACGCTGCACCGGATCTTCGGATACGACGCGTTCCGAGGCGAGCAGGCGGAGATCATCGAGCAGGTGGTGAGCGGCGGCGACGCGGTCGTCCTCATGCCCACCGGCGGCGGAAAGTCCCTCTGCTACCAGATCCCGTCCCTGGTCAGGCCGGGCACGGGCGTGGTGATCTCCCCTCTCATCGCCCTCATGCAGGACCAGGTCGACGCGCTGCGGGCGCTCGGCGTGAAGGCCGGGTTCATGAACTCGACCCAGGACTTCGACGAGCGGCGCACGGTCGAAGCGGAGTTCCTGGCGGGTGAGCTGGACATGATCTACCTGGCCCCGGAGCGGCTGCGCCTGGACTCGACGCTGTCCCTGCTCTCGCGCGGCAAGATCTCGGTCTTCGCGATCGACGAGGCGCACTGCGTCGCTTCCTGGGGACACGACTTCCGCCCCGACTACCTGGCCCTGTCCGTACTGGGCGAGCGCTGGCCGGACGTACCGCGCATCGCCCTGACGGCGACGGCCACGGCGGCGACGCACCAGGAGATCACCGCCCGCCTCGGCATGCCGAACGCGAAGCACTTCGTGGCGAGCTTCGACCGGCCGAACATCCAGTACCGGATCGTCCCGAAGGTCGACCCGAAGAAGCAGCTCCTCGCCTTCCTCCGCGAGGAGCACGCGGGGGACGCGGGCATCGTCTACTGCCTGTCGCGGAAGTCGGTGGACGCGACGGCGGAGTTCCTGTGCAAGCAGGGCATCGAGGCCGTGCCGTACCACGCGGGGCTCGACGGGGGGACCCGCGCCCGCAATCAGGCCCGCTTCCTGCGGGAGGAGGGCCTGGTCGTGGTCGCGACGATCGCGTTCGGCATGGGCATCGACAAGCCGGACGTACGTTTCGTCGCACACCTGGACCTGCCGAAGTCGGTCGAGGGCTACTACCAGGAGACGGGTCGCGCCGGGCGTGACGGGGCCCCTTCGACGGCCTGGATGGCGTACGGCCTCCAGGATGTCGTCCAGCAGCGGAAGATGATCCAGGGCAGTGAGGGGGACGAGGCTTTCCGCCGTCGGGCCGCCTCCCACCTGGACGCCATGCTGGCGCTCTGCGAGACGGCGGAGTGCAGGCGGAGCCAGCTCCTCGCGTACTTCGGGCAGGAGGGCGCGCCGGAGAAGTGCGGCAACTGCGACACGTGCCTGACCCCGCCGGAGACTTTGGACGGGACGGTGCCCGCGCAGAAGGTGCTGTCCACGGTGTGGCGGCTGAAGCGGGAGCGGAAGCAGAAGTTCGGGGCGGGGCAGATCGTCGACATCCTGCTCGGCAAGAAGACGGCGAAGATCATTCAGTTCGACCACGACCAGCTGTCGGTGTTCGGGATCGGCCAGGAGCTGGTGGAGGCCGAATGGCGGGGCGTGGTACGGCAGTTGCTGGCGCAGGGGCTGCTGGCGGTCGAGGGCGAGTACGGGACGCTGGTCCTGACGGACGCGAGCGGGGCGGTGCTGGGCGGCGAGCGTGAGGTGCGGCTGCGCAAGGAGCCGAAGAAGGTGGCGGTGGCGCGGGCCGAGCGGGGGGAGCGCAAGGCCAAGGCGGCGGCTGCGGTGGCGGATCTGCCGGAGGGGGCGGCTGCGGTGTTCGAGGCGCTGAGGTCCTGGCGGACGGCGCAGGCGAAGGAGCTGGGGATGCCGCCGTACGTGGTCTTCAACAACGCGACGTTGCAGGAGATCGCGGTGCGGAGGCCGGGGTCGTTGGCGGAGCTGGGGGAGATCGGCGGGGTCGGGGAGAAGAAGCTGACGACGTTCGGGGAGGGCGTGTTGGAGGTTCTGGCGGAGCTCGGGAGCGCTCCGGCTCCTGTCCCGGCTTCGGCCCCGGCTTCGACCACGGTCCCGGCCAAGGCTTCGGCCCCGGCTCCGGTTCCGGCCAAGGCTCCGGATCCGGCTCCGGCGGTGGCCCGGTCTCCGGAGCCCGAGTGGGACTGGGCGGCGGAGCCGGAACCGGAGTGGGGAATGGAGCCGCCGCCGGAGGACTGAGGGCGCCATGGGGCGGGGGGCCGCGGGCCCTTGGGGTGGCCCCGGAGCGAGAGGGCATTCAGGGCGCGGGGAACTGCGCGACCAGCCCCAACGCACCCGCACGTCCCAACCCCGAGCCTCGCGAGTTGAGTCCGAGGAGGAGCAGCTCCTCCGCCAGGCAGAGGTGCGGAGGGGGTGCCATCACGGCATCGGCCTCCCACGGCGGGGAGCCCTCGGGAAGGTGAGGGTTCCCCGGCCGGAGAGGTTCAGCCCCGTCCCACGATCCGTCCGGAGACCTCGCCGAGACCGACCTTCGTCCCGTCGGGACCCGGTGCCCACGCCGTCAGCGTGACCTCGTCGCCGTCCTCCAGGAACGTCCGCTTGCCGGAGGGCAGTTCGATGGGCTCGGTGCCGTTCCAGGTGAGTTCGAGGAGGGAGCCCCGCTGGGCGGCCTCCGGCCCGCTGACCGTTCCCGACCCGTACAGGTCACCGGTCCGCAGCGACGCCCCGTTGACCGTCATGTGCGTCAGCATCTGCGCCGCCGACCAGTACATGGTGGAGAAGGGCGGCTCGGAGACGACCTGCCCGTTGATGGAGACGGAGATCCGGAGGTCGAAGCCGCCGTCCTCCTCCTCGTCGGAGTCGTCGAGGTACGGGAGGACGGGGAGGTCCCGCGCGGGCAGCGCCACCCGGGCCGCCTCCAGGGCCTCCAGCGGAGTCACCCACGCCGAGACCGACGTGGCGAAGGACTTGCCGAGGAAGGGGCCCAGCGGCACGTACTCCCATGCCTGGATGTCGCGCGCCGACCAGTCGTTGAGGAGGGAGAGGCCGAAGACGTGGTCGCGGAAGTCGGTCAGGGAGACCGGTTCGCCCAGCTTCGACGGCGTGCCGACGACGAAGCCGACCTCCGCCTCGATGTCGAGCTTCACGGAGGGGCCGAAGACCGGGGCCGCGTCCGCGGGGGCCTTGCGCTGGCCCGACGGTCGTACCACGTCCGTCCCGGAGACCACAACGGTGCCGGACCGGCCGTGGTAACCGATGGGCAGGTGCTTCCAGTTGGGGGTCAGCGCGTCGCCGTCCGGGCGGAAGATCCGGCCGACGTTCGTCGCGTGGTTCTCGCTCGCGTAGAAGTCGACGTAGTCGGCGACCTCGTACGGAAGGTGCAGGGTGACCGCGCCCAGCGGGTGCAGCAGCGGCTCTATGTCCTCGCGGTGCGCCGGGCTCGTGACCCACGCGGTGAGCGCGCGGCGCACGTCGCGCCAGGCGGTGCGGCCCGCCGCGAGCAGCGGGTTCAGCGAGGGCTGCGCCAGGAGCTGCGCGTACGGGGAGCCGAGCGCCAGCGCGGCGGCACCCGCGTCCAGCACATGGCCTCCGATACGGACGCCGACGCGGCGGCGCTCCGGCGCTTCCTCGGTGGAGAACACGCCGTAGGGGAGGTTGTGCGGGCCGAAGGGGTCGCCTTCGGGAACGTCGAGCGCTGACGTGAGCGGGGACTGCTCGGGCATGGGGTGCTGCCTCGCTTTCCAGGTCGTTGGAACACACGTTACGTGGGGGAGGCCAGGGGCGGCAGTGGCTAAAGAGTTCGTAATGTCCTGAATGGCGTGGGTGGAGGCGGGAATTCCGGCTTAGCGTCCTTTGGGGGCACGGGCGGGAGTTTCCAAGGGTGCAAGGGGCCAAGGGTCCAAGGGCCCGAGGGGTCCAAGGGATCAAGGGGGTCCACAGGGCCCGAGGGGTCCTTGCGCAGGGTGGGTCCTGATCCGTGGAAGTCCATAGGGGGGACTTGTGGGGAGCGGCAGCACGCCGGGGCGCAGCGGCAGGACGCCGAGGCCCTCGGCGGACCGGGAGGTTCCGGCTCTGATCGTCAAGTTCGGTGACTATCCACTGCATCACGGCGGCGTCGGCGCGATCCGCAGCCTCGGCCGCCTCGGCATACCCATGTACGCGATCACCGAGGACCGGTGGACCCCGGCGGCGCTCTCCCGGCATCTGCGCAGGCCGTACGTCTGGCCCACCAGCGGCACGGAGGAACCGGCCCGCCTCGTGGAGGGCCTGCTGCGCGTGGGCGCTCGCATCGGCCGCCCGGCCGTCCTCGTACCGACCGACGAGGAGGCCGCCGTGCTCATCGCCGAGCACCAGCGGGAGCTGGCTCCGGCCTTCCTCTTCCCGTCCGTGCCGGCGGACCTGCCGCGCCGCCTCGCCAGCAAGCAGGGGCTGCACGAGCTGTGCACGGAGCACGGGGTGGCGACCCCGGAGGCCGCGTTCCCCAACTCGTACGCCGAGGTCGTCGCCTTCGCGGAGCGGGCCCGCTTCCCGGTGGTCGCCAAGAACCGGGAAGCCTTCGTACGCCGTCACCACCCGGCCGTACGAGGAACCACACGCATAGCGGGGCCCGGCCAACTCCGCGCCCTGGCACGGGAATGGGGCGAGTCGCCGGGGGTGATCCTCCAGGAGTACCTGCCGCGCGAGGAGGCCGAGGACTGGATCGTGCACGCCTACTTCGACGCGCACAGCGAGCCCCGGGCGATGTTCACCGGGGTGAAGGTGCGCTCCTGGCCGCCGCACGCGGGCATGACGGCGTGCGCGTACGTGGTCGACAATCCGGAACTCGCGGGCCTCGCGTCGCAGTTCGTCAAGCGGATCGGGTTCAGCGGGATCGTGGACCTCGATCTGCGCTACGACAGGCGCGACGGGCAGTACAAGCTGCTCGACTTCAACCCCCGCATGGGCGCCCAGTTCCGGCTCTTCGAGAGCGAGTCGGGCGTGGACGTCGTACGGGCACAGCACCTGGATCTGACCGGGCGGGCCGTTCCGGAGGGGGAACAGCGCGCCGGGCACCGCTTCGTGGTCGAGAACATCGACCTGCCCGCACTCCTCGCGTACCGCCGCAGCGGGTACACGACGCCGCACGTCCCGAGGCGGGCGGACTCCACGGAGCTGGCGTGGTTCGCGGCGGACGACCCGAAACCGGCGCTGGCGATGCTGGCGCGGATGGTGGGGCCGGGGACGCGGCACCTGTACGAGATGTACGGGGCGCGGCGGGCGGGGCGGCGCGGCACCGCCACATAGGGGTGGGTCGTGCCGGGTATGCAGTCTTTCTGTTTCACCCTGGGGAGGGGAACTTCTGTGATTCTGCCGGTCGTTGTCATCGGTGCCGGGCCCTACGGTCTGTCCACCGCCGCACACCTCAAGGCCCGCGGTGTCCCGGTGCGGGTCTTCGGCGACCCGATGGTCGCCTGGCGTACCAAGATGCCCGCCGGGATGCTGCTCAAGTCGACCCCGGCCGCGTCGAACATCGACGCGCCGCAGCCGGGACACGACCTGATCGACTTCTGCGCGGAGGCGGGGGTGCGGCGGTACGAGTCGGACTGGGACCTGATCCCGGTCGAGGACTTCGCCGCGTACGGGCAGTGGTTCGCGGGGCGGCTGGTTCCGGAGCTGGAGCGGGTGCGGGTCGTTTCGGTCGACCGGACGGGGTCGCAGTTCGCCGTGAAGCTGGACTCGGGCGAGGAGGTCCGGGCACGGGCCGTGGTGGTGGCGAGCGGGCTTTCGGGGCTGGCGAGGATGCCGAGGGAGCTGGTGGCGGCGGCGCCCGACGGGCCGTCGGCGAGCGGGCCGATCTCGCATGCCGCGCAGCATCGGGATCTGGGCGCTTTCGCGGGCAAGGACGTGCTGGTGGTGGGCGCGGGGCAGTCCGCGCTGGAGAACGCCGTGCTGATGGCGGAGGCGGGGGCGAAGTCGGTGCGGGTCGTGGCGCGGAGGAGGGGGGCGGTGGCCTTCGGGGATGCGCCGGACCGGCAGCCCCGGTTGCGGCCGGAGTCGCCGTTCGGGCGGGCCTGGTCGCTGTACGGGCTGACGTATCACGCGTCGTACGTGCGGGGGCTGCCCGCTCCGGCGCGGCACTATCTGGTGCGGCGGGTGCTCGGGCCGCTCGGGGCGTGGTGGCTGCGGGAGCGGTTCACGGGGCGCGTGCAGGTGACGGACGGGCGGCGGATCGTACGGGCGCGGGTGGAGGACGGGCGTCCGGTCCTCACGCTGGGGGGTGGTGAGGGGCCCTCGGCGGAGATCGGAGCCGATCACGTGATGGCGGCGACCGGGTACCGGACCGATGTCGCGGCCATGGACTTCCTGGGGGACGGGCTGCGGACGGAGCTGGTCACGTCCCGGGGGACTCCGGTGCTGGATGCGGGGTACGGGTCGTCCGTGCCGGGGCTCTTCTTCACGGGGGTTTTGGCGGCGGGGTCGTTCGGGCCTGTGATGAGGTTCGTGTGTGGGACGGAGTACGCGTCGAAGAGGCTGGCCACCGGCCTAACCCACCTCACCTGACCCCTCCCCGGGCTCCGCCCCGCCCCGCCTCCCTCCGGGCTCCGCCCCCACCCCGCCTCCTCCGGGCTCCGCTTCCGCCCAGCCTCCTTGGGCGGCGGGGCTCGCCCAGCCCCCTCCGACTCCGCCTAGCCCTCCGCCCAGCCCCCCCCTGGCGCTCCGCCTCGCCTCGCCCCCTTGGGCTCCGCCCTCCGCTTCCGTCTAGCCCCCTTGGGCGGCGGGGCCGCCCCCCGGGGGCGGGACGGGCGGGCAAGGGGGCGGCCCCCTCCGCTCCGGGCTCGCCCCGGAGCCGCCCGCCCTTACCTCCGCCCATGGGTGCGCCGCACCCCAGTGCGCCTGCGGCGGGCTGCCCCTCCCCGCCCCTTCACCTAAAGCGCTCGCCGCGCGGCTGTCCCGGAGACGTGCGGGTGCGTGGGGGCTGGTCGCGCAGTTCCCCGCGCCCCTCAAGGGGCGCACCCTCCCAGCCCCAGCGAAGCAGGGAGCGCCCCCGCGGCGGAGCCGCGTAGAGATACAGCCCCGCGCCCCTGCTTCGCAGCCCGAGAGCTAGCCCGCCGCACGCGGGATCCTGCGTTCCCACACCCTGTGGAAGACCACCTCGCCCCCCTCCCTGCACGTCACCTCGCTGTACGTCACGAAGTCCGAAGCGTCGCAAGTGATCTCGGACCGGGTGACCACCTCCGTGTCCCACGCCAGGTCCGGGCGGCGCAGCCGGATCGTCCAGTCGGAGCGGGTGCGCGCCGACAGGGGGTCCTTCTCGTTGATCGTGTACGTCTCCAGCGCTTCCTCGGTGAATTCGAGGCCGTCCGGGTAGATCCGCGTGCCGCCGTAGCGCGGGTCCACCTCCAGCTTCCACTCGCCCTTGGCCACGTCCCGTACGACCAGGCGCTCGGGGCGCTGGTCGGGGTCGGACGGGAACTCCACGTTCAGCGGAGGCGACTGTTCCGGCGCTTCGAAGCGAATCCCCGCGTCCTCCGTGTGCGCGCGCACCGGCAGTTCCAGCGACGAGCCCGCCGGGTCCAGGACGAAGCCCGCCGAGTCCGCCTGCGGCCAGATCCACGGCCAGTACGCCGAGGAGACGGAGAGGCGGACGCGGTGGCCCGGCGGGAAGGTGTGGCCGATGCCGTTCAGTTCGAAGGAGACGTCCTCGGTCGCGCCCACCGGCCATGCGTCCGCGCGGTCCCTGCCGTGGCGGGCCGAGAGGTTGAGGACGCCCCGGGTGACCAGCGTCGACGCGCCGTCGGGGGCGACGTCGCAGAGCCGGGCGACGGCCTGGCCGCGCGGCACGTCCATCGTCAGGCGCAGCCGGACCTTCGCCCGGCCCAGGATCTCGATCGGCGCGTCCGTGACGGGGAAGTCGAAGCTCGCCGACTTGGCGTCCTCGTCGCGCTGGTCCGGCGGCAGGTCGGAGTCGTTGCCGAACGGGAAGAAGCGGCCCGCGTCGAGGCCCGTGTTCATGGGCGAGTCGACGACCACGGGCGGGCCCTGGAGACCGTACGAGACGGGGGTGACGAGGGGGGACGGCCAGGACGTGTCACCGACCCAGCGGCCGGGGAGGGAGGGATAGGTCGTGGCGGGCGGGTGCGACTCGCTGATCCAGGAGCGGAGGAGGGGTTCGGCCATGATGCCGGTGTCCTCGTCCTTCAGGTGCTGGTCCCACCAGCGCAAGGTTTCCTGGAGGAAGCCGATCGCCGGGCCCGGCGGCAGGCCCCGGTCCGGGTACTGGTGCGACCACGGGCCGATCAGACCCCGTACGCGGGAGGGGTCGAGGTGTTCCACCAGGCGCAGGACCGTGTCGCGGTACGGGTCGTGCCACCCGCCCACCGCGAGCACCGCCGCGTCGATCGCGGAGTAGTCCTCACAGACGCTGCCGTGCTTCCAGTAGTCGTCGCGGGTCTGGTGGGCCAGCCAGGTGTGGATGAAGGGGTCGACCGCGTCGAGGCGCTTCAGCCACATGTCCTTCCACCCGTCCCCGACCTGCGCCGGGTCCGGCGGGCGGGACACGAAGGCGAGCATGGTGGCCGCCCAGGCGTGCATGTCGACGGCGAGGACCGAACCGCCCATGTAGTGCACGTCGTTGTCGTAGCGGTCGTCGGCCGAGCAGACGGTGACGATCGCCTTGAGGGGCTCCGGGGCGAGGGCCGCGATCTGGAGGGAGTTGAAGCCGCCCCAGGAGATGCCGAACATGCCGACCTTGCCCGTGCACCAGGGCTGTTCGGCGAGCCAGTTGACGACCTCGACGCCGTCGGCCAGCTCCTGGGCGTCGTACTCGTCGCCCGGCAGGCCCTCGCTGTTGCCGTGCCCCCGCACGTCGACGCGTACGGACGCGTAGCCGTGGCCCGCGTACCAGGGGTGGCGCTGCCAGTCGCGCGGCGCGGTCCAGTCGCTGAGGCGGTACGGGAGGTATTCGAGGAGGGCGGGGACGGGTGCGTCGGTGACCGGGCGCCAGATCCTGGCGTACAGGTGCGTGCCGTCGGCCAGCGGGATCGTGATGTCCTCGCGGGTCGTGGCGTACGGGAAGTCGGTGCGTATCTGCAAAGGACGCGTGGGATGCATGGGATGGGCCACCTCAGTGAACGGGGTGCATGGTGCGCTTGAGCCAGGGGGCGGCGGCGATGACGGCGATGCCCGCCGCGACCGCGACGGCGCCGTTGACGCCGAAGTAGGCGGGGTTGGAGACCTGGCCGTACAGCTTCACGGTCTGCGCCTGGATGCCGTTGGCGAGCGCGAGGGACAGGAACCAGAGGGCCATGGTCTGGCTGGCGAAGGCCCTCGGTGCGAGCTTCGTGGTGGCGGACATGCCGGAGGTCTGGAGCAGGATGTCGCCGAGTCCGAGGAGGAGGTACGAGCCGACGATCCACCAGGCGGCCATCTTGTACGTGTCGCTCGTGTGGCCGGAGGTGGGCAGGACCATCAGGAGGAAGGACAGGCCGCCGAGGATCACACCGATGGCGATCTTGTTGGAGGCGTGCGGCTGGTTCTTGCCCATCCGCACCCACAGCGCGGCGACCACGGGGGCCAGCAGCACCTCGAAGGCGCCCAGCGCGGACGCGTACCAGCTGACCGGGAAGGTGAAGCCGAGGATCTCCGTCTCGGTGTTCGTCTTCGCCAGGAGCATCATCGTCGAGTACGCCTGGAAGAGGATGAAGTTGAAGGCGACGGAGGCCAGGAACAGGACGACGTACGGGCGCAGTCGGCCCTTCTCCTCGCTGGTCACCCGGGGGCTGCGGAACATCACAGCGAAGTAGACGACCGGCGCGATCACCGAGATCAGGGTGAGGACGTCCACGAACCGGGACATCGTCAGCCAGCCGACCAGGGCGAGCAGCGTGCAGACGGCCGCGACCGCGACCAGGCCGATCACGATCATGCGTACGGTGGAGCGCATCTTCTCCGGCGGCAGCGCGAACTCCGCGCGGTCCTTGCGGCCCGCGAGGTGGCGGCGGCCCGCGACGTACTGGATCAGACCCAGCGTCATGCCGAGCGCGGCGGCCGAGAAGCCCCAGTGCCAGCCCTTGTGGTCGGCGAGCCAGCCGGTGACCAGCGGGCCGAGGAACGCACCGATGTTGATGCCCATGTAGTACAGGGCGAATCCTGCGTCGCGGCGCTCGTCGGCGGTCTTGTAGAGCTTGCCGACCATGCTGGCGACGTTCGGCTTGAGGAGGCCGGTGCCCGCGCTGATCAGGCCGAGGCCGATCCAGGTGAACGTGTCCGTCGGCACGGCCATCGCGTAGTGGCCGCAGGCGATGAGGACGCCGCCCCACAGGACGGCGCGGTACGAGCCCAGGATGCGGTCGGCGAGCCAGCCGCCCGCGACCGACACCAGGTAGACGAGGGTGCCGTACGCCGCACCGAGCGAGGCCGCGTTGCCCGCGTCCATGCCCATGCCGCCGTCCGCGACGGTGGCCGCGAAGTAGAGGACGAGGATCGCCTGCATGCCCAGGAACGAGAACCGCTCCCACACTTCCAGGCCCGACAGGGTCATCAGACCCTTGGGCTGGCCGAAGAAGGCGGTGTCGTCACCCGGGGGTGGCTGGGTGGAGTCCCTCGCTTCGGTCGCCGTCGCGGCGTCCGGGGACTCGTCGGGCTGAGGGTTGGGCTCCATATGGGACAAAGGGCTTACTCCTGGTCGTATCAGCTCACCACGAACATACCGGTGTGCTTCGGACCGTGCCCGAGGGGCCGGACGGTGGTGTGACGCCCGCGTGACGGTGGTGCGGGCAACAGGGCGGTGCCCTCGGTGATCGAAAGTCGACGGGATAGGCTGACTTGTTGAGTGATGCCAGCGACAGATCGACAATCCGTTTGATCGTCAGCAGACAGGAGTAACCCTCGTGACCGTCGTCGGGCCGTTCGGACTGAGCGTGCGGGACCAGGCTCTTGAGACCGATGTCCAGACCGGACTGGCAGCCGTCGAGGAGGGGCTCCTCGACGCGACCAAGAGCGAGGTCCCGTTCATCACGGAGGCCGCCCAACACCTCGTACGCGCAGGTGGCAAGCGTTTCCGGCCGCTCCTCGTGATGCTGTCCTCGCAGTTCGGCGATCCCTACGCGCCGGGCGTCGTGCCGTCGGCCGTGGTCGTCGAGCTGACGCATCTGGCGACGCTGTACCACGACGACGTCATGGACGAGGCGGACGTACGGCGCGGAGTGCCGAGCGCGAACTCGCGCTGGGGGAACTCGGTCGCGGTGCTCACCGGGGACTTCCTGTTCGCACGCGCCTCGCACATCCTTGCGGACCTGGGTCCCGAGGCCGTACGCATCCAGGCCGAGGCGTTCGAGCGCCTGGTCACCGGCCAGATCCTGGAGACGGCGGGACCGCGCGACGGGCGTGACCCGATCGAGCACTACCTCGATGTCATGTCCGGGAAGACGGGCTCGCTGGTGGCCGTCTCCTGCCGCTTCGGCGCGATGATCTCGGGTGCCGACGAGAGCGTCGTCGACATCCTCACGCAGTACGGCGAGCGCCTCGGCACCGCCTTCCAGCTCGCCGACGACGTCCTGGACATCGCCAGCGACAGCCACGAGTCGGGCAAGACGCCCGGCACGGACCTGCGCGAGGGCATCCCCACGCTGCCGGTGCTGCACCTGCGGGCCATGGCCGAGGCGCACGGCCGCCCCGAGGACATCGAACTGTGCGAGCTGCTCGACGGGGATCTGTCGGGCGACGCGGAGCTGAACGAGGTGCTGCGCAGGCTGCGCGTGCACCCCGCCCTCGCCCAGGCGCGCCGTGACACCGTGCGGTACGCGGAGGAGGCCAGGGCCACCCTCGCGCCGCTGCCCGACTGCTACGCGAAGTCGGCGCTGGCGGAGCTGTGCGACGCGGTGGTGCACCGGGCGGGCTGACACCCGCTCGCTGTGGTGTGACGCACGTCACATCTCTGGATTGAGTCCAGACTCGGATCGGATCCGTACCCCAGTGCAGAAGCTGACGCAGGGGGCGTCGGCTCCGGTACGGGGAGCAGTCATGACTAAGCGTATGAAGGCGATCTCTGTCGGTACGACCGCTGTCGCGGCTGCCGCAGGGGTCGCCTTCGCCGTTCTTCCGGCCTCGGCGGACGGGGGCGGCAGCGGGCACGCGGCGCACGGGGCGACCGAGGGGGTGGCCCTGCGGGCGGGTGCGCCCGGTGACAGCCGGGGTGCGGTCTTCTTCGCCGCCAGCCTGAACGGGGCCAACGAGGTCCCCACCCCGGGCGGCCCGGCCGTCGGCGACCGGGACGGGGTGGCCCTCCAGTTCGTGAAGGTCAGGGGCGACGTGGTGTCGTTCGCCGTGAAGTGGCGCGGCACCGACCGGCCGTCCGCCCTGCACATCCACCAGGGCGACCGGGGAGTCAACGGCGGCATCAAGGTCGACTTCAGCGGTGAGCTGGGCAGGAGCGGCGGCCGGACGGTGCAGGGCTCCGCACAGGGGTCCGCGCAGGGTTCCGTACGGGTGCAGGACCGGGCTCTGCTGGCGGCCCTCAAGGACAGCCCCACGGGCTTCTACGCCAACCTGCACACCCGGCAGTTCCCCGGCGGCGCGGTCCGCGGCCAGCTGCACAGGGTCACCCGCTCCTTCGACTTCGGGCGGGCGCTGGAGAACTTCCGGGCCCCCGTCCTGCGGGGCGAGCAGATCTACGAGTGCAAGAAGGCGGCCGACGGCACCACCTCCTTCCAGCAGCGCGACGTACGGGCCGTGCTCGCGGGCGGCATCGCGCACTCCTTCGTCGCCCCGAACTCCGGCACCCCGCAGTGGATCGCCAGGGACCGCAGCAAGGTCGTCGGCACCCTGATCTCCAGGAGCCCGAACGGCGCGGACAACATCCCCGAGCTGGACCTCGCGGGCCAGGCGTCCGGCAGGCCGGGCGGGCTCTTCTCCCGTACGACCGAGATCCTGCGGCTCAACACGGTGGGCGGCGTCGCCCCGGCCGGGAGCTGCACCCCGGGGTCCCTGTCAGGGGTGCCGTACCGGGCGGATTACGTCTTCATCCAGCGCTGAACCGACGCTGGGCACCTCTGACCTGCGGATTTCGGAAACGGGTCAGGGTCGGATCAGGGAGCCACCCCTCTCACGCACCGCAGAACGGGGGAGAGAGGGGTGGCTCCCGTCATCCCGTGGGTGGACATGAGGTTGATGCCGAGGGCTGACGTATCGCGGGCGCCTTTTTGGTCTGATTGACCTCACCACTCCTCACCAATCCGGGCGAGAATGGCGGCGCGGGGTGGGCACGAGTGCAGCGGAACACGGCCGCCAACCACGGAGGTAGAGCACACATGGCACCGAACGGCATGGCACCGAACGACACGGCACAGGACACCACGGGCACCACGGAGGGGACCGGCGCGGTGCGCCGTCGCAAGGCCGCGCGGTACGTCGTGCCGATCGCGGTGGCGGGAGTCGCGGCGGCGACCATCGGGCTCGTCCCGGCGCTCGCCAACGCGGGCGACCCGGACCTGCCGCAGCTCACCGCACAGCAGCTGATCGAGAAGATCGCCGCTTCCGACACCCAGCAGCTCTCCGGCAACGTCAAGATCAGCACGGACCTCGGTCTGCCGAACCTCGACGGGATCGCCAAGGGCCTCGGCGGGATGGACGGCGGCAAGGGCAAGGGCTCCGGCGCCGACCCGAAGGAGCAGCTCACCAAGCTCGTCTCCGGCACCCACACGCTGCGCGTCGCGGTCGACGGCCCGGAGCGGCAGAAGGTCTCGATCCTCGACGACGCCGCCGAGTACAGCCTCATCCACAACGGCGACGAGGTTTGGGCGTACGACAGCGGCTCCAACGAGGCGTACCACGCGAAGGCCCCGAAGGGCTCGGACGCCGCGAAGCCCGGCAAGCGGCAGAAGATGCCCGAGGGGACGCCGACCACGCCCAAGGAGTTCGCCGAGCAGGCGCTGAAGATGGCCGGCAAGGACACCTCGGTCACCGTCGACGGCACCGCGCAGGTGGCCGGGCGGGACGCGTACCAGCTGAGCGTGAAGCCCAAGCAGTCCGGCTCCACGGTCGCCGACATCCGCGTCGCGGTGGACGCCAAGACGGGTACGCCGCTGAAGTTCACGCTGCTCTCCAGCGACGGCGGCAAGCCGGTCGTCGAGGCGGGCTTCACCAAGGTCGACTTCGCCAAGCCGGACGCGAGCACGTTCGACTTCACGCCGCCCAAGGGCGCGAAGGTCACCGAGGCCGACAAGCTGGACCCCTCGAAGGGGAAGAACGGCTCCGGTCAGGACTTCGGCCTCGGCAAGGACTTCGGCAAGGAGTTCGGCCAGGACGTCGAGAAGGGCCTCGGCAAGGGCGGCCCCGGCCAGGACGTCAAGGTCATCGGCGAGGGCTGGACCTCGGTCGCACAGATCGGCACGAAGGGCGCCAAGCCCGCCACGGGCAACGGCAAGGACCAGCTGCCGCCGCAGGCACAGGGCCTGCTGGACTCGCTGGGCGACAAGGTCTCCGGGAAGTTCGGCGAGGGCCGGGTCTTCTCGACCCGACTGGTCAACGCCCTGATGACGGACGACGGCCGGATGTTCGTCGGCGCGGTCACCAAGGACGCGCTGGTCAAGGCGGCCAACGAGGCCAAGTAGGCATGATGTGACGGGAGTTGGGGTCGGATGGGGGACGGGTCGCCGTCTGCGGAAAGAGCAGCGGACGCCTCGGGCACGGACGGGCCGCCTGCTGCGGGCGACCCGTCCGCAGCAGGCGGCGCGGGGCCGGTGATCGAGACGCGCGGGCTCACCAAGCGGTTCCGTGGCGGGCAGCTCGCCGTCGACGGGCTCGACCTGTCCGTCCCCGCCGGAAGCGTCTTCGGCTTCCTCGGGCCCAACGGCTCGGGGAAGACCACCACCATCCGGATGCTGATGGGCCTGATCGAGCCGACCGAGGGGACGGCCCACGTGCTGGGCCGGGCGATGCCCGGTGCGGCTCGGACCGTACTGCCGAAGGTCGGGGCGCTCATCGAGGGGCCCGCACTGTACGGATTCCTGTCCGGTCGCGACAACCTCGTGCGGTACGACTCCGCCGACCCGGCCGCCGACCCGCGCACGCGGAAGGCGCGGGTGGCGGCGGCCCTGGACCGGGTCGGGCTGACCCCCGCCGGAGCCAAGAAGGCACGGGCGTACTCCCTCGGCATGAAGCAGCGGCTCGGCCTCGCGGCTGCGCTGCTGCAACCCCGTGACCTGCTCGTCCTCGACGAACCGACGAACGGCCTCGACCCGCAGGGCATGCGGGAGATCCGCGCCCTGGTGCGGGAGCTGGCCGACGACGGCACCACCGTGTTCCTCTCCTCGCACCTGCTCGACGAGATCGAGCAGGTGTGCACGCATGCCGCGGTGATGGCCAGGGGCCGCCTGATCGTCCAGGGCCCGGTCGCCGAACTGGCGGCGGGCGCACGGGGGCGGCTCGTGGTCACCACGCCCGACGCGGGCGAGGCCGCACGGGTGCTGAAGGAGCACGGTGTGACGGACCTGGAGGCGGGGGAGGGCCGGGTCACCGGCAGCCCGCCGGAGCCGGACGGGGCCGATGTCCCGGGTGGCCCCGGGCTCGCCGAGCTGAACGCGGCGCTGGTCCACGCCGGGGTGCGGGTCACCGGCTTCGGGGTCGAACGGGCCTCGCTGGAGGACGCGTTCGTCGCACTGACCGGGGAGGGCTTCGATGTCGCGGGTTGAAGGATCGCGGGCTGGGGGATCGCGGGCTGAGGCTCCGGCGGGGGAGGCCGCCCCGCGCGAGGTGAGCCCGCTGTGGACGTTCGGGCTGCTGCGGTCCGAGCTGGCGGTGACCTTCCGGCGCTGGCGCACCCTCGCGCTGCTGGCGGTGCTGGCGGGCGTACCCGTACTGATCGGCATCGCCATCAAGGTCGAGTCGAGCGGCTCCCCGGAGTCCGGCGGCGGAGGCGGTGGCGGCCCCGCCTTCCTCTCGCAGGTGACCCACAACGGGCTCTTCCTCGTCTTCGCGGCCCTGGCCGCGACCCTGCCGGTGTTCCTGCCGATGGCCGTCGGCGTCGTCGCGGGCGATGCGATAGCGGGCGAGGCGAACGCGGGAACCCTGCGCTATCTGCTCGTCGCGCCTGCCGGACGGACCCGGCTGCTGCTCGTCAAGTACGCGACCACCCTGGTGTTCTGCCTGGTCGCGACGCTGGTGGTGGCGGCGTCCGCGCTGGCGGTGGGGGCCTTGCTGTTCCCGGTCGGCGAGGTGATGACGATCTCCGGCGTGCCGATCGGGTTCGGCGAGGGCCTGCTCAGGGCCGGGGCGGTCGCGGTGGCCGTCGCCGCATCGCTCATCGGGTTCGCGGCGGTCGGGCTCTTCGTCTCGACGCTCACGGGCAGCGGCATCGCGGCGATGGCGACGACCGTCGGACTGCTGATCACCGTGCAGATCCTGAACGCGATCCCGCAGCTCGAAGGGGTCCAGCCGTACCTCTTCTCGCACTACTGGCTGTCCTTCGCGGACCTCCTGCGCGAGCCCGTGTACTGGGACGAGCTGGCGAAGAACCTCGGCATGCAGGGTGCGTACGCGGCCGTGTTCGGCTCGGCGGCCTGGGCGCGGTTCACGGCCAGGGACGTCACGGCCTGACCGAGGCGACCGTACGAGTCCGCGCGGGGAGCCGGCCTGCGAGGGCCGGAGGGGGGTACGGGCCGGGCCCGTACATTCCCCTCCGGCGTACGGGACCGGCCCTGAGCCTGTGCCGTACCGAGCCGTCCCCCGATGCGGCTCGACACGACACGGACCGTTCCCCCTCGGGTCGCTATTGTTGGAGTCTCTCGTTCCGCTGTCAACACGCTACGTATCGTCGCCCGGCTAGACTCCCCGCGTGAGCGCGACGCCTCCCAACCCGCAGCGGCGCAGCGAGAGGTCCCGGCAGGCGATCCTCGCGGCAGCCATCGGCCTGTGCACCGAGAAGGGATACGTCGGCGTCACCGTGGAGGCGATCGCCGCACGAGCGGGCGTCAGCAAGAAGACGATCTACCGCTGGTGGCCCTCGAAAGGCTTCGTGCTGCTGGAGGCTCTCGCCCAGCGCACCGACTCGAACGCGCCCTTCCCGGACACCGGACACCTCGCCGCCGACCTGTACACACAGATGACCGGAGTCGTCCGGCTGCTGACGACGCCGCCCTTCGGACCCGCGTACATCGGCATCCTCTCGGAGCTCCACCACGACGAGGAACTCACGAAAGCCGTTCACGAAATCTTCATCACTCCGCGCTTCACGGCGGCGGTGAACCGGCTGAAGAGCGCCCAGCGGCAAGGACGGCTGCCCGAGGGCGCGGACCTGGAGCTGGCCGTGGAACTGCTCTACGGCCCGCTGTACTACCGGTACGCGCTGCGCAAGCCCGCGCACACCCCGGAGCGGATGGCGGAGCTGGTCGACCACGTGCTGCGGACGTTGGACTGCCGCCCCTGACGCGGTAGTCGGCGCGCGTCGGGGGCGGCAGGGTATTCAGGGCCGGAGCCCGCTCACGGGGTTCAGAAGGTGAGCTTCCAGCTGTTCAGCGTGCCGGTGTCCTGGGCCGCGACGTCCTGGACGCGCAGCTTCCACGTCCCGTTCGCCACCTCGCTCGACGCGTTCACCGTGTACGTCTCGACGATGTCGTCCGCCGAGTCGCCGCTGCTGGAGTTCTTCAGCCGGTACGCGGTCCCGTCCGGGGCGAGGAGGTCGATGACCACGTCACCGCGCCAGGTGTGCTTGACGTTCACCGACACCTTGAGCGTGGCGGGCGCGTTGCCCGTACGGCCCGCGACGGGGATCGACGAGGTCACGGCCGCACCGGCGTCGGGTATCGCGACCGGCGTGGTGTTCTCGTAGTCCGTGCCGCCCGGGGGAGTGGTACCGCCGGTCGACAGCGTCCAGAGCGCGTGCGCGACGGCGTCGCTGTTGCGGTCCAGGGCGGTGTCGTTGATGTTCGTCAGGCTGTCGCACGAGGAGTGGTAGCAGCGGTCGAACGCCTGGCCGGAGGTGCCGCCCCACTTCTGGGCCTGCGCCGCCGACTTGGTCCGGCTGGCACCGGTGAACAGACCGCCGACCGGGATGCCGACGGCCTTGAACGGGGCGTGGTCGGAGCGGCCGTCGCCCTCGGTCTCGATCTCGGTGGGGACGCCGAGGCCCGCGTAGTAGTCCTTGAAGGTCTTCTCGATGGCCGGGTCGTCGTCGTAGACGAAGTAGCCCGGGTTCGGCGAGCCGATCATGTCGAAGTTGAGGTAGCCCGCGAACTTCGTGCGCTCCGTGGACGGCAGGCTGTTCACGTACGCCTTCGAGCCGAGCAGCCCGAGTTCCTCGGCGCCCCACCAGCCGAACCGCAGGTGCTTGTCCGGCTTCAGCTGGGCGCGGGAGACGGCGAGGGCGGTCTCCAGGACGGCGGCGGAGCCGGACCCGTTGTCGTTGATGCCGGCCCCGGAGGACACGGAGTCCAGGTGCGCACCGGCCATCAGGACCTTGTTCGGGTCGCCGCCCGGCCAGTCGGCGATCAGGTTGTAGCCGGTGGCGCCGCTCGCGGTGAAGGTCTGGAGCGAGGTGGTGAACCCGGCCGCGTCCAGCTTGGCCTTCACGTAGTCGATGGACGCCTTGTAGCCGGGGCGGCCGTGGGCGCGGTTGCCGCCGTTGGCGGCGGCTATCTGGGAGAGCTGGGTGAGGTGCGCCTTGACGTTGGCCAGCGGGATGTCGGGCGCGGCAGCCGCTGCCCCCGCTGTCGTACGGGTGGGAGCGGGCGCCGCGGCGGTCGCACCGGCGGTGGTGGCGAGCAGACCGGTCACGGCGAGCGCGGACACGGCCGCGACCTTGAGCGTGCCGGATCTGCTGCGGGTGAAGGTGGAGAGCGTCATGTGGGGGCTCCGGATTCCGAACGGGGACGGGACGGAAACGTACGAGAACTGGCCGAACAGGTGGGTCTGGTGCGGCAGTTGAGCGGTGACGCGTGCGCTGTGCGTGCCTGATGTTCAGTGAGAGTTCGTCTCACCGTCAAGGGCGCTTTCCGGTCAAGGTCGTTCGGATAACGGACATGGTCGGTCGGGACCGGTCGATCACTGGCGTCGTACGCGATAGGCCGTGCCGACCCGGTCTCCGTCCTTCACGTCGATGTCGACGTCGAGCGTGCGCGTGGCCGGGGTCAGTTCGACGCTCGTCACGCCCGCTGTCGTGGTCCCGCCGCAGTCGAGGCGCTTGCTGACCTTCGCCTTGCCCGAAGAGAGCACGAAGGTGGCGGTCCCCTTCCCCGTGCAGGTGAGATCGGCCGTCAGCGTCCTGCCGGGCGTCACCCTCGTGTCCTGGTCGTGGCTCGAACCCGTGGACGAGCTGAGCAGTACGAAGGACCCGTCGTCCGTTTCGGCCGTGTCGAGCCGCTTCCGCGCGGTCCTCTCCAGTTCCTGGTCGGAGGGGGCCGTCACCCGGGCCGATGGGGTGGGCGGAAGTGCGTCCAGTTCGAGGGGCGGCGCCGTCGGGGAGGTGGTGCACGCCGTCGCCGTACCGGCGAGCAGCGCGGCGACGGTCAGTACTCCGGCCATGCTTCTGGTGAGGTGCGGCATGGGTCCCCCGTGGTCGGTCGGTGAGAGCGGGTGGCGGAGGCGGTCTCGTCCCGTCCTCGCGTGCGGTGATCATTCCGTGCGGGGGGCGCCTCTAATCCTGGAAGCGCACACCGGTGCGAAGGTGAGACAACGGGTCCGCCACCCTCCGCTCACCCCACGGACACCACTCGTCCCGCCGCCAACTCGATCTCCCCGCCCGCGAATCCGCTCCGGAACCGCCGGTCGTGCGAGACGACCACCACCGCCCCGGGGTAGCCGGTCAGGGCCTCCTCCAGTTCCTCCACAAGGGCGAGCGAGATGTGGTTCGTCGGCTCGTCCAGTACGAGGAGGTCGGCGGGCCGCGTCACCAGCCGGGCCAGCTCCAGCCGCCGCCGCTGCCCCACGGACAGCGCGGACACAGCGACCCCCAGGTCGGCGGGCCGGAACAGCCCGAGGGCGAGCAGCTCCTCCTCGTACTCCTCGGGAAAGCCGGGCCGTCCGGCGGCGAACCCGGCCAGCAGGGTCCGCCGGTCGTCGGACCGGTCCGGCTCCTGGCGCAGCAGGCCGAGGTGTTCGGGGCGTACGACGGTGCCCGCGTCCGGAGCGAGGTCACCGGCCAGGACGCGCAGGAGCGTGGACTTGCCCGCACCGTTCGGGCCCGAGATCAGCAGCCGCTCGCCGGACGTGATGCTCAACTCGGGCACGTACAACCGTTCCCCGACGCTGACGTCCTTCAACTCAGCCAGTGAAGACGGCTGTTCACCGGCCACCTCCAGTTTCACGTGAAACGAAAGCGGAACAGGCGGCGCCGGTACGGGGGATGCCCGCAAGGTCTCCAGCCGCTGCCGGGCCGCCCGCACCCGGCCGGACAGTTTGGCCTCACTGGAACGGCGGTGTTTGCCGAAGCCCTGACCGGGGTCCTTGCCGGTGGCCGCGAGCCGCTGCCCGGACGCCTCGACCAGGGCCTCGGTGCGGGCCAGCTCGTCCACCCACTCCTGGTGTTCCTGCACCCAGCGGGCGCGGGCGGCGGCCTTCGCCGTGCGATACCCCGCCCAGCCGTCCCCGTACCGACTGACGGTTCTCAGGTCGCGGTCCACCTCCAGGACGGTGTCCGTCACCCGCTCCAGGAAGGCGCGGTCGTGGGTCACCGCGACGACGGTGCCCCGATGGGCGCGCAGCCGGTCCTCCAGCCAGGCGGTGGCGTGCCGGTCGAGGTGGTTCGTCGGCTCGTCGAGGAGCAGCAGCTCGGGCTCGGCGGCGAGGACGCAGGCCAGGGCCAGCCGGGACTGTTCGCCGCCGGAGAGGGAGCCGAGGGCGCGGTCGCGGGGGATCCGGGCCAGCCCGAGGTTGTGCAGGGCGGAATCGACGCGGGCATCGGCCTCGTAACCACCTCGGTCCTGGTAGGCGGCGAGCAGTTCGCCGTACGCGTCGAGCGCGTCCGGTGTCGCCTCGCCGAGGCCCGCCTCCGCTTCCCGGAGGGCCGCTTCCAGGGCGCGCAGCTCGGCGAGGGCGGCGTCGACGGCGTCCTGGACGGTGAGGTGGTCGGGCAGGTCCAGGGTCTGGGCGAGATGGCCGACGCCGCCGGGGAACACGACGGTGAGCCCGCCGTCGGGGTCGGGGTCGGGCTTCTCGACTCCGGCGATCAGGCGGAGCAGAGTCGACTTTCCGGAACCGTTCTCGCCGACGACACCGGCTTTCTCGCCGGGGCGCAGGGAGAGGGTGACGCGGTCGAGGACGGTGCGGTCGCCGAAGGTCTTGGAGACGGCATGGAGGGAGAGCTGGGCGCGCATGGGGATTCCCCTGAGGTACGAAGGTCTACGGTCTGCGATCCCTTTTCAGGGCACGCGGACGTCTCGGCGGGGGAGGGGCTCATGCCCCTTCGACCCGGCCGCGTCCGCGGGGGGAATCACAGAAAGTAGTAGTGCCTAGCCATGCTGCCGAGGCTAACGCGGACGGTCTTGGTCTGTCGTGCGCATTTCCCGTGGGGGTGGGGGAGGCGACGGCCGCACCGGGGCCGGTGCCACTGCCTGGGCCCACGCCCCGCGCAGCGGTCTGAACCCCAGCCCCCATCCCGCCGAGGGGCAAGCCCTCACTACCGCCCCGGCTTCACCCCCTCCGCGACCAGCACCGCTTCCGGAGCCGCAGCCGCGCCAGGAACCGGAGCCACCCTCACCCGCGCAGCCCTCGCGGCCCGAGCAGTCCGCACCGCATCCCACGTCAACAACGTCAACGCCAACCACACCAACCCGAACCCCGCCCACCTCTCCACGGGCATCGCCTCCCGGAAGTACACGATCCCCAGTACGAACTGGAACACCGGCGCCAGATACTGCAACAGCCCCAGCGTCGACAACGGCACCTTCACCGCCGCCGCCCCGAAGAGCACCAGCGGCACCGCCGTCACCAGCCCCGTCGCCGCCAGCAGCGACGCATGCCCCGCCCCGTACTCGCCGAAGGCCGACGCACCCGACGACCCCAGCCACACCAGATACCCGAGCGCGGGCAGGAACAGCACCGCCGTCTCCGCCGCGAGCGACTCCAGCCCGCCCAGGTTGACCTTCTTCTTCACCAGCCCGTACGTGGCGAACGAGAACGCCAGCGCCAGCGAGATCCACGGCGGCTCCCCGTACCCGATCGCCAGCACCAGCACCGCCGCCGCGCCGATCCCGACCGCCGTCCACTGGAGGGGCCGCATCCGCTCGCCGAGCAGCAGGACGCCCATCGCGATGGTGACCAGCGGGTTGATGAAGTAGCCGAGCGAAGCCTCCACCACGTGACCGGAGTTGACCGACCAGATGTACAGACCCCAGTTGACGGTGATGACGGCTGCCGCTCCGGCTATCAGCCCCAGCTTCTTCGGCTGCCGCAGCAACTCCCGCACCCACGCCCACCGCCGCACGAACAGCAGCGCGACGGCGACCACGCCCAGTGACCACACCATCCGGTGGGCCAGGATCTCGATCGCCCCGGCCGGTTTCAGCAGCGGCCAGAAGAGCGGGACCACACCCCACAGCCCGTACGCCCCGATGCCGTACAGCAATCCCGTCCGCTGTTCGTTCTCTTCCTTCTCCACCGGCCTGGCCTCCCACCCCGAACGCACCCTGAATTCCGAAGGTAAGCCTGCCCGACCCCGCATGTCATGTCCGTTCCGCGATACGGTCATGACCGGCCGAGGGCGCCCGGAAGCACGAAAGGGCGCCCGGTCGCAAAGGAACCGGACGCCCTTCCCAGCGGAGGATTCAGCCGATGACGGTCCAGGTGTCCTTGCCCGCGAGGAGTGCTGCCAGGTCGCCCTTGCCGTCGCGTTCGATGGCGGTGTCGAGCTGGTCGGCCATGAGGGTGTCGTAGACCGGGCGTTCCACGGAGCGGAACACGCCGATGGGGGTGTGGTGGAGGGTGTCGGGGTCGGCCAGGCGGGAGAGGGCGAAGGCGGTGGTCGGGGAGGTGGTGTGGGCGTCGTGGACGAGGATCTGCGACTGGTTCTCCTCTGTCACCGCGATTACCTTCAGGTCGCCGGTCTGGGTGTCCCGCACGACGCCCTTGGCGCCGTCCGCGCCGAAGCGGATCGGTTGGCCGTGCACGAGGCGGATGACGGCTTCTTCTGCCTGTTGTTTGTCCTTGAGGACTTCGAAGGCGCCGTCGTTGAAGATGTTGCAGTTCTGGTAGATCTCGACGAGGGCGGTGCCGGGGTGGTCGGCGGCCTGGCGCAGGACCTCGGTGAGGTGTTTGCGGTCGGAGTCGACGGTGCGGGCGACGAAGGAGGCTTCCGCGCCGATGGCCAGGGACACCGGGTTGAAGGGGGCGTCGAGGGAGCCCATGGGGGTCGACTTGGTGATCTTCCCGACCTCGGAGGTGGGACTGTACTGGCCCTTGGTGAGTCCGTAGATCCGGTTGTTGAACAGCAGGATCTTCAGGTTCACGTTGCGGCGCAGCGCGTGGATGAGGTGGTTGCCGCCGATGGACAGGGCGTCGCCGTCGCCGGTGACGACCCAGACGCTCAGGTCGCGTCGGGAGGAGGCGAGTCCGGTGGCGATGGCGGGGGCGCGGCCGTGGATGGAGTGCATCCCGTAGGTGTTCATGTAGTAGGGGAAGCGGGAGGAGCAGCCGATGCCGGAGACGAAGACGATGTTCTCTTTCGCCAGGCCGAGTTCGGGCATGAAGCCCTGGACGGCGGCGAGGACGGCGTAGTCGCCGCAGCCGGGGCACCAGCGTACTTCCTGGTCGGACTTGAAGTCCTTCATGGTCTGCTGTGCTTCGGCGCGGGGGACCAGGGAGAGCAGGGGGTGGGGGTGGTCGCTCGTCGTGACCGTGTCAGTCATTGATGGCCTCCTTGAGGGCCGTGGCGAGCTGCTCGGCCTTGAACGGCATTCCGTTGACCTGGTTGTAGGAGAGGGCGTCCACGAGGTACTTGGCGCGGAGCAGGGTGGCGAGCTGGCCCAGGTTCATCTCCGGGACGACCACCTTGGCGTAACGTCCCAGGACTTCCTGGAGGTTTCCGGGGAAGGGGTTGAGGTGGCGCAGGTGGGCCTGGGCGATGGGCTGTCCCTCGGTGCGCAGGCGGCGTACGGCGGCGGTGATCGGCCCGTAGGTGGAGCCCCAGCCGAGCACCAGGGTGCGGGCGTTGTCGGGGTCGTCGACCTCGACGTCGGGGACGGTGATGTTGTCGATCTTGGCCTGGCGGGTGCGGACCATGAAGTCGTGGTTGGCGGGGTCGTAGCTGATGTTGCCGGTGCCGTCCTGTTTCTCGATGCCGCCGATGCGGTGTTCGAGGCCGGGGGTGCCGGGGATCGCCCAGGGGCGGGCCAGGGTCTGCGGGTCGCGTTTGTAGGGCCAGAACACGGCGGTGCCGTCGGCCAGCTGGTGGTTGGGTCCGGTCGCGAACTGCACGCGGAGGTCGGGGAGTTCACCGGCCTCGGGAACCCGCCAGGGTTCTGAGCCGTTGGCCAGGTAGCCGTCGCTCAGCAGGAACACCGGGGTGCGGTAGGTCAGCGCGATCCTCGCCGCGTCGAGGGCCGCGTCGAAACAGTCGGCCGGGGTGCGCGGGGCGATGACCGGGACGGGGGCCTCGCCGTTGCGCCCGTACATGGCCTGGAGCAGGTCCGCCTGCTCGGTCTTGGTCGGCAGGCCGGTGGAGGGGCCGCCGCGCTGGATCGCCACGATCAGCAGCGGCAGCTCCAGGGAGACGGCGAGGCCGATGGTCTCGGACTTCAGGGCCACACCCGGGCCGGAGGTGGTGGTGACCGCGAGCTGGCCGCCGAAGGCCGCCCCGAGGGCGGCGCCGATCGCGGCGATCTCGTCCTCGGCCTGGAAGGTGCGGACACCGAAGTTCTTGTGCTTCGACAGTTCGTGCAGGATGTCGGAGGCCGGGGTGATGGGGTAGGAGCCGAGGTAGAGCGGCAGGTCCGCCTGGTGTCCGGCGGCGATCAGCCCGTAGGCCAGGGCCAGGTTCCCGGAGATGTTGCGGTAGGTGCCCGGCGGGAACGCGGCGGTGGCCGGGGCGACTTCGTAGCTGACCGCGAAGTCCTCGGTGGTCTCGCCGAAGTTCCAGCCCGCCCTCAACGCGGCCACGTTGGCCTCGGCGATATCGGGCTTCTTCGCGAACTTCTGTCGCAGGAACGCTTCGGTGCCCTCGGTGGGGCGGTGGTACATCCAGGACAGCAGGCCCAGCGCGAACATGTTCTTCGAGCGGCCCGCGTCCTTGCGCGACAGCCCGAAACCCTTCAGCGCTTCCACCGTCAGCGTCGTCAGCGGCACCCGGTGCACACTGTAGGCGTCCAGGGTGCCGTCCTCCAGGGGGGAGGTGGTGTAGCCGACCTTGGCCATCGGGCGCTGGGTGAACTCGTCGGTGTTGACGATGATTTCCGCGCCGCGCGGCACGTCGGCGATGTTCGCCTTGAGTGCGGCGGGGTTCATCGCGACCAGCACGTTCGGGGCGTCCCCGGGGGTGAGGATGTCGTGATCGGCGAAGTGGAGCTGGAAGCTGGAGACGCCGGGCAGGGTACCGGCGGGGGCACGGATCTCGGCGGGGAAGTTCGGCAGGGTCGACAGGTCGTTGCCGAACGACGCGGTCTCCGACGTGAAACGGTCACCCGTGAGCTGCATACCATCACCCGAGTCACCCGCGAAACGAATGATCACCCGGTCCAGACGGCGGACTTCCTTCACCGGAGGCACCGGAGGCACCAGCGGCACCGAGGACTCCGGGGCCGCCGAAGGCTCCGGGGGCCGGGTCGCACCGGCTGTCGGGGGCCGGTTCTCCCCCTCGTCCCCATGGGACCCGTCGGCCTGCTCGGCCGGGCTACTGACCTGGCTGGTCACTGAACTGGACCTCCCTCAGAGGCGGCTGTTCGGGGGCGACCGGCCGACCGGCCGCCCGTGGCCACCCTACGTCCGTACGGGGCGGCCTCCGGGGGTTCTTCGCAGGTTGGACGTGCTTTTGAGACACCGAAGTGCCCTGATATCGCATGATCACGCCCCCCTCCTCCCCTCCGAGTACCCCCGGAGGGGAGGACGCCCCAGCTCATTCTTTGGTTCTGGTCCCAAAGTCCCGTCGGGCGAAGGCCCGTTGGACCCATTGGCTGACGCCCCGTCAGGGATCAGGGGAGCGGGCGACCGGCGCGGTCAGGAGTTGAGATACGTGAGCACCGCCAGCACCCGGCGGTGGTCCCCGACGCTGGGCGAGAGGCCCAGCTTCAGGAAGATGTTGCTCACGTGCTTCTCCACCGCTCCGTCGCTCACCACCAGCTGCTTCGCGACCGCCGAGTTGGTCCGGCCCTCGGCCATCAGGCCCAGGACCTCCCGCTCGCGCGGGGTCAGCCCGGCGAGCACGTCCTGCTTGCGGCTGCGGCCGAGCAACTGGGCCACCACCTCGGGGTCCAGGGCGGTGCCGCCCCTGGCCACCCGTACGACGGCGTCGACGAACTCCCGCACCTCCGCCACCCGGTCCTTGAGGAGGTAGCCCACCCCGGTGCTCGACCCGGCCAGCAGTTCGGTGGCGTACTGCTCCTCCACGTACTGCGACAGCACCAGCACCCCGATGCCCGGGTGGTCCTTGCGCAGCCGCACCGCGGCCCGCACGCCCTCGTCGGTGTGCGTCGGCGGCATCCGTACGTCCGCCACCACCACGTCCGGCAACTCCCCTCGCGCGGCGAGGTCCGCGACCGTCTTGACCAGCGCGTCCCCGTCCCCGACACCCGCGACCACGTCGTGCCCGAGGTCGGTCAGCAACCGGGTCAGACCCTCCCGGAGCAGCACCGAGTCCTCGGCGATGACCACACGCACCCTGTCTTCCACGACCACGTCTCTTCCTGCCCCCAGTAACCGGTGCGGACCGCCGTCGCGGTCCGTCTCGGGACCCAGCATCCCAGCATCCGGACCCGACCACGCCCGTATGTGCGGCTCCCGTACACAGAGCTGTGCCCCCCCGGAGCTTCCGGAGGGCACAGCTCTGCGTGCGGTACGACGTCAGCCCCGCCAGGGCAGTTCCGCGGTGATCGTGGTCGGGCCGCCCACGGGGGAGTCCACCACCAGGACCCCGTCCACCGCGTCCAGCCGCTCGCCGAGACCCGCCAGGCCCGAGCCGCGCGTGGTGTCCGCGCCGCCCCGCCCGTCGTCCCCGACCTGGAGCATCAGGCGGCCGCCCGTCTCCCACACGTCGACCGAGGCGCGAGTGGCCTGCGCGTGCTTGCTGACGTTCTGGAGGAGCTCCGAGACGGTGAAGTACGCGATGCCCTCGATCGCCGCGGCCGGACGGGCCGGGAGGTCCACCTCGACCTGCACCGGAACCGTGCACCGGGACGCCACAGCCGACAGCGCCGCGTCCAGACCCCGGTCGGTGAGGACCGCCGGGTGGATGCCCCGGGCCAGGTCACGCAGCTCCTGCAACGCCACCTTCACCTCGCCGTGCGCCTCGTCCACCATCTTCGCGGCGGCCTCGGGGTCCTGCGCCAGCTTCTCCTTCGCGAGCCCCAGGTCCATGGCGAGGGCGACCAGGCGGGCCTGCGCCCCGTCGTGCAGGTCGCGCTCGATGCGGCGCAGGTCGGCGGCGGCGGTGTCGACGACCACGCCCCGGTCCGACTCCAGCTCGGTGACCCGGTGGTCGAGGGCGGACGCACCCAGCAGCGAGGCCACCGCGAGACGGTCCACGGACACCAGAGCCCGGGTGATCCACGGGCAGGCCATCAGCACGACCAGACCCACGGCGCAGGTCAGGGCGATCTCGGCGGGGTTGCTGAGGAAGATCTGGTGGCCCATGTCGGCGTACAACTGGATGCCGCGCTGCCCGTCCCGGCCGGAGATCGTCCACCAGTACAGGGGGTAGGCGGAGGCCATCAGTCCGAAGGTCCAGAAGACCACCGCGACGCTGAACGAGAAGACCGCCCACGGCAGGTGCACGATGCTGTACACCAGGTGCCGCCAGGACACCCCGCTCTTGAGGACCGCCCCGATCCAGCTCATCGCACCCGGCTTCGCGCCGCGCTCCGGACGCGGGGAGGCCACGTCGAGACCGAGCATCACCCGCGCCCGGCCCCGCTCCAGCGCACCGAAGGCCCGCAGCAGGAGGAAGCCCGCCGCCAGCACCGGGATGCCGACGAAGGTCACCAGCAGACCGGCCCCGAGCGAGACCGTGGTGACCGCGACGACGAAGGTGACGATGGCGATCGGCAGGCCGAGCAGTACGTAGCCGAACTCCAGCCAGGCGCGGGCCTCGAACGGCGCGCGCAGCACCGCCGGGACGCGGTGCCCCCGGGGCCGGTGTTCCCGGGTGAGAGGTGCGTAGTCCGTGGCCATGTTCCCGTCCGTTTCCTGATGACTGCTCTGCTGGTCTGCTACCGGTCTGCTGCTGGTCCGGCCGGTCTGCTTGCCGGTCCGCACTGCTGGTCGGCCTGCCGGTCCGCACTGCTGGTCGGCCTGCTGGTCTGCTTGCTTCAAGACTGCTGGTGCGCGGGGCCGGGGGCCATGCGGTCAGTCACCGTCTCTTACGGGGGTTTTCCCTACCGTGAGCCCGGCCGGGCCCGGACCTACCTGGCCGACCTGGCCCGCCACGGCAGCTCCGCCGTCACCGTCGTGCCCACACCGGGCGGCGAGTCCACCGTGAACAGCCCGTCCACCGCGCCCAGCCGCTCCGCGAGCCCCGACATCCCGGTGCCGCCGTCCAGCCGCGCGCCGCCGCGCCCGTCGTCCCGTACCTGAATCAGCAGCCGGGCCCCCGACCGCCACACCTCGACCTCCGCCGTACGTGCCCTGCTGTGCTTGCTGACGTTCTGGAGGAGCTCCGAGACGGTGAAGTACGCGATGCCCTCGATCGCCTCGGCGGGCCGCTCGGACAGTTCGGCGTTGACCTTCACCGGCACCGTGCAGCGCGAGGCGATCGCGGAGAGGGCGGCGTCCAGGCCCCGGTCGGTCAGCACCGCCGGGTGGATGCCGCGCGCCAGGTCCCGCAGCTCCTGCAGGGCCAGCTTCACCTCGCCGTGCGCCTCGCCGACCATCAGCGCCGCCGCCTCCGGGTCCTCCAGCAGCTTCTCCTTCGCCAGACCGAGCCCCATCGCGAGGGCGACCAGCCGGGCCTGCGCCCCGTCGTGCAGGTCCCTCTCGATACGGCGCAGATCGGCGGCGGCGGTGTCCACGACCACGCCCCGGTCGGACTCCAGTTCGGCGATACGGCGCTCCAGCTCGTCGGACGGGAACAGCAGGCCCCGCACCATCGCCCGGTCCGCATTGGCCATGCCCCGCGCCACGTACCCCAGCACCGGCCACAGCACGAGCAGACTCACCAGCGTCAACGCGAACGTCAGCACGCCCCACGGCAGCCGCACCACCGAGTACAGGACGGCCCGCCAGGCCACCGGGTCCTTCAGCGTCGACCACAGCCACGGGAAGAAACCGTCCTGCGCCCGCCCCGCCCGCAACGGACTCGGCTCCTCCACCCGCACCCCGAGCAGCGCCCGCGCACGGGCCCGCTCCACGCGGCCGATCTGTCGCGCCCCCATCAGTCCCGCCGCGAGCAACGGCAGCCCGACCACCGTCACGGACAGCCCGAAGCCCAGGGTGACGACGAGAACCGCGTAGACGAACCCCAGCAGCGCCACGGGCAGGTCGAGCAGCAGGTGCCCGACCTCCTTCCAGGTGTGCCGCCCGTAGGCGAACGCGGCGGGAGGGGGCAGCGGGGGACCCGGCGGCAGCGGCGGGACGCCCGGCAGGTCTGCGGGCGGGAGGAGCGGGGAGCCGGGCGTGTGCGCACCGGAGCTGGGGGTCATGGGACAAGCCTGCCGGGTCCCGGCGGCGTCCCGCCATGGGGTGGGCGGGCCGCCGGAGGTAGGGAGAACCCCACCCCACCCCTGCGAAGGCCCGCACGACCCCTATACCGGGCATCCCCGAGTTCTCGGCTCCGCTCGAACAGGGAGAGGCCCCATCTCAGGCTCTAGACTCCCCTCTCGTACGGATCTCGTACAGATCGACGACGGACGGCGCCCACGGCGGGTGCCGCGGGGCCCAGGGAGTGAGGTTCGGGACGTGCCGAAACCGACCGTGCCGATCGATTCGGTGGCCGACCAGGCGCACCACTTGGACCAGGCGCACCACTTGGACCAGGCGCACCACCTGATGGCCGCCCCGTACTTCCAGAGCTACTCGGTCGTCGGACTGCTCGCCGTGATCGGCGTGCTCTTCGTCGCCGTGGCGTTCGGCGCGGGCCGCCTGCTGCGTCCGGTGGTCCCGACCCCGGAGAAGCTCCTCACGTACGAGTGCGGAGTCGACCCGGTCGGCGAGGGCTGGGCGCACACCCAAGTCCGCTACTACGTCTACGCGTTCCTGTACGTGATCTTCGCGGTCGACGCGATCTTCCTCTTCCCGTGGGCGACGGTGTTCGCGGCGCCCGGATACGGCGCCACGACGCTGGTCGAGATGTTCATCTTCCTCGGCTTCCTGGCCGTTGGTCTGCTGTACGCATACAAGAAGGGCGTCCTCGAATGGACGTGACCCCCGCCCCTGGGAGCACCCCGGTGGACCTGCCCGTTCCGCTTGCTCCGCAGCGCCTCGGAGTCCTCTCCCGGCTCGCTCCCGAGCCGATGAAGGTGGTCCTCAACTGGGGCCGCCGCTACAGCCTCTGGGTCTTCAACTTCGGTCTGGCCTGCTGCGCCATCGAGTTCATCGCGGCCTCCATGGCCCGCCACGACTTCATCCGTCTCGGCGTGATCCCCTTCGCGCCGGGCCCGCGCCAGGCCGACCTGATGGTCGTCTCGGGCACGGTCACGGACAAGATGGCCCCGGCGGTGAAGCGTCTGTACGAGCAGATGCCCGAGCCGAAGTACGTGATCTCCTTCGGCGCGTGCTCCAACTGCGGCGGCCCGTACTGGGACTCGTACTCGGTCACCAAGGGCGTGGACCAGATCATCCCGGTGGACGTCTACGTCCCGGGCTGCCCGCCGCGCCCCGAAGCCCTCCTCCAGGGCATCCTGAAACTCCAGGAGAAGATCGCCCGCGAGTCCCTGGCGGACCGTTACGGGAACTCGGCGGCGGCCCCGTCCGTTGCCGCTCTACGGAGCGACCTGTTCACGCCCCCGCCCGCCCCCTCCCCGGCGGGAGGCGAGACCCGATGAGCGCCTACGACGGCCTGCCCGACACCGTCACCGAGGTCTTCGGCGAGGAGGCCCGCGCGGAGCGCGCGTACGACCTGCTGACGGTCGACGTGCCCGTCGGCGGGTGGATCTCCGCCCTCGAAATCGCCCGCGACAAGCTGGCGTGCACCTACTTCGACTGGCTGAGCGCGGTCGACGAACCCGGCACGGGCTTCCTGGTCTCCGCCCACCTGGTCTCCCTCGAAGGCCGTACGGTCCGCCGCCTCCTGGTCCGCACCACCGTGCCCCACACGGCTGCCGCCCTTCCCACCGCCGTGGAGGTCTTCGCGGGTGCGGCCTGGCACGAGCGCGAGACGCACGAGATGTTCGGCATCGACTTCACCGACCACCCCCACCTGGCCCCGCTCCTCCTCCCGGACACCTTCGAGGGCCACCCCCTCCGCAAGGACTTCGTGCTGGCCGCGCGTGTGGCCAAGGCATGGCCCGGCGCGAAGGAACCGGGCGAGTCCGAGCACGGCGGCCCCAAGCGCCGCCAGATGCTCCCCCCGGGCGTCCCGGACCCGAACGAATGGGGCCCCCTCAAGGGCCAACTCCCGGCAGCCCCGGCCCGCCCGGCCCGGGGCGCCGCCCGCGCGGCCGGAGCCACTGCGGACCGCCCGGCCCGCCGTACGAGGAGCGTGGGCGAGGGCTCAGCCTCCCAGACCACTCCGCCGGAGGTCCCTCCGGCGGCCACCGCTCCGACGGCTACCGCTCCGGAGACCGCCGCTCCGGAGATCACCGCTCCGGAGACCGCTGCCCCGGCCCGCCCGGTCCGCCGCTCCCGCACCGCGAGCGACGGCTCGGCCTCCCAGACGCCTCCCGCCTCCCAGACGCCTCCCGCCTCGCAGACGCCCCCCGCCTCGCCCAGCCCCCTTGGGCAGCGGGGCCGCCCCCCGGGGGCGGAACGGGTGGGCAAGGGGGCGGTCCCCGGCGGAGCCGAACCCCTCGACGCCCCCCGCCCCACCCCCGAGGACCCCGCCCCCGCGAGCCCGGACGCCCCCTGGCACCACGCCCGCCCGGCCTTCGAGCCCCCGGCCCCCGAGCCCGTACGCGAAACGCCCCCGGACGCCCCGGACCGGCCCGACACCCCCCAAGACGACACCCCCGACACCCCCGCCGGAGGCGATCCCGCGTGAACGACGTACTCGACGTCGCCCTCCGCCTGCTCATCGTCTTCGTGCTCTTCCTGGTCCTGCCCCTCCTGGTCGGCCAGACCGAGCACAAGGTGATGGCTCACATGCAGGGCCGCCTCGGCCCCATGTACGCGGGCGGCTTCCACGGCTGGGCCCAGCTCGTCGCCGACGGCGTGAAGTTCGCGCAGAAGGAAGACGTCGTCCCCAACGGGGCCGACCGCCGCATCTTCCAGCTCGCCCCCGCCGTCGCCCTCCTCCCTTACCTCCTGGTCCTCCTCGTCATCCCCATCGGCCCGAGCGAGTCCGCCGTCGGCCAGCAGATCGACGCGGGCATCTTCTACGTGCTCGCCGTCATGGGCGTCGGCGTCCTCGGCTCCCTCATGGCGGGCTGGGCGTCGGCGAACAAGTTCTCCCTCCTCGGCGGCCTGCGCACCGCCGCCCAGCTCCTCGCGTACGAACTCCCCATGCTGCTGGCCGCCGCCTCGGTGGCCATGGCGGCGGGCACCCTCTCCCTCCCCGGCATCCTCGACGCCTGGCAGTGGTGGTGGCTGCCCTGGCAACTGATCGGCGCCTTCGTCTTCTTCACGGCCGGTCTCGCCGAGCTCCAGCGCCCCCCGTTCGACGCCCCGATCGCCGACTCGGAGATCATCTTCGGCGCGTACACGGAGTACACGGGCCTGCGCTTCGCCCTGTTCCTGCTCGCCGAGTACGCGGGCATCGTGATCGTCTGCGGCCTGACCACCGTCCTCTTCCTCGGCGGCTGGCACGGCCCCTGGGGCGCGGACGGGCTCGGCTGGGTCTGGACCCTCCTGAAGACCGCGATCCTCGCGTTCGTCGTCATCTGGCTCCGCGTCAGCTATCCCCGCCTGCGCGAAGACCAGCTCCAGAAACTCTCCTGGACCGTACTCATCCCCCTTGCACTCGCGCAGATCGCGCTCACCGGCATCGTGAAGGTGGCGATCCAGTAGTCATGGCACCCCCCATCCCCGGGAGCGGCCTCGCCAAGGGCCTCGCCGTCACCCTCCGCACGATGACGAAGAAGACCGTCACCGCGCAGTACCCGGAGAAGCAGCCCGAACTCCCGCCCCGTACGCGCGGCGTGATCGGCCTCTTCGAGGAGAACTGCACCGTGTGCATGCTGTGCGCGCGCGAGTGCCCCGACTGGTGCATCTACATCGACTCCCACAAGGAGACGGTGCCGCCCGCCGCCCCCGGCGGCCGCGAACGCAGCCGGAACGTCCTCGACCGCTTCGCCATCGACTTCTCGCTCTGCATGTACTGCGGGATCTGTATCGAGGTGTGCCCCTTCGACGCCCTCTTCTGGTCGCCGGAGTTCGAGTACGCGGAGACCGACATCCACGAACTCACCCACGAGCGCGACAAGCTCCGCGAGTGGATGTGGACCGTCCCCGAACCCCCGGCACTCGACCCGAACGCGGAAGAGCCCAAGGAGATCGCGGCAGCCCGCAAGGCCGCCGACAAACTCGCCGCCGCCCAGCAGGCGGAAGCGAGCCAGACCACCCAGCCCGGACCAGCCGCTCAGCCCGGACCAGCCGCTCAGCCCGGACCAGCCGCCCAGCCCGGACCGGCCACCCAGCCCGGCCAGACGGAACAGGAGGGCCCCGCGTGATGGTCACTCTCTCCGCCGCCACCGGCCCCGGCTTCCTCTCCCCGACCGGCGTCGAGATCGCGTTCCTCCTGGTCGGCCTCGTCACTCTCGGGGCGGCCGTCATCACGGTCACCACCAAGCAGCTCGTGCACGCCGCGCTCTGGCTGGTCGTCGCCCTCGGCGGCCTCGCCGTCGAGTACCTGCTCCTCACGGCCGAGTTCATCGCCTGGGTCCAGGTGCTGATCTACGTCGGCTCCGTCGTGGTCCTCCTCCTCTTCGGACTCATGCTCACCAAGGCCCCCATCGGCCGCTCCCCGGACGCCGACTCGGGCAACCGCCCGGTGGCCCTCGCGGTGGCCGTCGCCGCGGCGGCCGCCCTCGTCTGGGTGGTCGTCGACGCCTTCCGCACCACCTGGATCAACCTGGACGGACCGGTCCAGGGCTCCACCAAGGTGACCGGCGAGATCCTCTTCCAGCACTGGGTGCTGCCCTTCGAAGCCCTCTCCGTCCTGCTCCTGGCCGCCCTGGTCGGCGCGATCGTCCTCTCCCGCAAGAACACGGCAACCGAACAAGCCGAAGCCGAAGCCGAAGCTGAAGCAGAAGCCGACGAAGCGGCAGCCCGCGCGGCCGAAGCGTCCTCCAGCGAGCCGACGAAGAAGGAGCAGCGCTGATGCACCTCGCCTACCCGGCCGTCCTCGCCGCCCTCCTCTTCTGCGTCGGCCTCTACGGAGTCCTCGCCCGCCGCAACGCGATCCTGGTCCTGATGTCCGTCGAGCTGATGCTCAACGCCGTCAACCTCAACCTGGTCGCCTTCGACGTCTGGCTCCGCGACGCCCTGCACGGCGGCCAGGCCCTCACGCTCTTCACCATCGCCATCGCCGCCGCCGAGATCGGCATCGGCCTGGCGATCGTCCTGATGGTCTACCGCAACCGAGGCACCTCGGACGTCGACAGACTCCGCGACACCACCGAGACCCCCGACCCGACCGACCCGCCCGACGACGACACGGACGACACCGACACGGACGCCGTCGGCACAGCCACCGGCGCCCCGGCCCCGAAGGCAGCGGAGGCCGCCGCGTGACCACCACGACCCTCGCCGTCCTCGTCCCCCTCCTCCCCTTCCTCGGCGCGGTCGCGGGCCTCCTCCTCGGCCGCACCATCCCCGGCTTCGTGCGGCCCCTCGCGCTCCTCCCCACCGTCGCCGCGCTCGCCCTCGCGATCACCGTCGCCGTCCACCAGGGCGGCGGAGCGGCCATCGACGCCGCCACCCGCCTCACCCCGACCGGCTCGGTCCCCATCGACCTGGCCCTGCACATCGACGGCTTCGCGGCCCTGGTCGCCGTCCTGGTGACCGTCGTCGCCACCTGCGTCCAGGTGTACTCGACGGCCTACCTGCGCGACGACCCCCGCTACGCCTCCTACGCCGCTCTCGTCTCCCTCTTCACCTCCGCGATGCTGCTCGTCGTCTACTCCGGCGACCTGATGGTGCTGCTGGTCGGCTGGGAGATCATGGGCATCTGCTCGTACTTCCTCGTCGGTCACTACTGGGAGACGCCCGAAGCCCGCGCCGCCTCCCTCAAGGCGTTCCTGGTCACCAAGCTCGGCGACGTCCCCTTCCTGTTCGGCCTGTTCGCCCTGGCCGCCGACGCGGGCACCTTCCGCATCACCGGCATCCTGGACGCCGTCGCCACGGGCGGCCTCGACCACCCCACCCTGATCGCCCTCCTCCTCATCGCCGGTGTCGCGGGCAAGTCCGCCCAGTTCCCGCTCCACACCTGGCTCCCGGACGCGATGGCGGGCCCCACGCCCGTCTCCGCGCTCATCCACGCCGCGACGATGGTCGCCGCCGGTGTCTACTTCGTCGCCCGCCTCCTCCCCGTCTTCGCTGCCTCCGCCGCCGCCATGACCGTCCTCGCCGTGACGGCCGCGGTCACGATGGTCGGCTCGGCCCTCGCCGCGCTCGCCCAGGACGACATCAAGCGGGTCCTCGCGTACTCGACGATCGGCCAGCTCGGCTACATGACCGGCGCCCTCGCGGTCGGCGACCGCGGTGCCGCCGTCTTCCACCTCCTCTCGCACGGTGCCTTCAAGGCCCTCCTCTTCCTCGGCGCCGGCGTGATCATCCACGCCGCGGGCACCAACTCCCTGGCCGCCATGTCCCGCATGGGCGGACTCCCCAAGCGCATCCCGGACGCCTACTGGACGATGACGATCGCGCTCCTCGCGCTCGCCGCCATCCCTCCGTTCGCGGGCTTCTTCTCCAAGGAAGCCGTCCTGGTCGCCGCCGAGCACACCGCCCTCGGCGACTCCGCGACCAGCCCCTCCGGCGCGGGCTGGATCGTCCTGATCTCCGGTCTCCTCACCGCTCTCCTCACCGCCGCCTACGCCACCCGCCTCTGGCTCCTCGCCTTCCGAGGCCACGGCCCGGCCGCCCCCGACCACGGCCGCCAGCCGGTTGCCATGACCACCGTCCTCTGGCTCCTCGCCGTCCCCTCCCTCGCCCTCGGCCTGACCGTCGGCCAGCTCGCGGGCTGGTTCGACGTCCACTCCCTGACCCCGACCGTCACCACCGCCATCCTCGGCACCGGCGTCGCCGTCGTCGGCGGGATCATGACGTACGCCTCCTGGCGCGCCCTGCGCTACAGGGCGGGCACCAACACCCCCCTCGGCGCGATCGCCGCTCACCCGGAAGCCGACCCGGCCACCTCCGAAGAGGAAGCCATCGCCACGCACGAAGCGGCGTACAGCGACATCGCCTCAGCCCCCGACCCCGGCGACCCCGGCCGCCTCCTCCTGGGCCCCCTGCACCGCCACGCGGCCACCGGCTTCCACCTGGACGCCCTCTACGCCGCCCTCTTCGTCCGCCCCGTCCAGGCAGCAGCCGAACTGGTCAGGTTCCTCGACCGCGAGGTCGTCGACACCTACGTCCGCGCCGCCGGAACCCTCCCGCGCTGGCTCGGCATCGCCGTCCGCCGCGCCCAGACCGGCAACGTCCAGACCTACCTGGCCGCCCTGCTCGCCGGTTCCGTCGTCCTGGCGATCGCCGCCGTCCTCGTCGCCGCCGCCGGAGCGTGAGCCATGATCGATATCAGCGAATCCGTGATGCAGTTCCTTCTCGCACTGATCGTCGTCGGCCCGCTCATCGGCGCCGTCGCCGCCCTCCTCCCGGCCCCGCCAGGACTGAAGGGAAAGTCCCCGGACCAGGCCGTGCTCCGCCACGGAGTCGTCGTCACCGGTGCCGTCCTCATCGCCGCGATCGTCCTCGCGCTCGGCTTCGACCGCGACCACCCCGCGAAGATGCAGGCCAGCACCGACATCAGCTGGATCCCGGCGCTCGACATCCGCATCCATCTCGGCATCGACGGCATCTCGCTCCCCCTTCTCCTCCTGACCGCGCTCCTGACCTTCCTCTGCGCGCTCTACAGCTACTTCAAAATGCCCGAGGGCCCGTCCCCCAGGGCATTCGTCGCCCTCCTCCTCGTCCTGGAGTCCGGCACCCTCGCCACCTTCGCCGTCCTCGACCTGATCCTGTTCTTCCTGGCCTTCGAGATGGTCCTCATCCCGATGTACTTCCTCATCGCACGCTGGGGCGGCGCCCAACGCGTCCAGGCTGCGTGGAAGTTCATCCTCTACACCCTGCTCGGCTCCGTCGTGATGCTGCTCGGCCTCCTCCTCATCGGCCTGAAATCCGGCACATTCGACATGGTGGCACTCGCCACTGACAACGGCCGAGGACTGACAACATCCGTGCAGGTCACGGCAGTTCTGGCGATCGCCGTCGGCCTCGCGGTGAAGACCCCGATGTGGCCCCTGCACAGCTGGCTGCCGGACGCCCACACCGCCGCCCCCACCGTCGGTTCGGTCCTCCTCGCCGGAGTCCTGCTGAAGATGGGCACGTACGGCTTCGTCCGCGTCGCCCTGCCCATCGCCCCCGAGGGCATGCACGCCTTCGCGCCCTACCTCGCCGCCTTCGCCGTCGTCGGCATCCTCTACGGCTCCCTCGCCTGCCTCTCCCTGGCCCGCAAGGGCAACAAGGGCGACCTCAAGCGCCTCATCGCGTACTCGTCCGTCGGCCACATGGGCTTCGTCCTCCTCGGCATCGCCTCCATGACCCCCACCGGCGTCAACGGTGCGCTCTTCGCCAACATCGCCCACGGCCTCATCACCGGCCTGCTCTTCTTCCTGGTCGGCGCCCTCAAGGACCGCTACGGCACCGCCGACCTCGACACCCTCGCCGGAGCCACCGGCGCCGCCCTGTACGGCCGCGCCCCCCGCCTCGGCGTCCTCCTCGCCTTCGCCGCCGTCGCCTCCCTCGGCCTCCCCGGACTGGCGGGCTTCTGGGGCGAGATGCTGACGATGTTCGGCGCGTTCGACCCCGCTGAGGGCCTCAGCCGCCCCGCCTTCCTCACCTACATGGCCCTCGCCGGACTCGGCACCCTCCTCACCGCCGCGTACCTGCTGATCGTCGTACGCCGCGTCTGCATGGGGGAGCGGGACCCCAAGGGCCCCGCCGTCGCCGACCTCCAGGGCTACGAGGCCGCCACCTGGACCCCCCTCGTCGCCCTCACCGTCCTCGCCGGCCTCTGGCCCGCAGTCCTCCTCGGCCTGACCGACCCGGCCGTCCAGAAGCTCCTCGCAGGAGGCAAGTCGTGACCGTGGCCACCGAAGCCGTGCCTCCCGCCGTCAGCGCGTTCGCGCAGGCAGCGGCCCCGTCGGCGAGCCTCGTCCAGTCCGTCGACTGGCTGGCCGTCGCCCCGCCCGTCATCGCGGCCGTCGCCGCCCTGCTCGTCCTCGTCGCCGACCTCTTCGTACGGGAGAACCGCAAGCACCTCCTCGGCATCGGCGCGGTCGCGGGCCCGGCCCTCGCGCTGCTCGCCCTGCTGCCCCTGCGCGGCGGCCACCGCAAGACCTTCTGCCTCGTCGACGACGACACGGTGTGCAGCTACACCGCCGACCAGTTCACCCTGGTCATCCAGGCCCTCGTCCTCGTCGGCGCCCTGGTCACCGCCCTGCTCTCCCTCACCCTCGCCAAGGACGACAAGAAGCTGCCCGCGGGCGAGTACTGGTTCCTGCTCCTCTCCTCCGCCGCCGGAGCGGCCCTCCTGCCCGCCTCCCGCGACCTCGCCACCCTCGTCGTCGCCCTCGAAGTCGCGTCCCTGCCCGCCTTCGCCCTCGTCGGCCTGCGACGCGGCGACAAGCGGTCCTCCGAAGCCGCCCTGAAGTTCTTCCTGTCCTCCGTCACCGCGACCGCCGTGATGCTCCTCGGCGTCAGCTTCGTGTACGCCGCGACCGGCACCCTCCACCTCACCGAGATCGCCAGCCGCCTCGACGACGTCCCCGCCCAGCTGGACACCCTCGCCAAGGCGGGCGTCGCCCTCACCCTCGTCGGCTTCGCCTTCAAGACGGCGGCAGCGCCCTTCCACTTCTGGGTCCCCGACACCTACGTCGGCGCGCCCCTGCCCATCGCCGCGTACCTCTCCGTCACCGGGAAGGCGGTCGGCTTCTCCGGCCTCATCCTGGTCACCGTCGTCGCGTTCCCCTCGTACGCCGACGTGTGGGGTCCGGCCCTCGCCGTCCTCGCCGCCCTCACGATGACCGTCGGCAACGTGGCCGCCCTGCGCCAGAGCGCCACGCGTGCGCACAGTGCGATCCGCCTCCTCGCCTGGTCGTCCGTCGGGCAGGCGGGCTACCTCCTGGTGCCGATCGCGGCCGCCGCGTACTCCAGCGACGCCCAGATCGGCTCCACCGTCGCGTACGCGCTCATGTACGCCGTCGTGAACCTCGGGGCCTTCGCCGTCGCCGCCCTCGTCTCCCGTACGCACCCGGGCGGCCGCCTCACCGACTACCGGGGCCTCTACGCCCGCAGCCCCCTCGCCGCCCTCGCCCTCGGCTTCTTCCTGCTCTGCCTCGCCGGACTCCCGCCGGGCCTCATCGGCCTCTTCGCGAAGGTCACCGTCTTCTCGGCGGCCGTCGACGCGGGCCTGGCCTGGCTGGCCGTCGTCATGGCCGTCAACGTCGTGATCGCGCTGTACTACTACCTCCGCTGGACGGCGCTCCTCTTCCGCCCGGCACCTGCGCAGGACGCAGCACAAACACCCGCAGGGCACGCACCTCAAGAGGAGCGAGCACGCCACCGCCTCCCCGCCCCCCTGGGCACCGCGATCGTCCTCACCCTCATCGCCGCGATCGCCCTCTCCGGCGCCCCCCAGCTGATCCTCCGCTTCGCCACAGGCACCCTCTTCGACTAGAGCCCGGCCCCCGGACGGCCTAACCCGCTCACCGGTGCACAAGGGAACTAGTGACCCTCGCCTGGCGTTGACCAGTGAGGAAGGGTCCACTGAACGTGGAAGCACCACCCGGTCAGGAGTTCCCCTGCCGCACTACTTGGAGGGCCTACCGTGCACCGCCGGCACAACGGGTTGAAGACAGCCGTACTCCTCGGGGGCCTGTCCGCGCTGATCCTCGTCATCGGCAGCTTCTTCGGCCGTACGGGACTGCTCGTCGCGCTCCTCGTGGCGCTCGGCACCAACGCGTACGCGTACTGGAACAGCGACAAACTGGCCCTGCGCGCCATGCGAGCCCGCCCCGTCAGCGAGTTCGAGGCCCCCGCCCTCTACCGCATGGTCCGCGAGCTCTCCACGGCCGCCCGCCAGCCCATGCCCCGCCTCTACATCTCGCCGACCCAGGCCCCCAACGCCTTCGCCACCGGCCGCAACCCGCGCAACGCGGCCGTCTGCTGCACCGAGGGCATCCTCCAGATCCTCGACGAGCGCGAACTGCGCGGCGTCATCGGCCACGAGCTCAGCCACGTCTACAACCGCGACATCCTGATCTCCTCCGTCGCCGGAGCGCTCGCCTCCGTCGTGATGTTCCTGGTCAACTTCGCCTGGCTGATCCCCGTCGGCAGATCCAACGACAACGAGGGCCCCGGCATCTTCGGGATGCTGCTGATCATGATCCTGGGCCCGCTGGCCGCCTCGATCATCCAGCTCGCCGTCAGCCGCTCCCGCGAGTACGAGGCCGACGCCTCCGGCGCGCAGCTCACCGGCGACCCTCTCGCCCTCGCGAGCGCGTTGCGCAAGCTGGACGCGGGTACGAAGCAACTACCGCTGCCCCCCGAGCCCCGGATCGAGACCGCGAGCCACATGATGATCGCGAACCCGTTCCGCCCCGGCGAGGGCGCGGCGAAGCTCTTCTCCACCCACCCGCCCATGGCGGAACGTATCGCCCGACTCGAACAGATGGCAGGCCACCGACCGTGAAGACACTCCTCAACCTCATATGGCTGGTCCTGAGCGGCTTCTGGCTCTTCCTGGGCTACCTGGTCGCGGGCCTCCTGCTCTGCATCACCATCATCGGCATCCCGTTCGGCCTGGCGGCCTTCCGGATCGGCATCTACGCCCTGTGGCCCTTCGGCCAGACGGTCGTGGACCGCCGCGACGCGGGCGCGCCCTCCTGCGTCGGCAACGTCCTGTGGCTGGTCCTCGCGGGCTGGTGGCTCGCCCTGGGCCACATCGTCACCGGCATCGCCCTCTGCATCACGATCATCGGAATCCCGTTCGGCATTGCGAACTTCAAGCTGATTCCGGTGTCCCTGCTGCCGCTCGGCAAGGAGATCGTCCCGACCGACCAGCCCTTCGCCGCGCGCTGACGCCCCGCTGATCCGCGTCCCCCTCGCCTGACCTGGCAACCTTCCCGGCGCGCGATGCGTCTTGCCGTACGAGAGCGGGCAGGAGCACCACACCTGCCCGCGCGCACCGCACGGCACATCGCACCCACGGGGGGACCCTCATGAGCATCCTGGGCTGGATCGTCCTCGGCCTCGTCGCCGGCGTCATAGCCAAGGTCCTGCTGCCTGGACGCGACCCGGGCGGGCTGATCGGCACCACGCTGATCGGCATCGCGGGCGCGTTCCTCGGCGGCTGGATCTCCACGAAGTTCCTGGACCGCGAGATCGCCAACCAGTTCTACGACGGCCCGACCTGGATCGCGGCCGTCGGCGGCTCGCTCGTCCTGCTCATCGCGTACCGCATCCTCTTCGGCCACTCCCGCTCACGCCGCTAGCCCGGTTACCCGCAGCGTGACGTTCAGCCGTCCGGCGGCCATCCCGGTCGCCGGATCGCCCGTACCCGGCAGCACCTTCGGCACTCCGTGGTACGCGAACCGCGAAGGCCCCCCGAACACGAAGAGGTCCCCGGACCTCAACTCCACATCCGTATAGGGGCGTCCACGGCCCTGCGTGTTCCCGAACCGGAACACGCAACTGTCGCCGATGCTCAACGACACCACCGGCGCCCGCGACCGTTCTTCCCGGTCCTGGTGCATCCCCATCCGGGCGTCGCCGTCGTAGAAGTTCACCAGCCCGGCGTCCGGCGCGTACCCGTCACCGGCGCGCTCGTCCTCGTACGCGTCGACCAGCGCCCGGCGTCCCACGTCGCCCAGCCACGGCGGGAAATCGGCCACCCGCGCACCGTTGACGTCATCCGCCGTGCGGGAGTAGCGGTACGGCTGCCAGTGCCAGCCAAGATGCACCGACCGCACCGACATCAGCCCGCCCCCGGGCAGCCGCGTCTGCCGCAGCGGCACAGGACCGGTGGCCCACCGCCGGCACGCCACCACCAGCTCCTGCTGCTCCTTGAGCGACAGCCACCCAGGAACGTGCACCGCTCCCGGTGCCACCTCCGCCCGCTCCCGAGGCAGCTCGAACAGCTCCCTCACCGCACCGGGCCGCCCTCCAGCTCCAAGAGCAGCCGCTTCCGCTCCAGCCCGCCCGCGTACCCCACGAGCGACCCGTCCGCCCCCACGATCCGGTGGCACGGCCGCACCACCAGCAGCGGATTGCGCCCGATCGCGGTCCCCACCGCCCGGACCGCCGCCCGCGACGCCCCGATCGACTCGGCGAGCTTCCCGTACGACGTCGTCTCCCCGTACGCGATGGTGTCCACCGCACCCCACACCCGGCGCTGGAACTCCGTCCCGGCCCCGTCCGCGTACGGGATCTCGAAGTGCGTCAGCTCCCCGGCGAAGTACGCCTTCAGCTGCGCCGCCAGCCCGCCGAACAGCTCCGGCGCGCACCGCCACCGGTCCTGGACGACGGCCCCGCCCTTCTGGCCCGGCACCGACAACGACACCAGCGCGATCCCGCCGGGCGCGGTGGCGGACTCCTCGCCCACCACCAGCAGCTCGCCCAGCGGGCTGTCGAGGGTCGCGTGAACCGTGCACGCCGTCATGACCCCATCCTCTCCGCGCAGTGCTCACCACGCTTCTCGCCGTCGAGTCTGCGCCCGCGCCCGTCCCCGGGCTGGCGGAATTCGGACATCACGCTGACGGTCGTACGGTCCGGGCGTCCGGGCACGCGAAGGGGGCGGGGAGTCGGCCCGGAGCCGCCCACCGCCCCCGTCCGAAGGCTCACTCCCGCGTCGACGCATCGGTTGCATCAACGCATCAGTTGCATGAGCGCATCAGCGCATCAGCGCATCGCGGGAGAAACGCATCAGCGGTAGTTCGTGTACTGGATCGCGAAGTCCAGGTCCTTGCCCTTGAGCAGGGCCTGGATGGCCTGGAGGTCGTCCCGGCTCTTGGAGCTGACGCGCAGCTCGTCGCCCTGCACCTGCGCCTTGACGCCCTTGGGGCCCTCGTCGCGGATGATCTTGGCGACCTTCTTGGCGTTGTCCTGCGAGATCCCCTCCTCGATGGAGGCGAAGATCTTGTACTCCTTGCCGGACAGCTGCGGCTCACCGGCGTCCAGCGACTTCAGCGAGATCCCGCGCTTGACCAGCTTGGTCTCGAAGATGTCGAGGATCGCCTTGACGCGCTCCTCGCCGTTCGCCTGCATCAGGATCTTCTCGCCGGACCAGGAGATCGAGGCGTCCGTCCCCTTGAAGTCGTAGCGCTGCGAGATCTCCTTGGCGGCCTGGTTGAGGGCGTTGTCGACCTCCTGCCGCTCGACCTTCGAGACGATGTCGAAACTGGAGTCGGCCATGTCCTGTGGCTCCTTGGTGTGGGTGATGGATGGGTGACGGGTACGGCGCGGACGCGGTGCAATCCCTTGGAGGGACACCCGCGCGTACACCTGGGCGTACGCCGCAAAGCCTAGCCACCCGGACGGACGGCGGGCGCAGATCAATCGAGTGGCGGAGCACCCCTGGTCATCAGGTATTGTTTACGTCGTCCCCAGGGAAAAGCGCCGCGAGGCGAAGATCCCCCGGTGACGTCCCATGGCGGTGTGCCCGAGTGGCCAATGGGAACGGACTGTAAATCCGTCGGCTTAGCCTACCCAGGTTCGAATCCTGGCGCCGCCACAAAAGAAGGCCCCTGATCAGCGGAAACGCTGGCCAGGGGCCTTCGGGTTTTCCCCGCCGGGCGGTAGCCCCGCCCGCTATCCGCCCGCTACCCGTCCGCCAGCCGGAACGCGAGCCGCGTCTCCCACTTGTTCGGGTCCGGTTCCACCCGGGGGTCGGTCAGGAACGTCTCCGTCCGGCCCACCCAGTGCTCGCCGTCCCCGGCCTCCGTCATGTCCCACTCCAGGCCCTGCCTCCCCGCCCAGGCGATCAGCTCCTCCGTGACGCCGACCAGCTCGTCGGGGTGGCCGACGTGCGTCAGCGTCGCGTACCGGCCCGCAGGCAGCACTCCCGAGCGCACCTCGCCCTCCGGTTCCGGTGCCACCGCCACTGGAACCCCCGCCTCGACCTCCAGCTCCCCGTCCGAACCGATCACGTTGTACCGGAGGAACGGACCGCCGAGCGGTTCGGTTCCCCGCGCGGCGAGCCAGCCGTAGAGCTCCGGGATCCGGTCGGCGATCGCGGCGAAACCGTCCGGCCGCACCCGCCCCAGGACGCTCACGTAGGGCTGCTCGCCGCGTTCCACGATCGCGGGGACCTCGGGTTCGTACCGCATGGCGCTCCTTCGTTCGGTCTGTGCCGTCGTCGTACCCGGCCGTCACGGGTGACGACTGTGCGGCGGGTACCGAACTCGTCGGTCCCGCCGCACAGTTGCGCCTCCGGCCGTCCTGCCGGTCAGTTGCCCGCCACGTCCTTCACCGCCACCGACACCGGCACGCTGCCGCCGATCAGTTCCAGCGTCAGCCCCGCCGTCGACGGCGTCTCCAGCAGCTCCGCCAGTACGGCCGCCACGTCGTCCCGCGTCACCGGCCCGCGCCCCGTCGAGGCGCCCAGCTGCACCAGCCCGGTGCCCGCGTCGTTCGTCAGTTGGCCGGGCCTCAGGACCGTCCAGTCCAGGCCGCTCCTGGCCCGTACGTCCGCGTCCGCCGCACCCTTGGCGCGCAGGTACACGTCGAAGACCTCGTCGCCCGGGTGCTCGGGGTCGGCGCCCATCGAGGACACCACCACGTAGCGGCGCACGCCCGCCCGTTCCGCCGCGTCGGCGAACTTGACGGCCGCGTCCCGGTCCACGGTGTCCTTGCGGCCGACCGTGCTGCCCGGACCCGCGCCCGCCGCGAAGACCGCCGCGGAGGCCCCTTGAAGGGCCGCCGCGACCTCCTCCACGGACGCCGACTCCAGGTCGAGGACGATCGGTTCGGCGCCCGCCGACCGCAGGTCCTCGCTCTGCTTGGCGTCGCGGATGATCCCCGCGACCTCGCCTCCGCGTGCGGCGAGCAGACGCTCCAGCCGCAACGCGATCTGACCGTGTCCACCAGCGATGACAGTGCGCATGCCTTCGACCGTACGCCCATGGCCCCGCTCCCGCTCAGAACGCCGCACACGCCCGGGAAACGTGTACGCCCGCTGTGTTCACGCCGTGGGTCTACGCCGTGGCCACGGGCTTCAGGCCCGCGATGTCCGCGAGGGAGAGTTTCATCTGCTCGTGGAGGAATCGCACCATGGTCCAGTGGGGGAGTGCGCCCTCGTCGAACGGCCCGAATTCGCGGCAGTACAGGGGAATCCAGCGCAGTGCCTCCTCCAGTGCCTGTTCGCGTCCCGGTTCTTCCTGGTAGTCCTCGTAGGCGATGCTGCGGTGCTCGATGAAGAACCGCCCGGGGAGTCGCTCCTCGCACAGTGCGCGGTACTCGCGGGTCTGGAGAATGAGGTAGTGCCAGATTTCGTCGATGTCCTGCTCGACCGGCAGAAAAAGACCGCTGAGTTGTTCTCGGTGCCGGGAGACGAGGTAGAGATAGCGCAGACATTCGGTGACCTGGCGCTCCACGAAGTCCTGAGGGAGGGCCGGTGTCTTTTCGTGAAAATACCGCACCACTTCGGTGTGCAGTGCTTCTCCCAGAAGGGATTTCAGGTCGTCGGGGGAGAGAGGGGAGGGAGGGGAGGGAAGGGAGACGTTGGAGGGGAGGGTGGGGGCGGGGGTGGTCATGGCACTCCGTTTCCTGGAGCGGGCGGTGAGGGAGAAAAGGGGTGCGGGGCCTCAGGAGGTGTCGTCGTCGGCCAGCCAGGCGTACTTCCCCGAGCGTCCGACGGGGATGTGGGTGCGATGCTCGATACGGCAGCGTCGTCCGGTCAGCTCGTCGATGCCCTGGCGCAGGGTCACCGCCTGGGCGGCGTCGACGGGCTCGCCGTCGAACGTGGTGTACCGCAAGGTGGCCTCCGTACCGCCGTGCAGTCGCAGCTGGTGGAGGAAGACCCGGTCGGAGGCGTCGCCGATGAGCCGGTCGAGGTCGCCCTGGGCGACGGGCCCGTGCGGCGTGCTCAGCAGCTCCTTCACCCGGCCGCAGAACTGGGTGATCGCTCCGGGGTCCGGGGAGCCGTCCTCGGTGCGGACGCAGTCGCCGGACCGGTAGCGGACCAGGGGCATGTACGGGTTGCGGATGCTGGTGACGATGAGCTGATGGATCGTGCTGCCGGGGGCCACGGGCAGGAGTTCCACGCTCATCCCGTCGAGGTGCGGCCGGTAGTCGCCTTCCCGGTCGCTGTAGTAGAGGTAGCCCAGCTCCGTGCTGCCGAAGAGGTCGATGACCGGGCAGTCGAAGTGCCGGTGCAGGAAGCGCCGTACGTTCACCGGTGTGTACTCGTAGGCGTGGATGATGCTGGCCGGTGCCGGGAAGGCGTCCCACAGGCCCCAGGCCGCGGCCTTGCGGATCAGATGCGCCAGGTGGTAGCCGGAGCAGTCGAGGTGGTACTGGCCCTTCGGGTGCCCGTGCCGCGCCCGGTCGATCTCGCCGAGCATCCGTGTGACGTCCTCGCGGTCCCACAGCGCCGGGTCGAGGCGGAGGTTCAGGTAGCAGGTGCGCTCGTCGAGCCAGCGGTCGTCCAGGGTGGGTACGGGGTCGGGCTCGACGCCCCGCCGGGCGGCGTTGACCCGCGCCACGTGCTCCGTCGCGAGCACCGTGGTCAAGGAGACCCGGCGGCAGCCCGACGCCCAGGTGCCCGCGATGTCGGGGTGGCCGCGCCACAGCGCGTAGTAGGAGCGGAGCAGGAAGTACGGCGGCCGGATGATCTGCATCCTGGCGTGGTTGGTGCCGGTGGACAGCACGAACTCCGCTTCGCCGGACTCCAGCGCCGCCGACAGCCGGGGCGTCATCCAGTTGTCGGGGAAGCCGCGTGCGATCTCCGGCTTGTCGAGCAGCGGGAAGTGGCCGTTGGCCAGGGACTCCTGGTAGAGGGGGATGTCGCGGACGTGCTCGATGACGTCGGCTGTCGGCCAGCTCTTCATTAATTCCTTCTCATGGAACGCATGGCTGAAGAAATATGGGTAAGAGAAGTCGAGCGCGGGACGCCCGGGAAACGTATCGGCGCGGGACGCCCGGGAACGTGCCGCGAAGGATGAGGAGCCTCTCGCGGAGCTGTTCCCGGGCGTCCTGCTACCGCCGATCAGGAGATACAGCCGGCTTTCGGTGCCGCGCTGATGCAGCCGCTCTTGGGGGCGGCACTGATGCAACCGCTCTTCGCCGCCTGCTGGGCCGAGTTGGCGGCAAGCCAATTCTGCCAGACCTGGTCCTGGGCCATCTTCTTGATGAGCTGTTCCATGGGTGCCTCCGGTGATGGTTCGGAAGGGTCACTTGTAGCGGGACAGGTAATGAATGAATTGCTTCCCGACCCGCTTCCGTGAATTTAGAAGCGTGATCGGAGAACTGTCAAGGAATGGCAAAGGGGTAACCCCTGGAAATGAGCCTCCCAGGGGTCGAATATGGCGTGAATCCAGTGCTTCGACGGTGTGCCGGAGTGCCCTCGCCGCCGACTCGGCTCCCCGTGTGACGTGGTCCGCAGCCGGTGTCCCGCCGCCCCCGGCTGCCGGGGGCGGAGCGCGGCGGCCGTCGTCGTTGATGAGAATGCTCTCCTCGTTACGGCCCCCGGCACTTCACGGAGGCAGACTGAGCCGATGCAGTGGCGCAGGATGGGGTCGGTACTGGCGGGTTGCGGGGCGGGCGCACTGGTGCTGCTGGTCGTGTGGCTCTGGCCCGGGCAGCCCGTGCCGCCCGCCCTGGGCCCCGCGGTGATCGTGCCGGTCAGGGCCTCGGTCCCGCCGAGCCCCACCCCGGCCCCGGCCCGCTCCGCCCCCACTCCGGCCACCCCCACTCCGGCCCCTCCGCCCGCCTCTCCCCGCCCGACCTGCACCGGTTCCGGCGGCCGGGCGGTACCGCCCGCACCCCCGCCCGCGGCCGGCCGTCAGGACGCCGACGACGCAACGGACGACGAGGAAGCGGACGACGAGTGGGACGACTGAGGCTCAGGCCGTCGGCCAGCGCACGGTCCCGGATCGTGGGCTGGATGCTCCTGCTGCTCGGCGGGGCGCTGGCCGTGCCCGTCTTCGGCATCACGATCTTCTGGCAGTCGGAACTGGACCGCGAGGTCGACGCGCAACTGCTCTCCGAGGCCGACAAGTTGCGTACGTTCGCCCGTACCGCACGCGATCCGTACACCGGCGAGCACTTCGCCTCGGCCGCCTCGCTGCTGACCGCGTTCATGGCGGTCCACCGCCCCGAGCACGACGCCGCCTTCTTCAGCGTCGTCGGCGGTCGGGTGGACCGGCGCAGCCCCGGCCCCCTCCCCGCCCGGCTGGACCGGGACCCGGCCGTGGTGGCCCTGATGGCGGCCGTGGCCGACACCCGTATCCGGTGGCTGGATTCCCCGGCGGGAAAGGTCCGTTACGGCGTCGTACCGGTGCAGGTGGCGGGAGACCCGGTCGACACCCGGCTCGTCCTGCTGGCCTTCCGGGACCAGCAGCTGCGGCAGGAGCGCCAGATGGCGCAGATGCTGCTGGCCTCGGGTGCCTTCGCCCTGGTGGTCGCGGGGCTGGCGAGCTGGCTGGTCGCGGGCAGGGTGCTGGCGCCGATCCGGCTGGGCCGCCAGACGGCCGAGCGGATCAGCGAGACGGACCTGGCCCAGCGGCTGACGGTGCGCGGAAGCGATGACGTGGCGGCGCTCGCGGAAACGTTCAACCACATGCTGGACCGGCTGTCGCACGCCTTCTCCGCCCAACGCCGGTTCCTGGACGAGGTGGCGCACGAACTGCGAACCCCCATCACCGTCGTCCGCGGACACCTGGAGCTGATGGACCGGGAACTGATGGACCGGGAGGCGGCCAAGGAGCGCGCGGGCAAAGAGCGCCCTGACAAGGAGCGCCCTGACAGGAACCCGACCGACCCGGACCCCGACATCCAGCACCACCACCAGACCCGTGCCCTGCTCCTCGACGAACTCGACCGGATGAGCCGGATCGTGGAGGACCTGCTGCTCCTGGCCCGTGCCGGGCGCCCCGGCTTCCTGACCCTCGGCCCGACCAGCCTGACCGACCTGGTGGTCGACGCGGCGGCCAAGGCGCAGGCGCTGGGCCCCCGGCACTGGAAGGTGTCCGAGGTCGCCGATGCCACCGTGCACCTGGACGGGCAGCGGGTGACCCAGGTCCTGATGCAGCTCGCCGCCAACGCGGTCAGCCACACCATGGCGGGCGACACCATCGAGATCGGGTCGCGGCTGCGGCGCGGTCGGGCGGTGCTGTGGGTGGCCGACACCGGGCCCGGTGTGGCCCCGGGGGACCGCGAGCGGATCTTCCACTGCTTCTACCAGGCAGGCACCAGCTACCCCGGCCGGACCGCCACCGGCATCGGCATCGGCCTCGCCCTGATCCGCGAGATCGCCCAGGCCCACCACGGCACCGCCCACGTCGAGGACGCCCCCGGGGGCGGCGCGCGATTCGTCATCGACCTTCCCGCCCACGCCCCCGCCCCCGCACTCGCACCGCACCTCACGACCGAAGGAAGCCATGGTGAGCAGGATTCTGATAGCCGAGGACGAGGCGCGAATAGCCGCCTTCGTCGAGAAGGGACTGCGCCGTAGCGGGTACGTCACCCGAGTCGTCGCCGATGGCATCTCCGCCTACGAACACGCGCGCGGCCGGGACTTCGACCTGCTGATCCTCGACCTCGGCCTGCCCGGCTACGACGGGCTGACCGTCCTGCGCAAGCTGCGTGACGCGCGTAGCACGCTGCCCGTGGTGATCCTCACCGCCCGGGACAGCGTCCGGGACGTGGTGGCCGGCCTGGAGGGCGGCGCCGACGACTACATGCCCAAGCCGTTCGCCTTCGACGAGCTGCTGGCCCGGGTACGGCTTCGGCTGCGCCGCGAGGAGCCGCCGGAGAACTTCCTGCTGCGGGTCGGCGATCTGCTGCTCGACCTCCGCACCCGCAGGGCCCGGGTGGGCGAGCGGGTCACCGACCTGTCCGCCCGCGAGTTCGCCCTCGCCGAGATCCTCATGCGCAACCCCGACCGGGTCCTGTCCCGTGAGCAACTTCTCAGCCAGGTATGGGGGTTCGACTACGACCCCGGCTCGAACATCGTCGACGTCTACATCCGCTACCTGCGGCGCAAGATCGGAGCCGAACGGGTCGAGACCGTGCGCGGCGTCGGCTACCGGCTCCGGGCCTGACCGGCCGCCCACAAGGGCAGACCCCGAACGCCCCACCCCCTCATGAGACTTGTCTCACAGCCGTCTCACCGTCAGCTCATCGCCCGCCCCGAGACTGGCGGCTGACGGGCAGTCACTCGTGCGACGCCCGTGAACGGCGCGCACGATCACCGCGGCCGCCGCCCGGGACACGGGCGGCGCCCGCAGCCGTACCGGAGCAGCCCAGAGGCGACCCCCCGGCTGCTCCACGGCGCGAGAAGCCGCCCGGCGCGACACCCCCGCCCCTTCCGCACGCCCGTACGCCCGCACATCCGTACGCCTGTCTGGAGGACATTTCCGTGCGACAACTCATCGACCACACCCGCACCTTCCGTTCCCGCTACCACGGAGCCGGGCGTAATCTCCAGGACTTCGCCGGCGGCCAGCGGCCCTCCGCCATGTTCATCACCTGCTCCGACTCGCGGGTGGTCCCCACCCTGCTGACCGGCAGCGGCCCCGGCGAGCTGTTCGAGCTGCGCACCGCGGGGAACATCGTTCCGGCGTACGACCCGGACGCCGCCACCAGCGAGATGGCGACGATCGAGTACGCCGTCTGCGTCCTTGAGGTGTCCGACATCATCCTCTGCGGGCACTCCCACTGCGGCGCCGTCGGAGCCCTGGCCCGGGGCGAGGACCTGGCGACCATGCCCGCGGTCCGCGGCTGGCTCGACCGGTCCACCCCCGCGGGCGGCGGCTTCCGCTCTCCCGAAGGCATCGAGGAGCCCGACGACTTCGGGCCCGACGTCGCACGCCCCGTACAGCGCCACGTGGTGGCACAGCTGGAGAAGCTGCGCGCCTACCCGTGCGTCAGCCAGGCCGCCGGCGAGGGCCGGCTCGGGCTGCACGCCTGGTACTACGAGGTCCACACCGGCGCCGTCCAGTCCCACCGGGTCTCCACCGGAACCTTCTCCTCCCTGTGACAGCGGCGTGCCGGTGCACGCACGGACAGCCCCGCCGCCACCCACCGCTCCTCCCCCCCCCCACGTCCCCCACCCCCCAGGAGCTGAAGTCCCCATGTCCCTGCCACGTCTCCCGTTACGCCCGGGTGCCCTGTCCGGCGGCACCCTCTCCGGCGGCACCCTGGCCCGTGATCTCCTCGCCTCCGTCGTGGTGTTCCTCGTCGCCGTACCCCTGTGCGTCGGCATCGCGGTCGCCTCCGGCGTCCCCGCCGAACTCGGCCTGGTCACCGGCATCGTCGGCGGACTGCTGGCCGGTGCGATGCCGGGCAGCTCGCTTCAGGTCAGCGGCCCGGCCGCAGGACTCACGGTCCTGGTGTACGAGGCCGTGACCACCCACGGCGTCTCCGCGCTCGGCATCCTCGTCCTGACCACGGGTCTGCTCCAGATCCTGCTCGGCGCGGTCGGCCTGGGCCGCTGGTTCCGCGCCATCTCGACCTCCGTCGTGCACGGCATGCTGGCCGGGATCGGCCTCGTCCTGATCTGCGGTCAGCTGTACGTCGTCGCGGGCGCCGACGCGCCGGGCAGCAGCATCGACAACCTGGCCGGGCTGCCCACCCTGCTCACCCGGTTCACGGACGGGGCCCAGGCCCTCTCCTCCACCGTGATCGGCGTCGCCACCATCGCCGTACTGATCCTCTGGAAGAGGCTTCCCGGACGCCTGCCCCAACTGCTCCCGGGACCCCTGGTCGCCGTGGGTCTGGCCACCGCCGCGGTGGCGGTCCTGAACCTGCCCGTCGCCACCATCACCGTCCGCGGCCTGCTCGACTCCCTGCGTCTGACCGGCATCGGCGACTTCGCGTTCCTGGCCGACCCCGGACTGCTGGGCGTCGTCCTGGCCTTCACCCTCATCGCCTCGGCCGAGTCGCTCTTCAGCGCCGCCGCCGTGGACCGGATGCACGACGGCCCGCGCACCCGCTACAACAAGGAACTCATCGCCCAGGGAGCCGGAAACACCGTGTGCGGCTTCCTCGGCGCACTGCCCATGACCGCCGTCATCGTGCGCAGCGCCGCCAACGTGCAGGCGGGGGCGCGCACCAAGGCGTCCCGGATCCTGCACGGCGTGTGGCTGCTGCTGTTCGCGGCCCTCTTCCCGGCCGTACTCGGCCTGGTCCCGGTGGCCGCGCTCGCCGGGGTGCTCATCCACGCCGGAGCCAAGCTCGTCCCCGTCGCGACCTTCCGCCCGCTCTGGCGCGAACACCGTGGTGAGGCCGTGGTGCTGGTGGTGACCGCGCTGGCCATCATCGTCACGGACATGTTCCTGGGCGTCCTGCTCGGCATCGGGCTGGCCGTGGTCAAGACCGCCTGGGAGACCTCCGCCGTCCGCCTGGACGTCCAGGAACACGACGACCGCACCACGGTCGCCCTCAGCGGCAGCGCCACCTTCCTGCGCCTGCCCCTGATCCTCGACACCCTGGAGGCCCAGCCCAAGGACCGCCCGGTCGAGCTCGACCTCTCCCGCCTGCGCCACCTGGACCACGCCTGCCGCACCGCCCTGGAGTCCTGGACCACCCACCAGGGCACCGCTTCCCGAGAACCCGCGAGCGCGGGATCCCCCGCCGGGAAGTAGCCCGGTCCGGCCACCCAGTCAGCCCCCACGGCCCCGCGGGGCGTCGGCGATCCCCCCCGGACACCGCCACCGCCGCACGCCCCGCACGCGCCCCCAGAGCGCCGTACCAGCGCCCCGCCCGCAGCTCAGGGACCCGTCTCCGCCCTTCCCTGGCGCGGCAGTTCGAGCTCCACGGCGGCCACCGTGTCGCAGTACTCGCGCACCGCACTGGTGCGCGCCACCACCCGCCCCCGGTGCACCACGATCCTGCTGTACGCCAGCGACAGCACGCCCGCCAGCCGCTCGCCCCGCACCGCCACCAGCTCCGCCGGGAACCCCGCCTCCAGCCGTACCTCCGGCAGCCCCATCGCCTCCCGCGCCGTCGCCGCCACCGTGTCGTACGCGTCCGGGGCACGCATCCCGCTCTGCGAAGCCAGCAGGTACGCCGCCTCCAGCGGGTCGCCGCGCCCCACCGGGTTCGCCACGTCCCGCAGTGCCCCGCTGCCCGCCGCGAGCCGCACCCCGGCCGCCCGCAGCAGCCGCACCGGAGCCACCCCGCGCGCCTCCACCCCGCCGCAGCCGCCCTGCGGCTGGCACACCACGCTCACCCCGGCGGCGGCCAGCTGGTCCGCCGCCCGCGTCGCCACCTCAAGGGGCAGCCGGGACAGTCCGCCGCACGGACCGATCGCCACCCCCGGACGCAGCCCGCCCGCCATCGCGGCCAGCCGCGCCAGCCGCGCCGGATCGTCACCCTCCGTGTGCAGATCCACGGGGCAGCCCTGCTCGGCGGCCACCTCCAGCACCCGCTCCACGTACCCGGCCGGATCGGGGTCCAGGTCCGGGCAGCCGCCCACCACGGAAGCGCCCATCTTCACGGCGTCCCGCAGCATCGCGAGCCCGTCCGCCCCGGCCACCCCCGTCAGCAGCCGGGGCACCGCCACCGCCGACAGGTCCAGCAGCCCGCGCAGCGACCGCCGGGCCTGGAGCACCGCCTCCATCGGCCCGAGCCCCTGGACGTCCCCGATCCGCACGTGGGAGCGCAGCGCCGTCGCCCCGTGCCCGAGCTGGAGCAGCGCGGCCTGTGTGGTGCGCCGCTGCACGTCCTCCCGTGCGTACGAGACCGGGCCGCCCTCGTCGGCCGTCAGGGCGGTGGCGCTGTGTGCGTGCGGCTCCGCGGGGGCGGGCAGCAGCAGGAAGCCCGAGAGGTCCACCCGGGAGGCCGTCCGCGCGGGGAGGCTGCCCGCCGTGCCGACCGCCTCGATGCGGCCCTCGCTGAGCCGCACGTCGACCGTGCGGCCGTCGGTGAGCCGGGCGCCGCTCAGCAGGAGGGCGGTGGTGCTCTCCTCGGCCCCGGAGTTCCCCGGCCTGCGGGACGGCTGCGGCTGGCTGTCGGACATCGCGCTCCTGGCGGGGGCTCGGGCGGAGAGGGGCGCATCGCCGGGGCGGCCGACGCCCAAGATCACGCAGCGTGCGATCGAGCCTAGGGGGCCCCGTTCGGGCCTTCGAGGAAGAGCGGAATAGTCGTACCGGAGTGACCTCCGGTGGCCTACGTGACGGGTGATGGGAACCCGTCGGAGAGGGCGTCGGGGAGGGCCCTGGATATGGATTTGGGGGATCGGCGCAGACCCGTGTAATGTCTTCATCGCTCGCCCCAATAGCTCAGTCGGTAGAGCGTCTCCATGGTAAGGAGAAGGTCTGCGGTTCGATTCCGCATTGGGGCTCTGGTGTTCGGAGATCCTCCCCCTCGGGGGAGGTGATCCAGACATCAAAGCGGTGTAGCTCAGTCGGTAGAGCAAGCGGCTCATAATCGCTGTGTCACCGGTTCAAGTCCGGTCACCGCTACGCGCAGTAGCCGATTGCAGGGTCGGTCCTCCGATCGGCTACTCTTTTTTGCGTTCATCCGTACATCCGTCCGTCCAAGGAGCACTCACGTGGCTGCCACCGACGTCCGCCCGAAGATCACGCTGGCCTGCGTGGAGTGCAAGGAGCGGAACTACATCACCAAGAAGAACCGGCGTAACAACCCGGACCGCATGGAGATGAAGAAGCACTGCCCGCGTTGCAACTCGCACACGGCGCACCGCGAAACGCGCTAAGCACAGGCTCGTACACGAGGCCGTCCCCGAATTCTGGGGGCGGCCTCGTGTCGTATGTCACGACGATTCACGTCACTCGGATCACTCAGATCACCCAGCAGATCACCTAGATCACTCAGTTCACTCAGTTCACTCAGGTCACGACGATTCACAGGAGGTACGAGTTCCATGGCGCTCGACCAGTCCTTCGTGGGGCGGTCCTATCCGCCCACCTCGGCGTACGAGGTCGGCCGGGAGAAGATCCGCGAGTTCGCCGAGGCCATCGGCGACGGCAATCCCGCGTACACCGATCAGGAAGCCGCCAAGGCACTCGGGCACCCCGATGTGATCGCCCCGCCGACTTTCGTGTTCGCGATCACCTTCAAGGCCGCGGGCCTGGTCATCGAGGACCCGCAGCTCGGCCTCGACTACAACCGGGTGGTGCACGGCGACCAGAAGTTCGTCTACACCCGCCCGGTGCGCGCGGGGGACCGCCTGTCGGTCACCTCGACCATCGAAGCGATTCGGTCGATGGCCGGGAACGACATCCTGGACATCCGTGGCGAGGTCCACGACGAGAGCGGTGAGCACGTCGTGACCGCCTGGACGAAGCTGGTGGCGCGCGCCGCCGCCGAGGAGGCGTGAGATGACTGCCACAGTGCGTTACGCGGACGTCGAGGTCGGCACCGAGCTGCCCGCCCAGTCCTTCCCCGTGACCCGCGCCACGCTCGTGCGGTACGCGGGCGCCTCCGGCGACTTCAACCCGATCCACTGGAACGAGAAGTTCGCGGTCGAGGTCGGCCTCCCCGACGTCATCGCGCACGGCATGTTCACCATGGCCGAGGCGATCCGCGTGGTCACCGACTGGGCCGTCGACCCGGCCGCCGTCGTCGAGTACGGCGTGCGCTTCACCAAGCCCGTCGTCGTCCCCAACGACGACGAGGGCGCCCTGATCGAGGTCACCGGCAAGGTCGCCGTCCTCCTCGACGACAACAAGGTCCGCGTGGACCTCGTCGCCATGAGCGCCGGCCAGAAGGTGCTGGGCATGTCCCGCGCCGTGGTCCAGCTCGGCTGAGCGACGACCGTACGGAGAGTAAGGGGCGGCCTCCCGGAGGCCGCCCCTTACTTCGTGCCCGCGCGGAGGCCCTCCCCGGCTCTCGTACGCTGGACCCCGTGCAGGAACTCCACGATGCCCCCCTCGCCCCCCTGACCACCTTCCGCCTCGGCGGCCCCGCGACCCGGCTGGTCACGGCCACCACAGACGACGAGGTGATCGCCGTTGTCCGGGAGGCCGACGCCTCCGGCACCCCGCTGCTGATCGTCGGCGGCGGCAGCAACCTGGTCATCGGCGACGAGGGCTTCGACGGCACCGCCCTGCGCATCGCCACCAGGGGCTTCCGCCTCGACGGTACGAAGCTGGAGCTGGCCGCCGGCGAGGTCTGGACGGACGCCGTCGCGCGCACCGTCGAAGCGGGCCTCGCGGGCGTCGAATGCCTCGCCGGGATCCCCGGCTCCGCCGGTGCGACCCCGATCCAGAACGTCGGCGCGTACGGCCAGGACGTCTCCAGCACCCTCACCGAGGTCGACGCCTACGACCGCCGCACCGGCGAGCGTGTCACCCTCACCAACGCCGAGTGCGCCTTCTCGTACCGCCACAGCCGGTTCAAGGAGGACCCGGAGCGCTACGTGGTGCTGCGGGTCCGCTTCGAGCTGGAGGACGCGGGCGGCCTCTCCGCGCCGATCAAGTACCCGGAGACCGCGCGCACGCTGGGCGTCGAGGCGGGGGACCGGGTGCCCGCCTCCGTCGCACGCGAGACGGTGCTCGGGCTGCGGGCCGGCAAGGGCATGGTGCTGGACCCCGAGGACCACGACACCTGGTCGGCGGGCTCCTTCTTCACCAACCCGATCCTGGACGACGCCCGGTTCGCCGACTTCCTCGCGCGCGTCCACGACCGGCTCGGCCCCGACACCGCCCCGCCCGCCTTCCCGGCGGGGGAGGGGCTGACCAAGACCTCGGCGGCCTGGCTGATCGACCGCGCGGGCTTCACCAAGGGATACGGCGAGGGGCCCGCCCGCATCTCCACCAAGCACGCCCTCGCCCTCACCAACCGGGGCCACGCCACCACCGAGGACCTCCTGGCCCTGGCCCGAGAGGTCGTCGCGGGCGTCCGGGACGTCTTCGGCGTGACCCTCGTCAACGAGCCCGTGACGGTCAACTGCGCCCTCTGAGCGACCCGGTTCAGTACGCCACCCCGACGCCCTGCCGCACCGTCGCCGGGTCGTCCAGCGCCGCCAGCATCGCGTGGGCCACGTCGGACCGCGCGATCTTGCGTCCACTGCGCGGGGTCCCGCCGACGACCGTGCGGTACGTGCCGGTCAGCGGCGCGTCCACCAGCTTGGGCGGCCGTACGGACGTCCAGTCGGTCCCGGAGCGCAGCAGGTCGGCCTCCATGACGCGCAGGTCGTCGTAGATCTTCCTGAGCACCGCGCTGACTCCGGCCCCGATCACCCGGTCCACCAGCGGCTGGTTCGCCGGAGGGGGACCGACAGGTGCCGCACTGACCACGACCAGCCGCCGCACCTCCTCGGCCTCCATCGCCGCCAGCACCAGACGGGTCAGCCGGTGCGTGATCCCCGCGTCCTTCATCGACCGCGCACCCAGCCCGGAGAGGACCGCGTCCCGTCCCGCCACCGCCTTGCGCACCTGCTCGGGCTCGGTCAGCGAGGCCGCGAGCACCTCCAGCCGCTGGCCGGTCACCGGCAGTTTCGACGGGTCCCGCACGACCGCCGTGACCTGGTGCCCCGCGGCCAGCGCCTGCCGGACGATCTCCTGCCCGATGCCGCCTGTGGCACCGAATACCGTGAGCCTCATCGCACAACCTCCCCAAGGTGGGTGAGCGTTCACTCACCCTTCCTCTAGAGTGGGTGAGCATTCACTCACCCGTCAACCCCCGACCGCCCCCGATCCCGCCGGAGTCCCCATGCAGAAGCCCACCCGAGAGCGCATCCTCGACGCCGCCCACGAGCTGATGCGCACGCTCGGACTCGCCCGCGCCACCACCAAGGAGATCGCCCGCGCGGCGGGCTGCTCGGAGGCCGCCCTCTACAAGCACTTCACGAGCAAGGAAGACCTCTTCGTCGCCGTGCTCAGCGAACGCCTGCCCCGGCTCACCCCACTGCTGTTCCGCCTCGTCGCCGACCCCGGCGCGCGCACGGTCGAGGAGAACCTCATCGAGATCGCCCGCCAGGCCGTCCTCTTCTACGAGGAGAGCTTCCCGATCGCCGCCTCGCTCTACGCCGAGACCAAGCTCAAGGCCCGCCACGACTCCGCGATGCGGGACATGGGGCTGGGCCCCCACACGCCCATCGAGGGCCTGGACGCCTATCTGCGCGTCGAACTCGCCACGGGGCGGATCGCACCCGACGCCGACACCTTCGCGGCCGCCTCGCTGCTCCTGGGCGCCTGCGCGCAGCGCGCCTTCGCGTACGACTCCGCAGGTGAGATCGGCAAGAAGCCGCCGCAGGACGTCGACGGCTTCGCCGCGTCCCTGGCCCGCACCCTCCTGAAGGGCATCGACCTGACGGGCATCGACCCGAAGGGCATCGACGGCTAGTTCACGACGCCAGCCACGCGTCGATCCCGCCGAGCAGCTTGTCCTGCACGTCGACCGGCGCGGCCGACCCGCGCACCGACTGCCGCGCCAGCTCCGCCAGTTCCGCGTCGGTGAAGCCGTGGTGCTCCCGCGCCAGCTCGTACTGCGCCGCCAGCCGCGACCCGAACAGCAGCGGGTCGTCCGCCCCCAGCGCCATCGGCACGCCCGCCTCGAAGAGGGTGCGCAGCGGCACGTCCTCGGGCTTCTCGTACACCCCGAGCGCGACGTTCGACGCCGGGCACACCTCGCACGTGATCCCCCGGTCGGCGAGCCGCTTCAGCAGCCGGGGGTCCTCCGCCGCCCGCACGCCGTGCCCGATCCGCGAGGCGTGCAGATCGTCCAGGCAGTCCCGTACGGACGAAGGGCCGGTCAGCTCACCGCCGTGCGGTGCGGCGAGCAGCCCGCCCTCGCGCGCGATGGCGAAGGCCCGGTCGAAGTCCCGCGCCATCCCCCGGCGTTCGTCGTTCGACAGCCCGAAGCCGACGATCCCCCGGTCCGCGTACCGCACCGCCAGCCGCGCCAGCGTGCGCGCGTCCAGCGGATGCTTCATCCGGTTCGCCGCGACGAGCACCCGCATCCCGAGTCCGGTCTCCCTGGACGCGCTGTCGACCGCGTCGAGGATGACCTCCAGCGCCGGAATCAGACCGCCGAGCAGTGGCGCGTACGACGTCGGGTCGACCTGGATCTCCAGCCACCCCGACCCGTCCTTCACATCCTCCTCGGCGGCCTCGCGCACCAGCCGCTGGATGTCCTCGGGCGTGCGCAGACAGGACCGCGCCGCGTCGTACAGCCGCTGGAAGCGGAACCAGCCCCGCTCGTCGGTCGCCCGCAGTTTCGGCGGCTCACCGCTGGTCAGCGCCTCGGGAAGATGCACACCGTGCCGGTCGGCCAGGTCGAGGAGGGTCGAGGGCCGCATCGAGCCGGTGAAGTGCAGGTGCAGATGAGCCTTGGGAAGCAGAGACAGATCACGTACACGCGGGGGGTTCGGGGGGTTTCCCCCTGAAAGAACACGCATCCCCGGATCTTGCCGCACGCGCGACGCGCCCGGAAGCGGCTTTTCCCCAACGGGTGCGCCCCCGAACGCAGAAACGGTCCTCCGGCCAGGGGGGCCGGAGGACCGTCAGAGCGTCACGCCACGCGCACGACGCGTCGCGCGCCACCGTCAGTCGCGCGCCTCCGCCAGGAGCTTCTGAACGCGCGAGATGCCCTCGACGAGGTCCTCGTCGCCCAGCGCGTACGAAAGCCGCACGTAACCGGGGGTGCCGAAAGCCTCGCCCGGAACGACCGCGACCTCCACCTCCTCCAGGATCAGCGCGGCCAGCTCGACCGAGGTCTGCGGGCGCTTGCCGCGGATCTCCTTGCCGAGCAGCCCCTTCACCGACGGGTACACGTAGAACGCGCCCTCCGGCGTCGGGCAGACCACTCCGTCGATCTCGCTGAGCATCCGCACGATCGTCTTGCGACGGCGGTCGAAGGCGGTCTTCATCTCCTCGACCGCGTCCAGCGGCCCGGAGACGGCGGCCAGCGCCGCGACCTGCGCCACGTTGGAGACGTTGGAGGTGGCGTGCGACTGGAGGTTCGTCGCGGCCTTCACGACGTCCTTCGGACCGATGATCCAGCCGACCCGCCAGCCGGTCATCGCATACGTCTTCGCCACGCCGTTGACCACGATGCACTTGTCGCGCAGCTCGGGCACGATCGCGGGCAGCGAGGTGAACTGCGCGTCGCCGTAGACCAGGTGCTCGTAGATCTCGTCGGTGAGGACCCACAGGCCCTTCTCGTGCGCCCAGCGGCCGATCGCCTCGGCGTCCGCCTCGCTGTAGACCGCGCCGGTCGGGTTCGACGGGGAGACGAAGAGCACGACCTTCGTACGCTCCGTGCGCGCCGCCTCCAGCTGCTCGACGGAGACCCGGTAGCCGGTCGTCTCGTCGGCCACGACCTCCACCGGGACACCGCCCGCGAGCCGGATCGACTCGGGGTACGTCGTCCAGTACGGGGCCGGGACGATGACCTCGTCGCCCGGGTCGAGGATCGCGGCGAACGCCTCGTAGATGGCCTGCTTGCCGCCGTTGGTGACCAGCACCTGGGAGGCGTCGACCTCGTAACCGGAGTCGCGCAGCGTCTTCGCGGCGATCGCGTTCTTCAGCTCGGGGAGCCCGCCCGCCGGGGTGTAGCGGTGGTACTTCGGGTTCGAGCAAGCCTCGATCGCGGCCTGGACGATGTAGTCCGGCGTCGGGAAGTCGGGCTCGCCCGCGCCGAAGCCGATCACCGGTCGCCCGGCGGCCTTGAGGGCCTTCGCCTTCGCGTCCACGGCAAGGGTGGCGGACTCGGAAATGGCACCGATGCGGGCGGAGACCCGGCGCTCGGTCGGAGGGGTAGCAGCGCTCATGGAGCCCATCGTCCCAGACCCCCGGACCCCTTCGTACAGGGGTTTCACGGACTGGGCGGGGCCACGTCCGGCCCCTTTCTGTTCGACGCCGGGCCCCGGAGCACGTACACTCACCTGTCGTTGGCCCACAGCAGCCCGTTCCACCGAGCGCACTCCGTGCACTCAGTCGGATGCGGTAGGTTGGGGGAACCACAAAGGGTCGTAGCTCAATTGGTAGAGCACTGGTCTCCAAAACCAGCGGTTGGGGGTTCAAGTCCCTCCGGCCCTGCTACACACTCCTTCGCCAGGATGTGTGCGCATGTACGTACTTCTCTGCATTTGTCGTGCGGCTCCACCGGGCGCGGCACGGCCACGACCCGGAATCAGGTGAGTAGCGTGACGGACGCCGTAGGCTCCATCGACATGCCTGATGCCCAGGACGAAGTGCCGAAGAAGGCGCGCAAGGGCGGCAAGCGGGGCAAGAAGGGCCCGCTCGGCCGCCTCGCGCAGTTCTACCGCCAGATCGTCGCGGAGCTGCGCAAGGTTGTATGGCCCACTCGTGGCCAGCTGACGACGTACACCACGGTCGTCATCGTCTTCGTCGTGATCATGATCGGCATCGTGACCGTGATCGACCAGGGCTTCGCCGCGGCCGTCAAGTACCTCTTCGGTTAAGCAGTACTCGCGTAGGGCGCCTACCTCGGGCGCCCCTTTCGCGCGTTCCACCCATTTTTTGTATCCAGGAAGAAGCAGCCACCGTGTCTGACCCGAACCTGAACGACGCCGGCGAGCCGACGGTGGGCGTCGAGTCCGTCGAGGACGAGACCGCCATCGTTGAGGCGGCGGACGCTGTGGAGCCCGACGAGGCCGAAGCCGCGGACATCGCCGCCGGTGAGCCCGCCGAGGAAGCCGCACTGCACATCGAGTCCGACGAGGATGTCGAAGCCGTCGCGGTCGCCGAGACGGACGAGGACGCCGCTGCCGCCGAGGCCGTCGCGGAGGCCGACGGGGTCGACGCCGAGGCCGAGGAGATCGCCGAGGCCGAAGAGGCCGAGGAGCCCTCCGAGTCCGAGCCGGTGGACCCGATCGCCGCCCTGCGCGAGGAACTGCGCCTCCTGCCCGGCGAGTGGTACGTCATCCACACGTACGCCGGGTACGAGAAGCGCGTGAAGGCCAACCTGGAGCAGCGCGCCGTCTCCCTGAACGTCGAAGAGTTCATCTATCAGGCCGAGGTGCCTGAAGAGGAAATCGTTCAGATCAAGAACGGCGAGCGCAAGAACGTCCGTCAGAACAAGCTCCCGGGCTACGTGCTCGTGCGCATGGACCTGACGAACGAGTCCTGGGGCGTCGTCCGCAACACCCCCGGCGTCACCGGCTTCGTGGGCAACGCCTACGACCCGTACCCGCTGACCCTGGACGAGATCGTCAAGATGCTCGCCCCGGAGGCCGAGGAGAAGGCCGCCCGCGAGGCAGCCGAGGCCGAGGGCAAGCCCGCGCCGGCCCGCAAGCTCACCGTCGAGGTCCTGGACTTCGAGGTCGGCGACGCGGTCACCGTCACCGACGGCCCGTTCGCCACGCTCCAGGCCACGATCAACGAGATCAACGCCGACTCGAAGAAGGTCAAGGGCCTCGTCGAGATCTTCGGCCGCGAGACTCCGGTCGAGCTCAGCTTCGACCAGATCCAGAAGAACTGACACTTCTCAGGTCACTTCTGACAAGAGCTTCCGAACAGGTCAGATCGGGCTTCCAAAGCCGGTCTGACCTGCTCGGTTTTTAGCCGCACGTCTATACCCGTTATCGTTGTGCGGTATGCCTCCATCCGGATGATCGGATGGATGGCCGAAACTCTCACTAGGACCCGGAGAGAGCAATGCCTCCCAAGAAGAAGAAGGTCACGGGGCTTATCAAGCTCCAGATCAACGCGGGCGCCGCCAACCCGGCCCCGCCGGTCGGCCCGGCGCTCGGTCAGCACGGCGTCAACATCATGGAGTTCTGCAAGGCCTACAACGCCGCGACCGAGTCGCAGCGTGGCATGGTCGTGCCGGTGGAGATCACGGTCTACGAAGACCGCTCCTTCACCTTCGTGACGAAGACCCCGCCGGCCGCCAAGCTGATCCTCAAGGCCGCAGGTGTGGACAAGGGATCGGGCGAGCCCCACAAGACCAAGGTCGCGAAGCTCACGGCCGCTCAGGTCCGCGAGATCGCCACGGTCAAGCTCCCCGACCTGAACGCCAACGACCTGGACGCCGCCGACAAGATCATCGCCGGCACCGCCCGTTCCATGGGCATCACGGTCGAGGGCTGATCAGCCCCTTCTAGTACGAAAGCCCCTTTTCGTACGACAGTGGTAGGGCCACGCGCCGGCCCGCACCACGACTCCACACCTGCCACGCGGCGGTAGCCGCGTGGTGAATACCTGACACAGGAGCAGCAGTGAAGCGCAGCAAGTCTCTCCGCGCTGCGGACGCCAAGATCGACCGGGAGCGTCTGTACGCCCCGCTTGAGGCCGTCCGTATCGCCAAGGACACCAGCTCGGTCAAGTTCGACGGCACCGTCGAGGTCGCCATGCGTCTGGGTGTCGACCCGCGCAAGGCCGACCAGATGGTCCGTGGCACCGTGAACCTCCCGCACGGCACCGGCAAGACCGCCCGGGTCCTGGTCTTCGCGACCGGTGACCGTGCTGCGGCCGCGGAAGCCGCCGGCGCCGACATCGTCGGCTCCGACGAACTGATCGACGAGGTGGCCAAGGGCCGCCTGGACTTCGACGCCGTCGTCGCCACCCCGGACCTCATGGGCAAGGTCGGCCGCCTCGGCCGCGTGCTCGGTCCGCGTGGTCTGATGCCGAACCCGAAGACCGGAACGGTCACCCCGGACGTGGCGAAGGCTGTCACGGACATCAAGGGCGGCAAGATCGAGTTCCGCGTCGACAAGCACTCGAACCTGCACTTCATCATCGGCAAGGTCTCCTTCGACGAGACCAAGCTGGTGGAGAACTACGCAGCGGCGCTGGAGGAGATCCTCCGTCTGAAGCCGTCCGCCGCCAAGGGCCGCTACATCAAGAAGGCCACGCTGGCCACCACGATGGGCCCCGGCATCCCGCTGGACCAGAACCGCACCCGCAACCTCCTCGTCGAGGAGAACCCGGCCGACGTCTGAGTCTCCTGACTCGGCGCCAGCCGCGGGTTGTCGCGTACGGAAAGCCGCCCCCCACACCTCCTTCGCGAGGTGCGGGGGGCGGCTTCGTCGTACCCGGCGACGTGCTCCCGGTCGTCCTCCTGACCGTGTGCCGGCCGTGCTCCTTGCCGGGGTTCGGCAGCGAATCCGGGCCTGTTTGGGGCCGGATATGTGATCGACCGTTGTCAGTGGGGTGCGTTACGGTCACGAGATTCACAGAGGACGCACAAGGGGTGGGACGCATGAGCACAGTGGGTTGGAAGCGGGCAGGCATATCGGCGGTCGCGCTGGCGGCGGTGGTGGGCCTCGCGGGCTGTCAGGACGACGGCGGCAAGGACGGGCAGACCGGCAAGAAGGCCGCAGGTGACGCGGCGCCCAAGACGCAGGACCGCGCCGGCGCTGCCCGGATGCTCAAGGCGACGTACCGGAAGACCGTCGAGGCCAAGTCGGCCAAGGTGAAGATGACGATGAGCATGCCCGGCGCGATGCAGGGCGGCGAGATCGAGATGTCCGGCGTCCTCGGCTGGGAGCCCACGGTCCTGGACATGACGATGAAGCCCACCGGCGCCCTCAAGTCCAAGGGCGGGGACAAGGGGCCCAGCGAGATCCGCATGATCATGCGCGACAACGTCATGTACATGGATCTCGGACCCAAGATGGCCGCCGAGATGGACGGCAAGCGCTGGATGAAGCTCGACCTCAAGGAGGCGGCGAAGTCCGGTGGCGAGGACGTGGCCAAGCAGCTGACCGGCGGCATGGACAACGCCAACCAGGACCCCTCGCGGCAGATCGGCATGCTCCTGGAGTCGCCGAACCTCAAGCACGTCGGCCCGGAGGACGTCGGGGGCGTCGCGACGCAGCACTACAAGGGCACCCTGTCGGTCGCGGAGATGCTCAAGACCAACAAGGACGCCGACCGGCAGCTCACCGGCAAGGAGCGCGACGAGCTGCTCGCCAACATGAACAAGGCGGGCATCAAGGGATACGACACCGACGTCTGGGTCGACGACAAGGGGTACCCCGCCAAGATGGTCGTCGGGATGGACTCGGCCAAGGGCAAGGTGAACATCGCCATGACGTACTCGGACTACGGCACCAAGGCCACCGTCGAGGTGCCTCCGGCCAAGGACACGCTCGACTTCATGAAGAAGCTGAAGGACGAGATGGGCAAGGGTGCGAAGGGCGGCACCGAGGGCCTCTGACCCTCCTCTTTCCCGTCCGGCACCCCCCTTCCACGGGGGAAGCCGCAGGCGAAGGGCCGTCCGGGACAGCGTCCGGACGGCCCGATTTGCCTGACGCTCGTCCCCTCGCGTACTCTTCCGATGAAGCCAAAGACCGCTGGTCGTTGCCGCGTGCTCGTAAGAGGGCGTGGTGGCCGAAGGATCCGCTAGAGATACGCGGACGACCTGCGCAGGTGTTCGTGGAAAGTTCCCGGTTCATTCTGGTTGAGCTCAGCCCCGTGCGCTTGCGCCGGGGCGTTTTCGTTTTTACAGCCCCTTCTGAGCGGTCCTCATCACCCGGAAGGAGGCCGACGCTCTATGGCAAGGCCCGACAAGGCTGCCGCGGTAGCCGAGCTCGCGGACCAGTTCCGCAGCTCGAACGCCGCCGTGCTGACCGAGTACCGGGGTCTCACCGTCGCGCAGCTCAAGACGCTGCGTCGTTCGCTCGGTGAGAACGCCCAGTACGCCGTGGTGAAGAACACGCTGACCAAGATCGCGGCCAACGAGGCCGGGATCACTTCGCTGGACGACCAGTTCACTGGTCCGACGGCGGTTGCCTTCATCACCGGTGACCCGGTGGAGTCGGCGAAGGGTCTTCGTGACTTCGCCAAGGAGAACCCGAACCTCATCATCAAGGGCGGTGTCCTTGACGGTAAGGCGCTGTCCGCCGATGAGATCAAGAAGCTCGCGGACCTCGAGTCCCGCGAGGTTCTGCTCAGCAAGCTGGCCGGTGCCTTCAAGGGCAAGCAGTCTCAGGCTGCTCAGCTCTTCCAGGCGCTGCCGTCGAAGTTCGTCCGCACTGCGGAGGCTCTTCGCGTCAAGCGTGATGAGCAGGGCGGTGCCGAGTAACTCGGCTCGCGCAATGGTTGTAGCCCACTAGGGAGACGGCCGCAGCGGGCCGATCGTACGCCCGCCGACATTTACATCCGGCACCTGCCGAATTAGTGGAAGGACGCCATCATGGCGAAGCTGTCCCAGGACGACCTGCTCGCGCAGTTCGAAGAGATGACCCTCATCGAGCTCTCCGAGTTCGTGAAGGCATTCGAGGAGAAGTTCGACGTCACCGCCGCCGCGGCCGTCGCCGTTGCCGGCCCCGCCGCCGGTGGCGCTGCCCCCGAGGCCGCCGAGGAGCAGGACGAGTTCGACGTCATCCTCACGGGTGCGGGCGACAAGAAGATCCAGGTCATCAAGGTCGTGCGTGAGCTCACCTCGCTGGGTCTGAAGGAGGCCAAGGACCTCGTCGACGGCGCTCCGAAGCCGGTCCTCGAGAAGGTCACCAAGGAGGCCGCTGAGAAGGCCGCCGAGTCCCTCAAGGGCGCCGGTGCGGCCGTTGAGGTCAAGTGACCTCCTGAGTCTCTGACTCTTTTGGCCGGAACGCGCCGCAAGGTGTAACGCCGGCACAGCCAAGGGCGATCATCCAATTGGGTGGTCGCCCTTCGGCGTTCCTCCGGCGGCTGCGCGGAGTGCTCCGCGACGAGTATGGTGATCTTCGTTGTGCGCCCCGCAGACGCGCTGTGCGCCCGTTGTACGCCCTCGGGGCGGTCCGGGCAGGTGACCGAGCCCCCGAGGGGGCGGGGGGCCTTGACGAACGGCACTCGGCGCGCAATTCTCAGGACGCGTCGTCACAACGATCCGACTCCGAGGCATGGATCGGCGGCGAAGAGGGCAGTATCGAGGTGCGTTCGCAGGGCGCGAGGGCTCGCCCGAGGCGTAGGACGACAGCAGGACGCAAGGCACGACACGGCAGGCGCAACGGTATTCGTGGCAGTGGCGTTGAGAAGAACAAAGAGGCCGATGAGGGTCCCCAAAAACCCGCTCTGGACATCAGTGAGCCAAGTGGCTACACTGACCCTTTGCGCTGCCTGTTAGCTGCCTCCTGCCCGTCACCAGGGGCATGCCCACTGTCTGGCCACCGAGGAATGATCTGCCCTGATCTGGGCTTTTCTGTCTCTGTGTCCATGTGGGACCGGTACGCGCGTAGTGAGTCCGAGCCCTCGGAAGGACCCCCTCTTGGCCGCCTCGCGCAACGCCTCGACCTCCAATACGAACAACGGCGCAAGCACCGCCCCGCTGCGCATCTCCTTTGCAAAGATCAAGGAGCCCCTCGAGGTTCCGAACCTCCTCGCGCTGCAGACCGAGAGCTTTGACTGGCTGCTCGGCAACGCCGCTTGGAAGGGTCGCGTCGAGGCCGCTCTCGAGAGTGGACAGGACGTCCCCACGAAGTCCGGTCTGGAGGAGATCTTCGAAGAGATCTCGCCGATCGAGGACTTCTCCGGGTCGATGTCGCTGACGTTCCGCGACCACCGTTTCGAGCCGCCGAAGAACTCCATCGACGAGTGCAAGGAGCGCGACTTCACGTTCGCCGCCCCGCTCTTCGTCACCGCTGAGTTCACCAACAACGAGACCGGCGAGATCAAGTCCCAGACGGTCTTCATGGGCGATTTCCCGCTCATGACGAACAAGGGCACCTTCGTCATCAACGGCACCGAGCGTGTCGTGGTGTCGCAGCTGGTCCGCTCGCCGGGTGTCTACTTCGACTCCTCCATCGACAAGACGTCCGACAAGGACATCTTCTCCGCCAAGATCATCCCGTCCCGGGGTGCCTGGCTGGAGATGGAGATCGACAAGCGCGACATGGTCGGTGTCCGCATCGACCGCAAGCGCAAGCAGTCCGTCACCGTTCTCCTGAAGGCTCTCGGTTGGACGACCGAGCAGATCCTGGAGGAGTTCGGCGAGTACGAGTCCATGCGCGCCACCCTGGAGAAGGACCACACCCAGGGCCAGGACGACGCGCTGCTCGACATCTACCGCAAGCTGCGTCCGGGCGAACCGCCGACCCGTGAGGCCGCTCAGACGCTGCTGGAGAACCTCTACTTCAACCCGAAGCGCTACGACCTCGCGAAGGTCGGCCGCTACAAGGTGAACAAGAAGCTCGGCGCGGACGAGCCGCTGAACGCGGGTGTCCTCACCAGCAAGGACATCATCGCCACCATCAAGTACCTGGTCCGGCTGCACGCCGGCGAGGTCGAGACGGTCGGCGAGTCGGGCCGGAACATCGTCGTCGAGACCGACGACATCGACCACTTCGGCAACCGTCGTCTGCGCAACGTCGGCGAGCTCATCCAGAACCAGGTCCGTACGGGTCTGGCTCGTATGGAGCGCGTCGTGCGCGAGCGGATGACGACCCAGGACGTCGAGGCGATCACGCCGCAGACCCTGATCAACATCCGCCCGGTCGTGGCGTCGATCAAGGAATTCTTCGGCACCTCGCAGCTGTCGCAGTTCATGGACCAGAACAACCCGCTGTCGGGTCTGACGCACAAGCGTCGTCTCTCGGCACTGGGTCCCGGTGGTCTGTCCCGTGAGCGGGCAGGCTTCGAGGTCCGTGACGTGCACCCGTCCCACTACGGCCGTATGTGCCCGATTGAGACGCCTGAAGGCCCCAACATCGGTCTGATCGGTTCGCTGGCCTCGTACGGCCGCGTCAACGCCTTCGGCTTTGTCGAGACCCCGTACCGCCGCGTCACCGAGGGTGTCGTCACCGACGAGGTCGACTACCTGACGGCCGACGAGGAAGACCGCTTCGTGATCGCCCAGGCGAACGCGATCCTCGGTGAGGACATGCGCTTCACCGAGTCGCGCGTCCTGGTCCGCCGTCGTGGCGGAGAGATCGACTACATCCCGGGCGACGACGTCGACTACATGGACGTCTCGCCGCGCCAGATGGTGTCGGTCGCGACCGCGATGATCCCCTTCCTGGAGCACGACGACGCCAACCGCGCGCTCATGGGCGCGAACATGATGCGTCAGGCCGTGCCCCTGATCACGTCCGAGGCTCCGCTCGTCGGCACCGGCATGGAGTACCGCTGTGCGGTCGACGCCGGTGACGTCATCAAGGCGGAGAAGGCGGGTGTGGTCCAGGAGGTCTCCGCGGACTACGTCACCGTCGCCAACGACGACGGCACGTACACCACGTACCGGATCGCCAAGTTCTCCCGCTCGAACCAGGGCACCTCGGTCAACCAGAAGGTTGTCGTCAACGAGGGTTCCCGGGTCATCGAGGGCCAGGTCCTCGCCGACGGTCCCGCCACCCAGCAGGGTGAGATGGCGCTCGGCAAGAACCTCCTCGTGGCGTTCATGCCGTGGGAGGGCCACAACTACGAAGACGCGATCATCCTCAGCCAGCGGCTGGTGCAGGACGACGTCCTCTCCTCGATCCACATCGAGGAGCACGAGGTCGACGCCCGTGACACCAAGCTCGGCCCGGAGGAGATCACCCGGGACATCCCGAACGTCTCCGAAGAGGTCCTCGCCGACCTCGACGAGCGCGGCATCATCCGTATCGGTGCCGAGGTCGTCGCCGGCGACATCCTCGTCGGCAAGGTCACGCCCAAGGGTGAGACCGAGCTGACGCCGGAGGAGCGCCTGCTCCGCGCGATCTTCGGTGAGAAGGCGCGCGAAGTGCGCGACACCTCGCTGAAGGTGCCGCACGGTGAGATCGGCAAGGTCATCGGCGTCCGCGTCTTCGACCGCGAAGAGGGCGACGAGCTTCCGCCGGGCGTGAACCAGCTGGTCCGCGTCTACGTGGCCCAGAAGCGCAAGATCACCGACGGTGACAAGCTCGCCGGCCGTCACGGCAACAAGGGTGTCATCTCCAAGATCCTGCCGATCGAGGACATGCCGTTCCTGGAGGACGGCACCCCGGTCGACATCATCCTGAACCCCCTGGGTGTGCCGTCCCGAATGAACCCGGGACAGGTCCTGGAGATCCACCTCGGCTGGCTCGCCAGCCGCGGCTGGGACGTCTCCGGTCTGGGTGACGAGTGGGCGCAGCGCCTGCAGGTCATCGGCGCCGACCGCGTCGAGCCCGGCACCAACGTCGCCACCCCGGTGTTCGACGGTGCCCGCGAGGACGAGATCACCGGTCTCTTCGAGGCCACGATCCCCAACCGCGACGGCGACCGGCTGGTCCTGCCCTCCGGCAAGGCCCACCTGTACGACGGCCGCTCCGGCGAGCCGTTCCCGGACCCGATTTCGATCGGGTACATGTACATCCTCAAGCTGCACCACCTGGTCGACGACAAGCTCCACGCCCGTTCGACCGGCCCGTACTCGATGATCACGCAGCAGCCGCTGGGTGGTAAGGCGCAGTTCGGTGGTCAGCGCTTCGGTGAGATGGAGGTGTGGGCGCTTGAGGCTTATGGCGCCGCGTACGCCCTCCAGGAGCTCCTGACGATCAAGTCCGACGACGTGACCGGCCGCGTGAAGGTCTACGAGGCCATCGTCAAGGGCGAGAACATCCCGGAGCCCGGCATTCCCGAGTCCTTCAAGGTGCTCATCAAGGAAATGCAGTCGCTCTGCCTCAACGTGGAGGTGCTGTCCTCGGACGGCATGTCCATCGAGATGCGTGACACGGACGAGGACGTCTTCCGCGCAGCGGAGGAACTCGGTATCGACCTGTCCCGGCGCGAGCCGAGCAGCGTCGAAGAGGTCTGACGGGCCGGTCGGGGGTCTTCCGTAAGACGAAGACCCCCGGCCCTCCCCGGACCCGTTCAGACCATTTGAAGTGCCCATTTATCTCGCGCAACGCGCGAGGGGCTCGAACCCCCGAAAGAGGGATTGACGACAAGTGCTCGACGTCAACTTCTTCGACGAGCTGCGGATTGGCCTCGCCACCGCGGACGACATCCGGACCTGGTCCCACGGCGAAGTGAAGAAGCCGGAGACCATCAACTACCGCACGCTCAAGCCCGAGAAGGACGGACTCTTCTGCGAGAAGATCTTCGGTCCGACCCGGGACTGGGAGTGCTACTGCGGCAAGTACAAGCGTGTCCGCTTCAAGGGCATCATCTGTGAGCGCTGCGGCGTCGAGGTCACTCGCGCCAAGGTGCGTCGTGAGCGGATGGGCCACATTGAGCTGGCCGCGCCCGTCACGCACATCTGGTACTTCAAGGGCGTTCCCTCGCGCCTTGGCTACCTGCTCGACCTCGCGCCGAAGGACCTCGAAAAGGTCATCTACTTCGCCGCGTACATGATCACCTTCGTGGACGAGGAGCGCCGGACGCGCGACCTGCCCTCGCTGGAGGCGCACGTCTCCGTCGAGCGTCAGCAGGTCGAGAACCGTCGCGACTCCGACCTGGAGGCCCGCGCCAAGAAGCTTGAGACCGACCTGGCCGAGCTTGAGGCCGAGGGTGCGAAGGCCGACGTGCGCCGCAAGGTGCGCGAAGGTGCCGAGCGCGAGATGAAGCAGCTCCGTGACCGCGCCCAGCGCGAGATCGACCGCCTCGACGAGGTGTGGAACCGCTTCAAGAACCTCAAGGTCCAGGACCTGGAGGGCGACGAGCTCCTCTACCGCGAGCTGCGTGACCGCTTCGGCACGTACTTCGACGGTTCGATGGGTGCGGCTGCTCTGCAGAAGCGTCTGGAGTCCTTCGACCTGGAGGAGGAGGCCGAGCGCCTCCGCGAGATCATCCGCACCGGCAAGGGCCAGAAGAAGACCCGTGCGCTCAAGCGCCTCAAGGTCGTCTCCGCGTTCCTGTCGACGAGCAACAGCCCCAAGGGCATGGTGCTCGACTGCGTGCCGGTCATCCCGCCGGACCTGCGTCCGATGGTGCAGCTGGACGGTGGCCGCTTCGCGACCTCCGACCTGAACGACCTGTACCGCCGCGTGATCAACCGCAACAACCGCCTGAAGCGACTCCTCGACCTCGGCGCCCCCGAGATCATCGTGAACAACGAGAAGCGCATGCTTCAGGAGGCCGTCGACGCGCTCTTCGACAACGGCCGTCGTGGTCGCCCGGTCACGGGCCCCGGCAACCGTCCGCTGAAGTCGCTGTCCGACATGCTCAAGGGCAAGCAGGGTCGATTCCGTCAGAACCTTCTCGGCAAGCGTGTGGACTACTCCGCGCGTTCCGTGATCGTCGTCGGCCCGCAGCTCAAGCTGCACCAGTGCGGTCTGCCGAAGGCCATGGCGCTGGAGCTCTTCAAGCCGTTCGTGATGAAGCGCCTGGTGGACCTCAACCACGCGCAGAACATCAAGTCGGCGAAGCGCATGGTCGAGCGCGGCCGCACGGTCGTGTACGACGTGCTCGAAGAGGTCATCGCCGAGCACCCGGTTCTCCTGAACCGTGCGCCGACGCTGCACCGCCTCGGCATCCAGGCGTTCGAGCCCCAGCTGGTCGAGGGCAAGGCCATCCAGATCCACCCGCTCGTCTGCACCGCGTTCAACGCGGACTTCGACGGTGACCAGATGGCCGTGCACCTGCCGCTTTCGGCAGAGGCGCAGGCCGAGGCCCGCATCCTGATGCTGTCCTCGAACAACATCCTGAAGCCGGCCGACGGTCGTCCCGTCACCATGCCGACCCAGGACATGGTGCTGGGCCTGTTCTTCCTCACCACGGACGAGGAAGAGCGCAAGGTCATCGGCGAGGGCCGGTCCTTCGGCTCCACCGCCGAGGCGATCATGGCGTTCGACGCCCGCGAGCTGTCGCTCCAGGCGAAGGTCGACATCCGCTTCCCGATCGGCACCGTCCCGCCGCGTGGCTGGACTCCGCCGGTGGCGGAGGAGGGCGCGTCCGACGGCTTCGGCACGGGCGAGTGGCAGACCGGTGACTCCTTCCGTCTCCGTACGACGCTGGGCCGTGCGCTCTTCAACGAGCTGCTGCCCGAGGACTACCCGTTCGTCGACTACTCGGTGGGCAAGAAGCAGCTCTCCGAGATCGTCAACGACCTGGCGGAGCGCTACCCCAAGGTCATCGTGGCGGCGACGCTCGACAACCTGAAGGCGGCCGGCTTCCACTGGGCGACCCGTTCGGGCGTCACCGTGGCCATCTCCGACGTCGTCGTCCCCGAGGCCAAGAAGGCCATCGTCCGGGGTTACGAGGAGCTGGACGAGAAGGTCCAGAAGCAGTACGAGCGCGGTCTGATCACCAAGGAAGAGCGCACTCAGGAGCTCATCGCGATCTGGACCAAGGCGACCAACGAGGTTGCCGAGGCGATGAACGCGAACTTCCCCAAGACGAACCCCATCTTCATGATGGTTGACTCGGGTGCCCGAGGAAACATGATGCAGATGCGTCAGATCGCCGGTATGCGTGGTCTGGTGTCGAACGCCAAGAACGAGACCATCCCGCGGCCGATTAAGGCATCGTTCCGCGAGGGCCTCTCCGTCCTTGAGTACTTCATCTCCACCCACGGTGCCCGTAAGGGTCTCGCGGACACCGCCCTGCGTACCGCCGACTCGGGTTACCTGACCCGTCGTCTGGTGGACGTCTCGCAGGACGTGATCATCCGCGAGGAGGACTGCGGCACCGACCGCGGCCTCAAGCTGAAGATCGCGGAGAAGGGCGCCGACGGCATCCTCCGCAAGACGGACGACGTCGAGACCAGCGTCTACGCCCGCATGCTGGCGGAAGACGTGGTCATCGAAGGCAAGGTCATCGCGCCTGCCAACGTCGACCTCGGCGACGTGCTCATCGACCAGCTGGTCATGCACGGCGTGGAGGAGGTCAAGACCCGCTCGGTCCTGACCTGCGAGTCCGCGGTCGGCACCTGTGCCTTCTGCTACGGCCGCTCGCTGGCCACGGGCAAGCTCGTCGACATCGGTGAGGCGGTCGGCATCATCGCCGCCCAGTCCATCGGTGAGCCGGGTACGCAGCTCACCATGCGTACCTTCCACACCGGTGGTGTGGCCGGTGACGACATCACCCAGGGTCTGCCCCGTGTCGTCGAGCTCTTCGAGGCTCGTACGCCGAAGGGTGTCGCCCCGATCTCCGAGGCCAAGGGCCGCGTGCGGATCGAGGAGACCGAGAAGACCAAGAAGATCGTCATCACGCCGGACGACGGAAGCGAGGAGACTCCCTTCCCGATCTCCAAGCGTGCCCGTCTGCTGGTCGGCGAGGGCGACCCGGTCGAGGTGGGCCAGAAGCTCACCGTCGGTGCGACCAACCCGCACGACGTCCTGCGCATCCTCGGTCAGCGTGCGGTCCAGGTCCACCTGGTCGGCGAAGTCCAGAAGGTCTACAACAGCCAGGGCGTGTCGATCCACGACAAGCACATCGAGATCATCATCCGGCAGATGCTCCGCCGCGTGACGATCATCGAGTCCGGCGACGCGGAACTGCTGCCGGGCGAGCTCGTCGAGCGCTCGAAGTTCGAGACCGAGAACCGTCGTGTGGTCACGGAAGGCGGCCACCCGGCCTCCGGCCGTCCGCAGCTGATGGGTATCACCAAGGCGTCGCTGGCGACGGAGTCGTGGCTGTCCGCGGCTTCCTTCCAGGAGACGACCAGGGTCCTGACGGACGCGGCGATCAACGCCAAGTCCGACTCCCTGATCGGCCTCAAGGAGAACGTCATCATCGGTAAGCTCATCCCGGCCGGTACGGGTCTGTCCCGCTACCGCAACATCCGGGTCGAGCCGACCGAAGAGGCCAAGGCCGCGATGTACTCGGCCGTCGGCTACGACGACATCGACTACTCGCCGTTCGGCACGGGCTCCGGCCAGGCCGTTCCGCTGGAGGACTACGACTACGGTCCGTACAACCAGTAAGAGCGGGTAGCTGTACGTACGAAGGGCGCCTGCCCCGCTTCCGAGCGGGGTGGGCGCCCTTCGGCGTGTGCGGGGGTGGTCTCAGCGCTGACCCTGGAGGTGGGGCTGGAGGCGGTACAGCCGGGTGTGGAAGTCGGGGTGGGTGGTGAGCAGCCGGGCCAGCACGCCCGGCTCGGCCGGCTTCGCGCCCCGGGCCGCTGCCAGCTGGTAGCGGGCCTGTACCTCGGACTGCTCCATGGCATACAGCACCTCCGCGAGCATCGGCGCGAAGCCGAGCGCGGCGGCGTGCTGGTCGGCGCGGAGCTCTGCGCGGCGTCCGACGGCGGCCATCAAGTAGGGGATTGCGAGCAGGATCAGCGGCAGCCCGTACAGGACGGTGACCGTGGCGAGGGTCAGGAAGCCGAAGAACAGCACCAGACCTGCCGTGACCAGCCAGGAGAAGTAGCTGGTGAACGTCACGGTGAAGACCATGACGGCACGGATGACCCGCCAGGCGACCCGACCCGGCAGCGAGTACCAGTAGTCGAGCAGTGAGGACCAGGCGTGGCCGCCGGTGTGGTGGCCCAGCTCGTGCGCGAGTACGGCGGCCAGATGGGCGCTGGTCAGGTTGGTCAGGGCGAACCTGGTGACACCCACGATGTGGCCGGCGGCCGCGTAGGCGTTGAGTTCCTTGCTCTCCTCGATCCACAGCTCGTACTGGCTGCCGTCCACTCCGGCCCGTGCGGTGACCTCGCGCCAGACCGGGGCGAGCCGGCTCATGTCCTGAGGGCTGGGCCGGTGCAGTTTGAGCAGGCGGCGGGCGAAGAGGTCCTCACTGGGGCGGTGAAAGACGAGAGCGCCTGAGGCGACCCAGAGGAGGGTGGGAATCCAGTACGGAAGGCCGGTCACTGCGGTCAGAATGCTCGCCGCGAGGACGACCACCAGCAGGCTCATCAGGAAGCCGGGGAGCAGCAGGGCGAGCCGGCCGAGGGCGGTGGCGTCCGCGCCGCGCTGGTGGGCAAGGTAGTGGACGCGGCTGCCCAGGGCGTTCTGGTAGTCCAGGGTGTCGGGCGCGAGGGGCTGCGGGGCCGGTGCCCCGGGGTGGGCCGAGGCGGGAGTCCCGGGGGGTGCGGCCGGGGGAGTGGGGACGTGGGCGGGCCCGGGAAGGGCATGGTGCGCGGGCGACTGCGGAGCACCGGGGTACTGCGGGGGCGGAGTGTGCGGGCCCGGGGAGGACGGGGGCGGGGCGCCCGGGTGGGTGTGGGGTGTGGCGGAACCGGGGTACGGGGGTGGGGTTTGGGTGTGCGGGTGGATGGGCGGTGTGCCGGAGCCCGGATGGGGCCGGGTCTGGGCGCCGGGGTAGGCAGGTGGTGTCCCGGAGCCCGGGTACGCGGGCGGTGTCTCCGAGCCGGGGTAGGCGGGGGGAGGCTGGGCGCCGGGGTACGCGGGCGGTGTTTCCGAGCTGGGGTAGGCGGGGGGAGGCTGGGCACTGGGGTGGGTGTGCGGTGTTTCGGCGCCGGGGTATGCGGGCGGTGTCTCCGAGCCGGGGTAGGCGGGTGCGGCTGCCGGGTCGGGGCGGGTGGGCGGAGCTTCTCCGGTGGGGTGGGCCGACGGGGTGTGCGGGGCGGGGTCCGGGTGGGAGGGCTGGGGGCCCCCGGGGTACGGGGGTTCCTGAGGCTGGGACATGGGGCATCCTTCGTGCGGTGTCGGGGCGTCAGCCGATGAACAACGAAGTGGGAAGCAGGGCCGCACCGGCACAGAAGGCGATCAGCCCGGCCCGTATCCACTGGTGCTTGCGAGCCGCGATCCGGCTGTTCTCCGCGAGTGACGCACGGAGCGCGGCTGCCGGAGCGCGTGCGGTGTCCGTGAGGGCCTGCTCCAACTGGCCCTGCGAGTAGGCCCGTTGAATGTCGCCGAAATAGGAAAGAGGCGTGCCGGGTGCCCAGGAACCGAGGCGGTAGCGCGGCAACACCGTCATCAGCAGCGCCAGCAGCGCCAGGCCGAACGAGGCAGCGCCGGTCAACCAGAGGACGGTTCCGGCGGTGGAGAGGGAGCTCGGACTCCAGTCGCGTCCGGCCAACAGCCCAGAGGCCACACCGGCGGTGGTGCCGAGAGCGGCCACCAGGACGGACGCCTTGCTGTCGGCGCGGGCGATCTCGGTGCGCAGTTCGGCCAGCAACCGGGTCGCGAGTTCGGCGGCGGGGGCGTCGGCGGACCCGACGGGTGTGACGGGTGTGACGGGTGGGGGCGGTCCGGTCGGTCCCGTGGAGGCCGGGGCGGGGGCGGTCATGACGTACCCGTCCCGCGTGCGCCCGCCGCGCCGGACGCGGTGTCCTCCCCGGACGCCTCGGGCCCCCCGGAGCCCTCGTCCGGCGCGGCCTGGGAAGGAGTCGGGGGCGTGCCGGGCCGGGGCATCACCGGGGCACTGCCGTAACCGGGTGGCGGCTGCCATGCGGGGGAGGCGCTGGCCGGGGCGGCGGGCTGTGCGCCGGGCTGTGCGCCGGGCTGTGCGGGAGAGTGGGCGGTGGGGGCGGCGGGCTGCGGCGGCAGCGGGCCGGAGGCGAAGGCGGGGGCTCCGGTCGGCCCGGCGGGGGGAGCGGAGGCCGGGGCCGGGGAGCCGTAGGGGAGGTTCGGGATGATCGGTGCATGCTGACCCGGCTGCGCGCCCGGGTGGGGACCCGCATAGGGGTTTGGGTACGGGCCGGGCTGGTACGGGCCCGGGGGCGGGCCGGGCTGCTGACCCTGGTGAGGGTACGGGTGTCCGCCCGGCTGACCCGGCTGCCGGTCCGGGGCCGCGCCCGGCTGCGCACCTGGATGCTGTCCCGGAAGATGCTGTCCGGGGTGCACACCCAGCTGCCCCGGCCGTGCGTCCTCCTGTGGTCCCCCCTGGCCGGCCCCGTACGGAGTCCCCGTCCAGTCGGCCCCCGCGGTCGCCGGGTTCTCCGTTCCCGCCGTCCCCGGCGCATACGGCTGCTGCCACGGAGCTCCCGGCCCTGCCCCCGGAGCACCTGCCCCCGGAGGGTCCGCCGGAGCCTGCGGGAACGCCGCCCCCGGCATCGTGACCTGCGGCCCCGTCCCCGCCGCACCGGCCTGCGGGGCGGTCCAGCCACCCGTCCCGGCGCCCGGCGAGAGCGCCGGGCTGCCCGGCACGGGCCCGCCGGGGTGGCCCGGTGGCGCGGGCGGCTGCGGGCCGGGCTGCTGGGTCACTCCCGGCAGCCGTTGGTTGAGCACGTCGCTCATGGTGCGCAGCGCAAGCTGCTTGGGGCCGTCCAGCTCGTAGTCCTGGGTGACGTCCCCGGCCAGCAACTGGCCCACCAGGTCCATCTGGGCCTGGATCATGCGGAGTTGGTCCTCACGCATGCTGTTCATGACGAGCGCGGAGTCCTCCGGGTGCTGCGCCAGGTGCAGAGCCCAGGCGTGCACCCCGCCCTGCGCCAGGTGGTACTGGTAGAAGTCGATCTTCGCTGCCTCGATGCGCTGGAGGTCCAGGGCGTGCTGCCCCGCGAGCAGCGCCTGCTGGTGCTCCCACTCCTGCTGCCGCATCGTCAGCGCGTGGTTCTGCTGCCCGTACGCCGCCGCCCGATCCAGAGCGAGCGCGTCCTGCTGCATGGTGCGACGGGCCACCTCGATGTCGACGTTCGCACCGAGCTGCGCACCGAGCACCTGCTCGGCGGCGTCGTGCTGGATGCCCTGGAGGCGCTTCTGGTGATCGATGTTCTCCTGGTCCCGGCGCAGCCGCACGGTCCAGGAGACCTTCAGCCCGACCCCGCCGCCCAGCGCCCCGAGGGCGGACACGGCGCTCAACAGCTCCCGCTCGGCGGCGGCGCTCTCGGAGATGGGGTGTCGGCGGGCCACCGGCCGCGCCGCCTGCTCCAGCTCGCCGAGCAGCAGCGTCGGTACGTCCCGGTATCCCGAGGCCACGAACCGCGCGGGGTCCACGACCTGCCAGGACAGCTCGACGACGCAGCCGAACTCGAAGGCGTCGTTGTCGCTGGGCAGCGCCAGTTCCGCCTGCACCGGGTGTACGCCCATGTCGACCTCGTACACCGAGGAGTACCGCTTGGTCGCGGCCTCGGCGCGGGTGGGACGCACCGGCGGCAGATAGGTGTCGTACGCGCCCCTCGGGGTCGAGAAGACCAGGGCGTGGTCGATCCGGGTCGGCGGCTTGCGGAAGTCGAACCGTGCCAGCTGCCGCACGGTGATGACCGGGTCGATCAGGTGGGTGTGCCGGTCGGCGTGCTGGTCCCACTCGGGCTGTCGGCGGTAGTCGGCCATGTTGCGGGTCTCCTTGGCGGGTGGGGCTGATCAGGTGCTCGCTTGCGGGAGTACGGTGCGCAGCCGCGCCGCGACGGCCGGCGGCGGTCCGGCGTCCTCGCCGGACATGGTGCGCAGCAGGTGGTCGAGCCGGAGGATGTCCTCCGCCGTGACGGCGAGGGCGGGCAGCAGCGCGGCGAGCGCCCACTCGACGGCCGGTTCGCGGTCGGCGACGAGCACCCATGCGCGCAGGATCTCCAAGGCGGTCCTGGAGTGGTTGGGCGTGGCCAGCGAGGTCCGCCACAGGGTGACGATGTGCCGGGCCGTCTCGCTGCGGACCGTCGCGGTCTCGGTGAACCGGACGAGGACCAGGGGCCGTCCGTACGGTTCGTCGTCCTCGGTCCGCCAGCAGGCGCTGAGGAACCCGGCGACGGCCAGGTCGATCACCGACTGTTCCTTGCGCGCGTGCACGAGGCTGCGGAGGAGTTCCGCGAGGACCAGGTCGGCGGCGGGCGAGAGCACGAGCAGCTCCACCGACGAGGCGAGCTCGGCCAGCAGCTTCGTGTCCCGGTCCTCCTCCTCGTACTCGCGGCGGGCGGCTTTGCGCAGTGCGGCGAGCGCCTCCACCGGGCGCTCGTCCCCGATCAGGCCGTGGGCGCGGATCGCCACCCAGCGGCGGCCCGGGTCGTCGCCCTCGCACCAGGAGTCGATGATGCGCGGGATGTTCGGGGCGTCGATGCGGTGGGCGAGGGCGAGGGCGTTGACGGCGACGATCCGGTACACGTAGTCCGTCGAGACGGCCCACGGTTCGATGATCAGGGCCATGGTCGACGGCAGGTCCGTCACCGCGAGCACGGCGACCGTGGAGGCCGCCCGGGTGCGTACCAACGGCCGCCCGTCGCCCGCCAGCCGGTGCAGCCACTGGATCAGCGCGGGCCGGGACGAGGGGTGCCCGGTCCACAGCTCGCGCAGCAGCACCAGGGGCGCGCGGTCGTCGCGGAAGGCGGACTTGGACTGGAGGACCGGGCCCCATTCGGTGTGCTCCTCCTCCTCGTACCGCGTCGCGCGGGCCAGCTGGAGGCGCTTGCCCACGTGCGTGCCGAAGACGGGCACGGTGGGCGGCACGGAAGGGTTCTCGGTCTTCTGCAGGAAGGCGTAGAGCAGATCGCTCAGTTCGGCGGTCAGGGCGTACGGTCCGCCGTCGAAGGCGGCCAGCGCCACCAGGAATGCCTTGTCGCGCAGGTGCAGGGCCGCCTCGTCCTCCTCGAACCACTCCTGGACCTGCGACTCCAGGGCATCCAGCGAGAACCGCTCGATCCGGTGTACGGCGCTCTGGCCTGCGGCGTGGTCGGCGAGGACCATGGCGTACTCCGCGGCCTCGCGCGGCTGGGGCGCGCGGTCCAGGAACTCCTTGACCGCGGGCAGGGACATGAGCCCGGGCACCGCCTCGAACCCGGCCCGTAACCGCAGGTGCGCCTCCAGCACGGCGCCCGGGGCGGGCGCCCGCCACTCGGCGACGGGAATGTCCTCCAGCGACGCCCGGGGCCCCACCGTGATCACCAGGTACGCCTTCTTCTGCGCCAGCGTCTCCCGCAGGGCCAGCAGATCCGCCTCGCGCAGCGGCCTGCCGCGGTCGGCGATCGGGTCGCAGAGCACGTGCCCGCCCTCCTGCAACTGCTCGGCCAGGGCACCCGGTCTGCTCTCCCGGTCGAGCGCGCGTACGGGGAATGCCTCCAGCCGGTGCAGCAGCATCAGCGCGGCGGTTCCGCGGCCCGAGAAGTGCGGGCCGGCGAGCACCAGGACGCGCTCGGTCCGCAACCGCTCCACGAGGGCGTCGAAGACCTGCTGACAGGCCGCCGGATCGCCGTCGGGGCCGCTGCCGGGGGTGGTGCCCACCGTCACGAAACGCAGCGCGAGTTCCTCGACCCAGGCGCGGGAGACCTCGCCCGAGGAGTGCGCGGCCCTGCCGTGGAACCCGGCGGACTGGTGGTAATGGATCTCCGTCTTGCTGCCCTTGATGACATCGCCCGCCACCCGGCCCGCGCTGACCCCGAGGTTGTCGCCGCCGATCAGGCCGCCGCCGATCCGGGTGCCCGACTCGAAACGCATGTTCCGCGGAGTGTGGTTCATCAGGTCGCGGCGGGCCGTCCAGGCCGCCTGCGGCTGTTCGGACTCCCCGGCCGCGCCCTCCTGTTCGGGGGCGGCCGCGGGGTCGGGCACCGCGTTGTCCGCCGGGTCCGCGGCCTTCGGCGCGGCGGCCTTGGGGGCCCCGCCCTTCTGCGGCTTGTCGGCGCCCGGCGCGCCCGGCGCCCCCGGGGAGGCCGGAGCCCCGCCGGGCCCGTCCGCGCTCATGCGGGCTCACCCGGGGCGCTCCCGGTCCCGTTCCCGCCGAATCGGATGTCCCCGCCGACCTGTCCCGCGGACACGCCGTGGTTGTCGCCGCCCACGAAGCCGCCCGCGAAGTGCATGACGGAGCCTGGGACGGCCGTACCCCCGTGCCGGCCGTCCCCGCCCTCCGTCCTCCCGGTCCCGGAACCCCCCTCACGCCCCGGAACCGGAAGGGCCCCCGTGCCACTGTGGTTCTGGTCGCCCCCGTCGGCCCCTTCCGGGGGGAGCGGGCCGAACAGCCATGCCCGCAACGGTCCGTTCTTGCTGTCGACCGTGACGGCGTGGAAGTCCTCGGCCGGGATCCCCTGGTGGCCGTGGCGCACGATCCCCGCGTGCACGGACTCCGAGACGCACAGCGCGACGTCGTCGTGGCGCTGAGCGAGCGCGGAGCGCAGCAGTCCGGCGTCGAGCAGTCGGCAGGCGTGATTGAGGTCGGCGCCCACCCACCCCTCGTGCTCGTCGACCCAGACGTATCCGGTCGCCAGTACCACCCGCAGCCTCATCTGTGCGGACCGCGACGCCATCCGGTTCATGAACCGCAGCTGGGCGGGGGCCTCGTGGATCAGCGCCCGCAGCAGAGCGGTCAACGGGGCGTTGGCGTCGATGAGTTCCATCACGGAGTCGCCCCGGTCGGCGCGCCGCCGCAGCGTCTCGTCGATGCCGGCGTGCTCCAGGACACGGTCCGTGAGGCCGTACAGCATCCTGCGCAGGTACGCCTGCTCGACGTCGTCGCGGTCACTGAACTTCTCGATGTCGAGCAGCAGGAAGGTGCGGCTCACGGGGTCGGTCATGCTGGCGCCTCTCACTGGTCTGACGGGGCCCCGGACGGGCGGCCCGCCTCTCGACGGGCCCGGACCGAAGGGCTGGGACGAGCTTGGCGGCGCGGGGCCGCCCCTGGTGAGGTCGGATGACGCAGTGGAACTGTGACCGTGTGCACAGAGCCACCCACGGCTCCCGCGCGGTCACCCGGTGTCACGGTGGTGCGGTGTCGGTGGCCGTCGGCCGGTCGCGGGCGATCCGGCGCAGGACGTCGGGCCGTACGATCACCAGCGCCCGCCGTCCGGTGAGCACCACCTCCCGCTCCCGCAGCTCCTTGAGCAGTCGCTGGACCATTTCCCGGGAGGCCCCGACGGCCCCCGCCAGCTCCTGCTTGGTGAGCGGTACGGCGACCTCGATGCCTTCGTCCGTACGGCGGCCGTGGGTGCGGGCGAGGTCGAGGAGCAGCACCGCGAAACGCTCCCGCACGCTCAACGAGGCGAACTCCAGCCGTCGTTGGTCGGTGGCGCGCATCCGGTCGGCGGTGAGCCCGAGCAGTTTGAACGAGGCGTCGGGGGAGCGGGCGAGGAAGCCCCGGAACTTCTCGTACTCCACGGCTTTGGCCTTCAGCGGCGCCAGCGCGGTCACGGTCGCCGAGCGGGCCCGCCCGGTCAGCACGGCGGACTCGCCGATGATGTCGCCGGGGCCGCGCAGGGCGAGGAGCGCCTGGTAGCCGTTGGCCGCGGACGCGGTGACCTTCGTCCAACCGTGCAGGATCAGCAGGATGTGGGCCGAGGGTTCGTTCTGGTGCATCAGCGTCGCCCGGGGGCCGAATTCGAGGTCGTTGCCGAGGGCCAGGAGGGCCGCGCGGTCGTCGCTCTCCAGCCGGGCCAGGAAGGGTACCCGGTCGTCGAGACCCCCGTCGCCTGGCAGATACGCAGCACTCATGCCGCCCCCCGATCCTCAAAGCGGGCATCAATGTACGGCGAAGCGGGATCGCGTACCTTCGGAACGGCGGTATTGACAACGCGGGCGAAGCCTCTCGCCCCGTCGCCCCCGGGGTGGACAGCATTTGTTTTGACCCAGGTCGATGAGGTAGGTACGCTCAGACCTTGTGCCTGGGGTGTGCCTGGGCTCGTGGGCGTGTTTACAGCCGCAGCGCGAGTCCGTCTTTATGTGGGCCTCCGCGATCCGCGTCATCCTTCCGTTCCGCGGGAGTCTGCCGGGTCCGACACACCCGACCGCGTGGGTCGGGGACTGTTCCAGGTTAGTTTCACAGTGATCGGCACACAGAAACCGGAGAAGTAGTGCCTACGATCCAGCAGCTGGTCCGGAAGGGCCGGCAGGACAAGGTCGAGAAGAACAAGACGCCCGCGCTTGAGGGTTCGCCCCAGCGCCGCGGCGTCTGCACGCGTGTGTTCACGACCACCCCGAAGAAGCCGAACTCGGCGCTCCGTAAGGTCGCGCGTGTGCGTCTGACCTCGGGCATCGAGGTCACGGCCTACATCCCGGGTGAGGGCCACAACCTGCAGGAGCACTCGATCGTGCTCGTGCGTGGCGGTCGTGTGAAGGACCTTCCGGGTGTTCGTTACAAGATCATCCGCGGTTCCCTCGACACGCAGGGCGTCAAGAACCGTAAGCAGGCTCGCAGCCGCTACGGCGCCAAGAAGGAGAAGTAAGAATGCCTCGTAAGGGCCCCGCCCCGAAGCGCCCGGTCATCATTGACCCGGTTTACCAGTCTCCTCTTGTGACGTCGCTGATCAACAAGATCCTGCTCGACGGCAAGCGTTCCACCGCCGAGCGGATCGTGTACGGCGCGATGGAGGGCCTCCGCGAGAAGACCAACGCGGACCCGGTCATCACGCTGAAGCGCGCTCTTGAGAACGTCAAGCCCTCGCTTGAGGTCAAGTCCCGCCGTGTCGGTGGCGCCACCTACCAGGTGCCGATCGAGGTCAAGCCCGGTCGTGCCGCCACCCTCTCGCTCCGCTGGATCGTGGGTTACTCCCGCGCCCGCCGCGAGAAGACGATGACCGAGCGCCTCATGAACGAGCTGCTCGACGCCTCGAACGGTCTTGGCGCTGCCGTCAAGAAGCGTGAGGACACCCACAAGATGGCCGAGTCCAACAAGGCCTTCGCGCACTACCGCTGGTAGTCGTTACCCACATCGAGACCGAGAGAAGACTGAGCCATATGGCCACCACTTCGCTTGACCTGGCCAAGGTCCGCAACATCGGGATCATGGCCCACATCGACGCGGGCAAGACGACCACCACCGAGCGGATCCTCTTCTACACCGGTGTGTCTTACAAGATCGGTGAAGTCCACGACGGCGCTGCCACGATGGACTGGATGGAGCAGGAGCAGGAGCGCGGCATCACGATCACGTCTGCCGCGACGACCTGCCACTGGCCGCTCAACGATGTCGATCACACGATCAACATCATTGACACCCCGGGTCACGTCGACTTCACCGTCGAGGTGGAGCGTTCGCTCCGCGTCCTCGACGGCGCTGTCACCGTGTTCGACGGTGTCGCCGGTGTCGAGCCCCAGTCCGAGACTGTCTGGCGTCAGGCGGACCGCTACGGCGTGCCGCGCATCTGCTTCGTCAACAAGCTCGACCGTACGGGTGCCGAGTTCCACCGCTGCGTCGACATGATCGTCGACCGCCTCGGTGCGGTCCCGCTCGTCATGCAGCTCCCGATCGGCGCCGAGGCCGACTTCAAGGGCGTCGTCGACCTCGTGTCGATGAAGGCGCTCGTGTGGTCCGCCGAGGCCGCCAAGGGCGAGATGTACGACACCGTCGACATCCCGGACACCCACACCGAGGCTGCCGACGAGTGGCGCGGGAAGCTCCTTGAGACGGTCGCCGAGCACGACGACCAGATGATGGAGCTGTACCTGGAGGGCCAGGAGCCCACCGAGGAGCAGCTGATGGCGGCCATTCGCCGCATCACGCTCGCCTCCAAGGGCGGCGCCGGTTCCGTCACCGTCAGCCCCGTTTTCTGCGGTACGGCGTTCAAGAACAAGGGCGTCCAGCCCCTGCTCGACGCCGTCGTGCGCTACCTCCCCTCCCCCCTGGACGTCGAGGCCATCGAAGGCCACGACGTGAAGGACCCGGAGAAGGTCGTTTCGCGCAAGCCGTCGGACGAGGAGCCCTTCTCGGGCCTCGCCTTCAAGATCATGAGCGACCCGCACCTGGGCAAGCTCACCTTCGTCCGGGTTTACTCGGGCCGCCTTGAGGCCGGTAGTTCTGTACTGAACTCGGTCAAGGGCAAGAAGGAGCGCATCGGCAAGATCTACCGCATGCACGCGAACAAGCGTGAAGAGATCGCATCGGTGGGCGCCGGCGACATCATCGCCGTCATGGGTCTCAAGCAGACCACCACCGGTGAGACGCTGTGCGACGAGAAGAACCCGGTCATCCTGGAGTCCATGGACTTCCCGGCCCCGGTCATTCAGGTCGCCATCGAGCCGAAGTCCAAGGGTGACCAGGAGAAGCTGGGTGTAGCCATCCAGCGTCTCTCGGAGGAGGACCCGTCCTTCCAGGTCCACTCGGACGAGGAGACCGGCCAGACCATCATCGGTGGTATGGGCGAGCTTCACCTCGAGGTGCTCGTCGACCGCATGAAGCGCGAATTCCGCGTCGAGGCGAACGTCGGCAAGCCCCAGGTCGCGTACCGCGAGACGATCCGCAAGACCGTCGAGCGCATCGACTACACGCACAAGAAGCAGACTGGTGGTACCGGCCAGTTCGCGAAGGTGCAGATCGCCCTTGAGCCCATCGAGGGTGGCGACGCGTCGTACGAGTTCGTCAACAAGGTCACCGGTGGCCGCATCCCCCGGGAGTACATCCCGTCGGTGGACGCGGGCGCCCAGGAAGCCATGCAGTTCGGCATCCTGGCCGGTTACGAGATGGTCGGCGTCCGCGTCACCCTTCTCGACGGTGGTTACCACGAGGTCGACTCCTCGGAGCTCGCCTTCAAGATCGCCGGTTCGCAGGCGTTCAAGGAAGGTGCCCGCAAGGCGTCTCCCGTGCTCCTTGAGCCGATGATGGCCGTCGAGGTCACCACGCCCGAGGACTACATGGGCGATGTGATCGGCGACCTGAACTCCCGCCGTGGCCAGATCCAGGCCATGGAGGAGCGCAGCGGCGCTCGCGTCGTGAAGGGCCTCGTGCCCCTCTCGGAGATGTTCGGCTACGTCGGAGACCTCCGCAGCAAGACCTCGGGTCGCGCAAGCTACTCGATGCAGTTCGACTCCTACGCCGAGGTTCCGCGGAACGTCGCCGAGGAGATCATCGCGAAGGCCAAGGGCGAGTAACTCCCGAGTCACTCACCGAGCGACTTCCGAGTCCCTCACCGAGCGGCTTTCGAGTCACTCACCGGGCGGCCTTCCGCAAGGCGGGCCGCCCACCGCGAGGACGGGTTCTCACCCGTACGAGCACACGCTTTAGGCTTATCACCGGAGCCACTGGGGCATACGACGCAATCCGCGTCGAATGCCCCGGGCGCCGGCATCCCAGCAAAGATCACCTGGCGCCGATGAAGCAAGGCGTACAGAACCACTCCGCAGGAGGACCCAGTGGCGAAGGCAAAGTTCGAGCGGACTAAGCCGCACGTCAACATCGGCACCATCGGTCACATTGACCACGGTAAGACGACCCTCACGGCCGCCATTACCAAGGTGCTGCACGACGCGTACCCGGACCTGAACGAGGCTTCGGCCTTCGACCAGATCGACAAGGCGCCGGAAGAGCGTCAGCGTGGTATCACGATCTCCATCGCGCACGTCGAGTACCAGACCGAGTCGCGTCACTACGCCCACGTTGACTGCCCCGGTCACGCGGACTACATCAAGAACATGATCACGGGTGCGGCGCAGATGGACGGCGCCATCCTCGTGGTCGCGGCCACCGACGGCCCGATGCCGCAGACGAAGGAGCACGTCCTCCTGGCCCGCCAGGTAGGCGTCCCCTACATCGTCGTCGCGCTGAACAAGGCCGACATGGTGGACGACGAGGAGATCCTGGAGCTCGTCGAGCTCGAGGTTCGTGAGCTCCTCTCCGAGTACGAGTTCCCGGGCGACGACCTGCCGGTCGTCAAGGTCTCGGCGCTCAAGGCGCTCGAGGGCGACAAGGAGTGGGGCCAGTCGGTCCTGAACCTGATGGCCGCCGTCGACGAGTCGATCCCGCAGCCCGAGCGCGACGTCGACAAGCCGTTCCTGATGCCGATCGAGGACGTCTTCACGATCACCGGTCGTGGCACCGTCGTCACCGGCCGTATCGAGCGTGGTGTCCTCAAGGTCAACGAGACCGTCGACATCGTCGGTATCAAGGAAGAGAAGACCACCACCACGGTCACCGGCATCGAGATGTTCCGCAAGCTGCTCGACGAGGGCCAGGCTGGCGAGAACGTCGGCCTGCTCCTCCGTGGCATCAAGCGCGAGGACGTCGAGCGCGGCCAGGTCATCATCAAGCCGGGTTCGGTCACCCCGCACACGGAGTTCGAGGCGCAGGCGTACATCCTGTCGAAGGACGAGGGTGGCCGTCACACCCCGTTCTTCAACAACTACCGCCCGCAGTTCTACTTCCGTACCACGGACGTGACCGGCGTCGTGACCCTCCCCGAGGGCACCGAGATGGTCATGCCGGGCGACAACACCGTCATGTCGGTCTCGCTGATTCAGCCGGTCGCCATGGAGGAGGGCCTCAAGTTCGCCATCCGTGAGGGTGGCCGGACCGTCGGCGCCGGCCAGGTCGTCAAGATCACCAAGTAATTTCCTGGTGGTTTGACCTGGTAGCTCGGTAGCGACAGCTCCCAGCTCCACAGTTCCAAGGGAAGGGCCCCGGCCCCGCCGCGAAAGCGGTGGGTGCCGGGGCCCTTCTCGTTGTTCCCGCCGTACGGGGTCCAGGGGTTCCTGCCGTACGGGATCTACGCCCGCCAGAGCCACGGCGTGGCGTCCGCACCCAGCCCCGCCACCGCCGTGCCCTTCCCGCCCGCGCGCACCAGCACCGGCGTCCCCACGCACGCCTCCGGGGGCTTCGTGAACCGTCCCGCGCCGTCCCGGAGCCGGACCTCCCCCCGCTCGTCCCGGCCCAGCAGCACCCCGCCCGCTCCGGCCGCCACGGGACCGTACCCCTCGAAGGCGAGCCCGGTCAGCGGCGTGCCGTCCGGGCGGACCGCGACGAGGGCGGGGGAGTGCGGGGCCCGGTAGACCACGCCGAGCGAGCCGTCCGCGGACGGGAAGGCGCGCGGGACGTCGCCGGGCGCGGGCATCGCCGTGGGCGGACGCAGCGCGACCCGAGCCCCCGGAGAGGGCTGGGCCCAGTGCCGTACGGACTTCCGGGCGGCCGCGAAGAGATGCACCAGTCCTTGCCCGTCCACGACCGCCGACAGCCCGTCCTGCACGCCGTCCCCGTCACCCATGCCGTCGCCGTCGGGCCCCTCCAGGACGCGCCAGGCGTCCCACCAGCCGTCGGTGCCCCGCACCCGGGTGCTGACGCTCTTCGCCGCGTTCCGCACGAAGAGGTGGACGCGGCCGTCGCCCGCGGTGACCGCGACCGGGACGCCGATCCTGCGGCTGCGGTCCGGCTGGCGTTCGGGGCTGCCGAGCGAGCTCCAGAGGAGGCCGTCGTACTGGACGATCTCGCGGAGGTTGGGGCCGCCGTGCCCTTCGAGCGCCGCGAACCGCAGGCCGAAAAGCAGCTGCTTGCCGTCCTTCGTCATGGCCTGCCCGAGCACGGGGGCGAGCGGGCCGCCGCCCAGGTCCTTGGGCTGGCCCCAGCCCCTCCCGGCCGCCTGCCAGCGCACCAGCCGCAGCCCCAGCACGCCGTACGCGACGAGCGTCCCGCGCTCTTCGTGCGCCACCAACTGAGGCCCTGGATAACGGTAGTTGGTCGACCTGACCCAGCCCTTCCAGTTCTTCAGCGGGAGCCCCTTGCCGACGCTGTAGTCGCCGCAGCCCGCCGGGTTCCCGCACTCCCAGTCCGGGTCCCCGCCGTACACGACGAGCGGCTCGGCCTTCTTCCGGAGGACGCTCTGGGGGAGGTTCTTGGGCCAGTGCCGGTTGTAGTAGCCGCGGAAGGCGGTGGTGGTGAAACGGGGGAGTCCCTCGCCGCGTCCGGCCTTCTCGGCGACCCAGCGGTTCAGCGCCGCCCAGCTGAAGCAGGCGACGGCGGTGTGGTCGGGATGGTCGGAGTACCCGGCCTGCTCACTGTCCTTGCGGCGCACCCTCTCCGGGCTGTGCTGGATGTCGGGGTCCGGGTCGAGGGTCTGTACGACGGTCGGCCGGTAGAGGTCGAGGAGCCCGGCCAGGGCGTCGACCAGCTCCTCGTAGTCATACGAACTCGCCTTCCGTACAGGGGAGTTGTCGGCCACCAGGGTGTGCTGCCGCATTCCCCGGTCCGACCAGAGCGCGGTCAGGGCGGCCCGCGCCCGCGAGGAGTTCACCGACACGTTGAGGAAGACGAGCTCGGCCCGCAGGTCCCCGTTGACGAGGGTGTTCAGCTCGGCCCGCTTGCCGCCGCGCAGCTCCAGCACGGTCCGCTGCCACGGTGCGAACTTCTCCAGCCCGAGCAGCGTCGCGTACGCCTGCCGCAGCCCCTGCTGGCGCGCCGAGACGTACGCGCTCTTGTCCGGGGCTGGGCGGGGATGGCCGGGCGCGTGGTTGATCCCGTTGGCCTCGCCCGCCGTGACGTACACGGAGACGACGGGAGTCCCGGCCTCCAGGAGCCGCCGGGAGTCCGGGTTCATGAAGTACAGGTCGTCGTCCGGGTGCGCGAGGAACTGGAGCAGCAGCGAGCGTCCGGCGTGCGCGATGGGCTGCCCGGGGGCCGGATCGGCGACGGGGGCACGCCGCCGGGGCGACTGCGGGACCGTACAGGCCGCCGCCGCGATCCCGAGGGCGGCCGTTCCCGCTGACGCGGCGGCCAGCAGGGTCCGTCTGGGCAGGGTGGGTCCAGTACCGCTGTGCATGGGTGGGTCTCTCCGTCCGCTTCCCCGCAGCGGACGGTCGTGCGCTGCGTACAGGCTCCTGGCCGAGAATGGCGGAGCGGAACCGCAGGGAGAGCGGGGGCGCGCCGCGCTCAGCTAGACGGAGTCGGCGCGGGAGAGGTTGCCTTCGCCGGACACGTACCTGGCAGGTTCCTGGCGCGTGCCTCGATCGGCGCAGGGTGCGCACGTTCCGTCCGCCGGTACGGGCCCGGGAGGGGCAGCTTGCCGTCCGGGGCCTGGGGCGGCCACGTCATCCACGGCACCTGCTCACCTGCTCGGGGCGGGGGACTTCGCTGCCCTCCTGCGGACCGTTCCTGCCGGAAGCAGACAGGCGGACGGGCCGCTTCCGGAGCGGAACGGCGATCGTTCACTCGTACGGGTGCGGCACCCCGGTTTGACGTCCGTCACGCTCCGGGTAATCTCTTGCGCCCGATTGGCGCGCCCCGTGCCCCGTATGGCAGACTGTCATGGTTGCTCGGTTGAGTATCGATGCTGCACGCCTCCCGCCGGGAGGACCGGAAGCGAGTCCCACAGTACTCGTCGCCTTTATCTGCCCCCCGGGGCAGCAATGGGGCGGACGTACGGGAATCTTTCGGGAAGTGTTAGCGCGCTGCTGACCAGGCACCCGGTGGGTGTTCTTCCCCCGGCTTGCGGTCGCGGACCGTATCCCTTAGAGCAGGGAAATTCCTTGGGATTTCTGGCTGGCGAGGATGCGACACGCCCGACCGCGTGGGTCGGAGAAGGACGGTGCTGAGCGTTGAGAGCGCAGCCGCCCGGGTTCCAGAGCGTTAAGAGACAAAGGACTACTAGTAGCCATGGCGGGACAGAAGATCCGCATCCGGCTCAAGGCCTACGACCACGAGGTCATCGACTCCTCGGCGAAGAAGATCGTCGAGACGGTGACCCGCACTGGTGCGTCGGTCGCAGGCCCGGTGCCGCTGCCCACTGAGAAGAACGTGTACTGCGTCATCAAGTCGCCGCACAAGTACAAGGACTCTCGCGAGCACTTCGAGATGCGCACGCACAAGCGCCTCATCGACATCCTCGACCCCACGCCGAAGACGGTTGACTCGCTGATGCGTCTCGACCTGCCGGCGGGCGTCGACATCGAGATCAAGCTCTGAAGGGACGGGCCGAGATGAGCAAGAACATCAAGGGCGTCCTGGGCGAGAAGCTCGGCATGACTCAGGTTTGGGACGAGAACAACCGGGTTGTCCCGGTGACCGTCGTCAAGGCCGGGCCGTGCGTCGTGACGCAGGTACGTACGAACGACAACGACGGCTACGAGTCGGTCCAGATCGCCTTCGGCGAGATTGACCCGCGCAAGGTGAACAAGCCCCTCAAGGGTCACTTCGCCAAGGCCGACGTGACCCCGCGCCGCCACCTCGTGGAGCTGCGCACCCCGGACGCCAGCGAGTACACGCTGGGCCAGGAGATCACTGCCGAGGTGTTCGAGTCCGGCGTCAAGGTTGACGTCACGGGCAAGAGCAAGGGCAAGGGCTTCGCCGGTGTGATGAAGCGTCACAACTTCCACGGTGGCAAGGCTTCCCACGGTGCCCACCGCGTGCACCGTAAGCCTGGTTCCATCGGTGGCTGTGCCACCCCCGGCCGTGTCTTCAAGGGCATGCGCATGGCGGGTCGCATGGGTAACGAGCGGGTCACCACCCAGAACCTGACCGTCCACGCCGTTGACGCCGAGAAGGGTCTGCTGCTCATCAAGGGCGCCGTCCCCGGCCCCAACGGTGGCCTCGTCCTGGTCCGCACTGCGGCCAAGGGGGTTTGAGGAACCGATGAGCACCATTGACATCCTTTCGCCGGCAGGTGACAAGGCCGGGACCGTCGAACTCCCCGCGGAGATCTTCGACGCCAAGGTCAGCATCCCGCTGATCCACCAGGTCGTTGTCGCTCAGCTGGCCGCTGCCCGCCAGGGCACGCACAAGACCAAGCGTCGCGGCGAGGTCCGTGGTGGCGGTAAGAAGCCTTACCGCCAGAAGGGCACCGGCCGCGCCCGTCAGGGCTCGACCCGCGCCCCGCAGTTCGCAGGCGGTGGCGTCGTCCACGGCCCGCAGCCGCGTGACTACTCGCAGCGCACCCCGAAGAAGATGAAGGCCGCCGCTCTGCGTGGCGCCCTCACCGACCGGGCCCGCAACGCACGCATCCACGTCGTCACCGGCGTGGTCGACGGTGCGGTTTCCACGAAGGCCGCCAAGTCCCTGCTGGGCAAGGTCAGCGAGCGCAAGCACGTGCTCCTGGTCGCCGAGCGTTCGGACGAGGCCGCGTGGCTCTCCGCCCGCAACCTGCCCCAGGTGCACATCCTGGAGCCGGGCCAGCTGAACACGTACGACGTGCTCGTCTCGGACGACCTGGTCTTCACCAAGGCCGCCTTCGAGTCCTTCGTGTCTGGCCCCAAGGCCGATGAGACCGAAGGGAGCGACGCCTGATGACCGCGATCGTTACCAGCAAGACCTTCACGGACCACCGCGACATTCTTGTCAAGCCGGTTGTCTCCGAGAAGAGCTACGCGCTGCTCGACGAGAACAAGTACACGTTCATCGTCGCGCCCGGCTCCAACAAGACCCAGATCAAGCAGGCCGTGGAAGCGGTCTTCTCGGTCAAGGTCACGGGGGTCAACACGATCAACCGGCAGGGTAAGCGCAAGCGCACCAAGACCGGTTTCGGCAAGCGCGCTGACACCAAGCGCGCCATCGTGACCCTCGCCGAGGGCGACCGTATCGACATCTTCGGCGGTCCGACCGCCTGACGGCGGTCTGGATCGTCCGAAATCGGACGAGGACTGAGAAATGGGAATCCGCAAGTACAAGCCGACTACGCCGGGCCGCCGTGGCTCCTCCGTAGCCGACTTTGTCGAGATCACGCGGTCCACGCCGGAGAAGTCGCTGGTTCGCCCTCTGCACAGCAAGGGCGGCCGTAACAACGCCGGTCGGATCACTGTTCGTCACCAGGGTGGCGGCCACAAGCGCGCCTACCGTGTGATCGACTTCCGTCGTCACGACAAGGACGGCGTGCCGGCCAAGGTCGCGCACATCGAGTACGACCCCAACCGCACCGCGCGCATCGCGCTGCTGCACTACGCGGACGGCGAGAAGCGTTACATCCTCGCCCCGCGTGGCCTGTCGCAGGGTGACCGGATTGAGAACGGCCCCGGGGCCGACATCAAGCCGGGCAACAACCTCGCGCTGCGCAACATCCCGGTTGGTACGACCATCCACAACATCGAGCTGCGTCCCGGTGGCGGTGCGAAGTTCGCACGCTCCGCCGGTACCTCCGTGCAGCTGCTGGCGAAGGAGGGCACCATGGCCCACCTTCGTATGCCCTCCGGCGAGATTCGCCTGGTCGACGCCCGCTGCCGCGCCACGATTGGCGAGGTCGGCAACGCCGAGCAGTCGAACATCAACTGGGGCAAGGCCGGCCGCATGCGCTGGAAGGGCGTTCGCCCGACCGTTCGCGGTGTTGCGATGAACCCGGTCGACCACCCGCACGGTGGTGGTGAGGGTAAGACCTCCGGTGGTCGTCACCCGGTCTCCCCGTGGGGTCAGAAGGAGGGTCGTACTCGCTCGCCGAAGAAGGCTTCGAGCAAGTACATCGTCCGCCGCCGCAAGTCGAACAAGAAGCGCTAGGAGCGGGTTTAGATGCCGCGCAGTCTCAAGAAGGGGCCCTTCGTCGACGGACACCTCGTAAAGAAGGTGGACGTCCAGAACGAAGCTGGCACCAAGAACGTCATCAAGACCTGGTCCCGGCGCTCGATGATCATCCCCAGCATGCTGGGTCACACCATCGCGGTGCACAACGGCAAGATCCACGTCCCGGTGTTCGTCACCGAGTCGATGGTCGGCCACAAGCTCGGCGAGTTTGCGCCGACCCGCACCTTCCGCGGCCACGTCAAGGACGACCGCAAGTCGAAGCGCCGCTAAGGCGGGGTGCGAAGACTATGAACGACACCGAAGGGACAACCATGGAAGCCAGGGCCCAGGCGCGGTACATCCGCGTCACGCCCATGAAGGCCCGCCGAGTGGTGGACCTTATCCGTGGCATGGATGCCACGGAGGCTCAGGCGGTCCTGCGTTTCGCCCCGCAGGCCGCGAGCGTGCCGGTTGGCAAGGTGCTTGACAGCGCCATCGCCAACGCAGCACACAACTACGACCACTCGGACGCTTCTTCGCTGGTCATCAGCGAAGCGTACGTGGACGAGGGCCCGACCCTGAAGCGGTTCCGTCCGCGTGCTCAGGGCCGTGCCTACCGGATCCGTAAGCGGACCAGCCACATCACCGTGGTCGTCAGCAGCAAGGAAGGAACCCGGTAATGGGCCAGAAGGTAAACCCGCACGGGTTCCGGCTCGGCATTACCACGGACTTCAAGTCCCGTTGGTACGCCGACAAGCTGTACAAGGACTACGTCAAGGAAGACGTCGCCATCCGCAGGATGATGACGTCCGGCATGGAGCGCGCCGGCATCTCGAAGGTGGAGATCGAGCGCACCCGTGACCGCGTGCGTGTGGACATCCACACCGCTCGTCCGGGCATCGTCATCGGCCGCCGTGGCGCCGAGGCCGACCGCATTCGCGGTGACCTCGAGAAGCTCACGGGCAAGCAGGTCCAGCTGAACATCCTCGAGGTCAAGAACCCCGAGATGGACGCTCAGCTGGTTGCTCAGGCCGTTGCCGAGCAGCTCTCCTCCCGCGTCTCCTTCCGTCGCGCCATGCGTAAGAGCATGCAGGGCACGATGAAGGCCGGCGCCAAGGGCATCAAGATCCAGTGCGGCGGTCGCCTCGGCGGCGCCGAGATGTCCCGCTCCGAGTTCTACCGCGAGGGTCGTGTGCCGCTGCACACGCTCCGCGCGAACGTGGACTACGGCTTCTTCGAGGCCAAGACGACCTTCGGTCGCATTGGCGTCAAGGTCTGGATCTACAAGGGCGACGTCAAGAACATCGCCGAGGTTCGCGCCGAGAACGCTGCGGCCCGTGCGGGTAACCGCCCGGCCCGTGGCGCCGGTGGCGCAGCCGACCGCCCGGCCCGTGGTGGCCGTGGTGGCGAGCGTGGCGGCCGCGGCCGCAAGCCGCAGCAGTCCGCGCCGGCAGCCGAGGCCCCCAAGGCCGACGCTCCCGTCGCCGCTGCTCCGGCTGAGAGCACCGGAACGGAGGCCTGACCGACATGCTGATCCCTCGTAGGGTCAAGCACCGCAAGCAGCACCACCCCAAGCGCAGTGGTATGGCCAAGGGTGGTACTGAGGTCGCATTCGGCGAGTACGGCATCCAGGCGCTGACCCCGGCCTACGTGACGAACCGCCAGATCGAAGCGGCTCGTATCGCGATGACCCGCCACATCAAGCGTGGCGGCAAGGTCTGGATCAACATCTACCCGGACCGTCCGCTCACCAAGAAGCCTGCCGAGACCCGCATGGGTTCCGGTAAGGGTTCCCCCGAGTGGTGGATCGCGAATGTCAAGCCCGGTCGGGTGATGTTCGAGCTGTCCTACCCGAACGAGAAGATTGCTCGTGAGGCGCTTACCCGCGCTGCTCACAAGCTTCCGATGAAGTGCCGGATTGTTCGGCGCGAGGCAGGTGAGTCGTGATGGTGGCCGGTACGAAGGCGACTGAGCTGCGCGAGCTGAACGACGAGGACCTCGTCGCGAAGCTCCGTGAGGCCAAGGAAGAACTGTTCAACCTCCGCTTCCAGGCGGCGACCGGGCAGCTCGAAAACCACGGCCGGCTCAAGTCCGTCCGTAAGGACATCGCCCGGATCTACACCCTGATGCGCGAGCGCGAGCTGGGCATCGAGACGGTGGAGAGTGCCTGATGAGCGAGAAGAATGTGACTGAGACGACTGAGCAGCGCGGTTTCCGCAAGACCCGTGAGGGTCTCGTCGTCAGCGACAAGATGGACAAGACCGTCGTCGTCGCTGTCGAGGACCGCGTCAAGCACGCGCTGTACGGCAAGGTCATCCGCCGTACGAACAAGCTCAAGGCTCACGACGAGTCCAACGCTGCCGGTGTCGGCGACCGCGTCATCATCATGGAGACGCGTCCGCTGTCGGCCTCGAAGCGCTGGCGCATCGTCGAGATCCTCGAGAAGGCCAAGTAGTAATTCCTAGAGGGGGTTTCCCCACTAGGCAGTTCCGCCAGGCTCGGTGGGGGACGTAGCGATACGTCCCCCACCGGGAACCGGCAGACGATTCAGGAGATAGACGTGATCCAGCAGGAGTCGCGACTTCGGGTCGCCGACAACACGGGTGCGAAGGAAATTCTCACCATCCGTGTTCTCGGTGGCTCGGGTCGCCGCTACGCGGGCATCGGTGACGTCATCGTCGCCACCGTCAAGGACGCAATCCCCGGTGGCAACGTGAAGAAGGGTGACGTCGTCAAGGCCGTCATCGTTCGCACCGTCAAGGAGCGTCGTCGCCAGGATGGCTCGTACATCCGCTTCGACGAGAACGCCGCTGTCATTCTCAAGAACGACGGCGACCCCCGCGGCACCCGTATCTTCGGCCCGGTGGGCCGTGAGCTGCGCGAGAAGAAGTTCATGAAGATCATCTCGCTCGCGCCGGAGGTGCTGTAAGCATGAAGATCAAGAAGGGCGACCTGGTTCAGGTCATCACCGGTAAGGACAAGGGCAAGCAGGGCAAGGTCGTTCAGGCCTTCCCCCGCGAGGACCGCGTCCTGGTCGAGGGTGTCAACCGGGTCAAGAAGCACACGAAGGCCGGCCAGAACCAGGCCGGCGGCATCGTGACGACCGAGGCTCCGGTCCACGTCAGCAACGTTCAGCTGGTTGTGGAGAAGGACGGCAACAAGGTCGTTACCCGCGTCGGCTACCGCTTTGACGACGAGGGCAACAAGATCCGCGTTGCCAAGCGGACTGGTGAGGACATCTGATGACTGCCACCACCGCACCGCGCCTCAAGCTGCGCTACCGCGAGGAGATCACGGGCAAGCTGCGTGAGGAGTTCTCCTACGAGAACGTCATGCAGATCCCCGGTCTGGTCAAGATCGTGGTCAACATGGGTGTCGGCGACGCCGCCCGTGACTCGAAGCTGATCGACGGGGCCATCAAGGACCTGACGACCATCACGGGTCAGAAGCCGGCCGTCACGAAGGCCCGCAAGTCCATCGCGCAGTTCAAGCTGCGCGAGGGTCAGCCGATCGGCTGCCACGTCACCCTCCGCGGTGACCGCATGTGGGAGTTCCTGGACCGTACGCTGTCGCTCGCGCTGCCGCGTATCCGCGACTTCCGTGGTCTGTCGCCGAAGCAGTTCGACGGCCGTGGCAACTACACCTTCGGTCTCACCGAGCAGGTCATGTTCCACGAGATCGACCAGGACAAGATCGACCGTACCCGGGGTATGGACATCACCGTGGTCACCACGGCGACCAACGACGACGAGGGCCGCGCCCTCCTTCGTCACCTCGGCTTCCCCTTCAAGGAGGCGTAAGCGAGATGGCGAAGAAGGCTCTTATCGCGAAGGCTGCCCGCAAGCCCAAGTTCGGTGTGCGCGCTTACACGCGCTGCCAGCGCTGCGGTCGTCCCCACTCCGTGTACCGCAAGTTCGGCCTCTGCCGTGTGTGCCTTCGTGAGATGGCTCACCGCGGCGAGCTCCCGGGCGTGACCAAGAGCTCCTGGTAGTCAGTACTGCCCTTTGGGCGTACGGATTTTCCAGGGCTCTCGGTAAGTATCTGGTCGGCAGGAGCCCCACCCCGAATGCCGTAGGCTAGAAGGGTTGGGCGCCTGCCGCCCATAACGACTTACTACGCCGTAGGTCCCCGCACCGCACCCGTCCCGCCTCTGAGTGGGGAGAGGGATGGCGCATACAGGAAACCCCGGCGAGAGAGGCCGAAGGCCAACTCATGACCATGACTGATCCCATCGCAGACATGCTCACGCGTCTGCGTAACGCAAACTCGGCGTACCACGACACCGTCGTGATGCCGCACAGCAAGATCAAGTCGCACATCGCGGAGATCCTCCAGCAGGAGGGCTTCATCACCGGCTGGAAGGTCGAGGACGCCGAGGTCGGCAAGAACCTCGTTCTCGACCTGAAGTTCGGTCCGAACCGCGAGCGTTCGATCGCCGGCATCAAGCGTATTTCGAAGCCGGGTCTGCGCGTGTACGCGAAGTCCACCAACCTGCCCAAGGTCCTCGGCGGCCTCGGCGTGGCGATCATCTCCACGTCGCACGGTCTTCTGACCGGCCAGCAGGCAGGCAAGAAGGGCGTAGGTGGGGAAGTCCTCGCCTACGTCTGGTAGTCGGGAAAGGAAGGAAAGCTCATGTCGCGAATCGGCAAGCTCCCCATCCAGGTTCCCGCTGGTGTGGACGTCACCATCGACGGCCGCACGGTTTCGGTGAAGGGTCCCAAGGGCTCCCTCTCCCACACCGTCGCTGCGCCGATCGAGATTGTTAAGGGCGAGGACGGCGTGCTCAACGTCAACCGCCCCAATGACGAGCGTCAGAACAAGGCCCTGCACGGCCTGTCCCGCACGCTGGTGGCGAACATGATCACCGGTGTGACCCAGGGATACAGCAAGGCGCTCGAAATCAGCGGTGTCGGTTACCGCGTCCAGGCGAAGGGCTCCAACCTGGAGTTCGCCCTGGGCTACAGCCACCCCATCGTGATCGAGGCGCCGGAAGGCATCTCCTTCAAGGTCGAGTCGCCCACGAAGCTCAGCGTCGAGGGCATCGACAAGCAGAAGGTCGGCGAGGTCGCCGCTAACATCCGCAAGCTGCGGAAGCCCGACCCGTACAAGGCCAAGGGCGTCAAGTACGCCGGCGAGGTCATCCGCCGCAAGGTCGGAAAGGCGGGTAAGTAAGCCATGGCATACGGTGTAAAGATCGCCAAGGGTGACGCGTACAAGCGCGCTGCCATCAAGCGTCGCCACATCCGCATCCGCAAGCACGTCTCCGGCACGCCGGAGCGTCCTCGCCTGGTCGTGACGCGGTCCAACCGCAACGTGACCGCTCAGGTCATCGACGACATCGCGGGCCACACGCTCGCGTCGGCGTCGACCCTGGACGTTTCGATCCGCGGCGGCGAGGGCGACAAGAGCGCCCAGGCCCAGCAGGTCGGCGCACTTGTCGCCGAGCGTGCGAAGGCTGCCGGCGTTGAGACCGTCGTGTTCGACCGTGGTGGCAACAGGTACGCCGGGCGCATTGCCGCTCTGGCTGACGCCGCCCGCGAAGCCGGGCTGAAGTTCTAAGCCCCGGTTCCGGGACTAACGGACGTAACAGAGAGAGGTAAATCCAATGGCTGGACCCCAGCGCCGCGGAAGCGGTGCCGGTGGCGGCGAGCGGCGGGACCGGAAGGGTCGCGACGGTGGCGCTGCCGCCGAGAAGACCGCTTACGTTGAGCGCGTTGTCGCGATCAACCGCGTTGCCAAGGTTGTCAAGGGTGGTCGTCGCTTCAGCTTCACCGCGCTCGTCGTGGTCGGAGACGGTGACGGCACCGTAGGTGTCGGTTACGGCAAGGCCAAGGAAGTTCCCGCGGCCATCGCCAAGGGCGTTGAAGAGGCCAAGAAGAGCTTCTTCAAGGTTCCCCGCATTCAGGGCACCATCCCGCACCCGATCACGGGCGAGAAGGCCGCGGGCGTCGTCCTGCTCAAGCCTGCTTCCCCCGGTACCGGCGTTATCGCCGGTGGCCCGGTGCGTGCCGTACTCGAGTGCGCCGGCGTTCACGACATTCTGTCGAAGTCGCTCGGTTCCTCGAACGCGATCAACATCGTGCACGCGACCGTCGCGGCCCTCCAGGGTCTGCAGCGTCCCGAGGAGATCGCGGCTCGCCGTGGTCTGCCCCTCGAGGACGTCGCTCCGGCGGCTCTGCTCCGTGCGCGTGCGGGAGCGGGTGCGTAATGGCCCGTCTCGAGATCACGCAGACGAAGTCGTACATCGGCAGCAAGCAGAACCACCGCGACACCCTGCGTTCGCTCGGCCTGAAGCGGCTGAACGACACGGTTGTCAAGGAGGACCGCCCCGAGTTCCGCGGAATGGTGCACACCGTCCGTCACCTCGTGTCGGTCAAGGAGGTCGACTGACATGGCGGAGAACAACCCGCTGAAGGTCCACAACCTCCGTCCGGCCCCGGGCGCCAAGACCGCCAAGACCCGTGTGGGTCGTGGTGAGGCGTCGAAGGGTAAGACGGCAGGCCGTGGTACCAAGGGCACGAAGGCCCGTTACCAGGTTCCGCAGCGCTTCGAGGGTGGCCAGATGCCCCTCCACATGCGCCTGCCGAAGCTGAAGGGCTTCAAGAACCCGTTCCGCACGGAGTTCCAGGTCGTGAACCTGGACAAGCTGGCCGAGCTCTACCCGCAGGGTGGAGAGGTCACGGTGGCCGACCTGGTCGCCAAGGGCGCCGTGCGCAACAACCACCTCGTCAAGGTCCTGGGCCAGGGCGAGATCTCCGTGGCACTGACGGTTTCGGTTGACGCCGCTTCCGCCTCCGCCAAGGAGAAGATCGCTGCCGCTGGCGGCAGCGTCACCGAGCTCGTCTGAGACAGCTCGATGGCTTGAACATCCGACCGGGGATGCCTCTCATTTGGGGCATCCCCGGTTGGTCGTTCCTAGGGGGCGGGGTCCGCCGGTATGGTGGCGTGCACTGTTAACTTTCGCGCGGTGTGCCCACAACGCTGTCCGCTCGTTCTTTGACTGATACGTATTCGTCGATCCTCAATACCGTCACCCTTCGACGCAGTAGCGCGGGGGTCGCAGGAGGCACCGTGCTCACCGCGTTCGCCCGGGCGTTCAAGACGCCCGACCTGCGCAAGAAGCTGCTCTTCACACTCGGCATCATTGTGCTGTTCAGGCTCGGCGCGCACATTCCTGTCCCGGGCGTCAACTACCAGAACGTCCAGATCTGCGTCGACTCCGCGAAGGAAAGCGGGGGCGGGCTCTTCAGCCTGGTCAACATGTTCAGTGGTGGCGCGCTGTTGCAGATCACCATCTTCGCGCTCGGCATCATGCCGTACATCACGGCGAGCATCATCCTTCAGCTGCTGACCGTGGTCATCCCACGGCTGGAGGCCCTGAAGAAGGAGGGGCAGTCCGGCACGGCGAAGATCACGCAGTACACGCGTTATCTGACCGTGGCGCTCGCCATCCTCCAGGGCACCGGTCTCGTGGCCACCGCCAACTCCGGCGCCCTGTTCCAGGGCTGCGCCGAGGCGGTCCGCTCGCAGATCGTGCCGGACAAGTCGATCTTCACCACCGCGGTCATGGTCATCACGATGACCGCAGGCACCGCGATGGTCATGTGGCTCGGTGAGCTCATCACCGACCGCGGCATCGGCAACGGCATGTCCATCCTGATGTTCATCTCGATCGCCGCGGGCTTCCCGGCGTCGCTGTGGGCCATCAAGGACGGCGGCAAGATGGCCGACGGCTGGATCGAGTTCGGCATCGTCATCCTCGTCGGATTCGCGATGGTCGCGCTCGTGGTGTTCGTGGAACAGGCCCAGCGCCGCATCCCCGTGCAGTACGCGAAGCGGATGATCGGCCGGAAGTCCTACGGCGGTACGTCCACTTACATCCCGCTGAAGGTGAACCAGGCGGGTGTGATTCCCGTCATCTTCGCTTCTTCGCTGCTCTACATTCCTGCTTTGATCGTCCAGTTCTCCGGTTCCACCGCGTCCTGGGCGCAGTGGATCCAGACCAACCTGACCAAGGGCGATCACCCGTACTACATCGTCACGTACTTCCTCCTGATCGTGTTCTTCGCCTTCTTCTACGTGGCGATCTCGTTCAACCCCGAGGAAGTTGCCGACAACATGAAGAAGTATGGTGGCTTCATCCCGGGCATCCGGGCAGGTCGACCTACTGCTGAGTACCTGAGTTACGTGCTGAACCGCATCACGTGGCCGGGATCGCTGTACCTGGGTCTGATCGCTCTCGTGCCGACGATGGCGTTGGCCGGCTTCGGTGCCAGCCAGGACTTCCCGTTCGGCGGCACAAGCATCCTCATCATCGTGGGTGTGGGTCTGGAGACCGTGAAGCAGATCGAGAGCCAGCTCCAGCAGCGCAATTACGAAGGGTTCCTCCGCTGATGCGTATCGTCCTCGTCGGGCCGCCGGGCGCGGGCAAGGGAACGCAGGCTGCGTTCCTCGCCGCGAACCTGTCGATCCCGCACATTTCGACGGGTGACCTCTTCCGGGCCAACATCAGCCAGGGCACGCCCCTCGGCCTGGAGGCCAAGGCGATCATGGACGCCGGAAATCTGGTCCCCGACGAGGTCACGATCGGCATGGCGCTGGACCGCATGGCCCAGCCGGACGCCGAGAACGGCTTCCTGCTCGACGGCTTCCCGCGCAACGTCTTCCAGGCCGAGGCCCTGGACGCCGCGCTGAAGGAGCAGGGGCAGAAGCTGGACGCCGTCCTGGACCTCGAGGTCCCGGAGGAAGAGGTCGTCAAGCGGATCGCCGGACGCCGGATCTGCCGCAACGATTCCGCTCACGTCTTCCACGCGACGTACAGCCCGCCGAAGACCGAGGGCGTCTGTGACGTCTGCGGCGGCGAGCTGTTCCAGCGCTCGGACGACACCGAGGAGACCGTGCGCAAGCGGCTCGACGTCTACCACACGCAGACCGAGCCGATCATCGACCACTACAAGGCGCAGGGCCTGGTGGTCACCCTCTCCGCGGAAGGCAAGGTCGCCGAGGTGACCGCGCGCGCGATGGACGCCCTGAAGCGCGATGTGCAACCGGCAGAAGGCCAGGGCGCTTAATCGCCGCCCGGCTCCCATACGTACGACGGTGAAGGCCGCGGTGTCCTCAGGGCGCCGCGGCCTCGCTGTTGGGGCCGTAGTGTTGAAACCGAAGTCATACGAGCGTGGAAGGCACACCCATGGTGGAGATCAAGACTCCCGAGCAGATCGCGAAGATGCGTGAGGCGGGGCTGGTCGTCGCCGCCATTCACGCGGCGACCCGTGAGGCGGCCGTTCCCGGCGCCAGCACCAAGGACCTGGACGAGGTCGCGCGCAAGGTGCTCGCGGAGCACGGCGCGAAGTCCAACTTCCTGGGGTACGGCGGCTTCCCCGCCACCATCTGCACCTCGGTGAACGAGGTCGTCGTGCACGGCATCCCGGACGAGAAGACCGTTCTGAAGGACGGCGACATCATCTCCGTGGACTGCGGCGCCATCATCGACGGCTGGCACGGCGACGCGGCGTACACCGCCTTCGTCGGCGGCGGGCACGCGCCGGAGCTCCTGGAGCTGTCCCGGGTGACCGAGGAGTCGATGTGGGCGGGCATCGCCGCCATGAAGCTGGGCAACCGGCTCGTCGACATCTCCAAGTCCATCGAGGGCTACATCCGCCGCCAGCCCCGCCCGGCCACCGGCAAGTACGGGATCATCGAGGACTTCGGCGGGCACGGCATCGGGTCCGAGATGCACATGGACCCGCACCTGCTGAACTACGTCACGCGCAAGCGGGGCAAGGGCATCAAGCTGGTCCCTGGCGTCTGCCTGGCCATCGAGCCGATGGTCTCGCTGGGCACGGCGCAGACCGAGACCCTCGCGGACGACTGGACGGTCATCACGACGGACGGCACCTGGTCCTCGCACTGGGAGCACTCCATCGCGCTGACCGAGAACGGCCCGCTGGTCCTGACCGCCGTCGACGGCGGCAAGGCCAAGCTGGCGGAGTACGGGATCACGGCGGCGCCGGATCCCCTTGCGTGAAGGGTTCGCCCCGGTGGGGTGAATGCCGCATAACGATCATCAGTGTTGGGCAAACTTGACGGATTCGTCTTTTCGGGTGGCCTGACGTAGACTGACTCGTCGGCTCGCGTGCATCCGTATGCCTGCATACACAGTGCGAGAGCCGATCAAGGTAGCCGATTCGAAGGGCGAAGCGTGGCCAAGAAGCAAGGTGCCATCGAAATCGAGGGCACCGTGATCGAGTCCCTCCCGAACGCAATGTTCAAGGTGGAACTGCAGAACGGTCACAAAGTCCTCGCGCACATCAGCGGCAAGATGCGGATGCACTACATCCGCATCCTCCCGGATGACCGGGTCGTCGTGGAGCTCTCTCCGTACGACCTGACGCGCGGCCGGATCGTCTACCGGTACAAGTAGATCTTGCCGAGCCCCTTCCGGGGGGTATGCGGCACTGACCCGGAGAACCTGACATCCCATGAAGGTCAAGCCGAGCGTCAAGAAGATCTGCGACAAGTGCAAGGTGATCCGCCGTCACGGTCGGGTCATGGTCATCTGCGAAAACCTGCGCCACAAGCAGCGCCAGGGCTGACGCACGACCTTTCCTGCATCTCGCAGTTCTTCGCGCGACGCAAGCAATTCGTACATACGCAGGGCACGTCCAGTCCTTGAGGCTGGCGGCACCTCCGGCGGGGGCCGGGGACCCGGACGTACCACTTCATCCAGCGTGGTGAGGTCGGCGGTCGGGAGCAGCGCTGTGGAAGACCCCCGAGATAACAACTGGAGCCATTGAATGGCACGCGTTTCAGGTGTTGACATCCCGCGCGAAAAGCGTGTGGAGATCGCACTCACCTACGTCTTCGGTATCGGGCGCACCCGGTCCAAGGAGATTCTCGCCTCGACCGGCGTGAACCCGAACACCCGCGTTCGTGACCTGGCCGAAGAGGACCTCGTCAAGATCCGCGAGTACGTTGACGCCAACCTGCGCACCGAGGGTGACCTCCGTCGCGAGGTGCAGGCCGACATCCGCCGCAAGGTCGAGATCGGCTGCTACCAGGGTCTGCGTCACCGTCGCGGTCTCCCGGTCCACGGTCAGCGCACCAGCACCAACGCGCGTACCCGCAAGGGCCCGCGTCGCGCGATCGCCGGCAAGAAGAAGCCGGGCAAGAAGTAGTCCTTAGCGGACACGCTTTCCAAGCGGTCTTCGCTGTAGGACCGACCACCTCCCTCTCCATCTGGAGTTAAGACATGCCCCCCAAGGGACGTCAGGGCGCCGCCAAGAAGGTGCGCCGCAAGGAAAAGAAGAACGTCGCTCACGGCCACGCTCACATCAAGAGCACGTTCAACAACACGATCGTGTCCATCACGGACCCGACCGGCAACGTGATCTCGTGGGCCTCCGCCGGCCACGTGGGCTTCAAGGGCTCGCGCAAGTCCACCCCCTTCGCCGCGCAGATGGCCGCCGAGTCGGCTGCCCGTCGCGCGCAGGAGCACGGCATGCGCAAGGTCGACGTCTTCGTCAAGGGTCCCGGCTCCGGCCGTGAGACCGCGATCCGCTCCCTCCAGGCCACGGGCCTCGAGGTCGGTTCGATCCAGGACGTCACCCCGACGCCGCACAACGGCTGCCGTCCGCCGAAGCGTCGTCGCGTCTGATTCGTCGCCCGTTCTTCGGGCGTCGCGTCTGCAATACCTCGTGTCGTGAGTGGCCGTACGGAGACCGACCTCCGTACGGCGCTCGCTTCGCGTTTCGGGCGGTACAGCTCTTCGGGGCCGTATCGCCCGTACCCTTGTGGTAGTTGGCGTCAAATAGTGGGCGCCAAGAACAAGAAGGAACCCCATGCTTATTGCTCAGCGCCCGTCGCTGACCGAAGAGGTCGTCGACGAGTACCGCTCCCGGTTCGTGATCGAGCCGCTGGAGCCGGGCTTCGGTTACACGCTCGGTAACTCCCTGCGTCGTACCCTCCTGTCGTCCATCCCGGGTGCCGCTGTCACCAGCATCCGGATCGACGGTGTCCTGCACGAGTTCACCACCGTGCCGGGCGTCAAGGAGGACGTCACCGACCTCATCCTCAACATCAAGCAGCTGGTCGTCTCCTCGGAGCACGACGAGCCGGTCGTGATGTACCTGCGCAAGCAGGGTCCCGGCCTGGTCACCGCTGCCGACATCGCGCCCCCGGCCGGTGTCGAGGTGCACAACCCGGACCTGGTCCTCGCCACGCTCAACGGCAAGGGCAAGCTGGAGATGGAGCTGACCGTCGAGCGCGGTCGCGGCTACGTCTCCGCCGTCCAGAACAAGCAGGTGGGCCAGGAGATCGGTCGTATTCCGGTCGACTCCATCTACTCCCCGGTGCTCAAGGTCACGTACAAGGTCGAGGCGACCCGTGTCGAGCAGCGCACCGACTTCGACAAGCTGATCGTCGACGTCGAGACCAAGCAGGCCATGCGTCCCCGTGACGCCATGGCGTCTGCCGGTAAGACCCTGGTCGAGCTGTTCGGTCTGGCGCGTGAGCTCAACATCGACGCCGAGGGCATCGACATGGGCCCGTCGCCGACGGACGCGGCCCTGGCCGCCGATCTCGCCCTGCCGATCGAGGAGCTTGAGCTCACCGTCCGGTCGTACAACTGCCTCAAGCGCGAGGGCATCCACTCGGTGGGCGAGCTCGTCGCCCGCTCCGAGGCGGACCTGCTCGACATTCGTAACTTCGGTGCGAAGTCGATCGACGAGGTCAAGATGAAGCTCAACGGCATGGGCCTGGCCCTCAAGGACAGCCCCCCCGGGTTCGACCCGACCGCCGCCGCCGACGCCTTCGGCGCCGACGACGACGCGGATGCCGGTTTCGTGGAGACCGAGCAGTACTAAGCACCACCCCCGGGTGCGCTCCCCTTTCGTGTGGAGCGCACCCGGCACAGACTGCCCGTGAGCGTCCGCTCGTGGGGTCCTGACACCGGTACCTGATACGGCCGGTGCAGATTCAAGGAGAAACACCATGCCGCGTCCCGCAAAGGGTGCCCGTCTGGGCGGCAGCGCCGCGCACGAGAAGCTGCTCCTCGCGAACCTCGCGAAGTCGCTGTTCGAGCACGGCCGCATCACGACGACCGAGGCCAAGGCCCGTCGTCTGCGCCCCGTCGCCGAGCGTCTCGTCACCAAGGCGAAGAAGGGCGACATCCACAACCGTCGCCTGGTGCTCCAGACGATCACGGACAAGAGCATCGTCCACACGCTCTTCACCGAGATCGCCCCGCGCTACGAGAACCGCCCCGGTGGTTACACGCGCATCACCAAGATCGGCAACCGTCGTGGCGACAACGCCCCGATGGCCGTCATCGAGCTGGTCGAGGCCCTGACCGTGCAGCAGAACGCTGTCGGCGAGGCCGAGGCCGCCACGAAGCGCGCCGTGAAGGAAGACGACGCCAAGGCCGAGCAGGCTGAGGTCGTCGAGGACGCGAAGCCCGAGGGCGACGAGTCCAAGTAGTACCGAGTACTGCTGAGTAGTGCTGGACGGGCCCGTTCCCAGTTTTCTGGGGGCGGGCCCGTTCTGCTGTGCGGGCCCGTTGTGCTGGGTGGGCCTGTTCTGCTGGGTGGGGTCGTCGGGTTTTCGGTTGTCGGGTTTCGGTTGTCGGGTCGAGCGTGGAGGCTGGTTGTGGCTGAAGAGGTGGCGGACGGGTTCGTACGGGTGAGGCTGGACCTCTCGTACGACGGCAGGGACTTCTCCGGGTGGGCGAAGCAGCCCAGCGGGCGGCGGACCGTGCAGGGGGAGATCGAGGCGGCGCTGCGGACGGTCACCCGGTCGGAGACGAACTTCGACCTGACGGTGGCCGGGCGGACCGACGCCGGGGTGCACGCGCGCGGGCAGGTCGCGCACGTGGACCTACCGGAGGAGGTGTGGGCGGAGCACGAGGAGAAGCTGCTGCGGCGGCTCGCGGGGCGGCTCGCGCACGATGTACGGGTGTGGAGCGTGGCGCGGGCGCCGGAGGGGTTCAACGCGCGGTTCTCGGCGATCTGGCGCCGGTACCAGTACCGGGTGACGGATCACCCGGGCGGTGTCGATCCGCTGATCCGCAGTCATGTGCTGTGGCACGACTGGGAGTTGGACGTCGAGAAGATGAACGCGGCGGCGGCGCTGCTGGTCGGGGAGCACGACTTCGCTGCGTACTGCAAGAAGCGGGAGGGGGCGACGACGATCCGTACGCTCCAGGAGCTGTGGTGGGAACGGGGGGCGGACGGGGTCGTCACGGGGACCGTGCGGGCCGACGCGTTCTGCCACAACATGGTGCGGTCGTTGGTGGGGGCGCTGCTGCACGTGGGGGACGGGCACCGGGACGTGGAGTGGCCCGCGAAGGTGCTGGCGGCGCGGGTGCGGGACTCGTCGGTGCACGTGGTGAAGGCGCACGGGCTGACGCTGGAGGAAGTGGCGTATCCGGCGGACGAGCTGCTCGCGGCGCGGGCGGTCGAGGCGCGGAACGTGCGGACGCTGCCGGGAAGTCCGCCGGGGGGCCTGCCGGGGGGCCTGCCGGGAAGTGGGGAGAGCGGGGGCGGTTGTTGCTGATGTTGGTGAGGGTGCGTGAGGGGGGCGGGTGTTGAGGGAGCTTGTGGGGACTTGTCCAGGCGCATTGTCAGTGGGCTGTGGGAAGGTGCTTTCAGACATCGATTCGGGTGGCGTACGGGGGCTGTGATGACGGGAGCGGGAAAACGCGGGGTGTGGGTGCTGCTGGTGGCAGTGGCGCTGTTCGCGGTGGTGGTGCTGCCGCAGATCCTGTCGAAGGACGACGACGACCGGCCGTCTCGGGCGGCCGGGGTGTCGTTGGGCGTGCCGAAGAAGTCGGACGTCGAGAAGGGGGCGACGGGTGCGTCCGGCGGAGGTGGCGGCGGTCCGGTTCCGGGGAGCTCCGGTTCCGGGAAGGGCGCCGGTGAAGCGTCGGAGGACGGGGAGGAGCCGGACGAAGGGGTGGACCGGGCGGCGATCGGGGCGGCCTTCGCGGCGGCCCGTGCCGGGGACTGCCTCGCGCTCTTCGACACCGGCGACGGGTGGAACACCCGGATACCCCAGAAGGTCGGCTGCGCGGGGGACGCGGGGCTGACGCGGGTCAGTGCGGTGCGGACCGGCTGGAGCGCGTGCCCGACGGGGGACGGACAGTCGTACGTGGTGCACAGGACGGACCAGGGCAAGAAGGTGCTGTGCCTGACCCGGCAGTACAAGGCCGGGTACTGCGTGCTGGCGGAGAAGGGCGCCGGGGCGGACGGCGGGACGATGCGGCTCGGGTCGATGACGGCGGTCGAATGCAAGGCGAAGAAGCTCGCGAAGCCGTACGACACGGTCCTGCACATCACCGGGGTGTACGGGCCCGGGTCCGGGCGGACGGGGTGCAGCCGGGCCGTGGACGACAGGACCCTCTACTGGTTCTGGAAGGTGAACGGGGGCGGCACGCTGCTCTGCACGATGGTCTACCGGGGCTAGCTGCCTACGGCCCCCGGCCTGCCCTTCTCGGGGCTGCCGGGGGTGGACGGTCAGCGGCGGGTGGCTGCCCAGAGGAGGACGCCGGTCGCGGCCAGGGCGACGACGGTGGCGCTGCCGAGCGTGTAGAGGAACGGGAACCAGAGCAGGGCGAGCAGGGCGCAGTATCCGCAGGCCAGTACGGAGAGGCCGAGCTGGATGCGTGGGGGGCCGCTGCCGTTCAGGCGTACCAGGACGGCGATGAAGACCGCGGTCCACAGGGCGGCGCGGGGCTGGTCGAAGGTGACCGTGCGGGCGACGTCGCTGACGATGCCGTACCAGCTCTCCCGTACCAAGTCGGCCTGCATGGAGGCGATTTCGCGCAGTTCGTCGGAGCCGCCCGCGGCGCGTTGCAGGTCGTTGAGGTTGTTCACCGTCGTCCGGTAGTACTCGTAGACGGCGAGCAGGGTGAAGCCGAGAGCATGCAGGACGCCGGTGGTGAATCCGGTGGCGCGGCTGCGGTGGAGGGCGCGGCGGTCGTCCGGGGTCAGGGGCTTGGGGGCGGCCGGTTCGGGGACGAGGGCGTCGTCGGGCTGCTGGCGGTGCTGGCTGTGGTGCGGGGGTGTGGGGGTGCCGGGGTAGGGGGTGTGGGCCCGGGCCCGTGGGGGAGCGGGGGCGGGGGACGCGGCGGGTGCGGGGGTGGGCCGGGACGCCGTCGCCGGGCGGGGTGTGGGGCGGGCTGCCGGACGGGGTGTGGGGCGGGCGGTCTGGGCGGGGCGGGCGGCGGGTACCGGGCGGACGGGAGGTGTGGGGGGCTGGGGGATGGCGGGGGACTGCTGGTGGGGGACGGCTTGGGGCCAGCTGAGGTGGGGCTTGGCGGTGCTGAGCTGGGTGGTGTGGGAGGGGGCGGGCTTGGGCTTGGGGGTGGGGCCGGAATCGCGCTCAGGGGTGGAGGTGAGGTCGGGGGGCGTGCTGGCCTTCGCTTTGTCCTGGGGGGCGTCGGCGTCGGGGGTCGGCTCGGTGTCCGGGGTGGGGGTTCCGGGCGTGGGGGGATTGGGGTCGGGCTGGGGGGTCGGCGTGGGCGTGGAGGGGCTGGTGGGCTGGGGGTCCGGTGCGGTACGGGAGGGGCCGGTGGGCTCGGGGGTGGTGGCGGCCCGGGGCTCGGAGGGTTTGGGCTTCACGGGGCGTGAAGGGAGCGGGGGGCGGGTGGGGGCGGTGCCGGAGGCCCCTCGGGTGGGGCTTTTGGGCGGGGGAGGGGTGTCCGGCGTGCGCTGTTCTTCGTTCCTGCCCGTGTTCATGTGCTCCAGCTCCCCGATGGTGGCGGGCCCGTGTGCGGCCCGGCGTCAGGGTAGTCAGGGGGAGAGTGGGTCGCCAGGGGCGGGCCCGGGCCTGTACGGCATCAGCACAGACAGGGCCCGGGGCTGTGGGGGTTCTGTCAGCTGTTGGCGGTCGTGTCGGCGGTGGCGGCGGCGGATGCCTGGGTGCGGCCGCGTTCGACGATGCGGAGGAAGGTGTACTTCGCGGTGTCGTCGCCGAGGGCGTAGATGTTCTTGTCCTCGGTGGTGACGTCGCGCTTGTTGTCGGTGAAGCCGCTGACGGTGAAGTAGGCGTAGCGGCCGTAGGAGTTGGCGGTCTTGCGGCAGATCGTGCCGTTGCGGCAGAAGGTGGGGACGCCGGAGCCGGGGAGGGAGGCGACGCCGTCCTTCACCTGATTCTTCGCCGTGAGGGCTTGGGCTTCGGTGGGGAAGACCGCCACGCCGACGGTGACGGCCGTGCCGCCCTTGGTGAAGGTCGCGCGGATGAGCTGGGTGCAGCCGTTGGTGTTGAGGATGCCGCCCAGGCGGCCCTGGGTGCCCGACGCGCAGTTGGTGACGCGGTTCGTGGCGCCCTTGGCGTAGGTGCGGTTCTCCAGGGTGAGGGACGTGCCGGGGAAGAGGGTGTCCGCGCTGAGCGGGGCCTTGTCCTTCTCGGCGCTGGAGATGAAGTCCTTCGGGTCGGGCGGGGGCGGGGGTGCGACGGGGGAGAAGGAGGGGGTGGGGGCTCCTCCCGACTCCGTGGGGAGGGTTTCGGGGGAGGGGAGGGTGTTGTTCTTGCCGTCGGAGGGGGAGCCGTCGCCGGAGGAGACGATCGCGGTGGTGACGAGGGCGGCTACGGCGAGGGTGGCGAGGGTGCCGCCGGCGAGGTAGAGGAGGCGGTTGCGGCGGGTGCGGGTGGCGGCGGCGTCGGCGAGGGCGGACCAGTCGGGGGTGGGGTTTCCGGGGGTGACCTGCGCGGTCGGGCCGGGGTGGGCGGTGTAGGGGTGGGGCGGGGCGGTGCCGTACGGGGCGGGGCCGTTGGGGGTGGGTGGGGCGGTGCCGTATGGGGTGGGGGCCTCGGGGGTGGGGCGGGGGGAACCGTAGGGTGCGGCTCCGCCGGGGGCCGCCCCTTGCCCACCCGTTCCGCCCTCTGGGCGGCCCAGCTGCCCAAGGGGCTGGGGATCGGGGCGGCCCAGCTGCCCAAGGGGCTGGGGATTGGGGCGGCCCTGCTGGTCAAGGGGGTGGGGGAGGGGTGGGCCGAAGTGGCCTTGGGGGGTGGGGGGTTGGGGGGTGCCGTGTGGGGGGTTTGCCCCGGGGGCGTCCGAGGGTCCCCCATGCCCGATGCTCATGGCGCGCATCCTAACGACCCGTGCCGGAGCGCCGTAGGCACGTAATGCGGTTGGGGTGGGGAGGGGCGGGCGGCGAGAATGCCGGTATGGGACATCTTGAGGTCGGACATGTCGAGTACTACTTGCCGGACGGGCGGGTGCTGCTCGGCGACGTTTCGTTCCGGGTGGGGGAAGGTGCTGTCGTCGCGCTCGTCGGACCCAACGGGGCGGGGAAGACGACGCTGCTGAAGATCATCGCCGGGGAGTTGCAGGCCCATGGGGGGTCGGTGACCGTGAGCGGTGGGCTCGGGGTGATGGGGCAGTTCGTGGGGTCCGTGCGGGACGGGCGGACCGTGCGGGATCTGTTGGTGTCGGTGGCGCAGCCGCGGATCCGGGAGGCGGCTGCCGCCGTCGACAAGGCCGAGAGCGCGATTCTGGAGCGCGACGACGAGGCCGCGCAGATGGAGTACGCGCAGGCGCTGAGCGACTGGGCGGAGGTCCAGGGGTACGAGGCCGAGACCGTCTGGGACATGTGCACCATGGCCGCGCTCGGCGTTCCGTACGAGAAGGCGCAGTGGCGCGAGGTGCGCACGCTCAGTGGGGGTGAGCAGAAGCGGCTGGTGCTGGAGGCGCTGCTGCGGGGGCCGGACGAGGTGCTGCTGCTCGATGAGCCGGACAACTATCTGGACGTGCCCGGCAAGCGGTGGCTTGAGGGGAAGCTCAAGGAGACGCGGAAGACGGTTCTCTTCGTCAGCCACGACAGGGAGCTCCTGTCGCGGGCGGCGGAGAAGATCGCGAGCGTGGAGCCGGGGCCCACGGGGTCGGAGGTCTGGATTCACGGCGGTGGATTCGACACGTACCACGAGGCGCGCAAGGAGCGGTTCGCGCGCTTCGAGGAGCTGCGGCGACGGTGGGACGAGAAGCACGCGCAGCTGAAGAAGCTCGTGCTGAACCTGCGGCAGGCCGCCTCCATCAGCCATGAGCTGGCGTCCCGGTACGCGGCCGCCCAGACGAGGCTGCGGAAGTTCGAGGAGGTCGGGCCGCCGCCGGAGCCGCCGCGTGAGCAGGACATCACGATGCGGCTGAGGGGCGGGCGCACCGGGGTGCGGGCCGTCACCTGCGAGGGGCTTGAGCTGACCGGGCTGATGAAGCCCTTCGACCTGGAGGTCTTCTACGGCGAGCGGGTCGCCGTACTCGGGTCGAACGGGTCCGGGAAGTCGCACTTCCTGCGCCTGCTGGCCGGTGACGACGTCAAGCACACCGGGATGTGGAAGCTCGGGGCGCGGGTCGTGGCCGGGCACTTCGCGCAGACGCACGCGCATCCGGAGCTGATGGGGCGCACCCTGGTCGACATTCTGTGGTCCGAGCACTCCAAGGACCGGGGCGGCGCGATGTCGGTGCTGCGGCGGTACGAGCTGGAGGGGCAGGGGGACCAGGGCTTCGACCGGCTGTCGGGCGGGCAGCAGGCCCGTTTCCAGATCCTGCTGCTGGAGCTGGCGGGGACCACGGCTCTGCTGCTCGACGAGCCGACGGACAACCTGGACCTGGAGTCGGCGGAGGCGTTGCAGGAGGGGCTGGAGGCGTACGAGGGGACGGTGCTGGCGGTCACGCACGACCGGTGGTTCGCGAAGTCCTTCGACCGGTATCTGGTGTTCGGGGCGGACGGGGTCGTACGGGAGACGCCGGAGCCGGTGTGGGACGAGCGGAGGGTGGAGCGGGCTCGCTGACGCTCGGGGCGGGGGGTGTGGGAGCGGGGTGTTTTGACCCGTCCGGGGTGGGGCGGGTAGTCTCGGGTGTTGTTATACGTATGGGCAGAGGCGTACTCACGCGAGAGTCCTTACGTAGGTTCCCTGGAGCAGTTACCAGTGGCTCGCATACGGGCGGTGTTCCCGGCATTGCGGGCCCCAGCTGCATGATCGCTTCAGGTGTGTCTGGATCCCATCCACTGAAGAAGCGAAGGCTACGAAGTGCGTACGTACAGCCCCAAGCCCGGCGATGTCACTCGCCAGTGGCACATCATCGACGCGCAGGACATCGTCCTGGGCCGTCTGGCGACCACGGCAGCGAACCTCCTCCGGGGCAAGCACAAGCCGACCTATGCCCCGCACATGGACATGGGTGACTTCGTCATCATCATCAACGCCGAGAAGATCCACCTCTCCGGCAACAAGAAGACCCAGAAGATGGCGTACCGCCACTCGGGCTTCCCGGGCGGTCTGCGCTCGATGCGCTACGACGAGCTCATGGAGAAGAGCCCGGAGAAGGCCGTCGAGAAGGCCATCAAGGGCATGATCCCCAAGAACACCCTGGGCCGTCAGATGCTCTCGAAGCTCAAGGTCTACGCGGGCCCCGAGCACCCGCACGCTGCTCAGCAGCCGGTCCCGTTCGAGATCACCCAGGTCGCGCAGTAGTTCCGGCCACCCCCCTAAGACGTACAGAAAGATCTGAGGAGAATCGTGGCCGAGACCACTGTTGAGAACCCCGTCGAGGGCACCGAGGAGGAGACCTTCGCGGAGGTCACCACCTTCGAGTCGGAGGTTCCCGTCGAGGGCGAGTACACCAGCGAGTCGCTGGCGTCCCGCTTCGGCGACCCCCAGCCGGCGGCCGGCCTTGGCCGTCGCAAGAACGCCATCGCCCGCGTCCGGATCGTTCCGGGCACCGGCAAGTGGAAGATCAACGGGCGTACGCTCGAGGACTACTTCCCGAACAAGGTCCACCAGCAGGAAGTCAACGAGCCCTTCAAGGTGCTTGAGCTTGACGACCGCTACGACGTCATCGCCCGCATCTCGGGTGGCGGCGTGTCCGGCCAGGCCGGTGCGCTCCGTCTGGGTGTCGCCCGTGCGCTGAACGAGGCCGACGTCGACAACAACCGCGCCACGCTGAAGAAGGCCGGCTTCCTCTCCCGCGACGACCGTGCGGTCGAGCGCAAGAAGGCCGGTCTCAAGAAGGCCCGCAAGGCGCCGCAGTACAGCAAGCGCTAATCACGCGCCTGCTCGATCCGCCTGTGCGGTTCGACTGCGTCACAGCATCACCGTTCGCCCCGGTGGCACTCTCGTGCCACCGGGGCGTTCGTTTAGTTCGGTTGAGAACCCTTTTCTGAACGTTTATTGGACTCCCTCGGGCGTATAACGGGCACGAAGCGCTCAGAGCTCGTTGAGGGTCGCGTTTTCGAAGCACGACGGCATTTCGGAGGACAGCTGTGGGACGACTCTTCGGCACGGACGGTGTGCGCGGCGAGGCCAATGCGGATCTGACGGCGGAGCTCGCGCTCGGTCTGTCGGTCGCGGCCGCGCACGTACTCGCCGAGGCGGGCACTTTTGCGGGCCATCGGCCGACGGCAGTGGTCGGGCGCGACCCGCGTGCGTCGGGAGAGTTTCTGGAGGCCGCCGTCGTGGCGGGCCTGGCGAGCGCGGGCGTGGACGTCCTGCGCGTCGGTGTGCTGCCCACCCCCGCGGTGGCGTATCTCACCGGTGCGCTGGGCGCCGACCTCGGCGTGATGCTCTCCGCGAGCCACAACGCGATGCCCGACAACGGCATCAAGTTCTTCGCGCGCGGCGGCCACAAGCTCGCGGACGAGCTGGAGGTGCGCATCGAGAACCTCTACGAGCAGCACCGCAGCGGCGAGGCGTGGGACCGTCCGACCGGTGCGGGCGTCGGCCGCGTCACCGACTACGACGAGGGCTTCGACAAGTACATCGCCCACCTGATGGGCGTGCTGCCGAACCGTCTCGACGGCCTGAAGGTCGTCCTCGACGAGGCGCACGGCGCGGCGTCGCGCGTGTCCCCGGAGGCGTTCGCGCGCGCCGGGGCCGAGATCGTCACCATCGGCGCTGAGCCGGACGGCCTCAACATCAACGACGGCTACGGCTCCACGCACATGGAGCGCCTGCAGGCCGCGGTCGTCGAGCACGGCGCCGACCTCGGTGTCGCGCACGACGGCGACGCCGACCGCTGCCTGGCCGTGGACGGCAAGGGCAACGAGGTCGACGGGGACCAGATCCTCGCCGTGCTCGCGCTCGCCATGCGCGAGGCCGGGCAGCTGCGCAAGAACACCGTCGTCGGCACGGTCATGTCCAACCTGGGCTTCAAGCTGGCCATGGAGGGCGAGGGCATCGAGGTCGTGCAGACCGGTGTCGGCGACCGCTACGTGCTGGAGTCGATGAAGGAGCACGGTTACGCGCTCGGCGGCGAGCAGTCCGGGCACGTCATCGTCCTGGACCACGCGACGACCGGCGACGGCACGCTGACCGGCCTGATGCTGGCCGCGCGCGTCGCCGCCACCGGCCGCAGCCTCGCGGACCTCGCGGGCGTCATGAACCGGCTGCCGCAGATCCTCATCAACGTGCCGGACGTCGACAAGTCCCGCGTCGCCACCTCGCCGGAACTGTCGGCCGCCGTGGCCGCCGCCGAGAGCGAGCTGGGCTCCACCGGCCGGGTGCTGCTGCGCCCGTCGGGCACCGAGCCGCTGGTGCGCGTGATGGTCGAGGCCGCCGACATCGACCAGGCCAAGGCCGTCGCGGGCCGCCTGGCGGATGTGGTCAAGTCCGCGCTGGGCTAAGGCTTCAGGGCCGTACGACGAAGGGGCCCGGCCGGAGTGGATCCGGTCGGGCCCCTTCGTCGTACGCGCGTACCTAGAGCTTGCGCAGGGAGAGGCGCTGGACCTTGTGGTCGGGGCCCTTGCGGACGACCAGGGTGGCGCGGCCGCGAGTGGGGGCGACGTTCTCCAGGAGGTTGGGGCGGTTGATGGTGCGCCAGGTGTTGCGGGCGTAGTCGAGGGCTTCTTCCTCGGAGACCTGGGTGTACTTGCGGAAGTACGAGAAGGGGTTCTGGAAGGCGGTGGCGCGGAGCTTGCGGAACCGGTTGAGGTACCAGCCCTCGATGTCCTCCTCGCGCGCGTCGACGTACACCGAGAAGTCGAAGTAGTCGGCGAGGGCCACACGGGTCTTGCCGTCGCTGCCCGGGAGGGCGGGCTGCAGGACGTTCAGGCCCTCGACGATGAGGATGTCCGGGCGGTGCACGGTGAGGCGCTCGCCGGGGACGATGTCGTAGATCAGGTGGGAGTAGACGGGGGCGGTGACCTCGTCCTTCCCTGCTTTCACGTCGGCCACGAAGCGGGTCAGGGCCCGGCGGTCGTACGACTCGGGGAAGCCCTTCCTGGCGGTCAGGCCGCGCTTCTCCAGCTCCCGCATGGGGTACAGGAAGCCGTCCGTGGTGACCAGCTCGACGCGGGGGTGCTCCGGCCAGCGGGCCAGGAGGGCCGCCAGGAGCCGGGCGACCGTCGACTTGCCGACGGCGACGCTGCCCGCGACCCCTATGACGAACGGGGTGCCGCGCTGGGTGCCGTTCTCCCCGAGGAAGGTGTTGAGGGCGCCGCGCAGGTTGCCGGTGGCTCCGACGTACAGGTTCAGCAGGCGGGAGAGCGGGAGGTAGATGTCGCGGACCTCGTCGAGGTCGATGACGTCGCCCAGACCGCGCAGCCGCTCGACCTCCTCTGCGGTGAGGGGCAGCGGCGTCTTCTCGCGCAGGGCGCTCCACTCGGCGCGGGTGAGGTCCAGGTACGGGGAGGACTCGGCCCGGCGGTGGGAGCTTCGTGGCGGCGAAGTGATCACACCCTCCATTGTCAGGGGTGGGGCGGGCTTGTCGCCGGTCGAGAGGGGTGGGCTGGGTCACGTGGGGGGTGGGTTGTACGGGGGCGCGTCTCGATTGGGGGGAGGTGGGGTCGCGTGACGGTCACGATCTTGGAGGGGGGCCGGGAAGGGGCGAAATTCGGTGTTCCGGGGGGCGTGCGGGACCTACATTCCAGAGCGTCACGCCGAGCTGGCGTCACTCTGAGCTAAGGAAGAACATTCATGCGCCGTGCCCTGTTCCGTCGTACCGCCGTAGCCGTTGCCTCGGTGGCGTCGCTGACCCTGCTGGTCGGGGCCTGTGGGGCGGACAAGCCCGCTGACACTCCGGCCAAGGGGGGCGGCAAGGCGGCCTCGGACGCGCCCGCGAAGGGCGGGGACCCGGCGGGCTCGGCGGGCTCGTCGGCGAAGGCGCTGACGGCGGCCGAGCTGGAGAAGGTGGCGCTGGCGGAGGGCGACGTGACCACCCACATGATCGCCCCGGGCAAGAAGGCCGACGAGGTCCCGGCCGGTTCCATCAAGGTCGACAAGCCGGAGTGCACGCCGCTGGCCGACGCCATGGTGGGGGTCGCGGTCGGGAAGCCGGGGGCCTCGGTGCTGCGCAAGGCCATCGAGAAGCCCGCGAAGATGAAGGTCGACCCGAAGGCGTCCGACGAGGAGAAGTTCAAGGCGGGCATGGGTGCGCTGACGCAGCCGGTCACCGTCGAGCGGCTGGCGTCGTACGACGGTACGGGCGCACAGGAGGCGTTCGCGGCCCTCGACAAGGCGGGCAAGGCGTGCGCGGGCGGCTTCGGCGGCCAGCAGGGCGGCGACAAGGTGAACATCGCGAAGGTGACCCCGGACGCGGTGACCGGCGGCGACGAGGCGGCGGGCTGGACGTTCGACATGAAGGGCCAGGGCCCGGACGAGATGGACGTCGTCATGAAGCTGGCGGCGGTGCGCAAGGGCGGGACGGTCGCCACCTTCTACACGTTCAGCCTGGGCGGGACCGTGAAGGCGCAGCCGGTGCCGGTGATCGGGGCGCAGCTGAAGAAGCTGGGCTGAGGGTTCCCGGGGTTTGGGGGCAGCGCGACTTACGCTGCCCCCTATGTGCGGAATCGTGGGATATGTCGGTGGTCAGTCGGCGCTGGACGTCGTACTCGCGGGGCTGAAGAGGCTGGAGTACCGGGGGTACGACTCGGCGGGCGTCGCGGTGCTCGCGGACGGCGCGCTGGTGGCGTCCAAGAAGGCCGGGAAGCTGATCAACCTGGAGAAGGAGCTGGTCGAGCGCCCGTTGCCCGCAGGGGGGACGGGGCTCGGGCACACCCGGTGGGCCACGCACGGCGGGCCCACCGACGCGAACGCGCACCCGCATCTGGACGGTGCGGGGCGCGTGGCGGTCGTACACAACGGGATCATCGAGAACTTCGCGGCGCTGCGTGCCGAACTGGTCGCGCGGGGGCGGACGTTCGCGTCGGAGACCGACTCGGAGGTCGTGGCGCACCTGCTGGCCGAGAGCTTCGCGGGGTGCGGGGACCTGGCGGAGGCCATGCGGCGGGTGTGCCGACGGCTGGAGGGGGCGTTCACCCTGGTGGCCGTGCACGCGGACGTGCCGGACGTGGTGGTGGGGGCGCGGCGGAACTCTCCGTTGGTGGTGGGCGTTGGAGAGGGTGAGTTCTTCCTCGCCTCGGACGTCTCCGCGTTCATCGCCCACACGCGGTCGGCGATCGAGCTGGGGCAGGACCAGGTGGTGGAGCTCCGACGGGACGGGGTCACCGTCACCGACTTCGGGGGCGCGCCCGCGGACGTACGGGCGTACCACGTGGACTGGGACGCCTCGGCGGCCGAGAAGGGGGGCTACGACCACTTCATGCTCAAGGAGATCGCCGAGCAGCCGAAGGCGATCGCGGACACGCTGCGGGGACGGATCGGCGCCGGCGGGGTGCTGACGCTGGACGAGGTGCGGATTCCCCCGGACGTGCTGCGGGAGATCGACAAGGTCGTCGTGGTGGCGTGCGGGACGGCCTTTCACGCCGGGATGATCGCCAAGTACGCCTTCGAGCAGTGGACGCGGCTGCCCTGTGAGACGGAGCTGGCGAGCGAGTTCCGGTACCGGAACCCGATCGTCGACGCGCGGACGCTGGTGATCGCGATCTCGCAGTCCGGGGAGACCATGGACACCCTCATGGCGCTGCGGCACGCGCGGGAGCGGGGGGCGAAGGTCCTCGCCGTCTGCAACACGAACGGGTCGACGATTCCTCGGGAGTCGGATGCGGTGCTGTACACGCATGCCGGTCCTGAGGTGGCCGTCGCGTCGACGAAGGCGTTTCTGACGCAGGTCGTGGCGTGCTGTCTGGTGGCGTTGTACGTGGGTCAGGTGCGCGGGGTCGCCGCCGGGCGGGGTGCGGAAGTCCGGGAGGCGGTGCGGGAGTTGGCGGGGATGCCGGGGGCGGTGGAGGACGTGCTGCGGACGATGGAGCCGGTGCGGGAGCTGGCGCGGTCGCTGGCGAGGAAGGACACCGTGCTCTTCCTCGGGCGGCACGTCGGGTATCCGGTGGCGCTGGAGGGTGCGCTGAAGCTGAAGGAACTGGCGTACATGCACGCGGAGGGGTTCGCGGCGGGCGAGCTCAAGCACGGGCCGATCGCGCTGGTGGAGGAGGGGACGCCGGTCGTCGTGGTCGTGCCGTCGGGGGGCGGGCAATCCGTGGTGCACGACAAGGTGGTGTCGAACATCCAGGAGGTCCGGGCGCGGGGGGCGTGGACGGTCGTGATCGCGGAGGAGGGCGATGAGGTGGTGGTGCCGTACGCGGATCATCTGATTCGGGTGCCTCGGACGTCTACGCTGCTTCAGCCGTTGGTCGCGACCGTGCCGTTGCAGGTCTTCGCGTGCGAGTTGGCCACGGCGCGGGGCAACGAGGTGGATCAGCCGAGGAATCTGGCGAAGTCCGTGACCGTGGAATGAGCCGATTCGGCTGGAGCGAGTGGGAGTGCGGCTGTGATTGTCGGGGTCGGGATTGACGTGGCCGAGATCGAGCGGTTCGGGGCGGCGTTGGAGCGGACGCCGCAGCTGGCGGAACGGCTGTTCGTGGAGAGTGAGCTGACGCTGCCGAGCGGGGAGCGGCGGGGGGTGGCTTCGCTGGCGGCGAGGTTCGCGGCGAAGGAGGCGCTGGCGAAGGCGCTGGGGGCGCCGGGGGGGTTGTTGTGGACGGATGCGGAGGTGTACGTGGAGGAGAGCGGGCGGCCGAGGCTGCGGGTGAAGGGGTCGGTGGCGGCGCGGGCGGAGGTGTTGGGGGTGCGGGGGTGGCATGTGTCGCTCAGCCATGATGCGGGGGTGGCTTCGGCGGTGGTGATCGCGGAGGGGTAGGGGGCTTTTGCCCCTCGCCCCTGGGGGCGGGGCTTCCTCGGAAGGGCTGGCGGCGCGGAGGGTGGGGGCGCGGGCGGTGTCTCTGCGGCAGACTCGAAGGCATGCGTACTGCACACCGTGTCGAGACCGTGAGGGCCGCCGAGCGGGAGGCCATGGCCAGGCTCCCGGAGGGCGCGCTGATGCAGCGTGCCGCCGCCGGACTGGCCGCCGCCTGCGCCGATGTGCTGGAGAGGCGGGTGTACGGGGCGAGGGTCGTGCTCCTCGTCGGCAGCGGCGACAACGGCGGCGACACGCTGTACGCGGGGGCCAGGCTCGCACGGCGCGGGGCGGGGGTGACGGCGGTGCTGCTCGCGCCCGAGCGCGTGCACGGGGGCGGACTGGCGGCGCTGCGGGCTGCGGGCGGGCGGGTGCTGACGGGGCCCCACGACGGGGCACAAGGGGCCGTTGAGGGGGATGTGGTCGGGCGGCACGGGGCCCACGAGGTGCTGGCCCGCGCTGATCTCGTACTGGACGGGATCGTGGGCATCGGAGGGCGCGGCGGGCTGCGCGAGGAGGCGGTGCCGTTGGTGCGTGCGGCGCGGGATTCGGGGGCGGTGGTGGTCGCCGTCGACCTGCCGAGCGGGGTCGACGCGGACACGGGGGAAGTGGCGGGGGAGTGCGTGCGGGCGGACGTGACGGTGACGTTCGGGACGTACAAGCCGGGGCTGCTGGTCGATCCGGCGCGCTCCCGCGCGGGGGTGGTGCGGCTGGTCGACATCGGGCTCGACCTGGCGGGTGTTCCCGCAGACGTGGAGGCGCTCCAACACGCCGACGTGGCGGCGCTGTTGCCGGTGCCGGACGCGGAGAGCGACAAGTACCGGCGGGGCGTGGTCGGGGTCGTCGCCGGGTCGGCGAAGTACCCGGGGGCGGCGGTGCTGTGCGTCGGCGGGGCGCTGCGGGGCGGGGCGGGCGCGGTCCGTTACGTGGGGCGGGGCGGGGACGCGGTGCTCGCGCGCCACCCCGAGGTGCTGGTGCACGACCGGTCGCCCGGCGGGGCGGGGCGCGTGCAGTCCTGGGTGATCGGGCCCGGGCTCGACGACGGGGTGACGGGCGCGCTCGACGAGGTGCTGGCGTCGGACGTACCGGTGCTGGTGGACGCCGACGCGCTGGGGGCGCTGGACCCGGACGCCGTGCGGGGGCGGGGCGCGCCGACGCTGCTGACGCCGCACGCGGGGGAGGCGGCGCGGCTGCTGGGGGTCGCGCGGGAGGAGGTCGAGGCGGGGCGGCTGGACGCGGCCCGGCGGCTGGCGGCGCTGTACGGGGCGACGGTGCTGCTGAAGGGGTCGACGACGGTGGTGGCGGGGCCGCCGGGCGGGGACCACCGCCCGGTGCGCGTCAACCCGACGGGGACGCCGTGGCTGGCGACGGCCGGGAGCGGGGACGTGCTGGCGGGGTTGGTGGGGTCCCTGTTGGCGGCGGGGTTGGGGGTGGTGGACGCGGCGTCGGCCGGGGCGTACCTGCATGGGCTGGGGGCGAGGCTGGTGGCGCGGGGGGTGCCGGTGGCGGCGGGGGATGTGGTGGAGGGGGTGGAACTGGCCTGGCGGGGGATTACCGGCCCGTCCGGCGTTTGAGGACGCGCGGACGAAGCCTGTGCAGGGGGCGAGGGGCGTGCAGGGGGTGAAGCCCGTGTTGGGGGGCGAAGCCCGTATAGGGGGCGAGGGGCGTAGCCCCATGAGTGAGACCAGCCCCTCCCGGTCCCGGACGGGAGCCCCGTCGGCCCCGCACCCCGCAGGGGAGCCCTCTCTCAGCCCGCCGTCGGCGTGATCGGGGTGTTCAGGTTCCAGGTGATCGGGATGTTCTCGCCGCCGAAGGTCCTCACGATCAGTTCGTCGTCCGTGAGGTGATGGTTGTCCTGGATGCCCCGGCGCACGTTCGTGCCGGGCTTGGCGCCCCACACGTAGAGGTTGCTGCCGACACCCAGCTGCTTCCAGAGCCGTTCCGCGTCCTCGACGTACAGGTTGACGCAGCCACCGGAGCCCGCCTCGAAGAGGTCGCCGTAGGTGCCGTGCAGCGCCTGCCCACCGCTGAAGAACTGGCTGTACGGCATGGGGGCGTTGTTGTAGATGGTGGAGAAGTGGTTCTTGTGCCTCCAGTAGACCTTGTGCCAGCCGACCCGGGTCTCCAGACCCCGGATGCCGCTGCGGATCGGCACCGGCGCGAAGGTCACCTTCCGGCCGACCTGCACCCACAGGAGCTGACGGCGGAGGTCCACGCAGGTCACCGAGTAGCGGCGGACCGGGCACTGGCCCGCCGCGTTCGGGTTCTTGCGGGCCTCGCGGACCAGCAGGAGGCCGTGGGTCATGGCGGTGGCCCGGCCGTCCGCCGGGTCGATGTTCAGCTGCTGCTGGAGCTTGCGGATCGCGACGCAGTCCGCGGCCGACTGCTTGCCGTCGACCTTGAGCTTCAGCTTGCGCTCCAGCTCCTTCTGGTACGGGCCGGTGGGCGCGGTGCACGGCTCCTCCGCCGCACTGGACGCGACCGGGACGGCACCCGGTGCGGCGGCGGCGAAAGCGGTCGTCGGTGCGACGGTGATCGCGACGGCGGCGATACCGGCCGCAGCAGTTATACGGGCGAGGGGGGCGCGCTTCATGGTTCCTCAGCTCCTCCAGTGCGCGGATCCCGCATGCGGTGGACTGCATGCGGCGGGCCGGTGGGAACGGGCCCGTTCACGTCCATCGGGCGGCCGCTGCGCCCCGCCCGCCACGCACGGCCTGCCGACCGGGTGAAGCTGCGGGCCAAATGTGTGACGTTCCGTGAGATGCCGTGTGCGTGGCGGTACGTGGCGTCGGTCACCCGGAGGGGCCGCCCGGGTCGTCTGACCGGCCGTGTCGTAGCCCTCTGCGAGACTGGGTCCCGATGACCGTGAAGACCGAGAGCCAGGCGATGACCCAGTCGGTGACCCAGTCGGCGACGCAGGCCCCCCCGATGCGGGCCCGCGCCGAGATCGACCTCGCCGCCCTGCGCGCCAACGTCGGTACGATCCGTGCCCGCGCCCCGCACGCCGCGCTGATGGCCGTCGTGAAGTCCGACGCGTACGGGCACGGGGCGCTGCCGTGCGCCCGCGCCGCTCTCCAGGCCGGTGCGACCTGGCTCGGCACGGCGACCCCGCAGGAGGCGCTCGCCCTGCGCGCCGGGGGGATCACCGAGGCGGACGCCCGCGTCATGTGCTGGCTGTGGACCCCGGGCGACCCGTGGGGCGAGGGCATCGAAGCCGGTCTCGACCTGGGGATCAGCGGGCTCTGGGCGCTCCGCGAGGTCACCGACGCCGCCCGCGCTCTCGGCCGTACGGCGAGGATCCAGCTCAAGGCCGACACCGGTCTCGGCCGCAACGGCTGCCAGCCGGGCGACTGGCCCGAACTGGTCGCCGCCGCCCGCGCCGCCGAGGAGGCGGGCCACGTCAAGGTCACCGGGCTGTGGTCGCACTTCGCGTGCGCGGACGAGCCGGGGCATCCGTCGATCGACCTCCAGCTCACGGCGTTCCGCGAGATGGTCGCGTACGCCCAGGGGCAGGGACTCGACCCCGAGGTGCGCCACCTCGCCAACTCCCCGGCCACGCTGACCCTCCCGCACGCCCACTTCGACCTGGTGCGCACCGGCATCGCGATGTACGGGGTGTCCCCGAGCCCCGAACTGGGCACGTCAGCCGACCTCGGGCTGCGCCCGGTGATGACGCTGGCCGCGTCCGTCGCCCTGGTCAAGGAGGTCCCCGCAGGGCACGGCGTCAGCTACGGCCACCACTACGTCACCGAGCGGGACACCACCCTCGGCCTGATCCCCGTCGGGTACGCGGACGGGATCCCGCGCAACGCGTCGGGGCGCGGCCCCGTGCTGGTCGGCGACCGGTGGCGGCGGGCCAGGGGCCGGATCGCCATGGACCAGTTCGTGGTGGACCTCGGCGGGGAGACGGTCGAGGCGGGGGCGGAGGCGATCCTGTTCGGCCCCGGCGACCGGGGCGAGCCGACCGCGGAGGACTGGGCGCGGGCCGCCGACACCATCGCGTACGAAATCGTCACGCGCATCGGCAAGCGCATTCCCCGCGTCCATGTGAATGAGGACCCGTCGCACGACCGGTAGGCACCAGCGAGGAGCGGCACGTGAGCAGGAGCAGCGCGGAGGGCGTCGCCGCCGTGGCGCGTACGGCGACTCGTACGGCGGCCGAGGCGGCCGAAGCGGGTGCCCCCGGCACCTGGCGCCGGGCGGGACTCGCCGGGGCCGCGATAGGCGTGATCGCCGCGGGAGCGGCGGCCGGGGTGGCCGTCGAGCGGCTGACGGTCGGCCGGGGCCTCCGCAAGAAGGCCCGCCTCGCCCTCGACGCGGCGGGCCCGTACGGCGCGCTGCGCGGCACTCCGGGCACGGCACGCGCCGACGACGGCACGGAACTGTACTTCGAGGTGGACGACCCGCAGGGCGAAGGACCCGGGGCGTCCGGAGCCTCCAGCGGCTCGGCCGCGCCCGGCACCCCCACGATCGGCAGCCAGCAGACGGGCGAGGGGCGCGCCGGTCCTCCCCGTACGGCCGACGGCGGCACGGCGGCCGACGAGGGACGCGGCGGTCCTTCCCGCACGGCCGACGGCGGCACGGCGGCCGCCGCCGCGCCGCGCCGCAAGCTCTTCGGGCGGCGCGCCGCCGTGGCCCCCGTCACCGTCGTCTTCAGCCACGGGTACTGCCTCAACCAGGACTCCTGGCACTTCCAGCGCGCCGCTCTGCGCGGCGTCGTGCGCACCGTGCACTGGGACCAGCGCAGCCACGGCCGTTCCGCGCGCGGCTCGGCGCAGGCCGACGGGGAGCAGGTCACCATCGACCAGCTCGGCCGGGACCTGAAGGCCGTCATCGACGCGGCGGCACCCGAGGGGCCGTTGGTGCTGGTGGGGCACTCGATGGGCGGGATGACGGTGATGGCGCTCGCCGACCAGTTCCCGGAGCTGATCCGCGAGCGGGTGGTCGGCGTGGCCCTCGTCGGTACGTCGTCGGGGCGGATGGGCGAGGTCAACTTCGGACTGCCGGTCGCCGGGATGAACGCGGTGCGCCGCGTCCTGCCGCGCGTGCTGCGCACCCTGGGCTCGCAGGCGGAGCTGGTGGAGCGGGGGCGGCGGGCCACGGCCGACCTGTTCGCGGGGGTCGTCAAGCGGTACTCGTTCGGGTCCAGGGACGTCGACCCGGCGGTGGCCCGGTTCGCGGAACGGCTGATCGAGGGCACGCCCATCGACGTGGTCGCCGAGTTCTACCCGGCCTTCCAGGACCACGACAAGACGGCCGCGCTCCGGCACTTCGCGGACCTGCCGGTGCTGGTGCTGGCGGGCGTGAAGGACCTGGTCACGCCCAGTTCGCACAGCGAGGCCATCGCCGCCCTGCTGCCGGACGCCGCGCTGGAGATCGTCCCCGACGCGGGCCACCTGGTGATGCTGGAGCACCCGGAACTGGTGACGAAGCGGCTGGAGGAGCTGCTGGGTCGGGCGGGGACGGTGCCGCCGACTAACGTGGGCTCCCATGGACGTACCGCACAGCAGCGGGGCCGCTGAGAACGGCCCGGTCATCACCTCTCACTCCCTCACCGTCACCTCCCCCGCCGCCATGGGGGAGCTGGGGCGCGCGCTCGCGAAGCTGCTGCGGCCCGGCGACCTCGTGATGCTCACCGGCGAACTCGGCGCGGGCAAGACCACCCTGACCCGCGGCCTCGGCGAGGGCCTCGGCGTGCGCGGGGCTGTCACCTCGCCGACCTTCGTCATCGCCCGGGTGCACCCGCCGCTGGGCGACGGGCCCGCGCTGGTGCACGTCGACGCGTACCGCCTCGGCGGTGGCCTGGACGAGATGGAGGACCTCGACCTGGACGTGTCGCTGCCCGAGTCGGTGATCGTCGTGGAGTGGGGCGACGGCAAGGTCGAGGAGCTCTCCGACGACCGGCTGCACGTGGTGATCGACCGCGCGACGGGCGACACCGACGACGACGTACGGAAGGTACGGCTGGACGGCATCGGCGGGCGCTGGGCGGACGCGGGCCTGGCGGATCTGGCGGACCTGTCGGCACCGGGAGCCTGACCGGCGGGACGCGTGCTCGGGGCGGAAGCACGGCGTCCGGGCGGGCCGTGCCGCTGCTGCTAACGTCACGACAAAGTCGTGCAGATGTCGACCGAAGCGTTCCCAAGCGTTCCGAAGCGTTGATCGAAAGCGTTGATCGAAAGGTGCAGCAAGGTGGCTAGCAGCAGCTCGGGAATCGTGGCCGGGCTCACCGCGGGGGCACTCGCCGTCGTCGGCTTCCTCGCCTACCAGGCGTCGGCGAACGCGCCCGACTCGGTGGCCGCCCCCAGCTCGTCCACCTCGCCCGCCCAGCCCGGTGCCAAGGAGAAGGCCCCCCAGCGGTCGCCGCTGGAGCTGCCCGCCGAATCCGGCAAGGGCAGCCGGGTGGTGTACTCGCTGTCCGGCAAGCGGATCTGGCTGGTGGACACCGAGGCGAAGGCGGGCACCAAGCCGCCGACCTTCGTGGTCGCGCCGAGCGCGGTCAGCCCGACGCCGGACACCTATCTGGTGATGTCCCGCTCGATCCGGATCACCGGGTCGGACGGCAAGCCGGTGGAGCACGTCGTGAGGTTCGCCAACGTCGACGGGGTGACGATCGGCTTCAGCGCGGCCGTCGACGGCACGATGCCGACACCGGGCACGAAGCCGCAGGAGGGCACGGGCGCGGTACGGCTGAGCCGCGAGGACGGCGCCAAGGTCTGGGAGTTCGCGACGCGGGGCGTCAAGGTGGTCGTCGTCCCGTAACCCGGCGTCCCGTAACCCGGCGTCCCGCAACCCGGCGTTCCGTAACCCGGCGTCCCGTAACCCGGCGTCCCGTAACCCCCGTACCCGATCGAGGGGATCGTCTAGGCGGCTTCGCGCTGCCCGGCGGTCCCCTCGTCGCTGTCCCGGGCCCTGGCCTGCCGGGGCGGGGTGGAGACCGCCGTGGCCGCGGCGCAGGACGCGAGCAGGGCGCTCATGGAGACGGGTGCCGATGCCTTTGCCGGGGCGGGTGCCGAAGCGGGCGCGGCAGGCGTCATGGGCTTCTCGACTTCTCGTTCCGGTGCCGACATGGACGCCTCCTGGGGCGACGGGAGCAGGCGCAGCGGGATGGTTAGGTAGACCTAACCTATGTCTCAGGACCCATGTGACCATGCCGCGCACCCCCGATGCAACATCTTCCCGACACGTTGTCGGAATGTACGGAGAGAACGCACGGCGGGACGGCGGAGTTCCCGGTCCGCACGGCCGGACGCCGTGTCCGTGCCGCACGGGCCGTAGGCTGTTCGTGTGCTCCTGCTCGCCGTTGATACCGCCACCCCCGCCGTCACCGTCGCCCTCCACGACGGCGACTCCGTCGTCGCCGAGACCACCCGGGTCGACGCCCGAAGGCACGGGGAACTGCTGCTGCCCCTGATCGACGAGACCCTCCGCGAGGCCGGGCTCAAGCTGGACGCCGTGACCGGACTGGTCGTGGGCGTCGGCCCGGGTCCGTACACCGGGCTGAGGGTCGGCCTCGCGACCGCCGAGACCTTCGCCTTCGCACTCGACGTACCGGTGCACGGCCTGTGCACGCTGGACGCGCTCGCGTACAGGGCGGGCACGGAAGGCGGCCTGGAAGGGCCCTTCGCGGTGGCGACGGACGCCCGCCGCAAGGAGGTCTACTGGGCCCGGTACGACGACGCGCGCACCCGCACCACCGAGCCCGCCGTGGACCGCCCCGCCGAGATCGCCGAGTCCCTCGCGGGCCTGCCGGTGGTCGGCGCGGGCGCGCTGCTCTACCCCGAGGCGTTCCCCGACGCCCACGGCCCCGAGCACGTGTCGGCCGCCGCGCTCGCCTCGCTGGCCGCCGAGAAGCTGGCTGCCGGGGGCGAGGGCTTCCTGCCGCCGCTTCCCCTCTACCTGCGCCGCCCCGACGCGCAGGTGCCGAAGAACTACAAGGTGGTCACCCCCAAGTGACCACCCCCGCCGCCGAGAGGGCCGGGGTCGCCGTCCTGCGCGAGATGCGCTGGTGGGACATCGATCCCGTACTGGAACTCGAACACGAGCTGTTCCCCGAGGATGCCTGGTCGCCGGGGATGTTCTGGTCCGAGCTGGCGTCCGCGCGCGGCCCCCGCGCCACCCGCCGGTACGTCGTCGCCGAGGACCCGGCCACCGGCCGCCTCGTCGGGTACGCGGGACTGGCCGCCGCCGGTGACCTCGGCGACGTACAGACCATCGCGGTCGCCCGCGACCAGTGGGGCACCGGCCTCGGCGCCCGCCTCCTCGCCGACCTCCTCAAGCACGCGACCGCCTTCGAGTGCGCCGAGGTGCTGCTCGAAGTACGGGTCGACAACACCCGCGCGCAGAAGCTGTACGAACGCTTCGGCTTCGAGCCGATCGGCTTCCGCCGCGGCTACTACCAGCCGGGCAACGTCGACGCCCTCGTGATGCGCCGTACGACGACCGAAGAGACAGAAGAGATCCAGCCATGAACCTTGTCAGCGGTATCGACGAGCCTTTGGTCCTCGGCATCGAGACCTCCTGCGACGAGACGGGCGTCGGCATCGTGCGCGGCACGACGCTGCTCGCCGACGCGGTCGCCTCCAGCGTGGACACGCACGCCAGGTTCGGCGGAGTCGTCCCCGAGATCGCCTCCCGCGCCCACCTCGAAGCGATGGTCCCCACCATCCAGCGGGCCCTGAAGGACGCCGGAATCGCCGCCTCCGACCTGGACGGCATCGCCGTCACCGCAGGTCCGGGCCTCGCGGGCGCGCTGCTGGTGGGCACGACCGCCGCCAAGGCGTACGCGTACGCCCTGGGGAAGCCCCTGTACGGCGTCAACCACCTGGCCTCGCACATCTGCGTCGACCAGCTGGAGCACGGCAAGCTGCCCGAGCCGACCATGGCGCTGCTGGTCAGTGGCGGTCACTCGTCGCTGCTGCTCGCCCCGGACATCACCTCCGACGTACGTCCGCTCGGCGCGACGATCGACGACGCGGCGGGCGAGGCGTTCGACAAGATCGCCCGCGTGCTGCACCTCGGCTTCCCCGGCGGTCCGGTCATCGACCGGCTCGCGCGCGAGGGCGACCCGAAGGCGATCCACTTCCCGCGCGGCCTGACGGGTTCGCGCGACCCGGCGTACGACTTCTCCTTCTCCGGCCTGAAGACCTCCGTGGCCCGCTGGATCGAGGCCAAGCGGAACGCGGGCGAGGAGGTTCCGGTGCGGGACGTCGCCGCGTCCTTCCAGGAGGCGGTCGTCGACGTGCTGACCAGGAAGGCCGTACGCGCCTGCAAGGACGAGGGCGTCGATCATCTGATGATCGGCGGCGGTGTGGCCGCGAACTCCCGGCTGCGGGCGCTCGCGCAGGAGCGCTGTGACAAGGCGGGCATCACGCTGCGCGTTCCTCGGCCCGGACTGTGCACGGACAACGGGGCGATGGTCGCGGCGCTCGGTGCGGAGATGGTGGCCAGGAACCGGCCCGCCTCCGACTGGGACCTGTCGGCGGACTCCTCGCTTCCGGTGACGGAGCCGCACGTGCCGGGGCACGGCCACGATGAGGGCCACGGCCACGGCCACGGCCACGGTCATGGTCATGGTCACGCGCACGACCACGATCACGTCCACGAGATCAGCAAGGACAACCTCTACTCATGACCGTCGCGCTGATGTGGGAGGCCCGCGCCGTCGACGGCAAGGGCCCCGAACTCCTGGAGTGGGCCTACGCGCAGGCGGAGGTCCTCGCCACCGCACCGCTGCGCCGCGAGATCCTCCGGGCGCCGCAGGACCGGGTCCTCGTCATCACCTGGTGGGACGCTCCGTACGAGGCGGAGCTGCCCGAACTCCCGGAGCCCGACGGCGAGTTGATCACGCGTGCGGTGCACCGGTGGCGGTTCGAATCGGTGGAGCGGGGCTGAGCGCATCGGGTTGCGCCGTTCGGCTGACTAGCGAGTGGCGTTAACTGCTTTTCGGACAATTCGACTTGAGACTCGGCGGGGTCGGGGGACACCCCCGTCCGTCGAGAAAGTGAGTCGTTGAATGTCCGTATCTCAGCTGAAAGTGACCCGTGCGGGTCTGGGCGCGGTGTCGTTGGGGATCGCGCTCGCGGTCTGCGCGCCGACCGCTTCCGCTTCCGTTTCCTCCTCCTCGTCCCCTGCCTCTGTTCGCGCTTCCGCCCCCACCGCGTTCGTCGCCGCCCACGGAGTCGGCGGGAAGGTGACCGCGCGGCACGGGCAGTTCGTTCGCGAGCACGCCACGTCGTCGTCGCGGAAACTCGGCTCCTACCGGGACGGCGCGATTGTCCGCCTCGCCTGCAAGGTGCGCGGCCAGAACATCCACGGCAACGACATCTGGTTCAAGCTGTGGGACCGCTCGGGCTGGCTGAGCGCCAAGTACGTGCAGAACTTCGGGCACGTCAACTGGTGCGGCCACGGCCACCGCGCGCTGGTGGGCGACTAGGGATCCGGCAAGGCCGGGCGGCCCCCGCGCAAGCCTCCGCCGCGCGCCCCGCCCCCACCCGTGGCAGCCTCGTACGAGTAGCGACGAAGGAGGCGGCACGGCCATGACCAGGGTCGACGTACACGCGCACTACTTTCCCGAGCTCTACCTCGACATGCTGGACGAGTTCCGAGGCTCGCCCGACGGGACCGCCGGGACGCGCGGCGGCGGAGGCGGCAGCACGCCGGAGGAGATCGAGGGGCGGCTCGCCTCGATGGACGCCGCCGGGATCGACGTACAACTGCTGTCGTCACCCCCGCAGGTGCCGTACTTCGACGACGCGAGCCAGGCGCTCGGTGCGTCGCGGGTCGCCAACGCCGCGTACAGCGACCTGATCCGCGCCCACCCCACCCGCTTCCGGGCGCTCGCCTCGCTGCCGCTGCCCAACGTCCTCGCGGCGGTCGACGAACTCGGCCGCAGCATGGACGAGTTGGGGTTCCTGGGAGCCTCCGTGACCACGACGGTCCTCGGTCGGCCGCTCACCGACCCGGAGTTCGTGCCGCTCTTCGACGCACTCGACCGGCGCGGTGCCGTACTGCTCGTCCACCCGGCGGGCGAGTCCGGCGGTTCGCCGCTGCTGCACGGCGCGGGCCTGGACTGGATCGTCGGGCACGCCGTCGAGGAGTCGGCCGCGCTGCTCCAGCTCTTCCAGGCCGGGATCACCGTCCGGTACCCCCGTATCAAGATCATTACGGTGCACATGTGCGGCGTGCTGCCCTTCCTCGCGCAGCGGCTGGACGCGAAGGCGGGCTGGTACCTGCCGGAGGGCACTCCTCCGGTCTCGGAGCTGCTGCGCACGGTGTGGCACGACACCGCCAACCCGAGCGCGGGCGCGCTGCGGCTCGCCCAGGAGGTGTACGGGACGGACCGGCTCGTGCTCGGCACGGACTTCCCGTTCGAGACCGGCGACGGCTTCCAGCGGCACGTCACGTACCTAACCGAATCCGGACTTCCGGAGGACGACATCCGCGCCATCCGGGACGAGAACGCGGCGAAGCTTCTCGGGCTCTGAGATCCGGCCTCCGGGGTCCGGCCTCCGGGTCCTGCTGTCCGGGGTCCGGCCTCCGGGATCCTGCCTCCGGCCTCTGAGGCTCCCTTTACCGAAGAGACGTACGCTGGTCGTACTCGCGGCACTGGGGAGAGGGGCGTGCGATGGCCTGGTACTGGTGGATATTCATCTTCTTCATGATGGGCGGATTCGGCGGCCTCGCGAACATGGGCCGCCAGGCCCTCGCCACCCGCCACGAGCGCCAGCTGGAGCGCATCGAGGTGCAGCGCAAGGAGCGCCAGGCCCTTGAGGCCGCGAGCAAACCGCCGGAGCCGATCTGCGGCTGCACCCACCACCTCGCCAAGCACGACAAGGCCGGGAAGTGCCACGAGTCGGTCGAGAAGCCGACCGCCTGGGACGAGGACAAGAAGCCGATCCGCTTCGAGGCGGGCACCTGCAACTGCCAGCAGTACGTGGGTCCGCAGCCGCTCTCGCAGGTGTACGCGGACGAGCTGACCGACCTCGCATAGCGTTCGTCGCACCGGGTAGCGTTTGACGCCGATCGTGTCCGCCTGCCCGCAGTCGTACGAAGGAATCCGCACCCGCATGCCCCGCCAGCCCCTGCCGCCGCCCCCGCCTCCCCCGCAGTACCGCACCTGGCCGCACCCGGAGGCGATGCTGGCGGACCGGGCGCGCGCGATGCGGGAGTTGGGCCGCAGGGCGCTCGGGGTACCGGCGGCCGTGGGGTTCTGGCTGTACGCGCTGCTGCTCGCGGTGGGGTGGGGCTGCGTGGGGGTCGCGCTCCAGACCTTCGAGCAGGGCATGTTCCCCGACGTGCTGATCGGCGGGATCTTCCTCGTCCTGGGAATCGGCGGCATCGTGCCCGCCGTCGTCCTGCTCGCCCTCGGGGTGAAGCGGGACCGGACGATACGTCAGCGCCTGCGCGAGTGGGGCGAGTTGGGGTCCGATCAGGCATGTGGCGTGCCCTGCTCGAACGACGTTGAGAGCTCGGGGAAGGACAGCGGACTCCGCGCGCCCGGCCGGAGCCTCGCCTGGATGCTGCCCTCCTTCGTGCTCGCGGCGTTCGGGCTGTGGACCTCGCTGGCCTGGGCGGCGTCGGCGAGCCCCGGATCGGACACGTACGCCGATGCCGCGTACTTCATCGGGATGGGGTGCGTGATGTGGGTGGTGGGGCTGCTGGGGATGGTGAAGGCGGTGGGGCACTACAGATGGGCGGTGCGGGTGGTGGCGTGAGGGTTGTGCGTTCGTACGGGGTGCTTCGGGGCTGACGCTTCGTACGGGAGGCTCCGTGTCAGCCCTCCCGTACCGCTTGCCACACCCATGCCGTGACCCGCTTGTGCCCCGGCAGTTCCCCGCGTCCCGTGCACCACAGCAGCACCTCGGCCGGGTCGCCCGCCGGAGCGTCCGGGAAGAGCCGCTCGATCACGTACGTCGCCGAACGGGCGGGAGGAGTCCACGGCACGCCGAGCCCCTGCGTGATGTCGTACGTGTGGAGCATCGCCTCCGCGACCCCCATCGCCTCGAACCCCGTGGGATCGCACGGACCCCAGTGGTAGGCCCGTACCTCGGGGCCCGCGGTGGCGAGGGTGCTCGTGAGCATGCCGCCTGACGCCCGGATCACCCGGAGCACTTCGCGGGGCGGGGTTCCGGGCCGGACCACCAGGTCGAACGGCAGGTAGCAGTCCTCCGGACGAGCCGCCAACTGGCCTGCGTAGGCGGCGAGATCGTGCGCGATGTGGGCGGCGGTCTCCCAGCAGGTCCACTCCATGCGCTGCTCCGGCGGACCGGCCGGGGCGGTCCAGGCGCGCGCGTCACCGGCCGTCGGTTCCAGGACGCGCTGCAACTCGTCGAGAGCTTCCTCGATGTGTGTCATGGGGGCCTGCCTACCCGTGGGCGCGGGTCTCACCCCCGGGCGGGGTGGCCGATCAGCATGGTCGGAGCGCCGGCGACGCGGGTGAGGAAGACGGTCGCGGAGTTCTTGCCGGAGAGCTTCATCTTCTTGCGGAGCTCTTCGGGCTCGACGGCGGAGCCGCGCTTCTTGACGGTGAGGACGCCGACCTCGCGCTCCCGGAGGACCGCTTTCAACTTCTTGACGCTGAAGGGCAGTTGGTCGGTGATTTCGTACGGGGTCGCGTAGGGGGTGGGGCGCAGTTCGTCGGCCGTGATGTAGGCGATCGTCTCGTCGATCAGGCCGCCGTCGAGGTCCTCGGCGACCTCGGCGACGAGGTGGGCGCGGATCACGGCGCCGTCGGGCTCGTAGAGGTAGCGGCCGACCGGGCGGACGTCGGGGTCGGGCAGGCCGCGGCCGAGGAGGCTGGCGCCGGAGGGCAGGAGGGTGGCGCGGCGGCCGCCCCGGGTGAGGTGCGGGCTGCCGGGCGGGGCGTGCCAGAGGACGGCTTCCTTGACGTCGCCGCCGTCGGAGATCCACTCGGCCTCGAAGTCGTCCGGGACGAGCTCGTGGGGGATGCCGGGGGCGATCTTGACGGCCCCCGCGCCGACCTTCCGTACGGCTGCGACGGAGAAGGAGAGGGGCGGGGAGTACGCCTCGGGGTCGAAGATCCGGCCGCGTGCTCCAGACCGCCGTGCCGGGTCGAGGAACAGGGCGTCCGCGCCGGTCAGGTCGTACGTCAGGACGTCCGCCTGTACGACGTCGAGCACGGCGGGATCGGGGAGGAGGGCCTGGGCGTTGGTGTGGGCGGCCAGGCAGGCGGCGGGGTCGAGGTCGACGGCGGTGACGTGCAGGCCCGCGCGGGCCATGGCGAGGGCGTCGCCGCCGATGCCGCCGCAGAGGTCGATGACGTGGGGGGCCTTGCGGGCGGTGGTGGTGTCGGGGGTGGTGGCGGGGGTGGGGGCCGTGGCGGGGGAGGCCGGGTGCTGTTCGGCCGCGTGCTGTTCGTTGACGATCGGGCGGAAGCGGGCCGCCCGGTAGTCGGCGACGGACTTGCGGGTCGACTGCTCGACGCCGTTGGGCGTGAAGTACATCCGCTGTGCGTCCTCGGTGCCGAACTTCGCCGCCGCCCGCTGCCGCAGCCGGGCCTGGGCGAGGGCCGCCGACACCAGCTCGGGGGAGTGATCGCGGCGCAGCCGGGTCGCGAGTGCCAGGGCCTGGGCGGGGTCGTAGTCGCGCAGCTCGGCGAGGAGGGCCTGGCCCTCGGGGGCGAGGAGGGCGCGGAAGGCGTCGAGGGCTGCGGCGGTGGTGGCGGCTGCGGCTGCGGCGGTGGCGTCGGCGGAGGGGTTCTTCACCCGGTCCATTGTGGGTCAGCCTGGGGTGGGCGGCTGGCTGGGGGCGGAGCCGGTCGGCGGCGGGGCTGAGCAGGGCTGGGTGGGGGACGGCCGTGGGCCGGGTGCGGTGTGGGTCGGGTCCGGTGTGGGTCGGGTCCGGTGTGGGCCGGGTCCCGTGTGGGCCGAGTGGGCGACGGTGCGTGCCCCCTCGCGGTGTCGTCCGGTTCGTGGAGGGGTGCGCTGACAGGATGCGGCGCCATGCGACTTGTACGACAAAAAGAAGAAAGAGGTCCCTCTGTGGATATCTCCGGAGGTGCAGGACGAAGAAGGGGCAGCATTGCGGTAGCGGTTCTGGTCGTGGCCGCGATCGCCTCGGGGTGCGCCACCCCGGAAGAGGAGACGGGCGGGCAGGGCGGGTCCGCCGTCGGCAAGGAGGGGAACGAGGGACAGGGGAGGAAGGTCGACGGCGCGGCCGGTGCGCTGCTCTCACCCGCGGAGAAGCTGCGGCGCGAGCAGGCCGAGGCGAAAGCGGCGCAGGCGGCCCGGGTGGCGGCCGCCAGGCGCTGGGGGCTGGTGCAGGTACCGCTGGCCGCGCCCGCACCGCCCCAGGTCAGACCGACGATCACGGCCCGCAGGGGCTTCGAGGTGGAGGGGCAGGTGTCGGAGGGCCTGCCGCCGGTGTTCACGACGGTGCCGGTCAAGGACAGGGTCGTGTTCCTGACCATCGACGACGGGGCGGAGAAGGACCCCGAACTGATCCGGATGATGGACGAGCTGAAGATCCCGTACAGCTCCTTCCTCTCCGACTACCTGGTGAAGGAGGACTACGGCTACTTCAAGAAGATGCAGGACAAGGGCGTCGCCCTGCACAACCACACCCTCAACCACCGGTACCTGCCCGGCCTTTCGTACAAGCAGCAGAAGCGCGAGATCTGCGGCCAGCAGTCCAACATCGAGAAGCGCTACGGCAAGCGGCCCCCGCTCTTCCGCCCGCCGTACGGCAACTACAACAAGGACACCCTCGTCGCCGCGAAGTCGTGCGGAGTGAAGGCGATCCCGCTGTGGGCGGCGGAGGCGTTCCCCGACCGGATGGAGTGGCGGGAGTGGGACAAGGACCTGCACCCGGGTGACATCGTCCTCACGCACTTCCGGGGGCCGGACGACTGGAAGGGCTCCATGCCCGACATGATTCGCCGGGTCATGAAGACCATCACCGCGAAGGGCTACGCGGTGGCCAAGCTGGAGGACTACGTCTGACCGCTCTGTTCCTCGGTAGGAGTGGCGGCGCGGGAACGAGCGGGGCCGACTTCCCGTCTGCTAGCGCGGGAGCGGGAATCGCACACCCTCCGGCGGAGTGCGCCGGAACGGGCACGAAGGTCGAAGGTCGAAGGAATCCAGTGGGTGGAGTACGAGTGCGCCGGTCGGGGCTGTGGGTTGCGGGAGCGGTGGCGGCCGCTGTGCTCGCCGTGGGGGTGAGCGGCTGTTCCGGAGGGAACTCCGGGGAGGGGGTGGGGGGAGGGCCCTCGACAGCGCCGGACCGGTCGGCGTCCCACCCCACCGCCCCCGGCAACCCCGCCCCCGCCGCCCCCCTGACCGACACCAGGGGCGTACCGGCCAAGGCGTACACCCGCTGGGGCCTGCCGAAGCCCCTCGCGCCGGTGCCCGAGCGCCCGGACCGCACCCCCGTGCTCAAGCCCTCCGGACCGCCCGTCGTGCTCGACCGGGTGAAGACGAACGACAAGGTCGTCTTCCTCACCTACGACGACGGGGCCGAGAAGGACCCGCAGTTCGTGAAGATGGTCGCGGAGCTGAAGCTGCCGGTCAGCATGTTCCTCACGGACAGCGTCGCCGGGAGCGACTACGACCACTTCAAGAAGCTCCGCGACGCGGGCGGCGGCACGATCCAGAACCACACCACGGGCCACGCCAACCTCCGCACCCTCTCCTACGAGGGCCAGCGCCGGCAGATCTGCGGCCAGCAGGACCGCCTGGAAGCCCACTTCGGCACCCGCCCCACCCTCTTCCGCCCGCCGTACGGCAACTACAACAGCGACACCGTGCGCGCGGCGGGCAGCTGCGGGGTGAAGGCCCTCGTCCTGTGGCGGGAGTCCATGCAGATCCACAACATGCGGTACGCGGAGGGCGACCGCCTCAAGCCCGGCGACATCGTCCTCGCCCACTTCCGAGGACCGGACGAGCTCAAGGGTTCGACGATCACCGAAATGACGACCCGCATGCTGCGCCGCATACAGGACCAGGGCTTCACGGTGGCCCGCCTGGAGGACTACCTCTAGAAGAGCCACTCCCGCTCGGGTGCGGCGAGCCGCCGGTCCTGGCCCCGGCCGAGGCGGGGGGCGCCGTACCGGATCGGAGGTCACGGCTCGCACTGTCGTACGGAACCCAAGAGGCCCGCCGTACGTTTCTCCGTACGGAGACCGCTCAGAACCCGTACGAAGGCCCCCAGAGCCCGTACCGAGACCGCCCGGAGCCCGTACCGAGACCCCCTCCGGAACCCGTGACGGGACCCGCCCCCGTCACCCCCGGCGGTCCTGAATTGGCACTCCGCTTGACCGAGTGCTAACCGCGTCATAGTCTCGGCTCTGGCACTCACCACTGGAGAGTGCCAACACAGCGACGGGCAGGTCCGGCACCCGCGACGACGGATCCACCTGGTCGCCACCCCAGACTGTTAACCCCGTGAGATCTCCGAAGGGGGAGACCGGATCGTGACGACCGCAAGCTCCAAGGTTGCCATCAAGCCGCTTGAGGACCGCATCGTGGTCCAGCCGCTCGACGCCGAGCAGACCACCGCCTCTGGCCTGGTCATCCCGGACACCGCGAAGGAGAAGCCCCAGGAGGGCGTCGTCCTCGCCGTGGGCCCGGGCCGCTTCGAGAACGGCGAGCGCCTCCCGCTCGACGTCTCCGTCGGCGACGTAGTGCTGTACAGCAAGTACGGCGGCACCGAGGTGAAGTACAGCGGCGAGGAGTACCTCGTCCTCTCGGCTCGCGACGTTCTCGCGATCATCGAGAAGTAATTCACTTCTGCATTTCATGAACCGCGCCCCTGGCCCCCGCTCACACGCCGGGTGGACAGGGGCGCGGCTCGTTTTGCGCAGTTCGTAATTCCGAGAGGACTTGAAAAGCTCCATGGCGAAGATCCTGAAGTTCGACGAGGACGCCCGTCGCGCCCTTGAGCGCGGCGTCAACAAGCTTGCCGACACCGTGAAGGTGACGATCGGCCCCCGCGGCCGCAACGTCGTCATCGACAAGAAGTTCGGCGCCCCGACCATCACCAACGACGGTGTCACCATCGCGCGTGAGGTCGAGCTCGACGACCCGTACGAGAACCTCGGCGCCCAGCTGGTGAAGGAGGTGGCGACCAAGACCAACGACATCGCGGGTGACGGTACGACCACCGCCACCGTGCTGGCCCAGGCGCTCGTCCGCGAGGGTCTGCGCAACGTCGCCGCGGGTGCTTCCCCGGCCGCCCTGAAGAAGGGCATCGACGCCGCGGTCAAGGCCGTGTCCGAGGAGCTCCTCGCGACCGCCCGCCCGATCGAGGACAAGTCCGACATCGCCGCCGTGGCCGCGCTCTCCGCGCAGGACCAGCAGGTCGGCGAGCTCATCGCCGAGGCGATGGACAAGGTCGGCAAGGACGGCGTCATCACCGTCGAGGAGTCCAACACCTTCGGCCTGGAGCTCGACTTCACCGAGGGCATGGCCTTCGACAAGGGCTACCTGTCGCCGTACATGGTGACCGACCAGGAGCGTATGGAGGCCGTCCTCGACGACCCGTACATCCTGATCCACCAGGGCAAGATCGGTTCGATCCAGGACCTGCTGCCCCTCCTGGAGAAGGTCATCCAGGCCGGTGGCTCCAAGCCGCTGCTGATCATCGCCGAGGACGTCGAGGGCGAGGCGCTCTCCACCCTCGTCGTCAACAAGATCCGCGGCACGTTCAACGCCGTGGCCGTCAAGGCCCCGGGCTTCGGCGACCGCCGCAAGGCGATGCTCGGCGACATGGCCACCCTCACCGGTGCCACCGTCATCGCCGAAGAGGTCGGCCTCAAGCTCGACCAGGCCGGTCTGGACGTACTGGGCACCGCCCGCCGCGTCACGATCTCCAAGGACGACACGGTCATCGTCGACGGCGGTGGCGAGTCCGCCGACGTGCAGGGCCGCGTCAACCAGATCAAGGCCGAGATCGAGTCCACGGACTCCGACTGGGACCGCGAGAAGCTCCAGGAGCGCCTGGCGAAGCTCGCCGGTGGCGTCTGCGTCATCAAGGTCGGTGCCGCGACCGAGGTCGAGCTCAAGGAGAAGAAGCACCGTCTGGAGGACGCCATCTCCGCGACCCGCGCCGCGGTCGAGGAGGGCATCGTCTCCGGTGGTGGCTCCGCGCTCGTCCACGCCGTGAAGGTCCTCGAGGGCAACCTCGGCAAGACCGGCGACGAGGCCACGGGTGTCGCGGTCGTCCGCCGCGCCGCCGTCGAGCCGCTGCGCTGGATCGCCGAGAACGCCGGTCTCGAGGGTTACGTCATCACCTCGAAGGTCGCCGACCTCGACAAGGGTCAGGGCTTCAACGCCGCGACCGGCGAGTACGGCGACCTGGTCAAGGCCGGCGTCATCGACCCGGTCAAGGTCACGCGCTCCGCCCTGGAGAACGCCGCTTCCATCGCCTCGCTGCTGCTCACGACCGAGACCCTGGTCGTCGAGAAGCCGGCCGAGGACGAGGGCGACGCCGGTCACGGCGGCCACGGCCACTCCCACTGAGCCTGAGGCTCAGCAGGTAGCTGTACGTTCCTGAAGCCCGGCCCCGTCGCGATGACGGGGCCGGGCTTCGGCGCTTTCCGGGGCGGGCCCTCGGGGTGGGGCTGAGGCGTTCAGGGGGCGCGGGGAACTGCGCGAACAGCCACGACGCACCCGCCCGTACGGACCCCCACGGCCCTGCGGCCCCACGCCCCTGCGACCCCACGCCCCTACGCTGAGCGCCCCAACGCCTCCGCGCGGACCGGCTCCAGGAAAGCCAGCCCCGCCCCGTACCGCCCCACCTCGTCGATCGCGTGCGCCGCCATCCGGTGCAGCTCGTTGCCGAACGACCCCGCCAGGTGGGGGGTGAGCAGCACGTTCGGCAGGGTGTACAACGGCGACCCGGGCGGCGGCAGTTCGGGCTCGGTCACGTCGAGTACGGCGTCCAGTCGCCCCGCCCGCGCATGCCCGACGAGCGCCGCCTCGTCGACCAGCGACCCCCGCGACGTGTTGATCAGCGTCGCCCCGTCCGGCATCGCCGCCAGCTCGGGCGCACCGATCATGTGCCGCGTCTCCGGGAGCTGCGGCGCGTGCACGGACACGACCGAGCTCCGCGCGCACAGCTCCAGCAGCTCCACGGGTTCGACCCCGAGCCGCGCCGCCTCGGCGCCGCTCACGTACGGGTCGTACAGCAGTACCCGCAGGTCGAAGGGGTGCAACAGCTCGATGACCCGACGCCCGATCCGGGACGCCCCGACGATCCCGACCGTCCGGCGGTAGTTGCCGGACGAGCCCAGCTCGGTGCGCCAGTCGTGGGAGGCCCCGCCCAGCTCCCGGTACTTGCGCGCCGCCCGCCCCACCTGCTTCCCCGCGAGGAGGATCGCGGCGAGGGTGTACTCGGCGACCGGCAGCGCATTGGCTCCGGCGGCCGCGCTGACGACCAGCCCCCGCTCCCAGCAGGCGTGCGTGACATGGTGCTTGACCGATCCCGCCGCGTGTACGACCGCCCGCAGCCGGGGCGCCCTCTCCAGCACGTCCGAGGTGAGCGGCGTCGCCCCCCAGCAGGTCAGCAGCACCTCCGCCGCCGCGAGGGCGTCCTCGTACGCGGGGGAGTGCAGGTCGTCGGCGACCAGATACGGATCGGTGCGGGCGATGCGCGCCAGCCGGGCGCGCTGCTCCTGCGTGAAGAGCCGGTCGGCGAGCCCGGGGGCCATGGCGAGCAGGGTCCTCGGCCGGTGGACGGCCGGGGACGCCGCTCCGCCGGGGACGACGGGCCGATTGTCAGTGGCGTGGTGCATGGTGGAACTCGGGCTCCTCATCAGGTCGTTCGGCGCTAAGGAATGGCTCGTCACTTGACGCTGCCGGCCGTGAGCCCGGCCTTCCAGTGCCGCTGGAGGGAGACGAAGGCGACGATCAGGGGGACGACGGCGAGGAGGGAGCCGGTGACGACCATCGGGAGGTACGTCGGCTCGGCGTGGGCGTTGGAGTTCCACGCGTAGAGACCGAGGCTCAGCGGGAAGAGCTTCTGGTCCGACAGCATCACCAGGGGGAGGAAGAAGTTGTTCCAGATCGCGGTGAACTGGAAGAGGAAGACGGTCACGAACCCCGGCATCACCATGGGCAGACCGATCGAGACGAAGATCCGCAGCTCGCCCGCCCCGTCGATACGGGCCGCCTCCAGGGCCTCGTTCGGGATGTAGCCCGCGCTGAAGACCCGCGAGAGGTAGACGCCGAAGGGGTGGACCAGGACCGGCAGCAGGACCGCCCAGTAGGTGTTGACCAGCCCGATCTTGCTGGCCAGGAGGTACAGGGGCAGGGCGAGCGCGGTCGTCGGGACCAGCACCCCGAGCAGCACCGTGGAGAACAGCTTCTCCTTGCCCCGGAAGGCGTACTTGTCGAAGGCGTAGCCCGCCGCGACGCTCACCAGCGAGCTGAGCACGGCCCCCACACCCGCGTACAGAAGGGAGTTGGCGTACCAGCGGACGTAGATGCCGTCACCGTGGGAGGCGAGCGCGGAGAGGTTCTGCCCGAGGTCGAAGCCCTCGAAGGAGAACGCGTTGCCCGCGAGGAGGCCGCCCGCGTCCTTGGTGGCGGCGGTGAGCAGCCAGACGAGGGGGAAGAGCATGTAGAGCGTGGCGAGGACGAGCGCGCCGTTGACGGCGGTACGGGACAGCCAGCGGTTCGGCGGTGCGGTGGGCGACACGGCGGTGCTCATGCGGACGCCACCTCCTCCATTCCGGCCTTCTTCGGCACGGCCCTCTTCGTTCCGCCCTTCTTCTGCTTGCGTCCGCCCGACAGCTTCGTCACCACGAACGACAGCAGTGCCGCCGTCAGGGCCAGGAGTACGGAGGCCGCCGCGGCGAGCCCGTAGTCGTTGCGGTCGAAGGCCGCGGTGTAGGCGTACATGTTCGGCGTCCAGGTGGAGGTGACGGCGGAACCGGTGCCCTTGTTGAGGATGAGAGGTTCGGTGAAGAGCTGGAGCGAGCCGATGACCGTGAACAGCGCGACCATCACCACCGACGCCCTGATCAGCGGCACCTTGATGCTGAACGCGGTGCGCCAGGCCCCCGCCCCGTCGACGGTGGCCGCCTCCAGGACGGCCCGGTCGACGGCCTGGAGGGCGGCGTAGAAGATCACCATGTTGTAGCCGAGCCACTCCCACAGGGCGATGTTGACCACCGAGGGCAGCGCGCCCGACGGCGAGAAGAAGTCGAAGCCGATCCCGCCCGCCTCCATCGCGTCGACCACCGGGCTGAGCTGCGGCGTGTACAGGTACACCCAGATCAGCGCGGCGATGATGCCGGGCACGGCGTGCGGCAGGAACAGGGCGAGCTGGAAGAAGCGGCGCGCGCGGGCGAGCGCCGAGTCGAGGAGCAGGGCCAGCGCGAGGGCCCCGCCGATCATCAGCGGGATGTAGAGCGCGCAGTACCCGAGAAGGACCAGGAAGCCCTCCCGGAAGGCCGGATCGCCCAGCGCCGCCGTGTAGTTGTCGAGGCCGCTGAACACGGTCTCGACCCCGCCGAAGCCCAGTCCCGACTGCTTCTCGCTGAAGAGGCTGAGCCACACCGCGTATCCGATCGGCACGACCATCACCAGGACGAACAGCACGAAGAAGGGGGCGAGGAGGAGGGCGGCGGCACGCCCGGTGCGGGAGCGGGGCCGCCCGCGTACGGGCGGGGGCGCGGGGGCCGCGCGGCCGACCGGCCCGGCGGCACGGGCGGCCCCGCTCGCGCACCGGGCCCCCGTGCCGGATTCGGCCTTCGTGGTGGTCATGGTGGGGCTCAGCCCTCGACCTTCAGGCCGCGCTTCTTCAGCTCGGCGACCGTCGCGTCATGACCGGCCTTCACCGCATCGGCGATCGTCGTGCCGCCGCCTGTGACCCTGCCGAACTGGTCCTTGATGACGCTGTTGGTGGTGCCGGTGCTCGGGCCCCACGCCCAGTTCGGGGTGATCGACGTACCGGCTTCCTCGAAGACCTGGTAGATGTCCTGGCCGCCGTAGTACGTCGCGTCGAACGCCTTCTTCGCCGCCGGACGCAGCTCGGTCGCCGCCGGGAAGGCGCTCGAAGTGCCGGACGCGATACGGGCCTTGATGCCCGCCTCCGTCGTCGTCATCCACTTCGCGAACTCGACCGAGGCGGACGCCTTCTTGCTGCCCTTGGTCACCGCGAACGTCGACCCGCCGAGCATCCCGCTGGCCGCCCTGCCGTCCCAGGTCGGCATCGGGGCGACCGCCCACTTGCCCTCCTGCTCCGGCAGCGTGCCCTTCAGGACACCCGCGCCCCAGGCCGCGCCGAGGTAGCCGACGGTGCCGCCGCTCTTGAGGGAGTTGGTCCACTCCGGGCTGAAGGAGGCGTTGTTGCGGACCAGGTCGTCGTCGAGGAGCTGCTGCCAGTACGCGGAGACCTTGGTGGTCGCGGCGTCGGTGGTGTTCACCTTCCAGGTGTCGCCCTCGGCCTTGAACCACTGGGCTCCCGCCTGCCAGGCCATCGCCTGGAACGTCGTCGGGTCGTCCGGGAAGAAGGTGCCGATCCGCGCCTTCGCGTCGGCCTTCTTCACCTTCTCGGCCGCCGCCCTGAACTCGTCCCAGGTCTTCGGCACGTCGACGCCGTACTTCGTGAAGAGGTCCTTGCGGTAGTAGAACGCCTGCGGTGCTGCGTCGAAGGGGACCGCCCAGTTCTTGCCGCCGAGCGTCGTCAGCTCCACCGCCTGCGGCAGGAACTTCTTCTTCACGTCGTCGCCGAGCAGCGCGCCGATGTCCTGCACCGAGCCCTGGCTGACGAACTCCGGCAGCATGGGGTACTCGATGGACACCAGGTCGGGGGCGTTGCCCGCCTTCACCGCGTTGGAGATCTTCGCGTACCCGCCCGCGTTGCCGGACGGTATCTCCTCGAACTTCACCCTGATGTTCGTGTGCGAGGCGTTGAAGGCGTCGACGACCTCCTTGGTTCCCTTGGCCCAGCCCCAGAAGGTCAGGTCCACGGGCTTGCCGTCGGCCCCGGGCGCGGCGGCGGTGCCGTCACCGCCGCCGCAGGCCGTGAGGACGGCGAGAGCGGTGACGGCACCGAGGGCGACGAGGGGGGTTCGCTTCCGGAGGGGGATTCGCTTCCAACTGCGGCTCACGGCAAGGCTCCTGTAAGGAAGGCGGCGAGATGGGCGTTGGCCGCGATCCTTGAACCAGCCCTGAACGAAGTCAAGAGCGATTGATCGAATGATCGAAACTAGCTCACGCGGACACGGTCCCAGTCGCCGCCGTGGCCGCCGTGGCCGCCTCCGTGGCCGCTTCCGCGCCCGCCCCGCACGACGCCCGCACCCGCAGCCCCGGCAGCAGCGACAGATGTCGCCGCGGCGACTCTCCGCAGGCGTCTCCCCGCAGCCGCTCCACCAGCAACTCCGCCGCGTGCCGACCCACTTCGCGCTTCGGCGGAGCCACCGCCGTCAGCGGGGTGTCCGCGAGCGCCGCCACCTCGTCGTCGTACGCCACCACCGCCAGGTCCCCGGGCACCCGCACCCCCAGCTCGGCGAGCCGCTGCACGATCTGGATCGCGTCCACGTCGTTGTGCACCAGCGCCGCCCGAGCCCCCTCCGACACCGCCGCGCACAGGTCCCGTACCGCCGACTCGAACCCCTCCGGGTCCAGTTCGGCCGGTACGGAGTCGATGGCGGCCCGGGGCGCCGTCAGCCCCAGCGAGCCCAGCGCCGCCGCGTATCCGGCCCGTACCGACAGGGCCGTCGGGCTGTCCGCCCGCGCCACCAGCACCGGCGCCCCGTGCCCGAGCCCCACCAGGTGACGCACCGCGAGCAGCGCACCGTACGCGTGGTCCGAGCAGACCCGGTCGAGACCGTCCAGCGGCGATCCCGGCGCGGGCTGCCGCTCCAGGAGCACGGCCGGAACGGGCAGCCGCGCCAGCCACTCCCCGTACCGGGCCGGGTCCTGCGGCCGCCGCCACCCGGGCGCCACCAGCAGCCCCCGCGCCCCGGCCGCGAGCAGCCCCTCCACCCGGGCCCGGTCCTCCTCGGGCCGGTAGTCGGAGATCCGCAGGATCAGCCGGGCCCCGGCCTTCGCCGCCGCCTCGTGCGCACCCCGGATCACCTCGGCGAAGTAGTACGTCGCCGAGGGCGCGAGCAGCCCCAGCACCAAGTCGTCGGAGCGCTGACCGGGAACCGTCGCGGGCCAGGACACCGACCCGTGCACCCGCTCCAGCAGCCCCTTCGCCGCCAGCGCCTCGGCGTCCCGGCGGGCGGTGACGGGGGAGACCCCCAGCAGCCCCGCCAGGTCCGAGACCCGCGCGGTGCCGTGCCGGCGGACCAGCTCCAGCATGCGGTCATGACGTTCTGCGGCACTTTCGCGCACGGTCGCATCCCCCTCGACGGTGTGGTGATCCGGTCCGACCCTAGACCAGTCCGGGTGATCGAACGACGGAAGTTTCGATCATTCGACCGACATCCATTGACCTTCGATCAAGGGGAGTTGATGATTCCCGGCGACGCCGTCGTAGCCGTACCGCCGCAGTCGCGCCGCGACAACGCCGCCGCATCCGCCTCCAGGGGAGCATCATGCCCATGCCGCCCGAGAACCGTGAGCTCAGTCCGTACACCGGCTGGACCCGCGCCCACTGGGAGCACGCGGCCGACGAACTCCTCCTCGCCGTACGCCCGTACAGCACCCCACGCCACGGCCTGATCCACCTCCCTGGCCCCCGCCCGAGCGTCTCGGGCCCCCGCTCCGACGGCCTCGAAGGCTACGCCCGTACGTTCCTCCTCGCGGCCCTGCGCGTCGCGGGCGCGCACGGCGACGACCCGCACGGCCACCTCGCCCGGTACGCCGAAGGGCTCGCCGCCGGAACCCAACACCCCACCTCAAGCCCGGACATGAGCCCCGCCGACCCCGAGTCCTGGCCCCGCCCCGCCGACATCCGTCAGGCCGTCGTCGAGTCCGCCTCGGTCGCGCTCTCGCTGCGCCTGACCCGCCCCTGGCTCTGGGACACCCTCGACGACGCCACCCGGCAGCGCGCCGTCGACTGGCTGCTGCCCGCCCTCGGCCCGTCCCCCGTCGACAACAACTGGTGGCTCTTCGGCCTCACCGTCGCCGGATTCCTCCAAGACGTCGGCATCGAGACCGACCGGGCACGCGCCACCATCGACACCGCCCTCGCCCGCATCGAGGACTGGCACCTCGGCGAAGGCTGGTACAGCGACGGCCCGAACCGCGCCTTCGACCACTACAACGCCTGGGCCCTGCACTTCTATCCCGTCCTGCACGCCCACCTGTCCGGCGACAAGGCCCTCCTCGACCGCTACGGCCCGCGCCTGCACGCCCAACTCGACACGTACACGGCTATGTTCGACGCGACCGGCGCACCCATGCCCTTCGGCCGCTCCCTCACCTACCGCTTCGCGGCAGCCGCCGCCCCCTGGCTCGGCGCCCTCACCGGCCACACCCCGCTCACCCCCGGAGCCACCCGCCGCCTCGCCTCCGGCACTCTGCGCCACTTCCTCGACCGGGGGGCCACGGCCCCGGACGGCCTGCTCACCCTCGGCTGGTACGGCCCGTACCCGCCCCTGATCCAGAGCTACTCCGGCCCCGGCTCCCCCTACTGGGCCTCCAAGGGCTTCCTCGGCCTGCTCCTGCCCGCCGACCACCCCGCCTGGACGGCCCCCGAGGAGCCCCTCCCCGCCGAGACCGCCGACAGTGTCGTCCTCGCCGCCCCGCCCCACCTCCTCATCCACTCCACCGCCGCCGACGGACTCGTCCGCCTGCACAACCACGGCAGCAACCACGTGGGCCCCGAGGACGACCCCGGTTACGCCCGCTTCGCCTACTCCACCCGCACGGGCCCCGCCCACGAGACCCCCGACAACCACTTCTCCCTGCTCATCGACGGTGCACACACCACACGCGGCCCCGCCACACCGGTGGCCCGGGGCCAGGACTGGGCCTCCTCCGCCCACACCCCCGCCCCCGGCATCCGGGTCGTCTCCGCCACCGCCGTCCACGGCCGCGCCGAAGTCCGCGCCCACCTCGTCCTGGGCGCCCCGCCCGGCACCCCGGTACGCCAGACCGGCTGGGCCGTCACCCCGGACGGAGCGGCCACCGCCCAGCTCCACCCCGTCCACGGCTACGACCCGCAGCCCGCGAACCAACTCCCCGTCGGCCCGACCCCGTTCGGCCCGTCCGCCCACGCCGCCGTACTCCAAGGACGAACGGGCGACACCGGAAGTTCCCTCTTCGTCGCCCTCGCCTCCCTCACCGCGGAACCCGCCCCCGCCCCTGCCGCCACCCTCGCCCGCGTCGGCCTCCCCCGTACGACACGTACGACAACTGCGACACGTATGACAACTGCGACACGTACGACGAATGCCGCCATCCTCCACATCACCTGGGAGGACGACGGCACCGTCACCACACTCGAACTGCCCTACTGAGGACCGTACTTCCGGCCCGTCCGGGAGGTGATCCCCCCGAGCAGCCCGCGCGGCGCCACCTTCACCACGCCCATCAGCGCCTTGTACCGAGGGTCCGGAATCGACAGCGACTTCCCGCGCCCCATGTCCTTCAGCGCCTCCGCCACCAGCTTGTCCGCGTCCAGCCACATCCAGGAGGGGATGTTGTCCGTCCCCATCCCGGCCCGCTCGTGGAACTCCGTCCGCACGAAGCCGGGGCACAGCGCCATCAGCCGCACCCCGCTCCCCGCCAGGTCCTTCGCCGCGCCCTGCGTGAACTGCACGACCCACGCCTTGCTCGCCCCGTACGTCCCGCGCGGCACGAAGGCGGCCACCGAAGCGACGTTGACGACCCCGCCCCTGCGCCGCTCCTTCATGCCCCTGACCGCCGCCGACGTCAGCCGCAGCACCGCCTCGCAGTGCACCTTCAGCATGGTCAGCTCGTCCTCCATCGGCACTTCGAGGAACTCGCCCTTGTTGCCGAAACCGGCGTTGTTGACCAGCAGGTCCACCGGGTGCGTACGGTCCGCGAGCCGTGCCTCGACGGCCGCGATCCCCGCCTCCGTGGACAGGTCGGCGGTCAGCACCTCCGCCTCCACGCCGTGCTTGTCGTGCAGCTCCGTCGCCTGCTTCTGGAGACGCTCGGTGTTGCGTGCCACCAACACCAGGTTGTGTCCGTCGGAGGCCAGTCGCCGCGCGAAGGCGGAGCCGATGCCTGCGGTCGCGCCCGTGATCAGTGCAGTCGTCATGCGCCCCACGTTAGTGCCCGCCGTGACCGCCGGAAGCCGGGGTTCCCTCCTTCTGCCCCTTCTCCACGACCACGAACTGGCCCATCATTCCCTGGTCCTCGTGATACAGCAGATGACAGTGGTACATGTACGGCGTGTCCGGATCGGCCGGTCCTTCGAAGCGCATCGCCAGCTTCACCGTGGACCCACCCGGCACGTACACGGTGTCCTTCGCCCCGCGCAGCATCCCCGTCGGCGGCTTCCCGTCCACCAACACCACCCTGAACCGCACGTCGTGCACGTGGAAGTTGTGCGGCGCCCCGTCCTCGTTCCGTACGGTCCACACCTCGGCCGTGCCCCGGACGACCGTCTCGTCGACGTGCCCCCTGTCCATCTTCCGCCCGTTGATCCCCGACATCCGCAGCCCGAAGAACCGCCCCCGCGCCGCGTCCTTCTCCTGCGGCACTTCCAAGGCGCCCATGACGGACGGCAGTTTCGGCGACTTCCGCAGCGCGGCCGCCGCCCTCAGCTCCAGTACGTCGAAAGAGTCGTCGCCGCCGGCGAACCGCTGCTCGAACCCGCCCCCGTAATTGCCCTGCGGAAAGCTGCGCAGCACCGCCTTCTCCCCGGCCCGCATCCGCACCACGACCTCCGCCCGTTCCCCCGGCGACAGCTGCACCCGCTTCAGCGTCTGAGGCCGCTCCAGCAGCCCGCCGTCCGTCCCGACCAGCGTGAAGTCCCGGTCGTCACCGAACCCGAAGTCGTAGATCCGCGCCGTCGAGGCGTTCAGCAGCCGCAGCCGTACGAGCTCGTCACCGACCACCTGGTACGGGTCGAGCGTGCCGTTGACCATCGTCCGCGTGCCCAGGAAACCGGTGTTCTGCAGGAAGCTCCGCCGCCCGTGGTCGAAGTCCGCCCCGTCGAACGCGACGTCCTGGACCGCCACCGGCAGATCGTCCACCCCGTACCGCTTCGGCAGCTTCAGCGACGCGGTCCTGGCGTCGTCGATCAGGAACATCCCCGCGAGCCCCCGCTGCACGTGCTTCTCGGTCTTGCCGTGCGGGTGCGGGTGGTACCAGAGCGTCGCGGCGGGCTGGTCGACCTTCCACTGCGGCGTCCAGGTCTTGCCAGGGGCGACCTCCTGGTGCGGGCCGCCGTCCATCTTCGCGGGGACGTGCATGCCGTGCCAGTGCACGCCGGACGCCTCGTCGAGCGTGTTCTCGACCAACACCTTGACCTTCTCGCCGCGCTTCGCCCGCAGCGTCGGCCCCAGGTGCGAGCCGTTGAAGCCCCAGGTCGGCGTCTTCAGGCCCTGCTGGAACTCCGTGGTTCCCGCCTGCATCCGCAGCGAGAACACCCGGGTGCCGTCCTTCTCGACCGTCGACTCCGCGAGCGGCGGCACCCTCAGCTCGTTGTCGAACCGCACCTGGCCGACCGTGCTCACCCCGGCCCCGTTCCACTGCCAGGCGAACAGGCCGCCGACAGCGGCGAGGAACACGGCCGCGACCGAGCCGAGAACGATGAGGACGCGCTTCCACCGGGACATGCCCCGACCCTCGCGCCCACCCCGTACCCGCACATCGGGGGCGGGCCCGCACCGCCCCCGGACCCGCCCCCGGCCCCCTCTCGGGGACTTCACCCACCACCTACGCGGGCGTGCCCCGCTTCTCCACGTACGTCAGCGCCTTGCGCCGGGCCTCCGGGTGCAGCGCGTCCCCGGCCGCCAGCAGCCCGGGCAGCAGCTCCCGCTCCAGCGTGACGGCCCGGAACTGCATGCTCACCGTCACGTCGTGCGCGGGACTGTGCACGACCTCGATCAGGTCCCCGGCCCGTACGGTCCCGGGCTCCACCACCCTGAGGTACGCGCCCGGGACCGCCGCCGCCGTGAACCGCTTCACCCAGCCCTTCTCGTCCAGCGCGCCCGCGAACGTACGGCACGGGATGCGCGAGGAGGTCACTTCGAGGACGAGGGAGTCGCCGACCTTCCACCGCTCGCCGATCCGCGCACCGTTCACGTCGAGCCCCTCGGTGGTGAAGTTCTCGCCGAACTCCCCGTTGCGCAGCGGCCGTCCGAGCTCCGCCTCCCACCGGTCCAGGTCCTCGCGGGCGTAGGCGTAGACCGCCTGGTGGGTGCCGCCGTGGTGGCGCAGTTCGCAGATCTCGTCCCCGGCCACCCCGCTGCCGCCGGTGCCCTTCGGGCCAGGGTCGCCGACCTCCACGGGCCCCTCCGTCGGACGCTTGCCGATGCCCGTCAGACCTTCCGCCTGATCGGTGTGCTCACTGGCGGTCGCCCGCCCCACATTCACGCTCAGTAGCTCCATGCCGATCACGCTAGCCGAGCCCATCTCAAAGACGCATTCGATAATTCGCTTCTGCATCCAAGCGAGACTTATGATCGACGCATGATTGAAGCCCGCCACCTCCGCGTCCTGCGCGCAGTCGCCTCCACCGGGTCCTTCTCCGCCGCCGCCCGCGAACTCGGCTGCACCCAGCCCGCCGTCAGCCAGCAGATGAAGGCCCTGGAGCAGTCGGCGGGCACCCCGCTCCTGATCCGCGCCGCCCGCGAGATGCGCCTGACCCAGGCCGGCGAGGTCCTGGTGCGGCACGCCGCGGGCATCCTCGCCGGGCTCACCGCCGCAGAGGAGGAGGTCGCCGCCATCGCGGGGCTGCGCGCCGGCCGGGTACGCCTGGTCTCCTTCCCCTCCGGCAGCTCCACCCTGGTCCCCACCGCGCTCGCCGCCCTGCGCGCCGCCCACCCCGGCACCCGCGTCTCGCTGGTCGACGCGGAACCCCCGCGTTCGGTGGAGATGCTCCGCGAGGGCGACTGCGACGTCGCCCTCGCCTTCCGCTACGGGCCGGGCGGTGCGACCGAGGACTGGACCGACCTAGTCGTCCGCCCCCTGCTCACCGACCGCCTCGTCGGCCTGGTCCCCGACGGGCACCGGCTCGCCGAGGCCGGGACCGTGGGCATCGCCGAACTCGCCGACGAGCCCTGGATCGCGGGCTGCCCGCGCTGCCGCCGCCAGCTCGTGGAGGTCTGCGAGAGCGCCGGATTCGCGCCCCGCATCGACTTCGCCACCGACGACTACCCGGCCGTGATCGGCCTGGTCGGCGCGGGCCTCGGCGTCGCCGTACTGCCGGAGCTGGCCATGGAGACCGTACGTCCGACGGGGGTGCGCACCGTGGCGGTGGAGCCCGCCGTGCAGCGCGAGATCGTCGCGCTCACGCTGCCCGACCTGGCGCAGGTCCCTGCGGTCGCGGCCACCCTCGACCAGCTCGCGCTGGCCGCCGCCCGCTGATCGGCCCCGTACGGGAAGACCGCACCGCCGAACGACCCAGGGGCCGCACCCGAAGGTGCGGCCCCTGCCCGGGCGTCCGACCGGCCGCCCGCCGCATGGACGGGCCCAAGCGGGTGGACAGCGCGAAGAAACGTTTCTGCTCGGATTGGACGACCGATTACTTCACCAGGGTGACCCGGCGCGCGTGCTCCACTCCGCCGCCCTTCGCCGGAGTCCTGGCCGCAGTCCGCGCCGGAGCCCCCGCCGGGGCCGCCTTCTTCGCGGCCGCCGTGGCGCCCGCGGGCACCAGGCGGTGCCGCGCGCGGCCCATCAGCTCCTCGCGCTCGTCCTCGGTGAGGCCGCCCCACACCCCGTAGGGCTCGCGGACCTGGAGCGCGTGCGCCGCGCACTGGGCGCGCACCGGGCACCTCATGCAGACCTCCTTCGCCGAGTTCTCACGTGCGCTTCGCGCGGCCCCGCGCTCGCCCTCCGGGTGGAAGAAGAGCGAACTGTCGACGCCGCGGCAGGCGGCGAGGAGCTGCCAGTCCCACAGGTCGGCGTTGGGTCCGGGAAGGCGGGAGAAATCTGCCATGGGTTGTCCCCTTGCGTCTGTGCTGAGGCGGAACGATGACCGAGATCATCACATCTACTGACATCTACGGTGTGAGTAGATGTAAATATGATTCATTCCGAATCTAGCCACAGACACCAGCAAAAGGGAAGAAAACCGACTAAATGGGGCACTGGGCCTTCGAGGGCCCGATTCTCAGGCCGTAACTCTTTCGAGTGACCGTCGTTGATTGGGCTGAGGCGGTTGAAGGAAAGGGCGATCGGGCAGGTGTCCGAGAGCGTCAACCGCACAGGTGACGACTTGTATTCAGCCTGGAGGCCCAAGGTGACGCGCATCAGCTGCCGGAGCGGCAGGAGCGGAGGACGTCTGTCATGACATCCGTCCTCGTCTGCGACGACTCCCCGCTTGCCCGAGAGGCGCTCCGCCGCGCGGTCGCGACCGTGCCCGGCGTCGAGCGCGTGACGACGGCGGCCAACGGCGAGGAAGTCCTCCGCCGCTGGGGCGCCGACCGTTCGGACCTGATTCTGATGGACGTACGCATGCCCGGTCTGGGTGGCGTCGAGACCGTCCGTCGACTCCTGTCCGCAGACCCCGGCGCCCGGATCATCATGCTGACGGTCGCGGAGGACCTCGACGGGGTCGCCCTCGCCGTCGCCGCGGGTGCCCGCGGGTACCTGCACAAGGACGCGTCCCGCGCCGAGCTGCGCGCGACCGTCACCCAGGCCCTGGCCGACCCGACCTGGCGGCTCGCCCCGCGCAGGCTGCGGTCCGCCGAGATGGGCGCCGCCCCGACGCTCACCGCCCGCGAGATCCAGGTTCTGGAGGGGATGAGCCACGGCCGGTCGAACGCCGAGATCGGCCGCGAGCTCTTCCTCTCCGAGGACACGGTCAAGACGCACGCCCGCAGGCTCTTCAAGAAGCTCGGCGCCTCGGACCGCGCGCACGCGGTGGCGCTCGGCTTCCGATGGGGTCTGGTCCGCTAGGGCCTGTCCGGCGGATCAGGCCCTGGTCCGCCAGAATGGGGTCCGGTCCGCCAGGCCCCGCCCCGACCTGGCCTTCCTGGCCCGGTCGTACGCGTGAGATGGTCCCCCGCCCGCCTTGTGCGGGCGGGGCGCAGGACGCCCGATCCCGGTTCGGCGGCCGATGCCGCATCCTTGAGGGATGGGGTTCCTCGGGAACGGGTCGGTCGAGCGGAAGGAGAGGGCGCGGGAGATGAGTCCTGGCGTACCTGCTCATAACGCTTCAGTGCACAACTACGGGCGCGGCGGCGCGGATGCCGCAACGCCAAGGCACCATGGTCCGATGCGTGACGACGAGGCGGTGGCGGCCCAGGGTGCCATCGGTGCGCTCGTGCACCGCGCCGTCGAGGGCGACGAGCAGGCCACGCACGACCTCCTCGCGCACGTTCACCCCCTCGCCCTGCGGTATTGCAGGTCCCGGCTGTCCCGGCTGCCCGGTGACGCCCGTCACTTCGTGGAGGACCTGGCGCAGGAGGTCTGCGTCGCCGTGCTGATGGCGCTGCCGCGCTACCGCGACACGGGTAGGCCCTTCGAGGCATTCGTCTTCGCCATCGCCGCGCACAAGGTCGCCGACCTCCAGCGGGCGGCAATGCGCCATCCCGGGTCGACCGCCGTGCCCTCCGACGAGATGCCGGAGCGCCCCGACGACTCGCTGGGCCCGGAGGAGCGGGCGCTGCTCAGCAGCGACGCCGCCTGGGCCAAGAAGCTCCTCGCCAACCTTCCCGAGCACCAGCGCGAGCTGCTGGTGCTGCGGGTCGCGGTCGGTCTGACCGCGGAGGAAACGGGACAGAAGCTCGGAATGTCCCCGGGTGCCGTGCGCGTTGCACAGCACAGGGCACTGAGCAGACTCCGTGCCCTCGCCGAGCAGTAGGCCCCGCGCCACAGGCCCGGCCCGCCCTGCCGCGTACCGCATCGGCGTACCCGCGCGCAGGAGAAACGTACAAACTTGGCCGCTTGTCATGATCGTGGAATCCGACACGTCAGGTTCCCGTTAGCATGGACATCCGCGCCGGGCAAGACCATTTGGGAAGGTGTCATGACTGCGAACGTCGATGGAGTGCCGGAGAAATTCGCGACGCTCGGGCTGACCTACGACGATGTGCTGCTGCTGCCGGGCGCCTCCGACATGGCTCCCGACCAGATCGACACCTCCTCGCTGATCTCGCGGAACGTACGGGTGAACATCCCCCTGCTGTCCGCCGCGATGGACAAGGTCACCGAGTCCCGGATGGCCATCGCCATGGCCCGCCAGGGCGGTGTCGGCGTCCTGCACCGCAACCTCTCCATCGCCGACCAGGCCAACCAGGTCGACCTGGTGAAGCGTTCCGAGTCCGGCATGGTCACCGACCCGATCACCGTGCACCCGGACGCCACGCTGGCCGAGGCCAACCAGCTGTGCGCGAAGTTCCGCATCAGCGGCGTGCCGGTCACCGACCCGGCGGGCAAGCTGCTCGGCATCGTCACCAACCGCGACATGGCCTTCGAGACCGACCGCAGCCGTCAGGTGCGCGAGGTCATGACGCCGATGCCGCTGGTCACCGGCAAGGTCGGCATCTCCAGCGTCGACGCGGTGGAGCTGCTGCGCCGTCACAAGATCGAGAAGCTGCCGCTGGTCGACGACGCGGGCATCCTCAAGGGCCTCATCACGGTCAAGGACTTCGTCAAGGCCGAGAAGTACCCGAACGCCGCCAAGGACGCCGAGGGCCGTCTCCTCGTCGGTGCGGCCGTCGGTGTGGCCGGTGACGCCTTCGAGCGCGCCCAGGCGCTGGCCGAGGCGGGTGTCGACTTCATCGTCGTGGACACCGCGCACGGCCACTCCCGCCTGGTCGGCGACATGGTCGCCAAGATCAAGTCGAACACCTCGGGCATCGACGTCATCGGCGGCAACATCGCCACCCGGGACGGCGCGCAGGCCCTCATCGACGCCGGTGTCGACGGCATCAAGGTGGGCGTGGGCCCCGGCTCCATCTGTACGACCCGCGTCGTCGCCGGTATCGGCGTCCCGCAGGTCACCGCGATCTACGAGGCGTCCCTCGCCGCGAAGGCGGCCGGGGTTCCGGTCATCGGCGACGGCGGCCTCCAGTACTCCGGCGACATCGCCAAGGCGCTCGTCGCCGGTGCGGACACCGTGATGCTGGGCTCGCTGCTCGCGGGCTGCGAGGAGTCCCCGGGCGAGCTGCTCTTCATCAACGGCAAGCAGTTCAAGTCGTACCGTGGCATGGGCTCGCTGGGTGCCATGCAGACGCGCGGCGACAACAAGTCGTACTCCAAGGACCGGTACTTCCAGGAGGGCGTGCGCACCGACGACAAGCTCGTGCCCGAGGGCATCGAGGGCCAGGTGCCCTACCGGGGCCCGGTCTCGGCGGTCGTGCACCAGCTCGTCGGGGGCCTGCGCCAGTCGATGTTCTACGTCGGCGGACGCACCGTTCCGGAGCTTCAGGACAACGGTCGCTTCGTCCGGATCACGTCGGCGGGTCTCAAGGAGAGCCACCCGCACGACATCCAGATGACGGTCGAGGCACCGAACTACAGCCGTAAGTAGGCACGACGCGCGCTTGGGGCGGTCCCGGAATCACCGGGACCGCCCCTTCGCTGCGTGTCGGGGATACTGGAACGGCAGACCAAGAGGGAAAGGCCACACAACGTGACTGAGATCGAGATCGGGCGCGGCAAGCGCGGCCGCAGGGCGTACGCGTTCGACGACATCGCCATCGTGCCGAGCCGGCGTACGCGGGACCCGAAGGAGGTCTCGATCGCCTGGCAGATCGACGCCTACCGCTTCGAGCTGCCGTTCTTGGCCGCTCCGATGGACTCGGTCGTCTCCCCGCAGACCGCCATCCGCATCGGCGAGATGGGCGGCCTCGGCGTCCTGAACCTCGAAGGGCTGTGGACGCGGTACGAGGACCCGGAGCCGCTGCTGGCGGAGATCCGCGAGCTGAACGACGAGACGGCCGCCACCCGCCGCCTCCAGGAGATCTACGCCGAGCCCATCAAGGCGGAGCTGATCGGCAAGCGCATCAAGGAGGTGCGCGACGCGGGTGTGGTCACCGCCGCCGCGCTGTCTCCGCAGCGTACGGCCGAGTTCTCCAAGGCCGTCGTGGACGCCGGTGTCGACATCTTCGTCATCCGCGGGACGACCGTCTCGGCCGAGCACGTCTCCGGTGCCGCCGAGCCGCTCAACCTGAAGCAGTTCATCTACGAGCTGGACGTCCCGGTCATCGTCGGCGGCTGCGCCACGTACACCGCCGCGCTGCACCTGATGCGTACCGGCGCGGCCGGTGTCCTCGTCGGCTTCGGCGGCGGGGCCGCGCACACCACGCGCAACGTGCTGGGCATCCAGGTCCCGATGGCGACCGCCGTGGCGGACGTCGCCGCCGCGCGCCGTGACTACATGGACGAGTCCGGCGGCCGGTACGTGCACGTCATCGCCGACGGCGGTGTCGGCTGGTCCGGCGACATCCCCAAGGCCGTCGCCTGCGGCGCGGACGCCGTGATGATGGGCTCCCCGCTGGCCCGCGCCACGGACGCGCCCGGCCAGGGCCACCACTGGGGCATGGAGGCCGTCCACGAGGACGTGCCGCGCGGCAAGCGCATGAACCTGGGCGTGGTCGGGACGACCGAGGAGATCCTGACCGGTCCCTCGCGCGTGCCGGACGGCTCGATGAACATGTTCGGCGCGCTGCGCCGCTCGATGGCCACCACGGGCTACAGCGAGCTCAAGGAGTTCCAGCGCGTCGAGGTCACGGTCGCGGACTCGCAGCACCGCCGCTGAGGTTCTTCGCTCGTACGTACGCAAGTGGCCCGGCGCCCCCTGGTGGGGGTGCCGGGCCACTGGTGCGTGTCGGGTCAGAGCAGGCTGATGAGGGCGCGCCGGATTCCGCAGGCGAGGGCGGTTGGGCCCAGGATCAGGACGGAGAGGCGGCTGGCGGTCACGAAGCCTTCTTGACGCCCGCGAACGCGCCGACGCCGCCGAGCGCGAAGAAGAGGAACTGGATCGGCTCCAGGTCCAGGAGCTGCCTGAACGCGTCGTTGAGCTGGACGAAGTTCTGCGTCAGGAAGCTCATCAGATCCGCGCCCTGGCCGTCGGAATAGGCGATGGCGATGCCCAGGATGTCCCCGACGTACACCGCGAGCAGCGAGAAGACCACGCTCGTCACGACGACCACCGGGTTGCGCCCGCCGAGCTTGGCCGCGACCAGGCCGGTCAGGAAGCCGATGCCGAAGGTGAGCCAGCCGATCTGGAAGTCCGCCTTGCCTATGATCACGCCGTAGACGACGCCTCCCACCAGCGCCACCGCGAGCCCGGCGAGCAGGCCCAGGCCCACATTGCCCCGGCGGGCGGCGGGCGCGGGCTGCGGGTAGCCGCCGAACTGGCCCCCCTGGGGCTGGCCGGGGAACTGGCCCTGGGGGAACTGGTTCGGCTGCTGCGGCTGGCCGTACGGGTTGGGATCCTGGCCGTACGGGTTGCCGCCGGGCTGCTGGGGCGGCTGAGCGGGATAGGACATGGGCGGTTTCCCCCTGGGAAGTGCATGCGCGTAAAGCGTGCATAAGTTCGGTTGTGCGGGCTGACCGTAGCAGTAGCCCCCGACAACCCGTGTGCGGATTACGGGACCATTCCGGGCGGAGCTCGGGCCGGCACCAGAACAGCGGGCGTCCGCCGTGCGGCGGATCGCCTGGCGGGTGTCATCGCGGGCGCGTACCGCGTCGTTGCACACCGCCCGGGCGCACCTGAACGCCCGCGTCGGCAGCTTGCGTTGACGCCGCTGCCCCGTGCGGATGCGCCGGCGGATCCTGATCATGGCGCGCCCAGGGGGGGGGGAGGCGCCATGGGTGCGTGGCTTCCGTCGGGGCCTCAGAGCCGGTGGGCCGCTCCCGCCGGGCTCGCGCCCCGGGTGTCCAGGAGGAGTTGGGCCTTGACCGCCAGACCCTGGAGGTCGTAGGTGCGGTGGTGCTGGAGCAGGATCGTCAGGTCGGCCGCGGCTGCCGCCTCGTAGAGGGAGTCGGCGCGGGGGACCGGGACGTCGCGCACCCGCCAGTGCGGGACGTGCGGGTCGTGGTAGGTGAGGTGGGCGCCCATGTCGCGCAGCCGGGAGGCGATTTCGGGGGCGGGGGAGTTCTCCTGGTCGGCGAGGTCGGGCTTGTAGGAGACGCCGAGAAGCAGGACGCGGGCGCCGCGCGCGGACTTGCCGTGCTCGTTGAGGAGGGTGGCGCAGCGCTGGATGACGTACGCGGGCATCCGGCCGTTGATCTCCTGGGCGAGGCCGACCATGCGCAGGGGGTGGCCGGGGGTCCGGCTGTTGTACGAGAGGTAGTTGGGGTCGAGGGGGAGGCTGTGGCCGCCGACGCCGGGGCCAGGGCGGAACGCCTGGAAGCCGTAGGGCTTGGTCTCGGCGCAGCGGATGACGTCCCAGAGGTCGACGCCGAGGTCGTGGCAGAGGACGGCCATCTCGTTGGCGAAGGCGATGTTGACGTGGCGGTAGTTGGTTTCGAGGACCGCGACCGTCTCGGCCTCGCGGGGGCCTCTGGCGCGGACGACCTTGTCGGTGAGGCGGCCGTAGAAGGCGGCGGCGGACTCGGTGCAGGCGGGGGTGAGGCCGCCGATCACCTTGGGGGTGTGGGCGTAGTCGTGGGTGCGGTTGCCGGGGTCCAGGCGGCTGGGGGAGTGGGCGAGGTGGAAGTCGCGGCCCGCCCGCAGGCCGGAGCCCTGCTCCAGGAGGGGGCGCAGGAATTCTTCGGTGGCGCCGGGGTAGGCGGCCGATTCCAGCAGCACGGTGGTGTGCGGGCGCAGGCGCGCGGCCAGCGTGCGGGCGGCGGCCTCGACGGCGGACAGGTCGAGGGTGCGGTCCGGGCCGATCCGGGTGGGGGCACAGATCACGGCGGTACGGACCCGGCCCAGCTCGGCGGGGTCGGTGGTGGGGCGGAAGCCCCGGGCGAGCATCCGGCGGATCTCGGCGGCGGAGAGCGAGCCCTCGACCGGCGGACGGCCCGCCGCCAGCTCGGCGACGGCGCGGGGGTCGGGGTCGTAACCGATGGTGGCGATGCCGGCGGCGACGGCGGCCTGGGCGAGGGGGAGGCCGAGGTGACCGAGTCCGATGACGGCGAGATCTGCGGGCATGGCGTGAGCCGTCCTTCCCTTGAGTCCGCAGGGGCCGACTGCCTCGCCTTTAACCGGAGGCGGGTCGGTGCGCAAGCCCTGTGGACAGTTCGAGCCGAGGAAATGTCAGACTAGGCGTAAATATGACCGTGATGGGGGATTTGCGAGTCGGGCCCGTCCCCGGTTGTCCACAGGCAGTGGCTGAAGGAGCGCCCTGCGGCGAGAATCGGTGGAGTGGTCCGGGGCACACCCGTCCAGGAGCGCCGCACCAGCCGCACCAACCGCACCAACCGGGAGGCAGCAGTGAGGACAGCGACACTGGGACCGGCCGAGCGCGCCGAGGCGCTGGCCGCGATGGCCGAACGGGAACTGGACGTGCTGGTGGTGGGCGCGGGCGTGGTCGGTGCGGGCACGGCGCTGGACGCCGTGACCCGGGGCCTGGCCACCGGCCTGGTCGAGGCCCGCGACTGGGCGTCCGGCACCTCCAGTCGCTCCAGCAAGCTGATCCACGGCGGCCTGCGCTATCTGGAGATGCTCGACTTCGCTCTCGTACGGGAAGCGCTGAAGGAGCGCGGGCTGCTCCTTGAGCGGCTCGCCCCGCACCTGGTGAAGCCGGTGCCGTTCCTGTACCCGCTCCAGCACAAGGGGTGGGAGCGCTGGTACGCGGGCTCGGGCGTGGCGCTGTACGACGCGATGTCGGTGTCGTCGGGGCACGGGCGGGGTCTGCCGATGCACCGTCATCTGACGCGGCGGCACGCGCTGAGGGTGGCACCGGCGTTGAAGAAGGACGCGCTGACCGGGGCGCTCCAGTACTACGACGCGCAGATGGACGACGCCCGTTACGTGGCGACCCTGGTGCGCACGGCCGCCGCGTACGGTGCGCACGTCGCCAACCGGGCCCGGGTCGTCGGGTTCCTGCGCGAGGGCGAGCGGGTCGTCGGGGTGCGGGTGCAGGACGTCGAGGCGCAGGGCGAGTACGAGATCCGGGCGAAGCAGGTGGTGAACGCGACCGGGGTGTGGACCGACGACACCCAGGCGCTCATCGGGGAGCGCGGGCAATTCCATGTGCGGGCGTCCAAGGGAATTCACCTGGTCGTTCCGAAGGATCGAATTCATTCGTCCACGGGATTGATTTTGCGTACCGAGAAATCGGTCCTTTTCGTCATTCCGTGGGGAAGGCACTGGATTGTCGGAACGACGGACACCGATTGGGATCTGGACAAAGCGCACCCGGCGGCTTCCAGCGCGGATATCGACTACCTGCTGGAGCACGTGAATTCAGTGCTGGCGGTGCCGCTGACCCGGGACGACGTGCAGGGCGTGTACGCGGGCCTGCGGCCGCTGCTGGCCGGGGAGTCGGACGCCACCAGCAAGCTGTCGCGGGAGCACACGGTGGCGCATCCGGTGCCGGGGCTCGTGGTGGTCGCGGGCGGCAAGTACACGACGTACCGGGTGATGGCGAAGGACGCGGTCGACGAGGCGGTGCACGCGCTGGACGTGCGGGTCGCGGAGTGCGTCACGGAGGACGTGCCGCTGGCCGGGGCGGAGGGCTACAAGGCGATGTGGAACGCGCGGGCGAGGATCGCCGCCCGGACGGGTCTGCATGTGGTGCGGGTGGAGCACCTGTTGAACCGGTACGGATCGCTGGCGGAGGAGGTCCTGGAGCTGATCGCCAAGGACCCGGGTCTGGGCGAGCCGCTGACCGGGGCGGACGACTACCTGCGCGCGGAGGTCGTCTACGCGGCCTCGCACGAGGGGGCGCGGCACCTCGACGACGTGCTGACGCGGCGCACCCGGATCTCCATCGAGACCTTCGACCGGGGCACGCTCAGCGCGCTGGAGTGTGCGGAGTTGATGGCCCCGGTGCTGGGCTGGGACAAGGGGCAGGTGGAGCGGGAGGTGGAGCACTACGAGAAGCGGGTGGAGGCCGAGCGGGAGTCGCAGCGTCAGCCCGACGACCTGACGGCGGACGCGGCGCGGCTGGGGGCGCCGGACATCGTGCCGCTGTAGGGGTCGCGGGGGCTCGGGTGCGGGGCGCGGCGGTTGTCCGTCGCGCCCCGGGGGTGTTGGCGGTCCGTGCGTGGGGGACAATGGGGGCTCTGCCAGGGCGGGTTGCCGCATCGCCGGGGAAGCCGCCGAGAAGGTCCTACGACATGTTCGTACATGTAGGTACGGCCGGGGCACGGGGCGAAGATCAGGGATCGCAGAGGGGACGCATGTCGGACGAGCCGGAGCAGTCGCGGAAGAGCACGCAGGATGCCGTGTCCGACGAGAAGCGGGATGCGGTGTCCGGCGGGCGGAAGGACAGCGCGCCGGAGGACGGCAAACCCAAGGGCGACGCGGCGCGGGACGCCGAGTCCGGCACGCCGGGAGACGGCGAGAAGGCGCAGGGCGCCGAGAAGGCTCGGGTCGGCGAGAAGGCGCGGGGTGCTGAGAAAGCGCTGGACGGCGAGAAGGCGCGGGGCGCCGAGAAAGCGCCGGTCGGCGGGGCGTCGGATCGTGGCGGACGTTGTGAGGTCTCCGACGAGACGGCCGCCGAAGCCGCCAAGGACGCCGCGTCGGACACCTCCCAGGAGGTCGAGGGCCGACTGCTGGCCGGGCGCTACCGGCTCGGTGACGTGCTCGGCCGGGGTGGCATGGGCACCGTCTGGCGGGCCGTCGACGAGACGCTCGGCCGGACCGTCGCCGTCAAGGAGCTGCGCTTCCCCACCGCCATCGACGAGGACGAGAAGCGCCGCCTGATCACGCGGACCCTGCGCGAGGCCAAGGCCATCGCCCGGATCCGCAACCACAACGCGGTCACCGTCTTCGACGTCGTCGACGAGGACGACCGGCCGTGGATCGTGATGGAGCTGGTCGAGGGCAAGTCCCTCGCCGAAGCCATCCGCGAGGACGGCCTGCTGACGCCGCGTCGGGCCGCCGAGGTCGGGCTCGCGATCCTCGACGTGCTGCGCGCCGCGCACCGCCAGGGCATCCTGCACCGCGACGTCAAGCCGTCCAACGTACTGATCGCCGAGGACGGCCGGGTCGTCCTGACCGACTTCGGCATCGCCCAGGTCGAGGGCGACCCCTCGATCACCTCGACCGGCATGCTCGTCGGCGCCCCCTCGTACATCTCGCCGGAGCGGGCGCGCGGCCACAAGCCGGGGCCCGCCGCCGACCTGTGGTCGCTGGGCGGGCTCATCTACGCCTCGGTGGAAGGTGTTCCGCCGTACGACAAGGGCTCCGCCATCGCCACGCTGACGGCCGTGATGACCGAGCCGGTCGACCCGCCGAAGCACGCGGGTCCGCTGGAGGACGTCATCTACGGCCTGCTCGCCAAGGACCCGGCGCAGCGCCTCGACGACGCGGGCGCGCGCGCCCTCCTCACCGACGTGCTCTTCCAGCTGGACAAGGCGGACGCGGCCGGGGACGAACTGGCCCGGTCGGACGCCACGAAGATGGTTCCGCTGCCGCCCCTGCCCGAGGAGAAGGCCGCCCCCCGCGCCCCCAAGGGCAAGAAGCAGGCCGCCACGCCGAAGGCCACCGCCACTCCGCCCGCGGCGGCACCGGTGACTCCCGCTGTGGCGGGGCCCGCCGCGGCCGGAGCGGCCACGGCCGCGATGCGGTCCAGCGGCTCCGGTTCCGGCGCGGGTTCCGGATCCGGCGGTACGTCGCCGGGGACGGTCGGCGGGATGTCGCCCGCCACGCGCAAGCGGGCCCTCCTCGTGGTCGCGCTGGTCGCGGCCCTCGCCGTACTCGGCACGGTGCTCGCCATCGTGTTCAACAAGGACGACGACAAGAGCCCCACCGGCAAGGGCGGCCAGAACTCCTCCAGCGGCGCGACCGCGGGCGGCGACGCCAAGAACCCGGACAAGGACCCCGCGAAGGACAAGGGCACCGAGCCGGAGAAGGGCAGCACCGGCGGGGGCGGCACCCCCGGAACGAAGCCCACCACCACCCCCGGCACCGGCAACCCCGCCGACGGAGCGGTCCCGGCCGGTTTCACGACCGTCACCGACGACCGGTTCCACTTCACGATGGCGATGCCCGAGGGCTTCCGGCGGAACGACATAGCGGGCAAGAACTCGGGCGGCATATACAACAAGGACGGCGGATTCCCCCGCGTCCAGGTCGACTTCACCAGTTCGCCGGGGCCCAACGCCGCCACCGCCTGGCTCGCAGCCGTCGCCTCCGTAGGCGCCAAGAGCAAGGACTTCCAGCAGATCGACATCAAACCGGTCAACTACAACGGCTACCCCACCACCGCCGACTGGCACTTCGAGCGCACCGAGCAGGGCCAGCGCACGCACGTCCTGAACCGTGGTTTCAAGGTCGACGACAAGCGCGGCTACGCGATCATGGTGAGCTGCCGGGCGGACGAATGGGACGGCGCGGAGTGCAAGCAGCTGCGGGAGACCGCCTTCGCGACGTTCAAGCCGACCGCCTGAGGTTCCCGGGGTGGGCCGCGTCCCGGCCGCGTCCCGCCCGCGTCCCGGCCGCGTCCCGCCCGCGTCCCGCCCGCGTCCCGCCCGCGTCCCGGCCGCGTCCCGCCCGCGTCCCGCCCGCGTCCCGCCCGCGCCTCGGGATTCAGCGGATTCGCCGGGATGAGGTGACACCGCCTCGTAACGGGGTATTGCCACGTATCGTGAGACCCCGTGGACCGTACGCAGCCGCAATTGGCCGGTAAACGACCGGAATTGACGGTTTCGGGGGGTCCGCGCAGTCTTGGTGGACAGCTCCGTCGACCGGGAGCAGCGGGGAAGCGCGCACACGGGGGAGGCGTTGTGGACGAGTACGCGGGACGGGTGCTTGCCGATCGCTACCGCCTGCCGTTGCCGCCCTCCGACGAGTACGACCTGGTGGAGACCCGCGCCTTCGACACGTACAGCGCGCAGGAGGTCCTCGTACGGCAGGTGCCGCTGCCGGAGGTGGTGGAGGCCGAGCTCCTCGACGCCGACGGGGGGACCGCCCACCGGCGTGGCCTTCCCGGGCGCGGGACGCCGCCGCGCTCCACCGACCCCTCCGTACTGCGCGCCGTCGAGGCCGTGCAGGCCGTCGCCCAGATCCCCGACCACCCCCGGATCGACCAGGTCTACGACGTCTTCCAGGAAGACGGCTCGCTGTGGATAGTGAGCGAACTGGTCTCCGCGCGCCCGCTCGCCGCGCTCCTCGCCGAGGCTCCGCTCAGCCCGTACCGCGCCGCCGAGGTCGCCTCCGACGTGCTCACCGCGCTGCGCGTGCTGCACGCCCACGGCTGGACCCACCGGAACATCACCGTCCGCACCGTGCTGGTCTGCGACGACGGCCGCATCGTGCTCACCGGCCTCGCGGCGGGCGCCGCCGAGGAGGCGCTGTGCGGGTACGCGCCCGTCCCCGGCCGGATCCCCGCGAACACCGGCGAGCGGGACGGCGGTTGGTCGGACGGCGCGATTCCGGTGCCGCGCGGCCATGTCGCCCCGGGCGAGGAGCCGTCGGCCCCGGGCGAGGAGGCCGCGTCCGGCAGGCCCGCGCTCCCGGCGCTGCCCAGCACCTTCTCCGCCGGGCAGGCGGGGCCGCCGGGCGGGGCCCCGCTCCCGCCCGCCCCCTTCGGCCCTCCCGGTTCGGATCCGAGGGCCGCCAGAGCCGGTGCCATAGCCGCCTACCGGGCGGGAGCGCGCGCGGCGGTCCAGGCCACCGAGGAGCAGCGCCGCCAGGCCGACCCGGCCCGCGGCCCGTACCTCCAGGACCAGGGCCGGGCCCCGGGCACCCAGCAGGGCGGCGCGCCCGACCCCGCGTCCTCGTACGGCGCGGGCACCGGCCCGATCTCCCCGTACGGCGACCCGCCCGACCGGCCCCGCACGACGGCGGTGTCCCCGCTGGGGCAGCGCCCGGGGGCGGTCTCCCCGTACGGCGACACCGGCGGACGCCAGGGTTCCGCCTACGACGCTCCTTCCCGTACGCCATCGGATTCCCGTACGCCATCGGATTCCCGTACGGCATCGGCTTCGGGCACCGCAGCGGCTTCGGGTGCCGCATCAGCCGCGCGCGTGCCGACGGGCGGCACGGGTGCCGCCCCCGGCGAGGCCACCGGCGTCGAGCGCGCCGGTGAACCCGCGCCGGGCGCGGGCTGGCACGGCGCGGTGCCCCGGGGCGGAGCGGGCGGGGCGGGCGGCGAAGCGCTGCGTGCCGACGACATGCGGCACGGCCGACCCGTACCGGGCCAGACCCCGCACCACCCGGCCCGTACGCAGCTCCCGGCCCCGGGGCACAAGCCCGGCCGCGACCCGGAGGCGGCGCCCAAGCCGTCCGGTGGCGGCAGCCGCTGGGACGACGTCATCGCCGGGCTGCCCTACCGGGGACCCAGTACGCCGCTGGCCGCCGAGCGCGCCCGGCAGACTCGGATCAACGTGGTCGGCGCGGTCACCGAGCGGTGGGCGCCCGAGCAGGCGGGTCCCGTCCACGTCAACTGGCAGTTGGCCCCGCCGATCGGGCCCGCCACCGACCTGTGGGCGCTGGGTGCGCTGCTGTTCCGCATCGTGCAGGGCCATGCGCCGTATCCGGAGGACAGTGCGGCCGAGCTGGTGCAGATGGTCTGCGCCGAGCCGCCCGCCTTCGCGGAGGACTGCGGTCCGCTGCGGCCTGTCGTGGAGTCGCTGCTGCGCCAGGACCCCACCGAGCGGCCCGACTTCGAGGAGCTGCGGGGCTGGCTGCGGTCCCTGGTGCGCTCCGCGCCCGAGCCGGAGGCGGGCACCAAGGTCGTTCCGGTGCCTTCGCCGCCCGACGCCGCGCGGCTGCCGATCGTACGGCGCAGGGGCGAACTCGTACGGAAGCGGAAGGGCAGGAGCAAGGGCAAGAGCGCCGCGAACCAGGGGCGGCACCGGCACAAGCAGCCCAAGGGGCGGGCCCCGGAAGCCAAACCGGTCAAGCCGCAGCGCGGTCCTCGGGAGCCGAGGATCGGGGCCCGGCAGCCCCGGTCGATGGGGCGGTGGCTGCTCGTCCTGGTGCTGGCGCTGCTCGCGGCCGCCGTCGTGTACGCGGTGAAGTTCATGCCGAAGGACGAGGGTCCGTCGAACGGGCAGAACACGGGAAGCGGTCAGCCCGCGCGGTCCCAGGAGCCGCAGCAGCCCCAACAGCCCGCGCCGCAGCCGACGTCGGCCGACGACCCGCAGAAGGGCAAGGACCCCGGCAAGGAACCGGACAAGGGCAGGCCGACGGGGCCCGCGCAGCCGCCGCCCGAGCAGACGGCGGACTCCGGGGTGCCCGACGGGTTCAAGGTCGTCAAGGACGCGAAGGGCTTCCAGATCGCCGTGGGCACCGACTACCGGCGGGAACTGGGCCGCGACAGCCAGGTCCGCTACTACGGGGGCGACATCGAGCTCATCGTGGTCCCCGGCCGGGACACGGTCAAGGAGATGGGCGCCGACCCCATGCAGTACCAGCTCAAGTCCGAGCCGGAGATGCAGGCCATGCGCGACTCCACCTGGGTCTCCCAGAGGGGCGTGCGGAGCATCGGCGTCGGTCAACAGGCCGGTGCGGAGGGGCAGTTCTACTGGCGTGACCGCAGCGGCCGGGACATCATGGTGCGCAACAAGGTGATGATCGTCGACGAGAAGTACCACATCATTCAGGTCATCGGGCCCGAGCGGCAGCTCGACGAGATCGACCGGGTCTACGAGGCGGCGACGGCGCAGTACCGTCCGCATTCCTAGGGATTCCCAGGGCCTGTCCGGCCCAGGGCCTGTCCGGCCCAGGGCCTGTCCGGCCCAGGGCCTGTCCGGCCGACAGGCCCTGGCCACCGCACCGGCGCGCCGCGCGGGCACGGTGTCGGCACGTCGTCCGCACGCCGTGGGCACACCATCACCGGCCCGGCATTACGGTGCGGTCTCGTGATCGGCCCTGTGTTCCACCTCCGCACCCGCGATCCGTAACCTGGGTCGTCAGAGACACGGGGCGGTGGGCTGGATCGTGGAGAACGCAGGCGGCGGCAGGCACGCGACGGACGGCGCGGGCGGCAGCGGGACACAGACGGGCGAACTGCTCGCCGGGCGCTACCGGCTGGGCGACGTCCTCGGCAGCGGTGGCATGGGCCGCGTCTGGCGGGCCAGGGACGAAGTGCTGCACCGCACCGTCGCCATCAAGGAGTTGCGGGCCGGTCTGTACGCGGCCGAGGCCGACCGGGCGGTCCTGCACGCCCGTACGCAGAAGGAGGCGCGGGCCGCCGCCCGGATCAACCACCCGGGCGTCGTCACCGTGCACGACGTGCTGGACCACGACGACCGCCCGTGGATCGTCATGGAGTACGTCGACGGGCCCTCCCTCGCGGACGCGCTCAAGGAGACCGGCAGCGTCTCCCCGGAGGAGGGGGCCCGCATCGGGCTCCAGGTCCTCGGCGCGCTGCGGGCCGCGCACCAGGTCGGCGTGCTGCACCGGGACGTCAAGCCGGGCAACGTGATGCTGGCCAAGGACGGCCGGGTGCTGCTGACCGACTTCGGGATCGCCGCCATCGAGGGCGACTCGACGATCACCAGGACCGGCGAACTGGTCGGCTCCCTGGACTACTTGGCCCCCGAGCGCATCCGGGGCGAGGAACCGGGGCCCGCCTCCGACCTGTGGGCGCTGGGCGCGACGCTGTACACGGCGGTCGAGGAGCGCTCGCCGTTCCGCCGGACGTCGCCGATCAGCACGATGCAGGCGGTGGTCGCCGAGGAGCCGTCGCCGTCGTACAACGCGGGGGCCCTCGCGCCCGTGATCAGCGCACTGTTGCGCAAGGAGCCCGACGAGCGTCCGACGGCCGCCGAGACGGAGCGGATGCTGCGGGAGGCGCGGGCGGGACGCAGCTCGCGCGAGGCGCAGGCGTACGTGTCGACGCGGCACGTCCCGGAGGACGAACTCCGTTCCGCCGTACCGGTCCCGCCGACCACCGCGCTGCCGGGCCCCCCGCCGGGGCCGGGCCCCGGGACGGGGAACGCATCGGCCTTCGGGCAGCAGTCGGGGCAGACGTACGGCGGCCAGCAGTCGGGGCAGTCCTACGGCGGCCGGCAGACAGGACAGTCGTACGGCGGTCAGCAGCACGGGCAGCCGCACGCCGGTCAGCAGCACGGGCAGCCGCATGCGGCGCAGCAGTACCCGCAGGCGTACCAGCACCCCTCGACCGGGCACACGCCGTTCCCGCCGCACACGACGCCGCAGTCGCAGGTCCAGGTGCCGCAGCAACAGGACAAGCGCCGAGGCAAGGCGCTGCTCGTGGTGCTGGCGGCGGCGCTCATCAGCGGTGGAGCCGTTTTCGGCGTGCTCCAGTGGCAGGAACGGAACTTCACCGGCTCAGGCGGCGGGACCACTGCCTCGGGCCAGCAGGGCGGCGGCGATCCCGCCAAGGACAAGGGCGGGGACAAGGGCGAAGATCCGGCCGACGGCAAGGACAAGCCCAAGAAGGGTGCGCTTCCCGCCGGTTGGGAGGAGGTGGACGAGAAGGGGTTCAGTCTGCCCGTGCCCAAGGGCTGGAAGCGCGTGGGGTCCACCCCCAACGCATTCGACTACACGCCGGACGGCGGGATCCACCTCATCAGGATCAACGTGGACCGCACGCCCGACTACCGCGACCCCAACGACCATCTGGCGCAGATCGAGAAGACCCTCAGGAAGACCCTGCCCGCATACCAGCGGGAGCGGATGGGGCCGGACAACTACCGCGACCGCCCCAGTGGCGTACTGGAGTTCACCTTCCGGGAGAAGGGCCTCGCCGCAGGCCCCCGGTACGCGAAGGACATGCTCTACATCGACGATTCCGGTCCCGAGTACGCGATCTACGTGATCGGTCCCGAGTCGGAGCGGGAGAAGACGAAGAAGCGCTTCGACACCGTGAAGGCGGGCTGGAAAGTCAAGCAGTGAGGCACGTGGTGCTGGAGTGTTGACACGGTCACGGCTCTGCATCGCTCAACCACCCCGGTGGCACCGCGCGCAAGGCACCCGTCAGGATGGTGGGCATGACGAACGACGGGGGACAGGCGTACGAGCCCACCAGCTACGAGCTCCGACCGCCGAACGCACCACAGCCGCCGCCGCAGCAGGGCGTGACGAACCATCAGGGCGCCCCGTACCCGGGCGGAACCCCGTACCGGCCCGGCTCTCCCTACCAGGAAAACCCGTCCCAGCAGTACGCCCAGGCCCAGGGACCCCACCCGTCGCCCACGCCCCGGCAGCCCCCGGCGCACACCCCGCCCCAGGTACCCGTCCAGGGCACCCGGGCGACCGGGTTGACCGACCCGGAGGCGGGCCGCACCATCGGCGGCCGCTACCGCCTGGTCTCCCGGCTCGGGCACGGCGGCATGGGCACGGTCTGGCGGGCCCACGACGAGGTCGTGGACCGCGACGTCGCGGTGAAGGAACCCCGCGTGCCGGACCACCTCCCCGAGCGCCAGCGGCACAACGTCTACCTGCGCATGCAGCGCGAGGCGCGGGCCGCCGCCCGGATCGAGCACCCGTCCGTGGTGACCATGCACGACGTGGTCGTCGAGGACGGCAAGCCGTGGATCGTGATGGAGCTGATCCAGGGGCACTCGCTGGGCGACCGGCTCCAGGAGGGCACTCTCGACGTGCGGGAGGCGGCCCGCATCGGGCTCGCCGTCCTCGGCGCGCTGACCGCCGCCCACCAGGCGGGCGTGCTGCACCGCGACGTCAAACCCGACAACGTGATGCTCGGGCAGGGCGACCGGGTGGTCCTCAGCGACTTCGGGATCGCGCAGATAGAGGGCGAGCAGGGGCTCACCGACACCGGCGGGTTCGTCGGCTCGCCCGAATTCATCGCGCCCGAGCGGGTGCTGGGCCAGCGTCCTGGCCCCGCCTCCGACCTGTGGTCGCTGGGCGTGGTGCTCTACGCGGCGGTCGAGGGAATGTCGCCGTACCGCCGCTCCAACACTCCCGCCACCCTCCAGGCCGTGCTGTCCGCCGATCCGCAGACGCCCGCCCGGGGCTCCGGGGCCTTCGGCGCGCTGGTGATGCGGCTGCTGCACAAGGACCCGGCGGCCCGCCCGCACCCCGACGAGGTGCGCCAGGCGCTGGAGAAGGCGACGGGCCAGGCCCCGCCGCCCCCGTCGGCGCCGACCCGGGTGATGCGGCCGGGTAGCGCGTCGGACTGGGTTCCGCCGGTGCTCCAGCGCAGCAAGAAGGCGCGGTTCGGGCTGCTCGGCGGAGTCCTCGTCCTCGCCCTCGCGCTCGTCGTGGTCCTGGTGAACCCCTTCGCGGGCGACGGGCCGCCGGAAGGCTGGAAGCTGCACCGTGAACTCCAGAGCGTCACTGCGGAGGTGTACCTCCCGGGCGACTACAAGAAGGCCGAGGACAACGACGCCGGGATCGAGAACTACTACGAGCCGGGCAACGTGTTCCAGGTGAAGTTCGAGCGGGTCGCCCTCGAAGACATCGACGACGACGATGTGAAGCCGACCAAGTCCGGCTGGTCGCAGTACTACCGCAAGGGCGGCAAGAGCGGACTGGACGTGAAGAAGGCCGAGGTCAAGACCACGGACACGACCTGGCAGGGCAAGAAGTCCTTCGACACGGTCGTCGACTTCACGCCGTACAGCACCAGCGACACCGAGAAGGACCCGATCCGCTACCGGTACCACGAGCGGCTGCTGCTCAGCGAGGAGAAGAAGGCGTACTGGCGGCTGCACGTGGCCATGCCGTCGGAGGGCAGGTTCGCGGCCGAGGGAGAGCAGCTGTTCAACGACATCACCACGTACCTCAAGATCCTGGATCTCTAGTCGCAGCCGCTTCTGATCAGTGGAAGCGCCCCTGATCAGGGCCTATGTGCCAGCGGCTGCTGGCATGGTCGTGAGAGGCCGGTGAAAAGCCGTTACCGACGGGTACCAAAAGTGCCCGACGGGCAATACGCTCGCACGCATGACGGACTCGCAGGCCCTCACGGCACCCCTCGGCACCAACCCCTTGGCCTCCGCGCCGGCCGGCGCGCGCACCGCGGCCGACGTGGTCACTCCCGAAGTGGTCGCCCAGCTGACCCGGGGCGTGGTCGGCTCGGGACGGACCGCGAGCCACGCGCCGTTCACCGGCGAGAAGCTGGCCGACCTCCCCGAGTCCACCCCCGAGGACGTCGCCCTGGCCTTCGAGCGGGCCCGCACCGCCCAGCCCGCCTGGGGCGGCCTGCCCGTCAAGCAGCGCGCCGCCGTGCTGCTGCGCTTCCACGACCTCGTCCTCCAGCGCCAGGCCGAGATCCTCGACCTGATCCAGCTGGAGACCGGCAAGGCCCGGCTGCACGCCCACGAGGAGATCCAGGCCGTCGCGATGGCCGCCCGGCACTACGGCCGCCAGGCCCCCTCGTACCTGAAGCCCAAGCGGCACACGGGCGCCGTCCCCGTGCTCACCAAGGTCACCGAGCAGCGCCAGCCGCGCGGCGTCGTCGGCCAGATCTCGCCGTGGAACTACCCCTTCGAACTGTCCGTCGGCGACTGCCTGCCCGCCCTGGTCGCGGGCAACGCCCTGGTGATGAAGCCCGACACCGAGACCGCGCTGTCCGCCCTGTGGGGCCGGGACCTGCTGGTCGAGGCGGGCCTGCCGCCGGAGGTCTTCCAGGTCGTCCTCGGCGAGGGCCCCGTCGTCGGCCCCGCCGTCGTCCAGCACGCCGACTACGTCTCCTTCACCGGCTCCACCCGCACCGGCCGCGAGATCGCCCGGAGCGCGGGCGCGCGTCTGGTCGGCGTCTCCCTCGAACTCGGCGGCAAGAACGCCATGCTGGTCCTTGAGGACGCCGACGTCGAGAAGGCCGCCGCCGGAGCCGTCCGCGCCTGCTTCGCCTCCGCCGGACAGCTCTGCATCTCCATCGAGCGGCTGTACGTCCACGAGTCGATAGCCGACGACTTCGTGCAGCGCTTCGTCGCCCGGACGAAGGCCATGCGCCTGGGCAACTCCCTGGCGTACGGCGCGGACCTGGGCTCCCTGGTCGGCCCCCGCCAGCTGGAGACCGTCACCCGGCACGTCGACGAGGCCGTCAACAAGGGCGCGACCGTCCTCGCCGGGGGCACCGCCCGCCCCGACGTCGGCCCGTACTTCTACGAGCCGACCATCCTGGAGGGCGTCGAGACCCCGATGGCGGTCTGCGGCGAGGAGACCTTCGGCCCGGTCGTCTCGATCTACCGGTTCCGCGACGAGGACGAGGCCGTGGCGGAGGCCAACGGGACGTCGTACGGCCTGAATTCGAGCGTCTGGACCAAGAACGCCAAGCGCGGCCACGCCGTCGCCTCCCGTCTGCGCACCGGCACCGTCAACATCAACGAGGGCTACGGTCCCGCGTACGCCAGCGTCCGCGCCCCCATGGGCGGCATGAAGGAGTCCGGGCTGAGCCGACGGCACGGCTCCGAGGGCATCCTGAAGTACACCGAGGCGCAGACCGTCGCCCACCAGCGGCTGATCCCGCTCGCGCCGTCCTTCGGGATGGACGACGAGAAGTACGCGGCGTTCATGACCACCAGCCTCAAGGCGATGAAGGCACTGCGCCTGCGCTGACGCCTCGGGCGGGTCGGGCAGGTCAGGCGCGTCGGGCGGGTCGGGCCACGCCCCGGCCCGCCCCGATCTGCCTCTCTCTATTCACTTTTCAAGGAACGAAAAGAACGAGGTGTGCACGTGTCCGAGGAGAGCTCTGCCCACAACCAGGATGCGGACGGGGAGTTCGACTACGACGTGATCGTCGTCGGCTCCGGCTTCGGCGGGGCCGTCTCCGCGCTCCGGCTCACGGAGAAGGGGTACCGCGTCGGCGTCCTGGAGGCCGGGCGCCGCTTCACCCGCGGTACCCTGCCCAGGAACTCCTGGGACCTGAAGAACTACCTGTGGGCTCCCGCGCTGGGCCTCTTCGGCATCCAGCGGGTGCACCTGTTGGGAAACGTCATGGTCCTGGCAGGTGCGGGCGTCGGCGGCGGTTCGCTGAACTACGCCAACACCCTCTACGTACCTCCCGCTCCCTTCTTCGAGGACCAGCAGTGGGCGGGCATCACCGACTGGCAGGACGAACTCGCTCCGTACTACGACCAGGCCAAGCGGATGCTGGGCGTGCGCATCAACCCGACCATGACCCCGTCCGACGTCCACCTGAAAGCGACCGCCGAGGCGATGGGTGTGGGCGACACCTTCCATCTGGCCCCGGTGGGCGTCTTCTACGGCGACGGGCGGGACGCCGATGCCACCTCAACGTCCAAGCCGGGCGCGGAAGTTCCCGACCCCTACTTCGGAGGCAAAGGCCCAGCTCGCAAGGGGTGCACCGAGTGCGGCGAGTGCATGACCGGCTGCCGCCACGGCGCCAAGAACACCCTCAACGAGAACTACCTCCACCTCGCCGAACAGGCCGGGGCCGTCATCCACCCCATGACCTCCGTCCTCGGCCTCGCCGACCACCCCGACGGCGGCTACCGCGTCGCCACCGCCCCCACCGACGCCCGCCGCAAGGGCACCCGGAAGATCTTCCGGGCCCGCCGCGTCGTCGTCGCCGCCGGGACGTACGGCACCCAGACCCTCCTGCACACGATGAAGGACGGCGGCCACCTGCCCCGCCTCTCCGCGAAGCTCGGCGAGCTGACCCGCACCAACTCCGAGGCCCTGGTGGGCTCCCAGACCACCGACCGCCGCTACCGCAAGGCGCACGGCGCGCAGCTCGCCACCTCCGCCGGTTCGAAGAAGGTCGACTTCACGCGCGGCGTCGCCATCACGTCCTCGATCCACCCGGACGCCGACACCCACATCGAGCCGGTCCGCTACGGCAGGGGCTCCAACGCCATGGGCGCGATGTCGATCCTCCAGGTGCCGTACGCGGAGAAGTTCCCGCGCGCGCTGGGCTGGGCCGTCAACGTCCTGCGGCACCCGACCCTCGCGGCCCGCTCCCTCTCCAACCACCGCTGGTCGGAGAAGACCATCATCGGCCTCGTCATGCAGTCCCTCGACAACTCCCTGACGACGTACCGCAAACCGGGCGGCATCGGAAAGGGCCTCCTCACCGCCCGACAGGGCCACGGCGCGCCCAACCCCAAGCAGATCCCCGAGGCGACCCGCGCCGCCACCCTCCTCGCCCGGGAGATCAACGGCTTCGCCGGAAGCAACATCGGCGAGCTCATGGGCACCCCGCTCACCGCGCACTTCCTGGGCGGCTGCCCGATCGGCGCGAGCGCGGACGAGGGCGTCATCGACCCGTACCACCGCCTCTACGGCCACCCCGGCATCTCGGTCGTCGACGGTTCCGCGGTCTCCGCCAACCTCGGTGTGAACCCCTCCCTCACCATCACCGCACAAGCGGAACGCGCCATGTCGCTGTGGCCCAACAAGGGCGAGGCGGACCCGCGTCCGGCCCAGGGTGAGGCGTACGTACGTCTCCCGGCGGTCGAGCCGAAGCACCCCGCCGTGCCCGAGAAGGCGTTCGGCGCGCTCCGGCTGCCGTTCCTGGAGGTTCCCGCGGTGCCGCCGAAGCGGCAGTAGCGGTCCCGGGCACGCGAAAGGGGGGCTGCATCCCCCTCCGAATGCAGCCCCCCTTCCCAGCGTTGTTACGCCTGCGCCTTCTTACGGCGTACGACGAACATCGCGCCCGCACCCAGCGCCACGGCCGCGCCGCCCGCCAGGGCGAACATCGGCAGCTGCGACGAGGAGCCGGTCTCGGCGAGGTTGCCGGTGAGCTGCGGCAGCGCCGTGGTCGGCTTGGACGGCTTCTTCGAGGGCAGCGGGGTCTTGCCGCCCTCCTGGGGCTTGGTGCCGCCGGTGTCCGTACCGGGCTTCACGATCTGGAAGCGGTACGAGTTGTCGGCGAGGCCGAGGCACTCTTCGGCCTCGTTGAAGTACATGCTGCCGCCGAAGGTGAAGCCGGAGCCCGCCGGAGCGCCCTGCTTGACGCTGAGACGCAGCTTGACCTTGACCTCGGCGCCGTCCTCGAAGACGTCCGTCTCGCCGACGTAACCGGCGCTCAGGTCCTCGATGGTGACGGCCTCCCAGCTCTTGGCGTCCTCGTTGTACGCCTGGAGCTGGATCTGCTTGTTGGTGAAGGGCTCCTCGGCCGTCGCGTCCTTGGCGACAGCGGCGAGGAACGCGACGTTCGTGAGGTCGCGGCCCGACGTGTTGACGAAGCTCAGGTCGAAGGTGTGCCAGCCGCTGCCCGCGACGATCTTGCCGGGTACGCCGCTCAGCCGGATGTCGACCTTGACGTCCTTGCAGAGGATGTCCTCGTCGAAGTCCTCGTCGATCTCCTCCTCGCCCTTGGCGGGGACCGAGGGGGAGGGCGTGACGGTGGCGCCGGGCTTGCCGGGCTTCCCGTCCTTGTCGCCGTCCTTCTGGTTGTCGGGCTTGGTCTCGTCCTTCTTGTCCGGGACCTTGCCGTCCGGCTTCTCGCCCGGCTTGGTCTCGTCCTTCTTGTCGGCGACCGCGTCGCCCGGCTTCTCGTCCTTCTTCTCGCCGGACGGGGCGGTGTCGTCCGCCTTCGTGCCGTCCTTGGACGGGTCGGGGGAGGCCGTGGCGGCGGGGGTGGAGCCCGGGGCCGGGGTGTCCGCGAAGGCGGCAGTCGCCGACAGCAGCGAAACGGGGGCTATGACGGCCGTGGCGGCCGCGAGGGCCAGGGAACGGCGCAGTTTCATGGGACCTCAGAAAGTCTGGCGTGCCCACTGGGGGACGTGGCACGAGATGTGAGGGGCCAACGGTGCTGGAGATGCACCAATGTCCACCGATACGCAAGGGAGACCCATGATCGACAGGAAGGGTTGTACGCGTACACGCAAAACTCTCACGTGATCTGCGCCACTGCGTGCCGCTGTATGCCGCTGGTGAACGTCACTGGATGCCGCCGGGCGGGACGCGGAAGGAGCAAACCCTGCCGACCGGCTCCGGGCGTCCCCGGAGCCGACCGCCTGGGGCGACCTTGTGGCTGTCCCCTGCCGTCCGGTCGCACACGCTGGGGCGAGGTCCCACGACGTACCGCCGAAGCCCGTACGTCACACGCCCCAACCGGGGCCACGCGTGGCACCGGGACCAACGAAGCCGCCGTCGCCCCGGTCACGCGCCGTACGAGTGACCGCAGGAACGCACGCGCCCCCCTGCGCGCCCGCAACCGTGCGCCCGGAACCTCAGACGCGGCCCCGGCACAGTTCGAGCAGCGTCATGGCGAGCGTCGTGCCGGGCTTGCCGAGGGCGTCCCTGTAGTGGCCCAGGACCTCCATCTCGCGCGACAGGTTCACCCGGCGCCCGCCCGACGTCATACGCGCCTCCTGGATGACGGCGGAAACGGCCATCCGCTCCTGGACGAGCCCGATGATCCGGTCGTCCAGGGCGTCGATGCGCTCGCGCGCACCCGTGATGAGGGCGGCCGCGTCCTCGGTGCGGGCCCCGGTGATCTCGGTCGTGGTGAGGGCGTTGCTCATGTCCGTACTCCTGGGGTGAAGGAGGCACCCGCCACGGCCACCAGGTCCGGAAACGACAGAGCGCTCCGAGCCTGTCGGCCCGGGGCGCCTGGGAAGTCGCTTGTCAGTTGCTACAAGCAGCACGACCGTGGCAACCGGACGGGCCGGGTGCCATAGGTAAAGACGGAGGTCGTGTACGAGCGCATGGGGAGCATTATGGACCCGTCCGCGCACCCCGGCCAACGCGGGCCCGGATGATGAGACGTCCGTCCCAGGGCCCGGCGGCTGTACGGCCGTCCAACAGGGGCCCTCGTCCCGCCCCGGTAGAATCGACACTCCCGACCCCCCTTCACCGCCGGAAGGCCGCCCGTGCCCGCAGCGCCCCCCGCCGCCCCCGACGTCGTACTCGTCGTCGACTTCGGCGCGCAGTACGCCCAGCTCATCGCCCGCCGTGTCCGCGAGGCCCGGATCTACAGCGAGATCGTCCCGAGCACCATGCCGGTGTCGGAGATGCTCGCGAAGAACCCGAAGGCGATCATCCTCTCCGGCGGTCCGTCCTCGGTGTACGCCGAGGGCGCCCCGTCCATCGACCGTGCGCTCTTCGAGGCGGGCGTGCCCGTCTTCGGCATGTGCTACGGCTTCCAGATCATGGCCACCACGCTCGGCGGCACCGTCGACGACAACGGCGCCCGTGAGTACGGCCGTACGCCGCTGAAGGTCACCCGGTCCGGCTCCACGCTCTTCGAGGGCACCCCGGACGAGCAGTCGGTGTGGATGTCGCACGGCGACGCCTGCTCCGCCGCCCCCGAGGGCTTCACGGTCACCGCGTCCACGGACGTCGTGCCGGTCGCCGCCTTCGAGAACGACGAGAAGAAGCTCTACGGCGTCCAGTACCACCCCGAGGTGCTGCACTCCACGCACGGCCAGCAGGTCCTGGAGCACTTCCTGTACCGGGGCGCGGGCATCGAGCCCACCTGGACGACCGGCAACGTCATCGAGGAGCAGGTCGCCCTCATCCGCGAGCAGGTCGGCGACAAGCGCGCCATCTGCGGCCTGTCCGGCGGCGTGGACTCCGCCGTCGCCGCCGCCCTCGTGCAGAAGGCCATCGGCGACCAGCTGACCTGCGTGTACGTCGACCACGGTCTGATGCGCAAGGGCGAGACCGAGCAGGTCGAGAAGGACTTCGTCGCCGCGACGGGCGCGCGTCTGGTCGTCGTCGACGCCGAGAAGCGCTTCCTGGACGCGCTGGCGGGCGTCTCCGACCCGGAGACCAAGCGGAAGATCATCGGCCGCGAGTTCATCCGCGTCTTCGAGCAGGCCCAGCTGGAGATCCTCCAGGAGGAGGGTCCCGCGGTCGCTTTCCTGGTCCAGGGCACCCTGTACCCGGACGTCGTCGAGTCCGGCGGCGGCACCGGCACCGCGAACATCAAGTCGCACCACAACGTGGGCGGTCTCCCCGACGACATCGAGTTCGAGCTCGTCGAGCCGCTGCGCCAGCTGTTCAAGGACGAGGTCCGGATGGTCGGCCAGGAGCTGGGTCTCCCGGAGGAGATCGTCCAGCGCCAGCCGTTCCCCGGCCCCGGCCTCGGCATCCGCATCGTCGGTGACGTGACCAAGGAGCGCCTGGACCTGCTGCGCGAGGCCGACGCCATCGCCCGCGAGGAGCTCTCGGCGGCCGGTCTCGACCGCGAGATCTGGCAGTGCCCGGTCGTGCTGCTCGCCGACGTGCGCTCGGTGGGCGTGCAGGGCGACGGCCGCACCTACGGCCACCCGATCGTGCTGCGCCCCGTGTCCTCCGAGGACGCCATGACGGCGGACTGGACGCGCATGCCGTACGACGTGCTCGCCAAGATCTCGACGCGGATCACCAACGAGGTGGCGGACGTCAACCGGGTCGTGCTCGACGTCACGAGCAAGCCGCCGGGCACCATCGAGTGGGAGTAGATCCCACCCGGTAGTCGCACCGGTAGTCGTACCCGTAGTCGCACCGATGCCGCTGTCACCTTCTTCGAGGTGACAGCGGCATCGCTGTGTCCGCACCCCTGGTCTCCGCCCGTACCACGCGGTAGCTTCCGCCCCATGACCGCCGAGATACCCGCGCCCCCGCCCGTCCCCCTCGACCAGCTCGACTTCTCGATGCCGCCCGTGCACAACGACCCGGCGGACGAACGGCGCTACCGCAAGGAGCGGCTGGCGGGCGCGCTGCGGATCTTCGCTGCGTACGGGTACGAGGAGGGCGTGTCCGGGCACATCACCGCCCGGGACCCCGAGTACGCCGACTGCTACTGGGTGAACCCCTTCGGGCTCGCCTTCGCCGACGTCACGGTCAGCGACCTGCTGCTGGTCAACGGGGAAGGCCAGGTCGTCCAGGGGCGACGGCACGTCAACCAGGCCGCCTTCACGGTGCACGCGCAGGTGCACAAGGCGCGCCCCGACGTGGTCGCCGTCGCGCACACCCACTCGGTGCACGGGCGCGCCTTCTCCGCGCTCGGTGAGCTGCTCGATCCCATCACCCAGGAGTCCTGCGCCTTCTACGAGTCGCACGCCCTGTACGACGCGTACACGGGTGTCGCGGTGGACCCCACGGAAGGGCGCTGGATCGCCGGTGCGCTCGGCAGCCACAAGGCGGTGATCCTGCGCAACCACGGGCTGCTGACGGTCGGCGACTCGGTGGACGCGGCGGCCTGGTGGTTCCACACGCTGGAACGCTCCTGCCAGGTGCAGCTGGCCGCGAAGGCGGCCGGGAAGCCGGTGCTGATCGGCCACCAGGAGGCCGTCGAGACCCGCGACCAGATCGGCGGGGACCTCGTCGGGTGGATCAACCACCAGTCGATGTGGCGGCGGATCAGCAGGGCGGAGCCGGAGCTGCTGACCTGACGGGCCAGGGCCCGGGGCCAGGGGCCAGGGGCTCGGGTACGTTCATCCGATGATCGGGACGAAGGCGGCGCTCCGGGTGGCCGTCGCGACGGTGGCGTGCGGCGCGGTGACGGTGCTCGTCGGCCTCGGCGCGCTCCTGCACTGGTGGGGCGACCCGGGCTTCGTGCGCGCGGCCAACCGTGCGCCCGTCTGCGGTCCCGACACGGGCTCCCTGCACATGAACGGCGCCTGCCTGACCACCGATCCGTACCGGGTCGTCGGCGTGGAGCGGGGCGGTGGGCCCGGTGGCTCCGGCACATGGCTCCACCTGAAGCCGGTCAGTGACTTCCACGACTCCTGCGCGGACTGCGACAACACCACGCGGGGCCGCTTCGCGGGGAGCGGCCCGGTCACCGCGAAGGTGCGCGAAGGCGACACCGTGAACGCCACCAGCCTGGGCTTCGTCGGCATCCTGGAGATCGAGCGCGACGGCGTCACGCAGAAGTCCCTGGACAACCCCCTGGGCGCCGCCGACGTCCTCCTCGCCCGCGCGCTGATGGTCCTCACCGCCGGTGGCGTCCTGCTGGCCTCCGGCGGCCGGGCCCTGCGCTCCGCAGGCCCCCTCCGCGTCAACCCCCTGCCGGGGCCGTCACCCCGCCCGACCTGAACCACTGGGCGCCCCGGCCCCTCCGTACGGCACAATTCCCTTTCAACACATGCACGTTCACATGTTGATAGTGAGTTGTACGGGGAAAGGGCGGCGTCTGTCGTGGCGGTGCAAGAGGCGAGGCAGAGCACGCACGGCGGGGGTTGTGTCTGCGGGGGCTGCCCGAGCGGCGCCCGGGAGGGCCACCGGCGGGCCGTGGCCGCCTTCCTGGCGAAGCGCGACGGGCTGGCGGCGGGGGAGGGCCTCCCGTCCGCCGTGGCGCACTCCACGGGCGCGTCCCGGCAGTGGGTGTCCGACGAGCTGACCCAGTCCGCCCGCGAGGTCGCCGACCGCTCCCGGGAGGCCGGAGAGGTGTGGCTGCGGCACCTGTGGCGCGCAACGCTGCTCGTGCTGTGGGGCGGCGTAGTGGTCCTCGCCCTGGTGCAGGCGTTCACCGCGATCGGTGCGGGCTGGACCGTCGCCCGTACGGCAGGACTGGTCGCGGCGCTCGTCACCGCCGCACTGCTGACGGCCTCGGCCCGGGTGCACCGCTCGCGCGGCGGGCTGCTCGCCCCGCTGATCGGCGAGGACAACCGGCTCTCCACCTCGCGCACCGTCGCCGCCTGCTGGGTGCTGCTGACCGTCTTCGCGGTGCTCGTGCTGGCGGTCGAGCTGGCCGGGGCCTCGAACCCCGCCGACCGGGACGCGCTCATCGGCGGGCTCGAACTCGCGCGCGGCGCGGGGGCGCTGACCGTCCTCGCACTGACCTGCGCCGTCGCCGTGGTCCTGCGGAAGGTGGTGGGCGCCCGGGTGCTGAAGCAGACCCTTCAGAAGGTGCGGGCCGACCGACCGCGCGCCGCCGACCTGCTCACCGACGACTCGGGGCGGGGGAACTTCGGCGACATCCAGTTCGTTCTCGTGTCGAGTGTGGCTGTCGTCTTCGCCGCCGTACGCCTCGCCAGGCGGCCGGAGCAGCTGCCGGACCTGCCGTGGGGGCTCGCCCTCCTCGTGGTGGTGTCCGCGGCCACGTACGTCGCCGGGAAGTTCGCCGAGGGCGGGCGTCCGGTGGTGCTGTCCGTCGTCCGCGCCCGGGAGGCGGGAGACCTCGACGGTCCGATCCGCACCGGGGACGACATCGAGATCCGGGGCGCGGGCTTCGTGCCGCCCGGGGCGCACACCCCCGACCGGCTGGCCCGCATGGTGGTGCGCATCGGCACCGTGCACGTGCACGTCCCCCTGGTGCCCGTGCCCGGCGGCTTCGCCAACCCCACCGACAGCGTGCTGACCGTCCCGGTGCCCGTCGAGGTGGAGCCCGGCGAGGTCGACGTCCAGGTGGTCACGGCGGCGGGCGTGGAGACCAACAGCTGCCGCATCGACGTCACCGACTGACCCCGGCCCCTCCCCGGCCCACCCGCTGAGCCCCCGCCGCCCGTCGAACGTAGGGTCAGGAGACGGACGGTGGGGCGCGAGGAAGGCAGGACCAGGGTCATGGCATACGGGTACGGGACGAACGGCACGCGAGCGTACGGAACGAACGAACCACGGGGCTGGAAGCACACCGCGAGCCGCTACGCGCTGCTCCCGCTGCGCCTCTTCCTCGGCGTCACCTTCGTCTACGCCGGGCTCGACAAGCTCACCGACAGCGCCTTTCTGACCTCGGGCGAAGGCCCCGGCACTATCGGCTCCCTGATGAACCAGTGGCGCGACACCGCCGCGCTGCCCTGGCTCGTCGACCTGGGACTGAACGCCCCCGTCGGCTTCGGCTACGCCATCGCGATCGGGGAACTCCTCGTCGGCATCGGCACCCTGCTCGGTCTGTTCACCCGGGTCGCCGCCGTCGGCGGGGCACTGCTCTCGCTCACGCTGTGGCTCACCGTCAGCTGGTCGGTCACCCCGTACTACTACGGCAACGACCTGCCCTACCTGATGGCGTGGCTGCCGCTGGTGCTCGCCGGAGCGTCTCCTTCTGTGAACGGAGGGGCCTCCGTGGACGCGATGCGCGCCCTGCGGCGGCGGCGCATGCTGTAGCTCACCGCACCGGTGACCGCCGCCACGAAGAGACCGCCGAGGACCAGCGGGACCAGTGCCCACCAGGGGGTGTCCCAGTCGCCGTTCGCGTCGGCCGCGAACACCGCCACGGCACCCAGGAACGTGAGGCCCAGGACGGCCCGTCCGGGCTGGAAGTCATGACGCAGCACGTTCCACCGCCACCTGTCCGAGGCCGACTTCGAGCCGCAGGTCGATCGTGCCCGCGGGTTTCGTACCGGGCGGCGGGGCCAGGGTGTGGACCTGCCGCTGATCGGTACGGACGGAGTGCTCGTCCGGGTTGTCGCCGGGCAGATCGATGGTGCCCAGCCCCACTTCCATGTCGACCCGCACCGTCGCGTCCTTCGGTACGACGACGCGCAGCGCGCCCGCCCCGACCTCGACCCTGGTGGACACCGTGGTGCCCTGCGCCACCGCCACCTCGCTGAGGTCCAGTCGGCCCTGGCCGGCGCCGAGCTCGTAGAACGGCTGCACCTGCCGGGACGTCAGCGGACGCCAGTCGGTGGTGGCCCATTCGGTGGGGATGTTCTTGGGGATCGTCGCGGCGACGGTCAGCAGCCCGGCCGTGACCAGCCCCAGGAAGATCGTTCCGGCGCCGACCCGGCCGAGGAACGACGCCAGCACCAGACCGACGCCGAACACCGCCAGCGCACACGCCAGACCGACCGCCAGGCTGGTGCCCAGCGGGCTGCCCTGCCAGGTCGCCGAGGTACCCGCCGCACCGGCCAGCATCGCCGCCACGAAGGTCAGCCCGCCGAAGGACCGGGGCCGCGTGTCGACGGGCCGCAGGCCGCGCCGCGCCGGGGAGCCGTCCACGGGCTCGTCGGCGGGACCCCACAGATACCCGTGCGGTACGGGCCCCGTCGTGCCGTCCTTGACGATCGGATCGCGCCACCAGGACGGCGCACCGGGGATCGGCGGCGCCTTCGTCTCCGGGGGCGCCGTCACGTCCTGGACCTGGGTCGCCCCCGGCTCCTCCAGGGCGGAGGCCCTGCGCTGCCGGGACCACACCACGCTCGCCCCGACGACCAGGAGCAGCATCACGGAGAAGCCGAAGACGCCGCCGTTGTGCCGCAGCGCCAGGAACATCCCGCAGCCCACCAGGGCCAGCAGCACCGCGATCAGCGCCGGACCGTCGACCCGTCCGGTCAGCAGCCGCTTCCCCTCGTTCTCGTCGTCGCCCTCCAGCGGAACCAGGAGCCAGGCGAAGCCGTACGCGATGAGCCCGATGCCCCCGGTCACGGAGGTCACCGCGAGCACCACCCGGAAGATCACCGGGTCGACGTCGAAGTACTCGCCGAGCCCGCCGCAGACGCCGCCGACCGTGCGGTGGCGGCGACTGCGGTGCAGCGACCGGTGGGGCGTGCTCTCCCCGGCCGGGGGAGCGGCGGCCGATGGCGCCCCGCTCCCGGCGGCAGGCGCCGCGTCGTGGACTTCTGTCATACGACCCATGGTGACGGCCGCCCACGGCGCACGGCACCTGGGGCGACCCTGGCTGATCCCTGATTTCCACACACCCACGGCCTCCGGGAACCGGGGGTTTTCCCCCATGTGCCCGGCCCCGCACGCGTGTGACCATCGAGGCATGTCGTCCACCGCCCCGAGCCGCCGAGCGGCCCGCACCCCCGCCACCGAGCAGGACCCGGCGGGATCGCCGCCGCGCAAGCTCTACCGCAGCGCGGACGGCCGGATGCTCGGCGGTGTGGCCCGGGGGCTCGCGGGCCACCTGGGGCTGCCCGTCGTCTGGGTGCGGATCGCGTTCTTCGCGCTGTTCCTGATGCAGGGACTCGGCGCGCTCCTCTACGCGGTGTTCTGGTTCTTCGTGCCGCTGGGCTTCGGCGGGGTGGGCGCGGAGCCGCGCGGCGTCTTCGAGACGCTCCCCGACGGGCGGCGCAGGCTGCGGATGCCCGACAAGGGGCAGATCGTCGCGCTGATCGCCCTGTGCGTCGGCGCGGCCATCTTCATCGGCAACGTCGACACGGCGGGCAACGAGCGCTACGTGTGGCCGCTCCTGCTCACCGGCGCGGGTGTCGTCCTGGTCTGGCGGCAGGCCGACAACGCCCGCCGCGCCCACTGGACCGAGGGCGGCAGCCGCCGCCGCACCCTCCAGGTGCTGCGCGGCATCGCGGGCGTCGCCCTGGTCGCCGTCGGCCTCACCGTCTTCATCGTCGTACGGGGCTCGGCCGCGCAGCTCGGCAACGTACTGACGGCGGCCCTCGCCGTGATCGCCGGGATCGGGCTGCTGGCAGGGCCGTATCTCGTCCGCATGACGCAGGACCTCTCCGAGGAGCGGCTGATGCGCATCCGGGCGCAGGAGCGTGCCGAGGTCGCCGCCCACGTCCACGACTCCGTACTGCACACCCTCACCCTGATCCAGCGCAACGCCGACGACGGCTCCGAGGTGCGCCGCCTGGCCCGGGCGCAGGAGCGCGAGCTGCGCAACTGGCTGTACAAGCCGGAGGGCACCGGCAAGGACGAGGGCGAGGAGCCGAGCACCCTCGCGGAGGCCGTGAAGCGCTCCGCCGCCGAGGTCGAGGACAAGCACGGGGTGCCTCTTGAGGTGGTCGTCGTCGGCGACTGCCCCCTGGACGACAAGCTGACCGCACAGATGCAGGCCGCGCGCGAGGCAATGGTGAACGCCGCCAAGTACGGTGGCGAGGGCGGGGCGGTGCAGGTCTTCGCGGAGGTCGAGGGCCGCACGGTCTTCGTCTCCGTGCGGGACCGGGGGCCGGGATTCGACCTCGACGCCATTCCGGACGACCGGATGGGCGTACGAGAATCGATCATCGGCCGGATGGAACGCCACGGCGGAACGGCGGTCCTGCGTTCCGCGCCCGACGGGGGCACGGCGGTGGAGCTTGAGATGGAGAGGGCGGCGGACGCATGACCGAGCAGCAGAACACCACGGAGAACGCGCCGGAACGGTACGTCAGGGTGGTCCTGGTGGACGACCACCGGATGTTCAGGACCGGCGTGCAGGCCGAGATCGGGCAGACCGCGACGACGGGCGTGGAGGTCGTCGGTGAGGCCGCCGACGTCGACCAGGCGGTCACCGTCATCACCGCCACCCGCCCCGAGGTGGTCCTCCTGGACGTGCACCTGCCGGGCGGCGGCGGGGTCGAGGTGCTGCGCCGCTGCGCGCCTCTGATGGGGGACGCGGAGCGGCCGGTACGGTTCCTGGCGCTGTCGGTGTCCGATGCCGCCGAGGACGTCATCGGGGTCATCCGGGGCGGTGCGCGCGGGTACGTCACCAAGACGATCACCGGCGCGGACCTGATCAACTCGGTGTTCCGGGTGCAGGACGGCGACGCGGTGTTCTCGCCGCGGCTGGCCGGGTTCGTGCTCGACGCGTTCGCGTCGACGGACGCGCCGCCGGTCGACGAGGACATGGACCGGCTCACCCAGCGCGAGCGCGAGGTGCTGCGGCTGATCGCGCGCGGCTACGCGTACAAGGAGATCGCCAAGCAGCTGTTCATCTCCGTCAAGACGGTCGAGTCGCACGTCTCGGCGGTGCTGCGCAAGCTCCAGCTGTCCAACCGGCACGAGCTGACGCGGTGGGCGACGGCGCGGCGGCTCGTCTGACGTCGGAGACTCGTCCGGCGTCGGGGGTTCGTCCGGCGTCGGCGGCTCGTCCGGCGTCGGAGGCCGACGGCGTCGGGGGTGCGGATGTGAGTCGTACGACAAGGGAGTGAAGCCGGGCAACCTCCGCCCGGAAAGTCCCCTCTACTCCCCACGTGATGAGTCTGACCGGGACCCCCTTCTTCGCGACCGCGATATGCCTCCTCGTGGTCGCCTTCGTCCTGCCGCTGGCGCTGTGGAGCCGGGTGCGGGGGCCGGCCGCCGTGCGGGGCTTCGTACGGCTGCTGATGCTGGTGTTCGCCCAGGTCACCGCCATCACCGTGGTCTTCGTGGCGGTCAACAACGCCAACGGCCTGTACGACACCTGGGAGGACCTCCTCGGCACGTCCGACCACGCGGGGACGGCCGCCGACCTGGGCCCCGACGGCACCGGCGGCCGGAAGCTCTCCGAACAGCCCAGGCAGGTCGCGGCCTTCCGGCCGGTGGACGACGCCAGGATGGGCGAGGGCGTCAAGGTCACCGACCTCAAGGGGCGCATCTCGGGCGTCGAGGGCGAGGTGTACGTGTGGCTGCCGCCGCAGTACGACGACCCGGCGTACAAGGGCAAGAAGTTCCCCGTGGTGCAGCTGCTGCCGGGCTACCCGGGCTCGGCGAAGGCGTGGTTCGGCGCTCTTCAGGTGAACAAGCAGCTGAAGCCGCTGATGCTCCAGGGCAAGGTGAAGCCGTTCATCCTGGTGTCGCCGCGTACCACTCTGCTGGGCGACCAGACGGACACCGGCTGCGCGAACACCCCCGGCAAGGTCAACGCGGACACCTGGCTGAGCGTCGACGTCCGCACGATGGTCACCGACACCTTCCGCGCCTCGCCGAAGGCAGCGGACTGGGCGGTCGGCGGGTACTCGGCGGGCGCGCACTGCGCGGCCAAGCTCGCGATCGCCCACCCCGACCGCTACCGCGCGGGCGTCAGCCTCTCCGGCTTCAACGACCCGAACGGCGAACCTGCCGCCCTCACCGCCCGCACCCCCGAACTGCGGCGTGCCAACAACCCGTACTTCATGCTCAAGGAGGCCAACCAGGCCGGGAAGCCGCCGCGCACCGCGCTCTTCGTGTCGGGTGCGGCGGGCGACGGCTACGAGGCGGCGAGCGCCCTGAAGGGCGAGGCGAAGGCGCCGACGACCGTACGGACGGTGAAGACGGCCGGACCGCACGGCACCAGCGTGTGGAAGCAGCAGGTGCCGGAGGTCTTCCGGTGGCTGTCGGAGCAGGTCGGGAAGGAGGCCGTCCGTCAGTAGCCGCGCGTACGGCCTTGGCCCAGGCCGTGGCCTCGGCCCCGGCCGCCGCGCAGGCGGCCGAACAGCGACCTGGCCTGCGCGCGCCTGCGCGGGTTCGCGGCCTCGCGGCGGCCACGGGCGATGGTGCGGCGGCCCTGCGGGCTGCGGGCGTAACTCTTGAGCTTGTTGATGATGCCGGGCATGGGGTTCCTCCGGTCGTCCACTGTGCCGTGGAGGTCACGGCCCTGCACGGCGTGTACCCCTGCCCGGTCCGCTGATGCGGCGGCTCACGCCGGACGGGTCGCCCCCGTCAGCGGCATCTGGTCGATCGGCGCGATCCGCACCGGAGCGCCGGGGCGCGGGGCGTGGATCATCCTGCCGTCGCCGATGTACAGGCCGACGTGCGTGATCCCGGAGTAGAAGAACAACAGATCTCCCGGCGCGAGCTGGGAACGCGAGATGCGCTCTCCCGCGTTGATCTGGGTGTACGTGGTGCGCGGCAGCGACACCCCGGCGGACCGCCAGGCGGCCTGGGTCAGGCCCGAGCAGTCGAAGGAGGAGGGGCCCGTGGCACCCCAGACATAGGGCTTTCCGAGCGCGGAGTAGGCGAAGGAGACGGCCTGCGCGGCGCGGGCGTTGGGCGCGCGGACACCGCCGCGCGGCAGGTCCCTGGCTCCGGCCGAGGCCCGGTCGGCGCGCTCCCCGTCGCTCCCGTGCCCGTCCTGGGCGGCGTAGCGTGCCCGGTCGTCCCCGGTGAGGCGGGCGAGCAGCTCCTCGGCCTCGGAGATGTTCCGCTGGATCTTCTCCTTCTGCTTCTTCAGCTCCTCCCGGTCCTGGGCGAGCTGGGTGAAGCGGTGGTCGGCGGCGCCGCGCAGTCGGGCGATCCGGGCGAGCTGCCGCTGTGCGCCCTGCACCTTGACGGCCTGCCGTTCCCCGGCCCGCCCCGCGACGGCGGCCCGCTCCAGGTACTGGTCGGGGTTCGAGGTGAGCGCGACCTGGAGCGCCGGTTCGAGGCCGCCGGTGCGGTACTGCGCGGCGGCCATCGAGCCGAGCGACTTGCGCTCGGCGTTCAGCTGCTCGGTCCGGCGGGCCGCCTCGTCGCGGAGCTGCTCCAGCGACTTCTTGGTCCGTGCGGACTTCTCCCGCACGCCGTTGTAGGTCTCGGTGGCGACCTCGGCGTCGTGGTAGAGCTTGTCGACCTTCGACTTGATCTGGGCCGGGGTGAGCGTCGGCTCCGCCTGCGCGGTGCCCTCCAGTGCGGTGGTGCCTGCCGCTCCCGCGAGGGCGAGGGTGACGGCGGTGGTGCGGGCGGTACTGCCGCTGAGTGAGCGCTGCTTGGGCTTCCGGTGCGCTGCCACGAGGGCGTTCACGTCCTTCCACGGGTACGGCCGGTGGGATGGGGAGTCGGCCGTCTGAGGAGGGACGCTAAACCTGGCCGTCACGGGTCAGCCTTCGAACGACCGCTAATGCCCGGAAGTGCTCATGGATTGGTCGATGGTGATCACGACACCTCAGGCGGAATCACTGCTTCCGTTCCCCCTGTGACCGATGGGACGGAATGGCCCGCCCTGCCGCCTGACGCGTGCTAACGCATGGCTAGGCTCCGCCCCATGGACGTACTCCTCAATGTCTTCGTCGGTCTGCACATCATCGGCATCGCCTCCCTCCTCGGCGGCTTCCTCACCCAGATGAAGGCGATGAGCGCGGGCACCGCCCGCTTCGTTCCCGCGATGCTGCACGGCGCGCTGACCATGCTGATCACCGGTGTCGCCCTGGTCGGCATCCACCAGGCCCAGGACCACGGCGTCAACAACCTCAAGATCGGCATCAAGCTGGCGATCCTCGTGGTGATCCTGGGCCTCGTCTACGTCAAGCGCGACGACGAGAAGGTGGAGAAGGCGCTGTTCGGCGCGGTCGGCGGACTGACGGTCGTCAACATCTTCATCGCCGTCCTGTGGACATGAGCCCCTCCGCGGCGAGGGGCCGGATCGACGTGCGGGCTCAGACCGGTCGCACGCTGCCGTAGATCGGCATGTAGTAGATCGACTCCTCGCGCACCTTCGCGTTCGGCTTCGGCGCGTGGATCATCATCCCGTCGCCCCGGTAGATGCCGACGTGGCTGATGTCGTCGTAGAAAAACACCAGGTCACCGGGTTTGAGGTCCTTCGTCGCGACCCGGGTGCCGATCTTGACCTGGTCCCAGGTGGTGCGCGGCAGGTCCACCCCGGCGGCCTTCCAGGCGGCCTGGGTGAGACCGGAGCAGTCGTACGAGGACGGGCCGGTCGCTCCCCAGACGTACGGCTTGCCGATCTGCGCACGGGCGAAGGCGAGCACCTTCGCGGCTTTGGTGGAGTACGAGCTTCCGGAGCCCGTTCCCGAGCCGCTTCCGGAGCCGGAGCCGCTTCCGGAGCCGGAGCCGCTTCCGGAGCCGGAGTCGGAGCCTGATCCAGAGCCCTCTCCGGGCTTCTCCTTCTCCCGCTCCTTCTCCTTGGCGGCCTCCCGCGCCTGCTCCCGGGCCAGCTCGTCCGCCTTGCGCTTGGCCTCCGCCTCCCGCTCGCGCTCCAGCTCCGCCAGCCGCGCCTTCTCCTGCTCGGTCAGCCGCGACAGCAGCCCGCGCGCCTGCCCCAGCTTGTCCTGCACGTTCTGTTTGGACGTCCGGAGCGTGGCTTGCGCCGTGGTCAGCCGCTCCAGGCTGCGCGTCGCCTCACCCCGCTTCTTGGCGGCGGCCTCCTGCTGGGTGCTGTAGTCGCCGATGAGCTTCTGCTGCCGTTCGGTGGCCCGTGCCATCAGCCGCCGCGACTCGAAGTACGACTGCGGGTCGTCCGCGAGGAGCAGTGCGGCGGTGGACCCCACCGATCCGCTGCGGTACTGCGAGGCGGCGAGGGAGCCGAGCGTGCGCCGGGCCTGGTTGAGCTTGTCGGTGCGCTTGGCGACGTCGTCGAGGAGCGCGTCGACCCTGCCCTTCTGCTTGCGGGTGGCTTCCTTGGCCGCGTTGTACTCCTGGGTCGCCGCCCCGGCCTGCCGGTACAGCGCGTCCACCTTCTGCTGCACCTCCTCGACGGAGGGCTTCGGCGCGGCGGGGGCCGCCTGCGCGGACTGGGTGACGATGCCGACGGTCATCAGAGCGGCGGTCGTGACGCCGACGCCGGGTGTGGAGGTGCGTATCAACGACGTGGTGCGGGTGCGTGGCTTGCGATGCGATGCCAAAGCAGGCATTCCTTCCGTGGGCCGCCTACCGGGTTAGCTGTCGGGTTCGGGCAGGAGACAAGGAAGGCGCGCCCTACGGCCCGCGTGCGTGGGGGGTACGGGCCGATTCACCCCGGTGGTACGAGTGGGTCCCCGGTTCCGAACCGCCTTGCGGGCGGCGCGGATTCGGCGTGCGGCGACCGTTCCGGCGCGGTTCGCCGAGGGGGGTACGGGCCGCTCGCGCAGCACCGTAACGAATGGCTGTGACGGGTGGGAAGCCTGATGTTCGATATGCCCGATACGTTTTCGTGACCTTCGCGGGGGTGTGAGGAAGTCGTCACAGACGGTGGCGTCCGGCCCGCCCCGGCCCCGTACCACCGGCCCGCCGCGACCCCGTGCGACCGCCGTTGTGGCGGAATCCGGGCCGGGCTGTCAGTGGGGCCGCCTAGACTCGGTAGGCGATGAGCAGCCTCTTTGACGACAGCTTCCTGGCCGACCTCCAGAACAAGGACGAATCGGCCCCGCCGCCCCCGGAGGACACCGAAGAAGGTGCCCCTCCGGAGGAGGTTCCGCACGACCTCTTCGCGGGCGCCTTCGACGGTCCGCCGCCGCCCCGGGACGCGTACTACCGGGACGGCGCCCCCCGCCCGGTCACCGACCCGGCGGCGCTCCTCGACGGGCTGAACGAGAACCAGCGCGCCGCCGTCGTGCACGCCGGTTCGCCGCTGCTCATCGTGGCCGGAGCCGGTTCGGGCAAGACCCGCGTGCTCACCCACCGCATCGCGCACCTGCTCTCCGCGCGCGGTGTGCACCCCGGTCAGATCCTCGCGATCACCTTCACCAACAAGGCCGCGGCCGAGATGAAGGAGCGCGTCGAGGCGCTGGTCGGTCCGCGCGCCAACATGATGTGGGTGTCGACCTTCCACAGCGCGTGCGTGCGCATCCTGCGCCGCGAGTCCAAGAAGCTCGGCTTCACGTCGTCGTTCTCGATCTACGACGCCGCCGACTCCAAGCGCCTGATGGCCCTGGTCTGCCGCGACCTGGACCTCGACCCCAAGCGTTTCCCGCCGAAGTCCTTCAGCGCCAAGGTCTCCAACCTCAAGAACGAGCTGATAGACGAGGAGACCTTCGCCGGGCAGGCCGCCGACGGCTTCGAGAAGACCCTCGCCCAGGCGTACGCGATGTACCAGTCCCGCCTCCGCGAGGCGAACGCGCTGGACTTCGACGACATCATCATGACCACGGTGCACCTGCTCCAGGCGTTCCCGGACGTCGCCGAGCACTACCGGATGCGCTTCCGGCACGTCATGGTCGACGAGTACCAGGACACCAACCACGCCCAGTACACGCTGGTCCGCGAGCTGGTCGGCCCGTCCGGTCCGGCCGCCGCCCCCGGTGAGCTGTGCGTGGTCGGTGACGCCGACCAGTCGATCTACGCCTTCCGCGGCGCGACGATCCGCAACATCCTCCAGTTCGAGGAGGACTACCCGGACGCGGTCACGATTCTCCTGGAGCAGAACTACCGCTCCACCCAGACGATCCTCACCGCCGCCAACGCCGTCATCGAGCGCAACGAGAACCGCCGCGCGAAGAACCTCTGGACCGACGCGGGCGCGGGCTCACTGATCACCGGGTACGTCGCGGACACCGAGCACGACGAGGCCCAGTTCATCGCCGAGGAGATCGACCGCCTCACCGACGCGGGCGACGCCAAGGCCGGAGACGTCGCCGTCTTCTACCGTACGAACGCCCAGTCCCGCGTCTTCGAAGAGATCTTCATCCGGGTCGGCCTGCCCTACAAGGTCGTCGGCGGCGTCCGCTTCTACGAGCGCAAGGAGGTCCGGGACATCCTGGCCTACCTGCGCGTCCTCTCCAACCCCGAGGACACCGTCCCGCTGCGCCGCATCCTCAACGTGCCCAAGCGGGGCATCGGCGACCGCGCCGAAGCCATGATCGACGCGCTGTCGCTGCGCGAGCGGATCAGCTTCCCGCAGGCCCTGCGCCGCGTCGACGAGGCGTACGGCATGGCCGCCCGGTCCTCCAACGCCGTCAAGCGGTTCAACACGCTGATGGAGGAGCTCCGTACGATCGTCGAGTCCGGAGCGGGACCGGCCACCGTCCTCGAAGCGGTGATGGAGCGGACGGGATACCTCGCCGAGCTCCAGGCGTCCACCGACCCGCAGGACGAGACCCGCATCGAGAACCTCCAGGAACTCGCCGCCGTCGCCCTGGAGTTCGAGCAGGAGCGGGGCGACGAGGACACCCCCGGCACCCTGTCGGACTTCCTGGAGAAGGTCGCGCTGGTCGCCGACTCCGACCAGATCCCCGACGAGGACGAGGACGGCTCGGGCGTCATCACGCTGATGACCCTGCACACGGCCAAGGGCCTTGAATTCCCGGTCGTCTTCCTGACCGGCATGGAGGACGGCGTCTTCCCGCACATGCGTTCGCTGGGCAACACCAAGGAGCTGGAGGAGGAGCGCCGCCTCGCGTACGTCGGCATCACCCGCGCCCGCGAACGCCTCTACCTCACCCGCTCCACCCTGCGCAGCGCCTGGGGTCAGCCCTCGTACAACCCGGCCTCCCGCTTCCTGGAGGAGATTCCGGACACCCACCTGGAGTGGAAGCGCACCGGCGCGCAGATCCCGGCGGGTCCGGTCTCCGGGTCGAAGGCGGGAGGGGTGGCCGCCTCGCTGTCCTCCTCCCTCTCCAACTCCCGCTCCCGCAAGGGCCCTTCGGGCTTCGCCACGGGCCGGGCGACGGACAAGCCGGTGATCAACCTCGCCGTCGGCGACCGGGTCACGCACGACCAGTTCGGCCTGGGCACGGTGATGACGGTGACCGGAGCCGGTGCGGACGCGCAGGCCACCATCGACTTCGGCGACGAGCGCCCGAAGAAGCTGCTGCTGCGGTACGCGCCGGTCGAGAAGCTGTAGTTCGTCGTACGGGTGAGGGGCCGCACCGGGTCTTCCGGTGCGGCCCCTCACCCGTACAGCGGGAATCCTTTTACGGCTTACGGCTTACGGCTCACGTCGGGTCGAGGTCGTGGCTGCGGAGCCAGGCCAGCGGGTCGATGGCGGAGCCGCCGCTCGGGCGGACCTCGAAGTGCAGGTGCGCGCCCGTGGAGTTGCCGGAGGTGCCCGCGTAACCGATGACGTCGCCCGCCTTCACCGAGCCGGAGCGCATCTTGGTGCGGGAGAGGTGGCAGTACCAGGTCTCGACGCCGTTCGGCGAGACGACCTTCATCATGTTTCCGTACGCCGAGTTGAACTGGTAGCTGACCGTGCCGTCGGTCGCCGCCATCACCGGCGTGCCCATGTCGACGGGGAAGTCGATGCCGGTGTGCACGGCCGCCCAGTTGACGCCTGCCTGGCCGTAGTACGCGCTGAGTCCGTGCTGGCTGACGGGCAGGGCGTACTTGGGGCGGGCCGCCTCCTTGCGCGCGGCCTCCTCGGCCTTGCGCTTCTTCTCGGCGTCCTGGCGTTCCTTGAGGTCGATGCGCTCCTGCGTACGACTGGCGCGGTCGCCGAAGTCGCGGGCGTCGGTGCTCAGGGCGGCGAGCTGGGTGTCGAGCTTGTTGTTCACGGCGACGGGCTTCACGGTCGCCGGGTCGGCGGCGGCCATGGTCGTCGGCTTCTTCGTCTCGTCGGCACCGGCGACGCCGCTGACGGAGGCGGCGGCGATTCCTGCGACGCCCATGACACAGGCGGAGGGGACGGCGATGGTGAAGAGGGCGGAGCGCTTGGCGGGGGTGCGGCGGCGGCCGCGGTTCGCGGGGACCCGGCGGGCGGCGCGGGGGCCGACCGCCGCGGGTTCCGGCTCCGGGCCGGGGCCCGAGGAACCGGCCGGGTCGGACGCGTCGGACGCGTCGTGGGGGTCGTGCGCGGTGTGCGCGTCGTGCGCGTTCCGGGCACTTGGGGTGACGATCGGGAACTCCGTGGTGTGGACGTCCGTTGCACCGGTGAGGGCTTCGGGGGTGTCCGGTACGCCGTCCCCGGGCTGGTCGGCGCCGGTGTTCCAGGCGGTGGCGTCGAACGCGCCGGTCTCCAGGCTGGGATCGTACGGCTGCCACTGGTGGCCGGACGAGGAGTCGGCCCCGTACGCGTACTGCGTGGCGTCGAACTGGCCCGTCTCGAACTGGCCCGTCTCGAACTGCCCTGTCTCGAAAGAGGACTGAGGCGCGGAGTGGACCTGGTTCGCCTCGTTCCACGCGGTGGCGTCCCACTGGCCGGTGGCCATGGCGTCGGCCTGGTAACTCTGCGTGTCGTACGGAGCCGGTCCGCCCTGCGCGGGAATGTCCGCGAGGTGGGTCCAGGTGCCGGTGGTGCCGTAGTCCTGTTGCGGGGCGTGTGCGCCGTACGCGTCGTACCCGGCGGTGAGGTTCTGGTGCGAGCCGGTGTCCCACTGGGTGGTGTCGTACTGGCCACTGTGGTCGCCGGTGCCGGGCAGTCCGCCGAAGAGCGGGTCGGTACTGAAACTGCCGGTGGGGTACGTGTCGTACCCGGCGTGGGGTTGCTGGTCGTTCACCAACGTCTCTCTCGCCTCGGCAGCAGGACCTGTTTCCCGGGGGCCCGTGAGCACCCAGAGTGAAAGCAGTGGCGCGACTGTACCCGGCGGTATGCGGCGGCGACAATCTCCGGCAGGTTTTGAGCAATCAGGAAACGGGCATTCGGCCGCCTTTTGGTGGACGGCGGGCAGGGGTTTGGCGCTGCGTTCGGCGATTGTTCGAGGAATGCAAGGCCCTGATCACGGCACATTCACCGAGCGAACACAGCCTCTGCCGTTGACGTGACGGAGTTACGCCACGGAGACTCCGGTGGCGGCCGTGTCGGCGTCTTCCGGTGCCTGGAGGACTTGCCGGATTTCGGCGGCGACGGCAGGGTGCACGGGCAGGGCGAGATGGCCGATGCCGCTGACCTGCACGTTCTGGGCGAAGAGATCGGGATGGCGGAGGCGGGCCGTTTCCGCCGGAACCATTATCTGATCAAGGTCGCTCCAGAAACTCACGAATCGAGTGGCGCATCCCGGGGCGGGCAGGGCGAGTTCCTTGATCACGGCAGAACCCGGTCGCATCTGTCGTACGAGTGGGTGGGCGCTCATCGGCGGGGCGACGCGGGTGCCTTCGTGCGGAGTTCCGAGAGTGACGAGCGTCCGTATCCGCGTGTCGCCGCCGAGTCGCTGCGCGTAATAGCGCGCGATCAGACCGCCCAGGCTGTGTCCAACGACGTCGACCCGGGAGTGCCCCGTGCGTGCGCAGATGTCCTCGATGTGCCGGCCGAGGAGTTCGGCGGCGGTGCGCAGATCGCAGGTGAGGGGGGAGTAGTTGAGCGATGTCAGGTGCCGCCAGCCGTGCCGGGCGAGGGAGCGGCGGAGCAGGACGAACACCGAGCGGTTGTCGACGAAGCCGTGCAGGAGGACGACGGGCGGGCGGTCCGGGGTGGTCGTGGGGAGCGCGCATCCGAGGTCGGGCTCCGTCGGCGACTCGGCTGGGGAAGGGGGCTCCGGTCGCATTCCGGAGGGATAGAGGATCACATGCCCGAAAAGCACGGCGAGTTCGAGGACGGTGGCGCGGAGCAGGGGGAGGAGAGGGGCGAGGGGCAGGGGCGGGAATCTCATGGCGGCCGACCTCCCGAACGGCACGCGGGGGGACGGCCCTGTCCCCCGTGTGCCCTCATGGGGTGCCGTGACGGAGGCCAGGTGGTGCGGGCGTCTCCTCGGAAGGGAGCGGCCGCACCACCGTGCCGTGCGGCTGACGGCGCGGTGGTACGGCGACCTCGTTGCGGCTCCCCGTGCGACGGTCCCGTCGTGGCTGCGGCTCCCGGGTGCCTGACCTCCCGTGGGACCGCGGTGCCGACTGATGCGGGTGCGACGCACAGCGAACGTTTTCCCAACGTGTGATTTCCCCCTCTGTCTCCACCGCGAAACGGCGGCGTGCGGGATGCTGTGGATAACGTTCGTTCACTTCCCTGCCCCTCCTGGGGCGGGGGACGTTGCGCCAACGGCGGCGCGGTGCGTACTGGGAGGCAGCAGCGATGGGTGTTACGGGTCCGATCCGTGTGGTGGTGGCGAAGCCGGGGCTCGACGGCCACGATCGCGGGGCCAAGGTCATCGCGCGGGCGCTGCGCGACGCGGGCATGGAGGTCATCTACACGGGTCTGCACCAGACGCCGGAGCAGATCGTGGACACCGCGATCCAGGAGGACGCGGACGCGATCGGCATGTCGATCCTGTCGGGCGCGCACAACACGCTCTTCGTGAAGGTCATCGACCTGTTGAAGGAGCGGGACGCGGCGGACATCAAGGTGTTCGGCGGCGGGATCATTCCGGAGGAGGACATCGCCCCGCTCAAGGAGAAGGGTGTGGCGGAGATCTTCACGCCGGGGGCGACGACGACGGCGATCGTGGACTGGGTGCGGGCGAATGTGCGGCAGCCGACGGTGGCTTAGGGCTGGGGCTTTGGTGCTGGTGGGTGGGGGTGCTGTTCCTGCCGGGGGCTCCGCCCCCGGGGAGCAAGGGGGCGGTCCCTCTCGCTGCGGGCCCGCCCCGGAGCGCCGCCGCGCGGCCCCGGTGCCGGGCGGGCCCTCGCTGGGGGCTGGGGTCAGCCCCGTACGGCGTCCGCCCCCGAGAGCTCGTGGAGCATCGATGCGCGCAGGCGCAGGGTTCCGACCAGGCGTTGGAAGGCTTCTGACCAGTAGCCGCCCGCGCCGGGGGCGGCGCCCTCCGATTCGGCCGGGGTCGTCGTCAGGATCTCCAGCCGGTCCGCCTCGCCCGGGTCGAGGCACCTTTCCGCCAGCCCCATCACCCCGCTGAAGCTCCACGGATAGCTCCCCGCGTCCCGCGCGATGTCGAGGGCGTCCACCACCGCCCGGCCCAGCGCCTGCGACCACGGCACCACGCACACGCCCAGCAGTTGGAAGGCTTCCGACAGTCCGTGCGCGGAGACGAACTCCGCCACCCAGTCCGCCCGTTCCTCGTCGGGGAGGGTCTCCAGGAGCTTCGCCCGTTCCGCGAGCGAGGCAGTGCCCGTGCCGGACTCGGGCGGCACCGAGGGCGCTCCGAGCAGGGCGCGGGCCCACTCGGCGTCGCCCTGCCGGATCGCCGCCCTGCACCAGGCCGCGTGCAGTTCCTCGCCCCAGCCGTCCGCCACCGGCAGTGCGGCGATCTCCTGCGCGGAGCGCCCGCCCAAGCGCGGTGACCAGGCGGAGAGCGGAGCGGACTCCACCAACTGGCCCAGCCACCAAGACCGTTCGCCCCGGCCCGCCGGTGGTTTGGCGACCACGCCGTCCCGCTGCATCGCCGCGTCGCACTCGTGCGGGGCCTCCACCACGATGCCGCCGGCGGTGCCCGAACGGTCCGGGCTGACGCAGGACGTGGCCCGTGCCGCCATCCGCGCGGCGAACGCGGAGGCGGGGAGCGCGGAGAGCAGTTCCGCCGCCACCGCGCGGACGTTGCGGCTGCGGTCGGCGAGCGCCTGCTCCAGGAACTCCTCGTCGGCCGCGCCCAGCCCGGTCCGCAGCGAGTCCAGGAACATCAGCCGGTCCTCGGCCCGCTCCGTGGCCCAGGTGGTGGTGAGCAGGGCGAGTGCGGCGGCGGGGTCGGCGGCCCGCACCGCCCCGAGCAGCCCGACCCGTTCGGCGAACAGCCCCTCTTCCCACAGGGCCCGCACCGCCTGCGCGTTTCGTACGTCGGGGAGTGCCGCCCCGCTCGACGAACCGCGCAGCGCGTACTTCCACTCCGCGTTCAACCGGGCCAGCCAGAGGCCGCGCGACCCGGCGAACTCCAGGGCCTGGGGGCGCAGGTCGGTCCGTGCCCGAGCCGCGTCCAGCAGTGCGGGCAGCAGGTCCGCGGGTGCCCGGTACCTGTGCCCGTTCGCAGCGGCCAGCCACTGCGGGAGCAACTCCGTCAGGTCGGGGGCGATGCCTCGACGGCCGCCGGACTGGGCGGGGGCCGCACGGTCGGCCAGCAGCATCGCCAGCCTGCGGCGGGCGGGCGCGGGGAGCGCGGGCCGGTCGTCCTCGGGTGCGGGGGGAGGCGGTTCGGCGGCGACGGCGGGGGTCAGTCCGGCGCGGCGGCGGAGGGTGTGGACGGCGGCGGCGTCGAGGAGGGCGAGGGGCGGCTCCCTGTCGGGGGCCAGGGGGACCTGCTGCCCCGCCTGCCCGGGCAGAACGGCCGGGGCGGGCCGCCGGTCGGTGCCCAGAAGGGCGGTGGTGACGAGGTCCTCCCAGGTGGGCGGGGGAGTAGCGGTGGCGGTCATCGATATCCCTTCGGGGTGGGGTGGGGAACGGTCAAGGGGCGTGGGGAGCAGTTGGGGACGCGGGGAGCAGTTAAGGGGCGCGGGGAGTAGTTAGGGACGCGGGAAGTAGTTAAGGGGCGCGGGGAGTAGTTAAGGGGCGCGGGGAACTGCGCGACCAGCCACGACGCACCCGCACGTACCAACCCACCCCCCCAGCCGCGCGGCGAGCGCTTTAGGTGAAGGGGCGGGGAGGGGCAGCCCGCCGCAGGCGCACCCGGGTGCGGCGCACCCATGGGCGGAGGTGACGGCGGGCGGCTCCGGGGTGGGCCCGGAGCGAGGGGGGCCGCCCCCTTGCCCGCCCGTTCCGCCCCCGGGGGGCGGCCCCGCCGCCCAAGGGGGCTAGGCGGAAGCGGAAGGGGTAGACCCCGCCCAAGGGAGGCGAGGTAGAGGCCCCGCCCCCCAAGGGGCGAGGTGAGGGACCCGCCGCCCAGGGAGGCGAGATGAGGGCCCCGCTGCTCAAGGGGGCGAGGGGGAGGCGGAGTCCCTTCGTTCACAGGAGAGGTATGGGCTCGCCCGAATCGGGAGCCCACGCGGCCAACGGGCGGAACCCCTCGTACCCGCATTCGCCGAAGACCACGAGCGGCGCTCCCCCCGAAAGCCCCGCCAGTTTCCAGAGGCCGGGCCCGCCCAGGGCCGACCGGCTGACGGGAAGGGCCAACCCCCCTTCGGCGTCGGCCAGTTGCCATCCGCCGTCGGACGGCCCCGGCCCCGGTACCACCGCCCCCAGTGTCACCGGCCACGACTCCAGCCAGGGATCCTCCCGCAGCGCCCGGGAGTACGCCTCCACCGCCTCCGTCACGCTCCCGCCCGGCGGCGGCGCGCTCGCCTGATGCGGCGTACCGAACCGGTCGCCCAGCGTGGCCCGCAGCTGCCCCGCCCCGCCGTGCGGCAGCAGTTCCGCCTCGACGGCGAGCCCGACGGGCAGCGAGATCTCGGGAGCCCGCCCCGCCGCGCCGAAGGACAGCACGAGCGCCGTGCGCCCCGAGTCCTGCCCGTACAGCCAGATGCGGCGGGTGGTGACCTTGCCGTCGGACTGGTCGTACTGGGCCAGCACCAGCCACCGGTCGCGGACCACGGACCCGTCCGGCGAGGACGGCAGCCCGACCCTCGTCCGTACCGTCGTCGCCAGTTCCTCGGGCAGCCGGTCGCGGCCCAGCCACGCACCGTCGAGCAGGTGCAGCAGTGCGCACTCCTCCAGCAGACGCACCGGCCAGCCCGGCCCGGAGGACGGTATCGACCCCAACTCCCGCACCCGTGCTGCCAGTCCCGGAGCCTGCGCGTCGACCATGCGGGCGGCGGTCTCCTCCCACAGCCCGTGCCCCTCGCGCTCCGCTGCCGCGAGGCCGCCGCGCAGCAGGTCCGCGAGCCGCTGCTCCAGCTCCGACGCGCCCGCGCCGATCCGCGCGGCCCGGCGCTCCGCCCGCCGCCGGGCCGCCTCGGGGTCGGCGGTCTTCTCCGCCGGAGCCCCTCCCGGCTCCGGAGCCGTTCCCTCCGTCTGTGCGGCGGTCCGCTCCCGGCGATCCCGGAGCCACTCCTCCGCCCACGCGGCGGGCTCCGCGCCCGCCGTCACGGCCGGGTCCTCGGCCGCCCAGAGCAGCAGCAGCCCCAGCGCATGCTTGCAGGGGAATTTCCGGCTCGGACAACTGCACTTCGAGGCTGCGCCCGCACCCGCCAGATCCACGACGGTCTGGTACGGCCTGCTGCCGCTGCCCTTGCACAGCCCCCACAGCGCACCCGCGCCGTCGCACCCGGCTTCCGACCACGGCCCGGCCGCACCGAGCCTGCTTCCCGCTTTGCGTGAGGCGGCGTCAGGAGCCAGTGCCAGCACCTGATCCGCCGTCCAGCGCACCCCCAGCTGATTCATGTCTTCGACGGTAGAGGCCACCACTGACAATCGCCCTGACCAGCGAATCCGCCCCTTGATCCACTTGACTTTGCCTTCTCTTTGCGATTCTGTGCGCTCCTCAACACTTCTGATCCCGGGGGATCCTCCGCATGAACCGCACCATCCGCACCGCCGTGTGCGCAGCCGCCGTCACGGGCCTCGTCTTTGGCCTCAGCGCCTGCGAAGAGGTGGAGAAGGCCGTCAAGGCGGGCGCCTCCGAAGGGGCCGAGAGGGCCGCCAAGGAAGCGGACAAGGCCGTCGGCGACATGCTCGACAAGCCCTACGAGGTGACGTACGAGGTCTCGGGCAAGGACGTCGACACCATCGAGTTCACCGAGGGCGGGGACGCCGCCACGGCCCCGGTGACGAAGGAGGACAAGAAGCCCGTCCTGCCGTGGAAGAAGACGGTCAAGCTCAACGGCATCATGCCGCCCTCGGTCATGCCGAACGTCAAGGACGCCCTCAAGGCCGACCCGGACGTCACCTGCAAGGTCACGTTCCAGGGCAAGGTGCTCAAGGAGGCCACCGGCATGAAGGCGTCGGCGGGTGGCTGCATCGCCGCCGCACCGATGGAGCGATAGCCGGGCCGAAGTGCCCGCGCAGGGCCGCACATTGGGACCTGACCTGCGCAGACGCTTGATTGTCAGTGGCATGGTGCACGGTGGAGACCACATCCGGGAAATCTGGAGGGGGATTCCATGACCACGCCTGCCACCGACACGAATTCCGGCCCGATCGGCGAGACGGGTGAGACGCGTCCGGACGCGGCCGAGGCCCTGCGCCCGCACGCCGAGGACGCGTTCGCAGGGGAGCTGAAGGCGCTGGCCTCGGCCGACGACCGGCCGAGGCCCGCCCGGTGGCGGCTCTCGCCGTGGGCCGTGGCCACCTATCTGCTCGGCGGCACCCTGCCCGACGGCACGGTGATCACACCGAAGTACGTGGGCCCGCGCCGCATCGTCGAGGTCGCCGTCACCACGCTCGCCACGGACCGCGCCCTGCTCCTCCTCGGCGTCCCCGGCACCGCCAAGACCTGGGTCTCCGAGCACCTGGCCGCCGCCGTCAGCGGAGACTCCACGCTGCTCGTGCAGGGCACCGCGGGCACGCCCGAGGAGGCCATCCGGTACGGGTGGAACTACGCGCAGCTCCTCGCGCACGGCCCCAGCCGCGACGCACTCGTGCCCAGCCCCGTCATGCGGGCCATGTCCGAGGGCATGACCGCCCGCGTCGAGGAACTGACCCGCATCCCGGCGGACGTCCAGGACACCCTGATCACGATCCTGTCCGAGAAGACCCTGCCGATACCGGAGCTGGGCCAGGAGTGCCAGGCCGTCTCCGGCTTCAACCTCATCGCCACCGCCAACGACCGCGACCGGGGCGTCAACGACCTCTCCAGCGCGCTGCGCCGCCGGTTCAACACGGTCGTGCTGCCGCTGCCCGCCACTCCCGAGGACGAGGTCGACATCGTGTCCCGGCGCGTCGACCAGATGGGCCGCTCCCTCGACCTGCCCGGCGGCGCGGACGCCATCGACGAGATCCGCCGCGTCGTCACCGTCTTCCGCGAGCTGCGCTCCGGCGTCACCGCCGACGGGCGCACCAAGCTCAAGTCCCCGTCCGGGACGCTCTCCACGGCCGAGGCGATCTCCGTCGTCACCAACGGTCTGGCCCTCGCCGCCCACTTCGGGGACGGCGTGCTGCGCTCCGGTGACATCGCCGCCGGAATTCTCGGCGCGGTCGTCCGCGACCCGGCGGCCGACCGGGTCATCTGGCAGGAGTACCTGGAGACGGTCGTCCGCGAGCGCGACGGCTGGAAGGACTTCTACCGCGCCTGCCGCGAGGTGAGCGCATGACGACCGCGATCGTCGCTGCCGCTCCGGGCCCCGGCGGCCCGACCGCTCAGGGCCCGTCGGCCGACGGCCCCCTCCCGCAGGGTCCCTGGCTGCTCGGGGTGCGGCACCACGGGCCCGGTTCGGCCCGCGCCGTGCGGGACGCGCTCGACGCCGCGCGACCCCGCGCCGTACTGATCGAGGGGCCGCCGGAGGCCGACGCGCTGCTGCCGCTGGCCGCCGACCCGCAGATGCGGCCGCCCGTGGCGCTGCTCGCCCACGTCACGGACGACCCCGGCCGGGCGTCGTTCTGGCCGTTCGCCGAGTTCTCCCCGGAGTGGGTCGCCGTCCGGTGGGCCCTGGCCAACGGAGCACAGGTCCGCTTCATCGACCTCCCCGCCGCGCATTCGCTGGCCGTACGCGAGGAGAGCACCGCGCTGAGCGAGGGGGAGGGCGGGGGCGAGGGGAAGGGCGATGAGGACCTCGGTCTCGTTCCCGACGGCGAGGCCGACGACCCCGACCTCGACGCGCCAGCCGTCGATCCGCCAGCCGTCGATCCACTAGCTGTCGATCCACTAGCCGTCGATCCGCTCGCCGTCGATCCGCTCGCCGTCCTCGCCGAGGCCGCCGGGTACGACGACCCCGAGCGCTGGTGGGAGGACGTCGTCGAGCACCGGAGCGCCCGGGGTGCCGACCCGTTCGCCCCGTTCGAGGCGCTCGCCGACGCGATGGGGGCGCTGCGCGAGGAGTACGGGCACGGAGGGCACGCCCGCGACCTGGTGCGCGAGGCGTACATGCGCATCCAACTCCGCGCGGCGAAGAAGGAGTTCGGGGACGAGATCGCCGTGGTCTGCGGCGCCTGGCACGTGCCCGCGCTCGCCGGGAGGCCGCCGACGCTCACCGCCGACCGCGCCCTCCTCAAGGGGCTGCCCAAGGTCAAGGCCGAGCTGACCTGGGTGCCCTGGACGCACCGGAGGCTGGCCCGGCACAGCGGTTACGGGGCGGGCATCGACTCCCCGGGCTGGTACGGGCACCTGTTCGGCGCGGCGGACCGGCCCGTCGCGCGCTGGATGACCAAGGTCGCGGGGCTCCTCAGGGACGAGGACCGCCTCGTCTCCTCCGCGCACGTCATCGAGGCCGTCCGGCTCGCCGAGACCCTCGCCGTGATGCGTGGCCGACCGCTCGCCGGGCTCACCGAGACGACCGACGCGATCAGGGCCGTGATGTGCGACGGCTCCGACGTGCCGCTCTCGCTGGTGCACGACCGGCTGATCGTCGGCGACGTACTCGGCGAGGTCCCCGACAGCGCTCCCGTCGTTCCGCTGCAACGCGACCTCACCCGGCAGCAGCGCACCCTGCGGATGAAACCGGAGGCGGCGGAGCGCGAGCTGGAGCTCGACCTCCGCAAGGACAACGACGCCGCCCGCAGCCGTCTGCTGCACCGGCTGCGCCTGCTCGGCATCGGCTGGGGCGAACCGGCCGCGTTCCGGGGCAGCACCGGCACCTTCCGCGAGGGCTGGCGGCTGCGCTGGGAACCCGAACTGTCGGTCCGGGTCGCCGAGGCCGGTATCTGGGGCACCACCGTCCTGGCCGCCGCCACCGCGAAAGCGCAGTCCCAGGCCGTCGACGCCACCGCGCTCTCCGCCATCACGGCCCTCGCCGAACAGTGCCTGCTGGCCGAACTGCCCGACGCCCTCCCGGTGGTGATGCGGGCACTGGCCGACCGCGCCGCCCTGGACAGCGACGTCGGACACCTCGCCCAGGCCCTGCCCGCCCTCGCCCGCACCCTGCGCTACGGCGACGTGCGCGGCACCGACACCGCCGCCCTCGCCGAGGTCGCGGCCGGGCTCTCGATGCGTATCTGCGTCGGACTGCCACCGGCCTGTACGGGCCTGGACGACGACGGCGCCGCCGAGATGCGCCGCCACCTGGACGCCGTGCACACCGCGATCGGTCTGCTGACCAGGCCGTCCGACGGTGCGCACCCGGGCGGCTCCGGCGACCTCCCCGGCCGCTGGTCCAGGGTGTTGCGCACCCTCGCCGACCGGGACACCGTCGCGGGCGTCATCCGGGGCCGTGCCGTACGGCTCCTCCTGGACGACGGGCGCCTCGACGAGGACGACGCGGCCCGCCTGATGGGCCTCGCCCTCTCGCCTGGCACCCCGCCAGGCGAGGCGGCGGCCTGGATCGAGGGCTTCGTCGGCGGAGCGTCCGGCTCGGGCATGCTCCTGGTCCACGACGAACGGCTCCTCGCCCTGGTCGACGCCTGGCTCACCGGGGTGCCGCCGGACGCCTTCACCGACGTACTGCCGCTGCTGCGGCGGACGTTCTCGGCGTACGAACCAGGGGTGCGCCGCACCCTCGGCGAACTGGTCCGACGCGGCCCGGTCCGGTCGGGCGGCACCCCCTTGACGAGCGGCGGCCCCGCCGCCGAAGCCGGAGCCCCCGGCTTCGGCCCCACCCTCGACCCGGCCCGCGCCGACGCCGTACTGCCGCTGCTGCACCTGCTCCTCGGCACAGGCACAGGCACGGACACCGGAGCGGACGCCGGAGGCAGCGCCCCGCCGGACCGCCACGACTCCACGGAGGTGACCTCCCGATGACCGCGACGACAGACGCGTCCCGCACGGCGGCCGACGAGCGGCTCCGGCGTTGGCGGATGGTCCTCGGTGGGGAGTCCGCCGACGGCACCGGACACCCGCTCTCCGGGCAGGACGCCGCGATGGACGGCGCCCTCACCGCGCTCTACGGCGGCGCGGAGTCCGGTCCGAAGCAGAACGGCCGAGGCGGGCGGAACACCGACCGGTCCGCGGGGCTCGGGGCGTCCGCGCCCTCCGTCGCCCGCTGGCTCGGCGACATCCGGACGTACTTCCCCAGCTCCGTCGTCCAGGTCATGCAGCGCGACGCCATCGAGCGGCTCGGTCTGGCCGCGCTGCTCCTGGAGCCGGAGATGCTCGACGCCGTCGAGGCCGACGTCCACCTCGTCGGCACCCTCCTCTCCCTCAACAAGGCGATGCCCGAGACGACCAAGGAGACCGCCCGCGCCGTCGTCCGCAAGGTCGTCGAGGACCTGGAGAAGCGCCTCGCCACCCGCACCCGCGCCACCCTCACCGGCGCGCTCGACCGCAGCGCCCGCGTCAACCGGCCCCGGCACCACGACATCGACTGGGACCGCACCATTCGGGCCAACCTGAAGAACTACCTTCCCGAGCAGGGGACGATCGTGCCGGAACGGCTGATCGGGTACGGGCGGGCGTCCCGGTCCGTCAAGAAGGAGGTCGTCCTCTGCATCGACCAGTCCGGTTCGATGGCGGCGTCCGTGGTCTACGCGTCCGTGTTCGGGGCGGTGCTCGCCTCGATGCGGTCGATCCAGACCCGGCTCGTCGTGTTCGACACGGCGGTCGTGGACCTCACCGACCAGTTGGACGACCCGGTGGACGTGCTGTTCGGCACCCAGCTCGGCGGCGGCACCGACATCAACCGGGCGCTCGCCTACTGCCAGTCGCAGATCACCCGACCGGCCGACACCGTGGTCGTACTGATCAGCGACCTGTACGAGGGAGGCATCCGCGACGAGATGCTCAAGCGGGTCGCGGCGATGAAGGCGTCCGGCGTGCAGTTCGTCACCCTGCTCGCACTCTCCGACGAGGGAGCCCCGGCCTACGACCGCGAGCACGCGGCGGCTCTGGCCGCCCTCGGCGCCCCCGCCTTCGCCTGCACCCCGGACCTGTTCCCCGAGGTGATGGCGGCGGCGATCGAGAAGCGGCCGCTGCCGATACCGGACGCGGGCTGACCTGGACCGGCGTGGGACCGGCCGGGGGTTCGGGGGGTGCCCCCGGGGTGATGCAGCCCGAGGTCATGGCGGCGGCGATCGAGAAGCGACCCATACCGGTACCGGAGACCGCATGATCGGACACTGAGTGACACCGATCGGGGTTCTGGGCGGCACTCTGTGACAGGTATCACCGTTCAGGTGTGACCTGCGATTTAGGGACCAACGTCCCTCGGGGATAACCTGCGAGACGGACATGCCGCGTACCGGACATCGTGTACGCCTCCCTTGTGACAGCGCCGTCACGTTGCCTTCGCGGCACGCCCATCGCATTGAACGCAACGCGATCACCAGAACCCGCGATCTTCAGAAAAGGGACGGACGCGCGTGGACCTGTTCGAGTACCAGGCGAGGGACCTCTTCGCCAAGCACGGTGTACCGGTGCTGGCCGGCGAAGTCATTGAAACGCCTGAGGCGGCGCGCGAGGCCACTGAGCGTCTGGGCGGCAAGTCGGTCGTCAAGGCGCAGGTGAAGGTCGGCGGCCGAGGCAAGGCCGGTGGCGTGAAGCTCGCCGCCAACGCCGACGAGGCGGTGGCCCGCGCCACCGACATCCTCGGCATGGACATCAAGGGCCACACGGTCCACAAGGTGATGATCGCCGAGCTGTCCCCGGAGATCGAGGCGGAGTACTACGTCTCGTACCTCCTCGACCGCACCAACCGCACCTTCCTGGCCATGGCCTCGGTGCAGGGCGGCATGGACATCGAGGAGGTCGCGGAGAAGACCCCCGAGGCCCTCGCGAAGGTCCCGGTCAACGCCGTGGACGGCGTCGACATCGTCAAGGCCCGCGAGATCGTGGCCCTGGCGAAGTTCCCGGCCGACGTGGCCGAGGGCGTCGCCGAGGCCATGGTGACCCTGTGGGACACCTTCGTCGCCGAGGACGCGCTCCTCGTCGAGGTGAACCCGCTGGTCAAGACCAAGGACGGCCGCATCCTGGCGCTGGACGGCAAGGTGTCTCTCGACGAGAACGCCGACTTCCGTCAGCCCGACCACGAGGCGCTTGAGGACAAGGCCGCGGCCAACCCCCTCGAAGCCGCCGCCAAGGCCAAGAACCTCAACTACGTCAAGCTCGACGGTGAGGTCGGCATCATCGGCAACGGCGCGGGTCTCGTGATGAGCACCCTCGACGTCGTCGCGTACGCCGGTGAGAACCACGGCAACGTGAAGCCCGCCAACTTCCTCGACATCGGTGGCGGCGCCTCCGCCGAGGTCATGGCGAACGGCCTGGAGATCATCCTCGGCGACCCGGACGTCAAGTCCGTGTTCGTCAACGTCTTCGGTGGCATCACCGCCTGTGACGAGGTCGCCAACGGCATCGTCCAGGCTCTTGAGCTGCTGAAGTCGAAGGGCGAGGAAGTCACCAAGCCCCTCGTTGTCCGTCTCGACGGCAACAACGCCGAGCTGGGTCGCAAGATCCTCTCGGACGCCAACCACCCGCTCGTGCAGCGCGTGGACACCATGGACGGCGCGGCCGACAAGGCCGCCGAGCTCGCCGCAGCTGCGAAGTAAGGAAGAGGGACTCCAAACACCATGGCTATCTTCCTCACCAAGGACAGCAAGGTCATCGTCCAGGGCATGACCGGTGCCACGGGCATGAAGCACACCAAGCTCATGCTGGCCGACGGCACCAACATCGTCGGTGGCGTCAACCCGCGCAAGGCCGGTACGTCCGTCGACTTCGACGGCACCGAGGTTCCGGTCTTCGGCTCCGTCGCCGAGGCGATGGAGAAGACGGGCGCCGACGTGTCCGTCCTCTTCGTGCCGCCGGCGTTCGCCAAGGCCGCCGTCGTCGAGGCGATCGACGCGGAGATCCCCCTTGCCGTCGTCATCACCGAGGGCATCGCGGTCCACGACTCGGCCGCCTTCTGGGCGTACGCGTCGGCCAAGGGCAACAAGACCCGCATCATCGGCCCGAACTGCCCCGGTCTCATCACCCCGGGTCAGTCCAACGCCGGCATCATCCCGGGCGACATCACCAAGCCCGGCAAGATCGGCCTGGTCTCGAAGTCCGGCACGCTGACGTACCAGATGATGTACGAGCTCCGTGACATCGGCTTCACCTCCGCCGTCGGCATCGGTGGCGACCCGGTCATCGGCACCACGCACATCGACGCCCTCGCGGCGTTCGAGGCGGACCCGGAGACCGAGCTCATCGTCATGATCGGCGAGATCGGCGGCGACGCCGAGGAGCGTGCGGCCGACTACATCGCGAAGAACGTGACCAAGCCGGTCGTCGGCTACGTCGCGGGCTTCACCGCCCCCGAGGGCAAGACGATGGGTCACGCGGGCGCGATCGTGTCGGGTTCGTCGGGCACCGCCCAGGCGAAGAAGGAGGCCCTTGAGGCCGCCGGCGTCAAGGTCGGCAAGACGCCGACCGAGACGGCGAAGCTGGCGCGCGCGATCCTCGCTGGCTGAGCATCGCGCTGGGCGCCCAGGCGCTTGTAGTGCTGTTTGTCGTACGCGGAAGGCCCGCACCCCGAATCCGGGGTGCGGGCCTTCCGCGTTGTCCGGGGCGGTCGCGCCGGGGGCTCAGCGGGTCTGGGGGACCAGGCGTTCCGGGCCGTTCGTGGGTTCGGCGCGGAGTTTGGCGCGGAGCTTTTGGTCCTGGACGGTGAGGCGCTGGGGGCCGCTGTGCGCCGGGACACCGCCGACGGGCTCGCCGGGGGGCCGGGGGGCCTCGTACTGGGTCGGGGCCGTGGCCAGCGTGAAGGCCGTCGCGCCGACGATGAGCGTGGTGAAGGCGATGGCCGCGCGGGTCCAGAAGCGGGTCTTGCGTTCGCTGCGGGTACGGACCGCGTCGCCCGTCGGCAGGGCGTCGACCGGCTGGGCGGCGGCCAGGGTGCTGAGACGTTCCTGCAAGAGGGCGGACTGCTCGGCGGGGGTGTGGGCCTCGGCCAGTTCCGGGAGCTTCTGGGCGACGACCGTACGGGCGTGTTCCAGGCGGTGGGCGGTGGCGGGGGTGGTGGCTTCGGTCTCGGCGGCGGTCTCGGGGAGGTCGAGGCCGAGGCCGTCGTAGAGGACGAGGGTGCGGCGGTAGGGGGGTGGGAGCTGGAGGAGGGCTTCGAGGAGGGCGCGGGGGGGTGGGGTGGGGGTGGGGGTCGCGTTCGCGTTCGCCTTGGCGTTTGGCTTCGTCTTTGCCCTTGCCCTTGCCCTTGCCCTTGCGTTCGGCTTCGGGGTTGCTGACGCGTCCGTGTCCGTGGGGGGGAGGTTGGTGTGTTTGTGGCTCGGGCGGAGGCGGTGCCAGGGGGACATCGCGTACTCGTACGCCGCCGCGCGGACCCAGCCGGTGGGGTCGCGGTCCGTCGCGACCTCGGGCCAGCGTTGCCAGGCGAGGTGGAAGGCGCGTTCGACGGACTCGTGGGAGAGGCGGTGGCGGCCGGTGAGGAGGTAGGTCTGGCGGAGGAGGGAGGGGGCGGTGTGGGTGTAGAGGTCGTCGAAGGCTTCGGAGGGGGTGGGGGTGGGGGGCTCGACCTCGTCGGTGGGTGTGACCGTGGCGGGGCGGGTGGGGGTGAGGGGTTCGACCTCGTCGGGGGTGGGGTGGGAGGTGGTGGGGTGCGGGGTGTCGGAGGGTGGGCCGGTGGTGGGGTGCGGGGTGTCGGTGGGTGGGGCGGTGGTGGCGTGGGCGGGGGCGAGGGGTTCGGCTCCGCCGGGGGCCGCCCCCTTGCCCGCCCTTCCCCAAGCTCTCAACTCCGTTCGAGCAGGGGATGCCCCACTCGCCCCCGGGGGGCGGCCCCGCCGCCCAAGGGGGCTAGGCGAGGGGGTTGGCCGCGCCGGGGGGCTCGGCGAGGGGGTTGGCCGCGCCGAGGGGCTCGGTGAGGGGGTCGGTTGGGTGAGGGGGCTTGGTGAGGGGGGTGGGGTGCGGACAGGGGTTGCTTGGCCGTGGGTGGTGAGTTCGGTGGTGATGGTGGCGAGGAGGCGGGCGTAGAGCTCGCGTTTGCGGCCTCGGGGGGTGGTGCGGCCGAGTTCCCAGGAGCGGACCGTTTCGCGGGTGACGCCCACGATCTCCGCCACCTGCGCCTGGGACAGCGCCTTCGCCTCGCGCAGTCTGCGGCGTTCCTTCGGGGCGGGCAGGTCGACTGCGGGGGGTGCGGGGGTGGAACGAGTGGTCCGGGTCATCGGACGGTCACCCCCGTGGCGCGCGACGCAGTGGATGTGTTCCCCGAAGTTCCCGTAGCGGTACGGCGGACGAAAAAGTACATAAACGTATATTGGGCGACACGTCGGCCATCCACCCGTTACGTGAAGATGGCGCGTGTCGTGGGCAGCATGGCCGCGTGAACCCGAATCCAGTGACCGAGCAGCAGCCGTTGCCGCAGGGCCCGCAGCAGGAGCCGTATCCCGGGCCGCGCGAGCCGGAGGAGCAGCGGGCGACGGCGGGCGGGCGCGGTACCGCGTGGGTCGTGTGTCTGGTGCGCGGTGGGCTGGCCGCCGGGCTGGGGCTCGGGGCGTTCGCGGTGCTGGTGATGGTGCTGTGGATCAGTTCGCCGTATCCGGACGCGGGGGCGGGTGCGGCGCTGCGCGTCGCGGCCGGGGTGTGGCTGCTCGCGCACGGTGCGGATCTGGTGCGTACGGACACCCTCGGCGGCGTCGCCGCGCCGGTGGGACTGACCCCGCTGCTGTGCTCCGTACTGCCGTTGTGGCTGGCCCATCGGGCGGCGCGGGACGCGTGCGAGGAGGGGGAGGACGGGGAGGAGGTGGCTCCCCGGGCCTCTGGCTGGGAGGCATTCGGCGGAGTGACGGTCGGGTACCTGCTGGTAGGGGCACTGGCCGCGGTGTACGCGGCCGGGGGGCCGCTGCCTGCGACGGTGGGGAGTGTGGTGCTGCACGTGCCCCTGGTGGTGGGTGGCGCTGCGGCTGTGGGGGTGTGGACCGCGTACGGAAGGCCGCACGGGCCGTTGCCCCGGTGGGTTCCGGCAGGCGTACGGGCGGCCTTCGCGCGCCCCCTGCTCGCGACGGCGGCGCGGGCGGCGGCCGCCGGGACGGCGGTGCTCGTGGGCGGCGGGGCGCTGGTCGTCGGGGTGTCGCTGGGGTGGCACGCGGACCTGGCGCAGGAGTCGTTCGTACGGCTCGCGGGGGAGTGGTCGGGGCGGTTCGGGGTGCTGGCGCTGGCACTGGCGTTGGTGCCGAACGCGGCTGTGTGGGGGGCTTGTTACGGAGTGGGAGTGGGGTTCGAGGTGGGAGTCGGGGCGACGGTCGGCCCGTTGGGTGCGGTGGGTGCGGCGGGGGCGGTTCCGCACTTCCCGTTGCTGGCGGCGCTGCCGGGGGAGGGGCGGGGGACTGCCGTCAACTGGGCCGCTTCGGGGGTGCCGTTGGTGGCCGCCGTGGTCGTGGCGTGGTTGACGGTGAGGGTGGCCGCGCCGGTCTATTCCGTACGGGAAGAGGCGTGGGGGCGGCGGCAGACGGCCGGGGCGGTGATCCTCGCGGGGGTGGGGTGCGGGGCGATGACGGCGGTGCTCGCGGCGGCGTCGGGCGGGCCGCTCGGCGTGGAACGGCTGGCGGCGTTCGGGCCGGTGGGGTGGGCGGCGGGGTTGGGCGTGGTGGGGTGGGTGGTGGGAGTGGGGGTGCCGGTGGCTCTGGGGGTGCGGGGGTGGAGGGTGCGGGAGCGGAGAGTTTGGCGGGTGGTGGCTTCGGATCCGGTTCCGGGGCCCGTCGCGGCTGCGGCTTCGGCTTCGGCTTTTCCGGGGTTCGCTCCGGTTGCTTCGGCTTCGGCCTCGGCATCTCCGGCATTCGCTCCGGATGCTTCGGCCTCGGTCTCGGCTTCTCCCGGATTCGCTCCGGACACTGGGGAGCAGGCAACTCCGTTGCAGGTGGAGCTTGTTCCGGTTCCGCCGGTTCCGCTTGTGCCGCCCGCTCCTCCCGGGCAGGGGATGCCTGGGGAGGGTGGGGCGTGGCACGACAGTGGGGCGCGGGAGGTGCGGTGGGCGGCTTTGCGGGAGGCGTCCGGGGGATTGATGGCGGAGGTGCGGGAGGAGGGGGAGGGAGTTCCGCCTTCGGCGGGGGATCACCCCTCCCCGCCCCTTCCCTGAACCCTGCGGGGCCCGGAGAATCCTGTGGGGCCCGGAGCCCTATTCCTTCACGCCGAACACCGGCACCAGTGACTTCGGCAGTTCCTCGTTGCACGAGACCTGGGCCGACTTCGTCAGGGAGTCCGCCACGCACGTGTAGTAGTCCCGGTACACCATCTGCACCGTGAACGTCGCCGCCACGATCGCCAGCGCCAGCCCCGCCGTCACCAGTCCGCTCACGGCCGCCGTCGTCTGCGGGCGGGTGCTCATCGGGGGAGTGGCCGGGGGAGTGGCCGAAGGCTCCGGCTTCTTGCGGTCGCGCAGGGAGCTGATGCCCCAGTACAGCGCCAGCGCGCCCAGCAGCAGCGCGATCTCGCGCTGCGTGAACACCGCGAAGAAGAACGCCCACATACCGGCGAGGAGCGCGTACCGGGCACGCCTCTGCACCGGGTCCGTCGGGTCCCAGCGCAGGCCCGTGCCCGGTCCGCCCTCCTGGTTCTCGGGACCGTTCTGGCCCCGGCCCGAAGGCTGCTGCGGGCCGCCGAAGCCGCCGTTGCCCCGGCCCGGCTGACGGTTGCTCCACCGGTTGCCCCAGCCGCCCGATGAGGAGTCGGAGGAAGAGGAGGAGTCGGAGGAGGAGCCGGAGGGCTTGCGGGGTTGCCACGGCTGGTCCGGAGTGCCCTCCGGCGGCGGTGCGAACGGGTTGTCCTCCGGGGAGTTCCGGGCGGAGCCCTGGGAGTCCTGGGAGTCCTGCGAGGGGCGGGCCCCCGAAGCCTCCGTTTCCCCGCCGCCCTTGCGTTCCCGCAGCAGAAGCCCCCCACCGGCCGAGGGCTGCGGCAGCGGGAACGGGTGGCGGCTCGGGGCCGCGTGGCGGCGTCGGTCCGTCATCTGGTGAACGTCTTCCCCTCGGACCTTCCGACGGGGCCCGGAGCGTTGTGCTCCGCGGTGCGGAAGGTCATGTGTCGTGTGGTGCTCCGCCCGTCGCCGGTCCGGTCTGACGCCGGGGCCTGCGACGGGACGCGAGTCCTGCCCTGACGCTACCTGGCGCCCGTGCACCCGTCCCGTGGGGGCGGGCCGGTGTGCCGGTATCGTTGCTGACGTTCGGCGCCTTCGTAGGGTTCCCCGTATGTCGGCGTGCGATTCATTCGTACGACCCCACAAAGCCCCGTTCGAGCACGCAGAGCACGCAGACCGTTCGAGCACCGCACGAGCCGCGAGAAAGAGACCCGCCGTGGCCTCCCCGCCCCCCTCCGCCCCTCCCCTCCCCCCTGCCTCAGGACGCTCCGCCCGTCTGGTGGTCCTGGTCTCCGGTTCCGGTACGAACCTCCAAGCGCTGCTCGACGTGATCGACGCGGTCCCGAACTACGGCGCGGAGATCGTCGCGGTCGGCGCCGACCGCGACGGCATCGTCGGCCTGGAGCGGGCGGAAGGCGCCGGAATCCCCACCTTCGTGTGCCGGGTGAAGGACCACGGGACGCGGGACGAGTGGGATGCCGCGCTGACCGCCGCTACCGCCGCGTACGAGCCCGATCTCGTCGTCTCCGCGGGGTTCATGAAGATCGTGGGGAAGCAGTTCCTCGCCCGGTTCGGCGGGCGGGTGGTCAACACGCACCCCGCCCTGCTGCCCAGTTTTCCCGGTGCGCACGGCGTCCGTGACGCTCTCGCGTACGGCGCGAAGGTCACCGGGTGCACCGTCCACTTCGTCGACGACGGCGTCGACACCGGTCCGATCATCGCCCAGGGCGTGGTCGAGATCCGGCACGAAGACGACGAAGCCGCTCTGCACGAGCGGATCAAGGAAGTCGAGCGTCTGCTGCTCGTCGAGGTCGTGGGGCGTCTCGCCCGCAACGGCTACCGCATAGAGGGACGAAAGGTTCATGTCGGTGAACTCCGCTAACCCGGCCAACTCCATCGCCAATTCCATCAAGAAGCGGCCCATCCAGCGGGCGCTGGTCAGCGTCTACGACAAGACCGGTCTGGAGGAGCTGGCCCAGGGCCTGCACGAGGCCGGCGTCGAGCTGGTGTCGACCGGCTCCACCGCCGCGAAGATCGCCGCCGCCGGTGTCCCCGTCACCCGGGTCGAGGAGCTGACAGGGTTCCCCGAGTGCCTGGACGGCCGGGTCAAGACCCTGCACCCGCGCGTGCACGCCGGGATCCTCGCCGACCTGCGCCTGGAGGACCACCGCAACCAGCTCGCCGAGCTGGGCGTCGAGCCCTTCGACCTCGTCGTCGTCAACCTCTACCCGTTCACGCAGACCGTCGCGTCCGGCGCGAGCCCCGACGAGTGCGTCGAGCAGATCGACATCGGCGGCCCGTCGATGGTCCGCGCCGCCGCCAAGAACCACCCGTCGGTTGCCGTCGTCACCAGCCCGGTCCGGTACGCGGACGTCCTCGCGGCGGCCAAGGACGGCGGCTTCGACCTGACCGCCCGCAAGCGCCTCGCGGCCGAGGCGTTCCAGCACACGGCCGCGTACGACGTCGCCGTCGCGGCCTGGTTCGCCGACGACTACGCGGCGGCCGACGACAGCGGCTTCCCGGACTTCATCGGGCAGACGTACGCCCGCAAGAACGTCCTGCGGTACGGCGAGAACCCGCACCAGGGCGCCGCCCGCTACGTCGACGGTACCGGCGGCCTCGCCGAGGCGGAGCAGCTGCACGGCAAGGAGATGTCGTACAACAACTTCACCGACACGGACGCCGCCCGCCGTGCCGCGTACGACCACGCCGAGCCCTGTGTCGCGATCATCAAGCACGCCAACCCGTGCGGCATCGCCATCGGTGACGACGTCGCCGAGGCCCACCGCAAGGCCCACGCCTGCGACCCGCTCTCCGCGTTCGGCGGCGTGATCGCCGTCAACCGCCCGGTCTCCGTCGCCATGGCGAAGCAGGTCGCGGAGATCTTCACCGAGGTCATCGTCGCCCCGGCGTACGAGGACGGGGCCGTCGAGGTCCTCGCCCGCAAGAAGAACATCCGCGTCCTGCGCTGCGAGGGCGAGCCCTCCGCGAAGGTCGAGGTCAAGCCGATCGACGGCGGTGCCCTCCTCCAGGTCACCGACCGCCTCCAGGCCGAGGGCGACGACCCGAAGAACTGGACCCTGGCCACCGGCGAGGCCCTCTCCGGCGAGGAGCTCGCCGAGCTGTCCTTCGCCTGGAAGGCGTCGCGCGCGGTCAAGTCCAACGCCATCCTGCTCGCCAAGGGCGGCGCGTCCGTCGGCGTCGGCATGGGCCAGGTCAACCGCGTCGACTCCGCGAAGCTCGCCGTCGAGCGTGCGGGCGAGGAGCGGGCGAAGGGCTCGTACGCCGCGTCGGACGCCTTCTTCCCGTTCCCGGACGGCCTGGAGATCCTGCTGAACGCGGGCGTCAAGGCCGTGGTCCAGCCGGGCGGTTCGGTACGCGACGAGCTGGTCGTCGAGGCCGCGAAGAAGGCGGGCGTGACCATGTACTTCACGGGCACGCGCCACTTCTTCCACTGACACGGCCGGTAATACGTACGTGAAGGAGGCCGCGCCCTCCCCCGAAATCGGGGCGCGGCCTCCTTCACGCGCTCGTACGGTCAGACGCTCATACGGCGATCAGCACTTCGGCAGACCCGGGATCGGCTCGTAGTTGCCGCCCACGCTGAACGCGGTGGCGCTCACCCAGACGTTCCTGTTGCCGTTGTCGTCGTCGGTCTTGGCCCACCAGGTGTTCTTGTTGCCCGCGTCGTCGTGGTGGTCCTGGCCCTGCGCCTGGCAGTAGAAGTAGTTCCGCCCGGCCCAGAGGATGCCCTTCTTCGGGGTGTTCACGTTCCGGCCCTCGTAGCTGTACGCGTTCCGCCAGGTGTTGAAGTAGTACTTCCCCTGGATCTTGACCTGGGAGGCGGCCGGGACGGCGGAGCTGTCGGCCTGGGCGATCCCGGGTGCCACCAGCACCGCGGCCCCCGCGACCGTGGCACCGACAGCGGCGATCATCCTTCGGGTCCTGCGCATCATGTCCCCCTGTGAGGTGATGAGTTGCGTGGTCCGTGCCGCCTCTCCGGCGGCACACCACAACCGTCCCCCGACGCGCCCCACCGAGGTACCTCAGATGTCTCAGGGTGCCCCGGCGCCCTGGGCTGCGTACTCCTTGAGGTAGTGCGCGACCTTGTCCGCATGGGGGCGGAGCTTCGCCGGCGCTCCGCCCCACTCGTTGACCCGGGAGGCGGAGGAGCGATGCGCGACCGCCCCCGCTACCGACGTGGAGACGTTGAGGTTCGGCCACAGCGCCGGGGTGATCGCGCACAGGTACCTGCCCAGCGCCGGAATCGACTGCTCCGGCGGGAACGGCGGCTTCGGGTTCCCGGTCTTCGGCCGTTCGTCGCTGCGCAGCCAGTAGCGCACCACCCGGGGGCTCCACCGGGCGATCCCGTACTCGTCGTTGGCCGGGTCCCACAGGTCCGCGTCGAAGTCGCTCTCCACCTTCAGGATCGCCGCGATCTGCGCGGGCGTGACGTCCCGTTCGCCGCACTGGTGCGCCGCGTCGACGATCAGCTTCCGGTACGCCACCGGGACGCCCTTGTCCGTGCGCAGCTCGGCCGCCCCGTACTCGGCGTCCGGGACGGGCTGCTCCCGCAGCGCCAGGAACCCCAGCGAAGCCCCGAGGACCGCGACGGCCGCTCCCGCCGCCCACAGCGCCCGCACCGTCCGCCGCGAACGGGGCCGCAGCCGGGGCAGCCGGGGCGCGGGCGCGGAGCCGGTCACCGCCTCGATACGGCGCAGCAGCCCGGCGGCGTCGAACGCGGACCGCTCCTCGTGCGTGCGGGCCAGGCAGTCGGTGACGATGTCCCGCCACCCCTCGGGGAGTTCCGGATCGAGGTGCAGGTCCGCCTCCCCGCGCGCGTAGCCGAGCAGCGCCTCCGAGCGGGCGGCGGGCCCGCCCCCGCTGCCTCCGCCGCCGGGCAGCGGCGGCTTCCCCGTCAGCACCAGGTGCGCCAGCACCCCGAACGCCCACACGTCCGTGCTCGGTCTGACCTGCCGCCCGTTGTCGCTGATCTCCGACCAGAGCAGTTCCGGCGGTGTGTAGTCGGGCGTCGCGAACGCGGGCGCGTACGCGTGGGTGCCGTCCATCTCGGCGGCCAGGTTGAAGTCCCCGAGCCGCACCGTGCCGTCCGCCATCAGCAGTACGTTGCCGGGCTTGAGGTCGCCGTGCACCCAGCCCGCGTGGTGCAGCTGGTGTATGCCCTCGCAGACCTGGGCGAGCAGCGCGGGCCCGGCGGCGGGCACGGGCTCCCGGGCGAGCAGGGCGTCGAGGGAGCCCTCGGCCCGCTCCAGTACGAGAACGGTCGCGCCGTCCAGCTCCGGGAGGTCCGGGTCGTCGACGGTCAGCGCCTCGTACATCCGGATCAGCCGGGGGCGGGACAGCTTGCGGTGCATCGTCAGCTCGCGCTGGGCGAGTTCGCGCAGGTGGTTCAGCTGGCGCGGGGTGCGGGTGCCGGTGGGCAGGAACTTCAGGGCTGCTTCCGGGGGCAGGCCGCCGGGCGCCCCGGACACCTTCACGGCCGCGTACACGCTCCCGAAGGCCCCGGCCGCGAGCGGCTCGCGCACCTGCCAGGAGCCGATCCGGTAGCCGGGCGGGACGGGGACGGCGAAGGTCATCTCTTGGTCAACTCGCCTTCGAGCAGCGACAGTTCGGTCTCCCGTACGAGATCGAAGCGCAGCGCGAGCGAGACCAGGGACTCCTTCTTGCCGTTGAGCCGGGGGCCGCAGTCCGCCGCTTCCGGGGGCTGCTTGAGGCGGAGTTTCACGGCCAGGTAGTCGATGTTCCACTGCACGGAAGTGCGGGACGCGCCGGGCCAGTGCGGACGCAGCCGTTCCACCACCTGGTCGACGGTCGGCAGCGGGGCGTGCGGTTCGCCGCGCAGCCGGGGCTCGCACAGCGCGGCGAGCACCGCGAAGTACCGCTTCGTACGGTCGAGGGCGAAGGCGGGCGCGGTGAGGGCTCCGGGCAGGGACGGGTCCGCCGTCACGTAGTCGTGGCGCGGCGCCCACACCTCGAAGGCCAGCAGCTCCCCGGCGGCGGGCAGCACCACCCTGGAGAACTCGAAGGGCACGGGCGCGTCGAGGCGTCCCGGCGCGATCTTGATGTGCTCGCCCGCCCCTTCCGGGTTCTCGACGACGTACGTCTGCCGGGAGCCGAGGTTGCTCAGCGTCCAGAACGCGCCGCTGGCCCGGATCTCCCCGGCGGACCGGGACACCCCGTCGTGGGCGAGCGTGAGGTGGGGTACGGAGCTGCCGTCCGGCGGCGTACGGCCGAAACGCAGGGTTTCCCCCGGAGCCAGCCGGAATTGTTCCCCGGGACCCGCACAGTGCGCGGGAACCACGATGATGCTGTACATGCTCTGCATCCCTCCCTGGCAAATCCCCGCCAGGGTAGGGAGCGAAATGCCTCCGGGTAAGGCGGAAGGCCGCCAATTCCCCGGAACGAGTGGGGTATTGACGGCCTTCGCGAGGAGGTGAAGGTGGCCGCACCTTCACCTTGCCTACTTCTTGATGACGATCGTGCCACCGGCACGGTCGTGCCAGCCCTGGAGCTTGCCCGAGTTGTCGAAGAAGGGCGAGAGGTAGACCAGGAGCGTGCCGAGGCCGCAGAACAGCGAGCCGACCATCGGGATGATGTAGCGGATGAAGCCCGCACCCAGGCCGGGGGCCTGACCGGTGGACTCCTTGATGACCTTGACGCCGAGCACCATCTTGCCGAGCGTGGCGCCGAAGATGGAGACCATCAGCCATTCGTAGAGCAGGGCGATGAGGGCGAAGAGGGCGAGGGCGCCGAAGAACGCGGCGACGATGCCGACGCCGGCGTTGGTGGCGTCGGTGATGCACTGCTGGTACCCGGGGTCCGTGTACTGGATGTTGGTGCAGTCCTTGAGGGACTCCGACGCACCGACGAGACCCGCGAGACCGATCGCCGAGAAGATCGCGTACAGGATGCCGTACGCCACGCCGTCCAGCAGACGCGCGCCCAGACGGCGTCCCATCGTGGCGAGTTCGACGGTGCCCAGGCCCGCGACGTTGATGTAGCCGTTGTTGGCCTGAAGGGTGCCGCCCGGCTGCTGGGGCGGGTAGCCGTAGCCCTGCTGCGGGGGAACGCCCTGCGGGGCCTGCTGCGGGTAGCCGTACGCGGGCTGGCCCGCCGGGGGCTGCTGCGGGTAGCCGTAGCCGGGCTGGCCCTGCGGCGGCTGCTGCGGCTGGCCCTGGGGCTGGCCGTACGGGTTGTTGGGGTCGCCGAAGCTCACGTGCGATTCCTCCGTTGTCGAGCTGGGGACGGTGCGGTCCGAGCGGAGGAACGTGTCTGGAACGAGCGGTTTGCCCCCCTGCGCTACCGCGAACTGCGCGCCACATCGTCGTATTACCGACTTGTTTTTGTCCAGCCGGAAGAGCTAGGTGTTGTGCAAGTGCAACGTTTGGTTCCAGCCGGTGACAATGCGTCGTCCCAACGCCGCGACCCCCGCTCGCGCCCGAGCGGCCCCTAATTGGAACCACACCCCCTGTATCCGCGAGGATGGGCACATGACCGCCCAGATTCTCGACGGCAAGGCCACCGCAGCCGCGATCAAGTCCGAACTCACCGGCCGCGTCGCGGCCCTGATCAGCCGAGGAGTCGTTCCCGGGCTCGGCACCCTCCTGGTCGGCGACGACCCCGGCTCGAAGTGGTACGTCGCGGGCAAGCACCGCGACTGCGCCCAGGTCGGCATCGCCTCCATCCAGCGCGAACTGCCCGCGACCGCCACCCAGGAGGAGATCGAGGCAGTCGTACGGGAACTCAACGAGGACCCCGCCTGCACCGGCTACATCGTCCAGCTCCCGCTCCCCAAGGGCATCGACACCAACCGCGTCCTGGAGCTGATGGACCCGGCCAAGGACGCCGACGGCCTGCACCCGATGAGCCTGGGACGGCTCGTCATCGGCGAGACGGGCCCGCTGCCCTGCACGCCGTACGGCATCGTCCAGCTGCTGCGCCACCACGACGTCGAGATCAAGGGCGCCCACGTCGTGGTCGTCGGCCGGGGCATCACCATCGGCCGCCCGATGCCGCTGGTCCTCACCCGCAAGTCCGAGAACGCCACCGTCACCCAGTGCCACACCGGCACCCGTGACCTCTCCCACCACCTGCGTCAGGCCGACATCATCGTCGCCGCCGCCGGTGTGCCGCACCTGATCAAGCCCGAGGACGTCAAGCCGGGCGCGGCCGTCCTGGACGTCGGCGTCAGCCGCGACGAGAACGGCAAGATCGTCGGCGACGTGCACCCCGGCGTCGCCGAGGTCGCGGGCTGGGTCGCCCCCAACCCGGGTGGCGTGGGCCCGATGACCCGTGCCCAGCTGCTGGTCAACGTCGTTGAGGCGGCCGAGCGCGCAGCCGGTATCGACGCGGGCTGACGGGCCGACCGGGAAGCGTACGGGACGATTTCGGGACGAAGAGGGAGCAGCGAGGCCATGGGCGACAAGGCGGACGACCGCAGCGAGCCGACCGGCGGCGGGGCCACCGAGGACACGAAGTCCCCGGCGGGCGTGAAGTCCCCGGCGGAGCCCGGCGACCCCGTGACTCCCACGACCGAGGCTCCCGAGCCCGAGGCCAAGGGCGTCGTCAGTGCCCCCGGCCCCGACGGGCCGGTGCGCACCACGCGGCGCTTCCCCGCCCTCACCCGGGACACCGCCCGCCCCGAGGGCGGCGGCCGGGCCGCCGACGGGGACGCTCCGGCGCCCGTCCGGCAGTGGCCGCTGCTCACGGTGCTCGGGATGACGGGGCTCGGGCTGCTGCTGGTCGCCGTCGACGCGTTCGGCATGGGGTTCCGGCTGGGCACGGTCCTGATCGGGGCCGCCCTGATCACCGGGGCGGTGTTCCGCTGGGTGCTGCCGGGCGTGGGCATGCTCGCGGTCCGCTCCCGCTTCACGGACATCGTGACGTACGGGACGCTGGGCCTGCTCATCGTGATGCTGGCGATGATGACGCAGCCCAAGCCGTGGCTGAAGATCCCGATCGTGGAGCAGGTGGTGCGCTTCACCGTGCGCTGATCCGGCGCGGGCACGTCGGAGACGCGCCGAAGACACGGCACGGCAGGACGGTGGCCCGTTCCCTCCCCCCGTGGGAAGAACGGGCCACCGTCGTGTTCGTGGCAATCGGTGATCAGCGACAGCTCGGGCTGTTGCGGATGTTGATCGCGTACGGCTTCCAGCCCGGCCGGACGCTGTAGACCCGGCGCGGCTTCGCGCACTCCCAGTGGCGGCCGGTGCCGTTGTGGCGCATCAGGTAGATGCGGGCGCCGTCGTCGTAGCGGGAGTTGACGATGACGTTCGACGACCGGCCGCGCGGGCCGAGCAGCTGGTAGCCCCAGTCCTTGTACGCGGCCTTGTAGGTGTTGCCCCGGTAGAAGCAGACGCGCGGCCAGTCGCAGCGCCTGGCCTGGGCGCTGAGGTCGGCGGCACCGACGGTGTTGACGGCCGAGGTCGCGGCGGCGGGCTTGCTGACGGACGCCTTCGCCGGGGCCGCCGCAGCGGGCCCCGCCCCGGCGGCGAAGAGCCCGCCGAGGGTCAGGGCGGCGGTGGCGAGTGCGACGGTGCGCTTGGGAGCGTGCATGTGGTGTTCCTCCCCGTTGTCGTACGGCCCGCTCCGGTTCGAGCGGGGGTACGGGAACGACTGTGCGCAGCTGTTTCCGGTCGCCGCCACAGCGATCCACCCGTACGGGACAGCAGGGGACGTCCCACGCCCCCACCTGCGGGGACGCCCCGTCCCAGGAGGCTTCGCTGGGACGTCCGGGACGCGCAGGGGCAGGCGGGAATCGGCCGGAAGCCACCTCGCGCCCGCCGCCAGGGAACCCGCGCGGCGGCCCTTCGCATCATCAGTGGGGAGTGCCGGGGGCCACGGCCGACCCGGCTCGGGGGTCCGGGGCTCGGCCCAAAGGACGCAGACACGCGTACGGGGTGAAGCATGGCGCGGTGGAAGACGCTGCCGCCCCAGCTGGGCGAGCGCGACCGTCAACTGGTCGCCCAGCTGCGGAGGCTGAAGGACCACAGCGGCCTCAGTCTGGCCGCACTGGAGACGAGGACAAGCAGCAGCCGCTCTTCCTGGGAGCGCTATCTCAACGGCCGCACTCCGCCGTCGAGAGAGGCCGTCGGGGAACTGGCCCGGGTCTGCGGAAGCGACCCCACCCGCCTCCTCGTCCTGTACGACGTCGCCGCGCGCGACCGCGGGGCCCGCGCGGAGGAGAACGGCCAGGACCGGGCACGGCAGCACCCGGACGAGGAACCGGAGCCCGCGCGGACGTCACACGGCCGCACCCCGCGCCCCGCCGTCCTCGCCTCCGCCGGATGCGCGCTCCTGGTGGCCTTCGCCGCCGGGTACGCCGTCGCCTCGGCGACCGGGGCCGGGACGACGCCGCAGGACCCGGCCGCGTACGCGTACCAGGAGGACAGGACGTACTCCTGCGGCACCGGACGCAAGGACGGCGGGCGGTACGCGGGGCACGGCGTCACCCGGGAGACCCTGCTGACGCCGGACGCGAGCGGCCGGGACGTCGTCGAGGCGCAGTGCCTGCTGCGCGCGCACGGCGTGGACCCGGGGGTCGTCGACGGACTGTACGGCCCGGCCGTGACGGACGCCGTCCGCGCCTTCCAGAAGCGGCGCGGGCTGGTGCCCGACGGTCTGGTCGGCGAGAACACCTGGCGGGAGCTGCGCCGATGAGGAGTGAAGGGCAGGAGCCGGTTCCGGGTGGGGATCGTGCCCATCTGGCGGCGGAACTGCGGGAGTTGCGGATCGGTACGGGGCTGAGCCTGGCCGCGCTGGCGGACCGTACTCCGTACAGCAAGTCCTCCTGGGAGCGCTATCTCAACGGAAAGAAGCCGGTCCCGAGGCAGGCGGTGGAGGCCCTGTGCACGGTCGCGGGAGTACCGCCCGCGCGGCTGCTGGCCCTGTGGGAGCTGGCGGACGCGTGCTGGAGCGGCCGCTCGGAGCACGCGTCGGGGACCGTTCCCGTACGGGAGCCCGTGGTCGAACTCGCCCGGGAACCCGGCCCCGTGCGCAGGGGATGGCAGCCGTACGCGCTGATGGTGGGCGGTGCCCTGGTCGGGGCGGCGGCCGTGGCCCTCGGTGTCGGCCTCGCGGCGCTCGGGGCGGGCGGCCCGCCGGACGTCGGCTCCTCGCCGCAGCCCACCCGTGGGGTCGCCGTGGCCGCCGGGTGCCTGGGCGCGCAGTGCGTGGGGCGCATGCCCCGGGGGATGGGGTGCGGGCAGTCGGGGGCGGCGACCTCGCTGGTGGACCGGACCGCGCGGGGCGGGCAGCGGGTGGAGATCCGGTACAGCAGCGTGTGCAGGGCGGTGTGGGTGCGGGCGTCGTTCCTGAAGGCGGGGGACAAGGTGGCGCTCTATCCCGCGCTGGAGGACGAGACCGACGGGCGGGGCGAGACGCAGGGAGCCGAGAACGAGGGGGGTGAAACGTCGCAGACCGGCCCAAAAGTCATGCGGGCGGAGGCCGTCGATGTGGGGGATGCCACAGATTGGGTCGTCACCCCCATGCTCGCGCCGCGCGATCCGGCCGGAGTGCGGGCCTGTCTGGAGCCTGCGGCGGGAGGCGCGCCGGAGTGTTTCGCGGGGTGACTCGCAAAAGATCGACATACACAACTGGAGGGAACCATTCCACTGTTGGGTGTCGTCTTGAGATCCGGTGTCCCGGACTGGATCACCTCAAAGATCTTGTTTCGGAGGAAGCTGTCGCAAGGCAGTTGAATAGCGGACTTGTCTGGACATTGTGGACCGCCGTGAGGGAAGGTCAGGGCTCGGGCAATCCGCACACAGCATCGATGGGACACTGGTACGGGCGATCGGAACGGGAGCGCGCAATGAGGTGCGTCCGGGTTCCGATTTGCTCCCGTGCGCTCCCGCCCCAGGAACTGACATCCTGGCTCAGCGCATCCCTCTGGGTACGCCGCCTTCACCAGGGCAGGGGCCTAAGGGGCAGGAGCAGAGGGCAGAACAGAGCGCGGGGCACATCAGGAACGTACGGGGGGACAAGGGGGAAGCTATGCCTCGTTGGAAAGCGCTGCCGGAAGGACTCGACCCGCAGGTCAGGGAGTTCGCCAACCAGCTGCGTCGACTCGTCGACCGCAGCGGTCTGAGCGTTGCCGCGGTCGCGGACCGCACCGGGTACAGCAAGACGTCCTGGGAGCGCTATCTCAATGGACGGCTGCTCGCACCCAAGGGCGCGGTCGTCGCGCTCTCCGACGTGACCGGGACCAATCCCGTTCACCTCACCACCATGTGGGAGCTCGCGGAGCGCGCCTGGAGCCGTTCCGAGATGCGCCACGACATGACGATGGAAGCCATCCGGATCTCCCAGGCGCGCGCGGCGCTGGGCGAGTTCGGTGCGCCCGCGTCCCAGAACGCCAAGTCGCGCAAGGCGGGCACCACCTCGACCCCGCCGACGCGTCCGGGTTCCGCTGCGCGTCCGGGCTCCTCGGGGCCGGGTTCCGCTTCGGTGCCGGGCCAGTCCCGCGCGTCGGAGTCGGCGCTGACCGACACCGGCCAGCAGCGGCGTGCCGCCCGGCCGAACACCGACGCGTTCGACATGACGACGAACCTGAAGATCCCCAGCGAGCTCAAGGCGCGTACCGGGCAGGTCCCGTCGGCGCGTTCCGGGCAGGGATCCGCGTCCGCCGCGCGCACCGCGCCGAGCCGTCCCGCCCCGGGCCGCCCGGAGCACGAGCGCGACTACGCGAACGACTTCGAGCGCGGCTTCAACCAGGGCCAGAGCTACAACAGCCCGTCGGCCTCCTCCGCTTCCTCGTCCTCCGCGCGTTCCGGTTCCGGCGGTGCGGGCGGTTACGACCGTCCCGCGGGCCCCGGCCCCGGCGGCGCGCGTCCGGGCCCGCCGCCGCCGAACTCGGCACCGGACCGCCAGCGCCAGCGGCGCAAGCTGACGATGTTCCTGGCGGGCGTCGTCGGCGCACTGCTGGTGATCGTGGCCGCAGTGCTGCTGACCAGCGGCGACGACAAGGACAAGGAGCCGAACGCGGGCAAGACCCCGGCGGCTTCGCAGGACAGGACGACGACGCCCAAGCTGCCCGCCGGTGTGAAGTGCAACGGCAAGGCGTGCGAGGGCAAGGACCCCGAGGCGATGGGCTGCGGCGGCGAGTACGCCATCACGTCCGCGCGCGGCACGGTCGGCACCGCCAAGATCGAGGTCCGCTACAGCAAGACGTGCGGCGCGGCCTGGGCCCGTATCACCGGTGCCGCGGGCGGCGACAAGGTGACGGTCTCCTCCGACACCTCGGCTGCCGGGCGCAACGGCGTGGTCGGCGCGGCGTCCACCGACGCGTACACGTCGATGGTCGAGTCGGCCACGGCGGACGAGGCGCGGGCGTGCGCGACGCTGAAGAGCGGCAAGAAGAGCTGCACGACGGCCGAGTAGCCGACGAGAAGAAAACTGACATCGGGGCGCATGCCCTCCCCTCTTCGGGGAAGGTGCATGTCACCCCCCACGGGTGACGCCACCCGAGACGGCCGTTCGCGCTCCCCCCCTCTGCGCGGACGGCCGTCGGCGTTCCCGAGGGCGTACGGCGGTGGGGTGTGGGCAGTGGGGCGTACGGCGATGGGGTGTGCGTAGTGGGGTGTGCGCCGTGGGGTGTGCGCCGTCCCACACGGACCCGGGAGTCCGCCCCGCCCGAGGCGCGATAGCCTGGCGGGCGGACATCTCTCCACATCGAGATATCCCGCACAAGGGGCAGGGACCCCCGCCACTTCGCTTGTCTTACGGAGATCGCCATGACCCGCACTCCCGTGAATGTCACCGTCACCGGCGCGGCCGGACAGATCGGCTACGCGCTGCTCTTCCGCATCGCCTCCGGTCACCTGCTCGGCCAGGACGTGCCGGTCAAGCTGCGTCTCCTGGAGATTCCGCAGGGCCTGAAGGCCGCTGAGGGCACCGCCATGGAGCTCGACGACTGCGCCTTCCCGCTGCTCCAGGGCATCGAGATCACGGACGACCCGAACGTCGGCTTCGACGGCGCGAACGTCGCCCTCCTCGTCGGCGCCCGCCCCCGTACGAAGGGCATGGAGCGCGGCGACCTGCTCTCGGCCAACGGCGGCATCTTCAAGCCCCAGGGCAAGGCCATCAACGACAACGCCGCGGACGACATCCGCGTCCTCGTTGTCGGCAACCCGGCCAACACCAACGCGCTCATCGCGCAGGCCGCCGCCCCGGACGTCCCGGCGGAGCGCTTCACCGCGATGACCCGTCTGGACCACAACCGCGCGCTCTCGCAGCTCTCGAAGAAGACCGGCACCCCGGTCTCCGAGCTGAAGAAGCTCACGATCTGGGGCAACCACTCCGCCACCCAGTACCCGGACATCTTCCACGCCGAGGTGGCGGGCAAGAACGCCGCCGAGGTCGTCAACGACGAGCAGTGGCTGGCCGACACCTTCATCCCGACCGTCGCCAAGCGCGGCGCGGCGATCATCGAGGCCCGTGGCGCGTCCTCGGCCGCCTCGGCCGCCAACGCCGCCATCGACCACGTGCACACGTGGGTCAACGGCACGGCCGCGGGCGACTGGACCTCGATGGGCATCCCGTCGGACGGCTCCTACGGCGTCCCGGAGGGCCTGATCTCCTCCTTCCCCGTCACCTGCAAGGACGGCAAGTACGAGATCGTCCAGGGCCTGGAGATCAACGACTTCTCCCGCGCCCGCATCGACGCCTCGGTACAGGAGCTCAAGGAAGAGCGCGACGCGGTGCGCGAGCTCGGCCTGATCTGAGGTCCCGACGGTCCTGAGGTCCCGCCCGACCTGAGGTCCCGCCTGATCCGACCCCTTATGGTCTGATTCGCTTCACACAAAGCCCCCGGCAGTTCAACTGCCGGGGGTTTTGTGCGTGTTGAGCCGCCCCGAAGCCCTCAGAACTGTTGTGCACCTACCCCCGAATGTAGTACTTCTTGTACATGAGCGAGCAGGTGCACAACAGAATGGCCGTGGTGAGAGCCGAGCGGAAAGTCTCCCGCCAGGCCCTCGCCGAAGCGGTCGGCGTCCACTACCAGACCATCGGCTACATCGAGCGCGGGCAGTACAACCCCAGCCTGGACCTGGCCCTGAAGGTCGCCGCGTTCTTCGAACTGCCGGTCGAGGCGCTGTTCTCACTGGAGCCGTTCGGCTCGCTCACGCAAGAGGTCTACGGGAGGAAGTCACAGTCATGAACGCGTCCGCCAGCAACAAGATGACGGGGTACGACCGGCGCATGCAGGCCCTGATGAACGACCCCAGGGGGCGCGTGTTCAGCGCCACGAAGGGCCGCCGCCGGGCCGCCGTCGCCGCGAGCGTGGCCCTGACCCTCGGTGACGCCGCCCTCCTCGTGCAGATATTCGCGTACGACCAGCGGTGGGCCCTCTTCGCTCTGATCCCCGTCACGCTCCTCTGGTGCCTGGCCACCGGCATCCTCAACGGCGCCACCTGCGGCCTCTTCGAGCTCCGAGCCCGCGCCCTGGACGAGCGCCAGCTCATGGAGCGCGAGCGGGCCCGCGCCACGGCGCACAAGATGACGGGTGCGCTGATCATCGGTGCCGCCGCCGGACTCTGGCTGGCAGCCCACGCCACCGACGGCCAACTGACCAGGGCGTACGTCGCCCCGCTGCTCGTCGGCGTGTTCGTCCTGCTCTGGATGATGCCGCTGTGGGTCGCGGCCCTCCAGGTCCAGGACGCCCCCGAGCCGGCCGACGACTTCGAGGGCGACTTCGGCGGCGTTTTCGAGAAGGCGGTCGTCTCGCACAACTGACCACGAGGGCACCTATCCGGGGCGTTCCCCCGTGAACGGGACGAAGAGGGGCCGTGCCGGGCCTAGTCTGACGCACCCCATCGGACCGCCCGGGGCGCGAAGCAGCCAGCCGCGCGCGGGAGTTGACGTCAGTCGAGGACCGCCCCGTGACCCACCCCGTACCCGTCGTCCCGCCGCAGTCCCCGCCGCAGTCCCCACCCCCGGACCCCTCCGCCGCACGGCACCCGGTGCCCCCCGCCCTCAGCGAGGCCAGCCGCCTGCTCTGCGCCGGGGTCTACCTCGACGGTGCGTACCGCGACGCGGTGATCGAGGAGCTGTACGTCCACGAGGAGCGGGTCACGGCCCCCTCGTACGGCTTCGACGCGGCCCGCGTCCTCGCGCACGCCCTGCGTGCACGCCGTATCGAACTGGTCTGGGCGGCCGGGACCGTACTCCTCTGGACGCTCGCCACGGTCCTCACCGGCGGCCTCTTCCTGCTCCTCCTCTTCCCCTGCGTCGTCCTCGCCCTGGCCACGCTGGTCCGGGGCTCCGCCCGCCGCCCCGAACCGGCCCGCCAGATCCCGGCGCTGCTGCTGCGCTGGTACGGCCGGGCCGTGTTCGCCTGGGCCCTGCTCTGGCTGGGGGCCCGTGCCTTCGACGACCCGGAGACGTGGGATCCGACCTGGCTGGACGAGGTGCTGACGAACCTCCAGGGCGTCTTCGGCGGCCCGTTCGCCCCCCTCGACACGTCGGGCCTCTTCGGCTTCGGGCGTGACTCCCAGCCCGTCTGGGTGACGCTGTTCTTCCTGGCCGTACTCGTCGTGACGGCGGGCGCCCAGCGCCTCCAGTTCGCCCGCATCCTTGCCCAGGAGCTGGAGCGGACCGCCTTCGCCGCCCGCCACCAGGACCGCGCCGAGATCGAGTCCGGGCCCGTCGGCCCCCGCTCGCGGCGGCTGCGCGCACTGGTCGACGCCGAGCAGTCCTCGCCGCTCATCATGTACGGCGCCGAGGACCCGTTCCTGGGCGCGGGTGCACCGGTCGACACCTGGGAACTCGCCGTCGAGCTCAAGCCCCGCGAGGGCGTCACCCCGTACCCCCTGGACAACCGGACGATCCTCGACCGGGTCCGGCCCCTCGTCGAAGCCCTCCAGCGCCCCTCCGCGCACGGCGACAAGGTCATCGACCGGCTGCGCGAACTCGTCGTCGACGAGTGCGTGTTCATGCCCACGCTGGACGTGCCGTCCTTCGCGTCGACGCAGGGCAGTCCCGCATTCGTACGGGACTACCTGGCGGCGGCCGTCGAGGAGGGCGGCGAGACCCGACGGCACTTCCTGCGCATCCGGGTCGGCGGCTGGGGCGAGGAGGTCGTCGTCACCGTCTTCGTACGGGTGCACACGCAGGGCGGGATGCTGATGCTGGAGATCGCCCCGCACGTACTGCCGCCGGTGCGCCCGCAGTTCCTGGCCGGAACGCTGGCGGCCCGCCGCTACCTGACGGGCAACGCACTCGTCCGGATCGCGGGCGGTCTCGCGGACACCCCGGCCGCGCCGGTGCGGGCGCTGATCACGCTCGTACGGGGAGTGGGCAGCGGCTTCCAGCTCCTCACCGGCGGACTGGGCGGCGAGCCGCGCACCGGCCCCGACTTCTCCGTACGGGAAAGGGTGGCGACCGGCCGCCTCTCCCTCTTCCAGGACATGGACGTCAGCCGCTACCTGAAGAGCGTGCAGGACCGGGTCGCGGGCGGGGTCAAGGACGCGCTGTACGCGGCGGGCTGGCAGACCGGCGAGTTCGAGCAGAAGGTCATCAACGTCTCCGACGGCGGGGTCGTCATCGACTCCGTGCACCACAGCGCCCTGGGCTTCGGGCCGGGCTCCCGCGCGAACACCACCAACAACTCCCGCACCACCAACCCAGGCCCCCAGGGCCCCGTACGCGGAGGCAACGGCAATGGCGCACGCTAACGAGACCCCCACCCCCGGGCCGCACATCGGCTCAGTCAGCAACAGCTCCCTGACCTTCGGCGCGAACAGCACGGCCACCACCACGAACAACACCGTGGCCGCACAGCCGGATCTTCTCTCCGAGGTGCGGGCCCTGCGCGAGGACCTGGCGCGGCTTGCGGCCACCGAGCCGATCGAGGTACTCGACGCCGAACTCGTCGAGGCAGAAGCCGAACTCACCAGGACGGGCCGGGCTCCGAGCCCCCTCCTCGGCCGCATCGGCCGAGCCCTGGAAGCCTCAGGCCCTGCCGCCACGGGCTTCGCCTCGGCGATCGCGCTGGCCCAGTCCATCGGCACCCTCCTCTCGGGAGCCTGACCGGTGCCCAAACCCCGCGACACCCCCGACCGCATCTGGAACCCCACCACCCAAAGCTGGCAACCGGCCGAGTCCTCCGGGGCGGCGGGGCTCCCCGGGGCAGCCGAACGGCCGGGGGCAGCCGGACCCCCCGGGGCAGCCGGATCCCCCGGCGTGGCGGGACCTCCCGGCGTGGCGGGGCCCTCCGGTGTGGCGGGACCCCCCGGTGTGGCCGGATCCTCCGGGGCGGCCGGATCCTCCGGTGTGGCCAGGCCCCCGGGGCAGCCGAACCCGCCCGGGGCGGCCTGGCCCTCTGGGGCGGCGGTGCCTCCCCACCCCGGTGCTGCCCCGCTCCACCCCGAGGGCCCAGCCCTCTCCGGGCATCCCCCGCCCCACCCCGGGAGCCTCGCCCGTCCGGAGTGCCTCGCGCCCTACCCCGGGAGCCTCGCCCCTCCGGAGCACCCCCCGCCCACGCCCACCACAGCCCCACCCCGCCCCACCCCGAGGCTGATCGCCACCACCCTCCTCCTCGCCCTCACCCTCGGCGCCGGAGGCACCTGGCTCGCCCTCCACCTCACCGACGACACCACAACCACCACCTCCAGCAACAAGGCCGCTGCCCCCACACCCCCCGGCATCCCCGGCCCCGCCCCCCTCCCTCCGGGCATGGCCACCACCCCCGACCCCACCCCAGCCCTCCCCCCGGACTACACCCTCATCACCGACCCCATCGGCCCCACCCTCGCCGTCCCCTCCACCTGGATCCAGGACTCCGCCCGGTCCGGTACCACCTTCTACCGAGGCCCGACCAAGGCCCACTTCCTCCAGCTCTGGAGGATCTCCGAACCCGACTTCTCCTCCACGGACGCCCTGGAGGAGACCGCCAAGAACGAGTCGAACAACAAGATCGGCTACGAACGCATCTCCCTCACCACCGTCCCCACCTCCCCCCACCCCGAGACCGAAGAGCTCGTCTACGCCTTCGACAGCTCGGAAACCTCCGAACGCGTCCGCCACCTCGAACGCGTCTTCCGCGCCACGGACGGCTCCCTCTACGCCGTCATGGTTTCCGGGCCCGACACCGCCTGGCCGCACCAGCGCACCACCGTCGAAACGGCCCTCGCCCACTTCACCTCGTGAACACGACCTGTTCCGATCCCGCTCACCGGATCTACCATGTGCCTTCGCGCGGACGGGAGTTCAGGCGGTCGGAACGGTGCTGGAGGGGGAGCGGGCCATGGCGCACGCCGACGATTTCGCGCGCCCGGGCTCAGGGGGCCGGAGCGGCGGCACCAGCGGCACCGGCAACGAGGGTGCTCAACTCCCCAACCCCCGCTCACCGTTCAGCACGGCCAAGCCCCGAAGCCGCTTCCACTTCCGTTTCACCCCCGTCAACGTCCTGCTCGTGACCCTCGGCCTCCTGATCGGCATCGGCACGGCCTGGTTCGTCCAGGATCCGGCGACCGCCCCGGCCCCCCTCCCAGCCCCCACCCAGAACTCCACACCACGCGCCACCCCCGCACCCCCCAAGCCCACTCCACCCCCCTCTCCCACTCTCCCCGCCGACTTCGCCGTCATACGGGACCCCTCCGACGTCACCCTCGCCGTCCCGTCCGGCTGGCGGCGCGACGTGGCCGCGTCCGTCTACTACCGCTCGCCCACGTCCCCGTACAGCCGCTTCCTCCAGTTCTGGCCCCTCGCCGAGTCCCGGATGAGCGCGACCCGGGCGCTGCGCGTCACGGTCGCCACCCACCGGCACTACCCGGGCTTCGAGCTCCAGGCCCTGCACCCCACCACCAAGGGCGCGGCCGAACTCGTCTACTCGTACGACAGCACGCGTACGGGGAGACGGCTCACGCTCATCCAGCGGGTGTTCCCGGCGCCGGACGGGAAGCGGTACGCGTTCGCCGTCGTCGGCCCCGCCGAGGAGTGGCCCCGCCAACGGACCACCCTGGAAACGGCCTTGCGGCACTTCGAGCCCGTGGGCGAGTGAGGCAGACCACGCCCCGCCTCCGCCCCCGCTGACCAGGGTGACGCGCGACACCACACGGGGCACGGGGGCGGAGCGAGCGGCCTACGAGACCGGGCCACTACGAGGTCGAGGAACTGCTGGGCGCGGGAGGCATGGGCGAGGTGTACCTCGCCCCCTCGACGTCCGGGCGGGCCGTCGCGGACAAGGGTGATCAGGCCCGACCTGGCGACGACGCCCGGCTCCGCGAGCGATTCGCGCGCGAGGTGCACGCGGCGCGGCAGGCCAGCGGGGCGTTCACCGCGCCGCTCCTGGACACGGACGCGGACGCGGACGCGGACGCGGACACGGAGGCGGAGACGCCGTGGATGGCGACTCAGTACGTCGAGGGCCCCACGCTGTCGGCTGCGGTGTCGGGCGGCGGCCCGATGCCCGCCGACTACGAGGCCGCCGCAGTGCCGGCGGGGTGTGCTCAGCTGAAGAAGTCGATGATGCGGGTGAGCGTGTTGTGGTCGATCTTGCTGAGGATCCAGCGGACCGGGTTCCACGAGCTGAGCTGCAGGATCTTCGTGCGCAGGATCTTCGCGGCCTTGCTGAGGTTGCCCTTGGCCGCCTTGTAGGAGGACTTGGCGGCGCTGCTGAGCCACTTGAAGGCGCCCGGAACCTTCTTGATGACCGCCAGGATGGCGCTGAGCTTGCCACCCCTGAGACCGGCCTGCTTGAGGGCGGCCACGTCGGCAGCAGTGACCTGGCCGGTGGTCTGGGCCTGCGTGGACAGGCCGGCCAGTGTGGTGAGCTGGTGGGCAGTCAGGCTCTGACTGCCCACCTGGACTGTCTGGACCGCGGCGGCACGGGCTGGAGCCTGGGTGCTCCTGGCCTGTGCCGCTGGAGCGGCCACGCCGAGTGCGACGGCTGTGGCTATTCCCGCTGCGGTCATACGGAGTTTGTTGTTCATTGCCATTCCTGCCCCTCGCTGATGCGATCTCGCAGGGTCGGCGATCGGTATGCCCTCTCAACCGACCCTGTGGCGCCGGGTGTTCCGGCTCCGCAATCCTGGCAAGGGTGTCGACGTGCTGCTATTGCTTCTTTGGGCGTGGCACGACGGGGCATTGTCCGTTCGTGCAACGTCCATTGGGTCACTGGCCATTCAGGCATCGCCTACTCGGGCATCGCCATTTCGGGCAGGAATCCCTCGGCCGGTGTTCTCGCGGCCTAGGCGGTGAAGAGCAACCAGGCCACTACCGGCAGGAGTACGTGGAAGACCACGATCCCCACCCTGGCGATCCACCCGTCCAACCCGTTCCTGGACGTCAGGGACCACTGCGCCGCCCCGAGGACCAGGGCGATCCCCCAGAGGGCCCATGAGGCAACGAGCCAGCCCGTCCCGAGGTCGGTGAAAATCATGATGGGGACGACCGGAAGGAGCAGCAGTGCGGGCATTTCCCATGAAGCTTTACGGCTTTCTACGTCCATTGACTGGCCCATGGCGTTCCGTACTCCTTGCTTGTCGCGAATGGATGGGGAAAATCCCCTCAGAACGGGAATCTCCCTGGAATCGCCAGGGCGAGCGCGATTCCTGTGGTGGCGAGAAGGGCGAGTACCCAGACGGTGAACCGCCCCGGCTTCCATTTCATGAAGAGGGACGCGGTGAGGAGGATGCCGGCACCCGCGCAGGCGGCGAGGTAGATGAGCCATGCCTTCTCCGGATCGCTGCGAACGAAGAGCTGGTACGGAACGACAGCCAGGACGAGGAGGACCAGCCCCCACTCCTCGCCGCCGAGTACCCGCGGGTGGACGGACACGTCCGGCTCCGCGCTCTCCGCGCCATCGGCGCTGCCGGTGGTGCACGGGTCGCCTGTGGTGGTCATCTTCACTTTCCGTTGGCTTGGTTGTGGTGAACGGTGAACGGCGATCAGAGGGGAGGGACGACGTCGGTGTGTGCAGGGTTGCTCCGCCGGGTCCGTGGGGCTGAAGGCTTGTCATCGCCGTGCGTTGCCCTCTCGGTGAGGGCGCCGTAATGTGCGTATGCGAATATCGCCGCTTCGATGCGAGTGGTGACAGCGATCTTGCTCATGAGGTTGCCAAGATGTGCTTTGACCGTTCGTTCCGCGATGCCCAGGCGTTTGCCGATCTCGCGGTTCTGAACGGCCGCTCCCAGGAGACGGAGGACTTCGCCTTCCCGTGGGGTCAATCGGGGGATGCCGGCGGGGTCCCCCGGTGTGTGTGGTGCTTCCCTGGAGTGCACGGCTGTTCTGGGGGTGCCTGATTCTTCCCCGGTGCTGACTAACACAGCGGCTCTTCCTTTCCCGTGTGGTTCCTGGCGTGCGCCGTTCGGCCCCTTGCCACCCTTCTCTCGTGTGCGGGGCGATCGCGTGGGAGGGCGGCCGGCCCGGGGCGACGTTGATGGCGTCCAGGCGGTCCGGCACGAAGAAAGAGCGTTGCACCGCGTCAGCGGTGTCGCTCTTCTTTGCTACCGTACACGCGAGTGATGCAACTGTTGGCCTCAACTGCCGTTCTTTGTAGGCGAGTTGCAGGAGTGCTTCAGCTGCCGAGCCCCTGCGGGGAGGCGCGAGTGCAAAGCGGTTGCATCTCGGAAGTTGATCAGGTGGGGCTTGCTGGGGTTCACTGCGGCGCTAGCCGCGCATTGACCGCTTCTCGTACGACCCCGGGGATCTTCCATGGCCGACGCTCTCACCCGCCACTTCTCCAAGCGTGACCTCCACGTCATCGCCCTCAGCGATCGCGACGCCCTGCTCGGGCTGCTGCGCGATGCCCTCGATGCCACCGGGGCCGGTGACGCCGAGCGGCCGGGGCTGGAGCGGGCCGTGGCGATTCTGGTCGACGCGCCCCAGGCCCCGCAGGCCGAGATCCGGGGGCGGTGGGCCCGGGAACGTATCGAAGCGGCCGGCGTCGCGGTCGAGGCCGACTCCGTGCGGGCGATCAAGGCGCTGCGGAAGGCCGAGCCGGGGCTCGGGCTGTACGAGGCCGTCGTCCTGACCAAGGAGGCGGCGGCCGTCCAGGGGCGGTGAGGGGCGTTTTCGGCCCCGGGGGGTTGGTTGCCTCCGGGGTCACATCCGCCCTGATCAGGTCTTTTGTCCCCACGGAAAGTGACTCATGGCACTTTCGGCCACGTAAACGGCATGCTTTCGCCCGCCCGGGGGAGGGGTTCCGCCGCCAGTTCTCCTGGCGGGGGCCAGCACCTCTGGTCCTCTCGGTAACGGAAGGCGAAAGCGTCGTGTCGGCAGAAAAGACCATCCATGTGGGCGGGGAGTGGCGGGCAGCCCTCTCCGGTTCCACGCGCGAGATCCTCGACCCCGCGGACGCGAAGCCGTTCGCCGTGGTCGCCGAGGGCGGCGCGGACGACGTCGACGCCGCTGTTGCCGCCGCGAGCAGGGCGTTCGCGGGCGGGCAGGGCGTGTGGCCGCAGACGCCGACCGCCGAGCGGGCCGCGCTGCTGCGCCGGGTCGCGGACCTGCTCCAGCGGGACCGCGAGGAACTGGGACGGCTGGAGGCGCAGGACGCCGGGAAGACCGTGGAGGAGGGGCGCGTCGACATCGACTGCGTCACCGATGCCTTCCGGTACTTCGCCGATCTGGTGATCGGGGAGGGCGCGGGACGTGTTGTGGATGCGGGGTCGGCCAGCGTTCACAGCGTCGTGGTGCACGAGCCGGTGGGTGTCTGTGCGCTGATCACGCCCTGGAACTACCCGCTGCTTCAGGCGAGTTGGAAGATCGCTCCGGCGTTGGCGGCGGGCAACACTTTCGTGGTCAAGCCGAGCGAGATCACGCCCATGACGACGGTCGCGCTCGTGGCGCTGCTCGTCGAGGCGGGGTTGCCCGAGGGCGTGGCGAACGTTGTCACCGGGCCCGGGGCTTCGGTGGGTGCGCGGATGGCTGAGCACCCGGAGGTCGACCTGGTGTCGTTCACGGGTGGGCTTCTCAGCGGTACGAAGGTCATGCAGGCCGCCGCGGAGACGGTGAAGAAGGTCGCCCTGGAGCTGGGCGGGAAGAACCCCAACGTCGTCTTCGCGGATGCGTGTGAGACGGAGGAGGGGTTTGACACCGCCGTCGATCAGGCGCTGAACGCCGCCTTCATCCACAGCGGTCAGGTGTGTTCGGCCGGGTCGCGGCTCATCGTCGAGGAGTCGGTCCGGGAGCGGTTCGTCGCCGAGCTGGCGCGGCGGGCCGAGAAGATCCGGATCGGGCGGGGGACCGAGAAGGGCGTCGAGTGCGGGCCGCTCGTCTCCGCCTCGCAGTTGGAGAAGACGGAGTACTACGTCGCCGCCGCGCTGGAGGAAGGCGCCGTGCTGCGGGCGGGGGGCTCGCGTCCCGAAGGGGCCGGGTACGAGGGGTACTTCTACCGGCCGACCGTGCTCGACGGGTGCCACCGGGACATGCGGGTCGTGCGGGAGGAGACCTTCGGGCCGATCCTGACGGTCGAGACCTTCGTCACCGAGGCGGAGGCGATCGCCCTCGCCAATGACACCGAGTACGGGCTCGCGGGCGGGGTCTGGTCGGCGGATGCCGCGCGGGCGCGGCGGGTCGCCGCGAAGCTGCGGCACGGGACGGTGTGGATCAACGACTTCCACCCCTACTTGCCGCAGGCGGAGTGGGGCGGGTTCGGGAAGTCCGGCGTGGGGCGGGAGCTGGGCCCGGCGGGGCTGGCCGAGTACCGGGAGTCGAAGCACATTTACCAGAACCTGGATCCGAAGCCGGTGCGGTGGTTCGGCGGCTGATCCCGCCCTTCCCGGGGGGTGCGGGTGAGTGGGTGGTTGCGGTTCGTTCCGGGGGCTCCGCCCCCGAACCCCCGCCCGCCTTCGGCGGGTTGATGCCCCTGACCCGCCCCTTCACCTAGAGCGCTTGCCGCGCGGCTGTCCCGGACACGTGCGGGTGGTGTTGTGGCTGGTCGCGCAGTTCCCCGCGCCCCTGGAGGGCTGCTTCGCAGCCCCCGCCCAACCCCCGTCCCCCCCAACCCATTACGCGTCAGAACCTTCGCCAGAAGAGGAGCAGCACCATATGCCCGAGTCACTTCACGAGTACGACTACGTCGTCGTCGGCGGCGGCACCGCCGGATCCGTGATCGCGTCCCGCCTCACCGAGGACCCCGACATCCGCGTCGCCGTCATCGAAGGCGGACCCTCCGACGTCGACCGCCCCGAAGTCCTCACCCTGCGCCGCTGGATGGGCCTCCTCGGCGGTGAGCTGGACTACGACTACCCGACGACGGAGCAGCCGCGCGGCAACTCCCACATCCGGCACAGCCGCGCCCGCGTCCTCGGCGGCTGCTCCTCGCACAACACCCTCATCGCCTTCAAGCCGCTGCCGAGTGACTGGGACGAGTGGGAGGCCAACGGCGCCGAGGGGTGGGGGGCCGCCGCCATGGACCCGTACTTCTCCAAGCTGCGCAACAACATCGTCCCCGTCGACGAGGCCGACCGGAACGCCATCGCCCGCGACTTCGTCGACGCCGCACAGAGCGCCCTCGGCGTCCCCCGCGTCGAGAGCTTCAACCAGAAGCCCTTCGAGGACGGCGTCGGCTTCTTCGACCTCGCCTACCACCCCGAGAGCAACAAGCGCTCGTCCGCGTCCGTGGCGTACCTCCACCCGTTCCTGGACCGCCCGAACCTCCACATCCTGCTGGAGACCTGGGCGTACGAGCTGGAGCTCGACGGCACCCGGGCGCGCGGCGTCCGCGTCCGCACCAAGGAGGGCGAGGAGGTCCTCGTCCGGGCCACCCGCGAAGTCCTCGTCTGCGCCGGTGCGGTGGACACCCCCCGGCTGCTCCTGCACTCCGGCATAGGCCCGGCCCGCGACCTCGAAGCGCTCGGCATACCCGTCGCCGTCGACCTTCCCGGCGTGGGCGAGAACCTCCTCGACCACCCCGAGTCCGTCATCGTCTGGGAGACGAACGGGCCGATCCCCGAGAACTCGGCGATGGATTCGGACGCGGGGCTGTTCGTGAAGCGCGACCCGGAGCACGCGGGCCCCGACCTGATGTTCCACTTCTACCAAATCCCCTTCACCGACAACCCCGAGCGCCTCGGCTACGAACGCCCCGCGCACGGCGTGTCGATGACCCCCAACATCCCCAAGCCGCGCAGCCGCGGCCGCCTCTACCTCACCAGCGCCGACCCGGCCGTCAAGCCCGCCCTCGACTTCCGGTACTTCACCGACGAGGACGACCACGACGGACGCACCCTCGTCGACGGCATCAGGATCGCCCGCGAGATCGCGGCGGCGGCCCCGCTCTCCGGCTGGCTCAAGCGCGAGGTCTGCCCCGGCCCCGACGTCACCTCCGACGAAGAGCTGAGCGAGTACGCGCGCAAGGTCGCGCACACCGTCTACCACCCGGCGGGCACCTGCAAGATGGGCGCCGCGAGCGACGAACTCGCCGTCGTCACACCCGACTTGAAGATCAAGGGACTCGACGGCATCCGCATCGCCGACGCTTCCGTCTTCCCCACCATGACCGCCGTCAACCCGATGATCGGGGTCCTGATGGTCGGCGAGAAGTGCGCAGAGCTGCTGGTACACGCCCAGCAGCAACCGACCATCTCCGGAGGTGCCGCGTAATGAGTACGACGACCACTGCACAGAGCCAGGCCGAGCCGCCCGCCGACTCCGCCTCCGCCGAGCCCGTCTTCTCCGTACGGAACCTCTGGAAGGTCTTCGGCCCCAAGGCCGACAAGGTCCCCGGCGACAAGGCCCTCACCGGCCTCTCCGTGCCCGAACTCCGCGAGCGCACCGGCTGCACGGCCGCCGTCCGCGACGTCTCCTTCGACGTGAAGAAGGGCGAGGTCTTCGTCGTCATGGGGCTGTCCGGCTCCGGAAAGTCGACCCTGGTCCGCTGTCTGACCCGGCTCATCGAGCCGACCTCGGGCGCGCTCGCCATCGACGGCGAGGACGTCCTCTCCATGGACAAGTCCCGCCTGCGCGAACTCCGCCGCCACCGCGCCGCCATGGTCTTCCAGCACTTCGGCCTGCTCCCGCACCGTACGGTCCTCGACAACGTCGCGTACGGGCTCGAAGTGCAGGGCATGGGCAAGGCCGAGCGGCGCGCGAAGGCCGCCGAGGTCGTGTCCAAGGTCGGCCTCGACGGGCTGGAGAACCGCCGCCCCGGTCAGCTCTCCGGCGGCCAGCAACAGCGCGTGGGCCTGGCCCGCGCCCTCGCGGTCGACCCCGAAGTCCTGCTCTTCGACGAGCCGTTCAGCGCCCTGGACCCCCTCATCCGACGCGACATGCAGGAAGAGGTCATCCGCCTCCACCAGGAGGAGGGGCGCACGATGGTGTTCATCACCCACGACCTCAACGAGGCACTGCGCCTGGGCGACCGCATCGCCCTGATGCGCGACGGCGAGATCGTGCAGCTCGGCACCCCGGAGGAGATCGTCGGCTCCCCGGCCGACGACTACGTGCGCGACTTCGTCCGCGACGTCCCCCGCGAGCAGGTCCTCACCGTCGCCTCCGCGATGCGCACCCCGGAACCGGGCGACGCGGAATCCGGCCCCGCGGTCCCCCCGGAAGCCCCCGTCTCCGAGGCCATCGAAGCCCTGGTCCGCACCGGCGAGCCCACGGCCCGCGTGATGTCCGACGGCCGCCTCCTGGGCATCGTCGACCGCGCCTGCCTCCTCTCCGTAGTAGCCGGAACCCTGGCGGTGACCGCCTGATGCCCCACGCCAGTACGCCCCCGACCCCCTTGACCAGCTGCGCGGCCCACCACCCGACCCCCTCGGCCAGCCGCGCCGCCCACCGCCCGAGCCCCTTGGGCAGCTGGGCCGCCCACCGCCCGAGCCCCTTGGGCAGCTGGGCCGCCCACCGCCCGAGCCCCTTGGGCAGCTGGGCCGCCCACCGCCCGAGCCCCTTGGGCAGCTGGGCCGCCCACCGCCCGAGCCCCTTGGGCAGCTGGGCCGCCCACCGTCCGAGCCCCTTGGGCAGCTGGGCCGCCCACCGTCCGAGCCCCTTGGGCAGCTGGGCCGCCCAGAGGGCGGAACGGGTGGGCAAGGGGCGGCCCCCGGCGGAGCCGCACCTCTCCGCTTCCCCCCGCCCCACTCCGGTACGGCCGCACCTCTCCGCTTCCCCCCGCCCCACCCCGGTACGGCCGCACGCCTCCGCTACCCCCCGCCCGGCCCCCGCGCACCCGCACACCCCCACCCCCCACCCCACCCGTACCGGCGAGGTGACCGCATGAGTGCCGTGACCACCACCTCCGCCCCGCCGAAGCCCCGCGAGGCACAAGCCAGTTGGCGGGAGAGGGGGACCCGTCGCCCCACCCTCCTCAAGCTCGCCGCGCTCGCCCTGGTGGCGGCCGTCGCCATCCCCGTCCTCCACACCCGCTGGGCCTCCGGCACCTGGCCCACCCCCCTCACCGTCGACCTCACCGAACCCCTCGGCAAGGTCAGCGACTGGATCATCGACAACCGCGACGGCCACCCCCTCTTCCTCTACTTCTTCGGCCACATCTCCAACGCGGTCGTCCTCTCCGTCCGAGCCGTCTACCTCGTCCTCCTCGCCCTCGGCTGGGCCGGGACGACGGCCCTCGCCACCCTGATCGCCTGGCGCACCGCCGGACCGAAGCTCGCCGCCGGCACCCTCGCGTCCCTCGCCACCTGCGGCCTCCTCGGCATGTGGGTGCCGACCATGCAGACCCTCGCCCTGATGGCGGTGGCGGTGGCCGCATCCGTGGCCCTCGGCGCGTTCCTCGGCCTCGCCGCAGGGCTCTCCGACCGCACCTTCCGCATCCTGCGCCCCGTCCTGGACACCATGCAGGTGCTCCCGGCCTTCGCGTACCTGCTGCCCGTCGTACTGATCTTCGGCATCGGCGTCCCGGCGGCGGTCCTGGCGACCGTCGTGTACGCCGCCCCGCCCATGGCCCGCCTCACGGCGCTCGGCCTGCGCGGCGCGGACAAGGGCGTGCTCGAAGCGGTCGAGTCGCTCGGCGCGACGGCGACCCAGCGCCTGCTGACCGCCCGGCTGCCCCTCGCCCGCAAGCAGCTCCTCCTCGGCCTCAACCAGACGATCATGATGGCCCTCTCGATGGCCGTCATCGCGTCCGTCATCGGCGCCGCCGGTCTCGGCGACCGCGTCTACCAGGCGCTGGCCTCCGTCGACGTCGGCCAGGCACTGGCCGCAGGGCTCCCCATCGTACTGATGGCGATCGTCCTCGACCGGGTGACGGCAGCCGCAGGTTCCGGCGACCGCGAACAGGGCCGCTCCTGGCTCCCCGCCGCCATCGGCCTCGCAGCCGTAGCGGCGGTGGCCGTCGCCGCCCGCCTCGCCGACTCCCTCCTGTGGCCCGCCTCCTGGTCGATCGAGATCGCCCCGACCGTCAACAAGGCCGTCGGCTGGATGACCGACCACCTCTACTCCGGGGTGCCCGTCATCGGCGGCACCGCCGACTGGGCCGGTCACTTCACCTCGTACGTCCTGGATCCGGTCCGCTCGGGCCTGACCGCCCTGCCCTGGTACGCGGTCCTGCTCCTGGTCGCCGCCCTCGCCTGGCTGATCGGCACCTGGAAGTCGGCGCTGACCGCCACCCTCGCCATGGCCGCCATCGGCGTGCTCGGCGTGTGGAAGCCGTCCATGGACACGCTCTCCCAAGTCCTCGCCGCCGTCGCGGTGACCCTCCTCATCGGCTTCGCGATCGGCATCGCCGCCTCCCGCAACAGCCGCCTGGAGCGCGTCCTGCGCCCCGTCCTCGACGTGATGCAGACGATGCCGCAGTTCGTCTACCTCATCCCCGTCGTCGCCCTCTTCGGCGTGGGCCGCGCCCCGGCAGCGGCAGCCGCCGTCGTCTACGCGCTCCCGGCCGTCGTCCGCATCACCACCCAGGGCCTCCAGCAGGTCAGCCCCGCCGCCATGGAGTCGGCCCGCTCGCTCGGCGCGACCCGGGGCCAGCAGCTCCGGCAGGTCCAACTCCCGCTCGCCCGCCCGTCCTTGCTCCTCGCCGTGAACCAGGGCGTCGTCCTGGTCCTCGCCGTCGTCATCATCGGCGGCCTGGTCGGCGGAGGCGCGCTGGGTTACGACGTCGTGTTCGGCCTCGCCCAGGGCGACCTGGCCACCGGCCTCAAGGCGGGCGCCGCGATCGTCTGCCTCGGCCTGATGCTCGACCGGGTCACGCAGCCTTCGCGCGCGGCCCGCAAGGAGGACGCGTGAACATCTCTCGCCGTACGGCACTCAAGTCCACCGCACTGGGCCTCGGCGCACTGCTCCTCACGGGGTGCGGGGCGGCCGACATGACCCAGCAGGCGTCCCCGTACGCGAACGCTGCCGGTGCGAAGACCGTCACCCTCTCCGTCCAGTCCTGGGTCGGCGCGCAGGCGGACGTCGCCGTCGCCAAGCTCATCCTGGAACGCGAACTCGGCTACCGCGTCGACACCGTCCAGGTCGACGAGGTCCCCGCCTGGGACGCCCTCAGCCAGGGCCGGGTCGACATGATCATGGAGGACTGGGGGCACCCCGAGCAGGAGGCCCGCTACGTCAAGGACAAGAAGACGATCGTCCCGGCGGGCGAGGTCGGCGTCATCGGCCACATCGGCTGGTTCGTCCCCAAGTACTTCGCGGACAAGCACCCGGACGTCACGGACTGGCGCAACCTCAACAAGTACGCCGACCAGTTCAAGACCCCGGAGAGCGGCGGCAAGGGCCAGCTCCTGGACGGCTCCCCGTCCTACGTCACCAACGACAAGGCCCTCGTCGACAACCTCAAGCTCAACTACCAGGTCGTCTTCTCCGGCTCCGAAGCCGCCCAGATCACCCAGATCCAGCGCTTCGCCAAGGAGAAGAAGCCCTTCCTCACCTACTGGTACCAGCCCCAGTGGCTGTTCGAGCAGGTCCCCATGGTCGAGGTCAAACTCCCCGCCTACTCCGAGAAGTGCGCGGCGAAGGCCCCCGAGGACATCGACTGCGCCTACCCGACCACGCCCCTCGCGAAGTACATGAACGCGAACTTCGCGAAGAAGGGCGGCAAGGCGGCCCAGTTCCTCAAGAACTTCCACTGGAACGCGGAGCAGCAGAACGCGGTGTCCCTGATGATCGCCGACCAGAAGCTCTCCCCGGAGGCCGCCGCGGAGAAGTGGGTCGCGGACAACGAGCCCGTCTGGCGCGCGTGGCTCCCCAAGGGCTGATTCCCCCAGGGATCCCTCCAGGGCTGATTCCCCAGGGCTGAGCAGCCCCCGGCAGCCGCACTGAGCACGCCCCCTTCACCAAGAGCCCGCCCCGGAAACCTCCGGAGCGGGCTCTTGGCGCAACCCGCCCAAGTCGTACGACAGTTGGTCCCCGAAAGGGGTTTCAGGGGGTCCGGACGTCGGTACACCAGGTTCACGAGGGGTGGGAGCGAGGCATGCGCGTACGGGGCGGGGCGGGCAAGGTGCGGCGGGCGAGTCCCGGTGCGGGTGGTGGTGCGGGTGGTGGCCGGGCCCCCGGAGAGCCGGGCGTCGGCGCGATCGTCGTGTTCGTCCTGCTGATCCTCCTCTTCGCCTGCGAGGTCTTCCTCGGCGGGCCGTGGCTGACCGAGGTGTCCGTCACCGTGCTGAGCGGCATCTTCGTGGTGGTCGCGGGAGCGTTGCTGGCCCCGGCCTTCGTCTCGGGCGGGCCGTCCCTGCGCACCCTGACCGTGGCCACGCTGGTGCTGGTGGTCGTCGTCGCGGTCGCGCTCGTGTCCGTCGGGACGTACGTGAACTCCAAGGACGAGGACGTCACCGAGGGCGTGAAGGTCGCGGGGAAGCCCGGCGAGATGATCAACACCGACGGGCTCACCCTCACCGTGCCGATCACCCGGGAGCGGGACCGCCTCCGGCTGAGGGTGGCCGGACGGGACCTCCCCAACGGCGGTTCCCCGTGCCTGCCCGAGGCGAGGCTGACGGTCTCCGGAGCCCAGTCGGGCGACCGGCAGGTCAGGTTCGCCCGGGGAGTCGCCGCATTCGATCTCCCCCTGCGCAAGGGCAAGAAGGAGGTCTCCGTGCAGATCCGGCTCACCACCGAGGAGTCCTGCCGGATCAGCCTGGAGATCGAGGACGCCGTACTGACGAACGACACGCTCCCGGAAGAGGCCGCATGAAGCCCTCGTACACGCACACAGGCGTACGTCCGCGCCACCGCGCCCGCACCCTTGCCGGGGTCGTGACCGCCGTCCTCCTGGCCTCCGCCTGCACGGCGAACGGCGGGGGCGGCACCGCAGGCGACAAGGGCAGCGCCTCCTCTTCCTCCAACGGTTCTTCCGGCCCACCGGCGAAGAGCAGCGGCAGCCCCGACAGGACCACCTTCCCCAAGGGCATCTTCTACGGTGCCAAGTTCGAGCAGCCGGGCCTGAACGAGTACTCCGCCACCGGCCACCAGGCCCAGGGCTTCGAGAACGACCTCGCCCAGTTCGTCGCGGCGAAGCTCGGCTCCTCCCTCACCGCCGTCGACACCACGTCGAAGGAGCGGGAGACCTTCCTGGCCGACCACGCGGACGGCCTCGTCATCGCGACGTACTCGATCACCGACAAGCGCAAGAAGCTGGTCGCCTTCGCGGGCCCGTACCTCAACACCCGTCAGGGCGTGCTGATCCGGGCCTCCGACAAGAAGAAGATCCGCAAGCGTGAAGACCTCACCGGCAAGGCCGTGTGCACCGCCGAGGGTTCCACCTCCGACGCCGACGACCAGCGGACCCTGCTCAACGGCAAGGCCGAGTACGTGCCCCGGGACGACTACAAGCGCTGCGTCGACGACCTGCTCAACGGCAACGTCGACGCGGTGTGGACCGACAAGGTCATCCTGTACGGATTCGTGGAACGCCACGGTGTGAAGCTCATGGTCCCCGAGGCGATTGAGGTGGGCGCGCCGCAGAAGTACGGAATAGGGCTGCCCCTCGCCCAACCGGAACGCTGCCGCCAACTCGTCACGGTCCTGAAGGACTTCCTCGCCGACAAATGGCGGGTCTCCTTCCAGAGCCACTTCCCCCACCTGGTCAAACGGGTCCCGGACTTCGAAGCCCGCTTCAAACCCAAACCCGAAACCCTCGCCCTCAACTCCTGCGACAGCCCCTAACAGCCCGTCGAGGGGGCACCCCCTGGTCGAGCGAAGCCGAGAGCTTGGGGGAGCTTGAGGACGCGCGGCCGAAGGCCGTGCACCGGGCGCAGCCCGGAACGCCCGCCCCCACCGGGGGACCTACAAACGGGATCCGGGCGCGGCCCGGGGAGCGATGCCCCCCCCGAGCGGCCCGCGCGGCCCGAGCGATCAGTGCTTGACGGACCCCGCCACATAGTGCCCCGGCACCATCCGCGTCGATACCGCGAACCGGTTCCACACATTGATCGTGTTGATCGCCGCGATCAGATGCGCCAGCTCCACCTCGTCGAACTCCTTCGCCGCCTTCTCGTAGACCTCGTCCGGCACGAACCCGTCCGTCAGCACGGTGATCGCCTCCGTCAGCTCGATCGCCGCGATCTCCTTCGCCGTGTAGAAGTGCTGCGACTCCTCCCACGCCGACAGCTGCACGATCCGCTCCACCCGCTCACCGGCGGCCAGCGCGTCCTTCGTGTGCATGTCCAGGCAGAACGCGCAGTGGTTGATCTGCGAGGCGCGGATCTTCACGAGCTCGGCGACCACCGGGTCGAGGTGCTTGCGGGTGGCCTTCTCCAGCTGGAGCATCGCCTTGAAGACCTCGGGGGCGTGCTCGGACCAGTTCATACGGGGCGTGTGCTCGGGGACGTTCCCGTTCGTGGTGTTCCCGTTCGCGGTGTTCTCGTTCGTCGTCATACCGGCAACGCTACCCACACACCGGCCCACCGCTATGGTCCATTCCCATGACGGATTCCTGGGCCACTTACCAAGCCGAACTCGGCAGGGACCTCCACCTCGACCTGACCGGCCCAGGTTCCGGTTCCGGTCTGCGCACGAGCCTGCGCGACGCCCTCCGGGAGGCCGCCCGCACCGGCCGCCTCGCCCCCGGCACCCGCCTCCCCTCCTCCCGCAGTCTCGCCGCCGACCTCGGCATAGCCCGCAACACCGTCGCCGACGCCTACGCCGAACTGGTCGCCGAGGGCTGGCTCACCGCCCGCCAGGGCTCCGGCACCCGGATCGCCGCCCGCGCCCACCTCACCCCCCGCAAACAGCCCCCACCTGCACCGCAACCCCTTGCCCGCACCGCCCCCGCCCACAACCTGATGCCCGGCACCCCCGACCTGTCCACCTTCCCCCGCGCCGACTGGCTGAAGGCGTCCCGCAAGGCGCTGACCACCGCCCCGAACGAAGCCTTCGGCTACGGAGACCCACGCGGGCGCATCGAACTCCGTACCGTCCTCGCCGCCTATCTGGCCAGGACCCGGGGCGTGCACGCCGACCCCGAACGCCTCGTGATCCGTTCCGGTTACGTCAACGCGCTGACCTTCCTGGCCGACGCGCTGCGCCGCCGCTCCCCCTCGACGAAGGCGGTCGCGACGGAGTCGTACGGCCTGGCCTTCCACCGCGCCTGCTTCACGGCGGCGGGCCTGCGGACCCCCGCCCTGGGCCTCGACGAACGCGGTTCGAAGACCGAGGAACTGTCCGGACTCCCGGGCGTCGGAGCAGCCCTCCTCACGGCCGCGCACCAGTTCCCGACCGGAGTCGCCCTGCACCCCGACCGGCGGGCCGCAGCCGTCGACTGGGCGCGCCGCACCGGAGGGCTGATCCTGGAGGACGACTACGACGGCGAATTCCGCTACGACCGCCAGCCTGTCGGCGCCCTCCAGGGCCTCGACCCGGACCGCGTCGTCTACCTCGGCACCACCAGCAAAGCCCTGGCCCCGGGCCTGCGCCTCTCCTGGGCGGTCCTGCCGCCCGACCTCCTCCCGCTCCTCTCCCCGTACGACAACACCTCCAGCGCGCTGGAACAGCTCACGCTCGCCGAGTTCATGGCCTCGGGCGCGTACGACCGCCACGTCCGGGCCAAGCGCCTCAGCTACCGCCGCCGCCGTGACGACCTGGTGGCGGCTCTGGCCGCCCACGCCCCGCACGTGCGTACCACCGGAATCGCTGCGGGCCTGCACGCCATCCTGGAACTCCCGCCGGGCACGGAACGGGAGGTGGTGCGCGCGGCGCACTGGCAGGGCCTGGCGGTGGAGGGCCTCGCCACGCACCGGCATCCGGAGGCACCCGGAGCCGGGCGGGACGGCTTGATGGTGGGCTACGCGACCCCGTCGGACAGGGGGTGGCCGGGTGCGCTCGGGGCCCTGATCCGGGCCCTGGGCGCACTCGCGTAGTTGCCGGAGCGTCCCCTTACGCGGCAGCCGCCAGCTCGCACCACACGTATTTGCCGCCGTCCCCGGTGCTGGTCAGCGGGTACCAGCCCCACCCGTCGGCACACGTCCGTACGAGCGCCAGCCCACGCCCCGCCTCGGCGTCCTCGTCGGCGCTGCGGAGCGGCGGGGCGGGCGGTGTGGGATCCGCGTCCCAGGCTCCGATGCGCAGGGTGCGGCCGCTGCGGCGGACACGGAGGGCGGCCGGGCCCTTGGTGTGCCGTACGGCGTTGCTGATCAGTTCGGTGGCGAGGAGTTCGGCCAGGTCGGCGAGGTACGCCAGACCGTGCATGCCGAGGATCAGCCGGAGGGTGTGACGACTGACGGTGACGGCTCGGGGGTCGTGCGGGATGTAGAGGGAGTACTCCCAGTTCTCGATGGGGTACGGGTCCACGTCGGATCGCGGCATGAACAACTCCGTTCAAGGTGAAGCGAGTTGGTGGCGCGGCGGGCCGCTGGGCGGTGGCATTGACGCGGCCGTCATGGCGTGACGGGGCGGTGCGCTTCCGGGGTCCCGGGTTCGCTGCGTGTGCGACGCGTCACCGACGGTAGGGTATTAATTTATTCCGCCGCAACCGGTTGCCGTAATCTGGCACTCGATCGGGTGGCCCAACGGGCCGCGAGGACAGAGCCGTTGGGGTTCGGGGAGTCGTATGCCGCCAAGGAGTCAGCCGACCGCTCGTCAGGTACGCCTGGGCGTTGAGCTGCGCAGACTGCGCGAGGCGGCCGGGATGACGGCCCGCGAGGTGGCTGTGGCGCTGGGGTCGAGTTCGGTCCACATGAGCCAGACGGAGGCGGGGATCGCCGGAGTCAGTGAGGCGCGCGTGCGGCGGCTGGCAGCTCACTATGCCTGCGTGGACGCGGAGTTGATCGATGCACTCGTGGCCATGGCTACGGAACGTACGCGCGGCTGGTGGGAGGAATATCGGGACGTGTTGCCCGTGGCGTTCCTGGACCTGTCGGAGTTGGAGCACCACGCCTGCTCCATCCGTGAGGTCGGCACGGACCACGTGCCGGGGCTCCTTCAGACGGAGGAGTATGCCCGGGCCGTCTTCAAGTACTGGCGTCCCGGGCTTCCGAGCAGTGAACTGGAACCGAGGGTGGCGCACCGGAAGCGCCGAGGAGCGATCCTCGATCGCGCGGACGCCACGCCGTACGAGGCGGTGCTGCACGAGTCGGTGCTCCGTACGCGTGTCGCGGACCGGAAGGTGGCCCGTGCTCAACTCGAACGCATCCTGGACCACTCGACGAAGCCCAACGTGACCGTCTGCGTGATCCCCTTCGACGTGGACAACTTCGCCGGTGCGGGCACCACGATGATGTACGCGAGTGGTCCCGTACCCGCGCTGGACACGGTGCACATGGACACCGTGAGCGGCGGGGTCTACGTGGACGCTGTTGCGCAACTTCATGCGCTGCGGTCGATCTTCGAGACGGTGACGTCGGCCGCGCTTGAGCCCAGCCGGTCGAGGGACTACATCCATCGTCTGGCGAAGGAGATCTGAAAAATGACCCAGTGGCAGAAGTCCTCGTACTCCAACGGCTCGGACGGGGGCTCGTGTGTGGAGATAGCCCACGGGGGACGTGCCTGCCTCGTCCGGGAGAGCGACGCCCCCCGGCGGGTCCTCGCCGCCGCCCCCGCCGCGCTCGCCGCCCTCCTGCGCCACCTCCGCGAGGGTGCGGCCCGCGCCACGCGTTGACCCGTCGGGGCATGCGTCGGCCCCCGGTCTCCGCGCGAGCGTGCGCGTGGTGGCCGGGGGCCGAAGTCCGGGGGGCCGGAGGTCCGGAGGTGTCGCCAGTGGCGCCGAGGGTCTACCCCAACGCCTCCTCCATCAGGAGCTTCCCGCTCCGGCTGGCCCGCAGCAGCCGTTCCACGGCGGCGGACGCGGCGGCCAGGATCAGTCTCCGGCCACCCCGCCGCCAGGCGAGCAGCGCGTTCAGGAAGCCGGAGTCGCAGAACGTCACCCGTGAGGCGTCGACCACCAGCCGGGTGTGTCCGAACGCCGCCGCCGACGTGAGCAGCGCACTCAGCGGGGCGGCGGTGAAGTGGTCGATCTCGCCCTGTACGGCGACATTCAGTGTGGTGCCCTCGGTACGACAGGCGGCGACGACGCCGGGCAGCGGGCGCCGCGTGACGCCACGGCCGGTACGGACGGGGGTGGGGATCGGCAGTATGTGAGAGGGGCTTGCAGTGGTGTTCACGCGGTCTGCAACGAGGTCCGGCCCCTCGGGGGCACCGCCGGGGCCCGAGGATCACCCGGCCGCGCGAAAAGAGGCGGCAGGGGAGAAGAAACAGAAGCCCCGGCCGGACGGGGGAGACCGGCCGGGGCGGTATGGGGAGGCGGGGTGAAGATCCCGCGCATAGATGAAGGGTAAACCATCCCGGACTTTTCTCACCAATCCCCGCCCCGCCCGTGAACCCCCCTCCCCATCCACCGGGGCAAATCCCCCCGGTCCGGGTTCTGGCGTTCCTCAGGGCCCGGCGGCCCTCTAGTCTGTCGACGGTCCAGAGACAGACAGTGTGGCGAGTGAACGACGCGGGGGAGTGGGCCGGGCATGGCAGCGGCAGGGCGACGGCGACGACTGAGGTCCAGCACGGTGGTGCTCGGCGGCATGGGAGTGCTCGCCCTCACCCTCACCTCCTGCGGGGACGAACCGGACCGGCGCTGCGTCGACCCGGTCACCCAGGAAGAGCTGCCCAGCTACGAGTGCGACGACGATGACGACGGCGGGGGCAGCAGCGGAAGCTCCGCGACGCACCACGGTGCGTACTACTACGGCGGATCCGTCAGCAACAGGCGGGTGTCGGGCGGCAGCTTCGACAAGCAGGCGGTCGACCGGGGCGGCTTCGGCTGCTCCGGTTCCGGCGGCGGCTGACGGTTTCCTCCCGCGTGCTGCTGGGGGCCGCCCTTACTGCCGGGGCTCCGCCCCGGACCCCCGTCGCGTGCGGGTGCGTCGTGGCTGGTCGCGCAGTTCCCCGCGCCCCTGGGGGCATGCTTCGCAGCCCCCGCCCCGCCCGACCTCGCTCACCCTCCAAGAGGCCACCGCATGAAGCGACACACCGCCACCCCCCGCCCCGACTGGCAGCGCATCGTCGAGGAGCAGGGGGTCATCTACCCCCTGACCCGCTACCCCGACGACTCCCTGCGGCCCTACTGGGACGAGAGCGCCTACTACTCCTTCACGCTCCCCGAGGTCGAAGCCCTCGAAGAGGTCGTCGAGGAGCTGCACGCCATGTGCCTCGCCGCCGCCGCCCACATCGTCGAGAGCGACCGCTTCGCGGACCTCGGCATCACCGACCCCAAACTCGCCGGGCTCATCGCCGAGTCCTGGCGCCGCCGCGGCGAACTCCCCTCCCTCTACGGCAGGTTCGACCTCCGCTACGACGGCACGGGACCGGCGAAGATGCTGGAGTACAACGCCGACACCCCCACCTCCCTCGTCGAGGCCGCCAGCCCGCAGTGGTTCTGGATGGAGGAGCTGTTCCCCGGCGCCGACCAGTGGAACTCCCTCCACGAACGCCTCGTCGACGCCTGGAAGAGGCAGGCCCGCCTCCTCGCCCCCGGCCCCCTGTACTTCGCGCACTCCGACGGCGACGAGCTCGGCGAGGACCTGATGACGGTCGCGTATCTGCGCGAGACCGCCGAACAGGCCGGTATCCGCACCGAGGCGATCTCCGTCGAGCAGATCGGCTGGGACCGCCTCTCCCGCCGCTTCGTCGACGAGAAGCTCCGCTTCATCCGCAGCTGCTTCAAGCTCTACCCGTGGGAGTGGCTGGCCACCGACCGCTTCGGCCCCCACGTGCTGTCCACCCTCGACAACGGCGGCGGCACCGGCACCACCTGCTGGATCGAACCCGCCTGGAAGATGCTCCTCTCCAACAAGGCCCTCCTCGCCATCCTCTGGGAGCTCTACCCCGGCCACCCCAACCTCCTCGCCGCCTACCTCGACGGCCCCCGCGAACTCGCCGACGAGAAGGGGTACGTGGCCAAGCCGCTGCTGGGCAGGGAGGGCGCCGGAGTCACCCTCCACGAACCCGGCTCCCCGCCGCCCGCGCCCACCCACGACAAGCTCTGCTACCAGGAGCTGGCCCCGCTGCCCGACTTCGACGGCAACCGCACCGTGCTCGGCGCCTGGGTGATCGAGGACGAGGCGGCCGGGCTCGGGATCCGGGAGTCCGCAGGGCCGGTCACGGACGAGTACGCCCGCTTCCTGCCCCACGTCATCCTCTGACCGGGCCGACCGGGCCGACCGGGCCGACGTGGCCGGCCCGGCTGACCGGGCCGACCCGGCCGGTCCCTACGCCTCCAGTACGGCGCGGAGCTGGTCCAGCCCCCAGTCCAGGTCCTCCTTGCTGATCACCAACGGCGGGGCGATCCGGATGGTCGACCCGTGCGTGTCCTTCACCAGCACCCCCCTCTCCATCAGCTGCTCCGAGATCTCCCGGCCCGTGCCGCGCGCCGGGTCGATGTCGACCCCGGCCCACAGCCCGCGCCCCCGCACCGCCCGTACCGCACCCCCGCCGACCAGCAGGTTCAGCTCGTTGTGCAGGTGGTCGCCCAGCTCGGCGGCCCGCTGCTGGTACTCGCCGCCGCGCAGCATCGCGATGACCTCAAGCGCCACCGCGCAGGCCAGGGGGTTCCCGCCGAACGTCGAGCCGTGCTCGCCCGCCTTGAACACCCCCAGCACCTCCGCCGACGAGACCACCGCCGACACCGGCACCACCCCGCCGCCGAGCGCCTTGCCCAGGACGTACATGTCGGGCACCACGCCCTCGTGCTCACAGGCGAAGGTCTTCCCGGTCCTGCCCAGACCCGACTGGATCTCGTCCGCGACGAAAAGCACGTTGCGGGAGGCGGTCAGCTCCCGGACCCCGGCCAGGTAGCCGGGCGGCGGGACCAGCACCCCCGCCTCGCCCTGGATCGGTTCGAGGAGCACGGCCACCGTGTCGTCCGTGACCGCCGCCTCCAGCGCCGCCAGATCGCCGTACGGAACGATGTCGAAGCCCGGCGTGTAGGGGCCGTAGTCCGCGCGTGCCTCCGGGTCCGTCGAGAAGCTGACGATCGTCGTCGTACGGCCGTGGAAGTTGTCCGAGGCGACGATGATCCTGGCCCGGCCGTCCGGCACGCCCTTGACGCGGTAGCCCCACTTGCGGGCGGTCTTCACGGCCGTCTCGACGGCCTCCGCCCCGGTGTTCATCGGCAGCACCATCTCCATGCCGCACAGGGCCGCCAGCTCGTCGCAGAACGCGGCGAACCGGTCGTGGTGGAAGGCCCGCGACGTCAGGGTCACTCTCTCCAGCTGCGCCTTCGCCGCGTCGAGCAGCCGGCGGTTGCCGTGCCCGAAGTTGAGCGCCGAGTACCCGGCGAGCATGTCGAGGAAGCGGCGCCCCTCGACATCGGTCATCCAGGCCCCCTCCGCCGAGGCGACGACGACGGGCAGCGGGTGGTAGTTGTGCGCACTGTGCGCCTCCGCGGAGGCGATGGCCCGCGCGGTGCTCGTGCTGTTCGTGGTGGCATCCGTTGTCGACACGGGAACTCCGATCGTCAGATACGGGATACGGCCGTCCTGCGAAAGGTGCGGACGGCGCCCCTTTCTATCGTCGGTCACGGCGGAGGCGCGGAAACCTTGCCGCCCCTCTCAGGGTTCGCTCCGGCGTTCTGCCGCACGTGACGCACCGGAGGCGGCGCATCGGTCGCCCACCCGACGGGGTCGGGTTCGCCACCTGAGAGAATGATGAACATGGCCTCTCGACCCCGTGTGCTCTCCGGCATCCAGCCCACCGCAGGCTCGTTCCACCTCGGCAACTACCTCGGCGCCGTGCGCCAGTGGGTGGCTCTGCAAGACACGCACGACGCCTTCTACATGGTCGTGGACCTGCACGCCATCACCATCCCGCAGGACCCCGCCGAGCTGCGTGCGAACACCCGCCTCGCCGCCGCCCAGCTGCTGGCCGCCGGGCTCGACCCGGACCGCTGCACCCTCTTCGTGCAGAGCCACGTGCCCGAGCACGCCCAGCTCGGCTGGGTGATGAACTGCCTCACCGGCTTCGGCGAGGCGTCCCGGATGACCCAGTTCAAGGACAAGTCCGCCAAGCAGGGCTCCGACCGCACCACCGTCGGCCTGTTCACGTACCCGGTCCTCCAGGTCGCCGACATCCTGCTCTACCAGGCCAACCAGGTCCCCGTCGGCGAGGACCAGCGCCAGCACATCGAGCTGACCCGCGACCTCGCCGAGCGCTTCAACGCGCGCCTCGGCGAGACCTTCACCGTCCCCGAGGCGTACATCCTCAAGGAGACCGCGAAGATCTACGACCTCCAGGACCCCAGCATCAAGATGAGCAAGTCGGCGTCCACGCCGAAGGGCCTCATCAACCTCCTGGACGAGCCGAAGGTCACCGCGAAGAAGGTCAAGAGCGCGGTCACCGACACCGACACGGTCATCCGCTTCGACCCCGTCGAGAAGCCCGGCGTCTCCAACCTCCTCACCATCTCCTCCACCCTCACCGGCAAGACGGTCGCCGAGCTGGAGAAGGAGTACGAGGGCAAGATGTACGGCGCCCTCAAGACGGACCTGGCCGAGCAGATGGTGGAGTTCGTCACGCCGTTCAAGGAGCGCACCCAGGCGTACCTGGACGACCCGGAGACCCTGGACGCGGTCCTCGCCAAGGGCGCCGAGAAGGCCCGCGCGGTCGCCGCCGAGACCCTCGCCCAGGCGTACGACCGGATCGGTTTCCTGCCCGCCAAGCACTGAGGTCCGCCCGTACGCAGCGGTGGTGGGCGCCTGTCCCGCAGGCCCCGGACCTTGGACTCTGGCCCTGAGGCCCCTGCGCCCGCCACACTGCACTGCGAAGCTTCATCCACCCACCCGGCAGTGACGACGAGGAGAACGACGTGGGGACCGTAACGCTCGGCGTTTCGATCGCGGTCCCGGAGCCGTACGGCAGCCTGCTCCAGGAGCGGCGCGCGGCCTTCGGGGACCCTGCCGCTCATGGCATCCCTACCCACGTCACGCTGCTGCCGCCGACCGAGATCGACGCGGACGCCCTGCCGGCGGTGGAGGCGCACCTGGCGGCGCTCGCCGACTCCGTGCGGCCCTTCCCGATGCGGCTGTCCGGGACGGGGACGTTCCGGCCGCTGTCGCCGGTGGTCTTCGTGAAGGTGGTGGAGGGCGCGTCCGCGTGCGCGTGGTTGCAGAAGCGGGTGCGGGACGCGTCGGGGCCGCTGGTGCGGGAGCTCCAGTTCCCGTACCACCCGCACGTGACCGTCGCCCACGGGATCGCCGAGGAGGGCATGGACCGGGCGTACGAGGAGCTTTCCTCGTACGCCGCCGAGTGGTCCTGCGAGTCCTTCGCGCTGTACGAGCAGGGGGCCGACGGGGTGTGGCGGAAGCTGTGCGACTACGCCTTCGGCGGGTGTGCGGAGGGGGATCTGCCTCCACAGGGGCTGCCGTACGACGCTCCGGCGCTGCACTGAGGTCGCGCGCCCCTGGGCGTTACACCGGAAGCTGCCTGAAGAGGGGGCGCGGGACGTGGCGCAGGGCCGACATGACGGCCCTGAGCGCGCCCGGGACCCACACCACCTCCGCGCGCCTGCGCAGGCCCGCCTCGATGGCCTCCGCGACGGCCTCCGGGGTCGTGGCGAGCGGGGCCTCCTCCATCCCCTCCGTCATCTTCGTCCGTACGAAGCCGGGCCTGACCACCATCACGTGCACGCCCGTCCCGTGCAGCGCGTCCCCCAGGCCCTGGGTGAACGCGTCGAGGCCCGCCTTGCTGGAGCCGTAGATGAAGTTCGCCCGCCGTGCCCTCTCGCCCGCGACCGAGGACAGGACGACCAGCGAGCCGTGGCCCTGGCCCTGGAGGGCGTTCGCGCAGACCAGGCCCGCCGAGACGGCCCCCGTGTAGTTGGTCTGGGCGACCCGGACGGCCGCCATCGGTTCGGCCTCGTCGCGGGCCTGGTCGCCGAGCAGCCCGAAGGCGATCAGCACCATGTCGATGTCGCCCTCCGCGAAGACCTTGCCCAGCACCTCCTCGTGCGCGGCGCTGTCCAGTGCGTCGAAGGGGACCGTACGGACCTCCGCGCCCAGCTCGCGGAGCTGGGTCGCCGCAGCTTCCAGGGCGGGGGACGGGCGGCCCGCCAGCCACACCGTACGGGTGCGGCGCGCGACCAGGCGGCGGGCGGTGGCGAGCCCGATCTCGGACGTGCCGCCGAGGACGAGCAGGGACTGCGGGGCGCCGAAGGCGTCCTTCATGGGGAGCTCCTTGAAGAGGATCAGAGGGCGAGGCGGCGGGAGAGGTCCGAGGTGAAGACCCCGTGCGGGTCCAGCTCGGCGCGCAGGGCGCGGAAGTCGGCCAGCTTCGGGTACATCGCGGCGAGCGTCTCGGGGCGTACCCGCGAGTCCTTCGCCAGGTAGAGGCGTCCGTCGGCGGCGGCGACCTCCTCGTCGAGCTCGTCGAGGAAGGCACCGAGGCGGGGCATGTTCGCCGGGATGTCCAGGGCGAGCGTCCAGCCGGGGACCGGGAAGGACAGCCAGCCGGGGTCGCCGTCGCCGAACCGCTTCAGTACGGCGAGGAAGGAGGGGCAGCCGTGCCGGGAGATCCGGCCGACGATCCGGCGCAGCGCCTCCTCCTGCCCGTAGGGGACGACGAACTGGTACTGGACGAAGCCGCTGCGCCCGTAGATCCGGTTCCAGTGCGGGACGCCGTCCAGGGGGTGGAAGAAGGTCGAGATCTTCTGGAGCTCGCCGACCCGGGCGCGCGGGGCCCGCCGGTACCAGAGCTCGTTGAAGAGGCCGACGGACGTGCGGCCCAGCAGCCCCTCGGGGATGAAGGAGGGCGCGCCGGGGAACTGGCCGGGCCGGAACGTCAGCGGGTGGCGACGGGCGCGGGCGGGCAGCTCGTCGAGCGGTGCGTGGTCGCCCCGGGTGAGGACGGAGCGGCCCATCGAAGCACCGCGGGCGAGCAGGTCGATCCAGGCGACGGAGTACCGGTAGAGGTGGTCGGTCTCGGTGAGGCGGGTCATCAGGTCGTCGAGGTCCGTGGCCCGCTCGGTGTCGACGGACATCAGCGAGGTCTCGACGCGCAGGAGCTGGACGGTCGCGGAGAGGATGACGCCGGTCAGGCCCATGCCGCCGGCCGTGGCGTCGAACAGGTCCGTGCCGGGGACGACGTCACGCACCTCGCCGTCCGCGAGCAGGAGCCGGAGCGAGCGGACGTGCCGGGAGAAGCCGCCACAGACGTGGTGGTTCTTGCCGTGGATGTCCGCGCCGATCGCCCCGCCGACCGTGACGTAGCGGGTGCCGGGCGTCACGGGCACGAACCAGCCGAGCGGAAGCAGTACTTCCATCAGCCGGTGCAGGCTCACCCCGGCGTCGCACACCACGATCCCGGTGTCCGCGTCGACGGTGCGGATGCGGTCCAGGCCCGTCATGTCGAGGACCGAGCCGCCCGCGTTCTGCGCGGCGTCGCCGTACGCCCGGCCGAGACCCCGGGCGATCGAGCCGCGCGCCCCGCAGCCCCGTACCGCCGCCGCTGCCTCCTCGTACGTGCGCGGACGCACCACCAGGGCGGTCGTGGGGGCGGTGCGGCCCCAGCCGGTCACGGAGGCGAAGGAGTCGGCGTCGGGGGAGAGCGTGGTGTTGTCAGCCATGGGCGTGACCGTATCGCCCGGAAAGCACCTCTTAGGTCACCTATCGCACGTTTCGTAAGCGGAACGGGTGGTTGACAGAGTGTCATCACGAAATGTCATGAATATTTGCATTTTCCCGACAAGAGTCACCCCTGATGTGCGCCCCTCCGGGCCACGCACACCGATATCCAAGGGATGACAGATGCGAGAAGTGGACCACCGTCTGCTGTCCGCGATGCGCGACTGCGGAACGGACCCCCGGGTGGCCGCCACCGCCCGAGCCCTCTCCTTCAGCGGCGAGCACGGCGCGCTGTGGCTGGCCGCCGGACTCGTCGGCGCGGCCGTCGACCGCGACCGGCGCGGCGCGTGGCTGCGCGGTACGGCACTGATCGGCGCGGCCCACCTGGCGAGCATGGGCGTCAAGCGCGTCGTACGCCGTCCCCGCCCCCAACTCCCCGACCGCCAGCCCCTGGTGAAGACCCGGGGCCGGCACTCCTTCCCCAGCTCGCACGCCACCTCGGCCGCCGCGGCGGCCGTCGCCCTCGGTGCGCTCGGCCCCTTCGGCAAGCAGGTCGTCCCGCCGCTGGCCGCCGCGATGTGCGTGTCCCGCCTGGTCGTCGGCGTGCACTACCCGAGCGACGTGGCGGCCGGTGCGGCCCTCGGCGGGATCACCGCGGGGATCGGCGCGAAATGGCTGAAGACCAGGGAGGCTTCCCGTGTCTGACCGCACCGTCATCCCCCTCCTGGAAAAGCAGCAGGACCGCCGCGCCTCCACCGGCGGCCCCGCCCTCCCCCCGCAGCGCCGCGCGCTGCGCCCCCTCGGCCTGCCGCTGGGCCTGCTGCGCACCGCACGCCCCCGCCAGTGGATCAAGAACAGCCTCGTGGTGGCCGCCCCCGCCGCCGCAGGACAGCTCTTCACCACCCGCTCGGCACTCCAACTCGCCGTCGTCTTCGTGCTGTTCACGGCCGCCGCGTCCGCCGTCTACCTGATCAACGACGCCCTCGACGCCGAGGCCGACCGCGCCCACCCCACCAAGTGCCGCCGCCCCGTCGCCGCAGGACAGGTCCCCGTCCCCGTCGCGCACGCCACCGGCGCGCTCCTCGCCGTCCTCGCGCCGACCGCAGCGGCCTTCCTCTGCAACCCGCTCACCGCCGCCCTCCTCACCGGGTACGTCGTGATGCAGATGGCGTACTGCCTGCGCCTCAAGCACGTACTCGTACTCGACCTGGTCGTCGTCACCACCGGATTCCTGATGCGCGCCATGATCGGCGGCATCGCGCTGGGCATCCCGCTCTCCCGCTGGTTCCTCATCACCACCGGCTTCGGCGCGCTGTTCATGGTCGCCGCCAAGCGGTACTCCGAAGCCGTGCAGATGGCCGACAGCCCGCTGCGCGGCAAGACCCGCGCCCTGCTCAGCGAGTACACCACCGGCTACCTCCGCTTCGTCTGGCAGCTCGCCGCCGGGGTCTCCCTGCTCGGCTACTGCCTGTGGGCGATGGAGCGCGGCGGCGCCACCGACGGCGGCGTCCTCCCCTGGCGCGAACTGTCCATGGTCGCCTACATCGTGGGCATCCTCCGCTACGCCGTCTTCGCCGACCGGGGCACCGCGGGAGCCCCCGAGGACGTCGTCCTGCGCGACCGGGGACTGCTGCTGATCGGCCTGGTCTGGATGGCGATGTACGCACTGGCGGTCACCGACCTGTGAGCGCGCCCCGGGTCAACTGGTCCGAACTCGGCTCCTTCGCCGCCGTCGGCGTCTGCGCCTACCTCGCCGACCTCGCCCTCTTCGTCTGGCTGCGGGGCCCCCTCGACTGGGACCCCCTCTCCGCGAAGGCGGTCGCGTTCCTCGCCGGGTGCACGGTCGCGTACGCGGGCAACGCTCTGGGGACGTACAAGAACCACGAGGCGCAGGTCTCGCGCCTGCGCCAGTACGGGGTCTTCTTCGCCGTCAACGTGGCGGGCGCGCTCGTCCAGTTGCTCTGCCTGGCCGTCTCCCACTACGGGCTCGGCCTCACCTCGCCGCGCGCCGACACCGTCTCCGGTTCACTCGTCGGGATGGCTCTGGCGACCTGCCTGCGCTTCTGGGGTACACGCACTCTGGTTTTCCGTAACTGAGAGCAGGCGGGTACACAAGGATCATGGACTGGCTGAAGAACCTCCCGGTGATCGGGCCGCTGGTGACGCGCCTGATGGGCACGCACGCCTGGCGCACGTACGAGACGCTCGACCGGGCGAAGTGGAGCAGGCTCGCCGCGGCGATCACCTTCATCAGCTTCCTCGCCCTCTTCCCGCTGATCACCGTCGGCGCGGCGATCAGCGCGGCGGTGCTCAGCAAGGAGCAGATCGCCGAGATCAAGAGCAGCATCGCCGAGCAGGTCCCCGGCATCTCCGACCAGCTCGACATCGACGCCCTGATCAACAACGCGGGCACGGTCGGCATCGTCGCGGGCGCCCTGCTCCTCTTCACCGGCATCGGCTGGGTCGGCTCCATGCGCGAATGCCTGCGCACCGTCTGGCAGCTGGACGACGCCGACGAGGGCAACCCGATCCTGCGCAAACTCAAGGACGGCCTGGTCCTGGCCGGTCTCGGCGGCGCGGGCCTCGGCTCGCTCGTCGCCTCCGCCGTCGGCTCCACGGCGGTCGGCTGGACCGCCCGCACCCTGGACGTCTCCGAGTCCGGCGCGGGCGGCATCCTGCTGCGGATCGCCGCCCTGGCGGTCGCCGTCGGCGCGGACTTCCTGGTCCTGCTGTACGTACTGACGCTGCTGCCGGGCGTCCAGCCGGAGCGCCGCCGCCTGCTGGTGGCGGCACTGATCGGCGCGGTCGGCTTCGAGCTGCTGAAGATGCTGCTGGGCGGCTACATGAGCGGCGTCGCCTCGAAGAGCATGTACGGGGCCTTCGGCGTGCCCGTGGCCCTGCTCCTGTGGATCAACTTCACGGCGAAGCTGATGCTGGTCTGCGCCGCGTGGACGGCCGCCCCGCACGCGGACGGGCCCGCCCAGAGCGGCGTCAGCGGTGTCGGCCCTGACGACGGCCCTACGGCTGACGGCGACGGGAAAGAGCGGGCACCGGCCACTTCCGGTTGACCAGGAACACCGCACCGGCCAGCGCCACCAGCGCCCCGCCCGCGACGGCGAGCGCGATGCCGGCCCCGCTGGAGCCGTCCTCGACGGCGGCCAGCCGGGTCGGCGGCTGCGTCGCCCTGGCCTTCGGCGCCGGGGGAGCGGGCTTCGCCGCCCCGAGGTCCACGTTCTTCGGCGCGACCAGCTCACCCACCGGCTTCACCTTCCCGGCCGCCTGGAAACCCCAGTCGAACAGCCGGGCCGTCTCCTGGTAGACCGCCTGGCTCTCGTCGGACTGCGGATTCATCACGGTCACCAGGAGCACCTTCTCGCCCCGCTGGGCGACGCCGGTGAAGGTGGCCCCGGCGTGCGTCGTATTGCCGTTCTTGACGCCCGCGATGCCCCGGTACGGGGTGACTCCCTCGCCCGTCATCAGCCGGTTGGTGTTCTGGATCTCGAAGGAGCCCCGCTTGCCGCCCTCGCCCTGCTCGCCGGGGAACTTGGCGCGCACCGTCGACGCGTACTCCCGGAAGTCCGCCTTCTGCATGCCGGAGCGTGCGATGAGGGTCAGGTCGTACGCACTGGAGACCTGGCGGGGGGCGTCGTACCCGTCGGGCGAGACGACGTTCGTGTCGACGGCCTGGAGCTCGCGGGCGTGCGCGTTCATGTCGGCGACGGTCTTGGGCACGCCGCCGTTCATCGCGGACAGCACGTGCACGGCGTCATTGCCGGAGTTGAGGAACACCCCCAGCCACAGGTCGCGGACCGAGTACGGCAGGTTCTCCTTGACGCCGACCGTGCTGCTGCCGGAGCCCACTCCCGCCAGGTCCGCGGGCTTCACCGTGTAGACCTGCTCCTTGGGCAGCCGGGGCAGCACCGTGTCCGCGAACAGCATCTTCAGGGTCGACGCGGGGGCGAGCCGCCAGTGCGCGTTGTGCGAGGCGAGGACCTCGCCGCTCTCCGCGTCCGCGACGATCCAGGACCGTGCCGACAGCTCCTTCGGCAGTACGGGAACGCCCGCCGCCGGGTTCATCTGCGTACCCGCCTTGGCGAGCCGCTCGCCGCCCACGGAGGACATCCGGGCCGGAGGCTTCGGCTCGTCGTCGCTCTTCAGGCTCCGGTCGGCGGCATGGGCTGCCGGTGCGACGAGGAGCGAGGGCATCAGCAGGGCGGCGGAGGCGACCGCGACGGCGGTCCTTTTCACGGCAGGCACGGACGTGAACGTACAGGGCCTCGCTATGGATACGGCCACCGCGTCGCTGACCCGCCGCAACAGCCGCCGGGACAGCCCAGCAGGGGCAGCCCCGCCTGCCCCGCCCGCGCCTCCGGCTCCGGCCGGAGGCGATACTGGACCCATGAAGCTCAACCGCACCCTCTCCTGGTTCCTGCTCGCCTTCGGAGTGTGGAGCTGGTTCATCTGGATCACTTTCGTCAAGAATCTCGTGAAGGACGGGAGCGGTCTCGCCTTCGACGACGCGGGCGACCCGACGGGATACTTCTGGGTGCACCTGCTGCTCGCCGTGACGTCTTTCCTTCTGGGGACGGGCATCGGCCTGATCGGGTTCCGTTCGGTGCGCACGCTGCGGCGGGAGAAGGCGCGCGGTATCTGAGGGCCTCCGGGGCTCAGCGGTGTCCAGGGCCCCGCGAGGCTCAGCCGAACACCCGCACGTCAGAGTTGTCGTACTCCGGCAGGTCGCCGCGCCCCTGCTCGACGCTGCCGGAGACGACCGTGCCGGGGGAGGGGCGGCGCAGCAGGACGATGCCCTCGGCCGCGTACTCGGTGACGTACCCCGCATTGCGGAGCAGTCGCAGCCGGTCCTTCTGCGCCTGTACGGCAGGAAAGGGGAATGCCTTCTTCTCCGTGTCCAGGACCACCCATTCCGCGCGCACGCTGCGGCGGGAGAAGGCGCGCGGTATCTGAGGGCCTCCGGGGCTCAGCGGTGTCCAGGGCCCCGCGAGGCTCAGCCGAACACCCGCACGTCAGAGTTGTCGTACTCCGGCAGGTCGCCGCGCCCCTGCTCGACGCTGCCGGAGACGACCGTGCCGGGGGAGGGGCGGCGCAGCAGGACGATGCCCTCGGCCGCGTACTCGGTGACGTACCCCGCATTGCGGAGCAGTCGCAGCCGGTCCTTCTGCGCCTGTACGGCAGGAAAGGGGAATGCCTTCTTCTCCGTGTCCAGGACCACCCATTCCGCATTCCTGGGCAGGTTGTCGAGGATCATCACGCGGGTGCGGGCGGTGAGCCGGGGCGCGAGGTTGTTGTCGGCCTCCACGGTGACCCCGTCCGGTATTTTCCGTACGGCGGTGAGTGCGGCCTCCTGGCGGGCGTCGCGTATCCATGTGCCGGGCAGCAGCACGTGCCAGGCGCCGGATATCAGCACCCCGAAGAGGGTGATGCCCGCAGCGAGCACGGCGGCCCCTTTCGCCAGCGATTCGAGACCTTCCCGCTCCCTTTTACGGGCGATTCTCGCGGCCGTCTCGATCGACGCGGCGATCAGGACGGGCCAGATGAACGCGCCGTAGTGGTGCAGTGCCGTCCAGTGGAGCCCGTTGTCGGAGAAGAGCCGCTCGGCGAGGAGCGGTACGGCGCACAGGGTGAGCGTGGAGCGGAGCGGCAGGAAGAGCAGCGAGCCGAAGGTCCACAGCAGCAGCGTCACCTTCGGTGCGGGGGTGAGTGCGGCGCGCAGCGTGTCGAGCGGATGCAGTACGACGTGGACGAGCGCGTCGCTCGCACTCGTGCCGAGGCTGCTGTACTGCCAGTAGAACTGCGGCTCCCCGCCCATCAGCGGGATGACCAGCACGATCGCGGCCAGCGAAGCGACCGGCCCGAGCACGGCCAGCGCGCCGCCGACGCACGCCCCGCGCCCGTCCCCGGCCCGCCGTGCCCGCACCGCGAGGATCACGCCGAAGACCCCCACGGACAGCCCCAGATCCTCCTTCGTCAGGCACAGCAGCGCCGCGACGATCAGGACGTGTCCGTACGCCTTCGCCCGCGCCCGCTCGAAGAGCAGCAGGAACAGCGGTACGGCGAAGGCCACTTCGTGGAATCCGGCGCGGCTCGCGTAGAGGAGCGGGGCGCCGAGTGCGTACACCAGACAGAAACCGAGGGTGAGGCGGCGCAGCACGAGGGGGTCGAGCGCCTTGCCCCCGAGCGCACTGCCTCCGAGCGCACTGCCCCCGACAGCATTGCCGCATTCGATCCGGACCAGCCTCGCCACCAACGGGACTCCCGCCCCGAACAGCAGGGCCTGGACGAGGAACAGCATGCGCGGATCGTCCCAGACCCAGTAGAAAGGGGCCGCGAGGGCGATGATCGGTGAGAAGTGGTCGCCCAGCAAGGAGAATTCGCCCGGAAATCCGTGATGGACGCTTTTGATCATCGAGCGGGGCAGTTCGAAGCGCGCGTAAGCCCTTATCCCCTGATCGAACAACCCGACATCGAATCCACCGAGTTGGAGCCGCCGGAATTGCTGAAGGGATATCAGGAAGCAGAGCGCGGAGCAGGCGGCGGCAACGGCCCCGATGCGTATTCGCTCCCGTTTCCGCCCGGTGGCCGCCGCTTCGGCGGCGCGGCTCGGGGGGTGGAATGTGAACGTGGTCAAAGTTCCCAAACTCCCGCAAGTCAGATTCGGCGGGGTGTCGCGGGCGGGGGTGCCGCCCGGTCGAACCCATGATCGTGCTCACAGGTATTTTGAGGGCCCGTCGGGCGGAATCCGGCACAAGTGGTGAGGATCATCGTGGTCGTCGTGGTCGTTCTGTGCCTGTTCGCCCTGCTGGGAGGGGTGCACTGGTACGTGTGGAAGCGCCTCGTCCGTGACGCGGCCCCGCCCGGCGCACGGGGGCGGCGGGTGCGCCGCGCCGGGGCGACGGCCCTCACCGTCCTCCCGCTCCTCTCCGTCTCCGCGTTCCTCTCCAGCCGTGTGGGCTTCCCCTTCTGGCTCCAACAGGCCCTGGCCTGGCCGGGCTACCTCTGGCTGGCCCTCCTCCTCTACCTCACCCTCGCTCTCCTGGCGGCGGAACTCCTGCGGCCCCTGCTCGTCCGTTGGCCCCGGCGCCGCCGCGCAGACCGCCCGGCGGACCGCCCGGCGGACCGCCCGGCAGGCCGCCCCGCAGGCCGCCGCGCAGACCGCCCCGCAGGGGCAGCCCCCACCCCGGTGGCCCCCGAAGCGACCCCCACCCCCTCCCGCCGTCTCTTCGTGAGCCGCACCCTCGCCGCCACCGCCGCCCTCACCAGCGTCACCACCGTCGCCCTCGGCACCCGTTCGGTCCTCCAAGGCCCCAAGATCACCCGCGTCACCGTTCCCCTGGCCCAACTGCCCCGCACCGCCCACGGCTTCCGCATCGCCGTCGTCAGCGACATCCACCTCGGCCCGATCCTCGGCCGCGCCCACACCCAACGCATCGTCGACGCCGTCAACTCCGCCCAGCCCGACCTGATCGCCATCGTCGGCGACATGGTCGACGGCACCGTCGAAGACCTCGGCCCGGCCGCCGAGCCCTTGCGTCAACTGCGCGCCAAGCACGGCCAGTTCTTCGTCACCGGCAACCACGAGTACTACGCGGGCGCCGCTCCCTGGCTCACCCGCGTACGCGAACTCGGCTTGCACCCCCTCGAAAACGCCCGGGTCGAGGTCGCCGGTTTCGACCTCGCCGGGGTCAACGACGTGGGCGGCGAGGCATTCGGCCAGGGCCCGGACTTCGCGAAGGCCCTCGGCGACCGCGACCGCTCCCGCGCCAGCGTCCTCCTCGCCCACCAGCCCGTACAGATCCACGAAGCGGTACGCCACGCGGTCGGCCTCCAGCTCTCCGGCCACACGCACGGCGGCCAGCTCTGGCCGGGCAACCTCGTCGCGGGCCTCGCCAACCCCACGGTGGCGGGTCTGGAGAAGTACGGCGACACCCAGCTCTACGTGTCACGCGGCGCGGGTGCCTGGGGACCCCCGGTCCGCGTCGGAGCCCAGTCCGACATCACCGTCGTGCAACTGGCGTCCCTCCGGGCCTGACCGCCCGCCGCGAAGCACCGACGACCTCCGGCGGGGACGCGGTCGCCGTCGCGGTCGCAGCCGCAGCCGCAGCCGGAAAAAACGTGACGCATCGTCGAAGGCCGATTTCTGTCCGTATTCCGAGACGACGAAGCATGATGATTCGCCCATGCACGCCCATGCGCGGAGAGACCAGCTCAAGTGCGGCGCAGATGCAACGAGTTGTCTTGGATTTGTGACCGCTTGCGAAAGAATTGCCCCTTCCGTCGCTCTAATTCGTGTGATTAGGTGAATGAATCGTGGGGTAAGGCTTGTGGGGTTTTCCGCCTGCCCCTGGGTGGGGTAGTGCGAGGAGAGCAAGTCAATGCGGTTGATGGGTTCCGTGCGCCTGCGGGTCGGGGCGACGGTCGTGGTAGTGGCAGCCGCAGCGGTAGGGGGGTGGATGCTCCTCCCCTCGGACGACGACCTGGGCGCCGCGATCAAGGTCGGCACGACGGACAAGTCGACGTCGCTGGACCCGGCCTACGCGTACGACGCCGGTTCGTGGGCGCTGTACAGCAACGTCTTCCAGTCGCTGATGACGCTGAAGACGGGTTCGGTCACCCCGACGCCCGACGCGGCCAAGCAGTGCGGTTTCGTCGGCCAGAAGCTGACGACGTACCAGTGTGAACTGAGGACCGACCTCGTCTTCTCCAACGGGCGCAAGGTCACCCCCGAGGACGTGAAGTTCAGCTTCGACCGCATCCTGCGCAACGGCAACGACGTCGGTCCGCGCTCGCTGCTCGGCACGCTGAAGTCGGTGACCGTCAGCGGGCAGAAGATCACCTTCAACCTGACGTCCGGGGACTCGACCTTCCCGTTCAAGGTGGCCTCCGGCGCCGGGTCGATCGTCGACAGCACCAAGTACTCCGCGACGGCCGCGCGCAAGGACGCCGCCGTCGACGGATCCGGGCCGTACACCATGTCCTCGTACGTCAACGGGAAGCTCGCGCAGCTCGTCCCGAACGCCACGTACAAGGGCGCCGTGACGAAGGCCGGCCGCCCCGTCGAGGTGAAGTACTACAAGGAGGCCGAAGACCTCCAGGCGGCGTGGGAGGCCAAGGAGATCGACCTCACGCACCGCCAGCTCCCGCCGGAGATGCTCTCCAAGCTCAAGCCGGGCGCCGAGAACGTGCGCATCAGCGAGGTCGACGCCACCGAGACCCGCAACATGGTCTTCAACGTGCGCGACAAGTCGAAGTTCAAGAACGCGGACGTACGCCGTGCCGTGTCGTACCTGATCGACCGCCCGAAGCTGGCGCAGGACGTCTACTTCAACACGGTCGAGCCGCTGTACGACACCATCCCCAAGGGGATCATCGGGCACAGCACCCCCTTCTTCGACCTCGTGTCCAAGCCGGAGGCGGGGCTGGCGAAGGCCAAGGAGGTGCTGGACTCGGCGGGAGTCAGGACGCCGGTGAACTTCACCCTCGGATACGCGCTCGGCGGTGCCACCCGGCCGGAGGCCCAGCTGCTGAAGAAGCAGCTGGAGTCCTCGAAGCTCTTCACGGTGAAGCTGGTCGAGGAGGAGGACTGGGAGGTCTTCCAGAAGGGCTACAAGTCCGGCAAGTACGACGCGTACAACGTCGGCTGGGTCGCCGACTTCCCGGACCCGGACAACTACAGCCAGCCCCTCGTCGGCAAGAACAACTCCAACGCGAGTGAGTACTCCAACCCGAAGATCGAGGCGCTGATCTCGCGCACCCAGGCATCCTCCGACCGGGGGTCCACGGTCGACGACTTCAAGAAGATGCAGAAGATCGTCGCCGACGACGTCCCGCTGATCCCGCTGTGGCAGACGAAGGACTACGTCCTCAGCAACGGCAAGGTCGGCGGCTCCGAGTACCTGTCCGACGGCACGGGCATCTGGCGCCTGTGGGAGCTGAACTGGCTCTAGGCGCGAGCGAGTTACCAGAAAGGGCCCCGCCCCCGGTGAAGCACCGGGGGCGGGGCCCTTCTTCGTACTGCTCAAGCTGCGTACTGCTCAAGCTGCGTACTGCTCAAGCTGCGTACCGCTCAAGCTTCGTACCGCTCAAGAAGTGACTAGTAGTGACTAGTAGCGACGCGTGATCAGCGCGCGCTTCACTTCCTGGATGGCCTTCGTGACCTCGATGCCGCGCGGGCACGCGTCCGTGCAGTTGAACGTCGTGCGGCAGCGCCACACGCCGTCCTTGTCGTTGAGGATTTCGAGGCGCTGCTCGCCACCCTCGTCACGGCTGTCGAAGATGAAGCGGTGCGCGTTGACGATCGCCGCCGGGCCGAAGTACTGGCCGTCGTTCCAGAACACCGGGCACGAGGACGTGCACGCGGCGCACAGGATGCACTTGGTGGTGTCGTCGAAGCGCTCGCGGTCCTCGGCGGACTGCAGACGCTCGCGCGTCGGCTCGTTGCCCTTGGTGATGAGGAAGGGCATCACGTCGCGGTACGCCTGGAAGAACGGGTCCATGTCCACGACCAGGTCCTTGAGGACCGTCAGGCCCTTGATGGCCTCGACCGTGATCGGCTTGTGCGGGTTGATGTCCTTGATCAGCGTCTTGCAGGCGAGCCTGTTCTTGCCGTTGATCCGCATCGCGTCGGAGCCGCAGATGCCGTGGGCGCAGGAACGGCGGAAGGTGAGCGTGCCGTCCTGGTCCCACTTGATCTTGTGCAGAGCGTCGAGCACGCGCTCCTTCGGGTCCATGTCGACCTCGAAGTCCTGCCACTCGGCGTCCTCGGAGACCTCCGGGTTGAACCGGCGGATCCGGAAGGTGACCTTGATGTACGGAGAGTCGGCGAAGCCGGGCTCGGGCGCGCCCTTGCCGTCCTTCTCCACCTTGTCCATCGTCGGGGTAGCCATCAGTACTTACGCTCCATCGGCTGGTAGCGGGTCTGGACGACCGGCTTGTAGTCGAGCCGGATCGACTCGGTGCCGTCGGCCGCGACCTCGCGGTACGCCATGGTGTGGCGCATGAAGTTGACGTCGTCGCGGGTGGGGAAGTCCTCGCGGTAGTGACCGCCGCGGGACTCCTTGCGCGCCAGCGCGGACACGGCCATGACCTCGGCCAGGTCGAGCAGGTTGCCCAGCTCGACGGCCTCCAGCAGGTCCGTGTTGAAGCGCTTGCCCTTGTCCTGGATGGACACGTTCAGGTAGCGCTCGCGCAGCTCGGCGATCTTCTCGACGGCCGTCTTGATCGTCTGCTCGGTGCGGAACACCATCACGTTGGCGTCCATCGTCTCCTGGAGCTCCAGGCGGAGCGCGGCCACGCGCTCGGTGCCGGTGGAGTTGCGCAGCCGCTCGACCTGGTCGACGACGAGCTGGGCCGGGTTCTCCGGCAGCTCGACGAACTCGTTGGAGTGGCTGTACTCGGCGGCGGCGATACCGGCCCGCTTGCCGAAGACGTTGATGTCCAGCAGCGAGTTGGTGCCGAGGCGGTTGGCGCCGTGCACCGAGACGCAGGCGACCTCACCGGCGGCGTACAGGCCCGGGACGACGGTGGTGTTGTCCCGCAGGACCTCACCCTCGACGTTCGTCGGGATGCCGCCCATGGCGTAGTGCGCGGTCGGCTGGATCGGGATCGGGTCCGTGTACGGCTCGATGCCCAGGTACGTACGCGCGAACTCCGTGATGTCCGGGAGCTTGGCGTCGAGCTGCTCCGGCGGGAGGTGCGTGAGGTCGAGGTAGACGTGGTCGCCCTCGGGACCGCAGCCTCGGCCCTCACGGATCTCGGTGTAGATGGAGCGGGACACGACGTCACGGGACGCGAGGTCCTTCATGACCGGCGCGTACTTCTCCATGAAGCGCTCGCCGTCCTTGTTGCGGAGGATGCCGCCCTCACCGCGGGCGCCCTCCGTCAGCAGGATGCCCATGCGCCAGATGCCCGTCGGGTGGAACTGGAAGAACTCCATGTCCTCCAGCGGCAGACCGCGGCGGTAGCACGCGGCCTGGCCGTCACCGGTCAGGGTGTGCGCGTTGGAGGTCACCTTGAAGAACTTGCCGGTGCCGCCCGAGGCGTAGATGACCGACTTGGACTGGAAGACGTGGATCTCACCGGTGGCCAGCTCGTACGCGACGACGCCCGCGGACTTCTTGACGCCGTCCTCCTCCACGATGAGCTGATCGAGGACGTAGAACTCGTTGAAGAACTCCACACCCTCCTTGATGCAGTTCTGGTAGAGGGTCTGGAGGATCATGTGGCCGGTGCGGTCGCCCGAGTAGCAGGACCGCCGGACGGGGGCCTCGCCGTGGTTGCGGGAGTGACCGCCGAAACGGCGCTGGTCGATGGTGCCTTCCGGCGTACGGCCGAACGGCAGGCCCATCTTCTCCAGGTCGAGGACCGCGTCGATGGCCTCCTTCGCCAGGATCTCGGCGGCGTCCTGGTCGACCAGGTAGTCGCCGCCCTTGATCGTGTCGAAGGTGTGCCACTCCCAGTTGTCCTCCTCCACGTTCGCCAGCGCGGCGGCCATGCCGCCCTGCGCGGCGCCCGTGTGGGAACGCGTCGGGTAGAGCTTCGTCAGCACGGCGGTGCGGCTGCGCTTGGTCGACTCGATGGCCGCGCGCATGCCCGCGCCACCGGCGCCGACGATGACGGTGTCGTACTTGTGAATCTTCATCTTGATTGCCTCAGCCCCGGGCCTAGCGGATGTTCGGGTCGAAGGTGAAGATCACCAGCGTGCCCAGAAGGACGGTGAACACCGTGGCGGTGTACAGCAGGTTCTTCAGCCAGAAGCGCGTGTTCGGCTTCTCCGCGTAGTCGTTGATGACGGTACGCAGGCCGTTGGCGCCGTGCAGCATGGCCAGCCACAGCATGACGAGGTCCCATGCCTGCCAGAACGGCGAGGCCCAGCGGCCGGCCACGAAGGCGAAGCCGATCTTGCTGACGCCGCCGTCGAGCACCAGCTGGATCAGCAGGTGGCCGAGGACCAGGACGACGAGCACGATGCCGGACAGGCGCATGAACAGCCAGCCGTACAGCTCGAAGTTGGTACGGGTGGTGCGAGGGGTCTTCGAGGTGCGCTTGCGCGGCGGCTCGATGACGGGCGCCGGGTTGTCGACGTCGTACAGGCTCACGCCCTCGACGGGGCCGACGCCTGCGGAAGAGGTCTCAGCGGACATGTTCTGACTCAGCTCCCGAAGACTTCGCGTACGGCGTGACCGAGGACGGGCGCAAGCGCGAAGACCATCAGCACGATCCAGACGCCCAGCACGGTCCAGAGCATCTGCTTCTGGTAGCGGGGGCCCTTGGACCAGAAGTCCACGGCGATGACCCGAAGGCCGTTCAGCGCGTGGAACAGGATGGCGGCGACAAGGCCGTACTCAAGGCAAGCCACGAGCGGGGTCTTGTAGGTTGCCACGACATCGTCGTACGCCTCGGGAGAGACGCGGACGAGAGCGGTGTCGAGGACGTGTACGAACAGGAAGAAGAAGATGAGGACGCCGGTGACTCGATGAGCCACCCATGACCACATGCCTTCCCGGCCGCGATACAGCGTTCCAGCCGGCACGGAAATACCCTCCGGGAGCGGGGATTGGGGTCGGCCGGCTTGGTTTGTCGGTCAGACCCGGCCGGGTACGGTCCACCGGCCCCGGTCATCGTAGCGACGAGTTGTCGGTTCCCTCGCGCGGGGGCCTCCGGTGTGATCAAACAGGCAGTCAAACGGCCACGGACGGGCTATCGGGGCCCGTCGAGAGCCCGGCTCGGTCGTTTTCGGCGTCCGGCACGGTCCGGGCGAGCCGCCCCCGGGCCAGCCGGCGCAGCTCGTCGGCGGCCACGGCCCGCTCCTCGTCCGGCTCGTTGCCCAGCCGGAAGCGGATTCCGGCGAGGACCTGGTCGAGCTGCTCGCCCGGCGCGAAGCCGTCCAGGCAGATCACGAAGGCGTGCCCGAACCGGCTCTCGTACGCCGCGTGCGCGGCCCGTAGCGCGGTGTGCGCGGCGGACGGCGTGTCGGCGGCGGGGCGGGGCGGAATCTCGCAGGCCAGCGCGTCGGCGATCTCCGCGACGGACAGGTCGTACGACGCCTCGTCGGCGGCGGCGAGCAGTGCGCCCAGATCGGGGTAGGGGCGGTGTGCGGCCAGGCGCTCGGCCCATCTGCGGCTGCGGCAGCAGGTGAGCAGGGCGGCCTCGGCGTCCCGCACGGGGGCCTCGTTGAACCGGTCCAGGGGGGACGGGTGTGCCGGGCCGCCACGGCCGCTCGTTGTAAGGAAGACGGAGGGGTGCAGCGTGACTCCTTGGGCGGGCGGTGGCCGAAGAAGGTCGGCCGGATCGGTCCTGTGGCGGGGGGCGGTAAAGGCTAGCGAGGACAGTGATGAAGCGACCGACGAATGCACGAATTTCATCCGAACGGGAGGGTTTATGTGCGCGCGGTAGACGGTTCGGACCCCGGTAGCTCGTACTTTTGAGTGGGCTGGGTGCGGTTTGTGACACAAGCGAAAGTTGGGCACGGATGAGCAATTTCCGAGGGCCGCAGGACTCGCGGGACCCGCAGGAACCGCAGGAACCGCAGGAACCGCAGGAACCGCAGAATCCGGCGGCGCACACGCACCGGGCGGGCGCGCGCGGTGCGGGCGCGCGCCGGGCGGGTTCGGGCCGGGCGGGAGCGCGCCGGGTGGGTTCGGGTGCGCACCGCGCCGCCGTCCGCCGTGCGCCGCGCGGGGTGCTGGTGGCCGGGGCGGTCGTGGTGCTCGCCACCGCGACGACGGTCACGGTGGCCGCCTGGCCGAGCGGACCGCAGCAGCCGCAGACGGGGACCGGACGGACCTCGGCCGCCACCCCCTCCGGTACGTCCGCCCCGAAGGCGACCGGCGACGACGCGAAGCCGCCCGCCCCGCCGACCCCGGCCGCCGCCCCGACCCGCCCGGTGGACGGACCGCCGCGCACCATCCCCTTCGTACGGGACGTGAAGGAGGCCAGGGGCACCGGCTGGCGGCCCTCCGCCGCCACCCGGGTCGTCGTCGCGGCGGGCAGCGAGAAGGCCCTCGCGGACGAGGGCAGGCTGCTCGCGGGAGAGCTGAAGAAGGGGTACGCGCAGGGAGTGGCGGCCCGCCCGGGGGACGTGGAGCTCGCGATGGGTGTGCCCGGTGCGCCCGAGTCGTACACCGTGACCACCTCCGGCGGGAAGGTCCGGATCACCGGCGGCGACGAGGCGGGCGTCTTCTACGGCACCCGCACCCTCAAGCAGGCCGTCCGCTCCGGCGGCGGGCTCGCGGAGGGCGTGCTCAAGGACGCCCCGGCCAAGCCCCACCGCGGATTCGCGCTCGACACGGCCCGCAAGCACTTCGACGCGGCGTGGATCGAGGACCGCATCCGCGAGATGGGCGACCTCAAGCTGAACGAGTTCGGCCTGCACTTCTCCGACGACCAGGGCTTCCGGATCGCCTCCGACACGCACCCCGAGATCGTCTCCAAGGACCACCTGAGCAAGGCCGAGATCCGCCGCATCGTCGCCCTCGCCGCGTCCCGGCACATCCGCGTGGTTCCCGAGATCGACTCGCCGGGACATCTGGGCGCGGTCATCGCGGCACACCCCGGACTCCAGCTCCGCAGCGTCTCGGGGAAGGCGTCGCGGGGTGCGGTCGACATCGCGCAGCCCAAGGCGGCCAAGATCGTCGACGAGCTGCTCGCCGAGTACGCGGACCTCTTCCCGGGGTCGTACTGGCACCTGGGCGGCGACGAGTACCGCGCGCTGACGGTGTCCGACCCGGAGGCGACGTATCCGCAGCTCACCCGGGCCGCACGCGCCAAGCACGGCTCCCGGGCCCGGGTCCAGGACCTCGCGACGAGCTGGCTGAACGACCGGGCGGCGGTGGTCCGGAAGAAGGGCAAGTCGAACATCCGGGCCTGGAACGACGGCTACTTCGCGGGCGGCGTCGTGGACGCGCCGAAGTCCCGCGAGGTCGCGTACTGGACGGGCAAGGAGATCGGCGCGCGCAAGCCGACGGAGTACTTGCGCGAGGGCCGCAAGGTCCTGAACGTCAACGACGAGTACCTCTACTACGTGCTCGGCGAGCCCAACACCTTCACCTACCCGACCGGCCGCCGCATCTACGACGAGTGGACCCCGCGCGTCCTGCGGCACAGTGACGCCGTTCCGGCGCGTTACGACGCGCAGATCACGGGAGGGCAGCTCGCGGTCTGGTGCGACTACCACAACGCGCAGACGCAGGCCCAGGTGGCGAAGGGCGTGCGGCTGCCGTTGCGCGCGGTCGCGCAGAAGCTGTGGGACCCGAGGAAGCCGGGGCTCGACTGGGAGGGGTTCAAGGGGCTGGCGGGGAAGGTGGGGTAGCCGGGCCGGGCTCCTCGCCCGCTTTCGTCCGCTATCGGAATGATGTGGACATGCGGTGAAGGGCCGTGTAGGTTCCGCGTACGGCCGCCTTCCCGGCGGCCGTACGTGCGTCCGCGACGCACCGATTCGCGCCGCGCCCGTGGGGGGCCTCCATGACCGACACCTCGTATCCCGGCCCCGGAGGGTCGCAGCAGCAGGGCCCGTACGGCTCGTACGGGCAGCAGGCCCCGTACGGGCAGCCCGGCGGCTCGTACGGGCAGCCGAGCCCCTACGGTCAGCCCGGCCCCTACGGTCAGCCCGGTCCGTACGGACAGCAGCCGCCCGCCTATGTCGTGCCTCCCGCCCCGCCCCTCCTGTACAGGCTCCGCGGGCTCGCCGTCGCGGTGGCGGTGCTGCTCGGCGTGACGGCCCTGGTGGACCTCGGCTCGCTCGCGACGAGCGTCCGGCTCCTCGGCATGGTCGGCTCCCTGGACGCGGACCCCGGCCGCTACTCGGAGCGGGAGTGGGACGTCGCCGACGCGCTGTACCGGGCCTCGGGGGTGGCCCAGTTCGCCCTGTACGTCGCTGTCGGCGTCTGCTTCCTCGTGTGGTTCCACCGGGCCCGCCGCAACGCCGACGTCTTCGACCCGAACGGCCACGGGTTGGCGCCGGGCTGGGCGATCGGGGCCTGGTTCGTCCCCTTCGCGAACCTGTGGCTGCCGTGCCGGGTGGCCCTCGACACCTGGCGGTCGAGCGCGCCCGCCGACCCGGTGGGCCTGCGGCCCGTGCGGATCTCGGCCGCGGCCGTGTACGCCTGGTGGTGGGTGTGGACCGGCGGCGCGCTGGTGGGCCGGGTGGCCGGCGCCCTGGACAGGGGGGCCGAGACGCCGGAGGAGGTCCGCGTCGCGCTCGTTCTGATGCTGGTCTCCGACGCCGTGGACATCGTCGCCGCCGTCCTCGCGATCCTCTTCGTGCGGAAGCTGACCCGCATGCAGGACGCCAAGGCCGGAAGGACATTTCCGGTCGGATCACCGGTGTGATTCTGGCCGCAGTCCTGCTTCGATGGTCATGACCCCCCGTCATGTGGGCACAATGTGCCAGGACTGTGGTGGATACGTGCGCAACTGGCTGTTCCGGCAAAGTCCGGGTGAGGCTTGAGCCTCTTGAGGTCAACGCGTGGGGGGAGTGGGAAACATGGGTTTCTGGGGTTACTTCGTCGTAGGGAAGAACACCGGGCCGCTCTCGGAGCTGGAAGCATTGGCCGAGGTCAGACAGGATCTGGCGCTCTATGACGAGCGCGTGGGCGGCTGGCAGGTCTGGGAGCGTCCGAGCGAGCCCGAGGTCGGCGACATGGGTGCGCTGGCGCGCGGCGTGTGCCGGGACACCGGGGCGCCGGCGCTGTTCGCGTTCGTCATGGGCAGCGACTGCGTGGTCATCGAGGCCGCGTCGCCGGAAGGTGGTTCGTGGTTCGCGTGTCTGGGCCGCGAGGCGATGGCCGAGTACCTGAAGGCGGACGGGCTGCTCCTGGAGGACCTGTTCCTGTCGGCCGAGGACGCGGCGGAGAAGGCCGTGTCCTGGGCGGCGGAGGCGGGCAAGACCGTCGATCTGGAGCCGTTGACGACGGTGCTGAAGGCGGAGGCGGACCCGCTGGCCGAGGAACTGTTCGGGTACTTCCTGGACGTACTGGGCCTGGAGCGTCGGCAGTGACGTTCCGGCAGTACCGGCACTGATGTTCCGGCGCTGATGTTCCGGCAGTGATGTTTCGGCGGTGACGTTCCGGCAGGGGCGGGGCGGGGCGGGTGCGGTGACGTGACGTTGCGTCACCGGGTTCGGCCCCGCCGCCCTGCGTGCCGTCGTGCTGCCGTCGCGGATGTACCGAAGGCGCCGGTGTGACGCAATGCGCCTCCGGTACGCAGACGGAAGCAGAGAGTCCGCACCCGGCGGACCGAACTGCCGCCGCGCCGGGGCGGACCAAGCCCCCGAGGGGGCCGGGGAAGTGCCCGCCCGTACCCGGGGCCGAGGAGGACGCGTGAGCCTGCCGACGGTCGACCTGACCGACCGGATCTCCCGTGCCGACGAGCGCGCGCTCGCTGTGAGCGCGCTCGCCTGCCTGGACCGCTGCCTGCCGATGCTGGAATACGTGAACTATGCGGAATACGTGAACTATGCGGAATACGCGGAATCCGCCGAGTACACAGCCGGGGTCACCGTCGACACGGATGCCGCGCTGCGTCCGCTCTGGGAGGCGGCCGAGGGCGGCGAGGAGTGGCTCGGCAGGCTCCGGTCGGCCGCCGCCGTTCTCGTACGGGCGGTCGCCCGCGCCGACTCGGGACCGGTGGCGGTACTGCGCCGCGCCGCGGCGGTGCCGCGTGTCTACGCGGCGGACGAACTGCGCGTCTGGGCCGGGGAGTGCTCGGCCGCGGCCCTCTCCGTACACCGGTACCTGGACGGCGACCGGGACGGCGGGCCGCTGGCCACCGGCGAACTGCGCCGCCAGGAGCGGCTGCTCGACCTGCTGGCCGGGGACGGCGACGGGCTGCGGGCGGCGTTCGTACAGTCGACGGAGGGCAAGCGCGTGCTGCGGGCCGCGGCGGCGCGCAGGGCGCGGCGCGCCTGAGCCGTGGGGGCGGGGTGCCCGGAGGCGGAACACCTGAGCGCGGAGGCTTCGGAGCCGGAAGGGCAGCCGGGGCCGCCACCCCCCACAGGAGTGACCCCGGCCGCCAATCCGTACGGGCTGTGCGACGAGCCCGTACCCCCTACTGCGCCGCGAGTGCGTTTTCTGTCACACCTCGGTGAGTCAGCAGGTCGTTGCAGGTTGTACAAGCCATGGACTAATCGCCCGTCGGCGTCGTAGCGTGCACATTCGCGCTGGGGCGGGTGCAAGTGGTGCACGTGGTGCACTCGGGGGGACCGGCAACGAGGACCAGCATCGACTGGGGAGCGCCAGCATCGGCTGGGGACAGGTTGAGAAGAGTGCTGGGGGACGACGCGGAGCTGACCGCCGCGGTGCTCGCGGCACAGGACGGGAACGAACAGGCGTTCCGGACTGTGTACCGCGCCGTGCATCCACGGCTTTTGGGCTACATACGCACACTGGTCGGCGAACCGGACGCGGAGGACGTCGCGTCCGAGGCATGGCTCCAGATAGCCCGTGACCTGGACCGCTTCCACGGCGACGCGGACCGGTTCCGGGGCTGGGCGGCCCGGATCGGCCGCAATCGGGCGCTCGACCACATCCGGATGCGGGGCCGCCGTCCCGCCGTGGGCGGCGACGACACCGAACTCGCCGACGAACCGGCCGCCTCCGACACGGCTGGCGAGGCGCTGGAGTCCCTCGCCACCGGCCGGACCATGGCGCTCATCGCGCAGCTGCCGCAGGACCAGGCAGAGGCCGTGGTGCTGCGTGTCGTCGTCGGGCTCGACGCGAAGAGCGCCGCGAAGACGCTCGGGAAGCGGCCGGGAGCCGTTCGTACGGCGGCCCACCGGGGGCTGAAGAGGCTGGCGGAGCTGTTGGGCGGGGCGGGGGGCGACGGTCCGGGCGAGGGGGCAGGGGAGGAGCCGGTGGACGGTCTTGACGGGCTGCTGGACGTCGTACCGCCGCAGCGGGTCAGACGGTGTGCGGGGGCGGGAGCCGGGACGATGACGCAGGGCCCGGGTGTGACGCAATCACGCGCGCGGACGCAGAGGGAAACGTGATGGCCGACGAGCGCTACGAGTGGCTTGACGAGGCGACGGCGGAACGGCTGCTGCGCGGCGAGGCTGACGAGGGCGTGCCGGGCGGGGGTCGGGGCGGGGCCGGGGCCGGGAGGCCGGGAGCCGCTGAACTCGCCGCTGCGCTGGAGGAGCTGCGTTCCGGGGCTGCGGCTTCCGGGGCTGCGGCTTCCGGCTCCGGCTCGGCTTCCCGCTCGGCTTCCGGCTCGGCTTCCGGCTCGGCTGCTGCTTCCGCGTACGGGGCCGAGTCTTCGGGTGAGGCGGACGCGCTGGCCGCGTTCCGGGAGTCCCGCTGTGTCGCGTCCGCCCGCCGTCGCTCCCGGTGGGGGCGTCCGCTGCGGCTGGGCCTGGTCACCGTCCTCGCGGCCGGTGCGCTGGGCGGCGTCGCCGTGGCCGCCGGTACGGGAGTGCTGCACGGCCACTTCCCGTTCGGCCCCGCCGAACCCGAGCCCGCCTCGTCCGTGTCGGTGGCGGGCCCTGAGGTCGAGGAGCCCCAGGGCGCCGATCCGGAATCCCGCAAGAGCCCCGATCCGGAACGTACGGGAACGCCTGAGGAACCGACGGACGGCGGCACGCCGGAACCCGGTGACGGCGACTCCTCCGACGGCAGGCGTACGAGTGCGGGCGGCACCGGAGCGAGCCCCGACGGTTCGGAACCCCCCGGTGGCGGCTCGAAGGGCACCGGAACCCACCCGGGAGCCGATTCCGGAACCTCGTCCACCGACCCCTCGGGCGGCAAGGACCCCGACACCTCCCAGGGCTCCGGCGGCAAGGACGCTCCCCCCAAGAACTGGCAGCAGCGCACGCTCAAGGCGTGCCGCGACTACCGGGCCAACCGTCTCCCTGACCATGTGAAGCAGTACCTGGAGACCCAGGCGAAGGGCTCCGACGGCATCAGCCGCTTCTGCGACCACCTCCTCGACGGGGGCGGGAAGGGGGACGGGAACGGCGCCTCGCCCCCGCGCCCTGGAGGCGGCGGCAATCACGGCCCCGGCAGCGGAAACGGAACGGGCCCCGGCGGCGGAAACGGAAGCGAAAGCGGTGGCGGTGGCAAGGACGAGAACGACGGATCGGGCGACGACGGCAAGGACAGCGGCGACAGGGCTTCCGGTGGCCGGGGCAAGGGCCACCGAGGCCCGAACGGCACGTACCGGAACGCCGCCAGCAGCTCCCTGAGCAGCACCTTTGAGGGGCTCGCCCCGGCCTTCGCATCCGTTGTCGTCCCCGCCCACCGCAGCGCGGTGACACCTCTCGTGGAACGGGTTCCGGCTCAGGTGTGACGTTTTCCGGGCCGGTGACGCTGTAGTGAATGTGCCGACTGGTCATCGGCCGCGCATGAGCCGGGGTTCCCCCCGTACCTACGGCTCTGCGCACCTGGCGCGGGCGGGATTCGTTCCCCCGGTCCCGTCCGCGCCTCTTTCTCCCTCACCCCGTGTGTTGACACATCCGAGCCCCGCGGCTTGTAATGAGCGCCGTGCAGCGCGGTCCCGGCCACAGAGCAGTGGGCAGGCCGGAGACCGAGCCAGCACCTTCTCCGTAAAGGGCGAACGCGATGAGTCCCGACTCCGACGCACCTTTCAGCACCTGACGCCGTCCTTCCGCGTCCCCCGCTCCCCCTCTTCCTCTTCCTCTTCTTCCTTCTTCACTCCTCCGCGCCGCACGAGCGCACCCGTTCAGGAGATGTCGATACCACATGTCGTCCGCAGTCACGCCGTCCGCAGCAGAGCCCTTCAACTTCAACCAATGGGTCATCGACGAGTTCCGCGCCCACGAGGGACAGGTGGGTGGCCCCTTCGAGGGCGGTGACCTGCTCCTCCTCACCACCGTCGGTGCGAAGTCCGGCAAACGGCACACCGTCCCGCTCGGCTACGCCCGTACCGAGGACGGCCGACTCCTCGTCACCGGATCGAACATGGGTGCCCCCGAGCACCCCGCCTGGTACCACAACGTGCTCGCCCACCCCTCCGTACAGGTGGAGGTCGGCACGACGTCCTTCGGCGCGGTCGCCGTCCCGGCCGAGGGCGAGCGCCGCGACCGGCTCTTCGAGAGGATCGTGTGTTCGGCCCCCGGTTACGCCGACTACCAGGCGCAGACCACCCGCACCCTCCCGGTGGTCGTCCTGGAGCGGGCCGATGCCGATCCCGTCGGTCCCACCCCCGGCTAGCGCGCGGCGGCGGCACTTCGGGCGCTGAACAGGCCCAGGGACCTGTCCAGGTCACCGGCTTCATCGCCTTCACCGCTTTCACCGCCTTCATCGCACGAAGTGCCGCCCCCGGCCCACCCCAGATACTCGTCCGGCCGTACGAGGAAGAGCCCGTCACCGTACGCGGGCACGGTCGGAACCCGCAGGGTCCTGAGCCATTCCCCCTCCCGCGCATCCAGGTCCCACCCCGGCGCCGCCCTCCCCACGGCCAGCAGTGTGAAGTGCGGTCCCCGGAACGCGTCGAACAGCCGCCCGCCCCCGGCGATCCGCGCGTCCGGCGCACGGTCGCCCGCCTCCAGCGCCCCGGCCGCCCCCGACGACAGCGGACCGCCCCGGTACCCGAGTCCCAACTGCTGTGTGGTCGCGCCGCGTTGCTGCTGGCCCCGGTGTACCTGCGTGCTCAGCCCGAGCATCTGCGCCGCGATGGGCCGCCGCTCCTGCTCGTACGTGTCGAGGAGTGCGGGATCGGCTCCGTACCGCAGCACCTGGCCGCGCTTCCAGCCCAGGTTGTACGCGTCCTGCACCGAGGTGTTGAGGCCCTGGCCGCCCGCCGGGGAGTGGACGTGTGCGGCGTCCCCGGCGAGGAAGACGCGGCCTTCGCGGAACCGGTCGGACGATCGGCCACGTCATCGAGGAGCAGTCGATGGGCCCGGCCCCGGGAGCGGCTCCAGAGGAGGGCTACGACCTCACCGCCCGCGCGGAACGGCTCGCCGCGTACCCGCTGGCGGCTCAGTCGGGCCCGGTCATCTTCGCGGGCGCGGACGAGGGCTTCGAGCTGGGGCTGCGGGCGGTGGTGGTGGGGGTCGGAGGGGTTCTGCGCGGCGGCGCGGGCCACCAGGACGAGTGATCGCGAGCGGCGGGCATCGGCAGGGAGCTGTCCGGGGACCAGTTCCTCGATGGCGATCCCGAGGGCTGAAGCCGCTTCACCGTTTGACCCGCCCCCGCACCCGCACCGCGAGCACCGCGTAGCCCACCAGGACGGGTTCGGGTCGGGGCCATGCCGGGGGGCAAGTCGGTCGCGGCGTAGGGCAGTTACGGCTGAGGCTTCCCCCCTCGTGCGCGAACTCAGCAGCGAATTCCGCGTCGAACGAGTCCACTTGGGTAACGAGCCCACAGGAAAGCGTGTGTGGTTCGTGCTCAGGGAACGCGTGCTCAAGGAACAGGCCCGTACGGCGGGGCGACCCCTGCCGACACGGGCACCGTGCGCGGGAGGGGTGGCCGACAGTGGTGGTGCGCAAGAGAACCCGAGCCGCAGCCGCAGCGTGCGCGGCCCTGGCCCTCACCGGCCTCCTGCTGCACACCGGGCACTGGTTCGTCGTGGCCTGCATGGGAGTGCTCGTCTTCATGGGTGCGGCCCTGGCCCTCCTCCCGTCCAGGCACCTGCTCACCACCAAGGAACTCCAGACCCTCAGCCCCACCACGGAACGGGTGTTCCTCGGCCTGCGTCTCCTCGCCATGGCCCTCCTCGCGGTCGGAGCGGTCTTCAGCGCCGTCGACGGGGACTTCGCCCAGGCCGCCAACTCCGCCGCCCTCGCCTTCTTCACCCTCGCGGCGGGGCTGCATTCCACGGACCTCAGGGGCGGGTCCCCGGAGTCGGCGAAGCGGGGCGAGGGGGAGGAGGGCCCCGGATGAGCCTGCTGCGACGCGTCTACGGCACGGCCCTTCCCCTTCTGCCCGTCCTCGGCATGGCCGTTCTGATCCAGACGGCCTGGCAGCTCGGGCCCGACGCCCTCTGGGGCAAAGTCCTCGTCTCCCTGGGGCTGTTCGGTGCGGCCTGGCTCTTCGTGTGGCTGCGCTGGGGCGGTCCTGGCCCGCCGATGGACCTGGAAGAGGTCACGCTGCGCTTCCGGCGCGAGAACTCGGCCACCGGCGAATGGGTGCGGCTGGTGATCCCCGTGAGGACCAGAGGTCTCCCGGGCGGCATTCACTACCTCGGCTTCACCGACCGTACGGTCACCGCCTTCACGTACGACGCCACGACCGACACCGTCACCCGGCTCTGGCGTGCCGAGCGGAAGACCGTCGCCCTGCGCGGCAGGCGCGTCGTTGTCGCGGAGGGCGAGCCGTCCGAGCGGCGCGTGCTCATCCCGCTCGGGCTGCGCGGAGACGTCGAGTACTGGGACCACACCTCCCGGTGCCGTCGGCGAACCTAGCCACGGAGGGTGAACGCGGGGAGGGTCGAGCAGGCGCGCACGGGAGCTGAGTTGCCGCAGGTGAGGGGCGGACGGTTGAGCTCGCAGCGGTTCTACGGAGCGTCACGGAAAGTGATTGCGCTGCCGCCGCGGGGGTACGTCACAAGCAGACGTGGTGGGGCGGCTTGGGACCTTGGCAGCTCCTGACGGAGCGCGCGCCGAAGAGTGCAGACGTGTCCGTCTCCCGGTGGAAGCGATCAGTGCATACCTGTGGTGCGCTCCCCGGGTGGCGCGGCACGATGGGGCACAGCGGCAGGCGCCTTGGGACAACGAGGTACGGATCATGTTCGAAGATTCCGGGGTCTTCTGTGAGATCGAGGTTCGCAGGAGTGGGGCCATGACGGTGGCCGTGCTCCGGGGGGAGCTGGACTTGTCGGCCGCCCATCAGGTCGGTCCCGTCCTCGTCCGTCTCGTCGACGGGCCGGGCACGGACCTGGTGCTCGACCTGCGGCAGGTGAGCTTCCTCGACTGCGGGGGCATCGGCATGCTGTGCCGGGTCCGGAACCAGGCCCTGGCGCGGCAGGGACGGCTGCGGCTCGTCGTCGACAGCCCCTTCCTCCTGCGCACCCTGCGCGTTCTGGGGCTCGAAGGGCCTCTCGGGGTGATGCCCGGCCTCGACCGGGATCCGGCGCGGGCTTCGGCGGAGGCATCCGGCTGATCCCTTCCGGGCGACTCCCGCCCGGCGGCCCGCTCCGGGCGGGTAGGCCCGGGGCGGACACTCGGCCCTGCGTGGCGCGGCCTCAGCCCCCCGTCGTGCGGAACCTCCGCTGCACCCGTCGGGCCCGCCGCGCCATCCTCCGCACCGCCTCGTTGCGCGGCAGGAACGCCAGCTGCTGCGGCACCGCCCCCGGCAGCGCCAGGGCCGTCAGGCGACGGCGCTTGAAGTAGCGGCGGGTGTGTGCGGAGAGGTGGGAGAGCAAGTAGCCCTCGGCGCGCGTGCGTTGGGCGCTCAGCACCTGCGGCTGCATCGCGAAGCCGACGGCCGCCAGCAGTGCGCTCAGCTCGCCGAGGGGCGGCGGGGTGCGCGCGGTCGTCGCCTCCAGGTCCGGGAGGAGTGCGTCGGCGAGGGTCACCGGGATGCGGTTGCTGTTCTCGTACGGGGTGAGGCGTTCGAGGAGCGTGTCCGTGCCGACGCGCGCCACCGGGATGCCGTAGAAGGTGTGCGCGGTGAGCAGCGCCGTCGAGAAGCAGCCGACGACCAGGGCGGGGCGCAGTCGGCGGAAGAGGACCTCGGCGAGGAGGGGGGAGTCGAAGACCGTGAGGTGTGCCCCGAGGGTCTCCGCCTCCGACTCCAGCCGCCGGGACCAGCGGGCCGGTGCGGACGGGTGCGGCTTGAAGACGACACGGCGGTGTCCGCGTGCCACCGCGCCCCTCAACATCCGCACGTGCAGCGCCTCTTCCTCGTCGGGGGTCAGGATGTCGAGTGCGGAGAGGTACTGGCCGAGGAGCAGGGCGGGTGGCTCCTGTTCCGACAAGTCAGCTTCTTCGTAAGGGAGTTCGGTGAGCACCTTCAGGAAGGCGTCCGTCGGGACGACCTCGCCCGGCACGCCGAACTCGCCCAGGAGGAGGGGGCGCAGGCCGGGGACCAGGTCCAGGTGGAGGAGCCTGCGCACCCGGCCGCCCACCAGCGGGTCCAGCTTGTTGCGGGTCGGGCCGTAGCTCATCAGCCCGTCCGCGTACACCTCGATCGGCGCGTCAGGGAAGAGCTGCGCCACGGCCTGCGCGGGGGCCACCTGGATGGATTCCAGTACGAGGGACACGTCGCATCCCTCCAGGCCCCATTCCGCCCTCAACTGCCTTTCCCACAGCGGGACATCGTCCGGGCGAGGGGTCCAGCCGGACGGGTGCAGCGGTGCGATCGCCTCGTTCCAGTCGAGTACGTCGTCGAAGCGCGTGCGCAGCGCGGCGAACCCGGGGGCGTCCGTGAGGGGCGGGGTGGTCTCGGGCGTCGCCGCGTTGTTGCTGGTGAGGAGGATGCGGCGGTCGGCGGGCGGGAACGCGCCGCTGTCGAGGGCGGCGGCGAGGGTGGCCGTGCCGTACAGGGTCGAGGCCAGGAAGAGCTGGACGGTCCTCATGCCGCCACCCCCGCGCCCGTGCCCGGCAGTCCGCGCTTCAGCCGGCGCAGCCGGGTCGCCCGGTCCGTGTCCATCGCGTTCAGGGCGTCCGTCAGAATGCCCTGCGGCATTCTCCGCAGGGCCGCCGCGCTCATCGCCCGCAATTTCCTCGCCACCGCCGGTTCGAACCTGTTCGAGTCGTCCGCACTTCCCAGGTGGTGGGAAATGATCGCGCAATATGTCCGTACTGCTTTCGGGAGAAGGGAACGCGCGTCCGCGTCGCGTGCCGTTTCCGCCAGGACCTGGTCGAATGCCCGGATGAAATCGAGTTGCCTGACGTCGCCGATCTGGGTGAGCGACGAGGCGATTCCGCGCCGGTAGAAGACTCCGAGCAGTCCCACCACCCCGAAGGATTCCGCCTCCCGGTGCAGCCGCCAGATCCACGGCCGGTCCTCCGCCGTCCGCAGTCCGTCCGTGAAGTGCAGGAGACCCCGGTCCAGGAGGCGCCGGTGGTAGATCCCGGCCCAGGCGTACGCGTAGTCCACCGAGGTCGACCGGTCGGCGGGCAGGATCGCGGCGCGCGGCGACAGGGACTCGCCGCGCCGTCCGTGCGGAACGCGCTGCACCGTGCGGGTGCGGCCCGTGCACTGGACGTGGTCCGTGCGGACGAAGTCGCATCCCAAGTCCTCGATGGAGGTGAGGAGTTGGGAGAGGTAGCCGGGGGCGTACCAGTCGTCGCCGTCCAGGAAGGTCAGGTACTCGCCGCGTGCCGCGTCCAGGCCGGTGTTGCGGGCCGTCGCCAGACCGCCGTTGCGTTCGTGTCTGAGGAGGACCGCACCCGGTAGATCACGCTCCGCCCGGGCGAGCAGCTCCGGGGTCTCGTCCGTCGAACAGTCGTCGACGAGAAGGAATTCGAAGTCCTCGCGCGTGTTCGCACGCAGACTTCTCAGGGCATCTGGGGCGTATGTCTGCACGTTGTAGAACGGCACGACGACGGAGAGCTTGACCACACCCGGGACATTAGGGCGCGGGGACGGATGGTGGATGAACTGGCCGTGTCCGGGCGGTGAATCGCTCCGGTATTCGTCATCGAATGGTGTGCGCGGCACGCCTTGTCGGCTCCTGTTAACCCTTTGTTGCCGTCCAGTTGGGCCGACCAGTGGAACCGAACCCTAACTTGTCCGTCGTGCCCACAGTCACGAGTGCAGAAGTTACGAGTGCAGCAGTTACGAGTACAGCATTGAATGGCACGACAAGTGCGCAGAATTCCCTGCGAGTTGCCGTCATCGCGGATTCGGACACCCGCTGGAAATGGGGTGCGCTGACCGCGCGCCGCATTGCCGAGGGGCATGCGGACGCGAAGCTGAGCGGTTTCCTGCTGCGCGGCCGGGCGACTCCGACGCCCCGTCAGTTGTCCGAAGTGGGCGCGGAGTTGAGTGCGCCGCGCGAGGTCACCGGGGCGGAATTCCTGGGGATCGCGGGACGGGAGCCGTACGACGTCATCGTCCTCGCCCTCGTCGGCGGGTCCGTACAGGCCCTGCTGCACGGGCTGGCCGGGCTCTGGCCCCGCCCCGAGCGGCGGCCCGTGCTCGTCACCGGCTATGTGGGCGTCGTCTACGAGAAGCTGGCGGACGGGCTGCTGCTGCGGCACGGCGCGGACGTCGTCCTCGCCAACTCCCCGTACGACGCGCGCCGGTTCAGGGACGTGTACGAGGGCGTGGGTGCGGACGCCTCCGCCGTGACGCTCGCCGCGCTCCCCTTCCTCGGCGGTGAGCCCTACGCGGGCGTCGCCGACGCGGTGGTGTTCGCCGCGCAGCCCTCCGTACCGGAGCGGCGGGCGGACCGGGCCTACCTCCTGCGGCGGCTGGTGCAGCACGCACGGCTGCACCCGGGGCGCGAGGTCGTCCTGAAACTGCGCAGCAAGCCGGGCGAGCACACCACGCACGTGGAAGAACTGCCGTACCAACGCCTGGTCCGCGATCTCGATGCGCCCCCCAACCTCCGCCTCGCGTACGGGCACATGGGCGAGGTCCTCGACCGGACCGGGCTCCTGGTCACCGTCAGCTCCACGGCCGCCCTGGAGTCCCTGCACCGGGGCATCCCGACCGCGATCCTCACCGACCTCGGTGTCCGCGAGCCGCTCGGCAACCACCACTTCCTGGGGTCGGGCTGCCTGACCTCGTGGGACCGGCTCGACGAGGGGCACCGGCCACAGGCGTCGGAGGAGTGGCTGCGGGAGCACGGGGTGGTGTTCGGCCCGGACCCGTACGAGGAGGTCAGGTCGCGCATCGCCGCCCTCCTCTCCGGGCCCCGGCTCCCGCCCGTACAGCCGTACTACACCTCCGCCACCGCCACCGGCTACCTCCCGGGCATCCTCGCCCGCCACCGTCTCGACGAGAGCCCGCCCGCAGAGGTGAGCGGCCTGCGCCGGGTGGTCAGGGACGCGGTCCGGGACGCGGCGCGGGGGGCGTACCGGCACGGGGTGCAGAGGGTCGCACCGGTCATCCGACGTATGGGAGAGCTGTGATGGAGCGCGAGCGCAGGGTCCTGGCGGTCGTCCCGGCCCGGGGCGGCTCCAAGGGAGTGCCCGGGAAGAACCTCGCCGAGGTGGGCGGCGTGCCGCTGGTCGTACGGGCCGTACGGGCCTGCCTGGCCGCACGGCAGGTGACCGAGGTCGTGGTCTCCACGGACGACGAGGCCATCGCGGGCGTGGCCCTGGCCGCCGGGGCGGAGGTGGTGGTGCGGCCGGGCTCCCTGTCCGGCGACACGGCCTCCAGCGAGGCGGCGGTGCTCCATGCGCTGGACGCGGTGGGGGAGGGGGCGGACGTGGTGCTCCTCGTGCAGTGCACGAGCCCCTTCGTCACGGAACAGGACGTGGACGGGGTCGCCTCGGCGGTCCTCGCGGGGGCGGACAGCGCGGTGACGGTCTCCCCCTTCCACGGCTTCGTGTGGCGGGACGCCGGGGTCGGCGTCAACCACGACAAGGCGACCCGGCCCCGTCGGCAGGACAGGCCGCAGGACTTCCTGGAGACCGGGGCCGCGTACGCCATGGACGTCGCCGGGTTCCGCGAGCACCGCCACCGCTTCTTCGGCCGCACCGAACTGGTGCCCACCGACCCCGCCCGCGTCCTCGAAATCGACGACCCGCACGACCTGGCCAGGGCCCGCGCCCTCGCCCCCCTCCTCGACCCGCCCCGGCTCCCGACCCGCCACGACGTCGACGCCCTCGTCATGGACTTCGACGGCACCCAGACCGACGACCGGGTCTGGATCGACGCGGAAGGCCACGAAACCGTCTCCGTGCACAGGGGCGACGGTCTCGGCATCGCCGCCCTGCGCCGCGCCGGGCTCCCGCTCCTCACCCTCTCCACCGAGGTGAACCCCGTCGTCGCCGCCCGCGCCCGCAAGCTCCGCATCCCCGTCCTCCACGGCATCGACCGCAAGGACGCGGCGCTCAAGGAGTGGTGTGCCGAGCAGGCCGTCGACCCCTCCCGGGTCCTCTACGTCGGCAACGACGTCAACGACCTCCCCTGCTTCTCCCTCGTCGGCTGGCCCGTCGCCGTGGCCGACGCCCACGACCACGTGCGGGCCGCCGCCCGCGCCGTGACCTCCACACCCGGCGGGCGCGGAGCGATCCGCGAGATCGCCGCCTGGCTCCTCGGCCCGAGCCTCAACACCCCGCAGAACACCCCTCGCACGACCGACACCCCCAACACCCCGTAAGGACCCCGCACATGAGCAACACCACCCGCCAGCGCACCCTCGGCTCCAAGACCGCGGGCCCCGGCCACCCCGTCTACATCACCGGCGAGATCGGCATCAACCACAACGGCGACCTCGACAAGGCCATCGCCCTCATCGACGCCGCAGCCGAGGCGGGCTGCGACGCCGTGAAGTTCCAGAAGCGCACCCCCGAGATCTGCACCCCGCGCGACCAGTGGGACATCGAGCGCGACACCCCCTGGGGCCGCATGACGTACATCGACTACCGCCACCGCGTCGAGTTCGGCGAGGACGAGTACCGCGCCATCGACGCCCACTGCAAGAAGCGCGGCATCGACTGGTTCGCCTCCCCGTGGGACACCGAGGCCGTCGCCTTCCTGGAGAAGTTCGACGTCCCGGCCCACAAGGTGGCCTCCGCGTCGCTCACCGACGACGAGCTGCTGCGCGAGCTGCGCGCCACCGGCCGCACCGTCATCCTCTCCACGGGCATGTCCACCCCGGCCCAGATCCGGCACGCCGTCGAGGTCCTCGGCAGCGCCAACATCCTCCTCTGCCACGCCACTTCGACCTACCCGGCCGTCGCCGACGAGCTGAACCTCCGGGTCATCCACACCCTCCAGGCCGAGTACCCCAACGTCCCCATCGGCTACAGCGGCCACGAGACGGGCCTCCAGACCACCCTCGCCGCCGTCGCCCTCGGCGCCGCCTTCGTCGAGCGGCACATCACCCTCGACCGCGCCATGTGGGGCTCCGACCAGGCCGCCTCCGTCGAGCCCGGCGGCCTCACCCGCCTCGTCCGCGACATCCGCACCATCGAGGCGTCCCTCGGCGACGGGATCAAGAAGGTGTACGAGTCCGAGCTCGCCCCGATGCGCAAGCTCCGCCGCGTCCCCGGAGTCGTGGCCCAGACCGAAGCCGAAGCCGACCACCCCCAGCCCGCAGGAGTCTGACGGCCATGAATCCGAGCAGCGCCGCTCCGAGCACCCTCGCCTTCGTCGAGAGCCCCGTCCAGCTCCTCAACGTCCTGGAATGGGTCCACGCGCGGGCGACCACCCCGCCGCACGACGTGACGATCGTCGTGCTCTCCCCCCGCGACCCCATGTCCCGGGGCCAGCTCCGCCGCATGGCCGAACTCGCCCGGGGCGAGGGCTGCGCGGTGCGCTGGGAGGACGCCCGCGAGGGGGCCGGGGCGCCGCTGCGCACCGTCGGAGGGCTCGCCCCCGCCCTCCGACGGGCGGACACCGTCGTCATCGGCGACCCCTTCTCCCGTTACGTACAGCTGCTCCTGACCCTCGTCAAAGCCCCCAACCTGGTGGTCGTCGACGACGGCACGGCCACCATGGAGTTCGCGGGGCAGCTCGCCCGGGGCGAGCGTCTCGTGCGCTGGCACCGGCGCGGCAACGGCATGGGGGCGCGCGAACTGCTCCTGGCCCCCGTCACCACCTCCGCGCGCCGCCGTCTCGCCCCCGGCCCCCGGCGCGCGGTGGAACTCTTCACCGCCATGCCCGTCACGGAGGCCCTCCCCGGCATCACCGTCACCCCCAACGACTTCGCCTGGACCCGCGCCCGCTTCGGCCCGCCCCGCATCACCCGCTCCGCCGACCTGGTCGGTACGTCCCTGGTGGAGACCGGCGTCGTCGACCCGGAGCACTACATCGGCGCGGTCCGCTCGCTGACCCTGAGCCACGGGGCCACCCGGTACTTCGCGCACCGGCGCGAGAACACAGACAAGCTGCACCGCCTCGCCCTGGAGACCGGGCTCGAAATCGTCCGCCCCGATCTGCCCCTCGAACTCATCGCCCGGCGCGGCCCGATCGGGCGTACCATTCTGAGCTTCCCCTCCACAGTCGTACACACGCTCCCCAGGGCACTCGTGGGGACGGACGTGAAGGTCGCGGTCTGTGACGTCGACCCGGGGTGGCTGACGGCGGACGCGTCGCCGAGGGCCCGAGGATTCCTCGCCGGAGTCACCGGAACCGCCCGTGACGTGCGGAAACTCCGGGTACTGCCCGCGACGTAACCTCGCTTGATACCCGTCTTACATCCTGGACACACCTCCGTCATCTATTTTTCTTACGCCTATCGGGCTGAACTTTTGTTGATGGGTAGGCAGTTGGGGGTCAAGAGCGCCTACCGTTGACGGGGTGAACCAGTTGATCTCCCTCGTGTCCGAAGCCGGTCCCGACGCCGGAGACGATCTTCCCGGCACGCTGCCCGACGCGCTGCGTGCCGAACTGATCGCCTTCCGCCGGGACTTGCACATGCACCCCGAGCTCGGCAACCAGGAGTTCCGCACCACCGCCGCCATCAAGGCGCGCCTGGAGGAGGCGGGCCTGAAGCCGCGCGTGCTCCCCGGCGGGACCGGGCTCATCTGCGACATCGGCGAGTGGGACGGCGTGACGCCGATGCTCGCCATGCGGGCGGACATCGACGCGCTGCCCATTCCGGACGCCAAGGTGGGCGTGGCCTACCGCTCCACCGTCCCGGACCGGGCGCACGCCTGCGGGCACGACGTGCACACCGCCGTCGTCCTCGGCGCGGGCCTCGTCCTCGCCGAACTGGACCGGAAGGGTCAACTGCCGCGCGCGGTAAGGCTGCTGTTCCAGCCCGCCGAGGAGGTGCTGCCGGGCGGGGCGGCGGACGCCATCAAGGCGGGCGTGCTCAACGGTGTGGGCCGCATGATCGCCGTGCACTGCGACCCCAAGGTCGACGCGGGGCGTATCGGCCTCCGGGTGGGCCCCATCACGTCGGCCTGCGACCGGCTGGAAATCGCTCTTGACGGACCCGGCGGACACACCGCCCGCCCGCACCTCACCACCGACCTCGTGACGGCGGTGGCGAAGGTGGCCACCGAGGTCCCCGCCGTCATCTCCCGCCGCGTCGACGCCCGCTCGGGGCTCTCCGTCACCTGGGGCCGCATCGAGTCCGGCCACGCCTGCAACGTCATCCCGATGCACGCCGAACTCGGCGGCACGGTCCGCTGCCTGGACCTCGACACCTGGCGCGAGGCCCCCGACCTCATCCACGCGGCCGTCGCCGACATCGCCGACCTGCACGGGGCGAAGTGCCAGATCAACTACATCCGGGGCGTGCCGCCCGTGGTCAACGACGGCGGGGTCGTCGAACTGCTCGTCAACGCCATGGCCGCGCGGCTGGGCCCGTACTCCGTCGAGGACACCGAGCAGAGCCTCGGCGGCGAGGACTTCTCCTGGTACCTCGAACACGTCCCCGGCGCGATGGCCCGCCTCGGCGTCCGCACCCCCGGCGACACGGTCAAGCGCGACCTGCACCGGGGCGACTTCGACGTGGACGAAAGCGCGATCACGGTCGGGGTCGAACTCTTCACGGCTGCCGCACTGGTGGACGCGAAGGGGTAGCGCACACGGCGATCCGGGCTTAGCTTCGTAGCCAAGCGGGGGGCGTCCGCGGTGACCGAAAGGTGCCGCTGGCGCCCTCAGTGCTTGGTTTTGTAGGTTCCTACAGCACCGTTCGCTATGTCCGTTGTGAGTATGTACATTGCTTATGTACGACACACCCTGGTGAATCGAACGCGCGACGATCCGGTAACGACTCATGAACGGGTCTTTAACCGGCATCTACGCGCGTTACGATCGCCGCGAAACCAGCGCCGGACAGAGGCGCTTCGGTCAGGTTGAAGGAGCGTCCCGTGCGCCGGGTATCCAAGATCGCTGCTGCGAGCATCGCCACTGCGGCCCTCGCTTTCACCGCCACCGCGTGTGGCGAGTCGTCCACCGGAAGCTCTTCGAGCTCCGAGAGCGGCGGCAAGCTCAAGATAGGCATGGCCTACGACGTCGGCGGCCGTGGCGACAACTCGTTCAACGACTCCGCCGCGCGCGGCCTGGACAAGGCCAAGAAGGACCTCGGCGCGGAGACCAAGGAGCTCACCGCCAAGACCGGTGAGACCCCGGCCGACCGCGAGCAGCGCCTGGCGTCCCTCGCCGAGGGCGGCTTCAACCCCGTCATCGCCGTGGGCTTCGCGTACAAGGACGCCCTGGACAAGGTCGCCAAGAAGCACCCGAAGGTGAACTTCGGCCTCGTCGACTCGGTCGCCGACGCGAAGAACATCAACAACATCGTCTTCACCGAGGAGCAGGGCTCCTACCTGGCGGGCGTCGCTGCGGCGAACAAGTCCAAGGACGGCAAGATCGGCTTCATCGGCGGCGTCGACATCCCGCTGATCAAGAAGTTCGCCGCGGGCTTCCAGCAGGGCGTCAAGGAGACCAAGCCCACCGCGACGGTACAGATCCAGTACCTGTCCTCCGGCTCGGACCTCTCCGGCTTCGGCAGCCCCGACAAGGGCAAGGAAGCCGCCAAGGGCATGCTCGACAAGGGCGTCGACGTGGTCTTCGCCGCCGCGGGCGGCTCCGGCGCCGGCGCGATCGAGGCCGTCGCGGGCAAGAAGGGCTCCTGGGCCATCGGCGTCGACTCCGACCAGGCGCTGGACCCGTCGCTGTCGAAGTACAAGGACTCGATCCTCACCTCCGTCGTCAAGAACGTCGACGCCGGTGTCTTCGAGCTCGCCAAGTCCGTCAAGGACGGCAAGCCGAAGACGGGCACCTCGACCTACTCCCTCGCGGAGAACGGCGTCACCCTCACCACCACGGGCGACCACCTGAAGGACATCCAGGCCAAGCTGGACGAGGCGAAGAAGAAGATCGTCGACAAGACCATCACGGTCAAGTCCACCCTCTGAGCCACCGCTTGAGGACGGGGCCCGACGAGTCGCTGCACGCGGCTCCTCGGGCCCCGATTCCTGTGTCCGTACGGCGGTGACTGCCGCATCCGCCCGGCCGTGAGCACCCCGGTCGTACGGGACACGCCCCGCCGGACAAACGGAACCGGCCCTGCCCCGCTTCACTTTTGGGCATGGCTGCTCCACAATTTGGCGGAGCTACGCGCGTAGCTAGCGCCGTGCGCGGTAACTTTCCCGCCACACCCTCCATGCCGTACGGACCAGCCTTCAGCCGCACCAGCCGTACCCGAAGTCCGCCGTACCCCCGTACCCCTCGCCTCAGCTTCTTCGCCTCCTGCCTAGGAGAGTGCGCCATCAAAGCGTCCAGCAGTCCCCACGCCGCATCCCGAGCCGCCGACAGCAGCCCCGCTGTGGAGCTGCACGGCATCACCAAGCGGTTCCCCGGTGTCGTGGCCAACCACGACATCGCCATCACCGTGCGCCGCGGCACCGTCCACGCCCTCGTCGGCGAGAACGGTGCGGGCAAGTCCACCCTGATGAAGATCCTCTACGGGATGCAGAAGCCGGACGAGGGCACCATCGCCATCGACGGCGAGCAGGTGTCCTTCAACAGCCCCGGCGACGCCATCGCCCGTGGCATCGGCATGGTGCACCAGCACTTCATGCTCGCGGACTACCTCACGGTCCTCGAAAACGTCGTGCTCGGCTCGGAGAAGCTGTACGGCATCGGCGACAGGGCCCGCGCCAAGATCCAGGAGATCTCCGACGCGTACGGGCTGAACGTCCGCCCCGACGCCGTCGTCGAGGACCTCGGTGTCGCCGACCGTCAGCGCATCGAGATCCTCAAGGTCCTCTACCGGGGCGCCCGCACCCTGATCCTCGACGAGCCCACGGCCGTCCTGGTGCCCCAGGAGGTGGACGCGCTCTTCGCGAACCTGCGCGAGCTGAAGGCCGAGGGCCTGACCGTCATCTTCATCTCGCACAAGCTGGGCGAGGTGCTCTCGGTCGCCGACGACATCACCGTCATCCGGCGCGGCACCACGGTCGGCACCGCCGACCCGGCGAACACCACGCCCAAGCAGCTCGCCGAGCTGATGGTCGGCAGCGAGCTGCCCTCCCCGGAGACCCGCGAGTCGACCGTCACCACGACGCCGATGCTGACCGTCTCCGACCTGAAGCTGAGCGCCACCGACCCGGACGGCGTCGTGCGTTCGGTACTGGACGACATCGCCTTCACCATCCACAAGGGCGAGGTCCTCGGTATCGCGGGCGTCGAGGGCAACGGCCAGGCCGAACTCGTCGAAGCCATCATGGGCATGCGCACCCCGGACGCGGGCGCGATCACCCTGGACGGCGCGGACATCTCCACGACCCCCACCCGCAAGCGGCGCGAGGACGGCATCGGGTACATCCCCGAGGACCGCCACAAGCACGGCCTCCTCCTGGAGTCCCCGCTGTGGGAGAACCGCATCCTCGGCCACGTCACCGAGAAGCCCAACAGCAACAAGGGCCTCCTCGACCTCAAGGCCGCCCGCGCCGACACCCAGCGGATCGTGCGTGAGTACGACGTCCGCACCCCGGGCATCGACGTCACCGCGGCCTCCCTCTCCGGCGGCAACCAGCAGAAGCTGATCGTCGGCCGCGAGATGAGCCACGCGCCCAAGCTGCTCATCGCCGCCCACCCCACCCGTGGTGTGGACGTCGGCGCGCAGGCGCAGATCTGGGACCAGATCCGCGAGGCCCGCCGCGAAGGACTGGCCGTCCTCCTCATCTCGGCCGACCTGGACGAGCTGATCGGCCTCTCCGACACCCTGCGCGTCATGTACCGAGGCCGTCTGGTCGCCGACGCCGACCCCGCCTCCGTCACCCCCGAGGAGCTCGGCTCGGCCATGACCGGCGCCGCCACCGGGCACCTGGAGGCCAGCGCCGACGACCTGGCGCAGGCCCAGGCCGAGGCCGCCGCCGGGCGTGCTCAGGACGCCCCCGACACCCACCCCCTGACTGGGGGAGAGGACCGATGAAGAAGTTCGACAAGGAGCGCCTGCTCCTGGGACTCGCGGCCCCGCTGCTCGCGATCGTGGCCGCGTTCCTGGTCACCGCCGTGGTGCTGGTCGCCACCGGCAAGGAGCCGTTCAGCGCCTTCGGGATCATGTTCGACTACGGCGTCAAGTCCGACAGCCAGGTCTACATCCTGAACAAGGCCACCACGTACTACCTGGCAGGTCTCGCGGTCGCCGTCGGCTTCCGCATGAACCTCTTCAACATCGGCGTCGACGGCCAGTACCGTCTCGCGGCCTTCTTCGCCGCCGCCGTCGGCGGCGCGCTGACGCTGCCCGGCTTCCTCCAGATCCCGCTGATCATCCTCACCGCGATGATCGTCGGCGCGATGTGGGCGGGCATCGCCGGTGTCCTGAAGGTCACCCGGGGCGTCTCCGAGGTCGTCTCGACGATCATGCTGAACATGATCGCCACCGCGATCATCGGCTACCTCCTCCAGCAGGGCCGCCTCGGCCACCTGGACAGCGCGGGCACGAAGGTCGCCACCAAGCCGCTGCCGGAGTCCTCGCACTTCTTCTCGTTCGCCACCCAGCCCGACGCCGACCCCATCTGGGGCTTCATCGTCATCGCCGCCGTCGCGGGCGTCGCGTACTGGTTCATCCTGTCGCGCACCCGCTTCGGCTTCGACCTGCGCACGGTCGGCGCCTCGGAGTCCGCGGCGGAGGCGAGCGGCGTCAACGTCAAGAAGATGGTCGTCACCTCGATGCTCATCTCCGGCCTCGTCGCCGGTCTGGTCGGCATGCCGACCCTGCTCAACGACTCCTACGAGTACGGCGGCGACTTCCCCACCGGCATCGGCTTCACCGGCATCGCCATCGCCCTCCTCGGCCGCAACCACCCGGTCGGCATCGCGCTCGGCGCCCTCCTCTGGGGCTTCCTGGAGCGCGGCACCGGCAAGCTCGAATTCGAGGGCTACGACAAGGAGATCGTCGGCGTCATCCAGGGCGTCATCGTCCTGTGCGTCGTCATCGCGTACGAAGTCGTCCGCCGCTACGGCCTCAAGCGCCAGCAGCGCCAGGTGGGCGCGAAGCTCGCCGCCCAGGCGGCCAACAACTCCGAGAAGCAGGAGGTGTCGGCGTGAGTACGGCGACTTCCACCCCGGCACCCAAGAAGCAGGGCCCGGTGAAGGCGATCAAGGCCCGCCTCTCCTTCCCGATGGTCCTCCTGATCATCGCGGGCGGGCTCGTCGCCCTGTCCGCCGTCCGCGCCATCACCGGCGCACAGGACATCACCGCCGCTGGCCAGATCGGCGCGGCCCTCTCGATGGCCGTACCGATCGGCCTCGCCGGTCTCGGCGGCCTGTGGGCCGAGCGCGCGGGCGTCGTCAACATCGGCCTCGAAGGCATGATGATCCTCGGCACCTTCTTCGGTGCCTGGGCGGGCTGGCAGACCAACCCCTGGATCGGTGTGCTCGCCGGTGTCGTCGGCGGCATGCTCGGCGGTCTGCTGCACGCCGTCGCCACCGTCACCTTCGGTGTCGACCACATCATCTCCGGCATCGCGATCAACATTCTGGCGCTCGGCTTCACGACGTACTTCGCCAAGCTGTGGTTCAACTCCGGCGAGGCCCAGGCGAAGGGCGGCAGCCCCAAGCAGTCCCCGCCCGCCGAGAGCATCGACACGGTGACCGTCCCGGGGCTCTCCGACTGGCTGTCCTCGATCGAGAAGCACCACTGGTTCTTCGTCTCGGACCTCGCGGGCGTCCTCGGCGGCCTCGTCACCAAGGTGTCGCTCCTGACGATCGTCGCGGTCCTCCTCTTCGCCCTGACCTTCTGGGTGCTGTGGAAGACCTCGTTCGGCCTGCGCCTGCGCTCCTGCGGCGAGAACCCGATCGCGGCGGAGTCCCTCGGCGTCAACGTCTACAAGTACAAGTACATCGCCGTCATCGTCTCGGGCGGCATGGCGGGCCTCGGTGGCGCCTTCCTCTCGCTGGTCACCTCGCACATCTACAACGAGGGCCAGACGGGCGGACGCGGCTACATCGGTCTCGCCGCGATGATCTTCGGCAACTGGCGTCCCGGCGGCCTCGCCATGGGCGCGGGCCTCTTCGGCTTCGCCGACGCGCTCCAGCTCCGCAACGGCGGCTCGTCCGTCCACGCGCTGCTGCTGCTCCTGGTCGTCCTCCTGGTGGGCCTGGCCCTGTGGAAGGCGTACAAGAAGGCGTACATCGCGGCCGCCATCTCCGCCGTGATCGCGGCGGGCATGCTGGTCTGGTACCTCGGTACGGACACGGTCCCGACCGAGTTCGTGAGCGCCACGCCGTACGTGGTGACGCTCCTGGTGCTCTCCCTGTCGGCGCAGCGGCTGCGGATGCCGAAGGCCGACGGCATGCGCTACCGCAAGGGGCAGGGCAAGTGACGGCCGCCTCCGCAGGACCTGTCGACTGGGAGCTGCTGCGGGAGGCGGCCCGGGACGCGATGTCCCGTGCGTACGTCCCGTACTCGAAGTTCCCGGTCGGCGCGGCGGCACTCGTCGACGACGGCGCGGGCACGGTCCGTACCGTCTCCGGCTGCAACGTCGAGAACGCCTCGTACGGTCTGTCGCTGTGCGCCGAGTGCGGGCTCGTGTCCGCGCTGACCGCCTCAGGCGGCGGCCGGCTGACGCACTTCACGTGCGTCGACGGCCGGGGCGAGAACCTGATGCCGTGCGGCCGCTGCCGTCAGCTGCTGTACGAATTCGGCGGCCCGGAGCTGTTGTTGGAAACCTCGACGGGGGTCCGCACCCTCGGCGAGATGCTGCCGGACGCCTTTGGTCCGCAGCATTTGAAGTAGTACGTTCGCGGCCCCGCCACCCCTGTCCGGGGGCGGGGCCGCAGCCCGTTTCCCGCGCAACGCGCGTAGATGCAAGCGCAGTGGCCGCGTACGACGACGTACGCGGCCGTACGACCGGAAGGAAACCCCATGGACGTCATCTCCGTCATCCGCACCAAGCGTGACCGAGGCGAGCTGAGCCCCGAGCAGATCGACTGGGTCATCGACGCGTACACGCGCGGTGCGGTCGCCGACGAGCAGATGTCCGCGCTGGCCATGGCGATCCTGCTGAACGGCATGAACCGCACGGAGATCGCGCGCTGGACCGCCGCCATGATCGCCTCCGGCGAGCGCATGAACTTCGACCAGCTCTCCCGCCCGACCGCCGACAAGCACTCCACCGGCGGCGTCGGCGACAAGATCACCCTGCCGCTGGCCCCGCTGGTGGCGGCGTGCGGCGCGGCCGTGCCGCAGCTCTCCGGCCGGGGCCTCGGCCACACCGGCGGCACGCTCGACAAGCTGGAGTCGATCCCCGGCTGGCGCGCGCTGCTCTCCAACACCGAGATGCTGGACGTACTGGAGTCGACCGGCGCGGTCATCTGCGCGGCCGGTGACGGGCTCGCCCCCGCCGACAAGAAGCTGTACGCCCTGCGCGACGTGACGGGGACGGTCGAGGCGATTCCGCTGATCGCGTCGTCGATCATGTCGAAGAAGATCGCGGAGGGGACGGGCTCGCTCGTGCTCGACGTGAAGGTCGGCTCGGGTGCCTTCATGAAGAACATCGAGGACGCGAGGGAACTGGCCGCCACGATGGTCGGCCTGGGTACGGACCACGGCGTCAAGACGGTCGCGCTGCTGACCGACATGGCGACGCCGCTGGGACTGACGGCCGGTAACGCCCTGGAAGTACGGGAGTCGGTCGAGGTCCTCGCGGGCGGCGGTCCCTCGGACGTCGTCGAGCTGACGATCGCGCTGGCGCGGGAGATGCTGACGGCGGCCGGACTGCCGGACGCCGACCCGGAGAAGGCGCTGCGCGACGGTTCCGCGATGGACGTGTGGCGGCGCATGATCCAGGCGCAGGGCGGCGACCCGGACGCGACGCTTCCGGTGGCCCGCGAGCAGCACGTCATCAACGCGTCCTCCTCGGGCGTGCTGACGCAGCTGGACGCGTACGCGGTGGGTGTGGCGGCATGGCGCCTCGGTGCGGGCCGGGCCCGCAAGGAGGACCAGGTGCAGGCGGGCGCGGGCGTCGAGCTGCACGCCAAGCCGGGCGACAAGGTCGTCGCGGGCCAGCCGCTGATGACGCTGCACACGGACACGCCGGAGAAGTTCGCGTACGCGATCGAGGCGCTGGAAGGCGGCGTGCTGACCGCGCCGGAGGGCACGGACTTCGTGCCGTCGCCGATCGTGCTGGACCGCATCGCCTGATCGTTCGCGCGGGTGCTCGCGTGGGTGTTCGCCCGGGTGTGAGACGGGCGACACCGTGAGGTGCGGGCGGGGCCGGTGTGCGGGACGCACCGGCCCCGTCGGCGTTTTCGGGTGCTGTTCGGCGGGGCTCGGCGTTTCGCGGGGCGGGGGCTGGAACGCATACTCCCACGTATGCGTGTTCCTCTACGGGACACCCGATCGAACCGTCCGCAACCGTATGCCGTCGTATGCCGCGCCGTTCGCCACGCCGTATGCCGCAGTCCAGGAGTCCGCTCATGACCGTCGCGCCACCGCCCCGGCGGACCGCGCAACAGCCCTCCGGGCAGGCCGCGCGGGCCGGGCACGCCGCGCAGGCCCCGTCGGCCGCGCCGAAGCCGGACGCCGGAGCCGGACGGCGGCCGGGCCCGCTGCGTCCGCCGAGTCCGCTGCGCCTGCTGTCCCGCATCGGCGGGGCGGACCGTGACGTCCTGTGGCTGTACCTGCTGACGCGGGTCGGGCTGTGGATCACCTCGTACGCCGTGGCCTGGGTCTTCCCGCCCGACGGCGAGGCGAAGGACGCGCCGTCGGCGCTGTCGCGGTGGGCCCAGTGGGACTGGACGCACTTCCTGCACATAGCGCAGTCCGGGTACTTCCCGGAGGGGGCGGGCCTGGGGACAGGTCCTGGCTCCGAGGGCTGGGACAACCGGGAGGCGTTCTTCCCCGGCTTCCCGCTGATCCTGCGCGCGGTGCATGTCGTCGTGCCGAACTGGACGCTGGCCGGGCTGCTGATCTCGTTCGTCGCGGGGGCGGTGGCGGTGCTGGCGCTGGCGCGGATCGCGCGGCTGGGGCTGGCGGGGGAGAGCACTGCTCCGAAGAGTGAGCGGGGCTCTGGCTCTGCTGCCCGTACCGGCGAGAGCAGTGCTTCCGGTGTGGAGCAGCGCTCCGTCCTGTTCCTGCTGCTCTCTCCCTGCGCGGTCTTCCTCGCCGCCGGATACACCGAGGCCCTCTTCCTGGCCTTCGCACTGCCCGCCTGGCTCGCCGCGCGGAAGCACCAGTGGATGCTGGCCGGAATCCTGACCGCCCTCGCCACCACCGTGCGCATATCGGGTCTCTTCGTGGCCGCCGCGATCGGCGTGCACTTCCTGATCACCGCCTGGCAGGCCCGCTCCGCGAGTGCCTGGCGCCCCCTCCCGTGGACCCTCCTCCCCGCCGTCCCCGCGCTCCTCTACAGCGGCTTCCTCTACGTGCAGACCGGCGACTGGATGGCGTGGAAGCACGCGCAGGAGCGCGGCTGGTACCGGGAGTTCCACGCCCCGTGGGAGTCGTGGAGCACGACGTGGCACGCGGCCTTCGACTCCACCTTCAGTACGGGCTACGCCTTCATGTGGCAGGCGGAGCTGGCCGCGATGGTGGTCGGCCTGGTGCTCCTCGGCGTCCTGGTGAAGCTGCGGCGCTGGCCCGAGGCGATCTACATCGGGCTGAGCCTGTGGGCGCTCGGCACGTCGTACTGGCTGACGTCCGTGCCGAGGGCCACCCTGCTGTGGTGGCCGCTCTGGACGCTCCTCGCCGCGTGGAGCGTACGCAGGCCACGGGTGAAGGTGGCGTACGTGGTGGTGGTCGCGCCGCTCATGGTGGTGTTCGCGGTGTCGTACCTGTCGGGACGCTGGACGGGCTGACCCCCGTTCCGCACGGCCGGGCCGCCCGAGTGTGCCCTCCTACTCGGGCGGCCCGACCGGTGAGGCAGCCCGACGGTCCGGCAGGCCACGTACACGGAGCTGACGCGGTTGTCGTGAGCAGGGGCGAGGTTGCCCTGCCACCAAGGCGGGACGGTGCCCACGTAACCGGTGACGTCGCCGTTGTGCATCAGACACGGACACCGGCGGGACCGTGTCGTTGGCGCGCGGCGCTCTGCTCCTTGCCGTCCCGCGCAGGGCGGCACGCGTCAGGACGACAGCAGAGGAAGGTGTTCGAACGCCGGGCCCCGGTCCCGGGCGTTCAGCGCGAGGCCGAGCCGTACGCCCGCTCCGGGGCCCAGCACCGCCGCCTCCTCCGTCACGCACTCCAGGTAGCGCGCCAGGACCCGGCCCGTACCGGAGCAGGCCGGAAGCCTGCGGGCGAGGAGCAGGTCGAGCCGGTCCTTCGGCAGCGGAACCAGTGCCTGGGGCAGATGCAGGACCATCGCGCGCGCGTCCCCGATGTCCGGGCCGCTGAGCGCCACACCGGTGTAGGGCCGGGTCGAGATCCACAGCGCGAAGTCCCCCCGGGTGAGCTGGGCGGTCCGCCCGTCCTGGGTCACCGCCATGGCTCCGCCGAGCAGCGGGGCCAGCGAGAAGGCGGGCGGTCCGGCGCTGCGTACGACCGTGCTGGGAGGCTCCGACAGCAGCGCGGAGAAGGTGACGGTGTTCAAGTGCACCGGCCCCAGGGCCAGGATGCCCGCCCGCCCGGCGAAGTCGGCCGCCAGGTCGCCGCTGACGGGGGCGGGCCGGACCCCCGGCGGGACCACCCTGCACCACCACTCGAACCGGTGCTTCAGCGGCATGACGGAGGTACCGAATTCCCTGTAGCCCATGATCTCCCCCTGTGGTCAGTCGGTGATCAAGAGTGCGGCACGGGATCTTCAAGGCCCTTGGGAGTTCAACGAGTTGGCCGAAATGCGGCTCTCCCGGGGCGGCTCCCGGGCGGTCCCGGAGTGGCCCGGGGCGGCCTTTGGGCACCCGGAAGCCCCGCTGTCGATGAGTTTCGGCCGCCCGCCCGGTCTACCCCTCCGTGGAAGACTCGACGTACGACCCCATGACGATCGTCGGCCCCGTCACCAAGGCCGACGTGTCGCCCCTCTGTGAGCGCCTGCACGCCCGCATCCTCCGCACGGGCGAGACCGAAGTGGCCTGTGACGTGTCCGCCCTCACCGACCCCGGGCTCGCCGCTGTGGAGACGCTCGCCCGGATGCGGGTCGCCGCCCGCAGGCTGGGGTGCCGCCTGATCCTGTGGCACCCCGCCCCCGAACTGCTGGGCCTACTCGACCTTGTCGGCCTCACTTTCGAAACCGGGAGCCCCGGCACCGGCTCCGGCACCAGCCCCGGCCCCGGCGGCAGCCGCAGCAGCGGCCGCAGCGGCTTCGAATCCGGAGATCCCCCCGGGAACGGCGAGCGGCCCGGGAGTCCCGTCCGCCTCGATCCGCTCCGGGAGGTCGAAGAGCGGGAACCACCGCTTGGTGTCGAGGAACGTGTTGATGTGGGCGATCCGACCGTCTGAGATCTCCAGCACCTGGAGCGCCCACGGCGAGAAGTGCCCCTCGGGCGTCGGGTGGTACTGCGCGAAGGCGGGCGACCCGTTGGCCACGGTCGCCAGCATCCGCGACCCGTTGCACGCGGCGCCGTGCGTGAGCATGAAGCCGGTGATGTCCTGGGCCCCGACCAGCCACAGGTCGAACGGGGGCATGGAGAGCACGGCGTCCTCGTGCAACAACGCCGTCAACGCCTTCATGTCATAGCCCTCGAAGGCGGCGACATACCGCTCCAGCAGCTTCTGCTGCTCCTCGTCCATCGGCTTCACGGTGTCCGAGGCCCCGGCCGCCTTCGACTCAGCGAGCGTCGCCCGCGCCCGCTGGAGCGCCGAGTTCACCGACGCGACACTCGTCTCCAACAGCTCCGCGACCTCGCTCGCCTTCCAGGCCAGTACCTCCCGCAGAATCAGCACCGCCCGCTGCTTCGGCGGCAGATGCTGCAACGCCGCCACGAAGGCGAGCCGTACGGACTCCCGCGCGACGGCCGTCTCCGCCGGGTCCGCGACCGGGCTCAGTACCCGCCCGTCCGGCACCGGCTCCAGCCAGGTCGCCTCCGGATGCGGGTTCAACTGCGCCTGCGCCAGCGGCTTCGGATCGGTGAAGTCCATCGGCCTGGCCCGCTTCTTGCTGCTGCCCAGCATGTCCAGACACACGTTGGTGGCGATCCGGTACAGCCAGGACCGCAACGAGGAACGCCCCTCGAACCGGTCCTGGCTGCGCCACGCCCGCACCATCGTGTCCTGGACGGCATCCTCCGCCTCGAAGGCGGAGCCGAGCATCCGGTAGCAGAACCCGGTCAACTCGGTCCGGTAGTCCTCCAGTTGTGCGTCCACACCTGGCGTCGCGACATCACTCACAGGGTCCACCCCACCCGCTCTTCCACCCACGTTCCGACCGTGCTGTGGACTTTACGGGAGGGCTCTGACATCGCGAGGCCCAAAGCCGTGAACTGCCCTGTCCCGCCCAACGGTTGCGACGGGGCTCAGGCCACCCTGGCCGCTCAGGTGCCTGGCTTGCGGCCGTACACGAAGACGTTGCTGCCCTTCTTCAGCAGCCCCCAGTAGCTCTTCGCGTCACCCGTGCGCATGTTCACGCAGCCGTGCGAGCCGGGCGGGGCCGACATCGCGATGCCCACCGAGTGGAAGGCGATGCCGCCGTCGAAGAACTGCGAGTACGGCATCCGCACGTGGTAGAGCGTCGAGTAGTGGTTGATGCTGCGCAGGTAGACCTTCTTCAGGCCGGTGCGCGTCTCGAAGCCGTTACGGCCCGAACGGATCGGTACGGGGCCGTACTTGACCGTCTTGCCGTCCTGGATCCAGCTCAGCTGGCGGCTCAGGTCGACGCAGGCGATGCGGCCCTTGTTGGTGGGGCACTTGCCCGCCGCGTTCGGGTTCCTGTTGGCCTTCTGCTTGTTGATCGCGTCCATCGCGGCCCAGGTCACGGGCCCCGCGTAACCGATGTTCGGGCTGATGCCGTTCTTCGTCTGGAAGGCGCGTATCGCCTTGCAGTCGGCCGAGGACTGCCTGCCGTCGACCTTCAGCTTCAGGAACTTCTCGACCTGCTTCTGGTTCGGCCCGGTCTTCGTCGTGCACGAGGCCGCCTGGGCGGGGGCCGCGGCCCCCACCGTCAGTACCGCCGGAATCACCAGTGCGGTGATGCCGACGGCTATGCACGTACGGGCGCGGAGCGCGGCCCGCACTCTCTTCGTGTCCCCCATGGACGTGTCCCTTTCCCCTGCCGTGCAGCACACGCGTGCGTGCCGTACTGCACGTTTGCCGTGCTGCACGTTTCTTGCCCGGTAGACGACAGGGGAAGCGAATCCGTTGTACGGACAGGGCGGTTGAAGTGTCACGACTTAGTGACAGCGGCCCGTCCTGCTCCGGCGACGACGAACGAACGCCGCTCGACCCGCGCGCAGCGCGTCCCGTACAGCGTGATCGCGGCGACGCCGACGACCGCCAGCAGGCCCAGCGCGACGGTGGCCTCCCAGCCGCCCGCGTGGAACGCCATGGCGCCGAGCGTGCCGCCGACGCTGGAGCCCAGGTAGTACGCCGACTGGTAGAGCGCGGACGCCTGCGCGCGCCCGGTCTTCGCGGTGTGGCTGACCGAGGAGGAGGCGACGGCGTGGCCCGCGAAGAAGCCCGCGGTGATGAGGACCAGGCCGGACAGCACCCCCGTCAGCGAGTCCGACAGGGACAGGAGCAGGCCGAGGGTGGTGGTCGATACCGCCAGGTAGAGGGCTCCGCGCCGGCCTGTGCGGGCCACCAGCTTGCCCGCCGCGGCGGAGGAGGCCGTACCCACCAGGTAGACGAGGAAGATCGAACCGACCACGCCCTGGGGGAGGCTGAAGGGTGCCTCGACGAGGCGGTAGCCGATCACCGTGTACACCGCGCCGAAGACCGTCATGAAGAGCGCGCCGATCGCGTACAGCCTGCGCAGCAGCGGATCGGACAGATGCGTTCCCACCGTCTTCGCGAGCGCCTTCGGATGCAGCGTCCCCGGGCGGAAGTTGCGCGCCTTCGGCAGCAGCAGCCGGAAGACCACCGCGCACACCAGCGCCATCAGCGCGACGGCCGCGAGCGCCGCCCGCCACCCCCACAGCTGTGCGACCCAGCCGGTCACGATGCGTCCGCTCATCCCGCCGATGGAGTTGCCCGCCACGAACAGCCCGATCGCCGCCACCAGTGCCTTCGGCCGCACCTCCTCCGCGAGGTACGCCATCGCGGAGGCGGGCAGCCCTGCCAGCGCGGCGCCCTGCACGGCACGCAGCGCGATCAGCCATCCCACGTTCGGAGCGAGCGGCACGAGCATCGCCACGGCGACCGCCACCACCAGGGAGTACGTCATGACCGTGCGCCGCCCGAAGCGCTCCGAGAGCGCGCTCAGCGGGAGCACGAACAGGGCCAGCGCCCCGGTGGCCGCGGACACCGTCCAACTCGCCTGCGAGGCGGTGACGTCGAGTCCGGCGGAGATCGCGGGCAGCAGCGCCTGCGTGGAGTAGAGGAGGGCGAACGCCGCCATCCCGGCCGCGAAGAGCGCGAAGCTCATCCGGCGGAAGCCGGGGGAGGTGGGCGCGAGCCGCGTGTCGACGGGCTCGGCCGAGGCGGCCCGGCCGACGGGCTCGGCCGGGTACGTAACGTTGGAATCAGAGGCAACAGGAGAATCGGCGCCCACAACTACAGGTATGGACGCCGTGGTACTGGCGGAAGGCATGCCTGAAACCTAGACCTGGCCTTCTCATGCGTCCAATGCACAGAACGGCGATAATCCATCCCATGGCGCATAAGCAGAGCTCACAGGGTCGGCTGTCACCGAGTAGTTACGAAGAAGACATTCAGCAGGTGCTCGCGCCGCGCCTCGCCCAGTTCGCGGCGGTCGCCCGCCACGAGCACGTCACCCGCGCCGCCCACGAACTCGGCGTCCCCCAGTCGACCCTCTCCCGAGCGATGGTCCGCCTCGAAGAGGACCTGAACGTCGCCCTCTTCGCCCGCAAGGGCCGCACCGTCTCCCTGACCCCCGCCGGGCGCACCTTCCTGACCGCCGTCGAGCGGGCCCTCGCCGAGGTGGAGAAGGCGGCGGACGCGGTACGGGCCGACGCCGACGCGACCACGGGCAAGGTCGCCTTCGGCTTCCTGCACACCATGGGCTCCGAAACCGTTCCCGCCCTGATCCGCGCCTTCCGGGCCGACCACCCCCACATCCGCTTCCAGCTCGTCCAGAACTACGGCGAAGCGATGCTGGAGCGCCTGCGCGCGGGCGACCTCGACCTCTGCCTGACCTCGCCCGTCCCGGAGGCCCCCGACCTGGTCGCCCGCCGCCTCGACGAACAGCGCCTGCGCCTGGTCGTCCCCGACGACCACCGCCTCGCCACCCGCAAACGCGTCCGCCTCGCCGAGGCCGCCGACGAAACCTTCGTCACCCTCGAACCCGGCTACGGTCTGCGCCGCATCACCGACGACCTGTGCGCGCAGGCGGGCTTCCGCCCGAAGGTCGCCTTCGAGGGCGAGGAGGCCGAGACCCTGCGCGGTCTGGTCGCGGCGGGCCTGGGCGTGGCTCTGCTCCCGCCCCCTGCGGTGGCCCGCCCGGGAGTGGTGGAGCTGACGGTCACCGCGCCCCGGGCGGCCCGCGAGATCGGCGTCGCCTGGCTGGACGGCCACCCGGACACGCCCCCGGTGGCCGCCTTCAAACGCTTCCTGCTCTCCCGCAGGGGCCACATCCTCCCGCAGACGGCGCTGGTGGAGGTGACCGGCGACCCTACGGACTGACCGCGAGGACGAGGTACGCGGCGAACAGCGACAGGTGCACCCCGCCCTGCAAGGGCGTCGCCCGCCCGGGTACGAAGGTCAGGGTCCCCACCGCCACGGTCAGCGCCAGCAGCACCATGTGCGTGGCCCCGAGCCCGAGCAGCAGCGGCCCGTCCATCCAGATCGACGCCAGCGCGACCGCCGGGATGGTGAGCCCGATGCTGGCCATCGCCGACCCGAGCCCGAGATTCAGACTCGTCTGTACGCGGTCCCGCTTGGCGGCGCGCACGGCCGCGATGCTCTCGGGCAGCAGCACCAGCAGCGCGATCACCACACCCACCACGGAGGCGGGCAGCCCGGCCGCCTCGACCCCCTTCTCGATGGTCGGCGAGACGCCCTTCGCGAGCCCGACCACGGCCACCAGCGACACGGCCAGCAGCCCGAGGCTGATCAGCGCGACCTTCGCCGGGGGCGGGTCGGCGTGCTCGTCCTCGTCGATGACCTTCCCCTGCTGCGTCACCGGCAGAAAGTAGTCCCGGTGCCGCACGGTCTGCGTCACGACGAACAGTCCGTAGATGAAGACGGCCGCGACGGCCGCGAAGATGAGCTGGGTCGGGGAGAACTCGGGCCCCGGCGCGCTCGTCGTGAACGTCGGCAGCGCGAGGCTGAGCCCGGCGAGGGTGGCCACGGCTCCGAAGGCGGCGACGGACCCCTCGGGGTTGAAGACGGCGACGCGCCGCTTCAGCGCCCCCACGAGCAGCGAGATCCCGACGATGCCGTTCAACGTGATCATGACGGCGGCGAAGACGGTGTCCCGCGCCAGCGAGGCGCTCTTCTCGCCCCCGTCGGCCATGAGGGTGACGATGAGGGCGACCTCGATGATCGTCACGGCCACGGCCAGCACGAGCGACCCGAAGGGCTCACCCACTCTGTGCGCGACCACCTCCGCGTGATGTACGGCCGCCAGCACGCCCCCGCCGAGGAAGACCGCCAGCAGCGCGACGACGGCTCCGGGCATGCCTTCCCGGCCCCAGGAGAAGGCGAGGAGGACGAGGGCGAGGACGGGCACGAAGGAGGCCCAGTGGGTCGGTTTGACGCGGTCGACGCTGGTGCTCATGGTGTCGAGGGTGTCAGAGGGACCAAAGTCCCGCCCGCGCTGCCCCCTGGCGGTCGGCCTGCGGGGGCGCGGGTCCGCATCCCTGTGCGGCTCCGCCGCGCGCACGCTCCCGGCTCCGCCGGGGCTGTTAGGGGCGCGGGGAACTGCGCGATCAGCCACGACGCGCCCGCACGTCCGACCCCCAAGCCTTGCGAGTTTAGGTGAAGGGGTGGGGCTGGGGCGGCCCGCCGCAGGCGCACCGGGGTGCGGCGCGCCTGTGAGGCGAGGTAAGGGCGGGCGGCACCGGGGTGGGCCCGGAGCGAGGGGGGCCGCCCCCTTGCCCGCCCGTTCCGCCCCCGGGGGGCGGCCCCGCCGCCCAAGGGGGCGAGGGAAGCGGAGGGCGGAGCCCAAGGAGGCGAGGCGGAACCGGAGCCCAAGGGGGGGCAGAGGCGGGGGGTGACCCCGCCGCCCGAGAGGGCTGGGCGAAGGCACGCCGCCCGAGAGGGCTGGGCGAAGGCACGCCGCGCGAGAGGGCTGGGCGAAGGCACGCCGCGCGAGGGGGCTGGGGGCGATTAGCCCCGAGGAGTGCCGAAGCCGGAGGCCAAGGGCATGCGGAGGCCCAGCGGCGGCGGAGCCGCCAGCGCGTCCGCGACGGCACGGGCGTACGGCCGCCCGAAGAGGGAGCCGAGGACGAAGTCCACGGTCAGGGCCCGCACCTCCGCCCGGTGCTGCCGCAGCCCGTGCCCGTCCGAGTGCACCTCGAACCGGCACGTGTCCCGGTTCGCCTTCTTCACCCGCTCCGCCAGCCGGAACGACAGATCGGGCGCCGCCCACCCGTCCTCCGTACCGTGCGCGATCAGCACCCGCCGCCCCACCAGCTGCCGCACCGGCTCCTCGTCGACCGACCCCCCGGGCAGCCAGGGGGCCCACGCCACCACCGAGTTCACCGCCGGATGCCCCGCCGCCCGGAGCGCCGCCCGGCCCCCCATCCCGACCCCCACCAGACCCACCGGCACATCCCCGTACCGCCGTACGACTTCCTCGACCGCCCACTGGGCGTCCGCCGCGAGCCGGGCGTCCGCCCCGTTCCAGCCGCGCCCCCGGTACCGGACGACATGGGCCCGCAGTCCCTCCGACACGCCCGCCCCGGCCAGTTCGCGCGCGAGGCCGCGCCCGGCCGCGTACGCCACCGCCGAAGGACCCCGCGCCGAATCGACCTGCCCTGCGGGCAGCACCAGTGCGACGCCCGCCACCCCGGCGTCCGCCCCGACGGCCCGCCCCAGCCGGGCGTGCGGACCCGGCTCGACTTGCTGTGTCATGACAGAACAGTCTCAGAACCCGAGATGGACTCCACCCGTCCGCACGGTCACTGTTACGTATCGAGTTGTCCTTCGACCTGGCGTGATCTACGCGCGTAGGGGCTAGAGTGCCCAGATGACGAGCCAGACCCCCACCCAGGGACCCAACACGCCCTCCGCAGAACAGATTCGCCGCGCACCGAAGGTGCTGCTGCACGACCACCTCGACGGCGGCCTGCGCCCCGCCACGATCGTCGAGCTCGCCCGCGAGGCCGGCTACGACAACCTCCCCGAGACCGACGCCGACAAGCTCGGCATCTGGTTCCGCGAGGCCGCCGACTCCGGCTCGCTGGAGCGCTACCTGGAGACCTTCGCCCACACCTGCGCCGTCATGCAGACCCGCGAAGCCCTCTTCCGGGTCGCCGCCGAGTGCGCCGAGGACCTCGCCGAGGACGGCGTCGTGTACGCGGAGATCCGGTACGCCCCCGAGCAGCACCTCGAAAGCGGCCTCACCCTCGAAGAGGTCGTCGAAGCGGTCAACGACGGCTTCCGCGAGGGCGAGAGGCGGGCGAAGGAGAACGGCCACCGCATCCGCGTCGGCGCCCTCCTCACCGCGATGCGGCACGCCGCCCGCGCCCTGGAGATCGCCGAGCTCGCCAACCGCTACCGCGACCTGGGCGTCGTCGGCTTCGACATCGCGGGCGCGGAGGCGGGCTTCCCTCCCACCCGCCACCTCGACGCCTTCGAGTACCTCAAGCGCGAGAACAACCACTTCACCATCCACGCCGGTGAAGCCTTCGGCCTGCCCTCCATCTGGCAGGCCATCCAGTGGTGCGGCGCCGACCGTCTGGGCCACGGCGTGCGCATCATCGACGACATCGAGGTCGACGAGGCCACCGGCGCGGTGAAGCTCGGCCGCCTGGCGGCGTACGTACGGGACATGCGCATCCCCCTGGAGATGTGTCCCACCTCCAACCTCCAGACCGGCGCGGCCACCTCGTACGCCGAGCACCCCTTCGGCCTGCTGCGCAAGCTCCAGTTCCGGGTGACGGTGAACACCGACAACCGTCTGATGTCCGGCACCAGCATGACCCGCGAGTTCGAGCACCTGATCGGTGCTTTCGGCTACACGCTCGACGACATGCAGTGGACGACGGTCAATGCGATGAAGAGCGCCTTCATTCCTTTCGATGAACGTCTCGCGATGATCAACGAGGTCATCAAGCCCGGTTACGCCGAGCTGAAGTCGGAGTGGCTCTTCCAGTAAGCCCCTCTGACCAGCGGTTTCACTCCGGAAATCAACTGATCTCACATCTCACACACAGTCGGCCGGGAATATCAACTCCCGGCCGATCGGCTGTGTTTGCGGGGTGCGGAGAGCTCTGACTAGCTTGCAGAGCCGCTCACTTCCCCCCTTTCTGAGGACGTTGTTTCCATGAAGCAGTCTGCTGCCAAGACCCTCGGTGCCGCCGCTCTCGGTGCCGCCTTCGTCGCCGCCGCCGCAGGTTCCGCCAGCGCCGCAGCCGCTCCCGCCGCCCCCGACGCGGCCGCCACGCTGGGCGCCGTCACCCAGGCCCTCCCGGTGGACCAGGTCGCGAGCAAGCTCCCGGCCGGTGGCCACGAGGCGCTGATGGCGGGCCAGGACGCGCTCGGCAAGGGCGCCATGGCCGCCGTTCCCAACGGTGAGGGCAAGGACCCGGTCAGCGGCCTCCTGGGCGGCCTGCCGACGAAGGGCCTGCCCACCGGCGGCCTGCCCGGCGGCCTGCCTGCCGTCCCGGGCGTCGGCGCCTGATCCGTCGCACCCGGGCACACGAGAAGGGGCGTACCTCCCACGCGGGAGGTACGCCCCTTCTTCGTGCCTACGGTCACAAGGATCTTCGTACGTACGGTCACGAGGACGGGCGACTACCAGGCCGTCTTGGACGTCCGCTCGCCCGGCAGGAAGACCCACAGGCCGAGGTAGATCAGGAACTGCGGCCCCGGCAGCAGGCACGAGGCCAGGAAGATCACGCGCATCGTGGTCGCGGAGGTGCCGAAGCGCCGTGCCAGCGCTGCGCACACTCCGCCGATCACACGGCCGTCGCGGGGGCGGACAAGTGCGGTCATGGCGGGCTCCTTCACGAGCTTCGACGGGGGAGCCTCATGCGAGCTCCCGATGCACTCAATACTCCCGCCACCGCCCGAACCGGGCATCGCCCTACGGTGCCACCCCGACCCTGGAAATCCTCGGGGTCGGCCCGGACACCGTCTCCTCCTCGCTCGGGGTCGCGCCCCCTACCCGGGTACGAGCCAGCTCCCACCTGCGACGGAGCCGGGCCCGCGTCAGCGGTACGACGAGGAGGTGGGCCAGCGCCACCCCCACCGTGTTCAGCAGTACGGCGTCCACGTCCACGACCTGACCCGGCACCCCGGTCTGCCACAGCTCGATGCCCAGCGAGAGCAGTGCTCCGGCGGCCACGGTCCGCAGGAGCGAGACGAAGGGGGACACCCGAAGCCGCCCGCCCGCCATGGGCAGCAGCACGCCCAGCGGCGCGAGCAGTAAGAGCCCGGAGCCGATCCGGTGGGCCGCCTCGACGGGGCCCAGCGCGAGGGCGGCGCGCAGTCCTGCCAGTGGGTGGAGGTTGGGGGCGGTCACCCACTGCACGTCGTCGAGCGGTCGCAGGGAAACCCATGCGACGAGCAGCAGATGCGCGAGGAGGAGAAGACTCCCCGTCACGCGGAAGCGGATGACGGCACTGCCGCTCGGACCTGGACGCACGCCCCCCAAGACGCGCCCCCTGCGGGGATCGGTTCCGAGGTACGGGCAAGACTCCCCGGAAGACGTCGCTCCACCCGGCCCACGCGCCTGCGCCACTGCGCGGCTCCGCCGCCCGTGCGCTCCCGGCTCCGCTGGGGGTGCGCCCCTTGAGGGGCGCGGGGAACTGCGCGCCCAGCCCCAACGCTCCTGCACGTCCGACCCCCAAGCCTCGCGAGTTTAGGTGAAGGGTGGGGTCTCCCCTGCTCGAACGAAGTTGAGAGCTTGGGGAAGGGTCTGGGGCGGCCCGCCGCAGGCGCACCGGGGTGCGGCGCACCTGATGGCGGAGGTAAGGGCGGGCGGCTCCGGGGTGGGCCCGGAGCGAGAGGGGCCGCCCCCTTGCCCGCCCGTTCCGCCCCCGGGGGGGGGGGGCGGCCCCGCCGCCCAAGGGGGCTAGGCGGAAGCGGAGGGGCGGGGCCCAGGGAGGGGACCGGAGGGATGGGGGTCAGGGGGTTGGGGAGCGGAGGTCGCGGAGGGTGGGGACGGTTTCGGGGCGGGCCTTCAGAGCAGCGGTGCACTGGTACTTGCGAGGCGGATCCTCGGAGGGCCCGCCCAGCTCCACCGCCCCGCCCCCGTCATCGGCCGCACTCCCGGAGTACGTGCACACGATCTGCGCGAGCGCGTGCGTGGGCAGGTCGTCGGGCTGCCGGTTGAGCCGCAGCGCCTGCTGCGGGTCGCCCGCCCTGGGCCCGGACACCGTCAGCGAGCCCCGCACGTCCGTGGTGAAGCCCGCCGCCTCCTCCGGCGGCGTCGGCTCCTTCTGCAACTCGTCCAGCAGCGTCTGCGCCGCCCGCATCCGGTCCGCGGCGAGCACCTCCTCCTTCACCGCCACCACCCGCTGCACCGACACCAGCCCCGCCCCGCACACCAGGAACACCCGCACCGTGGAACCCGCCTGGGACTGCTCCCCGGGGTTCTTCGCGGGCACGTCGCAGGACACCCGGGACGGCGCGGCCCCGGCGTCCACCGGCACCTGCGTGGTGCGGATGCCGCAGCCGGTCCCACCCACCAGGATGCCGAGCACGGCACCCGCGAGCGCGACTCGACGACGTACCGACGTCCTGTCCATCGTCGTGTCCATCAGCTCTGCCCCCGCACCTGCGCGTCGTCGGACTGGCCCTCGGGCTCCAGGTCCCGGGGCAGCCTCAGCGTGAAGACCGCGCCGCCGTCGGGAGAGTTCGCGGCGGTGATGTCGCCGCCGTGGATGTGCGCGTTCTCCATGGCGATGGAGAGGCCGAGCCCGCTGCCCTCGGAGCGGGGGCGCGACGCGCTCGCCTTGTAGAAGCGGTCGAAGACGTGCGGCAGGACGTCCGCCGGGATGCCGGGCCCGTTGTCCCGCACCTCGATCACCAGCTCGCCGTCGAGCGCCCGTACGGAGACGTGGACGGGCGAACCGCCGTGCTTCAGGGCGTTCCCGACCAGATTCGCCAGGATCACGTCAAGCCGTCTCGGGTCGAGCCGCACCATCATCTCGCGCTCGCCGTCCAGCTCCACCGCGTCCAGCCACGCCCGCGCGTCCAGACAGGCCGTCACCTGGTCGACGACATCCACGTCGTCCAGCACCAGCCGGGCCGTCCCCGCGTCGAAGCGGGTGACCTCCATCAGGTTCTCGACCAGGTCGTTCAGCCGCCGCGTCTCGCTCACCACCAGGTGGACTGCGGGCGCGATCATCGGATCGAGGCTGTCCGCCTCGTCCTCCAGCACCTCCGCGACCGCCGTGATCGCGGTGAGCGGCGTCCGCAGCTCGTGGGACATGTCGGCGACGAACCTCCGGCTCGCCTCCTCCCGCGCACTCATGTCCGCGACCTTCTTCTCCAGTTGGGCCGCCGTCCGGTTGAACGTCCGTGAAAGATCCGCCAGTTCGTCCGTCCCCGACACCCGCAGCCGCGTGTCCAGCTTCCCTTCGCCGAGGCGCCTGGCCGCATCTCCCAGCCGCTGCACGGGTTTCAGTACGGTCGTGGCCGCCGCCTGCGCCAGCAGCGCCGACCCGAGCAGCGCCAGCCCGGTCGCGATCCCCAGCGACCACGCGAGCGAATTCAGGTCGTCCCGCTCCTGCTTGAGCGAGGTCAGCATGTAACCGGTCGGCCCGCCGCCGATGATCTTCGCGCCGCCCACCAGATACGGCTGGTTGTTCAGATTCGTACGCACCCAGAACAGGTGGTACGGATACGCGTTGCCCGCCGTGATCGGCTGCGCCCGGTTGACCTGCTCCCGAAGCTTCGGCGGCACGTCGTCGAGCGTGAACTCGTCCAGGTCCGAGTACGCCACGACCGGCTTGCCGCCCTCCCGGGTGTCCACGAGCAGCACGCTGAAACCGGGCTTGGCGCTCTCCTCCGCCATCTTCTCGGCGGCTTCCTGGAGTTCGGTCGGCGTGGGCTGCAACGGCAGCTTGGCCACCCGGTCCTGCATGGACTGCCGGAAGTCGTTGAGGGCGCCGTCCTGGGTGCGGGTCAGCACGGCTTCCCGGTTCAGCCAGTACGCGATCCCCGCCACGGACACCGCCGCCGTCAGGGCGACCAGCGCGAACACCACCACCAGCCGCAGGCGCAGGCTGGTCCAGCGCAGCCCGGCGATCAGGGCCCGCTTCGCGACCGTACTCACGAAGGCGTGTCCAGCCGGTAGCCCACACCGCGGACCGTACGGATGAGCGTCGGCGAGGACGGCACGTCCTCGACCTTCGCCCGCAGCCGCTGCACGCACGCGTCGACGAGGCGCGAGTCACCGAGGTAGTCGTGCTCCCACACCAGGCGCAGCAACTGCTGCCGGGACAGGGCCTGTCCGGGGCGGCGGCTCAGTTCCAGGAGGAGGCGCAGCTCAGTCGGGGTGAGTTGCAGATCCTCGCCGTTCTTCGTCACGGTCATCGCGGACCGGTCGATGACGAGCGAGCCGAACGACGCGGCGTCGTTGGCCTCGCGCTCGCCGCGCCGCAGCACGGCCCGGATGCGGGCGTCGAGCACCCGCCCCTGCACGGGTTTCACCACGTAGTCGTCCGCGCCGGACTCCAGACCGACCACGACGTCGATGTCGTCGCTGCGGGCGGTGAGCAGGATGATCGGCAGTTGGTCGGTGCGTCTGATCCGACGGCACACCTCGAAACCGTCGATGCCGGGCAGCATCACATCCAGAACGATGAGGTCAGGCCGCTGCTCACGCAGCAGTTTCAGACCGTCCTCGCCCGTGGCCGCCGTGGCAACACGGTGCCCTTGGCGCGTGAGCGACAGCTCAAGCGCCGTTCGGATGGCGTCGTCGTCCTCGATCAGCAACAGGAAAGGCACTCGGCCATTCTGGCCCATGGGGGCGTACGAGTTCGACAGTTGGAGCGCTCCCATTGCCGGGGCCCGGTCAGAGCCCGGTGCTGGCACAGGTGTGCGACGTGGCCTGTGACGCGCCTGTGACAGTCGCCGGACCTCGTCATGCTGTGTCTGCCCGGGGGCGACCCCCGGACCCCCGGCCGGGTGCGCGGTGTGCCCTGTGACGCGCCTGTGACAGTCGCCGGACCTCGTCATGCTGTGTCTGCCCGGGGGCGACCCCCGGACCCCCGGCCGGGTGCGCGGTGTGCCCTGTGACGCGCCTGTGACAGTCGCCGGACCTCGTCATGAAACTGCGGAGGCAAGCTCTTCATCACACGAACTGCTACGGACTCCACCGACGGGGGGCGCGAGATGAACGCACTGCACAGCACCAACTCAAGCGCAGTTGTCACGCGTCTCCACGACGTCGTACGGAGCGAGCTCGTCCGTAGCGGTGAGAAGTCCGGTGCTGTGACCGGGCGGGGGTGCGGTCGCGGCATCGGACGTCAGCGAACGTCTTCGTACAGCCAGTACATGACGGTCGTCGACGCCCTGGGGGGCAACGGGGGGAACGGGTCCGGGGGGACCGACGGGGGGAACGGGGCAGTTGCCGGGGGGACGTTCGGGGGAGCGTCGGCAGCGCCCGTCACACCGGAGACGTACGGGGAGGGCTCGGGGGAGCGGGCGCACGCGACTGCGGCGGAGGCGGAGTTCACCGCCTACGTCCAGGAGCGCCGCGCCTCTCTGTACGCGACCGCCTACCACCTGACCGGCGACCGCTTCGAGGCCGAGGACCTGCTGCAGAGCGCCCTCTTCTCGACGTACCGCGCCTGGGACAGGATCAGCGACAAGGCCGCGGTGGGGGGCTACCTCCGCCGCACCATGACCAACCTGCACATCAGCCAGTGGCGCCGCCGCAAGCTGAACGAGTACCCGACGGAGGAGCTGCCGGAGACGGTCGGCGACACGGACGCCATGCGCGGCACGGAACTGCGCGCGGTCCTGTGGCAGGCCCTGGCCAGGCTCCCCGAACTCCAGCGCACGATGCTCGTCCTGCGCTACTACGAGGGCCGCACCGATCCGGAGATCGCGGACATCCTCGACATCAGTGTCGGCACGGTGAAGTCGAGCATCTGGCGGTCGCTCCGCCGGCTGCGCGAGGACGATGTCCTCAGCTTCGGCCGTGACGAGGAGGAATCCTTCGGCGAGCTGGTCGCCTGAAGGATGTGAGATGTCCGGTGGCGAGAGCTGCTCGCCGTCGGGCAACGGGGGGACACGGGGGAGCAGGGCCGTCGCTTCGGGGGAGGCGGCGGAAGTGGGGGGAACACGGGGGGAACGGGGGGGGGAACGGGGGGAAGCGGAGCGGGACCGCGTCGGCCGGGGGGTCTGACGGGGTCCCGTTTTCGTGTGCTGCCCCGCTTCGGCATCCGCTTCTGAGCCCGCCGCCTCAGCCTCCGTCGGCCGGTTCAAGCTGCTTCTGCCTCCGTCGGCCGGTTCAGGCTGCTTCTGCCGCCGCTGGCCGGTTCAGGCTGCTTCTGCCTCCGCCGGGCTCCGTACGGGCTCGTTCGCACCCGGACACCGCCCCGCGGCCGCAGCGGCGAGGCGGCCCAGCGCCTCGTGCTTGCCGCACGGGTGCGCGCCCAGCTCCGTGTGCCGGGCCACGATGCCGCGCTCGGCCCGCATCAGCCGCAGCCCGCGCCGCACCAGGAACGGCATCGACTTCCGGCCCTCGCGCAGATCCCGCAGCAGGCGGCGGCGGAACGTCGTGAAGGGCCGACCGCGCAGACACAGCGCGTCGGCGAGCACGCCGAGTTCGCGGCAGCGGGCCACGATGTCCGCCGCGAAGATGCCCTCCGCGATGAACAGGGGCGTGCGGTCGATGTCGAGCGCCTCTTCGCCCACCCGTGCGCTGGTGGCGATGTCGTACACCGGGACGGTCGTCCGGCCGGTCCGGCACAGCTTCTCGATGGCGGCCACCGCGACGTCCGCGTCCCACGAACCGGGTGAGTCCCAGTCGATGTCCGTACTGCCCGTGACCAGCGGCAACGTGGGATCGGTGCACTCCTTGTAGAAGTCGTCGAGACGCAGCACGGGCAGTTGGGCGCGTGCGGCGAGGGACGACTTTCCGGAGCCGGAGGGACCTGCGAGGAGGACGACGCGGGCGGAGAGGGGAGGAGAGCTCACGGGAGACAAGTGTGCGGCATGGTCCCCCTCCGGGTCTCCTCGGGCGGCGGCGTTGGGTGTGGGTGGGGGCGTTCGACTACGCTGCGTGTGCATGTGATCACGCATGTGGGAATGTGCGTGCGGGTGATCCGCCTCGCCCTCCCTCGTTGCTTTCCTCCTCTGTAGACGGGTATTCCATGGCACGCCACGCAGCTTCCAAGCCCCCGCGCCGCAGCCTCCTCCGGGCCGGGCTGACCGTGACCGCGGTGGGTGCCGCGCTGACGGCGGGGGCGGGTGCGGCGCAGGCCGCTCCCTCGGCTCCCTCGGCGGGGGTCGGTCAGGAGTTCGGTGAATTCGGTACGAGTCCGGGGGAGGCGCTCACGGGTGCGCTCACGCACTCGGCGGCGGGAGGGCTCGGTCCGGCCAAGAACATCCGGCTCGACCCGCTGGCCGGGACGGACGTCGATCCGTTGAACAACACGGTGGGGACGCAGGTGGCGGACTTCAAGCCGGTGACCACGGGGGCGGCGACGGGGGCTCTGGCCAAGGGGGGCGGGCTGAAGGACCTGCCGGTGGTGGGGGCGGTGGCCTCCGTGCTCCCTGGGTAGGCGGGGGGTCCGCGCGGGCGGGTGGGGGCTGGGGTTACTGCCGGGGGCTCCGCCCCCGGGCCCCCGGCCCGCCTTCGGCGGGATGAGGCCCCTGCCCGCCCCTTCGCCTAAAGCGCTCGCCGCGCGGCTGTCCCGGATGCGTGCGGGTGTGTTGTGGCTGGGCGCGCAGTTCCCCGCGCCCCTGGAGGACTGCTTCGCAGCCTCCCCCCCCCAGCCGTCGGCACGGCCCGTCCCTCCGAGGGAACCTCGCCTCCCATGACGATCACCGCTCCCGCCCCGCCACGAAGCCCTCTCCGTCACGCCGCCCCCGCCCTCCTCTCCCACCTCGCCGTCCACCTCCTCGGCCTCGCCGTCCTCACCCCCTGGGCGCACCTCCGCGGACGCGGCGTGCGGACGTTGCTCGCCGCCTCCTGGGACTCCATCTGGTACGCCCGCGTCGTCGAGCGCGGCTACGACGTCCTCAACGGGTACGCCTTCTTCCCGCTCCATCCCCTCCTCGTGAGAGGTGCCGGACGCGTCCTTCCCGGCACCACCGAGACCACCGGACTCCTCCTCGCCGTCACGGCCTCCTTCGCCGCCGCCTGGGGCGTCTTCGCTGTCGGCGACCACCTCCACGGCCGCCGCGTCGGCACCCTCCTCGCCGCCCTCTGGAGCGCGTACCCCGTCGGGCTCGTGCAGTGGATGGGGTACACGGAGTCGCTGTTCACGGCACTCGCCGCGTGGTGTCTGTACGCGGTGCTGACCGGGCGCTGGATCGCAGCGGCGAGCCTCGCCTGCCTCGCCGGTCTCACCCGGCCCACCGGCATCGCCGTCGCCGCCGCCGTCGTGGTCGCGGCCGTGTGCAGCGGGAGGCGGCGGGCGTTCGTGGCGGGGCTGCTCGCCCCGATGGGGTGGGTGGGTTACGTCGGCTGGGTGGGGGTGCGTACGGGCCGCTGGGACGGCTACTTCGCCGTACAGCGGCGCTGGAACAACACCTGGGACGGCGGGGCGCAGACCCTCCGCGCCATGCGCGGGCTCCTCGCCCACGAGGTCAGGCCGCCGCTCTTCCTGGTCGTCGTCACCGGGGTGATGCTCGCGGCGGTCGTGCTGTTCGTGTGGTGCGCCGCCGTCGAGCGGCTGCCGCTGCCGTTGCTCGTGTACAGCGGGGTGCTGGTGCTGATCGTCCTGGGGACGGACGGCGTGTACTTCCCGCGCGCCCGCTTCCTGCTCCCGGCCTTCCCGCTGCTGCTGCCAATCGCCCTGGCGCTCAGCAGGGCACGGGCGCGGATACCTGCGACGGTGCTGGTGGTGGGCGGCGCGGCGCTCTTCTCGGCGTACTTCGGCGCGTACATGGCGCTGGTGTGGACGAGTGCCCCATAAGGGCGAACGCCCCGTAAGCGGACGGGGTGGGGCGGGGCGTTTCCTTGGCCGCGCCCCGCGTCCGTAACCGCTGTGGCGTCGACGGCTACGACGTCGTGAGCAGTACCACCAACGCCACGAGGCCCACCAGGCACGGCGCGATGATCTCCAGTGCCCACCGCACCGACGGCTTCCCCTGCGCCGAGGGACGGGACGCCTGGCCCTCCGCGAGGCTCTGGAGGTCGCGGACGATCTGGTCGCTCGCCGCGACCGTCGGACGCTCCGCGCCCGAGGTCCGGCCGAACGGGGTGCGGCTGCCCGCGGGGTCGTCGTGGGCAGCGGCCCGCGACTGGTTGCGGACGGCCTTCTTGCGCTGGCGGAGCGACACCGGAACGGCCCACATCTGGTACTTCGCCCCGTCGGCCAGCACCTCGCTGGAGTAACCGGTGCGGACCGCGTCGACCGACGCCCACGGCAGCGAGATCGTACGGAACGGGTTGCGGATGCGGAGCCGGTCGGCACCCGCGTACACGGCGGGCCTGATGGTGAAGGCGACCACCAGCGGCACGGCGAAGAGCAGACCGGCCACCACCTTCCACGCCGTGAGGGCGGGGCTCCGGACGATCGCGTCGATGCAGAGCCAGGCGGCGACGGCGAGCATGGCGCAGCCCCAGAAGACGGCTGCGCCGGAGCGGAAGACGCGGTCGGCGTACGCCGGCTCGTCGGGACCGCCGGAGCCGCCGGTACCGCCGGACGAGGAAGAGGGGCCGGTGCTTGTCATGCGCCCGATTCTGCCTGACAGGGGCTGTGGAGCCGAAGCCCCTGTCCCGGGTGTGTGACGCGGCTCCCTTCTGCCCCGTTTTCCGCACGGGGTGCCTCCCGTTTCCCCACGGGGTTGCCCCTCTTCTCCCTACGCGGTGCCTCCCTTTTCCCCACGGGGTGGCCCCCTTTTCCCTACGGGGTGGCCCCCTTTTCCCTACGGGGTGGCCCCCTTTTCCCTACGGGGTGTACAGGCCGCTACGCGCGTAGATATGCTCCAGTGGTGACCATGCCCACCTCTGCATCCGCTCCCGCATCCGCATTTGTCGACGCGACCGCGTCCGACAGCGCACTGCGCCGCTTCCTGCACGGGCTGCCCGGCGTCGACGCCGTCGGCCTGGAGGCCCGCGCCGCCGCGCTCGGCACGCGCTCGATCAAGACCACGGCCAAGGCGTACGCCATCGACCTGGCCATCTCGATGATCGACCTGACCACGCTCGAAGGCGCGGACACCCCGGGCAAGGTCCGGGCGCTGTGCGCCAAGGGCGCCCACCCGGACCCGACGGACCGGACGACCCCGAGGGTCGCCGCGATCTGCGTGTATCCCGACATGGCGGCCACCGCCAAGGAGGCCCTCGCCGGGACGGGGATCAAGGTGGCTTCCGTGGCCACCGCGTTCCCGGCCGGACGCGCCGCCCTGCCCATCAAGCTCGCGGACGTGCGCGACGCCGTCGAGGCGGGCGCGGACGAGATCGACATGGTGATCGACCGGGGAGCCTTCCTCGCCGGGCACTACCTCAAGGTCTACGAGGAGATCGTCGCCGTGAAGGCGGAGTGCGGGGACAAGGCCCGCCTCAAGGTCATCTTCGAGACCGGCGAGCTGTCGACGTACGACAACATCCGGCGTGCCTCCTGGCTCGGGATGCTGGCCGGTGCCGACTTCATCAAGACCTCGACGGGCAAGGTGGCCGTCAACGCCACGCCCCCCAACACCCTCCTCATGCTGGAAGCCGTACGGGACTACCGCGCGCAGACCGGCATCCAGATCGGCGTGAAGCCGGCCGGCGGCATCCGCTCCACCAAGGACGCGATCAAGTTCCTGGTGCTGGTCAACGAGACCGTGGGCGCGGACTGGCTGGACAACCACTGGTTCCGCTTCGGCGCATCCAGCCTGCTCAACGACCTGCTGATGCAGCGTCAGAAGCTCAGCACGGGCCGCTACTCCGGCCCCGACTACGTGACGGTGGACTGATCCGCATGACTTTTGAGTACGCACCCGCGCCGGAGTCGCGCGCAGTCGTCGACATCGCGCCGAGCTACGGCCTGTTCATCGACGGCGAGTTCACCGAGGCGTCCGACGGCAAGGTCTTCAAGACCGTCAGCCCCTCCACCGAAGAGGTCCTGTCCGAGGTGGCCCTCGCGGGCCATGACGACGTGGACCGCGCCGTGAAGGCCGCCCGCAGGGCGTTCGAGAAGTGGTCCGCGCTGCCGGGCTCCGAGCGCGCCAAGTACCTCTTCCGCATCGCCCGCATCATCCAGGAGCGCTCGCGCGAGCTGGCCGTCCTGGAGACGCTGGACAACGGCAAGCCGATCAAGGAGACGAGGGACGCCGACCTGCCCCTGGTCGCCGCGCACTTCTTCTACTACGCGGGCTGGGCCGACAAGCTCGACCACGCGGGCTACGGCGCCAACCCCCGCCCGCTGGGCGTCGCGGGCCAGGTCATCCCCTGGAACTTCCCGCTCCTGATGCTGGCCTGGAAGATCGCCCCGGCGCTCGCCACCGGCAACACGGTCGTCCTGAAGCCCGCCGAGACCACGCCGCTCTCGGCGCTGTTCTTCGCGGACATCTGCCGCCAGGCGGGCCTGCCGCGCGGCGTCGTCAACATCCTTCCGGGTTACGGCGACACGGGCGCGGCCCTGGTCAACCACCCGGACGTCAACAAGGTCGCCTTCACCGGCTCGACCGGCGTCGGCAAGGCCATCGCCCGCTCGGTCGCGGGCACGAACAAGAAGGTCACCCTCGAACTGGGCGGCAAGGGCGCGAACATCGTCTTCGACGACGCGCCCATCGACCAGGCCGTCGAGGGCATCGTCACCGGCATCTTCTTCAACCAGGGCCAGGTCTGCTGCGCGGGCTCGCGCCTGCTGGTCCAGGAGTCGATCCAGGACGAGCTGCTGGACGCGCTGAAGCGCCGCCTGTCGACGCTGCGCCTCGGTGACCCGCTGGACAAGAACACCGACATCGGCGCGATCAACTCCGCCGAGCAGCTCGCCCGCATCAAGGCCGTGGCCGACACGGGCGAGGCGGAGGGCGCGGAGCGCTGGTCCGCCCCGTGCGAACTCCCGTCCTCCGGCTACTGGTTCGCCCCGACGCTCTTCACGAACGTCACCCAGGCGCACACGGTGGCGCGGGACGAGATCTTCGGCCCGGTGCTGTCGGTCCTCTCCTTCCGTACGCCCGACGAGGCCGTCGCCAAGGCCAACAACACGCAGTACGGCCTCTCCGCCGGCATCTGGACGGAGAAGGGCTCGCGCATCCTCGCGGTCGCGAACAAGCTCCGGGCGGGCGTCGTCTGGGCCAACACATTCAACAAGTTCGACCCCACCTCGCCGTTCGGCGGTTACAAGGAGTCGGGTTACGGCCGCGAGGGCGGTCGCCACGGCCTGGAGGCGTACCTCGATGTCTGAGACGACTGACGTGAAGCAGTCCGACGCGAAGCGGCTGAGCGTCTTCAAGACCTACAAGCTGTACGTGGGCGGGAAGTTCCCGCGTTCCGAGAGCGGCCGGGTGTACGAAGTGCAGGACAGTAAGGGCAACTGGCTCGCCAACGCGCCCCTCGCCTCCCGCAAGGACGCCCGGGACGCCGTGGTCGCGGCCCGCAAGGCGTTCGGCGGCTGGTCCGGCGCGACGGCGTACAACCGGGGCCAGATCCTCTACCGCGTCGCGGAGATGCTCGAAGGCCGCCGCGAGCAGTTCGTGCGCGAGGTCGGCGAGGCCGAGGGCCTGTCCAAGTCCAAGGCGGGCGCGGTCGTCGACGCGGCGATCGACCGCTGGGTCTGGTACGCGGGCTGGACCGACAAGATCGCCCAGATCGCGGGCGGCGGGAACCCGGTCGCGGGCCCCTTCTTCAACCTCTCCACCCCGGAGCCGACCGGCGTCGTCGCCGTCGTCGCCCCCCAGGACTCCTCCTTCCTGGGCCTGGTCTCGACGATCGCCCCGGTCATCGCGGCGGGCAACACGCTCGTCGTGATCGCCTCGGAGTCCGCCCCGCTCCCCGCCCTCTCCCTGGGCGAGGTCCTGGCGACCTCCGACCTTCCGGGCGGCGTCATCAACATCCTGACCGGCAGGGCATCGGAGATCGCCCCCTCCCTCGCCGCCCACCAGGACGTCAACGCGATCGACCTCACGGGAGCGGGCGCGGGCACCGACCTGGCCCGTGACCTGGAGATCGCGGCGGCGGACAACCTCAAGCGCGTGCTGCGCCCCGCCGCCTCCCAGGACTGGACGGCACCGCAGGGCACGGAGCGGCTGACCGCCTTCCTGGAGACCAAGACGGTCTGGCACCCGACGGGCTCGCTGGGCGCGTCGGGCTCGGCGTACTGAGGCCGTACCGAGGCGGTTTGAGCTGAGCGGACCAGAGCCCCTGTCCTCCCCCGTCCGGGGAGGGCGGGGGCTCTTCCGTCCCGGGCCGTCCCGGGCCGTCCCGGGCCGTCCCGCGCCCGGCTCAGGGCGCCTGGGCGTTTCCCGAGGCGACGAAGGAGATGCTCACCAGGATCACGCCGACGGCCACCAGGGCCGCGACGCCCAGCAGGGAGAGCAGCACCACGCGCAGGGCCAGCGCGGACCGGCTCCGCGTCGCCCGCACCTCGGCGGTGCTCCCGTCCCTGCCCGTGCCCGCGCTGTCCCCGTACCACTCGTCCTGCTTCACAAAGCCCCCTGCTCGTGCTGATCGAGTGATCATTGTGCGTACGGGGCCGACGACTTGCCGCAGCGGGTGGGGTTCCGTTGAGGTCGCGGTGGTGCAGAGCGGCGTCTACCGTGTTCGCGAGGGGTGGGTCTCCTACGCGAAAGGGGCGGGTCTCCATGGCCGCCAAGCCCACTGTTGTCCTGGTGCACGGCTTCTGGGGCGGGGCCGCCCACTGGTCGAAGGTCATCGTCGAACTGAACCGGCGGGGCTTCACCGACCTCCACGCCGTCGAGAACCCGCTGACCTCGCTCGCGGACGACGCGGCGCGCACCCAGCAGATGGTGAAGCAGGTCGAAGGCCCCGTGCTGCTGGTCGGCCACTCCTACGGGGGTGCGGTGATCACCGAGGCCGGGGACCTGCCGAACGTCGCGGGTCTCGTCTACGTCGCGGCCTTCGCCCCGGACGCGGGCGAGAGCCCCGGGCAGATCAGCCAGGAGAATCCGCCCGCCGCGTTCGAGAACATCGCGCCGGACTCCGACGGCTACCTCTGGGTCAGGCAGGAGAAGTTCCACGAGAGCTTCTGCCAGGACCTGACGCCGGAGGAGGGGCTGGTCATGGGCGTGACCCAGAAGGCGCCCCTGGGCTCCACCTTCGGCGACAACGTGACGTCCCCGGCCTGGCGGAAGAAGCCGACCTGGTACCAGGTGTCCGCCCAGGACCGCATGATCCACCCGGACAACGAGCGCCGCATGGCGCAGCGGATGGAGCCCCGCAAGACCGTCGAACTCGACGCGAGCCACGCCTCGTTGGCCTCGCAGCCGGGTCCGGTCACCGACCTCATCGAGGCGGCGGCGAACGAACTCGGTTGAGTCGGCGGCCCGTTGGCGCTGTTGCCCGTACGACGAGAAGTCCCGCCCCCGGTCAGGGCCGGGGGCGGGACTTCTGTGGGACGGTGTGACGGTGCGTCAGATACCCGCCGCCGAAGACAGGTCGCGCTTGATGGCGGCCAAGGTCTCGGCCGCCCGGGCGCGGGCCGCCGGGAGGGCGGAGACGTCCGCGACCGGGACCACGACCTCCAGGTAGCACTTGAGCTTCGGCTCGGTGCCGGACGGGCGGACGATCACCCGGGCGCCGGTGAGGCGGTAGCGCAGCCCGTCCGTCGGGGGAAGGGTGGCCGTGCCCTGCGTCAGGTCCTCGGCGGAGGTCACGGGCAGGCCCGCGAGCTGGGTCGGAGGAGTGGCTCGCAGCCGGGCCATCGCGTTGGCGATGATGCTCAAGTCCTCCACGCGGACCGAGAGTTGGTCGGTGGCGTGCAGGCCGTGGGTGACGGCCAGCTCGTCGAGGAGGTCGAGGAGGGTGCGGCCCTCTTCCTTCAGCTCGGAGGCGAGTTCCGTGATGGCGAGGGCGGCGGTGATGCCGTCCTTGTCGCGGACTCCGGCCGGGTCGACGCAGTAGCCGAGCGCTTCCTCGTACCCGTAACGGATGTTCTCGACGCGGGCGATCCACTTGAAGCCGGTCAGGGTCTCCTCGTACCCGATGCCCGCCTTCTCGGCGATCCGTCCGAGCAGCGAGGACGAGACGATCGACTCGGCGAAGACGGCGTCAGGCCCCGCTGTGCCCTTGCGGACGATGTGCGCGGCGAGCAGCGCGCCGACCTCGTCGCCGCGCAGCATGCGCCAGTCGCCCTCGTACGGGACCGCCACCGCGCAGCGGTCGGCGTCCGGGTCGTTGGCGATGACGAGATCGGGGTTCGTACGGCGGGCCATCGCGAAGGACAGGTCCATCGCGCCGGGCTCTTCGGGGTTCGGGAAGGCGACGGTCGGGAAGTCGGGGTCGGGCTCGGCCTGCTCCGCGACGAGGACGGGCTCCGGGAAGCCCGCGCGGGCGAAGGCGGCGAGGAGGACGTCCTTGCCGACGCCGTGCATGGCCGTGTAGACGGTGCGGGCGGTGCGGGGGGAGCCGGGCGTCAGGACCGCGTCCGTGCGCGCCAGGTACGCCTCCAGCACCTCCTCGTCCAGGACCAGCCAGCCGTCGTCGGGGCGCGGCACGTCGTTCAGGGACTCGACCGCGTCGATCTCGGCGGCGATGTCGATGTCCGCCGGGGGAACGATCTGGGACCCGTCCCCGAGATACACCTTGTACCCGTTGTCACGCGGCGGATTGTGACTCGCCGTCACTTCCACTCCCGCCACCGCGCCCAAGTGCCTTATGGCGAAGGCCAGTACGGGGGTGGGAAGGGGCCGGGGCAGCAGTACGGCACGCAGACCGGCCCCCGTCATCACGGCCGCCGTGTCACGCGCGAAGTCGGCGGACTTGTACCGGGCGTCGTAGCCGATGACGACGAGGTCGTCGGTGGAGCGGGGGTGCGCGGGCTGCTTCTTCAGGTACGAGGCGAGACCGGCGGCGGCGCGGATGACGACGGAGCGGTTCATGCGCATGGGACCCGCGCCCAGCTCGCCCCTCAGCCCGGCGGTGCCGAACTGGAGGGTTCCGGAGAAGCGGTCCGCGAGCTCTTCCGTGGCCCGGGTGTCGATGAGCTTGGCGAGCTCGTCGCGGGTCTCGGGGTCGGGGTCCTCGGCGAGCCAGGCGCTGGCACGGGCGAGGAGGTCCTGGGTGGTGTCCTGGGGCACTGGTTCGCCTTTCGGGGGATACGAGGTTGGGGCGGGGCCTCGGTGCGGTGTGAGGCCGGTACCCGGGCTGGCCGGGACGGAACCGGGGCGGGGCGGGAGCGAGGGGGCCGCCCCCTTGCCCACCCGTCCCGCCCCCGGGGGGCGGCCCCGCTGCCCAAGGGGGCTAGGCGGAGGCACCCAGGGGCGCGGGGAACTGCGCGGCCAGCCACGACGGGCCCGCACGTGCGAACCCACCCACACCGCCCCGCCCCCGCGAGATCCGCTAGATCCGCTCCAGCACCCGCGCCAGCAGGCTCCCCATCCGAGCCGCCGAGTCACGACCGGCCTGGAGCACCTCCTCGTGGTTCAGCGGCTCACCGGACAGACCGGCGGCGAGGTTGGTGACCAGCGAGATGCCGAGCACCTCCGCCCCCGCCTCGCGCGCCGCGATGGCCTCCAGCACCGTGGACATGCCGACCAGGTCACCGCCCATGACCCGGACCATGTTGATCTCGGCCGGAGTCTCGTAGTGCGGGCCGGGGAACTGGACGTAGACACCCTCCTCCAGCGTCTCGTCCACCTCCTTGCACAGCGCACGCAGTCGCGGCGAGTACAGGTCCGTCAGGTCCACGAAGTTCGCACCGATGATCGGCGAGGTGGCCGTGAGGTTCAGGTGGTCGCTGATCAGGACGGGCTGCCCGGGGCGCATGCCCTCGCGCAGACCGCCGCAGCCGTTGGTCAGGATGATCGTCTTGCAGCCCGCGGCGACGGCGGTGCGGACGCCGTGCGCGACCGCGGCCACGCCCCGGCCCTCGTAGAAGTGGGTCCGGCCGAGGAAGACCAGTACCCGCTTCTCGCCGATCTTGTACGAGCGGATCTTGCCGCCGTGGCCGACGACGGCGGCCGGCGGGAAGCCGGGCAGCTCGGTCACGAGGAATTCGTTCTCGGGCTCACCGAGGGCGTCGACCGCGGGGGCCCAGCCGGAGCCCATCACGAGGGCGACGTCATGGGAGTCGGCGCCGGTGAGCTCGCGCAGGCGCGCGGCCGCGGCGTCGGCGGCGGCGTGGGGGTCCGAAATAACAGATGCGTTCACGCGGAAGAGGGTAGCCGCTCCAGCCCTACGCGCGTAGATGTCGCGGCGGACGGCAACCCGATTGTTGCGTTGGACTTTCTTACGAAAGCCCCGCCCGAGCAGCCCGCGCCCCTAACAGGGACGCTTCCGCAGCTCCATCACGTAGTCGTGCGGCGCCCCCGCCGACTCGGCCGCGTCCGCGATCTCACCCAGGTACCGGGCGGACGGCAGCCCGCCCTCGTACCCGTTCAGCACGTACATCCAGGTGGCTTCCTCGCCGTCCAGGGTGTGCACGCGGACCCGCATCCGGCGGTAGATGTCCAGGCCGACGCCCTCCCACCGGTCCATGGAGTCCTCGTCCATCGGTGCGATGTCGTACAGGGCGACGAAGACCTGCGAGCGCGGGGCCTCGACCACCGTGGCGAGCGAGCCCTCCCAGCCCATCTGCTCACCGCCGAAGGTCAGTCTCCAGTCGTTGAGCCAGCCCGTGCCGCGCAGCGGCGAGTGCGGGGCGCGGCGGGACATCAGCCGCGCGTCGAGGTTGCCGGCGTACGCGGCGTAGAGCGACATGGCTCCGAGGGTACGGGAGGGCCGCCGATCCCGTACGGACAGAAGCGATCTCGTACCGGAAGAGGTGAGGGCGCCCGGGAGAAGGCGTTACAACGCCCGGCCGGCCCCCCGAGTTCCCGTATGGAGGGCCCCGGGGCGAAGCCCCCGCCCGGGTGCGGGACAATGAAGTACGTACTGCACTCCTCCGGGGCGATCCCCCGGGACCCCGGCCGGGGCAGGCAGGACGGGCCGGGCGGAGTCGCGGCGCACTCACGTGACACCAAGTGACACCCAGTGACACCCAGACTCAAGCTCAAGCGAACGCGAGGCGGACTTTTCGTGACCCGGATCGTGATCATCGGCGGCGGACCCGGCGGGTACGAGGCGGCCCTGGTGGGCACCCAGCTCGGCGCAGAGGTGACCGTCGTCGACTGCGACGGACTCGGCGGGGCGTCGGTGCTGACCGACTGCGTGCCTTCCAAGACCCTGATCGCCACGGCCGAGGTGATGACGACCTTCGACTCCTCGTACGAGGAGCTGGGCATCCTCGTGGCCGACGACACCCCGCCGGAGGAACAGGCCGCGCGGGTGGTCGGAGTGGACCTCGGCAAGGTCAACCGCCGGGTGAAGCGGCTCGCGCTCGCGCAGTCGCACGACATCGCCGCCTCCGTGACCCGTGCGGGCGCGCGGGTCATGCGGGGGCGCGGCCGGCTGGAGGGCCAGCAGGCCATGGACGGCTCGCGGACCGTCGTCGTCACCTCGGCGGACGGTACGGAGCAGCGGCTGACGGCCGACGCCGTACTGATCGCGACCGGTGGGCACCCCCGCGAGATCCCGGACGCGCTGCCCGACGGCGAGCGCATCCTCAACTGGACGCAGGTGTACGACCTCGACGAGCTCCCGGAGGAGCTGATCGTGGTCGGCTCCGGTGTGACCGGTGCCGAGTTCGCCGGTGCGTACCAGGCGCTCGGCTCCCGCGTCACCCTCGTCTCCTCGCGCGACCGCGTGCTGCCGGGCGAGGACCCGGACGCGGCGGCCGTACTGGAGGACGTCTTCCGCCGGCGCGGCATGAACGTCATGGCCCGCTCCCGCGCCGCCTCCGCCAAGCGCGTCGGCGACCGTGTGGAGGTCACCCTGGCCGACGGCCGCGTCATCTCCGGCTCGCACTGTCTGATGGCCGTCGGCGCCATCCCCAACTCCGCGGGCATGGGCCTGGAGGAGGCCGGGGTCAAGGTCAAGGACAGCGGTCACATCTGGACCGACCGGGTCTCGCGAACCTCCGCCCCCGGCGTGTACGCGGCCGGAGACGTCACCGGCGTCTTCGCCCTCGCCTCGGTCGCGGCGATGCAGGGACGTATCGCCATGTACCACTTCCTCGGTGACGCGGTCGCTCCGCTGGACCTCAAGACGGTCTCCTCGAACGTCTTCACCGACCCCGAGATCGCCACCGTCGGCTACACGCAGGCGGACGTGGACGCGGGCCGCATCGACGCGCGCGGCGTCAAGCTGCCGCTGCTGCGCAACCCGCGCGCCAAGATGCAGGGCATCCGGGACGGCTTCGTGAAGCTGTTCTGCCGCCCGGGTACGGGGATCGTGGTGGGCGGCGTCGTCGTCGCCCCCCGTGCGAGCGAACTCATCCACCCGATCTCGATCGCCGTCGACAACAGTCTGACGGTCGAACAGATCGCAAAGGCGTTCACCGTCTACCCGTCCCTCTCCGGCTCCCTCGCGGAGGTCGCGCGTCAGCTGCACACGCGCAAGACGGGCGACAACTGACCGTTTCGTACGGGGAGTTACGCGGAGTTCCGCGAAGTGGGGTGCGGCCGGAGCCTGTTCCGGACGCACCCCACAGTCGTGCCGAAACCCCTATACCACCTTCGGTCACCGTTTGCGACCAACTTCTGTTATTCGGCGCAAACTGCTGAAAACTATCGGCCGGTCAGGTTACTGTCAGTTTCGTGTTCGCTGCAGAACGTCGTCAATTGATCCTCGAAATGGTGCGGGCCAACGGGGCGGTTTCGCTCCGTGAGCTCGCCCGCGTCGTCCAGACCTCCGAAGTGACCGTACGGCGGGACGTGCGGGCGCTGGAGGCAGAAGGACTCCTCGACCGCCGGCACGGCGGTGCGGTACTGCCGGGCGGGTTCACCCGCGAGTCCGGCTTTCCGCAGAAATCCCACCTCGCGACCGCGGAGAAGACGGCCATCGCCGACCTCGCCGCGGGACTCGTGGAGGAGGGGGAGGCCATCGTCGTCGGCGCCGGTACGACCACGCAGGAGCTGGCGAGACGCCTGGCCCGGGTTCCCGGGCTGACCGTCGTCACCAACTCCCTGCTGGTCGCCCAGGCGTTGGCGCACGCCAACCGTGTCGAAGTCGTCATGACCGGTGGGACCTTGCGGGGTTCCAACTACGCGCTGGTCGGGAGCGGTGCCGAGCAGTCCCTCCAGGGGCTGCGGGTGTCCCGTGCCTTCCTGTCCGGCAGTGGCCTGACCGCCGAACGCGGCCTGTCCACCTCCAACATGCTCTCGGCGAGCGTCGACCGGGCCCTGGTGCAGGCGGCGGCGGAGGTGGTGGTCCTCGCCGACCACACCAAGCTCGGTACCGACACCATGTTCCAGACGGTGCCGACCGACGTGATCACGCGGCTGGTGACCGACGAGCCGCCGCCCCACGACGATCGCGCGGGTACGGAGTTGCAGGCGCTCGCCGACCAGGGCGTACAGATCGCCGTCGCGGGCACGGGCGGTGCGGGGGCGTCCGGACCGGGGGGTGATGGCGTCCCGACGGGCCGTCAGCAGCCTCGTCGGGACATGCCGTTGCCCGGTCAGCGCAGGTCGCACCCGGGTGCGCCCGGTTCGCCGTTGCGCAGTGCGGGAGCGCTCGCGGAGCAGCAGGCGCAGGCGGCGGGGGAGCGGGCGCGGGTGGCCGATATGCGTCGGCGTTAGCTTTCTGGGGTTCCTTCGGTGCGGGGTCGCAGGCCCCGTACCGCCAGGGACAGGAGCCGGTCGGCCAACTCCGGGTCACCCGGAGACTGTTCGGCGGCGAGCGCGATCGCGTTCGTCAGCTGCATCAGGTCCCGGATGGGCACGTCCGGGCGTACGGCTCCGGACTGCTGGGCCCGTACGAGGAGGGTCGTGCCTGCTTCCCGCATGGGGTTGGAGCAGGACGTGAGGGCCGATGCCGGGCCGCCCGTGTCGCCGTCCGTTCCGGAGGCGGACATGAGGGCTCGGGCCAGGCCCCGGTACTCACCCGCATGAGTGATGATGGCGCGCAGCCAGCTGACGAGGGCCTCGCAGGGGGCTTCCGCGTCCGCCAACTCGTGCGCGCGGGCGAGGAGTTCATCCACGGCTCCCTGGAAGACCGCGCTCATCAGGGCGTGCCGGGTGGGGAAGTGGCGGTACAGCGTGCCGATGCCGACTCCGGCCTGCCGGGCGACCTCTTCGAGTGACGCGTCCGTGCCGTGCTCGGCGAATGCGGTGCGGGCTTCGGAGAGGAGCTTCTCGTAGTTCCGGCGGGCGTCGGCGCGCATGGGGCGGGATCTTTGGTGGGGGGTGGTGGGGGGACTGGTCGCCATGGCGTCCAGCATGCCATTGAGGGGTGGCGGGTGGGTGGTTGGTGTCACTGCCCGGGGGCTCCGCCCTGGACCCCCGCCCGCCTCCGGCGCGTTGAGTCCTCCCCGCCCCTTCACCTCAAGCGATCGCCGCGCGGCTGGTCTCGGGTCTGCGCGGGTCTCGTCGTGGCTGGGCGCGCCCACGTTGCGGAGCCGCACATCGATACAGCCCCGCGCCCCTGGAGGGAGGGCTGCTCCGCAGCCTCTCCCTCCTCTCGCTTCGGGGGTCAGTCCTTGATTTCGCAGATCTGGGCGCCGGAGGTGACCGAGGCGCCGACTTCGGCGGCCAGGCCCTTGACGGTGCCCGCCCGGTGGGCGTTGAGGGGCTGTTCCATCTTCATGGCCTCCAGGACCACGATCAGGTCGCCCTCGTTGACCTGCTGGCCCTCCTCGACCGCGACCTTCACGATGGTGCCCTGCATCGGCGAGGCGAGGGTGTCGCCGGACGCGGCGGAGCCCGCCTTCTTCGCGGCCCGCCGCTTCGGCTTGGCACCGGCGGCCAGCCCGGTACGGGCCAGCGTCATGCCCAGCGACGACGGCAGGGAGACCTCCAGACGCTTGCCGCCGACCTCCACGACGATCGTCTCGCGGCCCGACTCGTCCTCGTCACCCTCACCACCGGGCACGGTGAACGCGGGGATGGTGTTGGCGAACTCCGTCTCGATCCACCGGGTGTGCACGGTGAACGGGTCAGCGGTGAACGCCGGGTCCACCACCACCGCACGGTGGAAGGGAATCGCGGTGGCCATGCCCTCCACCTGGAACTCCTCCAGCGCCCGCGCCGCCCGCTGCAGGGCCTGCTCACGGGTCGCCCCCGTCACGATCAGCTTCGCCAGCAGGGAGTCCCAGGCGGGGCCGATGACCGAGCCCGACTCCACCCCCGCGTCCAGCCGCACCCCGGGACCCGACGGCGGAGCGAAACGGGTGACCGTACCCGGAGCGGGCAGGAAACCCCGGCCCGGGTCCTCACCGTTGATACGGAACTCGAAGGAGTGCCCGCGCACCGGCGGATCCGTGTAGCCCAGAGCCTCACCGTCAGCGATCCGGAACATCTCCCGCACCAGATCGATCCCGGACACCTCCTCGGTCACCGGGTGCTCCACCTGGAGGCGGGTGTTGACCTCCAGGAAGGAGATCGTGCCGTCCGCCCCGACCAGGAACTCCACCGTGCCCGCGCCGACATAACCCGCCTCGCGCAGGATCGCCTTGGACGACGCGTACAGCTCCGCGTTCTGTTCCTCGGTCAAAAACGGAGCCGGGGCCTCCTCCACCAGCTTCTGATGGCGGCGCTGGAGCGAGCAGTCACGGGTCGAGACCACCACCACATTGCCGTGCGTATCGGCCAGGCACTGGGTCTCCACATGCCGCGGCTTGTCCAGGTAACGCTCCACGAAGCACTCCCCGCGCCCGAACGCCGCAACCGCCTCCCGCACGGCCGAGTCATACAGCTCGGGGACCTCTTCCAGGGTGCGGGCGACCTTCAGCCCCCGCCCGCCACCACCGAACGCCGCCTTGATCGCGATCGGCAGCCCGTGCTCCTCCGCGAACGCCACCACCTCGTCCGAACCGGAGACCGGATCGGGGGTGCCCGCCACCAGCGGGGCCCCCGCACGCTGCGCGATATGCCGGGCGGCCACCTTGTCACCCAGATCACGGATGGCCTGCGGCGGCGGACCGATCCACGTCAGCCCCGCGTCCAGAACCGCCTGGGCGAACTCCGCGTTCTCCGACAGGAACCCGTACCCCGGATGCACCGCATCCGCACCCGAGTCCTTCGCGGCCTGCAGCACCTTCGCCATGTCCAGATACGACGCGGCCGGAGTGTCACCGCCCAGAGCGAACGCCTCGTCAGCCGCCCGCACATGCAGAGCATCCCGGTCCGGATCGGCGTAAACAGCCACGCTCCCGATCCCGGCATCCCGACAGGCCCGGGCAACACGGACAGCGATCTCGCCTCGGTTGGCGATGAGCACCTTGCGCACGATGGCTCCCTCCTTGTGAAACAAGCTGAGTTTAGGGACTGCCTACACGGCCCTACGACCCGTCCCCAATGGTGAGCTTGCCCACACGGAGTGTTATTCGAGGCGCGCTGGAGTCGCGAAATCCCTTGTCGTACCACGGTACGACGGGTTACCTCATCGCACAGTAACTCTGTGATGTGGCCAAGGTCTCTGTCCGGGTGGCCAGTGCGGCGAGGGGATTCTTTGTGGGGTCCCTACGAAGGTGCGGGGTGTTCTTTGCTCTACGGGGGGAGTGGCGGGCCGTCCGCCGGGGCGGGGGTGCGCTCCACCTCTTGTCGTGGGCATTACCGGTTAGTAGCCTGCGCGGCAGTCCTCGTACCGGAGTCAGTACGGCAGTTCTGTACGGAAGTGGGTGGGCGCCGTGGCGCGCAGGCCGATAGCCGCCGTGACGGCGCTCGTGCTGTTCCTGGAGGCGGTCGGCATCGTCTTCGTCAACTACGTGCTGGGGCGGGTCGTCGAGGGGCAGTCGATGTCGCTGGCGGGGCTCGACCCCGATGCCATGGCGGCGGGTGCGTGGGTGCTGGGTGGGGTGGCCGGGTTGTTCCTGGCCGTATGCGGGGTGTTCCTGCTGGTCACGGCGGTTCAGGACCGGGTGCTCGCGAGGCCCGTGCGGATTCTGTTGATCGTGTGTGCCGTGGTGCACGGGGTGCTGGGGGCGGCGTCGGTCGGGCTCGTGAGCTGGTGGGCGTTCGTCTGGATGATGGTCGTGGTGGGGCTGATCGTGCTGAGTCTGTTGATGTACGGGAAGCGGGCGGCGGGGGCGGGAGCGGGGGAGCCCGAGGGGCCCGTGGGGCCGACTCCCGCTCCCGGACTCAGGCCCACAAGTCCGTGATGGACACGTCCAGTTCGGCGAGCAGGGTGCGCAGGAGCGGGAGGGACAGGCCGATGACGTTGCCCGGGTCGCCCTCGATGCCCCGGACGAAGGGCGCGGAGCGGCCGTCCAGGGTGAACGCGCCCGCCACGTGGAGGGGTTCGCCGGTCGCGACGTAGGCGGCGATCTCCTCGTCGGAGGGGTCGGCGAAGTGGACCGTGGTGGAGGCGGTCGCCGAGGCGCGGCGGCCCGTGGCCGTGTCGATGACACAGTGACCGGTCTGGAGGACGCCGGAACGGCCCCGCATGGCCTTCCATCGGGCGGTGGCGTCCTCGGCGTCGTCCGGCTTGCCGAGGGCCTGGCCGTCGAGCTCCAGGACGGAGTCGCAGCCGATCACGAGGGCGTCCGAGGCTTCGGGGAGCGCGGCGACCGTGTCCGCCTTCGCCGTCGCCAGTACGAGGGCGAGCTCGGCCGGGGTCGGGGCGGTGAGGGCGTCCTCGTCGACGCCGCTGACGATGACCTCGGGGGCGAGGCCGGCCTGCTGGAGGAGGCCGAGGCGGGCGGGGGAGGCGGAACCGAGGACGAGGCGTCGGCGGGTGGGGGCGCTCATGGGGCCAGGGTAGCCACCCGGGGTGCTGCGAGCGGCCGGGCGGTCGCTCGCTCCGGCCGCCCCCGTCCGTCAGGGGGTATCCGTACCGGCGGCAGTCCTCAGCGGATGCCTGCCACGAACATCGCCACCACCATCGCCAGGGCAAGCAGCACTCCCGCCCTGCGCAGCATCACCTGCATGTCGCGCAGTTCCTTGGGGGGCTCGTTCTTCGGGTCGGACCACAGCATGCAATCGATACTGCGGCCGGGACGGCCGTGGCGCCTGAGTACGTGTACTCAGGCGCCACGGTGCGGAATGACTAGTTCGGCCAGTACGTCCGGCCCCACGCCGTCGGCCCCGGTCGCGGCAGCCGGTGGGCCGCCACCCTCGCCGGGTCGGACCACGCGGGGCGGGGAGCGGAGGGGCCCGGTGCCGCGGTGCCCGCCGACGCGGCGCGGGCCTGGACCACCGCCAGTGCGGCGGCCAGCTCCTCCGGGGTCGGGTTGCCCCGTACGACCTTGATCATGTCGGTCATGAGGACGGACTCCCTTGCTGGCTAGAGGGGGATGTTGCCGTGCTTCTTCGGGGGGAGGGACTCCCGCTTCGTGCGGAGCTGGCGCAGGCCGCGGACGATGTGACGGCGGGTCTCCGAGGGCATGATCACGGCGTCGACGTAGCCGCGTTCGGCCGCCACGTAGGGGTTGAGGAGGGCGTCCTCGTACTCGGAGATGAGTTGGGCGCGGGTCGCTTCCTGGTCGTCGGCGGCGGCGATCGTGCGGCGGTGCAGGATGTTGACGGCTCCCTGCGCGCCCATGACCGCGATCTGGGCGGTCGGCCAGGCCAGGTTGAGGTCCGCGCCCAGGTGCTTGGAGCCCATGACGTCGTACGCGCCGCCGAACGCCTTGCGGGTGATGACCGTGATGAGGGGGACGGTGGCCTCGGCGTACGCGTAGATGAGCTTCGCGCCTCGGCGGATGATGCCGCCGTACTCCTGGTCGACGCCCGGGAGGAAGCCGGGGACGTCCACGAAGGTCAGGACGGGCACGTTGAAGGCGTCGCAGGTGCGGACGAAGCGCGCGGCCTTCTCGGAGGCGTCGATGTCGAGGCAACCGGCGAACTGCATCGGCTGGTTGGCGACGATGCCCACCGGGTGGCCCTCGACCCGGCCGAAGCCGGTGAGGATGTTCGGCGCGAAGAGGGACTGGGTTTCGAGGAACTCGCCCTCGTCCAGGACGTGCTCGATCGCCGTGTGCATGTCGTACGGCTGGTTCGCGCTGTCCGGGATGAGCGTGTCGAGCTCGCGGTCCTCGTCCGAGGTCTCCAGGTCGGCTTCCTCGGGGAAGGCGGGGGCCTCGGAGAGGTTGTTGGAGGGGAGGTAGGAGAGGAGGGACTTGACGTACTCGATCGCGTCCTTCTCGTCGCCCGCCAGGTGGTGCGCGACGCCCGAGGTGGTGTTGTGGGTGCGTGCGCCGCCCAGTTCCTCGAAGCCGACGTCCTCGCCGGTGACGGTCTTGATGACGTCGGGACCGGTGATGAACATGTGCGAGGTCTGGTCGACCATCACCGTGAAGTCCGTGATGGCCGGGGAGTAGACCGCCCCGCCGGCGCACGGGCCGACGATGAGGCTGATCTGCGGGACGACGCCCGAGGCGTGGACGTTGCGGCGGAAGATCTCGGCGAAGAGGCCGAGGGCCGCCACGCCTTCCTGGATGCGGGCGCCGCCGCCGTCGTTGATGCCGATGACCGGGCAACCGGTCTTCAGCGCGAAGTCCATGACCTTGACGATCTTCTCGCCGTACACCTCGCCGAGCGAGCCGCCGAAGATGGTGAAGTCCTGCGAGTAGACGCAGACCGGGCGGCCGTCGACCGTTCCGTAACCGGTGACCACTCCGTCTCCGTACGGGCGGTTCTTCTCGATGCCGAAGTTGGTCGAGCGGTGCCGGGCGAACTCGTCCAGCTCCACGAACGAGCCCTCGTCCATGAGGAGTTCGATCCGCTCGCGCGCCGTCAGCTTCCCCTTGGCGTGCTGCTTCTCGACCGCGCGCTCGGAACCCGCGTGGGTGGCCTCGTCGATGCGGCGGCCGAGGTCGGCGAGCTTCCCCGCGGTGGTGTGGATGTCGAGTTCCGCGTTCGCGGTGGGGTTCGCGGTGGGGTTCTCTGCGGAGACTGCGGAGTCTGCGGGTTCTGCGGGTGAGGACACGGGGCTGCGGCTCCCTGCTTCGACTGCGTCAACGGCACGCACGGTGTCAACGGCGACGGTACGGACGGCTACTGGTCCGTAGCGTAACGGCGGGACTGCCGCTCGGCAGTGCGTCGTTTGCCACACCTACGCTGGCTTGCATGACGCCTCCCGATGCTTCAGGCAGCACCCCCGACATCCCCGAAATCCCCGAGAACCGCTGGAACGACCTCGACCGGCCGCCCCTGAACGCGACCGCCCTGCGCAGGGCACTCGTGCGCGAGGGCGGGCTGTGGACCTCCCTCGACGTCGTCGCCACGACCGGTTCGACGAACAGCGACCTCACCGCCCGCGCGGGCTCCCTCCAGGAAGGCGTCGTCCTCGTCGCCGAGGAGCAGACGCAGGGGCGGGGGCGGCTCGACCGGCGGTGGTCGGCACCGGCCCGCTCGGGGCTGTTCTTCTCGGTGTACGTCGAACCAGGGGCCGAAGTCCCCGTCGAGCGGTGGGGATGGCTGCCCCTGCTGACCGGCGTCGCGGTCGCCAGCGGCCTCTCCCGGGCCGCCGGTGTGGACACGGCACTCAAGTGGCCCAACGACCTGCTGGTGACGGTCGGCGGGGAGGAGCGCAAGGCGGGCGGCATCCTCGCGGAGCGGGTGGGGGAGGGGGTCGTGATCGGCGTCGGGCTCAACGTCTCGCTGCGCGCCGACGAGCTTCCCGTACCGGTCGCGGGTTCGCTGGCGCTGGCGGGCGCGGTCTCGGTCGACCGGGACCCGCTGCTCAGGTCCGTCCTGCGGTCGTTCGAGCAGTGGTACGGGGACTGGCGCGACGCGGGCGGCGATCCGGGGACGAGCCGCCTCCAGGAGGCGTACGCGGCGGGCTGCTCGACCCTGGGCCGCACCGTACGGGCGGAACTGCCGGGCGGCCACGTACTGACGGGCGAGGCGGTGGCCGTGGACGGAGACGGCCGCCTGGTGCTGGCGACGGCGGAGGGGGTGCAGCGGCCGGTGGGCGCGGGCGACGTGGTCCACCTGAGGCCGCAGGCTTAGGAGCGCCCTTTTTTGGGGGGGGCGGGGGCTGTGTCTCTTTGCGGCTCCGCCGCGTGGACGCGCCCCATCAGGGGCGCGGGGCTGTGTCTGTTTGCGGCTCCGCCGCGCGGGCGCGACCAGCCACGACGCACCCGCACGTATGAACCCCAAGCCGCGCGGCGAGCGCTTTGGGTGAAGGGGCGGGACAGGGGACTCAACCCGCCGAAGGCGGGCCGGGGGCCCGGGGCGGAGCCCCCGGCAGCGACACCAGCCACCCCCGGCCCGCACAGCCCCCAAAAAGAACGAGTCCACTGTTCCGCCAGGGACAGGGAGTGAGCCAGCGCACATCTGCCGTATCGTTGACTCGACCCGCGACAGCCACAAAGTCGCGCGCAAGATCGACGAGGCGGCAGCAGAGCAGTGCGCAGGGAACGGGCAGGAGGCGGCAGGTGACCGTCGACGACACCACGTCCGACGGGGACACGGACCCCCACCCCTCTACTCCGGCGACTCCGGAGCCCCCCAAGCCTCCCCCCGCCTCACCGGTCTTCCACGAGGTCGACCACACGGCCGAACCCTCCGACGACCCCCTCGCCATCCGGCTGGAACAGCTGATCCTGGGGGCCGAGCGCCGCTACACCGCCTTCCAGGCGGCCCGTACGGCAGGCGTCTCCATGGACCTCGCCTCCCGCTTCTGGCGGGCCATGGGCTTCCCCGACATCGGGCAGGCCAAGGCCCTCACCGAGGCCGACGTCCTCGCCCTGCGGCGGCTCGCCGGTCTCGTCGAGGCGGGACTGCTCAGCGAGCCCATGGCGGTGCAGGTGGCGCGGTCCACCGGGCAGACCACCGCCCGGCTGGCCGAATGGCAGATCGACAGTTTCCTGGAGGGGCTGACCGAGCCGCCCGAGCCGGGGATGACGCGTACCGAGGTGACGTATCCGCTGGTGGAGCTGTTGCTCCCGGAGCTGGAGGAGTTCCTGGTGTACGTCTGGCGGCGGCAGCTCGCCGCGGCCACCGGGCGGGTCGTGCAGGCGGCGGACGACGACGAGATGGTCGACCGGCGGCTGGCCGTCGGCTTCGCGGACCTGGTCGGCTTCACCCGGCTCACGCGGCGGCTGGAGGAGGAGGAGCTCGGCGAGCTGGTCGAGGCATTCGAGACGACGTGTGCGGATCTGGTCGCGGCGCACGGGGGGCGGCTCATCAAGACGCTGGGCGACGAGGTTCTGTACTGCGCCGACGACGCGGGTACGGCGGCGGAGATCGCGCTGCGCCTGATCGAGACGCTCTCGCACGACCAGACGATGCCTGCCCTGCGGGTCGGGATCGCCTTCGGCACGGTCACGACGCGGATGGGCGATGTCTTCGGTACGACGGTGAATCTGGCGAGTCGGCTGACGTCGATAGCGCCGAAGGACACGGTCCTGGTCGACGGGGCACTCGCGGAGGAGCTGTCGCGGACGGGGGACGCTCCGGTTTCCGAGGCGGAGGCTGCGGCGGAGGCGGAGAAGGCGGCCAAGGAGGGGACGGAGTCGCCGACGTACCGGTTCGGGCTTCAGCCGATGTGGCAGAGGCCGGTGCGGGGGCTCGGGATAGTGGAGCCGTGGATGCTTGCGCGGCGGGCGAAGCCGGCTTCGGACTGACGGGAGGGGCCCCGCCCCTCCCCGCCCCTTCACCTCAAGCGCTCGCCGCGCGGCTGTCTCGGGTACGTGCGGGTGCGTGGGGGCTGGGCGCGCAGTTCCCCGCGCCCCTGAGGGCATGCTCCGCAGCCCCTGCGAGCCGGGCGGGGCACCCCTTCCTCCCTCGCGTCTCGCCCCCCTAAGATCCCTCCCGTAAACGAACGTTCACATCGGGAGGGCGGCCAGCATGGACGAGCAGCGATACGGGGAGTTCGTCGTGGTCCGGCGACACGGCGACGGCGGGTACGTCGCCGAGCTCGTCCTCGACCGGCCCAAGGCCATGAACGCCGTGTCCAGCGCGATGGCCGCGTCCATCGGCGAGGCGTGCGCCGCCCTCGCCGCCGACCCCGGCGTCCGTACGACCGTGGTCACCTCCTCGAACGACCGCGCCTTCTGCGTCGGCGCGGACCTCAAAGAGCGCAATTCGTTCAGTGACGCGGAGCTCGTCCGGCAGCGGCCCACCGCTCGTGCCGCGTACACCGGGGTGCTGGAACTGCCCATGCCGACGGTCGCGGCCGTTCACGGCTACGCGCTGGGCGGTGGGTACGAGCTGGCCCTCGCCTGTGACCTGATCGTCGCCGACGGGACCGCCGTCGTCGGCCTGCCGGAGGTCTCCGTCGGCGTCATTCCGGGCGGCGGCGGTACGCAGCTGCTGCCGCGCCGTGTCGGGGCCGCACGCGCGGCGGAGCTGGTGTTCACGGCGCGCCGGGTGGAGGCCGATGAGGCGAAGGAGCTGGGCCTCGTCGACGTACTGGCGGGAGAAGGAGATGCGAGGGGCGAGGCCCTCGCGCTGGCGGCTCGTATCGCCGCGAACTCGCCCGTCGGGCTGCGGGCCGCCAAGCGGGCGATGCGGCTCGGGCAGGGGCTCGACCTGCGGGCCGGGCTGGAGGTCGAGGACGCCGCCTGGCGGTCGGTGGCCTTCTCCGGGGACCGGGCGGAGGGCGTCGCCGCGTTCAACGAGAAGCGCAAGCCGGAGTGGCCGGGGGAGTAGCCCGCGGGCCTCCCCGGGAGAGGGAACGTACGAAACGGGCCTAATCTGTATGAATGGGTGAGGACGTTCGAGTGCGGGCCGTGGTCGCGCTGGCGCAGGCGATGGCGGCGGCACACACCCCGCGCGAGACGTGGCGGGCGGCGGCCCTGGGCGCGCGCGACGCGCTCGGCGGCAGCTTCGCCGCGCTGTCGGTGTGGGAGCGGGAGGCGGGGCGGCTCCGGGTCCTCGTCAACGAGGGGGACCGGGCCGAGGGGGAGGACGAGTTCCCGGCGGACGAGACGTATCCGGTGCATCAGTTCCCGGAGATCACGGAATTCCTGCACGAGCGGTGGGCGGGGGGCGGGGAGCCCGACGCCTGGGTCGAGACGGCGGACGACGGCGGTCCGGCGACGCCCCGTCCCGGCTACTGCCACCAGCGAGTGGCGGCCCTCCGTCGCAGAGGGCGCGGCTGCTGCGTCGTCGCCCCGATCGTGCTGCACGGGCGGGCATGGGGCGAGCTGTACGTGGCCCGGCCGCGCGGAACCCCCGTCTTCGACCGGGCGGACGCCGATTTCGCCACCGTCCTCGCCTCCGTCATCGCCGCCGGGATCGTCCAGACGGAGCGGCTGGAGGAGGTGCGGACGCTCGCCTTCACCGATCCGCTGACGGGGCTGGCGAATCGGCGGGCCGTCGACATACGGCTGGACGAGGCGCTGGAGGAGCACCGGGCGTCCGGGGCGCAGGCCGTGGTGAGTCTGGTCGTCTGCGACCTGAACGGGCTCAAGCAGGTCAATGACACGCACGGGCACGAGGTCGGCGACCGGCTGCTGGAACGTTTCGGGTGCGTGCTGTCGCGGTGCGGAGCGATGCTGCCGGGGGCGCTCGCCGCGCGGCTGGGCGGGGACGAGTTCTGTCTGTTGTCGGTGGGGCCGACGGCCGACGAGGTGGTGCGCGTGGCGGAGGAACTGTGCGTACGGGCAGCGGAGTTGGAGCACGGGGACGGCGTGGCCTGCGGGGTCGCCTCGACCGGTGATCCGATCGGGCCCGTCACCTCCGCCCGCCGCCTCTTCCGGCTGGCCGACGCGGCCCAGTACCGCGCGAAGGCGGCCCGCTCGCTGAAGCCGGTGGTGGCGGGGCGGGACGGAGAGGTGGTCGCGCTCGCGGAGTCGGAACGCGGGGAGCGGGAGGGGCGGGGGGAGCGGAGACGATTCCGGGGAGCGAGGGCGGAGCGGCCCCGGCCCGGGGAGTAGCCCGTTCTCCGGCCGGTCCGGCCGGTCCGGCCGTGGCCCGGTGGGCAGGCCGTGGCCGGTGGGCAGGCCGGTCCCGAAGCGGTGCGGAATCCGCGCCCCTCGACGGCCGTATGACGGACCTTTCCGCGTGCCATGACGAACCCGTGACGGCGGTCCCGCTCCCGGGACCGGCCCGGTTCCGTGGTGGTCATGGACGAGAACACGCACCACACGACCGGCCGCGCAGGCACCCGCACCAGCGGCGGGATCACGTACCTCGCCACCTACGCGGTGGCCGGTCTCGCCCTGGCCGGGCTCGCCGCCTGCGCGGTGGACACCGTCACGCACCACGGGCCCCCAACACAGGGCAAGAGCGCGGGAGCGAGCACCACGGCCGATCCGGCCCTGCCCGCCCCCACGGTGGACATGGCCATGGTCCGGGAGTCCGAAGACCCCGGGCGGACCGTGAACCTCACCCTGGACGACGGCCCGGACCCCCGCTGGACCCCGAAGGCACTGGAACTCCTGAAGCGGTACGGAGCCAAGGCCGTGTTCTGCATGACAGGGCCCAACGCCGCCGCCCACCCCGACCTGGTCAAGCAGGTCGTCGCCGCAGGACACCGCCTCTGCGACCACTCCGTGCACCACGACACCGCGATGGACAAGAAGCCCGTCGCGTACCAGGAGAAGGAGATACTCGACGCCAAACGCATGATCGACGAAGCTTCGGGCGGGGAGAAGATCTGGTTCTACCGTGCGCCGGGCGGTGCCTTCACCCCCCAGAGCCGGCAGATAGCGGCGGCCCACGGCATGCGCAGCCTCGGCTGGAACGTCGACCCCAACGACTTCGCGCGCCCCGGCACGGAGGCCATCGTGTCGGCGGTCAAGGCCCAGCTCTCCTCGGGCCCGACGGTCCTCCTGCACGACGGCGGCGGCAACCGGTCCCAGACGATGGACGCCCTGGAACGGCTGCTGCCCTGGTTCGAGGAGCAGGGGTACGCCTTCAGCTTCCCCAAAGGGTGAGACCTCGGTGCCCCGGTGCCGCCGCGTCCTGGTGCCTCGAAGCCGCCGCGCAAGGCTCACCCGGCACACCCCCGGTGATCGCACCGAACGCGCTCCGGAAACTTCCTCCGGCGGCCTCGCGGGAGCCCCCTTCCCGGCCGTCCTTCGTGGCGGGGAAGCCGTACGGGACCTCGGGCGGGGGCCCGGTCACCTCTGCCGCGCGCGGAGCCGCCAAGGGCTCACCCCCGGCTTCCTCCACCCTCCCCCCAGGCGCCTCCGACCTGGGCTTTCCCGGCCCTCACTCGTAAAATTGTCCCCACCGAACACCGCACCTGGGGGCCCGAGTTGGACCGTTCCATCCGTACCGTCGACGACGTCATGCACCTCCTCGACGGCCTCTTCGCGCCGGAGGCCGACCGCTGGACCGACACCGCGTCCGACTGGTGGGACGGCTTCTACGCGGACCGTGACAGGCCCGTTCCCTTCTTCGTCTCCAAGCCCGACGAGAACCTCGTCTCCTACCTGGAACGCGGAATGCTGCGACCCGATGGCCGCGCCCTCGACCTCGGGTGCGGGCCCGGACGCAACGCCCTCCATCTCGCCGCCGCCGGTTACGAGGTGGACGCCGTCGACCTCTCCCCGACGGCTGTCGCCTGGGCCGGGGAACGGGCCGCCGAGGCCGCCCCCGAGGTCCGGGGCCGTCTCCGGTTCCGGCAGGGTGACGTCTTCGCGCTCGCTGCGGACGCGTTGCCGGGACCGTACGACCTCATCCACGACTCCGGCTGCTTCCACCACCTCCCGCCGCACCGCCGCATCGGCTACCTCGCCCTGATCGGGCGGCTCCTCGCGCCCGGCGGGCACTTCTCGCTCGCCTGTTTCGCGGCGGGGGAGGACGGGATGGGGTGCGAGATCCCGGACGGGGAGCTGTACGGGGCTGCGGCCCCGCAGCTGCACGGGGGGCTCGCGTACACCTCGGAGTCCCTGCGCCGGATCTTCTCCTCCCTCGACGAGGTCGAACTCCGGCGCATGCGCGACGAGTCGGCCGCGTCCGACCGGTTCGGGGAGCCGTTCCTCTGGGCGGGACTGTTCCGTCGGCACCACTGCTGAGAGGAACGGGTGCCAGCCCCAGGCGTCCGAGCAGCTGCGTACGAGGGCGGGGCCCCGGCCGTCCTCCGCGTCCGGTGCGGCGCTTGTGCGCGTACGCAAGAAGGGTGGGGCTCGGTGATGCCCCACCTCCAGCCGTGCGGCGGGCTAGATTCGCCGCATGATCCCCGACCCGTCCGGCCTGCTGGACGCCGCCGAAGAAGTCCACTCCTTCGCGAGCTTCTTCGAGAAGAAGAACGCCCAGATACGCATGGACCGCATGGCCGTCGGCAAGCCCGTGCGGATCCCGGCCGGGTTCCGGGGGCGTACGGAAGTGCCCGCGAGGCTCGCGCCCGGCGCGCTCGTCCTCGCCCGTGGCGAGATCGTCTGGGAACCCCGGCGCGTGCGCGGCGAGCGGCACGTCTTCCGGTGGGGCGAGAACACCCTCTCCGGCGTGCACAACCTCTCCCGCCGCCGGGACCTCCGCACCTGGCGGCTCTTCCGCGTCCTCGAACTCACCACCCCCGAAGGCGACTTCGACCTCGCCCTCCACCCGGTCCTGGTCCGCCCCGTGCTGCGGAAACTGGGCCTTCGCCGGGTCTGAAGTCCGACTCGACGCCCCAGGGAGCAACGGCCTAGGGCAGCAGCGCGAATGGCCGCTTGGCTCGCACGACGGTGAAGTGGCGGCGATCCAACGTGGCGATGGCGTCAGCTCCGAGCCGTTCTGCGACGGCGAAGACCGAAGCATCAACCGCGCCGAGCGGGAAGTCGGCGTAGGTGTCGACCAGTTCGGCCATACGCTCAACGTCTTCCCTGGCCAGTGGGACCAAACTGAGCTGGCCCAGGCTGATCGAGCGCAGGAGAGCAGCTTCTGCGCGTGTCCCCTTCTCACGTTCCAACAGGTAGCAAACCTCGGTGAGTACGGGGTACGGCACGAGGAGCGGGCGCGGAGTGCGGCGCATGAGGTCGACGCAGCGCGCGTGGTCCTTGTCGTCGGCGTCAGCGGCGGCGACGAGCGGGCCGGTGTCCCAGATGATCACTCGGGCCGACGTCCCATCTCGGCGCGGAGGATTTCGCCGGACCGGGCGGCCAGGTCCCCCTTGCCGCTGGACAGCGCGCCCACGAAGTCGGGGAGGGGCCACTCGTCTCCGCCATCCTCGGCGGCGGTGCTCTCCCGCACGATGGCGAGTATCGGTGCCACTTGGGCTTCGGGCAGTCGGTCGATGAGTTCGTGCAGTTCTTCCCGCAAGGTGCTCATTTCTCCAGGGTAAGGGTCCCCAGGCAGCGGTGCCCTCGGTCGGCCGGACCGTTCCGGCAGGTCTGGACCCGTCCGAGGCTCGGTGCCTGCACCGTTCGACCGACGTGACGGTGTGTGCCCCATGCAGGCGGCGCAAAGGGGTGCGACGTCGACGGCCTCGCCGACCGCCGTACCGGCGGCGGCCGGTAAGGGGTCAACCCGCTCAGGACTAGTGACACGCGGGCATTCAAAACGTAGGCTCCTGAATATGGATATGCACACCGTCGCCCCTGCCGCTCCGGCTGCCGCCACCGTCCTCCTGAGCACCTCCGGCACCACCGTCGACGACGTCATCGCCGTCGCCCGTGGCAACGCCCGCATCGAGCTGACCGCCGAGGCCGTGACCGCGCTCGCCGCCTCGCGCGAGATCGTGGACGCGCTGGCCGCCAAGCCGGAGCCGGTGTACGGGGTGTCGACCGGGTTCGGCGCGCTCGCTTCCCGGCACATCAGCCACGAGCTGCGTGCGCAGCTCCAGCGCAACATCGTGCGCTCGCACGCGGCCGGGATGGGTCCGAGGGTCGAGCGGGAGGTCGTCCGCGCGCTGATGTTCCTGCGGCTGAAGACGGTCGCGTCGGGGCACACGGGCGTGCGCCCCTCGGTCGCGCAGACCATGGCCGACGTACTGAACGCCGGGATCACGCCCGTCGTCCACGAGTACGGCTCGCTGGGCTGCTCCGGCGACCTGGCCCCGCTCTCCCACTGCGCGCTGACGCTGATGGGCGAGGGGGAAGCGGAGGGCCCGGACGGGGTCGTGCGGCCTGCCGGTGAACTGCTGGCCGAGGCCGGGATCGTACCCGTGGAGCTGAAGGAGAAGGAGGGCCTGGCCCTCCTCAACGGCACCGACGGCATGCTCGGCATGCTGATCATGGCCATCGCCGACCTGAAGCGGCTGTACACGTCCGCCGACATCACGGCGGCGCTGAGCCTGGAGGCGCTGCTCGGCACGGAGAAGGTGCTCGCGCCCGAGCTGCACGTCATCCGTCCGCACCCGGGCCAGGGTGCGTCCGCCGACAACATGCTGCGCGTGCTGGAGGGTTCGGGGCTCACGGGCCACCACCAGGACGACGCGCCGCGCGTGCAGGACGCGTACTCGGTGCGGTGTGCGCCGCAGGTGGCGGGTGCGGGGCGCGACACGATCGCGTACGCGCAGACCGTGGCCGAGCGGGAGCTGGCGGCGTCCGTGGACAACCCGGTCGTCCTCCCGGACGGGCGCGTGGAGTCGAACGGCAACTTCCACGGCGCGCCCGTCGCGTACGTCCTGGACTTCCTGGCGATCGCCGCCGCCGACCTCGGGTCGATCGCCGAGCGGCGCACGGACCGCCTGCTCGACAAGAACCGCTCGCACGGGCTGCCCGCGTTCCTCGCGGACGACGCGGGCGTGGACTCGGGGCTGATGATCGCCCAGTACACGCAGGCGGCGCTGGTGAGCGAGATGAAGCGACTGGCGAACCCGGCGTCGGTCGACTCGATCCCGTCCTCCGCGATGCAGGAGGACCACGTGTCGATGGGGTGGTCGGCGGCGCGAAAGCTCCGTACGACCATCGACAACCTCGCGCGGATCGTGGCGGTGGAGATGTACGCGGCGACGCGGGCCATCGAGCTGCGGGAGGGGCTGGGCCTGACGGCAGCTCCGGCTTCGCTGGCGGCCATCAAGGCGGTACGGGCGGCGGGCGTGCAGGGCCCGGGTCCCGACCGCTTCCTCGCGCCGGACCTCGCCGCGGCGGACGCCTTCGTGCGGAGCGGGGGACTGGTGGCGGCGGTGGAGCCGGTGACGGGGGCGCTCGCCTAGGTCGCGGGGGTACGGGGTGAAGGGGCGTCCGGCGCGTTGCGCGGGGCGCCCCTTCGGCGTGGTCGGGGCGGGACCGGGGTGGGGCGGGGGTGCTCCGGGGTGGGCCCGGAGCGAGAGGGGCCGCCCCCTTGCCCGCCCGTTCCGCCCCCCGGGGGGCGGCCCCGCCGCCCAAGGGGGCGAGGCGGAGGCGGGGCGGGGGAGGAGGCTGCGAAGCAGTCCTCCAGGGGCGCGGGGAACTGCGCGACCAGCCGCGACGCACCCGCACGGAACGGGACCCCGCTCCCGCAGGGTCTAGGTGAAGGGGCGGGGAGGGGCAGCCCGCCGCAGGCGCGCCCGGGCGCGGGCCGGGCCGGTGGGTAGGTTGGGCGGCACAGACGTACGGCACTCACGTACAGCGCGGACGTACGGCACTCACGCACTGGCCCGGCAGAGAGAAGCGGACTGCTCGATGGACGCGACGGAATCGGCGCAAGAGGCGCAGGCGGCGACGGAACGCGACGGCGAAGAGGGGCAGAGCCTCGCCGCCCAGCGCGACCGCCTCACCGAGGGCCTCCGCGTCTACGGCGCGGACTACAACGAGTTCGGCCGCCGCTTCGCCACCACGCTCGACGTCCACGTCACCGACGCGGGCGCCCTCGTCCAGATCCTCTTCGCCGAGGAGCGCGGCGCGCCCCTCTCCCCGGCCCGCCTCAGCGAACGCATCACCCTCTCGTCCGGCGCGACGACGGCACTGCTCAACCGGCTGGAGAAGGCGGGCCACATCGTCCGTACCCGCGAACACCAGGACCGGCGCATCGTGACGCTGCGCGGCAGTCAGGACGTACACGAGAAGGCGGACGCGTTCTTCGGGCCGCTGGGGGAGCGGATCGACACGCTGATGGCGCGCTACCCGGCCGAACAGCTCCGCCGCTTCGAGGCGTTCCTGCACGACATGCACACGACGATGAACGGCTACCTGGCGGAGCTCGGAACGGAAGCGGGAACGGACTGACCCGCAGTACGGGCCCCGTACGAGCCCTGTACGGGCACTACGCGTGCGTGGCGCCCCGCCGTCGTGCCGAGTACGTCACGAAGCCCGCCCCGAGTCCCAGGAAGGCCGTGCCGCCGATGAGGTACGGGGTGGTGTCCACGCTGCCGGTGTCGGCGAGCGCGAGGCTCGTGTCGGCGGCGGATCCGGGCGACGACGTACCGGCGGCATTCTTCGAAGAGCTGGAGCTGGAGCCGGAGCCGGAGCCGGAAACGGAGCCGGAAACGGAGCCCGCCGCATCGGCATTCGGCCCGTGCGCCGCCTGTGGGGCCTGCTGATTCCGCTGAGCCTGCCGGGTCTGCTGCTTCGGCGGGTCCGCGGCTTCCACCGTAGCGTTCGCCGACGGTACGAACCACAGAGCGGCCAGCAGCCCACCTGCGGCGGTGGCGGTGAGCAGCGGTCGGAGTGCGGCCACGGTATCGATCCCCCTTGAGGCACCCGCGAATTGGTCGTGCGGGCCGATGCTAATGAAAACAGCGGGTCGGGGGAAAGGCATGAGGGTGCGGAATCCAAGATTCCATCCCCTTTTCCTCCGCGCTTTCCCCACCCAAACCCCTCGAAGCGGACTCCCTGTGACCCCGGAATCACTCGTTCCCGTGCATGACCCCGCCCGAGCGGGGGCAAAAGGGGCGGCGTAGCGTCGGAAAGGCGCGGGACCCGGTCGACGACCCCGGCGAGTGGCGTTGCCCACACTTTGCGAAAAAGTGGAACGGAGGCGTCGGATCGTGGGTTGTAACAGGATTGGCAGGGGAAGTGCTGCCCGGCGAGATCCGCGCGCAGGTCCGTGCGGGACCCCGGGTGACCGGCCGGGCAAACGGCCGGGCAAACGGCTGTGGGGAAATCGGCGACGATGGAGAAGCGTGTGATCACGAACAGCAAGCGGCGCAGGGGACTGGCGTACGCGTCCGCGCTGCTCGGCGGCGTTCTGGTGCTTTCGGGCTGTAGCGACGACGGCAAGGGCGACGGCGGCAAGAGCGACGCCGACAGCTCGAAGAAGTCGCAGGAGCAGTCCGACGCGGCAGCCGCGAAGGACACTTCCAAGGCCCGAATAGAAATCTCCCCCAAGTCGGGCGCCACCAACGTCGGCATCAACAACGACACCAAGGTCACCGTCGCCGACGGCAAGCTGACCGAGGTCAAGCTCACCGACGCGGCGGGCAAGCCGGTCAAGGGCACCATCGCCGCCGACGGCGCGAGCTGGAAGCCCGACACCCGCCTGGAGCGCGCCACGGTCTACAAGCTGAGCGTGACCGCCGTCGACGCCGACAACCGCAAGGCGCACGACAACCGCTCCTTCACCACGGTCTCCCCGAAGAACAGCTTCATCGGCAGCTTCACCCCCGAGGACGGCTCGAAGGTCGGCGTGGGCATGCCGGTCTCGATCCGCTTCGACAAGCCGATCACGAACAAGAAGGCCGTGCAGGCGGGCATCACCGTCTCCTCCAGCAGCGGCCAGGAGGTCGTCGGCCACTGGTTCGACTCCCAGCGCCTCGACTTCCGCCCCCAGGACTACTGGAAGGGCGGCTCCGAGGTCACCATGAAGCTCGCGCTGGACGGCGTCGAGGGCGCCAACGGCGTGACGGGCGTCCAGGACAAGACGGTGAAGTTCACCGTGGGCCGCAACCAGGTCTCCACGGTCGACGCCAAGACCAAGAAGATGACCGTCACGCAGGACGGCAAGGTCGTCCGGACCATCCCGATCTCCGCCGGTTCCCCGTCCAACCCCACGTACAACGGCAAGATGGTGATCTCCGAGAAGTTCAAGGAGACCCGTATGAACGGTGCGACGGTCGGCTTCACGGACGACGACGGCAAGGGCGAGTACGACATCAAGGACGTCCCGCACGCCATGCGCCTGTCGACCTCCGGCACCTTCATACACGGCAACTACTGGGGCGCGAAGTCCATCTTCGGCAGCGCCAACACCAGCCACGGCTGCGTCGGCCTGAGCGACACCCAGGGTGCCGACGACAAGGGCACGCCGGGCGCGTGGTTCTACGACAACTCGATGGTCGGCGACGTCGTCATCGTGAAGAACTCCCCGGACAAGACCATCAAGCCGGACAACGGCCTCAACGGCTGGAACCTGGACTGGGCGGCCTGGAAGGCGGGTTCGGAGGTCTGATCCCTCCGCGGCCTGATCCTGCTGCGGCCTGATCCTTTTCGAAGGCGTGAAAGGGCGGGTGCCACCTCTCCGGGAGATGGCACCCGCCCTTTCACGTGCGCGTGCTGCTTCAAGGCTTACGGCAGGCGGCTTACCGCCTACCGCCTACCGCTTACCGCTTACGGCTTCCAGACGAAGCGCACGTCCGGCTCCCGCTCCTCGTTGCGCGAGCCGTCCGTGCGCTCGGCCTCGGTGAAGCCGTGGCGTACGTAGAAGCGGTGGGCCGGGGTGTTGACCTGGAAGGTCCACAACTCCAGCCCGTCCGGGCGCAGTTCCTTCGCCCTGGCGACGAACAGGTCGCCCAGCCCCCGCCCGCGCTGCTCCGGCGCGAGGTACAGCTGGTCGATGCCCGCCTCGTCGAGCACGAGCACCCCGGCGAGCGCGCCGTCCGTGTCCTCGGCGACCCACGTCTGGCCGCCGGGCACCAGTACGTACCGGAACCAGCCCCGCACCTCGTCGTCCGTGTGCGCCCGCCGCACGCCGGGAAGCGCCGAGCCGTAGGAACGCAGCCACACGTCGGCGGCGGCCTCCGCGTCGCCCTCCACGGCCGGGCGGAGGGTGAAGGCGGCGGCCGGGGTGGTGGTCGGGGTGGCGGCAGAGGCGGTGGCCGGGGTGGTGGCCGGAACAGTCCGGTCGTCAAGATCCATCCGCGCAACCTACCTCCGAGGTAATCGACCGCGCACCGCCTTTTCGGCAGGATGCGAAGCACCGGAACGGCCCGCGGAAGCCGGGAAGTTCGCGCCCGACCAGGGAGACCGCCATGACCGCGTACGCCATCGCCCACATCGGCCCCGGCCCGATCAACGACGCCGTCCTCACCTACGTGGAACGGATACAGGGCACCCTGGACCCCTTCGGCGGCCGGTTCCTCGTGCACTTCAAGGAGCACGAGGTACTGGAGGGCGACTGGCACGGCGCGCCCGTCCTGGTCGCGTTCCCGGACCTGGAGTCGGCCCGAGACTGGTACGCCTCCGCCGCGTACCAGGAGATCATTCCGCTCCGTACCAAGCACCTGCCCGGAGACATCATCCTGGTCGAGGGCGTGCCCGAGGACTACGACCCCGCGGCGACGGCCGCCCGCATCCGCGAGAGCCAAGCCTGACGATGGGTCACATTCCGCTGGCCGCCCGGGACTTGCGGGCGATGAGGACCGCCACCCCGTCCAGGATCCGCTCCACCCCGAACGCGAACAGGCTGTCCAGGTCCAGCTCGAAGCCGTCCCGTTCGAAGTACGAGTCCAGGATCGGGTAGTCGCCCGACGCCTGCACCTCCTCCGCGCGCGGCTCCTGCGTTGCCATCCACTCCTCCGGGGTCATCCCGGTGTCCTGCCGGGCCCTGTTCTCCAGCTCCAGGGTCCCGGCCAGGCCCTGGACGTGCCCGAACAGGGTGAGGTGGACGTGCATCATCTCGCTGGGCGTGAGCCCCTGGCCGCTCAGCGCGTGCAGCCCCCACTCGGTGTACCGCATGGCGTGCGGGGCGGCGGTCGGCCGGGTGAGCGCGGCCATGGCCTGCGCCATCCAGGGGTGGCGGACGTACATCTGCCACAACCCCCTCACCGCGTGCGTGAGGCGGGGACGCCACCCGTTCAACCCGGCGGACCGCAGCGGGAGTTCCGCGAAAGCCGCCTCCGACATCAGATGGACCAGGTCCGCCTTGCCGGGGACGTGCCGGTACAGGGCCATCGTCGAGGTGCCGAGTTCGGTGGCGACCCGGCGCATGGTGAGCGTGGCGAGGCCGTCCGTGTCGGCGAGCGCGACGGCGGTACGGACGATGCGCTCGCGGGTGAGGGCCCCCGGGGCGTGGGCCTGGGCGGAGTTCCCCCGGGTGACGGGTGACGGTTCCGCTACGACCGTGCCGACCCCCGGCACCGCACGGACCAGCCCCTCCTGTGCGAGGGCGGCCAGCGCCCGGCTCGCGGTGGCCATGGCGACGCCCCACTCCCGGGTGATCTGCCGGGTGGAGGGCACGCGGTCGCCGGGGGCGAGTTCGCCGGAGGAGATCCGGCGGCGGATCGCGTCGGCGACGCGGGCGGACGGTGTCTCGCGGTCACGGGCCATGGCGGCAGTGTACTAGTGCACTGCCCTAGTGCGCCTGGCCGACAACTGCCCTGTTCCACCAGTGCACTAGCTCACCGATTGCCCATTCCCCGGGCAGAGTGTTTACGTCGTACGCAGCACACCGCGTACGACGTACAGACACCTTTCACACCCGCCCCAGGAGCCCCACCATGACCACCCCTGCCTCCCCGCCCGCCGCCCTCGCGGGCCGCCGCGAATGGACCGCCCTCGGCGTCCTGATGCTCCCGCTCCTCCTGGTCTCCATGGACGTCTCCGTCCTCTACTTCGCGATTCCCTTCATCGGCCGCGACCTCGCCCCCACCGCCACCGAACAGCTCTGGATCCTCGACGTGTACGGCTTCGTGCTCGCCGGGCTCCTCATCACGATGGGCGCACTCGGCGACCGCATCGGCCGCCGCAAGCTCCTCCTCATCGGCGCGGCGGCCTTCGGCGCGGCGTCAGTGGCAGCCGCGTACGCCAGCACCCCCGAAATGCTCATCGCCGTACGGGCGTTGCTCGGCATCGGCGGTGCGACCCTGATGCCCTCCACGCTCGCCCTCATCCGCAACCTCTTCCGCGACGAGGGTCAGCGCGCCAAGGCGATCACTCTCTGGACCGCCGTCATGACCGCCGGAATCTCCCTCGGTCCCGTCCTCAGCGGCCTGCTCCTCGAACACTTCTGGTGGGGCTCGGTCTTCCTCATCAACCTCCCCGCCATGCTGCTGCTGATCGCCCTCGCGCCCTTCCTCCTCCCGGAGTTCAGGTCCCCGTCGACGGGCCGCTTCGACCTCGCGAGCGCGGCGCTCTCCCTCGCCACCGTCCTCCCGGTCATCCACGGCATCAAGCAACTCGCCAAGCACGGGCCGGAGTTGGTTTCCTTCCTCACCATCGCCGCCGGACTCCTCATCGGCTGGCTCTTCCTCCGCCGCCAGCGCACCCTCGCCCACCCGATGATCGACCTCGTACTCCTCCGGCAGCGGATGTTCGGCGGGGCGATACTCGCGAACGTCATCGCGATGTTCGCCACGATCGGCTTCGCGGTCTTCTTCACCCAGTACCTCCAGTCCGTCCGAGGCATGAGCCCCCTCGAATCCGCCCTCTGGAGTCTGGTCCCGTCCGCCGCCGTCCTCGTCCTCGCCCCGCTCGGCGCGACGCTCGCCGCCCGAGTGGACCGCGCGTACGTCATGTCCGGCGGCTTCCTGCTCGCCTGCGGGGGCTTCCTGTGGCTGACCCAGGTCGCCGTGGACTCCGCCCTCTGGTTCGTCCTCACCGGCTGCGCCCTGTACGCCGGCGGAATCGTCGTCGCCATGACCCTCGCCAACGAGATGGCACTCGGCGCGGCCCCGCCGGAGCGGGCGGGCGCGGCGGCGGCGGTCGTCGAGTCCGGCACCGAGTTCGGCGGCGCGCTGGGCATGGCGATCCTGGGCAGCGTCGGCGCGGCGGTCTACACGCGCGGCATGGACGGCACCGCCGCCTCCGCGGCCGTACGCGAAACCCTGGGCGGCGCGCTCGCCGAGGCGGCCCGCCTCCCGCACGACCAGGCGGTACGCCTCCTGGCCGCGGCCCGCGAGGCGTTCACGGACGGCCTGGGCCTGGCGGCGTTCGGTGCGGCGGCGATGATGCTGGGCGCGGCGGTGTTCTCATACACGGTCCTGCGGAGGCGCAAGGGCTCGACCGGATCCGAGCTTGGTGCCGCGCTGGCGACCTCGGGCGCACCGACCCGGAGCACCGGCTGACGGGCACCGGAACCGGCACTCGCACCGGCACCGGCACCGGAACCGGCACTCGCACCGGAACTGGCACTCGCACCGGAACCGGCACTCGCACCCGACCCACCCGAATCCCCCGATCCCCACCTGGGCAGTGATCCCCTGCTACACCCGGCCCCACCCCACCCCACCCCACCCCACCCCACCCCACCCCAGGAGCGGACGATGCCCGCACACCCCGACCACCCCACACCCGCCGAACACCTCTCCATCGCCACGGCCACCGTCCAGGACCTGCACCTCACCCGCTCCTGGGCGGAGGCCGAAGGCTGGAACCCCGGCCTCGCCGACATCCAGCCCTTCTTCGCCACGGACCCGCACGGCTTCCTCATCGCCCGCCGCCCCGGCGACCCCACCCCGGTCTCCAGCATCTCCGTGGTCCGCCACGGCACCGGCCACGCCTTCCTCGGCCTCTACCTGACCCGCCCCGACGTACGCGGCCATGGCTACGGAATCCAGGTCTGGAACGCCGGAATGGCCCGCCTCGCCGACCGCAACGTCGGCCTGGACGGCGTCGTCGCCCAACAGTCCAACTACCGCAAATCGGGCTTCACTTCCGCCTGGACCAACACCCGCTACGAGGGCACCCCGTCCGGAGGCACCGCCCCCGTCCCATCCGGTATCACCCTCACCGACGCCACCACCCTCCCCTTCTCCCTCCTCACCGCCTACGACCGCCGCTTCTTCCCGGCCCCCCGCGACACCTTCCTCGCCTCCTGGCTCACCGCCCCGCACCGCACGTCACTCGCCGCCCTCCAGGACGGCCACCTGGTCGGCCTCGCCGTGAGCCGCGCCTGCACCACGGGCTCCCGCATCGGCCCCTTCTACGCCGACACCCCCGCCATCGCCGCCACCCTCCTCACGACCCTCGCCACCGCCACCGCCGCCCCCCTCTCCCTCGACATCCCCGACACCAACCCCGCCGCCCTCCACCTCGCCGAACAACTCGCCCTGACCCCCACCTTCGAAACCTCCCGCATGTACACCTCCACCCCTCCACCGCTCGACCACCCGTGCCTCTACGGAATCACCACCCTGGAACTGGGCTGACGGGCCCGCCCCTCTTCCGGCAGCAGCCGCAGGTGCTCCTTCCGGGCCACCTCGCGGAAGACCTTCCGCAACTCCTCCCGCCTGCTGCCGCGCGTCTTGACCGCGTGGCAGTTCGGGCAGAGCGCGATCATCTGGCTGGGGTGATCGCGTCCGCCCCCGGCGATCTCCTCGACGTGGTCGACTTCGAGGAGCGGCAGGCCCCGGTCCGTGACGTCGTCGGGCTGGCCGCCGCAGCCGGGGTTCTCGCACCGGCCGCCGCTGCGCCACAGGACGGCCCGGCGCGCTGCCGCGATGCGTATCGGGTCCCGGGAGGTCCCCTCCCGGCGCAGGCCGCGCACGGACTTCTCCCGGTGTTCGGCCAGGATGCACTGCCGCTCGTACTCGGCGGCGAGTGCGAGCGGGTCGACCGCGCGGGACGCCCTGGGCAGAGCGTCCGCCGGGGCGTCGGGGGCGTCGTCGGCGACCGTGTCGTCGTACAGCCCGACCTCCTTCAGGAGGGGGATCTCGTCGAGGCCGTCGAAGAACCGGCTGACCAGCGCGTCGACCACCAGGAGCCGTGCCCGCCCGTCCCGGCGCATCAGCTCGTACGCGGGCCCCGCGAGCCCGCTCACGGGCTGCTGTCGCGCACACCAGCGCCCCAGCTCCGAACCGCCGCTGGCGGCCGGTACGACACCGGTGTGACCTTCCAGGGTCCACAGACCCGAGTGGTACAGCGCCAGCACGGGGTAGTAGGGGCGGGGCCCCTCGCCGCGCAGCCCGTGCCGTGACAGCAGACCGCGCAGGGCGTCGTCCGTCTCGGCCCACGGCAGTGTGCGGCTCTCGCCGCGGAGGGCGCGTCCGACGGCCCACAGCAGGGTGATCGGCTGATAGAGCAGTGGCGCACCCTTCTGCCCCTGCGCATGAGCCACTCTGAGCTTCTCGACCCGCTGGACCAGCTCGTCCGCACCGATCGACCGCGACAGCTCCGACGTGTAGACGACCTGGAAGCCGAGGCCGCTCAGCAACTTCACCGCATGGCTCTGTCCGCCGGAGAACTCCGATGCGGCCAGTGCTTGTCGGCCCGGCAACAACCCGTGTGCCGCGCCGACGATCGCCTTCGAGTCGTAGTACCGCCCCTTCACGGCGAGCAGATACGTGCGGGCGGCCTGGAAGCCGTACCGCCGCAGAAACTCCTCCCGCCCGACCCGGTCGAACTCCGCGACCGCACCGAGGACCTGGGACCTGCCGATCTCATTGAGCGCCATGCCTCAAAGCTAGCTCCCACCACTGACAACTCCCTGCCCGGAGCACGGTCGGCGCTCGATCTCCAGCCCCGCCGGATCGGGCCACTCCGTGACCGGGTCCCCGGAAGCGGAGTAGATCTCCAGCCCGGACAGGTACCCCTCCGCCGTGAACAGCAGCACTCCCGCCCCGTACTCGTCGGCCGGGTATCCGGCCTCCACCGCCGGACGGTCGTGCCAGGGCGCCGCTGTCACGGCCTCCCGGTCCACCTCCAGGTCCACGGTCGCGCACCCGCATCCGCACCGCCCGGTCACCCGTGCGTGCGGAATCTGTGCGCGGAGCGCGGCGAGGACCGGTCCCGGACCGTCGAGCAGGGCGGCGAGGACGGCGCAGGCGTCGGGCGCCAGGGGTTCGTTCAGCACGCGCGGCGGTCTTCGGGGCTCACCGGTCGGTGGCCGGGGCGACTCCGATCGGGCAGGAGACGCCCGTGCCGCCGATTCCGCAGTAGCCGGCGGGGTTCTTGTCCAGGTACTGCTGGTGGTGCGGCTCGGCGGGCCAGAAGGGGTTGTCGGCGGCCGGGAGGATCTCGGTGGTGATCCGGCCGTAGCCGTTGCCCGTCAGGACCTGCTGGTAGGCGTCGCGGGAGGCTTCTGCCTCGCGCTGCTGCTCGGGGGAGTGGGGGTAGATCGCCGAGCGGTACTGGGTGCCCACGTCGTTGCCCTGGCGGAAGCCCTGGGTGGGGTTGTGGGACTCCCAGAAGAGCTTCAGGAGGGCGGCGTAGGAGACGACCGAAGGGTCGAAGACGACGCGGACGACCTCGGTGTGGCCGGTCAGGCCGGAGCACACCTCCTCGTACGCGGGGTTGGGGGTCGAGCCGCCCTGATAACCCGCGAGGGTCGTCCACACCCCCGGGGTCTGCCAGAACTTCCGCTCCGCGCCCCAGAAACAGCCGAGAGCGAAGTCGGCGGTCTCCAGGCCGTCCGGGTACGGGCCGAGGAGGGAATTGCCGAGCACCGTGTGGCGGGAAGGGACGTCGAACTCGGGGGTCGCACGGCCCTTCAGGGCCTGCTCGGGGGTCGGGAGCTGCGGCGTACGGCCGAAGAGCATGGTTCCTCCTGGGACACGGGTGAGTCGGTACGTAGAACACCGGAGGGGCGGCCGGGATTCCCGGCCCCCGGCCGCCCCTCGGCACATGCGGGCAAGGGCTACGGCCGCAGCGTCGCCGGGCTGCCGCCGTTCGATTCGTAGCCCGCCACCGCCAGGTTGCGGTGGAGCGTGTAGTCGGCGGCCGGGTCCGGGTTCTGGGTCCAGGGAAGGGCGCCCACGTAGCCGTCGACGGACGCGATCTGCCGGACGGCCTCCGCCCAGCGCTCGGAGCGGACCAGGAAGAGGATCAGGAGGTGGCGTACGTGCGCCAGCATCGGATCGTCCGGGCGGGCGGCGTGCACCGCGAACAGGGCGCCCTCCACGGCCCTGGTGACCACCGCGCTCTGGTAGAAGCTGTTGACCACGATCACCTCGGGGAGGTGGTCGTAGACCGAGAAGAGGGGGAGGGCCGCGAGCAGCGAGCCCTGCGGCGCGCGCGAGGCCGCCATGGTGGCGAAGGCGTCCGACTCGGCGCGCGAGCCGTGCCACTTCTCCGAGAGGTAGTGCAGGGCGACCAGATGCGCCCCCATGTGCGTCGGTGCGCGGTCGATCACTTTCGCCCAGAGACGGTCGAATTCCGGCCGGGGATAGGCGAGCCCGCGCGCGATGGAGAGTTCGACGATGTACGGGATCGGGTCGCCGGGGGAGAGGAGGGCGGCCGTCGCGCAGAGGTCGCGGGACTCCTCCAGGATGATGCGCCAGTCGTCCTTGTCGCTGGAGGACGAGCGCCACGCCTGCTGCACCAAGAATTCTGCGTGAACTTGTGCGCCGCCCGCGTCCTTCGGGGACTCCGAGCGCCAGTCCCGCAGCCAGCGGCCTCCCTCACCGGGGCGCTGGGCCAGTTCCAGCGACGCCGCGCCCGCGAACGCCTGCACGCGCTGCCAGCGGACCTCGCCCTCCTTGGGGGTCCCGGCCAGGAGCTGCTGCGCGGCCCGCCAGTCCTGGGTGCGCTGGACCACGTCCAGGACGTCCAGGAGGTCCTGGTCGGGGCCCGGCAGGCGTACGTCCAGGGCTTCCTGGCGGACGAAACCGTACGTCTCCGGATCGGCGGCGTCGGGAGAGCCGGGCCGGGCCAGCCGGATGCCGCCGCTCCTCCTGCGCAGCAGGAGAGGACCGAGGGCGGCGCCCAGGACGAGCACCGCGATCAGGAACCAGAGAATGTCCATACGGCCATTGTCCCGGACCCGGGGAGCTTGTTCCGGTCAACGGACGCCGGGCACCGGCGGGAGAACTACCCTCGGCCCCATGACTGATGAGCAGAGCCGCCCCGAGCGCGCCTTCGAGACCCTCGCCATCCACGCGGGCAACACCGCCGACCCCCTGACCGGTGCCGTCGTCCCGCCGATCTACCAGGTGTCGACGTACAAGCAGGACGGGGTGGGAGGACTGCGCGGCGGATACGAGTACAGCCGCAGCGCGAATCCCACCCGCACCGCCCTGGAGGAGAACCTCGCCGCACTGGAGGGCGGGCGGCGCGGGCTCGCCTTCGCCTCGGGCCTCGCGGCGGAGGACTGCCTGCTGCGGACGCTGCTGTCGCCCGGCGACCACGTGGTGATCCCGAACGACGCGTACGGCGGCACCTTCCGGCTGTTCGCGAAGGTCGTGTCGCGGTGGGGTGTGGAGTGGTCGGTCGCCGACACCTCCGACCCGGCGGCGGTACGGGCCGCGCTCACGCCCCGTACGAAGGTGGTGTGGGTCGAGACGCCCTCCAACCCGCTGCTGGGGATCACCGACATCGCCGCCGTCGCGGGGATCGCGCACGCGGCGGGGGCCAGGCTCGTCGTCGACAACACCTTCGCCAGCCCCTACCTCCAGCAGCCCATCGCGCTCGGCGCGGACGTCGTCGTGCACTCGACCACCAAGTACATGGGCGGGCACTCCGACGTGGTCGGAGGTGCGCTCGTCACCAACGACGCCGAGATCGCCGAGGAGCTGGTGTTCCACCAGAACGCGATGGGGGCAGTCGCCGGGCCCTTCGACGCGTGGCTCGTGCTGCGGGGGATCAAGACCCTCGCCGTCCGCATGGACCGGCACAGCGAGAACGCCACGCGCATCGCCGACATGCTGACCGCCCACCCGTCGGTCAGCCAGGTGCTCTACCCGGGGCTGCCCGAGCACGCCGGACACGAGATCGCCGCCAAGCAGATGAAGGCATTCGGCGGCATGGTGTCCTTCCGCGTCAAGGGGGGCGAGGAGGCCGCCGTCGAGGTCTGCAACCGGGCGCGGCTGTTCACCCTCGGCGAGTCCCTGGGCGGTGTCGAGTCGTTGATCGAACACCCGGGCCGCATGACGCACGCCTCGGCGGCCGGGTCCGCGCTGGAGGTGCCCGGAGATCTGGTGCGGCTCTCGGTCGGCATCGAGTCCGGTGACGACCTGCTCGCGGACCTCCAGCAGGCGCTCGGCAAGTAGGCACGAGGAAGCAAGCACGAGGAAGCACGTAGGCACGAGGAAGTACGCGCGGGAACGGTCAGAAACCCTCCACCGGCGGCGTCACGTCCGCCGGTGGGGCCTGCCACGGCTGCACGACCGACGCCCACACCAGGAACGCGATCACCGCCGCCACCGTCAGCACCCACAGGGCCCTGCGCAGCAGCCTGCGCCGCCGCAGGTCCCGGCCGCCGCGCTCGGTGGCCCGTCCGAGCAGGTCGGAAGGGACGACGGGGTGCTCGGCCTGTTCCAGGATGAGCCGGACCTCGTCCTCCTTCTGCTTGCGCAGGCTCATGGCGCGGCCACCGCCCTGCGCGGCGGAGCGGGTTGGTACCGCTCCTCGTACACCTGCGAGACGGCGCGCGCGCAGATCGCCCGGACCCGCTGCACCGGCAGTCCGAGCAGCGCCGCCGTCTGCTCCTCCGGCACCCCCTCGAACAGCCGCAGCACCAGGACGAGTCGTTCCTGCGGCGCCAGCGACTCCAGCAGGCCGCCGCGCTGGCGGCGATGGTGCCAGGAGGTGCGGGCGAACCGGGACGCCAGTTCCTGGCGGGTGCGGTCGTACGGGTCCTCGCCGCGCAGGAAACCCCAGCGGGCGTACGCGGTGGCCAGGGCGGCGGTGAGCAGCGCCCGGGCACGCGGGTTGGCGTCGGGGGGTTCGGCCGTGAGCAGGGTGGAGGCGTGCAGGAGACGGCCTGCGGCTCCTGCCACGAAGGCCGTGAACTCCCCTGCGCGGCGCCGCTGTTGGACCGCCTCGCGCTCTCGCACCGTGCCTCCCCGTCCGGGCTCCTGATGCTCATATGAGGTCAGGGGACGGGCCAGGTCAAGAGGTGGGAGCGGCGAGTGCGTGACGGTCCGTCAGGGGGGTGCGGCGGAGGCCCTCGGGAGGCGGCCCCGGTTGCCTCGGGACGCGGTCCCGGTAGTGGCCCCGGCGGCCTCAGGAGGCGGTCGGAGCCTCGCCCGCGCTCGCCGACTGACGGGCCGAGAGCGCCGAGTTGAAACGGGTGAGCAGCGTGGTGAACGCCTCCCGCTCGTCCTCGCTCCAGCCGTCGGTGACCTGCGCCATCAGCTCGCGCCGCGAGGAACGCACCTCGTCCAGGCGCGCCTGTCCGCGCGGCGACAGCTGGAGCACGACCGCACGGCCGTCCTCGGGGTGCGAGGTCCGCTTGACCAGGCCGGTGTCCACGAGCGGCGCGACCTGACGGGTCACCGTCGAGGAATCGATGCCCATGCCCGCCGCGAGCGCCTTGACGCCCATCGGGCCTTCCTGGTCGAGGCGGTTGAGCAGCAGGTAGGCCGCCCGGTCCATCGAGTTGCGGACCTGGCCGACGCCGCCGAGGCGGGTCTGTTCCGCTCGCCGGGCGAAAACGGCCACCTGGTGCTGAAGGGCATCGAGGAGACCGGCGGCGGGGTCGGTCGTCATGTCCTGGGTAGGGGGCATGGCTCGGGCTCTCTTCGTGCGGTGGTCGGGTTGGTGGGGCAAGGGTACGCGGGTGCGGGCACACACGTACCGGCGCTGCGCAAACCTGTGGACAACCGGCCCCGCACCCCGGTCCCGCCGCAGGTCACGGAGCAGGTCGGGGAGCCCGCGCGTGAGACGGGAATCCGCCCGTCCCGCCGGGCTGCCAGACTGGCCGCCATGAGCTTCCGCACGCCCGAACACGCCCGCAGCCTGATCCTCGACGACGTGCGCGGTGCGCAGAAGATGCTCTCCGGAGTGGCCCGCTGCACCCCTCTCGAAGGCAGCAGGCACCTCACCCGCCTCGTCGGTGCCCCCGTGCACCTCAAGTGCGAGAACCTCCAGCGCACCGGCTCCTTCAAGCTGCGCGGCGCGTACATCCGCATCGCGGGTCTGCGCCCCGAGGAGCGCGCCGCCGGAGTGGTGGCCGCCAGCGCGGGCAACCACGCGCAGGGCGTGGCGCTCGCCTCCTCGCTGCTGGGTGTGCGGTCCACGGTGTTCATGCCGGTCGGCGCACCGCTGCCGAAGGTGGCGGCCACCCGGGAGTACGGCGCGGAGGTGAGGCTGTCCGGACAGGTCGTGGACGAGACGCTCGCCGCCGCGCAGGAGTACGCCCGTGACACGGGCGCGGTGTTCATCCACCCCTTCGACCACCCGGACGTCATCGCGGGCCAGGGCACGGTCGGCCTGGAGATCCTGGAGCAGTGCCCCGAGGTCGCCACGATCGTGGTGGGCGTCGGCGGCGGCGGGCTCGCGGCGGGCATCGCGGTCGCGGTGAAGGCGGTGCGGCCCGACGTCAGGATCGTCGGCGTGCAGGCGGCGGGCGCGGCCTGCTACCCGCCGTCGCTGGCCGCCGGGCGCCCCACCTCGCTCGACTCGCTCCAGACGATGGCCGACGGGATCAAGGTCGGCCGCCCCGGTGACGTGCCCTTCGCGATCGTCAGCGAGCTGGTGGACGAGGTGCGGACGGTCTCCGAGGACGAGCTCTCCAGCGCGCTGCTGCTGTGTCTGGAGCGGGCCAAGCTGGTGGTGGAGCCCGCCGGGGCGAGCCCGGTGGCGGCCCTGCTCAGCCGTCCTGAGTCCTTCGAGGGCCCGGTGGTGGCGGTGTTGTCGGGCGGAAACGTCGACCCGTTGCTGATGCAGCGCACGCTGCGGCACGGAATGGCCGCAGCCGGTCGTTATCTGTCACTGAGGTTGCGGCTGACGGACCGTCCGGGGGCGCTTGCGGAGCTTCTCGGGGCGTTGTCAGTGCTCGACGCTAACGTCGTTGACGTGGGTCACACCCGGGCCGATCCGAAGCTCGGACTCACGGAGGTGGAGGTGGACTTGCAGCTGGAGACGAAGGGGCCGAAGCACTGCACGGAGGTGCGGGAGGCGCTCAGTGACGCGGGGTACCTGGTGGTGTCGTAGGGCCGGACGGCTTCCTGGCAACCCTTCTCCAGACGCGATGTATCGCGTTATGGTGTGTCTCGCGCTTCTGTCTCGCCGGGCGATACCGGCCCGGCAAACCTAAAATTTCGCGTAGGAACCACCCACACACATGGGGGACCCCTTATGCCAGGCGCCATCTATGCCGAAGGGCTGGTCAAGTCCTTCGGCGACGTGAAGGCTCTGGGAGGCGTCGATCTCGACGTCCCCGAGGGCACCGTCCTCGGCCTCCTCGGGCCGAACGGAGCCGGGAAGACCACGGCCGTCCGCGTCCTGACCACCCTGCTCCAGCCCGACAGCGGCAAGGCCGTCGTCGCCGGGATCGACGTACTGAAGCATCCCAACGAAGTGCGGCGCTCCATCGGCCTCTCCGGCCAGTTCGCCGCCGTCGACGAATACCTCACCGGCCGCGAGAACCTCCAGATGGTCGGCAGGCTCTACCAGATGCCGAAGAAGGCCGCCAAGGCCCGCGCGGACGAACTCCTGGAGCGCTTCAACCTGGCCGAGGCCGCCGACCGCACCGCCAAGACGTACTCCGGCGGCATGCGGCGGCGGCTCGACCTCGCGGCGGCCCTCGTCGTCTCGCCCCCCGTGATGTTCATGGACGAGCCCACCACCGGCCTCGACCCCCGCAACCGCCAGCAACTCTGGGAAGTCATCCAGGAGCTGGTCGCCGGCGGCACCACCCTCCTGCTCACCACCCAGTACCTGGAGGAGGCCGACCACCTCGCCCACGACATCTGCGTCATCGACCACGGCAAGGTCATCGAACGCGGTACGTCGGACCAGCTCAAGGCCCGTACGGGCGGCGAGCGCATCGAGGTCGTCGTCCACGAGCGCGACCAGATCACGGTCGCGGACGAGGTCCTGAGCGGCTTCGGCAAGGGCGGCGTCAAGGTGGAGCCCCACACCCGCAGGCTGACCGTCCCGGTCACCGGCGGCGCCAAGCTCCTCGCGGAGGTCATCCGCGAGCTCGACGCGCGGGGTGTGGAGATCGACGACATCGGCCTGCGCCGTCCGACCCTGGACGACGTGTTCATCTCCCTCACCGGTCACGCGGCCGAGGAGCCCGTCGAGGACGAGGAGGAGGTGGGGAAGAAGTGAGCACCGACTCCATGACGACGGTGAAGTCCCTCGCCCCCGTGGCCAGGGGCGGCCCCCTGCAGTCGATCACCGACTCGCTGACCATCGCCAAGCGCAACCTGATCCGCATGACCCGGATTCCCGAGATGATCCTCTTCGGGATCATCCAGCCGGTCATGTTCGTCATCCTGTTCACGTACGTGTTCGGCGGCTCCATCCAGGTCGGCGGCTCGACCTCGCCCCAGGCGTACAAAGAGTTCCTGATGGCGGGCATCTTCGCGCAGACCGTCACCTTCGCGACCGCCGGTGCGGGCGCGGGCATCGCCGACGACATGCACAAGGGCCTCATCGACCGCTTCCGGTCACTGCCCATGGCGCGCGGCGCGGTCCTCACCGGCCGTACCCTCGCCGACCTCGTGCAGACGGCACTGACCCTGGTCGTGCTCGCCGGGGTCGCCCTGCTGATCGGCTGGCGCACCCACGAGAACCTCCTGAAGGTGCTGGCGGGCTTCGCCCTGCTCCTGCTCCTCGGCTACGCGTTCTCCTGGATCGGCGCGCTGATCGGCCTCTCGGTCCGCACCCCGGAGGCGGCCACCTCGGGCGGCCTGATCTGGCTCTTCCCGCTGACCTTCATCTCCAACGCGTTCGTGCCGGTCACCGGGATGCCGACCTTCCTCCAGCACGTCGCCGAATGGAACCCGTTCAGCGCCACCGTGCAGGCGGCCAGGCAGCTCTTCGGCAACACCATGCCCGAGATGCCGACCTCGATCACCGGGGCCTGGCCCATGGAGCACCCGGTCTGGGCCTCGCTGATCTGGTCCGTCCTGATCATCGTGGTCTTCCGGACCCTCGCCGTCCGCAAGTACCGCTCGGCCACCGTCTGACCGTGACCGTACGGACCCGGCACACGGAAGGGCCCCCGGCGCGCAGTGGCTGCCGGGGGCCCTTCCGTAGGCGTAGGACGTACGCGAGCGACCAATCCTGGTAGGACGTACGCGAGCGACTAACCCTGGTAGGGCGTCGCCTCCAGAATCCGCACCATGGCCTTCTTGCCGTTCGGCAGCTCGTACTCGGCGTCCTCGCCGACCTTCTTGCCGATCACGCCCGCACCCAGCGGGGACTGCGGCGAGAACGTCTCGATCTCGGAGCTCGGGTACTCGCGGGAGGCGAGCAGGAACGTCATCGTGTCGCTCTCGTCGCCGTCGAAGGCGATCTTGACGACCATGCCGGGCCCGGCCTCACCGCTGGACGCGGTGGCCTCGCCGACCTGGGCGCGCTCCAGAAGCTGCTTCAGCTGGCGGATGCGGAGCTCCTGCTTGCCCTGCTCCTCCTTGGCCGCGTGGTATCCGCCGTTCTCCCGGAGGTCGCCCTCTTCGCGGGCAGCCGCGATCTTCTGGGTGATCTCGGCGCGCGCGGGACCCGACAGGTACTCCAGCTCTTCCACGAGCTTGTTGTACGACTCCTGGGTCAGCCAGGTGACTTCGTCGCTGGTCTGGGTCACAGGTGCTCCTCGAAGTTACGGATAACAAAGCATCGCCCTACCCAAGAAGGATGTGCCTCCACGGGCGGGCGAAACCACGAGCCTAACAATTCGATGCCCCCAGGGGGAGAACCAAAACCGTTACGACTGCATCAACGCAGGTCAGGGGTGCATGGTCACTGGTGAGCAGGCGGTCGCCTACCGGCTGTCGGCGGCGCAGCCCAGCAGTTCCGCGCTGGTGGCCTTCGCCGTCGTGCGGATCGGGTAGATCTCGTCGATCCGGGTCTGGCCCACCTGATCGATCCGCACGTCCTTGCGCCCGACCTCGGCCCCGCTCTCCGCGATGGCGCGCACCGTGCACGTACCGGTGGCGTCGGCGTCCTTGCGGATCTCCAGATGCACCGCGACCTCGGTCTGCGAGGAGTTCAGGTCGAACTTGATCAGCTCGGCACTGATCGTCTGCTTCGAGATGTACCCGTACCCGAGCCAGCCGACCAGCAGGAGCAGCAGCACCCCGAGGACGGACCCGATGATCTTCAGCTTGCGGTCCGCGCGCGCGTCGGCGGAGCGTCCGTAACGCCCGTCAGGGGCCCCGGCGGGTGCTCCGTCACGTACCGCGTTCATGCTGTGATCCTCCGGATGCGCAGGGGCCAGGAATATTTCCCGCCCCCGGTTCGGTCACTATAAGAGCCGCACGTCGCGCCGCAGACACCGAGGGCGCCCGGATCACCGAGGATCGAGATCTTGACTGAGCAGCTGCGCTTGATGGCCGTGCACGCCCACCCCGACGACGAGTCGAGCAAGGGTGCGGCCACCATGGCGAAGTACGTTTCCGAGGGGGTGGACGTCCACGTCGTGACCTGTACGGGCGGGGAGCGGGGCTCCATCCTCAATCCGAAGCTCCAGGGCGACACGTACATCGAGGAGCACATCCACGAGGTCCGCGCCCGCGAGATGGACGAGGCCCGCGAGATCCTCGGCGTCAAGCAGGAGTGGCTCGGCTTCGTCGACTCGGGCCTGCCCGAGGGCGACCCGCTGCCCCCGCTCCCCGAGGGCTGCTTCGCCCTGGAGGACGTGACGGAGGCCGCAGGGCGCCTGGTGAAGTCGATCCGCGCCTTCCGCCCCCAGGTCGTCACCACGTACGACGAGAACGGCGGCTACCCGCACCCCGACCACATCATGACCCACAAGATCACGATGGTGGCCTTCGACGGAGCGGCCGACGCGGCGGCCTTCCCCGAGGAAGAGTTCGGCCCGGTCTGGCAGCCCCTGAAGCTCTACTACAACCAGGGCTTCAACAAGCCGCGCACGGTCGCGCTGCACGAGGCGCTGATCTCCCGGGGCCTGGAGTCGCCGTACGGCGACTGGCTGAAGCGGTGGGAGGAGTTCGAGCGCGAGGAGCGCACGCTGACCACCTTCGTACCCGCATCGGAGTTCTTCGAGATCCGCGACAAGGCGCTGCTCGCGCACGCCACGCAGATCGACCCGGACGGCGGCTGGTTCCGCATTCCGATGGAGATCCAGAAGGAGGTCTGGCCGACCGAGGACTACGAACTCGCGAAGGCTCTGGTCCCCACCTCCCTCCCCGAGAGCGACCTCTTCGCGGGCATCCGCGACAATGCCTAGGTGAACGTTTCCCAGGCAATGATCCAGTTCGTGCCGCTCGCCGCGGGCGACACCTTCGACAAGAACAAGGTGACTCCGGGAATCCTCGGCTTCCTCGTGTTCGCGGCGCTGGCCGTCGGTGTGTGGCTGCTGATGAAGTCGATGAACCGGCACATGGGCAAGGTCTCCTTCGAGGAGGCACCGGACCCGGACGCCCCGGGCGAGGCGTCGGCGGCGGCTCCGGCCAAGGGCGAGAAGGCTTCGGCGGTGCCGTCCAAGGAGTCGGGTCAGCGGGAGTAGTCCGCCGGCGTCAGCAGCAGGTGCGCGGGCTCCGGCCGCAGATGGTCGGAGTGCGCGCCCGCGGGCCCGCGCCCCCGGGTGAACACCGCGCCCGCTTCCACGCTCACGAACCAGTGGTCGAGCACGTCCACGCCGTACGGTTCGGCGGGCCCGCGCATCCTGATCCCGGAGACCGGGCGGGGCGCGGTCCCGATGCCCTGGTTGCCGATGCCCGCCCGCTTCTCGGCGATGCGGTGCCACACATGCCCGTCGCCCAGTCCCGCTGCGCGTACGTGGCGACGAGGGGCCCGCGCACGGGGGCGTGCTCCAGGGCCGTGAAGGTCGTCTCGAAGGCGTCCCGGGGCGCGGCCATCTGGAAGAGCAGCATGCTGTCCACGGGGAAGGGGCGGTCCGCCCGCCGGGGGCGCGCCGACCAGCCCAGCGTTTCCGCGTCCGCCGCCCACTGCACGGCCTCGCACAGGAACCTGCACCCGAAGGAATGCCCCACCAGGTGCAGGAAGCGGCCGTCCCGGGTGCCCAGCACCGCCTTGCGGGGGTCGCCGCGCCCGGCGTCGAGGTAGCCGAGCAGCCGCCCGAGGATGCGGGGCGCGTCACCGTCGCTCATCCGGTGCGCCCGGTCCCGGATGCGCCGGTAGCCGCGCAGGCCGGGTGAACTGGCCGACGGCCACCGTACGGCGAGGACCCACGGCTCGAAGTCGTCGAGGTGTGAGTAGAGCGTTCGTTCCTTCTCGTAGCGCAGAACAGTGAGCGCGACTCCGAGGACGACAGTCGGGCGACGGCGGTCCGGTAGAGGTTGTCCCGGTCCGCCGCCCCGAAGGGCGAGAGTTCTTCCGACGAGGCCAGCCACAGGGAGGCGGGCAGCCCGCCTGCGGCGTCCGCCATCTCCTCGACCGTGTAGCGCCACGGGGAGATGCGCGGGGACCGTTCCATCGCCGCTGCCGCGACCTTGACGGCCGCCCCGCGCCGCAGCGGCCCCGCCTCATGCTCGCGCACCTCCGGCAGGCCCAGGCCCCGCGCGCTCAGACCCCGCGAGGTCAGCACCACCGCGCACCGCGTCTCCTCGAACGCACGCAGCAGATACGTACCCGTCCCCTCGTCCGGTACGTCGTCCGGGACGACCTCCGACGGGTAGGCGCACAGATACCGAGGGGCCAGCTCCACGGCGGTGTCCAGGGGGGGGCGTTCCGAAGCTCCTGCCGCAGCTCCAGGAGGTGCTGCCGGGGCGCCCCGAGCTGACCCAGCAGCCGCAACAGCACCACGTCGGGCCGCTCCCGCCACTCCTCGCCCACCCGCAGTGCGACCACGCGCGGTTCGCGGGCCGGGCGGCCCCGTCGGGCCCGGCCCGCTCTGCGGGCCAACTCCACCGCGAGCGTGCTCGTCCCGACGCCCGGCACCCCGGTCAGGGACAGAACGCGGAGTGCGTCCTCGGCCAACCACGGTGTCAGAGAACGGAGTTCGCGGCCCCGTCCCTCGAAGGGCCTGGGCTTCTCCGGCAACGGCATCGGACGGCGCAGCGATACGGTGACGACCACATGGGCCCCCCTTCCGGCCGGAGGCCCGGCGTGTCGGGTCCATCGGGGAGTAGAGCCCCGTCAGGGAGTGCTGCCCCCAGCCTCCCAGCCCCGCCCGCATCGCCACAAGCAATGGGCGAATCCGGCCGAAGCGGATCAACCGCGCACCCGCCAGAGCTACTTGCCCGCCCCCACCGGAACCCCCATCACCTCCCGCGAATGCCGGTTCGGCACCATTCCCAGCCGCCACGCCTGCCACCCCGCCGCCAGGTCCGCCCCGCGCCCCAGCACCACCCGGTACGCCTCCACGCAGTCCGCCAGGTGTTCGTCCCGCGTGGGGTGCGACTCCGACGCCAGCAGGGCGAGCTCCTCCTCCGCCAGCGAGGTGCCCACCTCAGGACCGCCCGGGTGTGCGAACGGCAGCAGGGTGCAGCGCAGGAAGCGGGCCCAGTCGCCGCCGCGCCTGTCCTCGTAGGAGGCGAACAGGGCGACGGCATCGTCGCAGAGCGAAAGGGCTTGCTCCGGGCGGGAGTTGCCCGCGTCGATCACCACCAGCTCCAGCGCCGTCCACGCCTCCCCGTGCGCGACCCCGATCCGCTGGAAGTCCTGCCGGGCGTCCGTCAGGAGCTGGCGCGCGAAGCCGGAGTTGCGGAGGTTGCCGGTCTGTACGGCGCGCTGGTCGCGGGTGACCCGCCCCGAGTGGTGCCGCGCGCAGGCCAGCCCGTACACGTCCCGCATGCGCGAGAACATCGTCCGGGCGCGCTCCAGTTCGCGGACCGCCTGGTCGTGGTCGCCCCGCTCCTCCAGGGACTGCCCGAGGTAGTACAGGGTCCACGCCTCGCCGCGCGCGTCCTCGTTGTCGCGGTGCCGGGAGAGGGCCTGGCGCAGGCCGTCCACCGCCGGGGCGGGGTCGCCGGCGACCAGGCGGGCGCGGGCGAGCTGGGTCATCGCCCACGCCTCGCCCCGGTCGTCGCGGGTACGCCCGTACAGGTCGAGCGCGGCCCCCAACTCGACCTCCGCACGCGCTACTTCGCCCATCCGCAGACACACCTGACCCGACTGGAAGTGCGCCCACGCCTGCCCGTGCAGCGACTCGCCCTCGCGGTGCAGGGCGAGGGCCGTGTCGAGGAGCTCGACCGCCTCCGCGAGGTTCGCGCGGTCACGTTCGACGGCGGCCAGCGCGTGCAGGTTCCAGGCGCGGTCGCCCGCGAGGGCGGGCGACGACTGGAGGTCGAGGGCCTCGCGGAGCTTGGCCGCGGCCTCCGTCAGATTGCCCTGGTGGTGCAGGGTGATGCCGAGCGAGCCCAGCGCGCGGGCCGCACCCGCCTCGTGCTGCGCCTCGAAGTACAGGTCGACGACCGAGGAAAGGGTCGTACGCGCCTTGTCGAGCTCGCCGAGCTGCCGCGCCGCGATGCCCGTACGCCACTGGACCGAGCGTACGAGAAGTCCCTGGTCGACGGCTTGCGTCAGCTCGCTGATCTCGCCGAGGCGGTAGAGGTCGCCGCGCAGCAGGCAGTAGTCGCACAGCGCGCCCAGCAGGTTCAGCACGAGCTGCTGGTCGACGCCCTCGGCGTGGCGCAGCGCCGCCGTGATGAACGACGACTCGTCGTCCAGCCAGCGCAGCGCCGCGTCGAGGGAGGTGAAGCCGTGCGGGCCGAAGCGGTCGGCGCGGGTGGAGTTCTTGCCGTCGACGAGACGGATGACGGAGTCGGCCAGCTCGCCGTAGTTCTGGATGAGACGTTCCTGCGCGGCCGTCCGCTCGGAGGGTTCCTCCTCGTCGACGAGGCGGGTGTACGCGAAGGAGCGGACGAGGTCGTGGAGGCGGTAGCGGCCGCTCCCGACGGGCTCGATCAGGCCGGAGTCCGCCAGCTCCGCCAGCCGCCGCCGCGCCTCCGCCTCGTCCGTGGCCAGGAGCGCCGCCGCGGCGGCTCCGCCCAGGCTCGCCCGGCCCGCGAGCGAGAGGCGGCGCAGCAGACGCCGGCCCTGCTCCGACTGGTCGGCGTAACGGAGGAAGAGGGCGCGCTCGACCGGGTCGAGGGGCCCGTACGCGGCCAGGTCGGCGGCCAGCGCGCGCGGGCTGCGGGGGCCCAGCGAGGAGGCCGCGACGCGCAGTGCGAGGGGCAGGCCCCGGCACAACTCCGTGATGCGGTCGGCCGATTCACCGTCGTACGGGGTGCTCTCCTCCTGCGCGATCGCCCGCATCAGCTCCTCCGCGCCCGCCCCGTCCAGCGGCTGCACCGGGAGCTGGTGCACCCAGGCCGGTATGTCGTCGGGGAGCGCGAGGGGCTCGCTCGCCGTGACCAGGACCAGGCTGTCCGAGCGCTCCGGGACGAGCGTGCGGACCTGGTCGGGGTCGGTGGCGTCCTCCAGGACGATCGTCACCGGAAGGCCGGTCAGGTGCTGGTGGTACAGCTCGGTCAGGCGCTTCAACTGCTGTTCCTGCGTGGTGCGTTCGTTGCGCTGCTCCCGGAAGAGGAGCTGGTCGCGGGGCGCGCCGAGGCGGTTGAGGAGCTGGAGGAGCGCGTCGCGGGTGGACGTCGGCGACTCGGCCGTGCCTGGCGCGCCGTTGCACAGTTCGACCAGGCACGCCCCCCGGAACTGGTCCTTGAGCCCGTGCGCCGCCCGCAGCGCCAGCGCGGAACGCCCCGAACCCGCCTCCCCGTACAGCACGACGACCGTCGGCCGGGTCTGGGTGCTCGCCCGCGCGGCGTGCACCCACTGCCCGATCTGCGCCATCTCCGCACGCCGACCGGCGAACGGCCCCTCCAGCTGCGGGAGATGGGCGAACGACTGCTCCAGTACGGTCCTGCGCCGCGCCGCCGCGCTCCGGTTGCCGCCGCGCAGCGGAACCGTCGTGCTGGCGGTCTTCTTCGCCGGGCTCGCCGCCCGGGTGCGGGTGGCGGCGCTGAGCATGCGCTGCCGGTCGAGGTAGGGGCGTACGCCTCGTACCTCCAGTGCCGTCAGCCACTGGAGCTTCAACTGCTCGGGTCCGCCCGGCTGTCCGAGCGCACCCGCCCTGCGGTGGGCGGCGGGCCAGTGGGAGGCGGTCACCTTGGCGACGGTCGCGGTCGCCCCGGCCGCCGCGACGACGGCCCCGGCCGCGAACGCGGTCGCCGCCGTGGTGCCGAGCGCGAGGTCGGTGGCGAAGGCGGCGACCGAGGCCACGCCCGTCACCAGGGCGGGGGTGCCGATGCTCGCCTTGCTGAATCGTTCCGACAGGGGCTGCTGCCCGGCGCCAGCCCGGTCGAGTGCGGTGACGTACGCGGCGTACTCCTCGGCGGCGGGGGCGGCCAGTTCGTCCAGCGCGGCCCGTGCGCGGGACAGCAGCGCCCGGCCGTCGGTCCGGCCGCCGGAGCGTCGTACTTCCTCCTCGACGGCCCGCACCAACACCCGCTCGGCTTCAGCCCGGTGGCTCTCCCGCATGTGCGTCCCCCTCAGCGTGCGATGTCCGGGCAGGGCCGTCCCGCCTGGGACCGCCCGGATGTGTCAAGTGTCCTGCTTGACGGGCGCGGACGCGAGGGAGTGGGCGCTGGGGAGTGCTGGGGCGGAACGCGGCGGAGGGGGTTCGGAAGTGCCGGAGGTGTCGGGAGAGGTTCCCCACTAGCCCTCCCGTAGATACCCTATGGGGGTATATAGTCGTGCTCCTCCCCGGAGAGGCGAGCCGACTGACCCTCACCGTCGGCCTGGACGGTGCTCCGGTCACCGACCTGGAGCCCTACCTCGCCGCGTACGGCCACCTCGTGGCGCTGCGGGTCGGGGGCCTCGGCTACCTCCACGTCCACCCGGAGGGCGAGCCCGGCGTCACCGCACCGGGACAGGAGATCGCGTTCATGGCCGTCGCGCCGACGGCGGGTACCTACCGCCTCTTCCTGGACTTCCAGCACGAAGGCGTCGTACGCACCGCCGAGTTCACGGTACGGACCTCGGAGGCGGCCCCGGAGCCTGCGCACGCCGACCACCACGCACACCACTGATGCCCGCAGCGGCACCCGCGCCCGCACCCGCATCCGTACGTGGAGACGAAGCCGGGGTCTGACGACACCTCCGCCTCTTCGGAGCCCAGGTCATCGCCCTGTTCGGCACCGGTCTGACCACGGTCGCCCTCGGCCTCCTCGCCCACGACCTGGCGGGCCCGAGCACCGGACTGGTCCTCGGCACGGCCCTCCACGTTTTCGAAGGCCGCGTGACCGTTCCACGGCGGGCGGGAGGTCCTGGGGCAGGATGGGGGAATGCCCACGAATCGCCTGGCCCAAGAGACCTCCCCCTACCTGCTCCAGCACGCCGACAACCCCGTCGACTGGTGGCCGTGGTCGCCCGAAGCCTTCGATGAGGCGCGGCGACGGGGGGTGCCGGTGCTGCTGAGCGTGGGGTATTCGTCCTGCCACTGGTGTCATGTCATGGCGCACGAGTCCTTCGAGGACGAAGGCACCGCCGCCGTCATGAACGAGCACTTCGTGAACGTGAAGGTGGACCGCGAGGAGCGCCCCGACGTCGACGCCGTCTACATGGAGGCGGTGCAGGCGGCGACCGGGCAGGGCGGGTGGCCGATGACCGTGTTCCTGACGCCCGACGCCGAACCCTTCTACTTCGGTACGTACTTCCCGCCCGAGCCCCGGCACGGCATGCCGTCCTTCCCCGAGGTGCTGGAGGGAGTGCGCGCCGCGTACGCGGACCGGCGGGGCGAGGTCGACGAGGTCGCCGGGAAGATCGTGAAGGACCTCGGGGAGCGTTCGCTGGCGTTCGCGTCGACGGGGCTGCCGGGGGAGGAGGACCTGGCGGGCGCACTGCTGGGGCTCACGCGCGAGTACGACGCGCGCAACGGCGGCTTCGGGGGCGCGCCCAAGTTCCCGCCGTCCATGGTGCTGGAGTTCCTGCTGCGGCACGCGGCGCGGACGGGGTCCGAGGGGGCCCTCCAGATGGCGACGGACTCCTGCGAGGCGATGGCGCGGGGCGGGATCTACGACCAGTTGGGGGGCGGGTTCGCCCGGTACGCGGTGGACGGGGGGTGGGTGGTCCCCCATTTCGAGAAGATGCTGTACGACAACGCGCTGCTGTGCCGCGTCTACGCCCATGTGTGGCGGGCCACCGGGTCCGATCTGGCGCGTCGGGTGGCGCTGGAGACGGCGGACTTCCTGGTGCGTGAACTGCGCACGGGCGAAGGCGGGTTCGCGTCGGCGCTGGATGCGGACAGTGAGGACGGACAGGGGCGCCATGTGGAGGGCGCGTACTACGTGTGGACGCCCGCCCAACTCCGCGAGGTGCTCGGGGAGTCGGACGCGGCGCTGGCGGCGGCGTACTTCGGGGTGACCGAGGAGGGGACCTTCGAGGAGGGCGCGTCCGTACTGCAACTGCCTGTGGATGCAGGGGAGTTGGTGGACGCGGCGCGGATCGCGGAGATCCGGGTGCGGCTGCTGGCGGCACGGGGCGAGCGGCCCGCCCCCGGGCGGGACGACAAGGTCGTCGCCGCGTGGAACGGGCTGGCGATCGCCGCGCTGGCGGAGGTCGGGGCGTACTTCGACCGGCCCGACCTCGTGGAGCGGGCGACGGAGGCCGCCGACCTTCTGGTGCGGGTCCACCTGGACGACGCGGCGCGGCTGGCCCGTACCTCGAAGGACGGTCGAGTCGGCCCGAACGCGGGGGTGTTGGAGGACTACGCGAACGTCGCGGAGGGCTTCCTCGCGCTGGCCTCGGTGACGGGGGAGGGGGCGTGGCTGGAGTTCGCCGGGTTCCTGCTCGACCACGTACTGATGCGGTTCGTGGGGGAGGGGGGCTCGCTGTACGACACGGCGGACGACGCGGAGAAGCTGATCCGCAGGCCGCAGGACCCGACGGACAACGCGACGCCGTCGGGGTGGACGGCGGCGGCGGGTGCGTTGCTGTCGTACGCGGCGCACACGGGCTCCTCGGCGCACAGGGAGGCGGCGGAGGGGGCGCTGGGTGTGGTGAAGGCGCTCGGCTCGCGGGCTCCGAGGTTCATCGGGTGGGGGCTGGCGGTGGCGGAGGCCGCGCTGGACGGGCCCAGGGAGGTGGCGGTGGTGGGCGCTCCCTCCGACCCTGCCGCGCGGGCCCTGCACCGGACGGCGCTGCTGGGGACGGCGCCCGGTCTGGTGGTGGCGTTCGGCGCGCCGGACAGTGAGGAGTTCCCGCTGCTGGCGGACCGGCCGGGGGCGGGGGCGTACGTCTGCCGCCGCTTCGTGTGTGCGGTGCCGACGGGGGACGCGGCGGTGCTCGGGGAGCAGGTCGGAGCCAGGTAGACCCCGGGTCCCGCCGGGCGGGGTCTTTTACTGCCGGGGGCTCCGCACCCGGGCCCCCGGCCCGCCTCGGCGGAGCCCCGCATCGACACGGCCCCGCGCCTCTGGGGGCGTGCCGAGATGGGCTCCGACGTGTGACGTCAGCTCCCAGTCCCTGCGCCCCGTGTACTCCCGCCACACCGCGCGCAGCGCCGCCGCCGCGAGCACCACCGCGTACAACGGCCCGCCGATCAGCAGCTTCACGTAACTCCAGAAGCCGATCCGGAACCCGTACTCCCGCCCGAAGTCGTGCAGGGCGACCGCCTCGAAGACCATCATCGCGGCCATCGGGACCATCGGCAGCCAGGCGACCAGAGCGACGGGGAGGGGGACGCCGCCCACCCACGCCAGCAGCAGACCGAGCGGGATCATGATGCCCGTGGCCGCCTGGAGGAAGGGGGTGGAGAGCGTGTAGCGGGCCAGGACGCGCTGCTTCCAGCCGGGCAGGCGGCGCCACTCGCCCTTGCGCAGGACCTGGAGGAAGCCCTGGTTCCAGCGGGTGCGCTGCTTGTACAGGGCGAAGAGGGAGTCCGGCGTCTCCTCCCGGGTGACCAGTGCCGCGTGGTACGCCACGACCACCTTCGCGCCCCTGCTGGACAGACGTACGCCCAGGTCGCAGTCCTCGGCGAGGCAGTCGCCGTCCCAGCCGCCCGTCTCGCGGAGCAGGGCGGCGCGCACGAAGACCGTGTTGCCGCCGAGCGGGATGAAGCCCTTGCGGGCGTGCAGGTGCAGACGGCTGCGGAACCAGAAGAAGTATTCGAGGCAGTTGCGCAGGCTGTACCAGCTGCTGTCGAAGTTGACGAGCTGTACGCCGCCCTGGACGACGTCCGCCTCGTCGCGGCGGAACGCGAAGTCGACGTGCGTCAGCAGCTCCGGGTGGACGATGTCCTCCGCGTCGAAGACCCCGATCACCTCGCCGCGTGCGTACGGGAGCGCGGTGTTGAGGGCGCGCGGCTTGTTCTTCACCGCGTGGGTGTCGACGATCGTCTGGATCATGTGCGGGTGTTCCGCGGCCAGTTCATGGGCGATGGCCGACGTGCCCGGGTCGTCGTGGCCGACGATCAGGACGATCTCGAAGCCCGGGTGGTCGATCTTCAGCAGTTGCTCGACGGTGTGCCGCAGCACGGCCTCCTCGTGCCGGGCGGGCACCAGGAGCGAGAACGTCACTCCGTGTTGTCCGTCCGGCTCCGCGAATGCCGTCGATTCGAGCGTTTCCGGTGTCCGCCAGGCATGCACCATCCACCAGAGCGTGACCGCCGCGGTCGCCATCAGAACGAGCGAATCCACTAAAAGGACAGCGGAAACCACGAATTTTCCCCCTCTTCCCCCCGTCGGACCGATCCCCTCGGTCCTTCCCCGTCGGGGAAAGTAGCAGGTCGCTTAATTCCTCGGCAATGACGGTGCAAAGCAGTGCAATGCCCGATAGGTCCGCCTCGGGTCTTCACCACTTGCGGAATGGATCGTTCTTCTTATGCGTGTGGGGTGCGTGTGGCATGCTGCTGCGGTATGTCCAGGCCGGGGGGTCGGTCCTGGGCGCCGAGGACCAGGGGGGTACTCGGGCGGGGGCGGGGGTTTCCTCATGAGTAATGCCGTGCTGCGCCCGGGTGCTCAACCGGAGCGGACGGGCGGGGGTGTGGCGGATTCACGAGTTGGTCACGTCGTGTCCACACCCGTGGTTCCAGGAATGGGGGCCGGTCCGCAACGTCCGGCTGGAAAGCGGAAAGGCGACCGCATTCGCCGCCTGTTTCAGCGTGATTTCCTCTGGGTGACGCCCTTATTGCTTCTCGTGGTCGCCGTCCGTGCCTGGAACATAGGGAATTACCCCTTCCCCAATGACGACGAGGGCACCTATCTCGCCCAGGCATGGGCCGTGCGGAACGGCGAACTCGCCCACTACACGTACTGGTACGACCACCCGCCCTTCGGCTGGATGCAGCTCGCCGGGCTCTCCTGGCTGCCCGGCTGGCTCCTGCCCGACCTGCCGACCTTCGTGCAGGGGCGGATCGCGATGCTGCCCGTGGTCGCCGCCGGGGCCGTCCTCGTCTTCGTCGTCGGCCGCCGCATCGGCCTGAACCGTCCGGCCGCCGCCGTCGCCCTCCTGCTGTACGGGCTCTCGCCGCTCGCGGTGACCCTGCACCGGCAGATCTACCTCGACAACTTCGCCGTGGTCTGGGCGCTCGCCGCCTTCGCCCTCGCGCTCTCGCCCCGCCGCCACCTCTGGCACCACGTCGCCTCGGGCAGCGCCTTCGCCCTCGCCGTGCTCTCCAAGGAGACCATCGCCGTGCTGCTGCCGGTGCTGCTGGTGGCCCTGTGGCAGGGCAGTCACCGGCGTACCCGCACCTTCTCCTTCGCGGGGTTCGGCTCGGGCCTCGTCCTCACCGGGCTCTTCTATCCGCTGTACGCCTTCCTCAAGGGCGAGCTGCTGCCCGGTGCGGGGCACGTGTCACTGCTCGGCACCCTGAAGTTCCAGCTGGGCGGGCGTGAGGGGAGCGGGTCGGTCTTCACGGACGGCACCGACGCCCATCGCCTCGTCCTCGACTGGTTCGCCCGGGATCCGTATCTGCTGGTGGGAGGGGGCGTGGCGGCCGTCCTCGCGCTCGCCGTGCGCAGACTGCGGCCGGTCGCCCTCGCCGTCGTCGTCCTGGTCGCGGTCGGCCTGCGGCCCGGCGGATATCTGCCGCAGATGTACGTCGCCCAGCTGCTGCCCTTCCTCGCGCTCGCCGCGACCGGGCTGGGGCACGCCCTGGTCACCCGGCTCCCGGCCCGCCACCGGAGCGCCGCGCGCCTGCGGCTCGTGCGACCCCTGGCGGGGGCCGCCCTGCTCGCGGCGGTCGCCGTCGCGATCGCCCCGCACTGGTACGCCAAGGACCGCGCCACCGTCCTCGGCGACGACAACGGCGTCTACTACGCGGCCTCCGACTGGCTGCGGAAGACCCCCGTCGGCGACCGCGCCCGCCTGCGCGTCGTCACCGACGGCGTGCTCTGGCTGGACGCCGTCGACGCCGGGTACCGGCCCGGCACCGGGGCCATCTGGCACTACAAGCTCGACCAGGACCCGGCCGTCACCGCCAGGATCCCGCGCGGATGGCGGGACATCGACTACGTCGTGTCCACACCCGCACTGCGCGGCGAACGGCAGAACCTGCCGACGCTGCGCGACCTCTTCGCGCACAGCGACCCGGTCGCCTCGTTCGGGGAGGGCGACGGCCGGATCGACGTACTGAAGGTCAGGAAGTAGTCAGAGGGGGAACGATGAGACGGAAGAGACCCACCGGAAGAACCACAAGAACCATAAGAGCCACAAGAGTCACTTACCCATCAACTCGTTTATTTTTCATGGTGCTTGCCCTGCTCGCCGCGGGCGTCGGACTGGCCCCGCTCTCCGCGACCCCGGCCAAGGCGGCGGCGAATCTGATCACCAATCCTGGTCTGGAAACGCTCGAAGCGGCCACACAGTTCCCGCAGTGCTTCGAGAAGTCCGGCTGGGGCGACAACGCCTTCACGTACGCCGTCACCGCCGACGCCCACAGCGGCAGCCGCGCCGTCCGCATCGACCTCGCCCGCCGCACCGACGGCGACCGCAAGACGATGATGCTGGAGAACGCCTGCGCGCCGGGGGTCGTCGAGGGCCACCAGTACGACCTGTCCCTCTGGTACAGGTCGACCTCGCCGGACGTCGCCCTCACCCTCTTCCGCCACGACAGGACCGCGGGCTGGGTGTTCTGGACCGACCTCAAGACGCTGCCGAAGGCCGCGACGTACACCCGTGAGGAAGTCCGTACGCCGCAGATCCCGCCGAACACCGACCAGATCACCTGGGGCGCGGCCCTCTACGGCGTCGGCTCGCTCACCACCGACGACTACGCGATGGCCGACGCCACCGTGCCGGAACCGCCGGACGACCCCTGCGAGGCGGGCGGCACGGGACCCGAGTGCACGGGCCAGTGGACCGTGCAGAGCGCGCCGTCCCCGGTGCGCGCCATCCACTCCGTGCTCCTGCACACCGGGAAGGTGCTGCTGATCGCCGGTTCCGGCAACGACCGGGACGCCTTCAGGGCGGGCACCTTCAAGACCTCCGTCTTCGACCCCGTCGCGGGCACCTACACCGACGTCCCGACCCCCGAGGACTTCTTCTGCGCGGGGCACGTCCAACTCCCGGACGGGCGCGTGCTGGTGGTCGGCGGCAACAAGGACTACGCGTCGGCCGATGGCACGGTGGGCTACAAGGGGCTGAAGACCAGTTACGTCTTCGACCCGGCCACGAACACGTACGTCAGGACCAACGACCTGCTGGCCGGGCACTGGTACCCGTCGGCCACCGCGCTGGGCAACGGCGACGTGCTCGCCCTCGGCGGACTCGGCGAGGACTCCTCCGGCACCGTCGTCAACGAGCACTTCTCCTTCGCCCAGAACAAGTGGCTGCCGATGGGCCAGGCCAAGCAGTCGTGGGCGTTCTGGGGCCTGTACCCGGCGATGATCCTGCTCCAGGACGGCCGCCTCTTCTACAGCGGCAGCCACACCTTCGGCCCCGGCCTGCCCGGCACCGGAGCGTCCCTCTACGACTACGACAAGAACACCGTCACCGACGTCCCCGGCCTGCGGAAGAAGGACGAACGCGACCAGTCCGCCTCCCTCCTGCTGCCGCCCGCCCAGGACCAGAAGGTGCTCACCGCGGGCGGCGGCAACCACACCGTGGCCCCCGACGCACACCGCCTCGTCGACCTCATCGACCTCAAGGCGGCCGCCCCCGCGTACCGGCCGGGGCCCGACCTCCCGCAGGGCTACTACAAGGACGGCAGCAAGCAGAAGGGCGAGGAGGGCAAGGTCTATTTGTCGACCGTGATCCTGCCCGACGGCAAGGTCCTGGAGACCGGCGGCGCCCTGCACACCTACCGCGAGGACCCCGTCTTCTCGGCCTCGATGTACGACCCGGCGACCAACACCTTCGGCCGACCACTGGCCGCCGACCCCGTCCCGCGCACCTACCACTCGTCGTCGACCCTGCTCCCCGACGGCCGGGTGCTGAGCATCGGCGACAACCCCGGAGACGGCTCCTTCGACCAGCGCGTGTCGATCTACAAGCCGCCGTACTTCTTCAGGGGCACGCGCCCGAGGATCACGTCGGTGGCCTCACCGTCCTGGTCGTACGGCTCCAGCCAGCGGATCACCGTCGACACCCCGGTGGTGAAGGCCAGTCTGATCCGCCCGGCCGCCGTCACCCACTCCTCCGACCCCAACCAGCGGTACGTCGACCTGCCGATGACCGTCGACGGCAACACCGTCGACCTCTCCCTCACCAGCAACCCCAACCTGGCGCCACCCGGCTGGTACATGCTGTCGGTGGTCGACGCGAAGGGCGTCCCATCCGTCTCGACGTGGGTGCGCATCGGCCCGCAGGGGCAGGTCGCGGCGGCCCGCGTGCAGAGTTACGCGGACGAGCTCAACGCCGCGCCGAAGCCTCCGCGGCAGGCGGCCCCCGGCGAGGACGGCCGCCCGAAGGCACCCCGGGGGGTCCTGCTCGCGGACGGTTACGACGGCTGCGACCACGCGTACGGCACCGTCAGCACGTGTGTCCCGTGGACCTTCCCCCAGCTTGAGCAGGGGAGACCCCACTCGAAGCTCGCGCCGCCGGTCGCCGACCGGTGCGAGTGGCTGAAGTCCAAGGGATACGGGCCGCTGGAAGCGCGGCGCGACCGGCACGGTCTGGACCGCGACGGCGACGGGGTCGCGTGCGGGAAGGGCGACTTCAGGGGGTGGGTGCCGGGGACGAAGCCGGTCCTGAGCAAGCCCCGGGCCGCGCAGCCGCCCGCCCGGAAACCGCACCACTAGCGGGTACGGGCGAGAGGGGTGCTCACGCGAGGGGGTCTCAGCCGTCGATGCGGGTGAGGCCCCCCTCGAACGTCCGCAGCATCCGGTCGATGAGGCCCACCAGGTCGTCCCGCTGCCCGCGTTCGGCCCAGTACAGCGTCGTCTCCAGTACGGCGGCCAGCAGGCCCGTCGCGAAGATCCGCACCTCCAGCTCGCCCGCGTCCCGGCCGGTCCGCTCGGCGATCACCCTGCACAGCATGCGGCTGGTGACGCTCACGCTCTCCACCATCCGGGCCCGTACGGCGGGAACCTCCAGCATCAGCCGGGTGCGCAGCAGCACCTCGTCGGGCTCCTCGTCCAGGGAGCGCCGCATCGCCTCGGTCACCACGGCCCGCACCGACTCCAGCAGCGGCTCGTCCCGGGGGCGGCGGCGCAGCGCGCCCTCCATCACCGGGTCGTACTCGTCGGTGAGGACGATGTCCTCCTTCACCGGGAAGTAGCGGATCACCGTACTCGGCGAGACCTCGGCCTCCTCGGCGATCTGCTCGATCGTCGTGGCGTCCCAGCCCTGGGCGGAGACGAGGCGGAAAGCGGCCCGGCGGATCTCCAGGCGCGTCTTGATCTTTTTACGTTCGCGCAGGCCGGGGCGGGTGTCCGGGGTGGCGGGTGGGGTGCGTGGGGCGGCCATGGCGTCATTGTCGGCCATCTTCCGCGGCTGGGCGGATCTTTGGCGGCCGGGGCCATTGTCAGTGCCGCATGTCACCGTGTGTTGTGGGTAGCCGAACTGTCCGTGAAACGGCGACAGATGTGCGGAGTGATAGAGGGAGGGGGAGGCATGAAGAGATTCATGAACGTGCTGACCGGTGTGGTGGCGGTGCTGTGCGTGCTGGGCTTTCTGGTCCTGGGCACGGCGGCGGTCGTCGCCGTGGTGCTGGCGGCCGTCGCGGTCCTGGCGTGGCGAGTGGCCGCGGCGTCGAGGCCGCGGCCACCGAGGGGGCGCGAAGAAGAGGCGGGGGCGACCCGGACCCCGGGACGCATAGGCCGTCGGCCGGGCCGGCCGTCGGGCCCCCGGTCGGGCGGTCGGCTAGGCCACCATCGCGATCGCGACGTAGTGCGCGGCGAAGGCGGCGAGGGTGAGGGAGTGGAAGACCTCGTGGAAGCCGAACCACGCCGGTGACGGGTTGGGGCGCTTGAGGCCGTAGATCACGCCGCCCGCGCTGTAGAGCAGCCCGCCGACGACCACCAGCACCAGCACCGCGACGCCGCCCGCCCGCATGAAGTCGGGCAGGAAGAAGACCGCGGCCCAGCCCATCGCGATGTAGCACGGGGTGTAGAGCCAGCGCGGCGCGCCGACCCAGAAGACCCGGAAGGCGATGCCCGCACCGGCCGCCGCCCAGATCGCCCAGAGCAGGGTGGTGCCGGTCGACGCGGGGAGCAGCAGGACGGTGAGGGGCGTGTAGGTGCCCGCGATGATCAGGAAGATGTTCGCGTGGTCCAGGCGGCGGAGGATGGCTTCGCCGCGTCGGCCCCAGGTGCCCCGGTGGTAGACGGCGCTCACGCCGAAGAGCATGCACGCGGTCAGTACGAAGACGGCGCAGGCGATGCGGGCCCGGCCGGAGTCGGCGAACAGGATCAGCGCGACGCCCGCGATCAGCACGGCGGGGAACATTCCGGCGTGCAGCCAGCCCCGCAGTCTGGGCTTGACCGGAGGCGGGTCGATCTCGGTGACCTGGGCGGGCACGGCATGCGACGTCATGCCCCGAATGCTACCTACGGTTCCGTAAGTTCTGGCTACGAGTGGCGATGCTCACTCATGGGGGACGGTGCGGGGGGATGGTGTGGAGTGGTGATGCTCACGTGGGCGGCCCCCTGGACAGATGGGCGGAACACCCGGATGATCAAATGAGTGCGGTCGGCACCGGATGAGCGCCAGAGGGACTATGCAGAGCTACATCGTGTGAAGCATCCGGGTCGCAGCCCCCACGGGGCAACAAACCACAGAACCCCTCAACAAGGAGCAATCGTGGCGCGCGACATCGCGGCTCCCACCACCGTCCCCACCAACCACCAGGAGCTCGTCTCCTGGGTAGACGAGATCGCAGCCCTCACCGAGCCCGACCGTGTCGTGTGGTGCGACGGGTCCGAGGCTGAGTACGAGCGGCTCTGCGAGGAGCTCGTCGCCAAGGGCACGTTCAAGAAGCTCGACGAGATCAAGCGCCCGAACTCCTACTACGCCGCCTCCGACCCGTCCGACGTCGCCCGCGTGGAGGACCGCACCTTCATCTGCTCCGAGAAGGAGGAGGACGCGGGTCCGACGAACCACTGGAAGGCCCCCGCCGAGATGCGGGAGCTGTTCCAGGGCAAGGACGGCCGGGAAGGCATCTTCCGCGGCTCGATGCGCGGCCGCACGATGTACGTCGTCCCGTTCTGCATGGGGCCGGTGGGCTCGCCGCTGTCCGCGATCGGCGTCGAGATCACCGACTCGGCGTACGTCGCCGTCTCGATGCGCACGATGACCCGCATGGGGCAGCACGTCCTGGACGAGCTGGGCACCGACGGCTTCTTCGTGAAGGCCGTGCACACGCTGGGTGCGCCGCTCCAGGAGGGCGAGGCCGACGTTCCGTGGCCCTGCAACTCCACCAAGTACATCTCGCACTTCCCCGAGGACCGCGAGATCTGGTCCTACGGCTCGGGCTACGGCGGCAACGCCCTGCTGGGCAAGAAGTGCTACGCGCTGCGCATCGCGTCCGTCATGGCGCGCGACGAGGGCTGGCTCGCCGAGCACATGCTCATCCTGAAGCTCACGCCGCCGCAGGGGGAGTCGAAGTACGTCGCGGCCGCCTTCCCGTCGGCCTGTGGCAAGACGAACCTCGCCATGCTGGAGCCCACGATCCCCGGCTGGACCGTCGAGACCATCGGCGACGACATCGCCTGGATGCGGTTCGGCGAGGACGGCCAGCTGTACGCGATCAACCCGGAGGCCGGGTTCTTCGGCGTCGCGCCGGGCACCGGTGAGCACACCAACGCCAACGCGATGAAGACCATGTGGGGGAACTCGGTCTTCACGAACGTCGCCCTGACGGACGACAACGACGTGTGGTGGGAGGGGATGACGGAGGAGGCTCCGGCTCACCTCACCGACTGGAAGGGCAACGACTGGACGCCCGAGTCGGGGACGCCCGCCGCGCACCCCAACGCCCGGTTCACCGTTCCGGCCGGTCAGTGCCCGATCATCGCGCCCGAGTGGGAGGACCCCAAGGGGGTGCCGATCTCGGCGATTCTGTTCGGTGGGCGCCGCGCCACGGCCGTTCCGCTGGTGACGGAGTCGTTCAACTGGCAGCACGGCGTGTTCCTGGGCGCGAACGTCGCTTCGGAGAAGACCGCCGCCGCCGAGGGCAAGGTCGGCGAGCTGCGCCGCGACCCGTTCGCCATGCTGCCGTTCTGCGGCTACAACATGGGCGACTACATGGGCCACTGGGTGAAGGTCGGCGCCGACAAGCCCGACCAGAGCAAGCTCCCGAAGATCTACTACGTGAACTGGTTCCGCAAGAACGACGCGGGCAAGTTCGTGTGGCCGGGCTTCGGTGAGAACAGCCGGGTGCTGAAGTGGATCGTCGAGCGGCTGGAGGGCAAGGCCGAGGGCGTCGAGACGCCGATCGGCATCCTGCCCGCGAAGGGTGCGCTGGACACGGACGGGCTTGACCTGTCCGAGGCGGACCTCGACTTCCTCCTCACGGTGGACAAGGAGGTGTGGAGGGAGGAGGCCGCGCTGGTCCCCGAGCACCTCAACACCTTTGGGGAGCACGCTCCCAAGGAACTGTGGGACGAGTACCGGGCGCTGGTGCAGCGCCTCGGCTAGTCCCCCCTGATACGTGTCGGAGCCGGCCTGTTCCCCGGCTCCGACCGCCTCGCTCAGCTCCCTCCGGGTGCACGAACACCCGGGGGGAGTGGAGTGAGAGCCGCACTCGGATCGTCACGACACCGCCCTGACCAGTGGGATCCACCGAACGAGACGCGGCACGGCCCCCGGTAGCCCCCTCAGGCTCCGGGGGTCTTCCCCTTTCCCCCTCCGGGGTGGGTGGACGGGCGGGCCGGGGTCACTGCCCGGGGACTACGCCCCCGGACCCCCGGACCCGCCTTCGGCGGGTTGCGCAGTTCCCCGCGCCCCTCAATGCCGCCGCCCCGCCCTCGCCGCCGCACGCCCCAGCCCGGTGCGGACTCACCCCTCCGACGGCCCCCGCCCCTCCAAGTACCGCGTCAGTGACTCCTGGCGTATTCCCTCCGCCTCCCGGAGGGCTGAGGCGAGGCCCCGCAAGTCCCGCAGGACCAGGGAGAGTTGGCGTACCACGTGTTGGTCCGGCTGCTCGCCGCCCGGGGTGAAGCGGGTCCACCAGCGGGCCCGCAGGTAGGTGTCCACCGCCTCCGGCACGTCGGAGCGCACCGCCCGTGACAGGGCGTGGAAGGATTCCGGGTCCTGGCCCCACTCCCCGTGGGAGAGCAGGGCCTCCAGGAGTTCCGTCAGTTCCGTGAGCTTCCGCCCGGCCACCGGCGGGAGGTCGGGCGCGACCGATGACGCGTACGTCCTGAGCTGGGAGAAGTCACCCCGCAGGGCCTCCAGTCGCTCCTCGGCGGAGGGGAAACGCGGTGCCGGAACCCGGTCCGGCGGAGCCAGCAGGGCCCCCGCGCCGTAGAGGCCGACCACCACCACCGGCCAGTACGCCCCCGCCACCCCCGTGAAGGTGAGCGCGAGGCCCGCCAGCCCGCCCCCGCAGCCCGCCAGGTTCTTCCGGGATTCGACGTAGCGGAGCAGAGGCTTACTGGTAGCCACGGATCTCCTCGAAGGCTCGGTCCAGCGAACCCTTCGTCGCGTCGAAGAGCTGCCCGCCCGTCAGCACCGCGATGTGGTCGAGCTCAGAACGGTCGGAGTCGCCGAAGAGGATCGGGAAGACGGGCGTGGCGCGCCGCTCCGGCGGCAGGGACGCGTGGAAGGAGTCGAAGTCCGACATCGAGTCGCCCACCGTGTTCTCGCCGTCCGTCATCAGGACGATGCTCGTGAAGGCGTCCCCCGGCGCTCCCAGCCGTTCGTACGCCTCACGCAGACTGCTGAAGATCGCCGTCGAGCCCTCCGCCGTCAGGGAGGAGGCGGAGGAGCGGAGCGCGTCCAGGGACGCCCCCGGGCGCGCCGGGTCGACCGTCTGCCGTACGACGTCCTTGACCCCCGACCCGAACGGCAGCAGCGTCACCTCCTCCCGGTCCCGGAACCGCCGCCCGAGCGCCGAGTCCGCCGTGCCCGTCAGGCGGGCGAGGGCCTCCTTCAGCCGAGTCAGGCGTTCGCCGCCCATCGAGGAGGAGGTGTCGAGCACGTACACCGTGCGCGAGCGGCGGCGCAGGACGTTCTCGTACGAGGCGAGGAGGCCGTCGGCGACCGTGCGCGAGCCCGGGAAGGGAAGCTCGCGGCGGGCCAGGGCGCTCGATGCGGGAACGCCGACCACCGGCTGGCGGAGGGTGGTCGCCGCCAGGGAACGCTGCACCGGGGCCGTGCGCAGGTGCGCGGTCAGCTTGCCCGCGTCCTCCTTGGCCCGTGCGGAGGCGGAAGTGAGGAGCGAGAAGGGGTAGTCGGCGGTGACGACCCCGTCGCGGGGGCGGATCACCGTCAGGCCCGCGTGGCTGTCGCGGTTCATGGACAGGAGGACGGACTCGTAGTTGATGAGCGCGTCGACCGTGCCGCGCCGGGTGTACGCCTCGGCCAGCCAGCCCGATGAGCCGGACGTCAGACGCTGGCCGCCGAAGAACTCCTTGAGGCGGGGCGTCGCCGAGGTGACGTCCGCGCCGGTCAGCGCGCCCTGTGCCCCGGAGAGGCCCGAGGCGACCGAGACCAGCGCCGCGAAGCCCGAGTTGGAGCGGACCGGGTCGGTCATGCCGTACGTCAGCCGGCCCGCCGCGACAGCCTTGTGCACGTCCGCCCAGGTGACCCGGTCCGCCGACCAGCCGAGCGTGCGTACGGTCGCCGTCTTCACCCCGATCGCCACCGGGGAGGTCATCAGCGGGGTCTCGGAGGTCAGCTTTCCGGCCGCCTCCGGACGCAGCCGCAGGTAGTCGTTGGAGGACAGCCATACGGCGTCGTACCGTTCGTCGGCCTTGCCGGAGGCGATCTGCTCGACGGCGTCGAGCGTGCCGGCCCAGGTGAAGCGGACCTCGACTCCGGTGGCCTGCGCCGCCTTCGCCAGGGTCTCGGTGACGTCGGTCAGTTCGCTCGACGCGAGCACTCGCAGCGTTCCGGCCCGGGGTTCGGTGTCCGAAGCGGGGGGCTCGGGAGACGGCGCGCAGCCTCCGGCCAGGAGTGCCGCGGCGAGCAGCGCGAGCGCCCTGCCGCGTATGCCGTGCCTGCCGTGCCTGCCGCGTGTTCCATGGGCTCTCATCGCGGTCCCCCGTCCGCCGCCGACCTGCTGCGCTCCACGTAGCTGTTCGCGGCGGCCAGTTCGGCGGTCAGGGACTCCACCGTCGTCGCCATCGCCTCCGTCGCCCGCGCCTTGTACGTGTCGATGGCGTCCAGCGTCGTGAAGATCTCCCGGAACGCCTGGCGCAGGGTCTCCGGGCTCACCGCCGACTCCGCGGCGATCTGCTGGATCTCGCCGGTCTGCGTGGCGAGCATCTGCGCGTTGCCCCGGATCAGCTCGTCCGTCGTGCCGCGCAGGGCGTTGACCTGCTCGACGACCCTCTTCTGGTTGTCGAGGGCGGAGGCGAGCATCACCGCGATGCGCAGGGCGGTGACGGTGGTCGTGGCGGCGCGTTCGACGCCCTTGATCAGCTCTTCGTTGTTGCGGCGGACCACGTCCATCGCCAGATAGCCCTGTGCGCAGACCGCGAGCTGGGTGAGGAGGTCCTGGTGCTTCTGCCGTACGGGGAAGAGCACGTCGGCGCGCAGGGCTTCCGCCTGGGCGGGGTCGGCGGACTGGGCCTCGGCGATGCGCTGCTCGACCGCCTGGTCCAGGGCGTCGGTCAGTACCGCGTACTCCTGGAGCTTGCCCATGGTGTCCCAGAGGCGGGTGCGCTCGGTGTGCAGAGCCGCGTTGTCGCGGCGCAGCTCGTCCTGGCCGCCGCGCAGCGTGCCCACGATCCGATTCAACGTGCCCTGTGCGGAGGCGTACTTGGCGAGGTGGTCGCGGAAGCGGTTGCCGCCGGGCAGCTTGGCGAGGAGGCGGCGGGCGCCGCGCGCCGGAGTGTCCTTGGGGTCCAAGTCCTCGACGGTGCGCCGCAGTTCCAGGAGCGAGCCGCCGACGCGGCCCTGCGCGTCCTCCTCGCCGGTGGACAGGGCCCGCACCGTACGGTCGAGCATCCGGTTGGACTGCTGGGCGGCGCCCCTGATCTCGGCTCCGCCCAGTGCGGTGATCTCCCCGATCCGGGTGGCGAACTCGGGGGAGCGGGCGTCGAGCCCGGCGAGCGAGGCGACGTAGTCGGCGGCGCGGCGGGCCATCTCCTGGCGCACCTCCGCGCCCACCGGTACGAGACCGGCCGCCTGCTCGGCCCGCACCGGGCCGGTGGCCTGCGGGGGCGTCAGTACCAGGGGCTGTGTCAGCGGTGATTCCTGCGGAACTGCGGACGTCATGACGATCCTCCCTGCGCGCGCTGCGCCAGCGCGTGCAGCACCGCGGAGGTGGGCACGGGCGCCTGGCGGACGCCGGTCAGCGACTGGTTGAGGTACGAGGAGTGCGGGGCGGCGGCCGAGGCGAACGCGGCGGGAGCGCCCTGCGGCCGGAAGCCGTGGCGTACGGCGAGCTTCTGGAGAGTGGGGTCGGTGGTCAGCAACTCGCCTATCGCACGCCCGAGTTGAGTGACCGGGACGACCGTGTGGTCGCTGCTCACCGTCGTGTCCGGGTAGAGGACGACGAGGTCCCCGGCGTCCTGTCCGCGCAGCAGGAGCGAGGCCACCTGGGACTCGTAGACCAGGACGAGGGGGTTGCCGACACCGCTGATGAAGTCGCGGAACGGGGCGTCGCTGCTCGTCTGCTGCGCTCCCTGTACGGAGATCAGCTTGCGCAGCAGCGGTGCGGTGCGCGCCACCGCTTCCTCGCCGTCGGCGACCCGGCCGCCGTCCGCGACGTACGAGGCGGCGGCGAGATAGAGGGCCCCCGAGCTGGACGCCCCGGGGTCGGTCGTCGAGACGAAGAGCGAGCCGGTCAACTCACCGTGCTTCTCGGCCCCCTTGAGCTGCTGCCAGGTGCGGTCCGCCTTCGCCGCGTCCATCAAGGGCTTCATGCGCAGCGTGCCCGAGTGCTTGCCGCGCAGTGTCACCAGACCGGCGTCGGCGAGCACCCGGGCCGCGTTGCTGTGCGCGACGACGACCAGCGGCGAGTAGAAGGGGCGCAGCGGGGTGCCCGTGCCGCCGGTCTTCCTGCGCAGTTCGTCGGCCGGTGCCTTGCTCGCGGGGAAGACGAAGTCGTAGCCCTTCAGGGGCAGTTGCTCCATCGCCCACGATCCGGACGTCTCCGTCCGCAGGGTGTAGCCCTTGGCAGCAAGGGCCTCCACCACCTTCGGGTCGGCGAAGAACTCCGCCTTCTCCGATCCGATCACTCCTCGCACGGTCTTCGTTGCCGTGCCCGGGTCTGTACCCGTGCCCCGTGGTTCGCGGCCCACTGCGACGGCAACTGCCACACCGCCGACCAGCAGCACCGCCAGGACGATTCCCAGGATGCGTCTCACAGGTGCAGAGTGCTCCCGGAAACCCACATTCCGGCCGGTGTCAGGTGAACGCGGAGTGTACGTCCGATCCCGGTACGCAACCGAAGCCGGTTCCTCCGTAAGGGAGTTGGTGGCACCCGGTCCGCGGCCTCCCCGGCCGCGGACCGGGGCCGATCAGAGGCTGACCGTGTCGTCAGCGGCTGCCGCCGTGTGCGCGTCCATGCGCTCGGCGGCGAGGATCGCGGCGGCGGTGTCCGCGCGCGACGCGGCCACCACCAGCGCGCGGCCCGCGAGGGCGTGCGCGCGGCGGTGCAGGGCGGCCGGGGCCTCCCGGCGGTGGCCCGCGTGCCGGGCGGGCGGGGCTCCGCGCAGCCGGGCGACCTGGACGGCGATCCGGTCGGCCGCGGCGTCGAGTCCGAGTTCGTCGGTCACGGCGAGGAGCGCGGAGAGGTGTCCGGCGAGCTGGATGTCCAGCTCCTCCTCGCGGGAGCGGTGCGGGAAGCGGGCGTCGGCGTCGGCCGTGGAGTGGACCGACTTGGTGCGGATCGGTTCGTACATGAGGGGATGGCCTCCTGCGGCGAGCGTCAGGAAGCCATCCTATCTTAGATTCGATCTAAAGTAGAGCGCGGTCCGGGTCCGGCCGCGGAGGCGGGTCAGGGCTGTCCGTACCCGTCCAGGAAGTTCCCGATCCGCGTCACCGCGTCCGCCAGGTCCTTGGAGTTCGGGAGCGTCACGATCCGGAAGTGGTCCGGCTCCGGCCAGTTGAACCCGGTCCCGTGCACCACCATGATCTTCTCGGCCCGCAGCAGGTCCAGGACCATCTGCCGGTCGTCCTTGACCTTGTAGACCTTCGGGTCGAGCCGGGGGAAGAGGTACAGCGCCCCCTTCGGCTTCACGCACGTCACGCCCGGGATCTGCGTCAGCAGCTCGTACGCCGTGTTCCGCTGCTCCAGGATCCGCCCGCCCGGCAGCACCAGGTCGTCGATCGACTGCCGCCCGCCGAGCGCGGTGGCCACCGCGTGCTGCGAGGGCATGTTCGCGCACAGCCGCATGTTGGCGAGGATCGTGAGTCCCTCGATGTACGACGAGGCGTGCGCCTTCGGGCCGCAGACCGCCATCCAGCCGCTCCGGTAGCCCGCCACCCGGTAGTTCTTGGAGAGCCCGTTGAAGGTGAGGACCATCAGGTCGGGGGCGAGCACGGCGGTCGGGGTGTGCGTCGCGCCGTCGTACAGGATGCGGTCGTAGATCTCGTCCGAGCACACGATGAGGTTGTGGCGGCGGGCGATCTCGGTCAGCCCCCGCAGCATCTCGTCGTCGTACACCGCACCCGTCGGGTTGTTCGGGTTGATGATCACCAGAGCCTTCGTCCGGTCGGTGATCTTCCGCTCGATGTCCGCGAGGTCGGGCATCCAGTCGGCCTGCTCGTCGCACCGGTAGTGCACGGCCGTGCCGCCCGCCAGCGAGACCGACGCGGTCCACAGCGGATAGTCCGGGGCCGGGACGAGTACTTCGTCGCCGTCGTCGAGCAGCGCCTGCATCGACATCTGGATCAGCTCGGAGACGCCGTTGCCAAGGTAAATGTCCTCGACGTCGAGGTCGATGCCCTTGGTCTGGTAGTGCTGCATCACCGCGCGCCGCGCGGACAGCAGGCCCTTCGCGTCGCCGTACCCGTGCGCGGTGCCGACGTTGCGGAGGATGTCCTCCAGGATCTCCGGCGGGCACTCGAACCCGAAGGCCGCCGGGTTGCCCGTGTTGAGCTTGAGAATGCGGTGTCCGGCTGCCTCCAGCCGCATCGCCTCCTCAAGGACCGGACCCCGGATCTCGTAACAGACATTGGCGAGCTTCGTTGACTGGATCACCTGCATGACGGCGAGCTTACGGGCGTGTGCGGCGTGACGTGCGTGAATACCGCCGCGATCCGTCCGCACGGGTCACCGGCGTACGGACATGGCCTTCGCCGCGTCTTCCATCGCAAAGCGGACCCCCGTGGCGGCCCGCCGAAACGCAAGTCCGGCCCGCCCGGCGGCTACGAATCCGCCCGCCGGGCCGCACCGGGGTGTCATGCGTCACGCCTGGCCGTCGCCTGTTCGCGCTGCCGTACACCGAGTGCCGTACACCGAGTGCCGAATGCCGTACGCCGACGGCTCACGGACTGCGCCGCACCGCCCGCCCCGCCAGCACCGACGTCCGCCGCCCGTCCTCGATCACGAACTTCCCGTCGATCAGTACGTGCGGAATGCCGACCGGCAGCGTGCGCGGAGCCTCGAAGGTCGACCCCGCCGCCACCGTCGCCGGGTCGAACAGCACCAGGTCCGCCCGGTACCCCTCCCGGACGAGCCCCCGGTCGGCCAGTCGCAGCCGGGCCGCGGGCCGCGAGGTGAGATGGGCGACCGTCTCCTCCAGGGAGAGGATCCCCAACTCCCTTGCGTAGCGCCCGAGATACTGAGGGAAGGTGCCGTACGCGCGCGGGTGCGGCTTGTACCCCTGGAGGATTCCGTCGCTGCCGCCCGTGTGCACGCGGTGCCGCATGATCTCCCGGACGTTCTCCTCGTGCCCCACGTGCTGGAGGATCGTCGACCCCAGCCGGTCGTTGATCAGGAGACGGCGGGCGGTCACCCACGGTGCCTCGCCGCGCTGGGCGGCCGAAGCGGCGATCGTCTTGCCGACGCAGCCCGCGAGCCCGGGGTCGGAGACGCCCGAGATCTCGATGGTGTCCCACTCGATCGGCACCCCGTGGCAGCCGTCCGCGCCGATCACCTCCATGTGGTGGCGGATCTTCTCGGCCGTCGAGTCGTCCCGCAGCCGGGCCATGATCGCGTCGGGGCCGCCCTCGCTCGCCCAGCTCGGCAGCATCGCGACGAGCGTGGTGCAGCCCGGAGTGTAGGGGTACGTGTCGAGGCTGATGTCCGCGCCGTCGGCGAGCGCCTCGTCCAGGAGGGCCAGCAGGTCAGGGGCTCTGCCCTTGTTCACGCCGAAGTTCATGGTGGCGTGCGCGAGGTGCAGCGCGCACCCTGCGTTGCGGGTGAGCTGGACCATCTCCTCGTACGCTTCGAGGGCTCCGGCCCCGTACGAGCGGTGGTGCGGGCAGTAGTAGCCGTCGTACGAGGCGACGACGCGGCACAGCTCGGTCAGCTCGGCGTCGTCGGCGTACATGCCGGGCGTGTACGTCAGCCCGGACGACATGCCGACCGCACCCTGCCGCATCCCCTCGGCGACCAACTGCCGCATCCGTTCCAGCTGTTGGGGTGTGGCCTGGCGGTCGTCCCATCCCACGGCGTACATCCGTACCGTGCCCTGGGGGATCAGGTACGCGGCGTTGACCGCGATGCCCTGGCCGCCGAAGTTGCGGTCCAGCCGGTCCAGGTACTCGCCGACCGTGCGCCAGTCGAAGTCGATGTCCGAACCGTCACCGTTCCACCCGGTGATCGCGGTGCGGACCGAGGCGAGGGTGCGGTCGTCGACGGGCGCGTACGAGAGACCGTCCTGCCCGAGCACCTCCAGCGTGACGCCCTGCGCGGCCTTCGCGCTGTGGTCGGGGTCGCGCAGGAGCGCCAGGTCGGAGTGGGCGTGCATGTCGATGAAGCCGGGGGCCAGGGCCAGCCCTTCGGCGTCCAGGACGCGGCTGCCGGTGAGACGTTCACCTCGTCCACCTCGGTCACCTGCGGAGATAATGCTGATACGGCCCTCGGTGATGCCGACGTCGGCGCGGTACGAGGCACCGCCCGAGCCGTCGATCACCTGTGCGCCGCGTATGACGAGATCCATGACGGCAGCCCTCTTTAGAAGAACGTACGGAGGAACTCGACGACGCGGCCCTCGGCGTCGACGACCGGGATGAGCTGCCACTTGTCGAAGATCGTGCACGGATGGGACAGGCCGAGTCCGACCCAGTCGCCGACCTCCAGATCGGCGGAGGCGTCGGTGCTCAGCCAGCCGTGCTGGTCGGACAGGCCGGTGACGGTGATGCCGGTCGCGGGGCGGACGACGCCGTCCCGTGCGGACCGCACGACCTGCGCCTCGGGGAGGTGGAGGTCGTACGCCGCGTCCCGCTTGCCCGCGTTGACGAACGCCTGCGCCGGGGTCGGCCGGGACACCACCTGCGACCACAGCCGGAACGCGGGCTGCAACTGCCCCTCCTCCGGAACGCGGTTGAAGGGGGTCAGCTCCTTGTAGTGGCCGTCGTCGTGCGAGACGTACGCACCCGAGCGCAGCAACTTCAGTACGGGGAGGGAGAGTTCGGGGATCTCCGCGAAGACGTCGGCGACGGCGTCGAACCAGGCGCTGCCGCCCGCGCTCACGACGATCTCTTCGAGGTCCGGGGAGAAGCGTCCCGCGCGGTCGAACTCCACCGCGAGCGTGACGAGTTCACGCAGCCAGGAGCGGACGCGGTCGCCGTCGGCCTTCGGCACCTCGCCCTCGTACCCGGCGACGCCCACCAGGCGCAGCGTGCTCGTCGCGGCCACCGCGTCGGCGACCCGCGCGCAGTCCGCCGGGGTGCGCGCTCCGGTACGGGCGCCCTCGCCCGCACCCAGCTCCACCACCACGTCCACCGGGCGGGAGCCCCCGGCCGCGCGCAGTGCCTCGTCCATCAGCTCGACGCCGCGCACGGAGTCCACGTAACAGACGAAGGCGAAGCCGGGATCGGCGTCCAGCTCGGCGGAGAGCCAGCGCAGGGCGGCGGCGTCGACGAGTTCGTTGGCGAGGAAGATGCGGGGGATGCCGTACGCGCGGTAGACGCGGGCCTGGTGGGGGACGGCGGCGGTGATCCCCCAGGCGCCGCGCTCCAGTTGGCGGGCGAAGAGCTGCGGGGACATGGAGGTCTTGCCGTGCGGGGCGAAGGAGAGCCGGTGGCGCTCGGCGTACGTCTCCAGCAGGTCGAGGTTGTGGGCCAGGGACTCGGCGGAGAGGGCGAGGAGAGGGGTGGTGAAGCCGCCGTCGAAGATGCTGCGGCGCTGGGCGGCCAGCTCGCCGACGGTCAGTCCGGCGGCCTCGGCGTCCGGGGGGAGGGCCTTGAAACGGTGGGTGACGGGCTCGTGTGCGAGGTCCTGCAGTCCGGGCTGCTCTTCCGGCGTCGCCGGTACGGCTGTCTGCTCGGCTCCCATGGGGCTCCTCCCTCCAGGTCGTTGCAGATATTGCAACGCCCATTGCGTATATCGCTCACCGATGTCTAACATCCGAGCCGTGTCCGCACAACAGTCAGGTTCAGGTACCAGGGTCGCCGTCGACGGCGACCGTGACGACGTCCGCCATGAGGTGTGCGACGTCGTCTGTCTCGGCGAGTCCATGGTGACCTTCCTGCCCTCCCGCCCCGGCCGCCTCGCCGACGTGCCGTCCTTCGGCCGCACCATCGGCGGCGCCGAGTCCAACGTGGCCTGCGCGCTCGCCCTGGCCGGGCACGCCGCGAAGTGGGTCAGCCGGGTCGGTGCGGACGGCTTCGGCACGCATCTGATCGAGGCGATCGGGGCGTACGGGGTGGACGTGTCGGACGTGGTGCGGGACTCGGAGCGCCGGACCGGGATCTACTTCCGTACGGCCGACGACCGCGACGACGCCACGCACGAGGTCGCGTACTACCGGGCGGGTTCCGCCGCATCGGCGATGTCCCCGGACACGGTGCCGAGGGAGGCGCTGTCCGGGGCGAGGGTGCTGCATCTGTCGGGGATCACGGCGGCGCTGTCGGCGGACTGTCTGGCACTGATGAGGGTGCTGTGTGCTGCGGGGCCCGGCCGTCCCGTGGTCTCTTTCGATGTGAACCACCGTCCCGGGCTGTGGAGTTCGGGTGAGGGCGGACCTGTGCTGCTGGAGCTGGCGCGGGGTGCGGACCTGGTGTTCGTGGGTGAGGACGAGGCGGCTGCCGCGTGGGGAGTGACGGGCGGGCCGGAAGCGGTGCGCGCGGCGCTGCCGGAACCGGCGGTGCTCGTGGTCAAGCAGGGTGCGGCCGGGGCGGCCGTCTTCGCCGACGGCGAGGTGCACCGGGTGCCCGCCCCGCGCGTGGACGTGGTCGCGCCCGTCGGGGCCGGGGACGCCTTCGCCGCCGGGTTCCTCTCCGCCACGCTGCGCGGACTCGACCTGCCGCTGAGGCTGCGGCACGGCCATCTGACGGCCGCCGCCGCGCTCACCGTGGCGGGGGACGTGGCCGAGGTGCCCTCCCGGGAGCTGGCCGACGAGTTGGCCGCACTGGACGAGGAGGGCTGGGGGAGACTTCGACTCGGCCCCGGATGGACCGGGGCGGGGCTGCATCCGCACCAGGAGGTACGTACAGCGTGAACGAGCGCAGCGAGCGAACAGTCAGCAGGTGCGTCCTGGACGAAGGCCGGGCCGAGCGCGGCGAGGTACGAGCATGAGCCAGACAGTCGACCGCGCGCTGAGCATTCTGCCGCTGCTCGCGCAGGGGCCCGCCGACCTCGGGCAGGTCGCCGACCGGCTCGGCGTGCACAAGTCGACGGCGCTGAGGCTGTTGCGCACGCTGCACGAGCACGGGTTGGTGCACCGGCAGCAGGACCAGCGCTACCGGCTCGGGGCGCGGCTGTTCGCGCTGGCGCAGGAGGCGGTCGAGAACCTGGACGTGCGCGACATCGCGCATCCGTATCTGAAGGAGCTCAACGCCGAGTGCGGGCACACCGTTCACCTCGCGGTGCGCGAGGAGGGGGAGGTGCTCTACATCGACAAGGTCGAGAGCCGGTATCCCGTACGGATGTACTCGCGGATCGGGAAGCCCGTGGCGATCACCGTCGCGGCGGTGGCGAAGCTGCTGCTGGCGGATCTGCCGGAGGGGGAGCGGCGGGAGATCGCCGAGAAGCTTGAGTATCCGCAGTACACGGCTCGGTCCACGCCCAACGCTGCCGCGTTCCTACGGGAGTTGGCGCTCGTGCGGGAGCAGGGGTGGGCGACCGACCTCGGCGGGCACGAGGAATCCATCAACTGCGTCGGCGCTCCGATCAGGGGGGCGGACGGCAGGGTCGTCGCGGCGATGTCGGTGTCCGCGCCGAACGTGGTCGTCACCCGGGAGGAACTATTGACGCTGCTCCCGCTGGTGCGGCGTACGGCGGAGGCGATCAGCCGTGAGTACTCCGGTACGGGCGGCACACCCAAGAACCCATAGGGCCGCAGGCCCTCTCCACTCAACCCACGCAACTCCCAGCAAGGAAGCAACATCATGGCTGACAAGCTCGAAAAGACCGCGATCACTCCGTCCACGCACACGGCTCCGCCCGCGAAGTTCTCGCACGGGGTGCGCAAGGGGAACCTGCTCCAGGTGGCGGGACAGGTCGGGTTCCTCCCGGCGGTCGAGGGGCAGAAGCCGACGCCCGCCGGGCCGACGCTGCGTGAGCAGACGCTCCAGACGTTCGCCAACGTCCAGGCGATCCTGGAGGAGGGCGGGGCTTCGTGGGAGGACGTGATGATGATGCGCGTCTACCTCACGGATGTGGATCACTTCGCGGAGATGAATGAGATCTACAACGAGTACTTCGCGGACCTGAAGGAGGCTCCTTCGGCGCGGACGACGGTGTACGTGGGGCTTCCGGCGGGGCTGCTCATCGAGATCGACGCGCTCGCCGTCCTCGGCTAGGTCTTCTTGCTCGATGAGGTCTTCTTGCTCGATGCGGGTCGGCGGGTGGCTGAGGTCACCGCCCGGGGGCTCCGCCCCCGAACCCCCGCCCGCCTTCGGCGGGTTGAGGCCCCTGCCCCACCCCTTCATCTGAAGCGCTCGCCGCGCGGCTGTCCCGGAAAGGTGCGGGAGCCTCGTGGCTGGTCGCGCCCACGCGGCGGAGCCGCCCCTCGCCCTCTTGGGCTGCGGGGCCGCCCCCCGGGGGCGGGACGGGTGGGCAAGGGGGCGGCCGCCCTCGCTCCCGCCCCACCCCGCCCCGCTCCTGGCCCCGCCCCACCCGGGTGCTGGCCCCGCCCCGCCCGAGGGCCCCGACACCCCCCCCACTGCAAGGCCCCGCTCTCTCCACCACCCATGGGGTGACAAGGACGTCCCCCGGACCGCCCGGAGTTGACCGCACATGCAGATCGCAGCAGTACCCAGCGCCATATCCACGGCCCTCGCCGCAGGCGACCCGCCCAAGACCCCGCACACCGGCGGCCTCCTGGCCGTCATCAGCGGCACCCCCGGCCTCCTCACCATCGCCGCCCTCGGCATCGCCCTGCTCCTCCTCCTGATCATCAAGATCAGACTCCAGCCCTTCGTCGCCCTCCTCGCCGTCTCCCTCGCCGTCGGTCTCGGCGCCGGGCTCTCCGTCACCGAACTCTTCGGCACGGTCCAGAAGTCCGCGCTCCCCTCCGTCATCGAATCCGGCATGGGCGGCATCCTCGGCCACGTCGCGATCATCATCGGCCTCGGCACCATGCTCGGCGCGATCCTCGAAGTCAGCGGCGGCGCCCAGGTGTTGGCCTCCCGGCTGCTCAACCTCTTCGGTGAGAAGCGGGCCCCGCTCGCGATGGGCGTGACGGGTCTGGTCTTCGGCATCCCGGTCTTCTTCGACGTCGGCATCTTCGTCCTCGCGCCGATCGTCTACGCCGCCGCCAAGCGCAGCGGGAAGTCGATCCTGCTCTACGCGATGCCGCTCCTGGCGGGTCTGTCCATGACCCACGCGTTCCTGCCCCCGCACCCCGGGCCGGTCGCCGCCGCCGGGCTCTTCAAGGTCTCCCTCGGCTGGGTGATCATGATGGGCATCGTCGTCGGCATCCCCGCCGTCCTCGCCGCCTGGGGCTACGCCGCCTGGATCGGCAAGCGCATCTTCGTCCCCGTGCCCGCCGACATGGTCGAAGCGGCCGAGGAGGCCAAGGCCGCCGTCGCCGCCGAGCAGCAGGCGAGCGGGGTCGAGCCCCGTGAGGACCCGGTCTCCCTCGCGACCGTACTCACGATCATCGGTACCCCCCTCGTCCTGATCCTCGGCGCGACCTTCTCCTCCATCGCCCTCGCGGAATCCACCCTCCGCTCGGTCATCGAGTTCTTCGGCAACCCCTTCGTCGCCCTCACCATCGCCCTGCTCCTCTCCTACTACCTCCTCGGCATCCGGCGCGGCTGGTCCCGCAAGTCCCTGGAGACGGTCTCGACCGCCTCCCTCAAGCCCGTCGGCAACATCCTTCTCGTCGTCGGCGCGGGCGGCATCTTCGGCGCCGTCCTCAAGGCCAGCGGCATCGCGGACGCGCTCGCCAAGACCTTCGACAACGTCGGCCTGCCGATCATCGTGCTCGCCTACCTGATCTCCGTCGTCCTGCGCGTCGCACAGGGCTCGGCGACGGTCGCCATCGTCACCACCGCCGGAATCGTGGTCCCGATGGTCGAGGGACAGGACCTCTCGCAGGCGCACCTCGCGCTCGTCATCATGGCGATCTCGGCGGGCTCGATCTTCGCCTCGCACGTCAACGACGGCGGCTTCTGGATGGTGGCCAAGTACTTCGGCATCTCGGAGCGCGACACCCTGAAGTCCTGGACGGTCCTGGAAACCGTCCTCTCCGTCGCGGGCTTCGCGGTGGCGGCACTCCTCAGCCTGGTCATCTAGGGCCTGACCGGCGGATCGTGTCGTCCTGCCGCGCTGTTGCCGCGTTCGTGGTCGGCATCAGGCACCCGCTGTCGGGTGCCGGACGTCACGCCGCCGGGGCGGGAACCGCCGGTGAGCCGGTCCCCGCCCCGGCGGCCGGGTGGGTTGTTCCGTACCTCTTCCTGCTACTTCTTCACGGGCTCTCCCCGCTCGTTCGTACGCGTGAGGACGATGTCCGACCCGGTGAGCCTGTGGGGTCCGCTGATGGGGCGGGCGGGCAGCCGGTAGCCCTCCGGGACGGCGGTTTCCCGCAGGTAGTAGTCGCCCTGGGGCAGACCGGTGAAGGCGCAGCGCCCCCGCTCGTCGGTCGCGCGGGCTGCTCCGGCCCTGGTGTCGCCCGGCATTTGCAGGCCGGGCTTTCCGTTGGTCTCACGCCACAGCTCGAAGACGGCGCCCAGCAGGGGGCGGCCCGTTTTCGCGTCCTTCTTGAGCACTCCGATCCCACCGGTCACCGGCGGGATCGGTTTGTTGGCCACCGTCACCGTCGCGCCCTTTCCGGTGCTGTGCCCGGTCACGACCAGCGGACCGAAGACGTTCGGGTCCGGCAGCTGGTAGCCGCGCGGCGCCCGGGTCTCCTGCCAGTAGTAGGTGCCCAGGTCCACCTCCGTCGTGCACGCGCCCGTGCCGTCGGTCGTGCACGGGGCGCCGACCTTGGTGTCGTCCGCCTCCTGGAGGCCGGGCTTGCCGTTGGTCTCCCGCCACAGCTGGAAGACCGCACCGGGCAGGACCTCGCCGGTCGTGGCGTTCTTCTTCAGCACCGTCACCTTGCCGCGCGGGAGGTGGTACCCGGCGTCGTGGGTGTGGTCGTTGTGGCCCGCCGCGCCGGTGGTGAGGGCTTCCGTCTGGGTGGCCGGGTCGGGGTTGGAGTCGACGGAGATGTTGTCGCCCCGCAGAGCCGCGCTGGGCAGCAGATCGGTGGGGGCGGGCTTCTCCGGGAGTCCGGAGGTGTCCGAGGTGCTGACGTCGAACGTGATGCGGTACTCGGTGCGCGGCTTGACCTGGAAGTAGTACTCACCGCGTGCGTTGGTCGTGGTGGTCTCCAGGACCGCGCCGTTCTTGTCCTTCAACGTGACGGTTGCACCGGGCAGGGGCTCCTCGGCGGCGCCCTGGATGCCGTCCCTGTCGCGGTCGAACCAGACCCGGTTACCGATCTGTACCGGCGCCTCGTCGCAGAGGAGTTCCAGGTCACCGAGGGTGTTGGCCTTGCCGAACGAGCCCTGGCCCTTGATCACTTCGTAGTTCTCGGAGCCCTCGCCGGTGGCGTTGTCGAACTTGCGAACCCCGCCGGTGAAGATCTCGTGCGGGTCGACGAAGGTGGCCACGGTGTGCCGGAAGCGGGGCGCGTGGGCCAGACCGCCCATCGCGGCCTCGCCGAGCTGGCCGAGGGTGGAGTCGCCGGGGTAGTACTCCGGGACGCCGTCCTGCTGCGGGGGCTGGGTGCCGTTGACGAAGTGGTTCGGGCAGGCGGCGGAATCGCTGTCCCACACCCACGCGCCCCCCACCCGGCAGACCCGGGTGATGTCGCCCATCGCGGAGAGCAGCGAGCGCTGGACGGTGTCGGTGCTCCCCTCCGGAGGAAGCGCCTCGTAACCGGCCTGGTCGCCGAGGCGGTCCCGGAAGCCCAGCACCATCGAGCCGTCCCGGTCGAAGACCAGGTCGGACAGGATCGGCCCGGGAAAGTTGGCCTGCTGGAACCACTTGTACGGGTCCCAGGTCTTCAGCCACGGCCGCCAGGCGGTGTCCCCCTTGATGGACTCGTAGCCCATGCCGCGCGGGTAGTCCAGGGCGTGCGAGACCTCGGTGGTGAAGGTGCTGCCGGTGAGCTTGAGGACGTACGCGCGCAGGTCGGCGTCCCGCTGGGTGGACTCGGCGGAACAGGTGCCGCCCACGTAGACGGCGCCGTCGTGCACCCCCAGACCGTACGGGCGCCAGTCGGCCGCACCGCTGGGGCAGCCCGGGTCGGGGATCGGCAGGGTCTGCTTCAGCGCGCCCGTCGAGGAGTCGTAGGCGTACAGGCTCCTGGCCTTGAGCCCGACGGCGTACAGGGTGCTCTGGTCCTCGGACAGGTCGAGGTCGCCCAGGCCCTCCTTGCCGACCGCGTCGTTGATCTCCATGGTGTCGCGGGTCAGGTCGGCGGAGTGCACGGCATCACCGGCGTCCGGCACCACCGCGAACGTGGTGACCTGCTTCGTCTTCCGGTCGACCTGGTAGATGCCGCCGGGGCCCGCAGGACCGTAGGGAGAGAGCCGCTTGGTCAGCGCGCCCACGAACAGCTCGTCGGTGTCCCGCTTGTGCGCCAGACCGTAGGTGGCGCCGATCCGGTCGAACGTCGCCTCCTCGTCGGGCGGTGTGCCCTGTCCCGTGCGGTCGTACGGCCAGGACACCAGGCCCTTCGTGTCCGTCACCCCGGCCCCGGACTGGCGCGAACACGCGGTGGCGAGATCGGGGTTGGCCTGGCAGTAGTCGGCCGGATTGTGCACGGCGGTGAGTACGCTCGCGTCCTTGCCGTCGGCCACGTCGACGAACTCCACCAGTGACGACAGCGCGGGAGCCGGGCCGCCCGCCTGCGCGGGCTTCAGATAGGACTTGTCGGGCGGGACGACCACCTCGACCCGGTAGCGGCCACCGGACAGCCCCAGGGCCGACGGAGAGAACGTGACCTTGCCGTCCGCGCCGGTCATCGCCGTGCCGGTGTTGCCGGCCGCATCGGTGACCGTCACGGGCAGCCCTGCCTCGCCCACTTCCAGCACGGGCGTCCACGTGCCGTCGGAATCCACGTCCCGCACCACGTTGACGGTGACCGTTCCTTCCGCCGCACGGGCCACCGCGCCCCGGGCGACCGCGACCGGCCCCACCAGGGACGCGGCCGTCAGCAGCACGGTGGCCGCTGCCACGGTGCTGCTGCGCAGCCGAGGAGACCGGGACCACATCGGAGGTGACACGGGCACACTCCCCTTTTCGTTCGGAAACCGAGAGCAGATCACCTCATTCATCACCCGCGAGAACACGCGATCTTCACCATCGATGTTCTTTCACTCCGTTGAGCATCAGCCCGGCAGCGGGAAGTCCTGGACACGCACCGTGCCGGGCAGTCCCTTGGCCGGCACGGGTGCGCTGTCCGCCGTGCCGGGCCGCTGGGGCTGAGCGGGGGGCGGGAGCACCCGCCGGAAGGAGACACCGGGCGGGGCGACCACCTCGGCCGCCCGCCCTCCGCCGGCGAGCGCGTACCCTCCGCTGCCGCACCGGGCTGTTCCGGCCGTACGGCCGGGGCTGACGGTACGTTCCGCGTTGCCCGCGAAGCAGTTCCCGCCCGCGCCCGCCGCACCGAGGACGAGGTCGACCCCGTTGCCGCGGACCCGGTTGCCGTGCACGGTGTTGTCGCGCACCGGGTAGCCCTGGACGTCCTGGAGCAGGAACCCGGCGGCCCGGTTCCCGGTCACCAGATTGCGCGCGAAGGTGTTGCGTGAGCCACCGCCCACGCCGATCCCGATGCCGTAGCCGCCCTCGGCCTGCTCCGGTCCGGCTCCGTCGTTGTTGTCGGTGACCCGGTTGCCCACGACGACCGCGGTGTGCTGGGGGCCCAGCGCTTCGAGGTCGTTGGAGTTGAGGGTCATTCCCACCCGGTTCCCGTGCACGGTGTTTCCGAGAAGGTGGAGACTTTCCGAAGCGTTGGTGACTTCCAGGCCCACGGCGTTGTGCTCGACGCTGTTGTGGCGTACGACGGTCGAGCAGGGACGGCACTGGCCGACGTAGATTCCGGAATCCGCGTGGCCCGACGCGTACGAGTGCTCGATGACGCCTTCTCGGGCGTCGAATGCGTAAATCCCGTACAACGCGTTGTTGTACGCGGTCACATAGGAGGCCCGGAACCCTTTCAGCGGCGGGAACTTGGCGGTGTCCAGCGGGTCGTACCCCGCCCCGCCCGCCCCGCGGGCCTGGAGCTGGGTATCGGTGACGCCGGTGAAGAGAACACCGTTGACCAAGTGGTTGCGGACCGTGAGGTTCTCCACGACGGACTGGGCGCCGGTGACCGTAATGCCGTTTCCTCGGCGGAACTCTCCGTCCACGACGACCTTGTTCCGGTCGGTGCCGCGCAGGACGACCTGGTCGGTCTTCACCACCACACTCTCGCGATATACACCCGAAGAGACCAGTACCAAGTCACCCGGACGAGCGGAATCGACCGCCTCCTGAATTGACGAAGCGTTCTGTGGAACGCGAATGACGGAATGCCCGTCAGCGCCCGGAGCGGGCCGCACCGAGGGTGTTTCCCCGCATGCCGTGACTCCTGCCAGCAGGGCGAGCATCACGGGAAGGAGACCGATGGCGGATCGAAATCGGCGGAGCCGAAGAGAAATTGCAGAGATGTGCATGAGGGCAGGTGTACCGTCCTTCGCGACTGCCTCTCTCCAGCCCTTCCTCCTCTCTTCCCCCTCCCTTTCTCCCGGAGCAGCGGAATTCAATGCCCTCGTTTTCGTCTGAACGCGGCCCGGCTCGGCGTGCCGTGCTGATGGGCACCGCGGCAGCCCTGACGACCGGATGCTCCGGTACGCAACCGGGCCCCCCGGCACGGGCCGGCGCGACACCGTCGGCCCAGGTGCGGAGCGAACTCCCCGCCCCCTCGTCCCCCACGCGGCGGCAACACGGAATCACCGGCGCACAGCCACCCCACGTCACGGTGCTGGGCTTCGACCTGGACCCCGGCCGACGGGGTCCGGCAGGCGCCCGCAGGCTGCGACGGGTGCTTGCCGCCTGGACCGCCCTGAGCCGTACGGCCGCATCTCCCGCCGATACGATCAGCCCCTCGGCGGGACAGCCGGGCGGGGTGACGGTGACGGTCGGGATCGGCCCCCGGACCCCCGGCCTTCTCGGACTGCGTCAGCCCGCCCTCCTCCGTGAACTCCCTTCCTTCCCCGGCGACCTGCTGCAACCGGAGCGAAGCGGTGGCGACCTCCTGGTGCAGATCTGCGGCGGTGGAGTCGCCGAAGTGGCCGCGACCGCGCGGTCGCTGACCGCCCTCGCCGACGGCACGTTGCGCGCGAGGTGGACGCAGAACGGTCACCTTCCGCCGCACGGAGCACGAGAGACGCCGCGCAACCTCTTCGGTTTCAAGGACGGCACGGTCAACCCCACGCCCGAGGAAGCCGAACGGTGGGTGTGGGTGGGCAGCGGGCCGGACAAGGACGGCACGTACCTCGTCATGCGCCGTATCCACATGGACACCACCACGTTCTCGGCACTGCCGACGCGCCGTCAGGAAGCCGTCGTCGGGCGCACGCTGGCCGAGGGCGCTCCCCTCGGCCACCGGGAGGAGCACCGCGAGGTCAACCTCTTCGAGAAGACTCCGGAAGGCCGCTACGTCCTGCCGATCGACGCCCATGTACGCCAGGCCCACTCGCGGCTCGACGGCGGGGCGCGGATGCTGCGCCGCGGCTACACCTACGACGACGGGCCACGGGACAGAGGCTTGCTCTTCCTCGCCTGCATGAACGATCCCCGCCTCTTCGTACGGGTGCAGGAGCGCCTCGCCGTGAAGGACGCGCTCTCGCGCTTCATCCAGCACCGGGCCTCCGCGCTGGTGTACGTGTTGCCCGGCCCCGAGCCGACGGGCTCACTCGGCGACAGCCTGTTCTAGGGTCTGCCCCGCCCGGTTGGCTCCACGGCGGGCTCAGCCCAGGGGGGTGTCGAGGCTCCAGGTGACGGGGATACCGGCGCCGCCGAACGCCTCGGCGATCAGACGGTCGTCGTCCGCCGTGAACCGGTCCTGCGCCGCGCGGGCGGGCTTGCGTCCGTAGATGTAGAGAGCGTCACCGATACGGAGCAGTTTGAACAACCGCTCGGCGTCCTTGACGTACATGTTCACGCAGCCGCCGGAGCCCGACTCGAACAGGTCCTTGTACGTGCCGTGCAGAGCCTGGCCGCCGTTGAAGAACTGGGAGTACGGCATCGGTGCGTTGTCGTAGATGGTGGAGAAGAAGGTCCGGTTCTTCTGGTAGATCCGCTGCCAGCCCGTACGGGTCTCCGTCCCCTTGCGGCCGGTGCGCACGGGCACGGGGCCGAAGACGACCTTCTTGCCCTGCTGGACCCACAGGATCTGCCGCGACAGATCGATGCAGGTGACGCGGGGCCGGTGTTCGGGGCACTTCTTCCGGGCGTTGGGGTTCTTCTTCACGTCGTCGACGAGCAGGAGGCGGTAGGTCTTGACGTCCGGATAGCCGTTGGCGGGTGTGATGCCCAGTCGCTTCTGCAGCGTGCGGAAGGCCCGGCAGTCCTCCTCGGACATCAGTCCGTCCTCCTTGAGCTTCAGCCGCTTCTCCAGCTGCCACTGGTACGGCCCCGTGTCCGCCGTGCAGGAGGGCCGGGGGCTGCCGTCGGAAACCGCCGCCGTGTCAGCCGCTGCCGCCGACACGCCGGGCAGGAGGGTCCCGAAGAACACGGCCAGGACCGGTACGACTGCGACCGCGCCGAGTCTGCTGATCCTGCGTGCTCGTGCCACATGAACTCCCGGTGCTTCTTCCTGATGCCGACCGTGGCGCGGACACGTCGCCACAGCTGACAGCTAGCCCTGCCGACGCCGGCGCCGCCACCAGGGTGGGCCGTTAGGGGAGCGCTCCCCACCGGTACGGAATCCGGCGCCGTGCCGCCCACCGATGACCCGGTGGGGCGAGACCCTCTTCCAGTCGTATGAAATGCCTACTCCGCTCCAGTGGTTTCGGGCATGTCGCGCTGGCGTCAAGGGACAGCGGGAACGGATGTTGCTTCCCGATCATGCCCGTCGGCTTGGTCGTTCTCTCTGGAAGTCAGGGAAGGAAGACGTTGAAGCAGCGCAGATGCCGCTCCGAGGAGCGGACTCGGGGGAGGGCCGAGAGGCACCTCTACCCTCCCAACAAGGTCATGGCCTGGGGAGTCTCGGCCGCCCTGGTGGCGGGAGCCGGACTCTCCGCGGGTGCACCGGCGCACGCCTCCACGGGCAACGCGGCCGAACCCGGTGACGGCAGCGTGAAGGTGCGCGTCATCCGGGACTACAACGCGGACGGCACCTGGAACCGGGTACTGGAACGCGGGATGCCGAAGGTCGAGGTCAAGCTCACGGACGCCGGTGGCCGTTCGATCACCGGCACCACGGGCGACGACGGCACCGTCACGCTCGACCCCGCGACCTCGCCGTTGACCGGCGGGAAGTACCGGGTGGAGGTCCTCAACCCCAACGCGAAGGTCTTCCATCCGGCCTTCGCCGCCAAGGAGGGCCTGACCGGCGCGCCGGACAAGCTCAGCAGCAACGAGGAGTTCGTCGACGTCTCCGGTGCCAAGAACGTCGAGTACACCACGGGCTTCTGGAACCCCGACGAGTACTGCCAGAAGAACGCCCCGCTGGTGACCGCCTGCGTCCGGAGCGACGTGGAGGGCGGCATCGACGCGGCCACGAAGAAGACGCTGGTCTCCTTCGCGTACAACACCCGAGGCAGCGACAAGAACGACCGCAACGCCGAAGTGGACAAGTGGACCACCAAGGCCGAGACCGGTGCGCTGTACGGCATCGGCTACAGCAAGTCCAAGAGGTGGGTGTTCTCCGGCGCGGTCGCGCAGCGGGGCGCCAACTACGGGCCCGGCGGACCCGGCGCGATCTACCTGTACGACCGGAACACGAACGCGCTCTCGCAGTTCACGACCGTCCCGAACGCGGGGACGACCGTGCACAAGCAGTCCATCGCGCAGAACCAGGACGCGGGCTTCATGCCGGCCGTCGCCAAGGAGTCGCTGGGCGACGTCGAGGTGAGCGAGGACGGCAAGGACCTCTGGGTCATCAACGCGAACGACAAGAAGCTCTACCGCTACGACGCCACGCAGAAGACCGCGAGCGCGCCCAAGGCGTCGTACGACATCCCCAACCCCAACTGCCCCTCCGCCGACGACTGGCGCCCGTTCGCCATCGGCATCCGGGACGGCAGGATGCTGATCGGCGGGGTGTGCTCCGGCCAGTCCACCGACAGCAAGGCGGACATGCGGGCCGTCATCCACGACTTCAACCCGGACAGCGGCACGTTCACCGGCATCGTGATGGACCAGAAGCTCGACTTCCCGCGCGGTACCGGCATGACCATCGCCGCCTGCAAGGGCAAGGGCTGGTTCCCCTGGGCCGACCGCTACCGCTTCAACCAGGAGGGCGCCACCTGCAACGGCGCCTGGGTCAGCTACCCGCAGCCGCTGCTCTCCGACATCCTCTTCGAGGACAACGGCGACCTGGTGCTGGGCTTCCGGGACCGCTTCGCCATGCAGGGCGGCATCAAGGTCGCCCAGGACGAGGGCGCGCCCAGGCTGATCACCACCGCCTCCGGCGGTGACATCAACCGGGCCTGCCCCGGCGCGGACGGCAAGTTCGTCATGGACGGCAACGGCGGCTGCACCAACAACGCCAGCGGGCGCGACAACGGTGGGGACACCAGCGTCAAGGAGTTCTACCCCGGTGACCAGCGGCTCGCCTACCACCAGGAGGCGTTCTACGGCGGGCTGGCCCTGTCGCGGGTCGAGGACACCATCGCCACCTCCGCGATCGACCCGACCGGTGACGACTACACCAACGGCACCGCCTGGGTGAACCGCACCACCGGTCAGAGCGACATGACCAGGGACGGCCTGCTCCTGCACGAATCCTTCGGCAAGGCCGCGGGCATGGCCGACATCGAGGTGATGTGCGACGAGGCACCGATCCAGATCGGCAACCGCGTCTGGGACGACACCAACAACAACGGCATCCAGGACCCCGACGAGGCTCCTGTCGCCGGGGTGACCGTCAACCTCTACAAGGAGGACGGCTCGCTCGCCGGGACCACCAAGACCAGCGCGCGCGGCGAGTACTACTTCGACGCCTCCAACGTCACCGGCGGCGTCAGCCACCGCAGCAAGTACACGATCAAGCTCGACAAGGCGGAGGACTACGCCGCGGGCGGTCCGCTGGAGGGCGCGAAGCCCACCCGCGCCGACGCGGGCACCAACGACCACATCGACAGCGACGGCAAGGTTGCTGCCGGCGGTACGTTCGCCGAGCACGCGATCACCACCGGCGACGGCGGGCACAACAACCACACCTACGACTTCGGCTTCACCAAGAAGACGCCCCTCATCATCAGGAAGAGCGTCGACAAGAAGGCCGCCGTCGACGGCATGGTGGTGACCTACACCGTCGTGGCCGAGAACCCCGGCACCGACCGCAACCCGGCCGTCATCACCGACGACCTGTCCAAGGTGCTCGACGCCAGCAGCTTCGTCACGGGCTCCCCGAAGGCCACCATCGACGGCCAGCCCGTCGCGGTCCCCGTCTTCGACGCCACGGCCCAGAAGCTCACCTGGACCGGGCCGCTGCTCCAGGGCAAGAAGGTGACCCTCACCTACCAGGTCCGGGCCCCCCGCAGGCCCGCCGGCGACATGATCCTGGACAACCGGATCCACCTGGCCGACTCCAACTGCGACACCGGCTCCACCGACCCGGTCTGCGCCACCCGCGTCCCGATCGCGTACTTCCAGCTGACCAAGATCGGCCGCCCCACCGGCCTGATCCGCCCGGGCCAGAAGTACCCGTACGAGATCATCATCACCAACGTCGGTGCGGTCGACCTCGTCGGCGCCTGGCCGGCCATCGTCTTCGACGACATGATCGACGTCTTCGACGACGCCGCCTACAACAACGACCACAAGATCACCCAGGGCACCGGCACGCTGGCCTTCGAGGCGGGCAAGGGCCTGCGCTGGACCGGCGACCTGAAGCAGGGTGAGACGGCGAAGTTCACCTACTCCATCACCGCCAACCGCCGCAACTTCGGCAACCAGCTCGTCAACAACAAGCTGGTGTCCGAGACCAAGGTCGACACGGAGAAGAAGCCGGAGGTGATCCGCGCCTACGACGACGAGGGCGGCACCATCGTTCCCCCCATCTGCGACCCGGAGGATGAGGACTGCGAGAACCGAGCCAGGGTGCCCTACGTCGACGCCTCGAAGTCGGTCGACAAGCCGCGGGTCAAGCCCGGCGAGAAGGTGACCTACACCTGGACGGTGCGCAACACCGGCACCGCGGACGTGCCCGGTGACCCGAACATGGACGCGGTCATCGACCCGATCCAGCACATCCTCAAGTACGCCGACTACAACAACGACATCAAGGTCGTCGAGGGCCCCGGCACCGTCTCCTACGAGAACGGCGTCCTCAAGTGGCTCGGCAAGCTGCCCGTGAAGCAGAAGGCCGTCATCCGCTTCTCCGTCACGGTGCGCAAGGACGCGCTGAAGGACCTCCCCAAGGGCGCCACCGCGGAGATGCCCAACACGCTGGAGCACCAGGAGAACCTGTACAACTGCCCCGCGAGCGATCCGACCTTCCCGCCCGAGGAGCAGTGCAAGGCCAAGGTCGTCATCGTCCCGCCGGACGAGGTGGAGCCTCCCGTGCCCACTCCCGTCGGGAAGATCACCGTCCTGAAGAAGGACGCGAAGAGCGGCCGGGTCCTGTCCGGCGCGGTCTTCCAGACCTGGCGCGAGACCAACGGCACCCCGGGCCTGCAGGTCACCGGGGCACGCCCCGACACCCGCGTCAACCCGGCCTGTGCCACCGACAGGCAGGGCGTCTGCACCTTCGGCAAGCTCCCGCTCGGCGCGTACTACCTGCGGGAGACCGCCGTGCCCGAGGGCTACCTGATGCCGACGAAGCCGGTGTCCGGCCCCTACACCCTGACCAAGAACAACGCCACCCAGGGCATCACGGTGACGTTGACCAACAAGCCCGGCGAGTCCGGCAAGAAGGGAAAGTGACCACACCCATAGTGGCCCTGTGACGGACACGGGAAACGGGCGGCGCCCTCCGGATCACCGGAGGGCGTCGCCCGTCGCCCTGTCCCGTGACGGACACGAAAGGCAGACCCCGATGCCCCGCACCCCCCGCACCCCGACCCGCCGTACGGCCGTGCTCGCCGCCGTCGCCGCCACCTCGCTGCTGGCCACCGGCGCGGTCCTCCTCGGCACGAACGCCGAAGACCCGGACGCCCCCCGGCCGGTGACGACCCAGGAGGCCGAGCGGCTCGCCGTGGCCCGCTTCCTCGCCTACGAGTCGAGCCCGGCCCGCATCACCGCGACCATCGACGACGGAGCCGACTCCGTGATCGTCAAGGGCGTGATCGACTACAGGACCCATCGCGCGGTCGGCACCTACACCGCGGGCCGCCCGGCGCAGCGCGGGCTGATCGCCTGGGACACCACCGGACTCTCGGTGTCCCTGCACAAGCCTCCCGCCGACGACACGGCCGCCCAGGTCACCCGGGTGGCCGCCCAGCTTCCCGCGCGTGCCTGGACACCCCGTGGCTACGCCCAGGACCCGCTGGACACCGCCCTGAAGGTCCTCATGGCCCTGGGTGTCAACCGGCCCGACAACCCCCAGCTCCTCGCCCAGTCCGGAACACGCCGACTGGGCGAACGGACCCTGGGCGGACGCTCGCACACTCTCTTCTCCGGCCCCCGCCCCCAGGGCCGGAAAGCTCCTCAGGCGGCCACCTCACCGGTGACGTACTGGGTCGACGCCAGCGGCAGACTCGGCCGCATGGAACTGCGCACCGGCGGTCTGCCCCGGCCCGTCCTCGTCGACTTTCTCGGCACCGAACCCCAGGTACGCATCCCCGACAAGCCCTGGCGCCGACGCTGACCCCAGCGACGCACGGTCGCGCCCCCGGCGACGCCGAGCAGGCCCGCCAGGGGCGTGCCGATGTGCTGGCCGAGTACCGGGGAGGAGCTGCGGCCACCGAGCCCGAGGTTTCGCCGTACGGCTGCGATCCGGAGACGATCCGCGCCCGCCCCTTGCGCCCGCCCGTCCCCTCCCTCCACGGTGATCCACATCACCGTGGGGGGACAACGGGAGGCAAGGGAAACACCATGTCAGACAGCACTTCAGGCGTTCCGGGGAATCCGGGGAAGAAGAGCGGCGGCGGAGTGACACCGGAACTCGCCGAGCCCGCCCTGCGCAAGGCGAGTTGGAAGTACATCGGCCCGGGCATCGTCGTGGCCGCGACCGGCGTCGGCGCGGGCGACCTCGTCGCGACGCTCATCGCGGGCAGCCAGTTCGGGTACACCCTGCTGTGGGCGGCGATCATCGGCTGCGTCGTCAAGATCTCGCTCGCCGAGGCGACCGGCCGCTGGCACCTCGCCACCGGCAAGACCCTCTTCGAGGGCTGGCGCAGCCTCGGCCAGTGGACCACCGTCTACTTCGGCGTCTACGTCGTCATCTGGGGCTTCGTCTACGGCGCGACCGCGATGTCGTCCTCCGCGCTGCCGCTCGCCGCGCTCATGCCGAACGGCCCGGACATGAAGTTCTGGGCGGTCCTGTGCGGACTCCTCGGGCTCGCCTTCGTGTGGTTCAACCGGTACCGGGTCTTCGAGAAGTTCATGACCGTCGTGATCGGCCTGAAGTTCCTGGTCGTCGTGTACGTGGCCATCCGCGTGGCCCCCGACCTCGGCAACGCGGTCAAGGGCCTGGTCCCCGCCCTCCCGGACGGCTCGCTCTTCTACACGCTCGGCCTGATCGGCGGCGTCGGCGGCACCATCACCATGGCCGCGTACGGGTACTGGGTGAACTCCAAGGGCTGGACCGACGCGAGCTGGATGAAGGTGATGCGGCTCGACAACCGCGTCGCGTACATCACGACCGGCATCTTCGTCGTCGCCATGCTGATCATCGGTGCGGAGCTGCTGCACTCGTCGGGCGTGGCGCTCGGCAAGGGCGACAAGGGTCTGGTCGACCTGGGCGGGGTGCTGGAGGCCAAGTTCGGGGCCGTCACCGCGAAGCTCTTCCTGATCGGCTTCTTCGCCACCTCCTTCGGCGCGCTGGTGGGCGTGTGGCACGGGGTGAGCCTGATGTTCGCGGACTTCGTGGAGCGGTTCCAGCGGGAGCGGAAGACCGGGCAGCCGGTGGTCGGGATGGTCGAGGAGGTCGCGGCGGGCAAGCGCGAGAAGTCCCTCCCCTTCCGGGCGTACCTGCTGTGGCTGACCTTCCCGCCGATCGGGCTGCTCTTCCTGGACCAGCCGTTCGGCCTGGTGGTGGTGTACGGGGTGCTCGGCGCGTTCTTCATGCCGTTCCTCGCGCTGACCCTGATCGCGCTCCTCAACTCCTCGCGCACACCCGCGACGTGGCGCAACGGCTGGCTGAGCAACGTCATGCTGGCGCTGGGCGGGCTGCTCTTCGTGGTCCTCTGCATCCGCCAGGTCGTCGACCTCTTCACGAAGTAGGTTCCGGGCTACGGGCAAGGGTCCGGACGGCGTCGAAACACGGCCCGGACCCTTGCTTGCCTGCCCCGCCTGCCCGCTCGCCCTGCCTGCCCCGCCTGCCCGCTCGCCCTGCCTGCCCCGCCGCCCTAGGGGGCGAGGGAAGCTGAGGCGGCACCCGTTCAACCCTGAGCGTCTACGGGAGCGCCCTCACCTTCGCCCCCACCGCCTTCGACCACGCATGCCCATCCGTCGCGTCCCAGTTCGTCGACCACACCATCGCCCCGCGCAGCCCCGGATACGTCTTCGCGGGCTTGAACTTCCCGCAGCTCGTGCCCTTGGTCAGGCAGTCCAGAGCCTGGTTCACGACCTCCGGCTCCACGTACCCCGCGTCCTTGTTCCGCTTGTTGGTGGGCAGCCCGAGCCCCACCTGTGACGGGTGCAGCCCGCTCTCCAGCTGGATGCACGCCTGCGCGGTGAGGAAGTCGACGGTCCCCTGCTGGTAGACCTTGCCGTCGCAGCCCTTCATCGACCCCGAGTTGTAGAACTGGGTGTTCACGACCGTCAGGAAGTCCTTGATGTTGAGCGCGGTCTTGAAGTAGTCACTGTCCACGGACTGCATGTCCTTGGTCTGCGGAGCCATGGACACGACCAGCTTCGGACCGACCTTCTCGCGCAGCGCCTTCAGGGACCGCGTCATGTACTCCGCGCTGACCCCGCCGTTCTCCAGATCGATGTCCACACCGTCGAAGCCGTACTCGGTCATCAGCTTGTGCACGGAGTCCGTGAACCGCTTCGCACTCGCGCCGTCGTCGACCTCGACCTTGCCGTGCTCGCCGCCGACCGAGATGATCACCGACTTGCCCGCCCGCTGCTTCGCCTTGATGTCGGCCTTGAACTGGGCGACCGAGTACCCCTTGATCGCGTCCATGTTCAGCTGGAAGCCGACCTCGCCCGGTTCGTCCGCCAGGTCGGCGAAGGAGACGGCGATGATGTCGTACGCGTCCGAGACGTCGCTCAGCTTCTCGATCGCCGCGCCGTTCTTGAAGTTCTGCCAGTACCCGGTGAGGGCGTGCTCGGGAACCTGCGGGGCACCGAGCGCGGTACGCGCGGGCGCCGGGACTGGCTTCTTCGCGGCGGCGGCCGGAGTTTCCTTCGCCGTCTCCCGGCCGTCCTCCGGCTCCCCTTCCGACGTGCAGGCTCCCAGCATCCCGGCGGCGAGTACGGCCGCGGCCGTGCCGAGGGTGAAGCGACGGGTGCGGGATGCGTTGCGCACGTACTGTCTCCAGTCGGAAGTAATCGTCGGAACCGGGGCAATCAAGGGAACCGGGGCAATTCAGGGAACCAGGGCAATCAAGCCAAGCTGACCAAATTGGTTCAGGCCATTTCGGATGTCAAGTGGATCTCTACGCCCATTGTGGGCGGCTTCCCGCCGTCGCGCCGAAGAATGGCCCGAAACCGTCTCCCGGGACCGTCAAGCGGAACGCATGATCACAAGCGGTAGTACTCCAGTGACATGGGGTCGCGTTCACTCGTTCGGAGGAAACGGAGCGCGAATTCCCCCCGAACAAGATCAACTCGTCCGTAAAAAGGGTGAGTTGAGAGGCATACGGGATCTCTGGAAGCTGTTCTCTGCCACGAATGACGTGGCTAAAGTGCAGGTGCACCACGTGTGGTGACGAGTGATCGCACCATGCGTGAGCAAGCGCGAAGCAGAACGTAAAACAGGAACGAGTACGAGCACGAGCGCGAGTACGGGTCCGGGCGGGCAACGGGGAGCGGGGACAGCAACGTGCCGACAGCGATAGCCGTGACCGGTGCAGACCTGGTGCTGCCGCCGACCGACCGGCAGACCCCCAGCGCCGCCGTCCTCCAGCCCCCCGGCAGCCAGTCCCTGGACGTGGCCCTCGCCGAGACGAACATCCTCCTGGAGCGGCACGGCCACCTCGTCGCCCTCTACCCCTCCTCCCTCCCTCCGGCCCACGAGCACCGCCTCCACGCGGTCCGCTCCGTCCTGGAGACCGACCGCATCGCGCTCCTCAAGCTGGACCTGCCGCCCCTCGGCATCGCGGTCCTCGCCCGCCAGCTCCGCCAGCTCTCGGTCTGCGACTTCAGCGCGGGCGTCGTCGCCTCGGCCGCCCGCCTGCTCTCGCACTACGTGTACGCGGGCGCGCTCCTGAACTCCGTGACCAAGCTCGACCGCATCCCGGTCAGCCTGAAGTCGCACGCGAAGTCGTGGATGCCGGGCACGCAGTTCGCCGTACTGGCCAATCCCGAGCCCCAGTTGATCAGAGTCGGCGGCGAGGAGAAGCTCGCAGGCCCGGAGTTCGGCACACAACTCGCGATCGCGGCAGGCCAGTTGTCGCCCTCCGCCGCCGCCTGGGTCACGGACACCCTGGCCCCCGCCTGGCAGGTCCAGGGCACCCAGGAGGTCGAACTCCCGTCCGCGTCACCCGGCTGGTGGGGCACGCCGAAGATGGTCGAGTTCGCCGCCTTCCTGCCGGACGTCTCCGTCCTCTACCAGCTCGTCTCCTCGGTGCGCATCGAGCAGTGCCACTGGTGCGGGGTCCAGCTGATAGGGGACCGCTGCGGCTTCTGTTCGGCACCGGTGGCTCCGGTGGAGGGGCATGCGGTGGCCGCGCTGAGCAGAGGCTCGACCTAGACCTCAACCGGGCCTGACCGGTGCCCGGCCCCAGGCCCCCTCAGCCTCACCGCTCGTCGTAAGTCGCACATCGCACGTTGCTCGCTCAGTTCCGGTTCCGACGTATCCGATCGATCGAGGTAGCTCGCGCCATGAACTCACGTCAGCGCCGCGGCATCATCCTGCTGCTCCTTTCCGTCCTGTGCGCCATCGGCGCGTTCGTCGGAGTGCTGTCGGTGATCCGCGACGTGAACTCCAAGGTCGGCCCGGAGGTCGCCGCTTACCGGCTGAAGGCGGACGTCGCGCCGTACAAGGCCCTGAACGCGGCGCAGTTCGAGCGCATCGCGATGCCCAAGCGCTGGCTCTCGGACAACGCGATCACCGACATCTCCGAGATCCGCGGCAAGATCGCCGTCACGCAGCTCAAGGAGGGCTCCCTGCTCCAGACGGACATGCTGGTGAAGAAGCCCGAACTCGCCGCCGGGGAGCAGGAGATCGCCATCATGATCGACGCGGCGACGGGCGTGGCAGGCAAGATCACACCGGGGTCGCGGGTGAACATCTACGCGACCTTCGCGGGCAAGGACAAGACGGAGGCCGACCAGTCACGTGTGATCGTGGCCGGTGCGCGTGTTCTGGACGTAGGCAAGATCACCGCCCTGGAACCCAACCGGGACGACCGCAGCCGGGGTGTCAAGGACGCGGTCCCGATCACCTTCGCGCTGAACACGCTCGATGCCCAGCGAGTGGCGTACGCGGAGTCCTTTGCGGAGCATGTGCGGCTTGCCCGCGTGGCGGACGGCAGTGACCCCAACATCACCCCGCGCGACCGCACTTACACCCTTCCCGGGGACAAGTAATGCCCGCCCGTCGAGCGCTACGGCTGAGGCGACGCGGAATCCCGCTGCCTCTGCCCGCTCTTCTGCGGCACAGGGGTTGTCCCTCGGGGGAGAGCTGGACGCCCCTTGTCCGAGAGGAGCCGAGAGCGGAGGGAAGGGTGGGCACGCAGGACGGTCTCCGTGACTCCGGCGCACCGCCGAAGCCGACCCCGCTCCGTCCGAGCCCTGTCCGTCCCGCGTCCGTGCGCCCGGCCGTGCTGGACCCTGCCCCTCCCGCGTCCGCGCCGGACCCCGCCCACCCTGTACACGTGAGGACACCCGCATGACAACGCGTATCCTCCCCGCCGTGGGCGACCCCGACGCCGCCCGCGCCGTCATCACGCTCCTCTCCCAGCTCCCCGACGCCGAGCCCGCCTCCCCGGCTCCCGACTCCACCTCGCTCCTCGACATCCTCGCCCGCCTCGCGGGCGAGTCCCTCGACGAGCTGCCGGAAGTCGTCCTGGTGCACGAGCGCATCGGTCCCGTCCCGGCCCTGGAACTGATCCGTGAGGTCGCCCTCCGGTTCCCGGCGGTCGGCGTCGTCCTGATCTCCGCCGACACCAGCCCCCAGCTCTTCACCGCCGCCATGGACTCGGGTGCCCGAGGCATGATCGGCCTGCCGCTCAGTTACGAGGAGATGGCTGGGCGCGTCCTCAGCGCCGCCGCATGGTCCACCGGCGTACGACGCCACCTCGGGGCCGGATCCGATGCCTTCTCCGGCCCTGGCGGCACCGTCGTCACCGTCGCCGGAGCCAAGGGCGGCATGGGTGCCACCCTCGTCGCCGTCCAACTCGCCCTCGCCTCCTGTGCCTCCGGCAAGTCCGTCGCCCTGGTCGACCTCGATCTCCAGTCCGGCGACGTCGCCTCCTACCTGGACGTCCAGTTCCGGCGCTCGATCGTCGACCTCGCCGGGATCTCCGACATCTCGCCCCGCGTCCTCCAGGACGCCGTCTACACCCACGCCACCGGCATCGGCCTCCTCCTCGCGCCCGCCGAGGGGGAGCGCGGCGAAGAGGTCACCGACCGGGTCGCACGCCAGGTCGTCAGCGCCCTCCGCCACCGCTACGAGGTCGTCGTCGTCGACTGCGGCACGCAGATGAACAGCGCCAACGCCGCCGCCGTCGAGATGGCCGACCAGGCCCTTCTGGTCGTCACCCCCGACGTCATCGCCGTACGCGCCGCCAAGCGCATGGTCCGCCTCTGGGACCGCCTACAGATCCGCAAGGCGGAGGAGACCACCACGGTCGTCAACCGACACAACCGCAGCTCCGAGATCCAGCCGCCCCTCGTCGAGAAGATCACCGGAACCAAGGTCGCCCGCAGCGCCGTTCCGTCGAACTACAAGGAACTCCAGTCCGCCGCCGACGCGGGCCGCCTCCAGGACCTCGACAGCCGCAGCACGGTCAAGCAGGCCCTGTGGGCGCTCGCCGGAGAACTGGGCATCGTGAAGACCCCGGAACCGGCCTCGGGCGGCCGGGGCGGCCGGATGAAGGGCGACCGAGGCTCCATCGGGCTCAAGAGCCGCAAGGCCAAGGGCGACAAAGGTGCGGTGAGCGTCGAACTCGCCGGAATGCTCCCGCTGATCCTCTTCGTCGTGGCACTGATGTGGCAGGGCGCGGTACTCGGCTACACGTACTCGATCGCGGGCAACGCCGCAGACGAGGGTGCCCGCGCGGGTACCGCCGCGTACGCGGAGGGCGGCGACGGCGTCGCCGCCTGCCAGGCCGCCGCACGCAAGAACGTCCCGGCCGCCTGGCAGGGCGGAATGGACCCGGGCTGCGTCGCGGAAGGCAGCGTCTACAAGGCCACCATCCGACTCGAAACCCCGATCCTCTTCCCCGGCGTGGGCAACATCGCCAATGTCGAAGGCGAAGCGGGCGCGGCCCTCGAAGGAGGCGAGTGACATGCCCGCCGGGAAACGCGTGGAGCCCAGGAAGCCCAGGACCTCCAGACAGCTCAGGAAGCATCAGCAGTACGTCCCCCTGTTACGGCAGCGCGTCACCGGCCCTGACCGCGACCAGGGCGTCACGGCCCTCGAATTCGCGGGCTTCCTCCCGATCCTGCTGGTCGTCGCCGTCGCCGTGATCCAGCTCGGGATCGTCGGTTACGCGGCCCAGCAGGCCAGCACGGCCGCCCGCGCGGCAGCCCGTACCGAGTCCCAGAAGGAGTTCCGGGGCCAGGGCGAGGCGGCGGGCCGGGCGGCGATCAGCGGCTGGCTGGCGGACGGCACCACCTTCGCCCAGCAGGGCGAGGACATCGTCACCGTCACCGCCACCGTCCAGATACCCGCACTCATCCCGATCTTCGACCTCGGCTCCGTCTCCCGCCCCGCCTCCATGCCCGCCGACAGCGACCGCTGACCACGATCCCGATGCCCGGCACCCCGCCGGTCCGCACCACAGCCCCACCCCACCAAGGAGCAGCCCCATGAGCCTGCGGCAACGCATCGCCGCCCCCGAGGACCACGGCGGGGGGCGGGAGGACGGCCACCTGGTCGCCACCTACCGGGCGAAACTGCTCGAAGAGATCGACCTCGCGGAGATGTCCTCGCTGGCGGCAGCCGAGCGACGGGCCCGCCTGGAGCGCGTGCTCGGCCACATCATCAGCCGCGAGGGCCCGGTCCTCTCCACTTCCGAGCGCTCCCAGCTCATCCGCCGCGTCGTCGACGAAGCCCTCGGTCTCGGCGTCCTCGAACCGCTCCTCGAAGACGCCTCCATCACCGAAATCATGGTCAACGGCCCCGACTCGATCTTCGTCGAGCGCGCCGGACGCGTCGAGCAGCTCCCCATGCGCTTCGCGTCGACCGAGCAGTTGATGCAGACCATCGAGCGCATCGTCTCCACGGTCAACCGCCGTGTCGACGAGTCCAATCCGATGGTCGACGCCCGCCTCCCCTCCGGCGAGCGCGTCAACGTGATCATCCCCCCGCTCTCCCTCACGGGCCCCACCCTCACCATCCGGCGCTTCCCGAAGTCGTACCGTCTCGACGAACTCATCGCCCTCGGCACGCTCGACCACCAGATGCTGATGCTGCTGTCAGCATTCGTCCGCGCCCGCTTCAACCTGATCGTCGCGGGGGGTACGGGTTCCGGGAAAACGACCCTCCTCAACGCGCTCTCCGGCCTCATCCCCGAGCACGAGCGCATCATCACCGTTGAGGACGCCGCCGAGCTCCAGCTCCAGCAGGCCCACGTCATCCGCCTCGAAACCCGCCCCCCGAACGTCGAGGGCAAGGGCCGCATCACCATCCGCGACCTCGTCCGCAACTCCCTGCGCATGCGCCCCGACCGCATCATCGTCGGTGAGGTCCGAGGCGGCGAGACCCTCGACATGCTCCAGGCCATGTCCACCGGCCACGACGGCTCCCTCGCCACTGTCCACTCCAACAGCGCCGAAGACGCCCTGATGCGGCTCCAGACCCTTGGCTCGATGTCCGAGGTGGAGATCCCCTACGAGGCCCTGAAGGACCAGATCAACTCCGCCGTCGACGTGATCGTCCAGCTCAGCCGCATGGCCGACGGCTCCCGCAAGATCACCGAGATCGTCATCCTCGTCTCGCACGGCCGCGAGGCGTTCCAGATCGCCACGGTCTCCCGGTTCCTCGCCCAGCCGATGAGCCCGGACCGCATGGTCCACGGCCAGTTCGAACACCTTCCGCTGCCCCGCCGGATAGCGGAACGCCTCTACCTCGCCAACGAGCCGATCCCGCCCGCCTTCGGCGTCATGAACGACCCGCTCCAGGATTCCCTCTACGTCCGAGAGGCCCGATAGGTACCGGCACCATGGATCTCGACCTGAACAACCCCGCCCTGCTGACGGTCGGCGCCACCCTGCTCACCTGCGTCCTCGCCATCGTCGGCCTGCACGTCTACTTCTCCGGCAAGGCCCAGCGCGCCGCTCTGGAGGACCGCCTCGCCCTGACCTCCGCGCAGTCCTCGGGGCGCCGCCGCAACTTCCAGGCCATCGACCGCCGCCTGCGCAGGACGGCCCTCGGTAAGAACCTCCAGGTGCGCATCGCCGCGACCGGGCTGGACGTCACCCCCGGTGAGTTCTTCGTGTACGTGCTCGGAGGAGTCGCGGGACTCTGGCTGATCGCCTCCTCCACCCTGGCTCCGTTCTTCGGTCCGATCGCGGGCCTGGTGGCGATCTGGGGAGCCCTCACCTTCCTCAACTGGCAACGCCAGAAGCGCATCGAGGCATTCATCAACCAGCTCCCCGACCTGTCCCGCATCCTGGCGAACGCGACGGCCGCTGGGCTGGCTCTCCGTACGGCACTGGGCATCGCCGCCGAGGAGCTGGAAGCCCCGGCGGGCGAAGAACTATCCGTTGTGGCAAGCCAGTTGGCGGTGGGTCGGTCCATCGACGAAACGCTGGGCGAGCTGGCAAAACGGCTGCCGTCCCGGGAACTGGTCGTCCTCGTGACGACCCTCGTCCTGTCCAACCGGGCCGGCGGTACAGTCGTCGGTTCCCTCCGCAACCTGACCCAGACCCTGGAGGAGCGCAAGGAGACCCGCCGCGAGGTCGGCACGATGCTCTCCGAGATTAACGCCACCGCGTACACGGTCCCGCTCCTGGGTCTCGGCGCGATGCTGATGCTCAACTCGATGACCCCCGGAACACTCGCCACCATGACGAGCAGCACGGTCGGCAAGATCGTCGTCGGCACGTCGATAGGTCTCTATGCGGTCGGCTTCATCGTGATGCGCCGCCTCAGCCGGATCGAAGTCTGAGAGGGATGGGCCCACGACCATGACCGGACTGACCGGACTGCTCCTCGCCCTGGCCTTCGGCCTGGCCGTTGCCGGAATCTTCGCCGGAATCCGCATGTACCGCGCGGAGGCCAAGGTTCCCGGCGACCTCGTCGCTCTGGAAGTCGGCGCTTCCCGTGTCTCCGCCACGGACTCGGCGGTGGACCGCCTCGGCATCCGTTTCGCCCCTGCCGTCCTGCGGCTGATGGGCCCGGAGACCGTCGCCAAGAAGCGCCGCAAGATCGACACGGCGGGCAATCCCAAGGGCCTCACCGTCGACCGTTACGCGGCCCGCCGCGCCGTCTACGGAACCCTCGGTGCGTTCGCGGGCCTGCTCTGCCTCCTCCAGGGCATGACGATCTTCGCCGCATTCTGCTTCGCGTACGGCTGGTTCGCCGCCGACGCCCTGATCTGGCAGGCCACCCGCGAACGCAAGGACGTCATCGAGCGCACCCTGCCGGACTTCCTCGACGTACTCGCCGTCGTCGTCAGCGCGGGCCTCGGCTTCCGCCAGGCCCTGGAGCGCGTCGCCGAACGCTACGAAGGCCCCTGGGCCGACGAACTCTCCATCACCCTCCGACAGATGGACATGGGCGTCAGCCGTCGCCAGGCATTCGACGAGCTGCGCCGCCGCAACGCATCGGAGCAGGTCTCGCAGTTCGTCACGGCACTCCAGCAGGGCGAGGACCTGGGTGCGCCCATCGCCGACACCCTGATCGAGATCGCCACCGACATGCGACGCACCGACGCCCAGAACTCCCGGCGGCGCGCGGCCAAGGCCATCCCCAAGGCGACGCTCGTCACTCTGGTCTTCATGGTCCCGGCGACCCTGATCCTGATTGTCGCGAACCTCTTCATGGGTTCCGCCGACGGCCTCGGCAACTTCCTGGGGAACTGAGGCCGCCCATGACGGTATTCAGTCCGTTCCGCCGGGCCGTCGGCCTCCAGGGAGGTGCCGCCGCACCGGAACTCGCGTCCGCGTCCGCCCTGCGGAAGGACGTCGAGGCCCCGAGCCTCCCCATCCAGATCAACGCGCTCCAGGCTCTGTGCCGTCAGGTCTTCGGCTTCCGTATCGCCATGATCGCGATCGGTACGCCCTTCGCCCTCAGCCGTGCCTCTGGCCCGTTCGGAAGCTGGCTGGTGGGCGGGGCCGTGGTGGTCACCTTCGTCGGCTCGTACGCGATGCTGCGTGACTGGGAGACCTTCGCCCCGCTCCTGATCAAGTACCGCTCCCTGATGGCGGCGGACCTGGCCTTCGGTTCCGTACTCCTGCTGGCGGCCTCCCCGGACTCCGCCCTCGGGTACGCGACGGTGTGCACACCCCTTCTCGCGGGGCTGCTGTACGGCTGGCGGGGGGCCGGGATATTCACGGCGATCCAGATGCTGCTGCTGGTCGCTGCGTACGCGGCCTGGCAGCACCGGATGGCGGGCCCGTCCAGCACGGTCCTGATCAGCGTGTTCTGCGTGGCTGCCGGAATCGTCGGGGTAACCCTGCGCAACCTCATGTTCCGCTTCGGTGCGGCGACGCAGGCTCTGTCGGAGGCCCATGCCCGGCTCGCCGTGACGGACGCGGTCGATGCCGAACGGGCCCGCATGGCAAGGGAAATGCACGATTCGGTCGCCAAGACGCTCCACGGCGTTGCCCTGGCCGCCGAAGGTCTGGCCCAGGGCGCGGACCGCATGGACCCGATGACGGTCAAGCACCAGGCGGGCATCGTGGCTCGCTCGGCCCGCCGGGCCGCCGCCGAGTCTCGCGAGATCCTCTCGGACTTGCGCAGGGAGGCCGACTACGAGGGCGGGGGAGTGGACCTGCGGAGTGAACTCTCCTCCCGTGTCGCCGATTTCTCCACACGTACGGGAGTGCACGCCGAGCTGCACCCGGTCGGCGATGCCCCGCCGCCCCCCGTCCCGCACGCGGTGGCCCGCCACCTCGTGACCATCGCCACCGAGGCCATGGAGAACAGCCACCGCCATGCTCAGGCAAGCTCGCTCACACTCGAACTCGGCGTCCACACAGGCATGGTGCGCATCAGCATCCTCGACGACGGGAAGGGCTTGCCGCCGGGCCTCTCCCTCGAAGACCTCCGCAAGGCCGGTCACTTCGGTCTGGTCGGAATGGTGGAGCGGGCCGCCGGTATCGGCGCCCGCATCCGGATCGGCCGTGGCCGCAGCGAAGGCGGCACGGAAGTACGGCTCGACCTGCCGGTGTCGGCCCTCGGGCCCGTCGCCGGGGCACCGCCCCCGTACCAACTGCCCTGACCCCTCCCTTCCCGACTCCCGAGAGGAGGCCGCACCATGCCGGACGCATCCCAGCACACCTCGTCGCACTCGGTCGTTCCACGCTCGGAACACACCCCGAACGGGACCCCCCTTCCCCCGCCGGCGGCGGCGTTCCCCACTCCCTACCCCTACCCGGACCACTCCCCGGACCCGTTCGGCCCACCGCCCGTGCTGCGCGTGGTGGTCGCGGACGACAATCCGGTCGTACGGGCCGGGCTGTCGGCACTGCTCGGCGCGCGTGAGGACATCGAGGTCGTCGCGGAGGCAGCGGACGGCCGCCAGGCACTGGCCGCTGCGGAACACTGTCAGCCGGACGTCGTCCTTCTCGACGTGCGGATGCCGGGCGTGGACGGCCTGTCGGCGCTGCCGCTGCTGGTGAAGGTCGCGCCGGTGATGATGCTGACGTACAGCAGCGAGAGCGAGATCGTGCAGGAGGCGTTGCGGCTGGGCGCGGGCGGATACGTCGTCCACGGCGAGTTCACGGCCGACCAACTCGCCAGCGCGGTGCGGGACATCAAGGAGGGCCGAGCCCACTTCACCGCTTCGGCGCAGAACGCCCTTCTGGCGCATGTACGGGGTGAGGCCCGAGCGGCCGAGCTGCCGGAAGGGCTGGGGAGCGCGTACGTGACGGGTGTCCCGTACAGGGGCCGCGGTGCGACTGCACAGCCTGTCACTGCCGCAAACTCAGAGCCACCTGTCTCAAGTTCCGAACAGTTGGGCGGAATTCCTTCGCAAGTGCAAGCACGGATGGCAAGGTACCCGGCAGAACTGCCTCCATCTCGTCATGCACAATCGGAACCGCAGGCTCACCCGGCACAGGGGGCACCCAACAGGCAGGAATTCGGACTGAGTTCGAGGGAGGTGGAGGTCATGGATCTCATTGCGGTCGGCATGAGTAACCAGCAGATCGCCGCCACCTGCTTCATCAGCGAGAAGACGGTCAAGAACCACATCAATCGGATCTTCGCAAAGCTGCACAGCGCGAGCCGGAGCGAGGCGATTGCACGGTGGATCGGTACGGCGGGCGGCGCGGGCCGACGCGGTGGGGGATGGGGGATCGGTCGTGGTTGAGGTCGACGTTCCGCCGCGACGGGTGGGGGCCCAGTTAGGGTTTTGGGCCCGGAGTTGGGCCCACGGGCCCTCTGGGGCGGGTGGGTGTCCGACGTACGTTTCCGGTGTTGCCAGCGGCAGGGGTCCTGCTTCAGGCCGGGAAACGTATCGAACCGGAGGGTCAGATCATGTTGAAGGCACTGGCGGCGCTAATGGTGTGGTCGAACACCGTTGCCAGCCGCATGAAGGAGCGCCGGGACGAGGGCGCGAGTCTCGTGGAGTACGCGGGTCTGGTGGCGATCATTGCGTTGATCGTGGCGGCGATTCGGCTGTTGAACCTGGACACGATGATTGCGACAGCATTGCAAACTGCTGTTCGGGCCGTCACCGGCGGCGGGGGTGGAGGGCCCGGCGGGCCCTGACAACTGACCGTTCGCAGCGTGACCGAGGGCAGGCGTTCCCCATCTACATCGGGATGGTGGGGCTCCTGCTCTTTGTCGCGTTCGCATTCTTCGCGTTCGCCCAGGCCGCCACTGCACGCAGTGGTGGCCAGTCTGCTGCCGACGCTGCGGCGCTCGCCGCCGCGCAGGAGGCTCGGGATGAACTGACCGAGGGCTTCTTCGACAACATTGCGGCTCCTGAGCTGTGGCTGCCCTGGCTCCTCGCCGAAAAGGCGACCGGCAACGGCGGTGGAGCCGCGGCGGCGCTTGCTGCTTCCAACGATTCGGCTCTCACCGCTGGTCCGGCCCTGGGGCAGGTCAACGGCAACCCTTCGTTCTCGGTGGAGATCCGTACGAACTACACCGCAGGGGACTCCGTGATCCCGGCTACGTCGACCAGCCACGCCGAAGCCAAGGCCACCGCCGTGGTGAAGCCGCTGTGTGTGGTCGTTCCTGGCGGTGACCCGGAGGTACTGGTGGTCATCGACTGCGAGGGCAGCGGCATCTGGACCATCGACCCGAAGAAGATTGCCGACATGCCCCTCGATCAGCTTCCCGAAGCGAAGGACCTGTTCTCGGTCCACCTGGTCAAGTGATGAGCGAACGACAAGAGAAGGCAGGTCTGTTGATGAGCGTGCGGCACACCATGAAGGCCCGAAGGGTATTGACCGCTGTGGCGATCACGGCTGGCTTGGCCCTCACGGTTGCCGGGTGCGGGGACGGGGGAGGGGGCGCTGGAGAAGCCCCGCCGTCGTCCGCCGCCACTGGCAATAAGCCAGACGAGAAGGCGGAGAAGCAGTCCCCTCAACAGCCTGCTGAGAAGCAAGTTTTGGCGGAGGCCAAAGGAGGGGACAACATCACGCTCGTGATCAACTCGGCCGTTCGCGACGCTGGTGGATTCGTGACGGTGAACGGGAAGGTCAAGAACGGCGGCGGGAACGTCTGGACGGCCCCAGGGTGGCAGGGTAAGGAGCAGGAGCTGGCGAGGAACTCGGCATCCATGGCCGGTGCTTCGTTGGTGGACCGCACCGGGAAGAAGAAGTACCTCGTTCTACGTGACACTGATGGGCGTTGCCTGTGCACCAACTTCGCAACCGGGTTCACCCCGGGAAGCGAGAGGGAGTTTTTTGCCCAGTTCCCCGCACCGCCTCCTTCTGCGTCCAAGGTGGACTTTCAGATCGCAGATATGCCCGCAATGACTATCGAGATCTCGGGGAGCGAGTGAGCCATGGCTAGTGTGCCCTCTCGAAGTCGGCCCGTGCGGCACGTATTTGTGATGATGTCGACGACCGTTGCGGTCGTCGGATTCGGCGTGACAAACGCACAGGCTGCCGACCCAACTCCTGGAGCAACCAAGCCGCCAGGAAGCACGACTCCTGTCGAAGCACCGCAAGTGGATGCCAACGCGCCTGGCCTCAAGATCGCGGCTGGAGGCACACTCGCCCCCGCCCGGGTCCTCGACATCAAGTCCGTAGTCGAAGACATGGGTGGCGAGGAACGTCGGTCCGACACCAACTCCGACGTCAGCTTCGCGCTCCAAGCCGAAGTTCTTTTCCCCAAGGACAGCCACAAGCTTCAGCCTGAAGCCGCCGCCCGCATCAAAGCTGTCGCTCAAGAGGCCCTGACCAACAAGGCCACCAAGATTCGCGTCTTCGGTTTTACCGACAACCTCGGTAGTTACGAGCACGGCCTCAAGCTCTCCAAGAACCGTGCCGACATGGTCCAGCGTGAGCTGGTCAAGAGCCTTGGTTCGGAGGTCACCTTCGAGGTGCGTGGTTACAGCGAGGACTATCCCATCGCCGACAACGCCTCCGAAGAGGGCCGCAAGAAGAATCGCCGTGTGGAGATCACGTTCCCGCGGGGCCAGGCCCCCAACCCGGGTGCAACACCCAGCACGTGACCGGATCTGATCGTTCGCCCGGGAGGTCGTAGGCCATGTCGCCGATGCCCTCCCGAGCGGACGGCTCATTGCCCGTCAGTGCACGCGTCGTACGGCGAATCCGGCGTGACTATCCCGAGCCCGGTTCCGCAGTCGAGGTCATTCGGTTGCTCGCCGAACTCCCGGACAGAGTTGCTCTCTACGGGCAGGGCCCACTCCCCGCCGAGCGTTTGCAAGCCGGAGCCGTGCTCGTTTCGCTGGGGAGCGTCATCCGACTCCAGGTCGCCATCGAGTTCGCCCGGGAGGACTGGCCCGAGCGTTTGCAGGCTGAGTTGGGTACGGAAGCGCCGTAGTTCGCGGAGGCGCGTTCCGGTGGGCTCGTCAGGATGGCCGATATGGCAGATATCGATACCGAGTGGCGACTCCTGCACGGTGGCGACCTCATTGGCACCATCACCGTGGACGACATCGACATGCCCTGGTACCGGGGACGCTTCCTCCCGGAGCGTGGCTTCGGGCAGTTCAAGCGCTGGTTCGATGAGGTCAACGTGCTTGTTGGAGATGCGGACTTCGGTGGTTTTGAGGCCGCCTATGACCGCATCGAGCACGCTCTCACCCTTCTCTCACCGCATGGCCCGGTCGCCGAATTTCTGCTCCACATCGACCAGGAGCGCGCCTGGTTCCGCTGGGACGGAGTGTCGGTGGTGGAGTAGATCCCGGCCCGTGCTCCGGTGGGGGAGGGGGGCGAGGTGGGGCCGAGTCGGATGGTTGGTAGGGCCGTCCTCCTTGTCCGACGGACGTAGGAGCGCCCTTTACAGGGCCCCCGGAAGCGCGACCATAGGAAGAGGGGCGGCCCATACCCGTGACTTCCCGGTACGGGCCAACCCCGGTTCCGGCCCTCCCTCAGCGCGGCAGAGTTACCCAGGACTTGATTCCCCGGTGCGGCGGCAGTGCCTCGTCCACGCCCCACTCCCCGCCCCAGTCCTCGACCGCCTCCGCGAGGAGCCACAGCGCGCGCCTGCGTCGTACGAAGCAGAGAGAGGTTGCGTCGGGGTCGGCGTGCGGCGGGTGCTGGTCCCAGACGATGAGGCGGAGGGTGTTGTGGTGGTGGCGCAGGGACACGTACAGGTCCGCGTCGGAGGTCAACTCTCCCGCTACCGCGATGAGTTCGGTGACGACTAGGGCCAGGACCGGCCCGTACCGGTCCAGGTGGTGCGCGTGCAGTGCGCCGGTCAGGGCGCGGCGGACGATGCCCGCGCTGCGGGGTTCGCCGGGGACGGTCAAGCTGACGGCGAGGTTGTCGGCTTCGTCGTAGGCGGTTCTGGTGGGGGAGGGGGCGTCGGGACGGTCGGCGACCGGGCAGAGCATGTGGGTGGGGGTAGCGGTCTGATGCATGGCTGAACTCCCTCGTTCAGTGCGGCTGTTGACCCCGTGCGCGCTCCGTTACGCGGGTGAGCTGTGGCCTGTCTCCCTGGCGCGAGCCCGCCCCTCCCAGGGATAGGAGGTTCCGGGCAGCCCCGCGCGATGCGCTTCAACTCACGTGTGTAAGCGGTGCGTTACCGACTGTAGAGCATCGCGGAGTACGTGTACTACTCTTCGGCTCATTCGCCACTCTGGCGGGTGGACCGCGTGCGCGCTGCCGGGGCAGACTGGGCCGCACTGATGGGCCTGTTAGGGGAGCGCATGCCGCCTAGAACCACACCTACTGAGCGTCAGCGGCGCGTCGGCGCAGAGCTGCGCAAGATGCGGATTGCAGCGGGGATGAGCACGGAGTTCGCCGCCGGGCTGCTCGGGGTCCCCCGTACCAATGTGCCCAACATGGAGTCCGGTCGGTCAGGCATCAGCGCCGCGCGTGTGCGCACGCTGGCCTGCAATTACGGATGCCCTGACCAGGACTTCGTGGACGCACTCGCCGAAATGGCGACCCGGAGAGGACGGGGGTGGTGGGAGCCCTACCGAGGGCAGCTGCCCGCAGCGATTCTCGACATTGACGAGATGGAGTGGCACGCCAAGCGCCTGCGCATCGCACTGTCAGTGCACATGCCCGGAATCCTGGACACCGAGGAACACGCACGCGCCGTTTTCGAGCAGGTCATCCCGCCGCTCCCGGGGCCGGACGTCGATCTTCGGGTGACCCACCGGATGGCGCGACAGGCAGTGTTGGTGAAGCCGGATCCACCCGTGATCGACCTGATCGTCCATGAAGCGGCCCTCCGGATGGAGTTCGGCGGGTCGAAAGTCGCCAAGCGGCAGCTTGAGCACGTACTGAACGAGTCGGAGCGGGACACGGTGACCGTCCGGGTGATCCCGTTCAAGGCGGGCGGCTTCCCGGGGGCCGGGCAGTCGGTCATCTACGCGGAGGCGGCGGTGCCGCAGCTCGACGTCGTGGAGCTGGACAGCACCCACGGGCCCGAGTTCCTCGACTCCGAGATGCAACTCCGCAAGTACCGGGCCCAGCTCGACCAGATGCAGGAAGTCGCCCTCGACCCCATCGAGTCGCGGGACTTCATCCGTACCATCGCCGACGACCTCTAGGAGAAGCCACCATGCCGACGATCCACTGGGACGAGCCCTTCTGCGGCGAAGGCGCGAACTGCTTCCGGCTCGGAACGGACGACACGGGCAACGCCTACATCGCCGTATCGGGCGCAGAGGACACCCCCCTCACCGACACCCGCGAAGCCCTCCGCAACCTCATCCTCGACATCAAGGCGGGCAAAGCGGACCACCTCCTCTGACCTGTGGCGTCCGCCGGGAAGCCGTAAGGACCGGCCCCGGCTCTCGCCACGGTTCAGCAGCGGCCTGAGAAGAGGTGAGTGCCGTCCGCGTCGGCACCGGGCACGGGCCAGCGACTAAGGGGCCGGGCGGGCCACGGCCACGCTGCCCCGTCCTGCCCGCAACTGCGTGAAGCCTGCGCGAAGAAGACGGTTGCCGCAGAGCAACGGGCCGTTCCCGGCTGCCCAAGAGCCGACGAGGCGGACCCACTTGCGGACGTTCATGGTGCGGTGGGGGGCCTGCGACCGGTTCAGCGGGAGGATCTCCCGGGTCGATGCCTCGGTAGCCGGGGCCGGGGCCGGGGCCGGGGCCGGGTCCGGGGCCAGGACTGCGCCGTTTCGGGCGTACCCGTGTCGGCCCCGAGGCTGCACAGGCAGCGACTGGGCCGGTCGCGACGGCCGTGACCAATAGGTCGCACAGCAACGGAGAGCCACAGTCGAAGGAACGACTGTGGCTCTCCGAATTCAGCTGAATGGTTCCTCAGCCGACACCCTTGGGTGTTTAGGCCGCGCCGATGGCCCGAGCAATGAAGATGACTATCTCGGCAGCGGTGTAGCCGGAGCTCGACCACTTCAGGATCTGGGACTTGTGGGCCCAGACCCACTTGGCGAACTTCGAGCCGTACTTGCTGCCGAGCTTAATGAGCTTCCATGCCAGCTTCAGCCAAGCCATTTTTCTGTCCTCCGTGATTGAGTGACGCTTCAACGCCGCCCGGAACGGGTGCGTTGCCGTTGGAAGCAGTCGTGAATGCTGATCCCCCCCGGCTGGAGGATTGCGAAGCTAGCAACGGAAAGCTCATTCGATCCATTGAGGACGAAATTGTCCTCCAGGCATTGCGATCATCCTGTAGGAGTGTTAGATGCGGTGGACATAATAGACAATTGAGGGGAGGGGGGCCGGAATATTGCCCTCCAGGTCTCTCAAAAGGAACCTGACCCTCCGGTATTGCAGAATCAATGGTGGAGTCAAGAAGGAGCAAAGGGGAGGCGCGGGGAACGGTTGGATCAGTGGGTGGCTCCTCTACTGAGACCCCTTCCCTGACAAGCCGGCCTTCGCGTACGCTCCTCAGGCGTACGACCCAAGTTCCACAGGAGGCCGGTGGCCTTCCGGGTCCACGACGGGGATGGAGTGGATCCAGTCAAGAGTTGTTGAGAGAGGATTCAGTCGACCATCGAGCATCTGCTCCTTTGGCTCCGAACGGCACAAGAAGCCGTTCCTTCGAGCTGGTGCGGACATGATGGCAAAACGGGGAAGTTCATATGAATACGGTTATGCTCCACACTTTTGTGACCGCTGCACTGACCGGCAGCGTCACGGAAGCCGCTAAGAAGCTCAGTTACGGAAAGTCCACCGTGCTGTACCACATTCGCGAGGTGGAAAAGGTCTGTGGCGTCGAGCTTTTCGAGCGAGAGGTTCGAGGGTTCAACCTCACCCGCCCAGGCCAGGCGGCGTATGAAATATCGGAAAAGGTTCTGCAGATAGCAGCCGAACTCAAGTCATTGCCGACGATGGACTCCCCGAAAGGGGCCATGGCGCGGCTGCGCGGTGCCCATACCGGACCGCTGAGAAGCGCTGGAAGCGCTGCTCGAAAGGTGAGGCCCGGACGCTAGGGGATCACATCGTCCATGCCGTCACAGGCGTACAGGCAGGTATTCCGGATTGCTGTCTGCATCCCTTCGTGTACCTGCTGAATATGCATATGCCGTCATCCAACCAAGCTCGAACGGAAACTTTGGTGTCTCAGAATCTCGTCCTTCTCTCGGTGGCCGTAGCGGTCCTGGCGGTGCTGGGCCTGCACCTGCTCATGGCGCGCAAAGGCCCGGCCTGGCTCGGTGCCGTGGTGCCGTGCCTGTGGAGCGTCGCTGTCGTGGTGATGGCCGTGCAGGGCCGACTCGATCTGCGGTCGTCCCTGGTGGCGGTGGCCGCCGTGGTGATGTTGCTCTGGATGTGGTCGAGCGGGCGGCAGGCCAGAAGGAAGGCCGAGGCAGGCGGGGAGCCGGTCTCGACCCGTCGGACGTCATGAGCGCTCGTACGCCGGTTGCGTCTGAGGAGGAAGGTCTGCCCGGTGGGGGACCGGATGCCGTCGTGCGGCAACTGGACAAGCGGGCTGTGCTCTTCTGGCAGGTAGAGAACGCGGTCGGCGCCGTCCTCGTGCTCGCCCTCGCGGCAGTCCTGTCGTACGTCTCATGGTTTCCCCCCGGGTGGCGCAGGTGGGTCTACATCCTGGCGGCGGCAGCTCTGGCGTTCGCGTTGTTCGACGCTCTCGTGCTGATTCCGCTGCGCTACCGGTACTCCCGGTACACGCTGACCACGGATTGCGTCATCGTCGAGCGGGGGCGTCTGTGGAGGCGACGCGAGGTGTATCCGTTGTCTCGGATCCTGTATTGCGAGACCCGTCAAGGGCCGATTCTGGGATGGTTCAACCTGTTCACCGTCAGGACGGCAACGATCGTCGAGTCACGGTCGATCGGGCCCCTGTCACAGGCCGAGGCCCATCGGTTCGAGCAGTTCGTCCGCGAGTACTCTCCATGACCCAGACACTTCCCCAACGCCGCAACAGTCCGGCCATGTTCGCGATGCGTACGGCCGAGCACGCGGCGACGATCGTTCCCGCCGTCATCGCGGGAGTGTCGGTCTCGGCCAGGTGGCCGGTCCTGTTCGGGATCCCGGTGGCCGCGGTCTTCGGGCTGCTGGGCGGCATCATCGTGCTCAGCCTGGTCGTGGACTGGCGGATGACGACGTTCGCCGTCGACAGCGACGGGATCCGCTACGACAGCGGCCTGGTGGTGCGACGTTCCACCTCGCTCAGCTGGGCGGAAGTGGTTTCCGTCCAGGTCTCCCGGTCAGCCGTGGCACGACTCCTGGGCTGTTCGCGCGTGCTGATCGGCATTGGCACGGAGTCGAAGGCCGCCTTGGTGATCGAGGCGGTCCCACAGGCCGTCGCTGCCGAGATGGAGGGCTACTTCGAAGCTGTCCCGGTTCGTCCGTCCCCGGGCACCCCGGTGCCCGGCACCGACAGCCGTGCGGTCCCCCCGGCCGCCGAGGGCCCCAGGGAATCCGCGGAGACCGGATGGGCATCAGGTTCGGCAGGTGAGACCGAGGACCACTCGGCGGGCCCGGGCGACCTGATCTACCGGATCCGCGTACGCGACTACCTCCTCATCTCGGTCACCTACGGGCAGTTCGCCCTGTTGTTGCCCTTCCTGATGGAGCTCTACGAGAACGCCGCCGCCTTTCTCCCGCTTCCCTCGGTCCTTCCGGAGATCTCCGACCTGCCCGGGCCCCTGTGGGCACAGGTGGTGATCGCTGTCGCCGTGCTCGGGGCGGTGGCGGCGGCATTCGGGATGCTCATCGCCTGGCTGCGGTACCGGCTGTTCGAAGTCCGGCTCAGAGCGGAGACGTTCACCATGTCCGGCGGCCTCGTCTCCGCGGAGTCACGGCGGATGCCCCGATCCCAGGTCGGCGGGGTCAGGATCCAGCGGAACCCTCTGATGCGCGTCACCGGGTACGCCCGACTGTCCTTCGCCTCCCGGCAGTCCGGCGAGAGGATCGGCGCGAACATCGTCTTCCCGGCAGCGCGCCTCGAACACATCCGGGACAGCGTCCGAAGCCACTTTCCGGCCTATGCCGCCGCCGTGTCCCGGGCCCCGGAACCGGGTCGGCCTCTGCGATGGGGCCTGGCCGGAGGGGCCGTGGCAACGCTCGCCCTGGCCGCATGGGCGGTGCATGCGATGTCCCTGATCACGGCGGTCATCCTGCTGGCCGCCGTGGCGATCGTCCTGCTGGCCGCGATCAACTACTGCTGGGCAGCAGCGGCGCTCGACCCGGAGAACGCCGTGCTCCACTTCCGCCGAGGATTCCTCTGGGCCACCCACTACGTCGTGCCGTGGGACTCGGTGTACTTCGCCCACTCCTACCGGATGTCCGGGGTCGGCCGACTGTCGGCCGGGGCGGTCTGCCTGGGGGTCTACGACTCACGAGCCGTCCGCTTGTGGGTGCCGACAAGCAGCCTTGCCCTGGTGGATCACTTCATCGAGGCGACGACGAGCGGACCAGCCACGCGCGGAGTCGAGGGAACGTCATGAGTCATCGCCGTTACGAAGAGGTACGGCGGGCAGCCGGTTCCAGCACTGGGACGAGCGTCAGGTTGTCGCCATGCTGGCCGGGCGAGGTCAGCCGGACCAGCGGGCGGGGCCGGTCGTCCGCCAGGATGTGGATCTTGGCGGTCAGCCCGCCACGCGAGCGTCCCAGTGCCTCCCGGCCATCGTCTCCTCACAGGTCCCGCCCCCCTTTGCGGGTGGTAGGCCGCAGGTTGGTGTGTGGCTCCTGCGGCGTGCTGATGTGCCTCGGATAGGGCCCCAGGCACGGCGGGCGGCCGGGCAAGGCCGAGCATGTCCGCGCGCCGGAGCGTGTCGTGATGGATAGCGTGTCGCGATGGATCTCGCAGCCCCTGCAACGGACCACACCCGCCCGCCTCGCCGTCGCGTCCTGGCCAGGGCCGTGGAAGGCGCTCTCCGGCTAGAGAGTCTTCAACTCGCCTGCGTCAGTTGGTGGTTGGATGGTCGTGACACCCCGCTCCTCGCCGATGGGGCATGCGCCGGGGGCCTGTGCTTCGTGTGGTGGCCTCGGCAGGGGCGGAGGCGGGGGACTGCGGACGGTTGACGACGAGGGGTGGCGTGTGAAGAGGCGGCGCAGCAGGGGGCGGGGGGTTCTGGGCATCGGGTTGACGGGCCGGATGCGGTCCTTTGTCGTGGTGGTGGCGGCATTGTGCGTGGTGGCTGCGTTGCCGGGCCAGACGCTGGCCGCCGGGCGGCCAGGGCCGTACGTCTTCGACGAGGGAGGCAAGACGGTCCGGGGCGCCGCGAGCACTGCCGATGCGCCGGTCCTGGTCACCGGAGGCGCCTACCGTGACCGCATCGCCCCGGAGGGCAAGCAGTACTACCGGGTGAACCTCGACGCGAAGACGAACGCCTACGTCTCCGCCGTCGCCGTGCCGACGACAGGCCCCAGGGTCGAATACGCCGACGGCCTCAAGGTGTCGGTGCTGGATCGCGACAGCAGATCCTGCGACGCGGGCGACAAAGTCATCTTCGGATCGGCCGACTACCCGCGCCCGCTCAGCACCTATGCGGCCCGGCTGATCGCACCGGGCTCCCGCAACTGCCAGACAGCGGGCGCCTACTACGTACTCGTCGAGCGTTCCACCAAGACGGTGTCCGCGTCGGAGGACTGGGAACTGGAGCTCTCCTTCCGGTCCGAGCCGGGCCTCGGAGCGGCCGGTCCCACCGCCGCACCGGAGAGCTGGCCCAGCGCCTTGCCCGCGCCGCCCGCCGGTGGCCCGCAGAAGCGGCACGGCGGCACCGGCTTCAACGATGCCGTCGGACTGGCCACCGGGGAGTGGCGCGATCAGATCAGACCCGGGGAGTCCCTCTTCTACCGGGTGCCGGTGGACTGGGGCCAGCAGGTGTTCTCCGACATCGACCTGCACAGCGCCACCGGCGCGAGGAAGGGGCTCGTCGCGGACGCGCTGTCGTTCTCCCTGTTCAATCCCGCTCGCGGATACGTACAGCAGACGTTCGGGTCGATGATGTACGACGGGCATCAGCGGACGGCATCCATGGACCCGTTGCCGCCCGTGGCGTACGAGAACCGGTTCAACTCCCGCAGAAACCAAGCCAACATGCAGCTGGCAGGCTGGTACTACCTGCGGGTCACGCTGAACCCCAAGGTCGGCAGGGTCTTCGGCGACAGGGCGTACGGGACGACGCTCCGGGTCACCGTGCAGGGCACGAAGAAGCCGGGGCCGGCCTACGCCGGAGCGTCCAGGGAGTTCGGCCTCGCGGAGGACCGGCCGAAGGCCGGGGCCAGCGGTGCGGGCAGCCCGCCGGTCAGCGGGAGCGGCACGATGAAGGCGGTCGCTGTGGGGGGTATCGGGGCGGGCACCGTGCTCGTTCTGGGGCTCGGGGCGTGGGCGCTGTTGGCCCGACGCCGGACTGCGTCAGCACCTTCAAAGGCACCTTCCTAGGCACCTTCCTAGGCACCTTCCTAGGCACCTTCAAAGGCGACCTCCTAGGCGCCATCGCGGTCAGGTCTGGGTCAGGGCCCAGAAGCCCACGGCGAAACAGATCAGCGCGAGCAGCAGTACGGGGGCCGTTATCTTCGCGGGCGGCCCCTGGGGTCTGCCCGCGTCCCGGGCGGCGCTCCTTTCGGCCGGTGTTCCCTGCCGTGCAGCTGCCTGGGACGCGGAGGCGTGCGTGGCAGAGGGCGGCGGGACAGGCGTCGGCTGAGGCCCCGAAGGGGTGGGCGGGTCAGGCGTCGGCTGAGGCCCGGAAGGGGCGGGCGGGTCAGGCGTCGGCTGAGGCCCGGAAGGGGCGGGCGGGTCAGGCGTCGGCTGAGGCCCGGAAGGGGCGGGCGGGGCAGGCGTCGGCTGAGGCCCGGAAGGGGTGCAGCCCCGGGGCAGCGCGCCCAGTTGGTCGAAGATCTCGACGGGGTCTTCGTCGGGATCGGCGCCCGGAAGCAGCTCTACGGCCGCGAGCAGCGCCTTGCGCGCACCCGTGGCCGTGCGGAACCGGGCCTGCGGGTCCGGCTGGATCAAACCCGCAACGACCTCCCACAAGGGGGCGGGCACTCCTGGTGGGGCGCCCGGAGTGCCGTGGGCGAACTCGGTGGTCAGGGCTTCGGCGTCCGGCTTCTCCCCCACGAGGAGGTAGAGGGCGACCAGGCCCACCCCGTACAGGTCGGCGGGGAAGTCGGGTTCGGCTCCCAGCCGTTGCTCGGGGGCGACGAAGCCGGGGGTGCCGAGGAAGTAGTCGGTCTCCGTCAGGCGCGGTTCGCCCTTGCGCAGCGCGAGGCCGAAGTCGGAGAGCCGCAGGTGCGGACGGCCGGTGCCGGTGGCTTGCAGCAGGATGTTCGCCGGTTTGATGTCCCGGTGCACGACTCCCTCCGCGTGGACGGCGGCGAGCCCGGCCAGGAGCTGGTCGAGGAGCGTACCGACGAAGTGGGAAGGGAGCGGGCCGTAGTCCCCGATGACGTGGGCCAGTGAACCGCCCCTCATGAGGTCCATCGTGAACAGCACTTTGTCGTCGTCCGCGGCCCAGCTCGCCGGAGCGAGGACATGCGGATGATCGATGCGCAGTGCCTGCTCGCGGACGAAGCGCAGCAGAGCGGTCGCGTCGGTCTGCCGCAACACCTTGGCCGCGATGTAGCGCTGCCGCCGGTGATCCCAGGCACGCCACACGGCCCCCGCCCCGCCGCGTGCTATCGGGTCGACCAGTTCGTACCGGCCCGCGAATCGCTCGCCCATTGCGCTGTGTCCACTCCCCGGTCCGCTCCGTGCCCCGCCGCGCCGACGGTGCGTCGGCTCGGATGTACCGCGCGGTGGACGCCCGCCACCACCGCGAGCCGGCGTCGAACACGCTGATGAATACTGCCAGTTCTGGGTGGTCGCGGTCAGCCCCCCGGGCCGCCCGCGTCGCGGACGAGGAGGGCGATCTGCACCCGGTTGGACAGGCCGAGTTTGGTGAGGGACCGGCTCACGTGGACTTTGACGGTGGTCTCCGCCATCCCCAGTTCACGGGCGACCTCCGCGTTGGCCAGCCCTCGGGCGACCGCGCCGACGACCCTTCTTTCGCGGTCGGTCAGGACCGACAGACGCTGTCTGGCCGCGACGAAGTCGGCGGAGCGCTGTCCTGCGTAGGCGTCGATCAGCCGCCTCGTGACCGTCGGCGCGAGCATCGCGCTGCCCTCGGCGACCGCACGGACGGCGGCGATGAGGTCGCGCGGCGCGGTGTCCTTCAGCAGGAACCCGGCGGCCCTGGCGCGGAGGGCGCCGTGGACGTACTCGTCGCGGTCGAAGGTCGTCAGCATGATCACGGCCGGCGGGTCGGGCAGCCGGTTGATCTCCGTCAGCGCGGCCACGCCGTCGAGGCCGGGCATGCGTACGTCCATCAGGACGACGCGCGGCCGGTGGCGTACGACCGCGTCGACGGCGGCGGTCGCGGAATCGGCCTCGGCGACCACCTCGATGTCCCCGGCGGCTTCGAGGATCATGCGCAGGCCGGTCCTGACGAGGGCCTCGTCGTCGACCACCAGGGTGCGGACGGGGCTGGGGTTTCCGGTCATGTCGGCAGTCTCGCAGTGACAGCGAACCCTCCGGAGGGTCCGGGACCGGCCGCGAACCGCCCGCCGAGGAGTTCGACGCGCTCCCGCAGACCGACGAGTCCCAGGCCGCTGCCGGGCAGCGGGGGAGCGGGGACGTGCGCTGCGGTATTCGTGACGGTGACCTCCAACGCCGAGGGCAGGTGCCGCACCGCCACCCGGACCGTGGGCCGGACGGCGTGCTTGTGGACGTTGGTGAGCGCTTCCTGAACGACCCGGTAGGCGGTGTGCTCGACCATCGCGGGGAGGTCGCGCGCGGTGCCCTCGTCCTGCCGCTCGACGGGGACGCCCGCCGACCTCGACTGCTCCAGGAGCCGTTCGAGGTCGGCGAGCGTCGGCTGCGGCAGGAAGGGCTCGGTCGTCCCGGCCTCCGTCAGAACGCCGAGTACGGAACGGAGTTGGGCGAGGGCCTCCTTTCCCGTGGTGCGGATGAGCTCCGCCTCCTGTGCGGTCCTCTCGTCGGCGGCGCTGATCTCCAGGGCTCCGGCGCGCAGCACCATCAGGGAGACGCGGTGGGCCACGACGTCGTGCATGTCGCGGGCGATGCGGGCACGTTCCTGCGCGCGGGCCTGCTCGGTCCGTACGGACTGCTCCCGCTCCAGCCGTTCGGCCCGCTCGCGCAGCCCGGCCACCACCTGCGCCCTGGCACCCCGCCACAGCCCGCCCACGACGGGCAGCCAGACGAACAGCGCCACACCGCCGAGCGCCGACACCGCCTCGACCCCCGGCCGGGGCACCGCGACCAGCAGGCTCGCGGCCGAGGTGAAGAGCACCAGATGGCGTGGTCGCCGGTAGGAGGTCGCCGCCACGTAGGAGGCCACCGACACCAGCAGCCCCGGCGACCGCACCACACAGTCGACGCCTGCGATCAGGAACAGCAGCCACGGCCGCTCCGGCCAGGTCCTGACCGCCACCGCCGCCAGCAGCCCCACCGCCGAGGCCGCGACCGGGCCGGGCACCGCGTCGAGCACCGGCCATGCGGGACCGTACGGGCCGGGCAGCGCGGCCGGAAAGAACGCGCCGCCGAACGCGACGAAGGGGAGCAGCAAGGTCCTCAGTCGGCGACGGGCCGGGCTGCTCGCCTTCGTCAACACCCGTGCCGCACATGATGGTTGTGTCACCAGCTCAGGATCCTCAGCGGCCCGCGTCCGGTCGCGGGCACCCCCTGACCGCGCAGTTCGGGCACGGTGCCCCGGAGCACGCGGATGCCGAGGGGGACGAACACCGCGCACAGGCCGACGGACAGGACGACGTCGAGGAGCCCGCTCTCCTTGAGCGCGCCGGTCCACAGCGATCCCGCGAGGAGGAACAGCACCAGCCGCCCCGTACCGAAGGTTCCCGACCGGAAGGCACCCACGGCGAGCACCGCCGTGCCCGCGTACAGGGCGAAGGCGGCCGTGATGGGCACCCGCAGGGGCCCGTAGGAGATGTCCGTGTAGTGGGCCATCACCAACTGGGTGGCCCGGTCGAGCCCCAGCGATTCGATCAGCTGGAAGGCGGTGTGGTCGACCCCGGCCCAGTACAGGCGGCAGAACAGGCCGATCACGACGAGCGTGCCGCCGATGCGGGCGAGTCTCGGGGCGCGTACGGCGACGATCCCGGCGAGGGCGACGAAGGCGACGCACAGCAGGACGGCACCCGCGGCGAAGCATCCGTAGCCCGCGGTGGCCAGGCCGGGACTGGCCTCGGAAACGGCGAGCTGGCCGTAGGCGGGGAACGGCCGACTGTCGAACCACGCCAGTCGCTCCGGGGTGAAACCCGCCGTGCGCAGGGCGAGGTAGCGCAGGAGAAGCCCGACGCACCAGGCGACGGGAGCGAGGGCGAGCGCCGCACCACCGATGAAACGCCCCGGGAACCAGGCGCCGAGGGCGAGCCGGACAGTTTCTTCTTGTTCTTCTTGCGCGCCGCGCTCGGGGGCGGGCGAGTGCTGAATTGACATGCCGGCAGCCTCGCCGCCCACCAACACCGTTACATCCGCCGATGGTTACGTCCCACCGTCTCTTTCGGACACCCCTCCGGGTGGAGCCGTCGCAGCGGACCCGGTCGCGGAGTGCGTGCCGCACAGCGACCGGGACCGTGCCTGGTTCCGCCGGTGGTGGGGGCAGGCCGGGACTCAAGCGGCCCGCCCCCGTGCTCGCTCACGGGGTCAGGAACCGCCACACGTCCCGGTCCGCCGTCCCGCTCCACACCGGGTCAGCGTGGCCGTAGCCGGGGACGACCCGGAAGGTGACGTGGGGGTTGCCCCCGGCCCGGATCAGGTCCGCGCCGTTCGGCTCGTCGCCACGGCCCAGTGCCGCGTTGACCCAGACGACCTCCGCACGGATGCCGGACCAGTCGAAGGGGTACGTCGCCGTGTCCCCGGCCCAGATCGCCGCCAGGTCCCGCAGCAGGGCGTTCGGGACGAGCCCGCTGCCGAGGGCCTGGGTGGCTTCGCCCCAGGTCGCGAGGGGCGTGTGGGTGAGGGAGAAGCGGTCGTCCAGCGGGGTCGCGCCGAAGGCGAACGTGCCCGCGCTGTAGCCCTGCCGGTAGATCCAGTTGGTGTGGCCGGGCAGCGAACTCGTCCGCGACAGCGCGAAGTGGGCGAGGCCCGCGTTCGTGAAGCGGGTGGCCGGGTCCACCGGGCGGGGCACCGGGGACGCGCCGTCCGGGTCGGTCAGCGCACGTGCGACCAGGCCCTTCAGGCCCGTGTCGCCGTACAGGACCCCCGCGTCCAACTGCCCCTGGATCGCGGCCTGCATCTGGGCGGCGCGTACCCGCTGCTCACCCGTGTACGGGCCCGTCGTGTCGATCGGGACCACCCGGTGCAGGCGGGGCGAGCGGTCCGTCGAGGCCAGGTCCAGCGCGAGAGCCGCACCCGCCGAGTGGCCGACGAGCTGGTACGGGAGGCCCAGGACGCGGTCCACGGCCGCGATCACCTTCGCCGCGTCGGCCTTGTGCGCGGCCTGGCCCCGGGCTGCGGTCAGGTCGGCGGGCTCCGCCAGGTCCTCGCGGGGGCTGATGCCGATCACCAACAGGCCCTGGGCGCGCAGGTGATGGGCGAGGTTGCGGGCGCGCGGCGTGAAGAAGTCCGCGGCGAAGTTGAGCCCGCCGCCGGGGAGGAGGTAGGCGATGCCGCGCGGCGGACGGAGGGTGTCCGCGACGACGTCGATGCCGAGGGGAACCGGGGCGTCGTGGAGGGTGAGGCGGGCATGGGCCCAGCCGTCGCCGTAGGACACCTGCGGCGGGTCGGAGTCCAGGGCGTGGGCGACGCGTCGTACGGGATCGTCGGCAGCGGTCGCGCGGGGAGCGGCGGGGGGTGCGGAACGGGGGGTGGCGTGGGCGGTGGTGGCGGTCGCGGCGGACAGCGCGCCCGCCAGTGCTCCGGCGGCGCCTGCCGTCAGTAAGGTCCGTCTGTCCATGGGTGGTTGACCTCCGGGAGTCCGCGCGGGCCGGTGCGGCGGCGCGCGATCGTCGTAGTTTCACGGAAGGGGCCCGGCCTTCCTAGAGGAAGGGTGGGCCCCGGTTGCCATGCCCTCAACAGCCGCTCCCGCCCATCCCTTCCCTGCGGGCGGCTTGCCGTGTAGTTCCTTACGTATGACCACAGCGACATCGCGCATCCTGGTGATCGGCGGCTACGGAGCCGTCGGTGCGACCGTGACGTCCACCCTCGGGCAGTGGTTCCCCGGCCGGGTGATCGCGGCGGGGCGCAGCGCCGCCCGGGTCCGCGAGGCGGGCGGGGTGCGTGTCGACGTCACCGAACCGGACGGGCTGCGGAAGGTCCTGGACGACCTCGGCGACGTGGCCGTGGTGGTGCTGTGCGTCGAGCCCCCGGACGGCGGGGCGGCCCGGATCTGCCTGGAACGCGGCATCCACCTGGTCGACATCGGCGCGACCCCGCGCCTCCTGGACGCCGTGTCCGGCCTGCACGACGTGGCGACGGACGCCGGAGCGACGGCGGTGCTCAGCGTCGGTGTCGCCCCCGGTCTGACGAACCTCCTCGCCCGCCGGGCGCACGAAGCCGTCGGCGGCGCGGACCGCATCGACATCACCGTCCTCCTCGGCAGCGGCGAGCGGCACGGCGACGACGCCCTCCGCTGGACCGTCGGGGGGCTCACCGCGACCCCGTCCGCCGCACCCGCCCGGACCGCCCTGCCCGGCTACGGATCCCGTACCGCGCACTGGTTCCCCTTCTCCGACCAGCGCACCCTGCCCCGCACCCTCGCCGGGGTCGACCGGGCCACCACCCGCCTGTGCCTGGACTCCCGGCTCCTGACCGCCGCGCTCTTCGCCCTGCGGCGTGTGGGCCTCCTGCGCGCGGCCCGGCACGAGCCGGTGTCGCGGGTGCTGGTGAGGGTGTTCGGCAAGCTGCACACGGGCGGGGACGGATTCGCCGTACGCGTCGACGCGTGGCGCGGCGGGGACCACGCGGCGTACGCGCTCGAAGGCCGACGGCAGAGCGTGGTCACCGGGCTGGTCGCCGCGCACGTGGCCAGGGAACTCCTGAGCAACACCCTCCCCACGGGCGTCCACCACATCGAGCAGCTCCCCGCGTTGCACGGCATCCCGGAGGCGCTGGCGCGACACGGCGTCCGGTGCACCCGCAGGAGCGCGCCGGATTCCGCACCGCCACGGTGACGTGCCCGCGCGCCCGCTGTGGCCAGGCGCGATGCCCCTCGCCCCGGACGATTCACCGCATCGACTCCCCAACCGAATTAACGGGTTGCCGCAGGTCAGCCGCTTCGGATAGGAAGCGTGCATGTTGAAAGGCAAGAAGGTCGCGCTGAGGGCCCGGTACGAAGAAGACATCCCGGTTCTGCGGAACGAGCTCTACACGGACGTGGTCGGCGGATCCCGGGCGGACGGCCGCCCGTGGCTGCCGATGCCGCCCGACGTGAAGGACCCCCGGCTGCACGTCGACAACAAGGACCCGCTGAACGTCCCGTTCTCCGTCGTGGACGTGGACAGCGGCGACCTCGTCGGCCTCGCGACCCTCTGGGGCATCGACACCCACCACCGCAACGGCCACGTCGGTCTCGGCCTCCTGCCGTCCGCCCGGGGCAAGGGGTACGGGACGGACACCGTCGCCGTGCTGTGCCACTACGGGTTCATCGTGCGCGGCCTGCGACGCCTCCAGATCGAGACGCTCGCGGACAACCACGCGATGCTCCGGTCCGCCGAGCGGAACGGCTTCGTACGGGAGGGCGTGCTGCGGTCCTCGGCGTGGGTGATGGGCGAGTTCCTGGACGACGTCATCCTCGGACTGCTCGCGGAGGAGTGGAAGTCGCTCTCCGGGCAAGGGAGTTGACCGCTTCGCGCTGACCACTGCCGGTGAGCGTGTCCCTCGTGGCACGGACCCCTGCCCCGCGCCCGAACCTCCGACATTCCGTACGTACCCCCGTCCTCGACGGCGGCCCCCGGCGGGGCCCGTACGGCTGGGCGGGTGAGCGCGGTGGTACGTCAGGGCCTCCCCTTGCGGAGGGCGCGGGCGGCGCGGGCGTTGTGTGCGGCGCGCTTCAGCATGCCGATGAGCAGGAGGGCGGCTGCCAGCGCTCCCAGGACGAGCAGGGGCGGCAGGCCGTCGTCCGGGAGCGACGCGCCTCGGACGCGGGCCACCGAGGGGTTGGCGGAGGCGACTTCCAGGGGGACCGGCACGCCGACCGCCGGGGAGGCTTCGAGGCGGTCGAGGCTGAGGGTGGTGGAGCGGTAGGTCAGGCCGCGCAGGCGGTAGGTGACCGTGTAGTCGGTGGTCTTGTCGCGGTGGGTGGTCGCGGAGGTGATGCGGCCCTCGACGCGGACGGGGGCTTCGTCGATCAGTTCGCCGTATGCCCACTGCTTGCCCGCCGCCGAGAGGCACCCGACCACGACGAGCAGTGCCACCACGGCTCCGACCAACGCCGGGCTGAGCTTACGGCGCCTGCGGCCGACCATGCTGGTGACGGTACTCGCCGGGGCGTGGGGCGGCTACTGGACGAGGGCGAACTCGGCGAGGGCTGCGGTGACTTGGCGGTGGGTCTGGGTGGCGACGCGGGGGTTCGTGGCGGCGTACGCCGTGTACGCGTTGAGGCCCGTCGCCATCGCCCAGCCCATGCCGCGCAGCCAGGTCGCGTCGTCGGGGGCGAGTGCGGTGCGGAACGCGGCGCGGCTCTCGGGCGTGAGGAGCGTGTACGCCACCATCATGTCGACGGCGGGGTCGCCCATGCCGAGGTTGCCGAAGTCGATGACGGCGGTGAGGCGGCCTCCGTCGTCGGTGAGGAGGTTGCCGGTGTGGAAGTCGCCGTGGAACCAGGTGGGGGCGGTGTCGGCTCGGGCCGGGGCTTCCAGGGCTGCTTCCCAGAGGGCGGTCATGGCTTTGCCGTCGAATACGTGTGCGGTGGCGGCGATGGCCGAGCGGGTGTCGGCGTCGCGGAGGTGGAGGGGGCTGTCGGCGAGGTCGGGGTGGGGGCCGGGGAGGTGGGACGCGGCGGGGGCCAGGTCGTGGAGGGCGAGGAGGAAGTCCGCCAACTGCTCGGGGGTTCCGGGGGATTGCTCGGCCGGGTCCGGGGAGGCGGTACGGCCTTCGAGCCAGCGGGCGACCGACCAGTGCCAGGGGTAGACGGCGGGGTCGGGTTCTCCCAGGGCCAGGGGGGTGGGGACGGCGAGGGGGAGGTGCGGAGCGAGGAGGGGGTGCCAGCGGTGCTCCTTGACGGCCTGACCGGCGGCCCAGTCGCCTCGGGGGAGGCGGACGGCCATGTCGCGGCCGAGGCGGAAGATGACGTGGTCGGAGCCGGAGGGAGGGAGGGGGGTGAGGGGGAGGTGGGACCAGTGGGGGAACTGTTGCTGGAGGAGGTGGGTGGCCAGTGCCGTGTTGATCACGTAGGGGCCCTTCCGGGAGGGGGAGGAGCTCATCCCAGCAGCGGAGCGGGGTCCTGTCGACCCGTTTCCGGGAGGGGCGGCCGGTGTGCAGGCCGCCCAGGCGGCGCAGCCGCCCCTCTCGCTCGGGCCCGCCCCGGAGCGCCCCCGCCCGGCCCCGCTTCCGCCGCACCCGGTACGAGGTCCCGCCGTCGGCCACCCCGGTGAAGAGGCCAGGCCCTCGCCGCTGGCCACCCCGGTGAAGAGGTCAGGTCCTACTCGCCCTTCAGGGCCTGCTCGATCCGTCCCGCCTGGTCCGCCGTGAACTTCGACAGCCCCGCCGTGTCCCCGCTGCGGTACTCCTGCGAGACCGCCACCACCACGGCCCCCACCCGGAAGTGGACCACCCGCAGAGCGCTCTCCGCGTCCTCGCCGGACTTCACGTACGCCGACGCGTTCCCGACCGCAGGGCCCTTCTCCGACGTCGCGTCGGAGGCGAGCTTGGACTCCTCCTTGAAGCCCGCCTCCGCCGCACTCTTGCTGCCGTACGCCTTGATGCTCGTGCCGACCAGGGCGCCCGTGCTGTCGGTGTAGTTGCCGACGCCCTCGAAGGCCAGCCCGTTGCACGGTCCTTCGCAGGACGCGGCCTGGGCCTTGATGCCTCCGTTGTCGCCCTGCGAGTCCTCCGTCCAGCCCTTCGGCAGGTCCTTGGCCCGCAGCAGGGCCGCGTCCAGGGCCTCGGCGTTCTTCAGGGGGTTCGCGGGGTCGCTCAGGCTCGCCCCGCCGCCACCGCCCTTGCCGTTCTCCGTGCCGCCGTCGGAGTCCCCGCCACCGCACGCCGACACCGTCAGCAGCAGAACGGCCGAAGCCGCCCCCACCCAGATTCTCCGGGAACCCATCACACGTACCTCTTCATCTCTTCACGTACTGCATTCAACCGGCAACCTACACAGCCGCGACGAGGCAGGGGCGACGAAGGGAGGCTTCGTATCATCGGCGCATGACCATAGATTCCGCCGCCTCAGGCCCGCCCCCCGAGCCGAAGGGGCGTCCCGAAGGGGTCGTCCGTCGTCCGCTGCGCGCTTCCGACGCCGATCGTGAGGCCGTCGTGGAGCAGTTGCGGGAGGCCGCAGCCGAGGGGCGGCTCGACATGGAGGAGCTGGACGAGCGGCTCGGACTGGCGCTGACCGCCAAGACCGTCGCCGAACTCGTCCCGCTCACCGACGACTTGGTGCCCGAGGAGTACGGGGAACGGGAGGCCGCCGACGCGGGAGAGCCGCTGGTGGTCAAGGGCGGCGTGCACGGGAGGTCCAAGGCCGGGGCCTGGCAGGTGCCCTCGCGCATCGTCGCCCACGGCGGCATGGGCGGCGTCACGCTCGACTTCACCCGGACCGTCGTACGGCACAAGGTGATCGAGGTGGAGGCGCACGGCGGAATGGCCTCCGTCGTCCTGATCGTGCCCGAGGGGTGGCAGGTCGACTCCGACGGCGTCGACCCCGGCATCGGCGGCCTCTGGGACAAGACCAAGGGCGAGCCGCAGCCCGGCACTCCACTCGTCCGTGTCAGCGGCAACGGCTCCATGGGCGGCATCTACGTCCGCAACCCCGGCCTGCTGGCCCGGCGCAAGCTCCGCCGGTCGAAGGAGGGGTGATTCCCGGGAGATCCCTCCTTCCCGCTCTTTCCGGACGCCCCTACTTCCCCTTGTCCTCGGCCAGCGTGTGGGCCACCAGCGCGTTCGCGTGGCCGTGGCCCATCCCGTGCTCCGACTTCAGCCAGTTGACCAGGTCCATGTGCTTGGTCAGGTCCGAGGCGCGGATCAGCTCCTTCCACTCCACGACCGGGCGGCCGTACTTCTGCTCGATGGACGGGAAATAGCTGGCGGGGCCCTTCACGGGCTGCTTCTCGGCGCTGTTGTCAGTCATGGTCAGAGTGTGGCACCTGCCACTGACAAGGGCCCGCACGCGCGCCAAGTCCGCGCAACCGCACGCCTGTCGGCGGCGTCCCGAAAGGTGTCCGGGCATTCTCAGGGGTTCCGGTTCCGGGTTACCTTCGCCTTGGAGGCCGCGGGTCGGCGCTGTCGCCGTACACGGGCACGTGTCGCCGCGCGACGTCACGCCGCACGGGTTCAGCTCCGCGCGAGCACCGCACGCGCGACCGACGCTCGGGGGGAGGTGACCGGCATTGGGTCCTCAGGCGCGGGGTCTTCAGGAACGTGGCCCCCAGGCGCGGGGTCCGCAGGCCGGTCAGGTGCGCCTGCTGTTTCCGGGCGGCGGCCCCGCGGGCGCCGGAGTCCTGGTGTCGCTGGGCGGCTCCCGGCCGCTGCACGTCATCACCTGTGCCCACGTCCTCACCGACATCACCGGGCGCAGGGAGTCGGACGACGACGGGACCGGCGCCAGGCCCGGTCCTGGCCCCCTCGAAGTGCTCGTCGACATTCCCGGGCGCGGCTGGGCCGCCAAGGCGAGCCTGGTGCAGGGGAGTTGGGTGCCCACGCCGCGTCTCGACGTCAGCGAGCCCGGCCACCTCAACGAGGACCGAGGCGACTTCGCCGCCCTCTCCCTGGCGGTCGACGCGCCTCCCCTGCCGCCCGGCTGCCTGCCCCTGCCGCTCGCGCCCTGCGGTGACCCCGCCGGACAGCCCGTACTCGTCCTCGGCTACCCGAACGGCCTCTCGGACGGCATCGTCACCGAGAGCAGGCTCGTCGGCACCGGCGGCGCCTGCCCCAGTTGGGTGCAGCTCGAAGGCAGGCAGGTCACAGGTGCCGCACTCGAAGGCGGCTTCAGCGGAGCCGCCGTCTGGGACCCGGCGAAGAGCCGCGTCGTGGGGCTGGTCACCGCCGCGCACACCCGCCCGGAGACCAAGGTCGCCTGGATGCTGCCGGTCGAGGCCGCGGTCGGCTTCTGGTCGCCGCTGGGCGGTGCCCTGCGGTCGCCGCCGGTGCGGGTCTGCCGTCCCCCCTCCGCGCAGGACCAGCGCGAACTGGCCGGGGCCCTGCTCGACATACCGCAGATCGACTACGACCTGGGGCTCGGACTGCGCATGTCCTTACCCAGGGCGGTGCGCCGCAGCGCGCGGGACCACCCCGTCCCCCTCCAGCGCGTACAAGCCCTGATAGAAGCCTGCCTGGAGCAGCGCGACGGCTGCCCCACCCTGCGCGAGGCGGTCGCGGGACTGGGCGGGGACACCGTCGCCACGCAGGAGGCGCTCGCCGTACTGGACCGGCTGTGCTGCGGAGCCGTCGTGGGTCGGGACGGCGCGGGGGAAGCCCCGAGCGCGGCGGAGGCCCCGGGCGGGGGGCGCGGCCGGTACGGGTCGAACGGCACGTTCGGCGGAGAGGCCAGGGTGACCGAGAAGACCCGGGTGCCCGAGGAGATCCGGGCGTCCGAGGAGACCCGGGTGACCGAGGAGTCCCGGGCGCCCGCTTCCGAGTGGCCCGCCCCGCAGGCGGGGCCCGCCCTGCCGAAGTACCTGGTCGACGCCGTCGCCGCGGTCGACTGCCTCCAGGACGACGCGACGCTGCGCGATCTCATGGTGCACTTCGGCGTCACCCTGCGCACCGCCGGGGACCGGCTGACCGGCAAGTCCCTCCGCCTGCTCGTCCTCCAGCTGATGACCGAACTGCGCCAACGCCCGGAGGGGCTGGCCCTGCTGGTCGAGTACCTGGAAGTTCTGGACGGCAGCACGAAAGCGATCAAGGACCTCAAGGTCTTCGTCGCCGCCCTGGAGGTCGAACTCTTCCTCGACGGACAGTGGAACGAACTCTTCTCCCTGCTGGAGTCCGTGAGGGTCCCGCACCTGTGGCGCAGGTACGCGCGGTTCCTGCGGGGCCTCGGGCACGTCGGGGCGCCCGCCCTCTGCACCGAACCCTGGGCGGTCTTCCTGCACGCCGCCTCCCTCAACTCCCGTCCGGGAGAGTCCCTCCCCTGCTTCCGGGTGCTGCGCGAACTGCTGGCTGCCGGTGCCGTCGGGGCCGAGGAGCGGAGCGCCATACTCGCCTGGGCGCTGGCCAACGACCCCTCCCCGGTGCCGGATCCCGCCCCGGCGGAGGCCGAGGGCCGGAACCAGTGCGCGGAAGAGAGGGAAGCGGAAGAGGAGGAAGCGGAAGAGGAGGAAGCAGAAGAGGAGAAGGCGGCGGAAGAGCCGGAAGGGGAAGCGGGGCCCCCGAGTGTCTGGCGGCCCGACGGCTACCTCATCGTCCGGCTGCAACCCCTGCTCGACGCGGCACCGGGCAGCGACGCCCTGCTGTCCCACTGGTGGCGGGTTCCGAACGGGGAGCAACTGCGCGGCCCGGACCGGAGGATCGACCTCCGGGACGCCGAATACGAGGTGCGCAGGCTCCTCCGGCACGTGGAAGGTGCCGAGGATTACCCCCAAAGTGCGGATCTGGCGGTCGAATTTGTGCTCCCGCGAGACTGGCTGGGCCTCGGCGTGGAACGCTGGCGCAAGGATGCCTCCCAAGGAGTGGAGGGTGTGCTGGGGGAGGAGCATCACGTCGTGTTGCGTAGCCTGGAGCGCCTCAATCGGCGCGACGTGCACGTCCGTTGGGCGCGCAGGTGGAGTGCCTTCGTCGACGGCCGGGCGGGCCGGGTGCACTGGTTCCCCGAGGACGGCCGCCAGCATCTGCTGTCCGACCCGCCGCCCGCCGTCGTCGTGCTGAGCGCACCGCCGGGAGGCGGTCGAAGCACGGAAGGAGAGCGCGGGGGGCTCGATGAGCTCTCGGAGGCGCTGAGGGCCGGGGTTCCGGTTGTTCTGTGGGACCGGAGGGGGGAGCGGGACCCCGCGTTCCGCAACGCTCTGAACCAGTTGCTGACCGAACATGACCCGCGCCAACTACCCGGTCTGGTCAGGGCATTGCGCACGTCGCCCGGTATGTCCGATGCTGAAGAGTATTTCTCTGTCGGCCGCCATGTCGCTTTGCTGTGGGACGATCCGGACCGGATGCCCGTCGCGCACACGGGCGCTGTCGCGGTCCCTCCCCCCACGACTGGAGAGGAGAGACTGTGACGTTCCCTGCCGACGCTGCGGCGTCCACCACTTCCGGCAACGGCCAGGGCGGAGGCGCCAGGCCCCGCTGGTGGATCTACCGGGGTACGGGCGAACCGCTGAAGGACATCACCCTCCGCAGCGTGCTCCCCGAGGCCCCGCCCTGGCGCACCTTCACCGGCGGGCCCACCCTCGGTCCGCCGCCTCCCGACGAGGAGGAGACCGTACGCAGGCTCGGCGGCAGCCCGCCCGTCCGCGCGCTCACCGGCTTCGCCCGCCGCGAGGCCGAAATGGTCAACGCGGCCCTGCTGCTGCGCAGGCCCCTGCTCGTGATCGGGCGGCCGGGCACCGGCAAGTCCAGCCTCGCCTACCGGGTGAGCCGCGAGTTGCGCCTGGGACGCGTGCTGCGCTGGCACATCAGCAGCCGTACGACCCTCCAGCGGGGTCTGTACGAGTACGACGCCATCGGCCGCGTCCAGGACAGCGCGACCCTGCGCGCGGTGGCCGCCGACCCCGGCGGCAAGGACGACGCCGCCCCGTCGCCCCCCGACGTCGGCGACTACATCCAGCTCGGCCCCCTCGGCACGGCGCTCCTGCCGTACGCGGAACCCCGCGTCCTGCTCGTCGACGAGCTCGACAAGAGCGACCTCGACCTCGCGAACGACCTGCTCAGCGTCTTCGAAGAAGGCTCCTACCCGATCCCGGAACTGCTGCGGGCGAGGCGCCGCCAGCCGTCCGTGACGGTGCTGACCGACGACCCCGAGGGCGAAGCCGTGATCACCGGCGGCCGGGTGGTCTGCCAGGCGTTCCCGTTCGTCGTGATGACCTCCAACAGCGAACGCGAGTTCCCACCCGCCTTCCTGCGCCGCTGTCTGGTCCTGCGCATGCCCGAACCCGAGGAGCAGGACCTCGCGCACATGCTCGCCGCGCACTTCGGCGAGGACACCGCCGAACGGCTCGGCGGCCCGCTCATCGCCCGCTTCCTCGAACGCAGCAGGGACTACGGCGGCCTCTCCATCGACCAACTCCTCAACTCCCTCTACATCGCCACCTCCTACGGCGCGGAGGAGCAGCCCGGAGACCTCCTCGCCCTCGCGGAGAGCGTCTGGCACCGGCTCGACGGCTCCGCCCCCACGTTCGGCAACCGCCCCGGACGGGGGGATTCCGGGTGACCGGCGGCGAGACCCCGCGATCCGGCCCCTCCTGGCCGGAACTTCTCGACGCCCTCTACCTCGCGGCCTGCCAGGACAACGCCGCGCCCTACCGCTGGCGCCCCGAACTGCCCGTACCCCCGACGCGGCCCCGCCCGACCGGTCCCGGACCGGCCACCGAGGAGGGGTGCCCACCGACGGACGAGCCCGCGCGCACACCCGGCGCGCACAAGGGGCGCAAGGGGCACAAGGGGAGCGAGCCCAAGGGCGAGCCGCAGAGCGAGAAGCGGAGCGAGCCGGTCACCGGGTCCGACCAGGAAGTCGGCGAGGAGACCGCCCGGGAGGAGCCCGATCTCCTGGAGGCCGCCACCACCTTTCCGTACGCACGGTACGCAGCCTCCCCGACGGGCCGGGCCGAGGGCGGCCCGGAGGATCCGGACCCCGCGGAAGGACCGTTACGGCAACTCCTGCCGGAACCCGGCGGCTGGAGCCCCCCGTGGAGCGTCCTGCGCCCCGACGGCACCGACCCGGCCCGTACGACGACGGTCGCCGCCCCGCTCCCCGAAGCCCTCGCGCTCGCCCGCGCCCTGCGCCCCCTGCGCCTGTACGCCGACGTCCCCGACGCCTGGGAACTCGACGAGGAGGCCACCGCCGAACGCGCCGCGCAGGAGGAACTCTGGGTCCCCGTCTGCCGCCCCGTGCGCGAGCGGCGGCTGCGGCTGCTGCTCCTGGTCGACGCCCACTTCTCCATGGCCCTGTGGCAGGACACCGTCCGCCGCCTGCGCACCCTCCTGGAGCAGACCGCCGCCTTCCGCTCCCTCACCGTCGCCCCCCTCGACCTCAGCGGCACCGGACCGCCCGCCCACGACGGAGCCGCCTCCCCGGGCCCCGACAGCCTGGTCCTCGTCCTCACCGACGGGGTCGGCGGAGCCTGGCGGGACGGCACCGCCGCCGCCTTCCTGTGCTCCGTCGGCCAGAGCTCCGCCACCGCCGTACTGAGCCTGATGCCCCAGGAGCTGTGGGAGTTCACCCTGCCCACGGCGGTACGCGCCCGGTTCGACGTCCCCGAACCCGCCGCCGCCAACCGCCGCCTGCGGCTGCGCGGCCCCGCCCTTCCGGCGCGCGAACTCGGCGACCCCGTGCGCGCGCGCCCGCACGGCCGCCCACCCGTTCCCGTACCGGTACTGGAGCTGACCCCGGGCTCCCTCGGCCGCTGGGCCCGCCTCATCGCCTCGCCGGGCGGACGCTACGACGCCGCGGTCCTGCTCACCGGCGCGCACGGCGACCTGGGCGCCCGCAGGCATCCCGAGCCCGAGCCGGACCCGCCTGCCGGGCGCACCCGCCAGGACCGTGCCCGCGAGGTCGTCCGTGCCTTCAAGGGCAAGGCGTCACCGCTGGCCTACGCGCTCGCCAAACGCCTGGCCGCGGCCCCGCTGAACCTCCCCGTCATGCGCCTCATCCAGCACTCGCTGCCCGGCGCCAGGGACTTCAACCTCGGCGAGATCATGCTCTTCGGACTGCTGCGCCGCACCGGCCACGACCACGACGCCGAGGACACGGAAAGAGTCTCCTTCGACTTCCCCGAGGGCGTCCGCGAGGAACTCCTCGGCCTCGGCACCCGCGCCGAGACCATGGTCGTGCTGCGGCAGGTCGCAGGGGCGCTCGGCGAGCGCCTCGGCCACGCCGTCGTCGGCGGCGAGGCCGCCGTCGCCTGGGAGCACGACGCCGCCGACCCGCCCGTCAACGACCGCACCCGCCCCTTCGTGCGCCCGCTGCACACGGCGCTGGCGGCGGTCTCCGGGCCCTATCTGGCGCGCGCCTCCCGGCTCGGCCAACTGCTGGCCGTCGGCGCGCGCGCGACTGCTCCGACCGCCGGGAATCACAGGGGCGCGCGCCCGCCGGATGTGACAGTCCGTGATCCTTCGACTACCTTCGGGCATCCATCACCCGTACCGATTCCGGTGCCCGGATCTCATGAAACGCCCCCGTATGGAGCCCCTGGAGGATCCGCCGTGTCCACCGCGTCGCAGACCAGCCCCGCCTACCCGCCCCCGTCGGCCGCGAGGCCGGCTCGGCTCTGGGGCAACGTGCCGCAGCGCAACCGGAACTTCACCGGGCGGGAGGACCTGCTGGCACGGCTCAGTGAGCGTCTGACCAGCAGCAGCCTCTCCGGCGGTACCGAAGTCACCGCAGTCCTCCCCGAGGCACTGCACGGCATGGGCGGTGTGGGCAAGTCCCAGATCGCCATCGAATACGTCTACCGGAACAGCAGGGACTACCAGCTCGTCTGGTGGGTTCCCTCCGAGCAGACGAGTCTCATCGTGCAGTCCCTGATCGAACTCGGGGAGCAGATGGGCCTGCGGGTGGGCGCCGACCGAAGCGCCGTACCGGCAGTGCTGGAGGCGTTGCGAGTCGGCACCCCGTACTCGAACTGGCTCTTGGTCTTCGACAATGCGGAGGACCCGTACGAAGTTCGGAAGTTCTTCCCGAACGACGGACCGGGACGGGTGATGGTCACGTCCCGAAACTCCCAGTGGTCCAGCCTAGCCAGTTCACTAGAGGTCGATGTGTTCGCACGCGAGGAGAGCGTTGCCTTGATCAGGCGGCGCAGTCAGCAGATTCCCGACGAAGCCGCCGACCGGCTGGCGGAATCGCTCGGGGACCTTCCCCTGGCCGTCGAGCAGGCCGCCGTATGGCTTGCCGAGACGGGGATGCCCGTCACCCAGTACCTGGATCTCTTCGAGACCAAGTACGCGGAGCTGCTCCAGACGGCCCCGCCGCCGGACTACCAGCTTCCCGTGGCCGCCGCCTGGAACGTCTCGCTGGACCGCCTCCGCGAGAGCCATCCGGCCGCCCTCCAGCTCCTCCAGGTCTGCGCCTTCTTCGCGCCCGAGCCCATCGACTGGGACCTGTTCTCGGCGGTACGGGGAGTCGCCGCGCCGACCGCGCTGCGGGACACCCTCGACGACCCCATCAAGCTGGGCCGCGCCGTGCGCGAGATCGGCCGTTACGCCCTGGCCCGCATCGACCACCGCAAGTCGACCATCCAGGTCCACCGGCTGGTGCAGCGCGTGCTCATCCAGCAGATGAACGAGCAGGAACGCGCGGAAATGCGCCACTGCGCGCACGAGATCCTCGCCCACGCGGACCCGCGCAATCCGCAGCGCCCGGCCGAGTGGCCCCTCTACTTCAGTCTGCTGCCGCACGTACGGGCGTCCGGGATGATCGACTGCGAGGACCCCTGGGTGCGCCAGCTGGTCCTCAACGAGACCCGCTTCCTGCTGGCCAGGAGTGACTACCAGGAAGCCCTGGAGGTCGGCGACCGGGCGTCCGCCGTGTGGCGCCGCACCCTGGGCGACGACCACGAGCACGTACTGGAGATCGACCAGGTCCGCGCCGAGGTGCTCCGCTGGCGCAACCGGTACGCGGAGGCGTTCGAACTCCAGGAGAAGACCGTGGAGCGGTGCCGGGGCGCGCTCGGCGAGCGGCACCCCGCCACCCAGCGGGCGGTCAGCTTCCTCGCCCTGCTGCACCGCGCGCGCGGCGACTTCTTCAGCGCCCGCGCACTGGACCAGCTGGCCTACGAGGCGCTGGCGCGCGAGTTCGGCCCCGACGATCCCGCGACCCTCCAGGCCGCCCACAACTACGCGGTCAGCCTGCGGCTCTCGTCCCGCGCCGAGGACCTGGAAGAGGCGTACCGGATCGACGAGGACACCTATCAGCGCCGGGTCGAGGTCCTCGGCGACGACCACATGCAGACCATGCTCAGCCTGCACTGCCTGTACATCGACGTGCAGGAGCTGGCCCGCTACCAGGAAGCCGCTGAGGGGCAGCAGCAACTGCGGGAGCGGGCACTGCTGATGCTCGGCGAGGACCACCCGATGGTCGCCTGGGCCTCCCGCGAACTGTCCGTGGCCCGCCGCAAGCTGGGCAGCCACCAGGACGCCTTCGTCCTCTCCAGGGAAGTCCTCGAATACCACCAGTCCCGGCCGGGCGAGGACCAGCACATGCGTGCCTGGGCGGCGCTCAACCACGCCACCGACCTGCGGCAGACCGGCGACCTCGACAACGCCGCCCGGCTCGGCCGCGAGGCGATGGAGATGTGCCGGGAGGTGCTGGGCTCCCACCACCCGCACACGTACGCGACCGCCACCAACCTCGCCGTCAGCCTGCGCCTGATCGGGCAGGTCGAGGAGGCCCGCAGCCTGAACCAGGCCGCGGTGGACGGGCTGAGTCAACTGCTCAGCCCGCAGCACGTGCGCACGCTGCTCGTGAAGTCCAACCTCGCCAGCGACCTCGCCCTGATGGGAGAGCTGGCACCGGCCCGCGCGCTGGGGGAGGAGATCACCGAGTCCAGCGCCCTCGTCAGCGGCGTGGAGCACCCGGACTACCTGGCCTTCCGGCTCAACCTCTCGTACGACCTCAAGGACCTCGGCGAGACCGAACGGGCCAAGGAGATCTACGAGCAGACCGTCGCCACCATGCGTACGGTGCTGGGGGCCGGGCACCCCGCCGTCATCGACGCGACGAGGTCGCAGCGGGCCAACTGCGACATCGACATGCTCAGCCTCTGACACCGCCGGCTCTGCCCGCCCGGCCGGTCGGCCGGTCGGCCGGGCGGGCGGGCGGTTCGATCCACCGGGCCAGTTCCAGCGGGCCCGGTGGATGCGTGCCGGCCCGCAGCAGTGCCGCGTAGAGGGCGATGACGAGTTCCGGGCGCTCCAGCAGGGGGCCGGGTTCGTCCTGGGCGAGCCCCAGCCCCACCCAGTCGCTGACGTTCACCGGCCGGCCCAGCGGATTTCCCGCCTTGAGGAACAGCGCCCGTGCCTGCGCCCGGTCACCGGCCACCAGGGCGGCGTCGGCGGGGGACAGTTCCTCCACACCGCCCCACGGGTCCCCGGCACCGGACTCCAGACCGGCGTGCAGCGCGTCGAAGGCGTTCGGGTCGGTGAGGCGCAGCCGGGCCAGCCAGAGCCGTGCGGCCAGCCGCGACTGCGGGTGGGCGGGGGACAGCAGGGCGGGCGGCAGGACGGCAGGGGGCGGTTCCCCGGCCAGCCAGCGCCGGGCCAGCGCGTCGCCGTCCGGGTCCGCGACAGCGAGATGGGTGGCCCGCCAGGTCGCGGTCACATCGGCACAGTGCCTCTCGGCGACGCGGGCGGGGCCAGGCGCGACCTGCTCGGGCCACCAGGCGGACGCCTGGCCGGTCAGCTCCGCCACGAGGTGCAGGCCCGTGGACGTGAGCCCCCGCGCGCTGTGCAGTGCCGCCAGGGCCACGCGCAACTGCCAGCGGTGAAAGGCGAACTCGAAGTCGGCGCGCTCGCCCCCTGCGGCCCTGTGCCGCCGCCAGAACGCGGTGAGCCCGGCGGTGGCGTGCGTTCCGTACAGCAGCCCTCTGAGCGGGCGGGGGTCCTCCCGCCAGGGTGCGAAGTGGAACGGCTCGGGTCCCGTCGGCCGAGGGGCCAGGAGCGGCGCCACGTCGTCCACCGCGGCCAGCAGTTGGTGGTACGACTCGTGGACCAGGGTCGCCGCCGTCACCGGGGCGTCCTCCGGGAGCGACAGGGTGATCGCCCCGTAGGCGTCCGGAGCGGTGGCACTGACCGGCCGGGCCGGGCTCGGCGGTGGGACCGGCACCAGCGAGCGGACCGCGCCGCACAGTAGCCGGTACGAGGGAGTGTGCTCCTCGCGGAGCAGCAGGGCGGCCTCAAGAACCAGTTGACGCCACCGGGAGGCCGTCTTCGCGGAGAGCGCGACCGGATCCCGCAGACCGCGGAAGTCCCGGTTCGGGGCCAGGTGATCCAGGGCCACCTTTCCGGCGCCGTCCGGGAGTTCGGCGTACGGCAGTGGCTCCCAGCCCTCGGAAGGCTCCGCAAGGTCGTCCGGCAGCCGCACCGAACCGCCGTCCCCGAAGACGACCGTCCCCTGGGCCGAGCACTCCACGCTCACGGTGGCCCAGGTGCCGCGTGCCACCCGTCCGGTCAGTCCGAGTGAGGGGAGCCAGAGTCTGCCTCGGTGCGCGGGGGCGCGCAGCGAGCACCGGGTGCGGGACAGGGCTGCCGCTGCGGCGGCGAGTGAGCCGATCAGTCCGGTGTCGGCCCACAGCGGTGTGTCCTGGCCCATCGCGCTGGCGCCGTGACTGACCCGGCGCAGCAGCTCCAGCGCCCAGGCGCTCACCATCGGATCGTTCAGTACGGTCTCCACCGCGGCGGGGTGCGTGCGCTGGATGCCGCAGAGCAGGCTCCAGGCGGCGCGGGGGAGGGGCGGCGGTGCCGCGGAGGGCGGCTGGCCGTCCGGCGGGTGGGGGGCGGGCGCGGGCTCCCCGTACAGTCCGGCGAGTGCCAGCAGGAGCCGACTGCGCCGGGTGGCCGTCAGCAGTTCCAGGTCGGCGGCCTCCACCTCGCCGGTGGCGACGGCGGTCAGGGTGCGCGGGGGCAGCCGGTGGTGCTCAGTGCCGTTCAACTCTCATGGCCGAAACCCGCCTGCTCGGCCAGAGCGCCCGCGCAGGGCATGGCCTTGGTGCCCGAACAGAACGGGGTCGCCGTGTGCGCCAGTTGACTGCGCAGGGAGTCGAGTGCGTACGAGAATCCGTCCACCTCGCCCAGCTTGCCGAGGGGGACCCCCGACAGGTCGAGCAGGTGGGGTCGCAGCATTGTGGTGGTGCCTGCCAAGTCCGCCATGCTCCCCATGGTGACGGACCGGGTCCCGGCAGGGAAGACCTCAACCGGCCGCCGTGCAGGGGAAGTTCAGGGCATCGGCAAGGTCGCTGCCGTCGTGTCCGCCCCGGGCGTCGTGATGCGTACGACCGCACCCGCCCGCACCCCCCACCGCGTCAGCGCGCCCGCCTCCGCCTCCAGCACGTGCCGCGCGCGCAGGCGAGGGAGGGGAAGCCGGTTCGGGGGCAGGGTCTGGACGGTGAGGACCCGCAATTCCCGGTCCAGGTAGGCCACTTCGAGAGGGAAGCGCATCCGGAAGGTGTGGATGCCCGATGCCGGGGTCAGCAGGATCGCCCCCGTGATCCCGGTGCGGCCGAGCAGGCCGCGTTCGCGGGCGCGGCGGGAGGCGGCGATCTCCAGCGGGACCGGGGCCGTGCCGCCCTCGACGTGGAGGGTGCCGTGCCCGTCCTCGTAACGTCGCCGTCGCTGTCGCTGTCGCCCCATGGCGGGGACCCTACGGGCCGGGGGCGGACCGTGTCAGTGGGTCCACGGGCCCATGACCGCGTGCCGGGCCCCGCCTAGGGTGGGCGGGTGTTCGCCACCGTGATCGTGTTCGCCGCCCTCTGGGGCGCCGCCGCGGGGATGCTCCTGCCGCGTGCCGCCCACCGGCTCTCCGTCGAGCCGGAGGAGGACTGGCGCGCCGCCTGCCCGGCCGGGCACCCCTTCACCGGCTTCGCGAAGGGGTGGGTCGGTACCGGGCGCTGCGCGCGGTGTGCGGCGGGGGACGGAGAGGGTGCCGCGAGCCCTCCGCTGCGTACCGTCGCGGGGGCGGCCACGTACGCGAAGACGCTGAGGTTCGCCGTCGTCGGTGGGGTCGCGTGCGCCGTGCTCGCCGCCGCCACCGGGGACAGGCCCGAGCTCGGGGCCTGGCTGCTGCTCGCGCCCTTCGCGCTGCTGCTCGCCGTCGTCGACCGGCGCGTGCACCGGCTGCCCGACGTACTGACGCTGCCGCTCGCGGGGGGCGCGGTGGCACTGCTGGGAGTGGCGGAGCTGCTGCCGGGGGACGGCGGGTCCTGGGCCGGGGCGCTGCTGGGCGGGGCCGGGCTCGGGGGCGCGTACTTCCTGCTCTTCCTGATCAATCCGAACGGGATGGGGTTCGGGGACGTGAAGCTGGCGCTGGCGCTGGGGGTGGTGCTCGGGTGGTACGGGTGGTCCGTGCTCTTCCTCGGGGCCTTCGCCGGGTTCCTGCTCGGGGCGCTGTACGGGCTCGGGCTGATGCTCGCGCGGCGCGGCGGGCGCAAGACGGCCATCCCGTTCGGGCCTTTCATGATCGCGGGGGCTTGGGCGGGGGTCGTGGTCGGGGCGCTGGGGGCGGGCTGAACCCGGCCGGGGGTGAGCTGGGCGGGCCGGGGGCGTGCTGGACCGGGCCGGGGCGGGCTCAACCCTGACGCTTCGCGCGGGGGCGGAACGGGACTATTCGTGAGAAATTGCGATGAGTAGTTGTGCCTGCGTGCCCCGCGCGCGCCGCCCGCCCGCTATCCCGAGTGGAGTTGCCCATGAGTGACGAGGACGCCTCCGACCTGCTCGCCGAACTGCGTCGGCCCCGGCCCTACCCGGCCGTCTCCCTCACGCTGCCCACCCACCGGCACCGGCCGGAGAACCAGCAGGACCACATCCGGCTGCGCAACCTCCTCTCCGAGGCCGAGAAGCGCCTCCTCGACGACCCGAAGCTGAGCCGCGACCAGGCCGCCGCCGTCGTACGCAACCTGAACGAGGCCGTCGACGAGCTCGACCCGGAACACTTCCTGGAGGGGCTCGTCCTGTACGCGTCGGCCGACGAGGCCCGTACGTACCTGGTCAGCGCCACGGTTCCGGAGCGGATCGTGATCGGGGACTCGTTCCTGACGCGCAATCTCGTGGCGGCTTCGGCCCGGCAGATCCCGTACTTCGCGCTGATCCTCAGCACCGGAGAGGTGCGCCTGTGGCACGGGGTCGGATACGAGCTGAACGAGGTCGACGACCAGGCCGACGAACTGGAGGGGAGCGGCTTCCCCGTCATCTCCTCCGGCGTGGACCGGGACGGGCCGCCCAACCGGACGGGCGACCACGGAGCCACCCAGGACTTCCGGAACATGCTCACCGAGGCGGACCGCAAGCTGACCCCGCTGCTCCAGGAGGCCGTTCTCCCGGTGGTCGTCGTCGGGCTGCGGCAGCACGTCGCCACCTTCCGCGAGCTGTCGCGGCACGGGGCCGTGCTGGCGGCGGACCTGGAGGTGGGCGGGCTGCTGCACACGACCGCGCCCGAGCTGGTCGAGCAGCTGGCCCCCGCGCGGGCGGCGCTGGCCGCGCTCGACGCGGAGGAGGCGATGAAGGCGCTCGACGCCGCGAGGAGCGGGAAGCGGTACGCGGCGGGGGCGCAGGACTGCTGGCAGTCGGCGCGGGAGGGGCGTGTGGGGCACCTGGTGGTGGAGGAGTCCGTACGGGTCTTCGCGCGGGTGGAGGAGGTCGAGGGGGCGCCCCGGGCCGCGCTCGTCTTCGCGGACGAGGGTGGCGAAGGGGTCGAGGACGACGTCGTCGACTCGCTCGTGGAGATGGTGCTGGACGCGGACGGGGACGTGACGTTCGTGCCGGACGGGGCGCTCGGTGAGGCCGGCGGGATGGCGGCGGCGCTCCGGTATTGAGGGTGGTGCGGGGTTATTGAGGGTGGCGCGGGGTGCCTCGCCCAGTCTCCCTGGCGGCGGGCCCCCGGGGCGGACTGGCTGGGGGCTGGGCGGCACCGGGGTGGGGCGGGAGCGCGGTGGGGCGGAGCCGGGGGGTGCGGCTCCGCCGGGGGCCGCCCCTTGCCCACCCGTTCCGCCCTCTGGGCGGCCCAGCTGCCCAAGGGGCGCGTGAGCCGCAAGGGGTGGTGGGGGAGCGGTTAGCGTGCCGATATGTGGACAGTTGCTGACAAAGGGTCGGTTCGGGTGGTGCCCGTGGTGCTGCGAAGGCAGGTGCGCGGGGGTGCCCCCTGGGCCTGGGGTGTGGCCCTCTTCCTGCTGTACGCCACGATCTCCGTGCAGCGGCACCATCTGCTGCGCACCACCGGCTACGACCTCGGGATCTTCGAGCAGGCCGTCCAGGCGTACTCCCGACTCCGCCTGCCGTACGTCCCGTTGAAGGGCGAGGGCGGGACGGTCAACCTGCTGGGGGACCACTTCCACCCGGTGCTGGTCGTGCTCGCGCCCCTCTACCGTCTCTTCCCCGCCGCCGAGACCCTCCTCCTCGCCCAGGCCGCGCTGCTCGCCCTCGCGGTCGTGCCGCTCGCGCGCTGGGCCGGGCGCGCGCTCGGGCGGCCCGCGCTGCACGTCGTCGCGCTCGGGTACGGGCTCAGCTGGGGGATCGCCTCCACCGTCGCCTTCGACTTCCACGAAGTCGCCTTCGCCGTACCGCTGTTGGGGTTCTCGCTCGAAGCGCTCGGCAAGGGGCGGTACGAACGCGCCGTCGCGTTCGCCGCGCCCCTGCTGCTCGTCAAGGAGGACCTCGGGCTGACGCTGGCCGCGCTCGGCGGGTACCTCGCCTGGAAGGGGCGGCGCGCGCTCGGGTTCGCCGTCCTGTCCGGCGGGGTCCTCGGCACGCTCCTCATCACCAGGGCCGTGCTCCCCGCCCTCAACTCCTCGGGCACGTACGCCTATGGGGAGTACGTGGCGGAGGGCGGCCGGGGCTCCCTCCTCATGACCCTGCTCGCCGCGCCGCTCGACGCGCTGCGGCCCGAGGTCAAGGCCGTCACCCTCGTGCTCGTCTTCGCGCCCACCGCCCTGCTCGCGCTCCGCTCCCCGATCGCGCTGCTCACGCTGCCCACCCTCGGGTGGCGGCTGCTGTCGCAGCACGAATACCACTGGGACACCGCGTTCCACTACAGCGCCGTCCTGATGCCGATCGTGTTCGCCGCCGCGATCGACGCGCTGACGCCGTACGGCCGGTACGGCCCGTACTCCCCGAGCGGGACGCGACAGGACAACCCCCTCGCCGCCCGCCACCTCCGCGCCTCGCTCGCCTCGATCGTCGCCGTCACCCTCGTCCTGCTGCCCTCCTTCCCCTTCGGCCTCGTCCTGCGCAAGGACACCTGGCGCACCCCCGGCCACGTCCGCGCCGCCCACGCACTCCTCGACCGGATTCCCGACGGAGCGACCGTCGCCGCCTCCAACCGCCTCGTCCCGCAGCTCGTCTCCCGCGCCACCGTCGTCCTCTTCCCCGGCTATCCGGTCCCCGGGCGGCTGTACGACACCGACGGCACGCCCCCGCCGCCCACGAGCGAGTGGATCGTCCACGACAGCCGCCCCCATCCGGCCTGGCCGCTCCCCGACGGGCACTGGCCGTACCCACCGGCCCGTCAGGCGCAGGAGCTGGCACGGGCGCAGAAGACGTACGGGTACCGGACCGTCGCGGAGGCCGACGGGATCACCCTTCTGCACCGCGAGGAGCCCGGCGCGGGGGACGGTAGGGGAGGCGGCGCGGGGGGCGGTGCAGAAACGTCAATCCGATGACGTGCACGACACCCCCGACCGGGGGAACTCGCGGAGCGCGTTCGCGGGCCCGAAAAGGGCCCCGATCCCAGACGCCGCAAGGGATTCAGCACCTTGCGCCGCGCACAGTGACGACTGCGGAGAGTAATTGATTCGCGTCCTGGTGCGCAGCATCACTTACGAAGGGTTATGGTGGAAACCCCCCCTCGGGCCGGTCCGTATCCCCCCCACGGACCGGCCCGTTTTTTGTTCTCAGCCGTTCACCGGCGTCACACGGGGGCGCGGCGGACCCGTCAGCCCCGTTCGGCCCAGATGTTCGTGCCGGGGGTGGAGACCGCGAAGGAGTCGATTTCCTTCAGCTCCGCCTCGGTCAGCGCGGGAGCCCCCAGCGCCGCCACGTTCTCCTCCAGCTGCTTCACGCTGGACGCCCCGATGAGCGCCGACGTCATCCGCTCGTCCCGCAGCACCCACGACAGCGCGAGCTGCGCGAGGGACTGGTCGCGTCGCGCGGCGATGTCGTTCAGCCCGTTCAGCCGGCGCACGACCTCGTCGCTCAGCAGATCGGGGTCGAGCGACTTGCCCTGGGTGGCCCGCGAGCCCTCCGGGATGCCCTTCAGGTACTTGTTCGTCAGCAGGCCCTGCGCCAGCGGCACGAAGGAGATGCAGCCCATGCCCGCCTCCTCCAGGGTGTCGAGCAGGCCGTCCTCCTCCGTCCAGCGGTTGATCATCGAGTACGACGGCTGGTGGATGAGCGGGCGCACGCCCATCTCCCGCAGCAGGCGCGCCGCTTCGGCGGTCTGCTCGCTGTTGTACGAGGAGACGCCCACGTACAGCGCCTTGCCCTGCTGCACGGCGGACGCCAGCGCGCCCATCGTCTCCTCCAGCGGGGTGTCCGGGTCGAAGCGGTGCGAGTAGAAGATGTCGACGTAGTCCACGCCCATCCGCTTCAGCGACGCGTCCAGCGACGACATCAGGTACTTGCGCGAGCCCCACTCGCCGTACGGGCCGGGGTGCATCCCGTAACCCGCCTTGGTGGAGAGGACCAGCTCGTCGCGGTACGGGGCGAAGTCCTGCGCGAAGAGCTTGCCGAAGTTCAGCTCGGCGGAGCCGGCCGGCGGACCGTAGTTGTTCGCCAGGTCGAAGTGGGTCACCCCGAGGTCGAAGGCGCGGCGCAGGATCGCGCGCTGCGAGTCGAGGGAGCGGTCGTCGCCGAAGTTGTGCCACAGCCCGAGGGAGACGGCCGGGAGCTTCAGGCCGCTGCGGCCCGAGCGCCGGTACTCCATCGTGTCGTAGCGGTCGTCGGACGCGCGGTGGTGCAGGGAATCATCAGTCACGTCCATCTCCCTATCACGGACCCCGTTGTGACAGACCGGGTTGGGCCGGTGTGCCCCGTGCGCAGTAATGTGACCCGCTCGGGGCCACGGCAGACCGCAGACCTCCGGGCCCCGGGGAACACGAGAGGGTGGAACCGCTGTGAACCTGCGCGACCTGGTGTATCGGCTCTACGCACGCCGGGTGGAAGGCCGCCTCGACCACGCCCAGGTGCCGAAGCACATCGGCGTCATCCTCGACGGCAACAGACGCTGGGCGAAGGCGGCGGGCGGTACCACCGAGCAGGGTCACAAGGCCGGTGCGACGAAGATCCAGGAACTCCTCGGCTGGTGCGCGGAGACCGACGTCGAGGTCGTGACGCTCTGGATGCTCTCCACCGAGAACCTGGACCGCGCCGAGGCCGAGCTGACCCCGCTGCTCTCCATCATCGAGGGCGCCGTGCGCGACCTCGCCGCCGACGGGCGCTGGCGCGTCCACCACGTCGGCACGATGGACATCCTCCCCGCCCGTACGCAGGGTGTACTGAAGGAGGCCGAGCAGTCGACGGCGGGCAACAAGGGAATACTGGTCAACGTCGCCGTCGGCTACGGCGGACGCCAGGAGATCGCCGACGCGGTCCGCTCGCTGCTCCTCGAACACGCCGAGAAGGGCACCTCCTTCGAGGAGCTCGCGGAGATCGTCGACGTCGAACACATCTCGGAACACCTGTACACGCGCGGCCAGCCCGACCCGGATCTCGTCATCCGCACCAGCGGTGAGCAGCGGTTGTCCGGATTCATGCTGTGGCAGAGCGCCCACTCGGAGTACTACTTCTGCGAAGTGTTCTGGCCCGCCTTCCGCAAGGTCGACTTCCTGCGCGCCCTGCGTGACTACGCGGCCAGGCACCGGCGTTACGGTTCCTGACCGCACCCCGTACCCCCCTGACGTACCGCATACGCGTCATCTGTCCTGGCCATGACCAGGTATGGCGGCGCGTGTTCGAGGGAATACCCCTTCCAGGTCGACGTCCGGTCCACGGACGCCGAATCTGAAGTGGGCGACTGGATGTCGCCCGCCCGGGAGGCCCTTTGCACCAGGACGCTCGCGCACCTCACAGCGCAGGCGACGTGGAGGGCCGGTTCTCGGCCCGCGCACTCGTCTCGTGCGTGCATCGGCCGAGTCCGGTCCCTCCGCCCGCGACGTCGTCGCACCCCAACCTCAGTACGAGGGGGTACGTCCTTCCGTGGTGAACAGCTCTAAGCGCCGCCTTCCCGACAGGCGCACCTACGTTCTCGACACCAGCGTCCTGCTGGCCGACCCCAGCTCGATGACCCGCTTCGAGGAGCACGAAGTCGTGCTGCCGATCGTGGTCATCACCGAACTGGAGGCCAAGCGGCACCATCCGGAACTCGGTTACTTCGCCCGGCAGGCCCTGCGCCTGCTGGACGACTACCGCATCCGGTACGGCCGCCTCGATGCCCCCATCCCGATCGGGGACCTCGGCGGGACGGTGCGCGTCGAACTCAACCATTCCGATCCCGGCGTCCTGCCCGCCGGTTACCGGTTGGGGGACAACGACTCACGGATTCTCGCCGTCGCACGCAATCTCCAGGCCGAGGGGTACGACGTCACGGTCGTCTCCAAGGACCTGCCGCTGCGCATCAAGGCGTCGTCGGTCGGCCTCCTCGCGGAGGAGTACCGCGCCGAACTCGCCATCACCGACTCCGGCTGGACCGGAATGTCCGAACTGACCCTGGAGGCCGATCAGGTCGACCTGCTCTTCAGCGAGGAGCGGGTGTACGTGCCCGAGGCCGCCGACCTCCCCGTGCACACCGGACTGGTCCTCCAGTCCGAGCGCGGCAAGGCGCTCGGCCGGGTCACCGCCGAAGGCAACGTCCGTCTCGTACGCGGCGACCGGGGCGCGTTCGGCATCCACGGCCGGAGCGCCGAGCAGCGGATCGCGCTCGATCTGCTCCTCGACCCCGAGGTCGGCATCGTCTCGCTCGGCGGCCGGGCGGGCACCGGCAAGTCCGCGCTGGCCCTCTGCGCGGGCCTGGAAGCCGTACTGGAGCGGCAGGAGCACAAGAAGGTGATGGTCTTCCGGCCGCTGTACGCGGTCGGCGGGCAGGAGCTGGGATACCTTCCCGGCTCCGAGTCCGAGAAGATGTCGCCCTGGGCGCAGGCCGTCTTCGACACCCTCTCCGCGGTCGCGGGCAAGGAGGTCATCGAGGAGGTGCTCGGGCGCGGGATGCTGGAGGTCCTGCCGCTCACGCACATCCGGGGGCGCTCGCTGCACGACGCGTTCGTGATCGTCGACGAGGCCCAGTCCCTGGAACGGAACGTCCTGCTGACGGTTCTGTCCCGGATCGGGGCGAATTCGCGCGTCGTCCTCACCCACGACGTCGCGCAGCGCGACAACCTCAGGGTCGGCCGGTACGACGGAGTCGTCGCCGTCGTCGAGAAGCTGAAGGGGCATCCGCTCTTCGCGCACGTCACGCTCACCCGCTCCGAGCGCTCGCAGATCGCCGCGCTGGTGACCGAAATGCTGGAGGACGGCCAGATCTGAACCGCTTGTCCCAAGTGCACGCATGAGCACGGCAGTTGGCGCCGTCCGGCCGGGTCCGCGAGAAGCGGGTGATCTTAGTCGGGCGGCGCTTCGTCGCGCCCGGGGTTCCACGAAACCGCTGCTCCGAAACCGGTGTGACCTTTCACACGTAAGTAAGAATTGATAAGCAGCCTGATCTTCCGGCAGAGTCTTGCTTCCGTCAGGCCCCGCATACGGCACAGCCGCACCTCCAGAGGTGCAACACCACACAAATCAACAGACTTCGCCGTATGCCGCCCGAGTAACACGGAGCACTCCCACGGGAGTTGCCCACCGGGTCCGAGCCTCCCGTGACACAGCACGCAGGGAGGCCAGCGCCAGGGGTGCGATTGCGTCCGCCAGGGTCACCGGTGCGGACGCTGCTGGAAGGAAACCGTGTGAGCCGGATTTCGGTTCGGGGATTCGCAGTGGCCTCCGCCACCGCGGTCACCACAGTCGGCGCCGTCGTGGGCGTCGCATCGGGCGACCCCGTGTCGTCGGGCGACAACAACTTCGAGGCCGCAGCCGCCGACACGACTCTCCTCGCGGACATCCCCGTCGGTCAGCAGGCGCAGGTGGCCTCCGCCGCCGTGACGCAGCAGGCCGACGTGCAGGCCGCGGCCGCCGACGAGGCCGCCAAGACGCAGGCAGAGCAGTCCGCCCGTCTCAAGGCCGCCTCTGACGCCAAGGCCAAGAAGGAAAAGGCCGACGAGGCGAAGGCAGCCAAGGAGAAGGCCGAGAAGGAGGCCAAGGAGCGCGAGCAGGTCGAGGAGATCGCGAGCCGGTCCTCCTCCCGCGACGCGGGCGAAGCCTCCTTCGAGCAGAAGTCCTCGTACTCGGTCTCCGACGTCAAGGCGATCGCCCGCCAGATCGTTCCGGCCGGCCAGTTCCAGTGCTTCAGCAACATCGTGAACCACGAGTCGACCTGGAACTACCAGGCGCAGAACCCGACCTCGGCCGCCTACGGCCTGGTCCAGTCGAACCCCGGCTCCAAGATGGCCTCGGTCGCCCCCGACTGGCGCACCAACCCCGCCACGCAGATCAAGTGGGGCCTGAACTACATGAACGTCCGCTACGGCAGCCCCTGCGAGGCGTGGGCGTTCTGGCAGAACAACAACTACTACTAAGAGCAGCCAACCCGGGTATTCGTCGCCGCGGGCACTGAACTTCGCAGAGCCCCCCACCGTCCTACGGTGGGGGGCTTCGCCCGTGTACGGTCGGGTCGTCCGTGCACTCCGGGGGGAGTCGTGGGGGGAAGAGGAAGCAACATGTCGAAGACTTCAGGATGGTTCAACGGGCTGGGAGCCCGGCTGACCCATGTGGGAGAGCGCCTGGAGGAGCGACGCGCCCAGGCGCAGGCCGATCCGGACGCCGTGGCCGTTCCGGAGACCGACGTGCCCGATCACGTTCCCCCGCCCCCGGACTACGCGCCCGCCGTGGCCGCCAAACCCGAACCCGCCGCCGCCGTGCCGTGGGGACTGCGGGTCGCCGCCGAAGCCTCCTGGCGGCTGCTCGTCCTGGCCGCCGTCATCTGGGTCCTCGGGCAGATCATCGTGCAGGTGCAGCTCGTCGCCTTCGCGTTCATGGGCTCGCTGCTGATCACCGCGCTCCTCCAGCCCACGGTCTCCCGGCTGCGCAAGATGGGCCTGCCGCGCGGCCTCGCGACCGCGTTCACCGCCGTCCTCGGCTTCGTGATCATGGGCCTGATCGGCTGGTTCGTGGTCTGGCAGATCATGGACAACGCCCAGGAACTCTCGGAGAAGGTCCAGCAGGGCATCCAGGACCTGCGCCACTGGCTGCTCAACAGCCCCTTCCACGTCACCGAGCAGCAGATCAACGACATCACGAAGAACCTCAGCGAGGCGATCGGCACCAACGTCCAGGAGATCACCTCCGCCGGGCTCCAGGGCGTCACGGTCATCGTCGAGATGCTGACCGGGATGCTGCTCGCGATGTTCTCCACCCTCTTCCTGCTGTACGACGGCAAGAAGGTCTGGGAGTGGACGCTCAAGCTCGTCCCCGCCTCGGCCCGCCCGGGCATGGCGGGCGCGGGCCCGCGCGCCTGGCGCACGCTGACCGCCTATGTGCGCGGCACGGTGATAGTGGCCATGATCGACGCCATCTTCATCGGGCTCGGCCTCTTCTTCCTCGACGTCCCGATGGCCGTGCCGCTCGCCGTCGTGATCTTCCTCTTCGCCTTCATCCCGCTGGTCGGCGCGGTCATCTCCGGCGCGCTGGCGGTCGTCGTCGCGCTCGTGGTCCAGGGCCCGTTCATCGCGCTGATGGTGCTGATCGTGGTCCTCGCCGTGCAGCAGATCGAGGGCCACGTCCTCCAGCCGTTCATCCTGGGCCGCGCGGTACGGGTGCACCCGCTCGCCGTGGTCCTCTCGGTCGCGGCCGGTGGCCTGATCGCGGGCATCGGCGGTGCGGTGGTGGCGGTGCCGCTGGTGGCCGTCCTCAACACGGCGGTGGGCTACCTGCGCGCGTACTCCCAGGAGAACGCCCTGAAGGCCGCCCCGAAGCCGCACGGGGCGACGGCGCACGAGGTGGCGCCGACTCCGGCACCGGGGGGCCCGGGGGCCACGGCTTCGGCCTCGGCCTCTTCCGGGTCTTCGGCCTCTTCCGGGTCCTCGGCTTCGGACCGTACTCCTGGCGACCGTACGAACGACAAGGGCACCTCTGCGTGATATCCGAACTGGAACTCGTCGGCGGACCGGACGGCGGCCCGCGCCCCGAACTCCTGGACGCGGGCGGCGGACCCGAACGCGAGGGGCCCTCGCCGGGCGACCGTGCGCGTGCGCTGGCGAAGCTGCCGTGGGTGTGGGCGCTGGGCGGGGCGGTCGTGGCGTCGGCGGTGTGGGCGGGCGGGCTGTACGCGTTCCGGGACCAGGGCCCGGACCAGCGCGGATACCGGATCACGGCGGAGGCGTGCGACAAGGTGCCGCTGAGCGCGATCAGCAGGAAGCTGGGGGAGAGGGACCGGCCCACGGACGCCTCCGACCGGTCCGACGACCCGGCCTTCCGCAGGACCGAGTGCCACATGGGCCTGAAGTCGACCGGGGCGCGCACGTCGGGCAGGGTGACGACGTACACGGCCGAGCTGCTGGTCGAGGAACACCTCAAGACCGATCCGGGACCTGAGCTGGGGGCCCGGCTCACCTCGGGCCGGTACGGCGCCGACGATCCCGTGGTGTCCCCGGTGGCCGGGCTGGGCGACCGGGCCTTCTTCGTGCGGGCCCCGGAGCACGGCTACCTGGAGGCGGACCTGCGCCTGGTGGTCCAGGACGGGGGCGTGGTCCTCACGCTGTCGGTCACCGGGAACGTCGACCTCAACGGCAACGTCACGGACCCGGTGGACCCGAAGGACCTCAAGCCGGACTACACGGGGGTGCCGAAGCTGATGGAGAGCGACATGCGGGAGCTGATGGCGGTGCTCAAGAAGTAGCCGGTACGCGCGAACCGCCACGCGTGAAGGGGCCCGTCGGCATCGCGTGCCGACGGGCCCCTTCACGTACGTACCGCTGCGACTACTCCGCGAGTACGGCCTCGGAGTCGAGGGTGACGCCGACCGCCTGGATGACCGCGGCGATCTTCACGGCCTCCTGGATCACCTCGCGGGAGACGTCCGCCTTGCGCAGGACCTGCTCGTGCGAGTCCAGGCACTGGCCGCAGCCGTTGATCGCGGAGACCGCGAGGGACCACAGCTCGAAGTCGACCTTCTCGACACCCGGGTTGCCGATGACGTTCATCCGCAGGCCCGCGCGCATCGTCCCGTATTCCGGGTCGGAGAGCAGGTGGCGCGTGCGGTAGAAGACGTTGTTCATCGCCATGATCGCGGCGGCGGACTTGGCCGCCGTGAACGCCTCGGCGGAGAGGTTCGCCTTCGCCTCGGGCTCCAGCTCGCGCAGCACCTTCGGCGAGCGCGAGGCGATCGCGCAGGCCAGCACGGTGCCCCACAGCTGCTGCTGCGGGAGGTCGCTGTTGCCGATGACCGAGCCCAGGTTCAGGCGCAGGTCCTTGGCGTAGTCCGGTATGGCGGACTTCAGTTCGTCGAGTGCCATGTCAGGTCGTTCCGTTCTGTGGTCCGTACGGTCGGGCTGGTGCTTCGGGGGTTCTTACTCGCCCGAGAGCAGCGCGACCGGGTCCAGGGTGTTCTCGCCCTTGGTCCAGTTGCACGGGCACAGCTCGTCCGTCTGGAGCGCGTCGAGGACCCGGAGGACCTCCTTCGGGTTACGGCCCACGGAACCGGCGGTCACCATCGTGAACTGGATCTCGTTGTTCGGGTCGACGATGAAGACGGCGCGCTGCGCGAAGCCGTCCTCGCCCTCGATGCCGAGGTCACGCATGAGCTCGTGCTTCGAGTCGGCCAGCATCGGGAAGGGCAGGTCGGTCAGGTCCGGGTGGTCCTTGCGCCAGGCGTGGTGCACGAACTCGGAGTCGCCGGAGAAGCCGAGGACCTGGGCGTCGCGGTCCGCGAACTCCTCGTTCAGCTTGCCGAACGCGGCGATCTCGGTCGGGCAGACGAAGGTGAAGTCCTTGGGCCACGCGAAGACGACGCGCCACTTGCCCTCGTAGGACTTGTGGTTGATCTGCTCGAACTCCTTGCCGGACTCCAGGGAGACACAGGCGGTGAGGTCGTACGTGGGGAACTGGTCACCAACAGTGAGCACGCGCGCTCCTTGCTACATCGGGAAAGTCCCTTTTCAGGGTTTTCCTGTGGGGGTGGACGGATCCCCACAGTGACACAAGAGGCATTGATAGCGGAAATAGCTAGACTTGCTCGTACCGATCGGAGGTGGCTATCAGTGGCCGTAGTAAATAGGGGCAAGCAGCCCTCTCTGGCCCAGCTGCGGGCCTTCGTGGCGGTGGCCGAGCACCTGCACTTCCGCGACGCGGCGGGCGCGCTCGGGATGAGCCAGCCCGCGCTGTCCGGGGCGGTCTCCGCGCTGGAGGAGGTCCTGGACGTCCAGCTCGTCGAGCGTACGACCCGCAAGGTGCTGCTCTCGGCGGCGGGGGAGCGGCTGGCGGTGCGGGCCCGGGTGGTGCTGGAGGCGGTCGGGGAGCTGATGGAGGAGGCGGAGGCGGTACGGGCGCCCTTCACCGGGGTGCTGCGGCTCGGGGTGATCCCGACGGTGGCGCCGTACCTGCTCCCCTCGGTCCTGCGTCTCGTCCACGACGCGTATCCCGCCCTGGACCTCCAGGTGCACGAGGAGCAGACGTCGTCGTTGGTGGAGGGGCTGGCGGCGGGGCGGCTGGACCTGCTCCTGCTGGCGGTGCCGCTCGGTGTGCCCGGGGTGGTCGAACTCCCGCTCTTCGACGAGGACTTCGTCCTGGTGATGCCGGATCAGCACTGGCTGGCGGGCCGGGACGACATCCCTCGCGAGGCCCTGCGCGAGCTCCATCTCCTCCTGCTCGACGAGGGGCACTGCCTGCGGGACCAGGCGCTGGACGTGTGCCGGGAGGCGGGGCGGGAGGACGGGGGGCCGGTGACGACGACGGCGGCCGGTCTCTCGACGCTGGTCCAGCTGGTGGCGGGCGGGCTGGGGGTGACGTTGTTGCCCCGGACGGCGGTCCAGGTGGAGACGGGCCGCAACCCGGCCCTCGTCACGGGCTACTTCGCGGACCCGGCGCCGTCGCGGCGGATCGCGCTGGTGATGAGGGCGGGGACGGCCCGCTCCGAGGAATTCGCCGAGTTCGCGGCCGCTTTGCGGGAGGCCCTGGAGGGCCTGCCCGTCCGGATGGCCTAGCCGCCCTCCCCCCTCAGGGGCGCGGGGAACTGCGCGCCCAGCCACGACGCACCCGCACGTGCGCGGGACAGCCGCGCGGCAAGCGCTTTAGGTGAAGGGGCGGGGCAGGGGACTCATCCCGCCGAAGGCGGGACGGGGTTCAGGGGCGGAGCCCCCGGCAGTAACCCCAGCCCCGCCCCACCCACCCCCCACCCCGGCGGAGCTACTCCGTGCGCAGGCCGTCCGGACGGACCAGCCGCCACAGCACCGGCATGCTCAACCCCGCCACCAGGAGCGCGACCCCCGCCCCCAGCCCCGACATCGCCGCCACCGACGCCCAGTTGAAGTTGATCGAGAAGCCCGTCATGCGCAGCAGCACCGCCCCCAGCCCGCTCCCGACGACGACCGCGAGCAGCAGGCCCAGGGCCACGGGCAGAGCCGACTGCCACAGCACCGACCACCCCAGCGTGGCGCGCGGCGTGCCGGACGCCACCAGGGCGGCGAGCAGCTTGCGGCGTTCGCGCAGCTGTTCCAGCTGGGAGACCAGCAGACTGGCCCCGATCAGCAGCAGTACGCACGTCGCGCCCGCGAGCACCGCCCGCTGGATCTGCTCGAACCGTACGTTGGTCTCCGTTTCGGTCATGCCCCAGACCTGGGTCAGCGGGTCGGCCCCCAACGCCACGTTGCGCACGTGCTCGGCCGCGTCCGGCGCCGACGGGTCGGTCTTCACGTACAGGCTGTGACTGAGGACGGGCTTGGCCGCCGCGGGCACCGCGCCGGGGGTGACGAGGACGGTGCTGCGCTGGTACCCCCGGGGGCCTCCCTTGGTCGGTACGGTCGTCGTGCTGGACGGCAGGGTCCACGGCACGCCCCGCCCCTCGGGGTCCACGCTCGCCGGGTCGAGGTAGTAGCGCTGTCCCGGCGTGAGGCGTTCGTCCGCGCCCTTGGCGAGGAAGGCGTCGCCGTCCCTGCAGGACGGCAGGACCGCGATCTGGCGGAGTGCGGCACAGTCGCCCACGGTCAGCGTGACTATTTTTTCGGGGGACTTGGCCTTGTCTCCGAGGTTGGCGTCGCCGATGTCGAGAGCGAGGTGCGCGCCGGGGATCTTGGCGATCTTCGCCTTCAGCGCGTCGATCTGCGGGGCGACGGGACTGTTCGCGCCGACGGTGACCGACATGCTGGTACGGGAGACGTCGACGCCGGTGTCCTCGGTGTACCGGCCGGAGGTCGCGCCGAGCATCATCTGGAGGGCGATGGCTCCGGCCACCGCCACGGCGATGCCGTTGACCGTACGGGCGGCGGTGCCGCTGTTCACCTGGAGCCTGCGCACGGCGAGCTGCCAGGCGACCGGCCCCTTGCCGAGGCGCTGGACGACCGCTTCGACCAGCCACGGCAGCAGGGCCGTGACGCCGATCAGCAGCAGGGAGACGCCTGCGGCGACCTGGGGCTGGCTGAGGTCGCCTCCCCTCGCACCCTCGCGCATCTGCGGCAGCAGCAGGCCGAGTCCGGCGACGGGCATCAGCAGCCGCCACCAGATCCTGCGGCGAACGGGTTTGGCCGTCCGCATCACGCCGAGCGGTTCGATGACCACGCCGCGCAGCGCGAGGAGCGTCACCAGGATGGCGGACGCGGGCACCGCGACGCAGATCAGGACGACCAGCCAGAGGGCCGGGGCGAGGTCGGAGGGGAAGACGCTGATCTTCTCCAGCGTGATGAGCCCCGCCATGGAGCGGATCAGGAAGAACAGCCCGCCGCCCACCACGAGCCCGGCGAGCGCGCCCGCGAGGGCTTCGCCCGCCGCGATCCGCCGGGTCATCGCCCCGTCCGAACCGACCAGCCGCAGTGCCGCGAGCCGCCGGTCGCGGCGGTCGCCGCCGAAGCGGACGGCCGCGGCGATGAGTACGGCGACCGGGATGAGCATGACGACGAAGGCGACCAGGATCAGGAGCAGCAGGGTCGAGTCCAGGCTCTCCATCATCGAGGAGCCGCGGAAGGCGTTGATCCGGAAGATGTCGCCCTTGGCCCCGGTGAGGCGATCGCTGCCCTGGTAGTAGGCGAGTTCGTTCGGGCCGACGAGACCTTCGTCGGCGATGACGGCCGTGACGGGACCGTTGAGGCGTTCCCGCAACAGCTCGCCGTCGTCGGAGTCCATGAGGTCTTGGAGCGCGGGGGACACGGCCAGCTCGCCGGGCTTCGGCAGGGCGGTCAGACCGGGCGGCACGGGGGCCTGCGGCCCTTCGGGCTGCACGAGCCGTCCTCGTACCGCCTTGTCGCGGTAGTCGGCCTGCACGGCGGCGATCAGGAGCGTGTCAGGGCCGGGCTTGTCGGTGGCGACGCGTCCGGCGAACTCGCCGCGTGCGAAGCCGCGTTCCTCCCGTGCGGCGAGCGCGTTGGGAATCGCGGAGGTGATCAGGAGCAGGGCCACGCCGAGCCCGACGCCGACGGCGGTCAGGATCGTACGGGTCCAGCCCTCGCGTCCGCCGCTGACGGCGAACTTGGCTCCCATGCGCAGATCGTCGAGAGCGCTCACTTGGCGAACTCCAGGGTCAGGTCACGGGCCTTGCCGTCGCGTACGACGACCTCGCGGTCGGAGTAGGCGGCGACCCGCGCCTCGTGGGTGACCAGGACGACGGCGGCGTTGGTGGAGCGAGCCGCTTCGGTGAGCAGCTCCATCACGCGCTCGCCGTTGAGGGAGTCCAGGGCGCCGGTCGGCTCGTCGGCGAACAGCACGCGGGGGCCGCTCGCCAGGGCGCGGGCGACCGCGACGCGCTGGCCCTGGCCGCCGGAGACCTCGCCGGGGCGCTTGGGGCCGAGGTCGGCGACCTCCAGGCGCTCCATCCAGGAGAGGGCGGTGCGTTCGGCGTCCTTGCGCTTGGCTCCGTTCAGGCGCAGCGGGAGCGCGACGTTCTCGACGCAGGTCAGCTCGGGGACGAGCTGGCCGAACTGGAAGACGAAGCCGAAGTCGGTACGGCGCAGCTTGCTGCGCTCGCGGTCCGACATGGCGGACAGATCCTGGCCGTCGTACGTCAAGGAGCCCGAGTCGGGGGTGAGGATTCCGGCGAGGCAGTGCAGGAGCGTCGACTTTCCGGAGCCCGAGGGGCCCATGACGGCGACGACCTCGCCGGGGTGGATGGAGAAGTCCGCGCCGTCCAGCGCGGGGGTGGGGCCGTACGCCTTGCGCAGGTCGACGGCGCTGAGTATCGACCCGGCGGGCGGGGCGGGGTGGGTCACGGTGGGGGTCATCGGCGTACCTCTGCTGCGAGACGGTCCAGGCGGGCGGTGGTCAGTTCCAGCCAGCGCAGATCGGCTTCGAGGTGGAACAGGGCGTGGTCGCAGATCAGCTGGTCGGCGAGGTCGCCGCCGCGCTTGCGTTCGGTGAGGGCGCGCATCAGCCGCAGGTGCTCGCTGCGCTGGGCGTCGAGCAGCTCGGCCGCGGAGCGGCCGGTCAGCAGGGCCAGGACGACCTTCGTGTACAGGGTCGACTGGAGGTAGGGCTCGGGCTTCTCGGGGCTGGCGAGCCACTGCTGGACGTCCGTGATCCCGGCGTCGGTGATGGCGTACGTCTTGCGGTCGGGGCCGTTGCCCGACTCGGTGCCGTCGACCTCGACGAGGCCGTTCTTCAGCAGGCGGGACATGGTCGCGTACACCTGTCCGTAGGCGAGCGGGCGGTCGTGTCCGAACTTCTCGTCGAAGGTGCGCTTCAGGTCGTAACCGTGGCGGGGACCGGCCTCCAGGAGGCCGAGCAACGTGTGGCTGATGGACATGCCGAGGACTATACACACCGCGTATACGCGGTGTGTATAGCTGGGGCAAAGGAAGGTGGGGAGCGGTCGGAACCGCTCCCCACCTGCTATTTCTCGTTCTCGTCCGGGTCTCCGGAGGATTCGTCCGCCGAATCCCCCGAAGCGGGCTCCGATGGCGGCTCCTGCTTCGGCGGGCGGCCCCTGCGCGGGATCGGACCCGCGTGTTTCGGCAGTCGGCCCGCTTCGTTGAGGGACTTGCGGAGCAGGAATTCGATCTGCGCGTTGGCGCTGCGCAGCTCGTCCGCGGCCCAGCGCCCCAGGGCGTCGTACACCTGGGGATCCAGCCGCAGCAGCACCTGCTTGCGCGCCCCGCGCCGGGGCCCGGAGGGTGCGGGCCCGTCCCCGGTGGCGTCCTCGCTCACTGGTAGAGCGAGCCCGTGTTGATGACCGGCTGGGTCGCCCGGTCGCCGCAGAGCACGACGAGCAGGTTGCTCACCATGGCCGCCTTGCGCTCCTCGTCCAGCTCCACGATGTCCTGCTCGGTGATCCGGGCGAGCGCCTGCTCCACCATGCCGACCGCGCCCTCGACGATCAGCTTGCGGGCGGCGACCACCGCTCCCGCCTGCTGCCGCTGGAGCATCGCGGAGGCGATCTCCGGGGCGTACGCGAGGTGGGTGAAGCGGGACTCGATGATGTGGACCCCGGCCGCCTCGACGCGGGCGTGCAGCTCGATCGCCAGCTTCTCGGTGATCTCGTCGGCGTTGCCGCGCAGCGACAGGCCCTCTTCGTCGTGGGAGTCGTACGGGTACTCGATGGCGATGTGCCGTACGGCCGCTTCGGTCTGGGTGGAGACGAACTCCAGGAAGTTGTCCACCTCGAAGGACGCCTGCGCGGTGTCCTCGACCTTCCACACCACGACGGCGGCCAGCTCGATCGGGTTGCCGTACGCGTCGTTGACCTTCAGGACCGCCGTCTCGTGGTTGCGGACGCGGGTGGAGATCTTGTGGCGCGTGGTCAGCGGGTTCACCCAGCGCAGGCCGTCGGTGCGGATGGTGCCCCGGTAGCGGCCGAAGAGCTGGACGACGCGGGCCTCGCCCGGCGCGACCATGTTCAGGCCGCTCATCGCGAGGACCGAGCCGAAGAAGAGCAGGACGCCGACGACGATCAGGGCGACCTTCGCGCCCACGGCGGCGACCATCGCGCCCAGCGCGATCAGTCCGGCGGCGGCGACGATGCCGACCAGGCCGAGCAGGAGCGCGAGGCCGCCCGCGATGCTGTGCGCCGCGAATTCGGTGACGCGGGGGGTCGGCATCTCCGGGAGGTCGCCGGGTGAGTTGTCGGAGGGAGTGCGGGCGGTGGTCGGCATGGTGGGTCCCCGTTTCTGTGCGTGGTGCGCGACGGGGCCGTGCCCGCTGCGCGACTGGCTCCGCTGCGTACGAGCAGGGCCTAGCAAAGTGATATCACTTTAGCGCGCCCGGGGTCTGTCGGAAAGTGTCAATTCGGATTCCCTTCCTCAACTTCTCTCCCAGCTGGCAACCTTTGGGCACGCTTGTTCGTCGGTTCCCTTGGGGGAGGTGCTGATTGTCACGTCACAGAATGATGCGATTGGCCCAAAATTGTCCTTTCTGACGGTGTTAGCTTTCTGAGCTGATCCGGAGAATGTCCGGTGAGTGTGGCGAGTGATGACTGAGATGCGGAGCGACTGACCCATGGGTCGAGCGGATGAGCGCAGAGCCCGGCAGACCGGCGGTTCCCGCCGGGCGCGGGCTCCCAGGAAGAGCGGCATACGACGCTTCTTCACCTGGAAGAAAGTGCTGGGCACGTTCCTCGGGCTCTGCCTGCTGGCCATGGGAGCCTTCGTCGCCCTGTACATGGCGATCGACATCCCCGAAGGCAACGCCGCGGCGAAGCGGCAGAGCAACGTCTTCAAGTACAGCGACGGCTCGATCCTCGCCCGCACCGGCAACAGCGGTGACTACGCCCGCGAGAACGTCTCCCTGGACCAGATCCCGAAGAAGGTCCAGAAGACCTTCGTCGCCGCCGAGAACATGTCGTTCTACGACGACAACGGCATCGACTTCAAGGGCACCGCACGCGGCCTGCTGAACACCCTCAGCGGCAAGGGCAAGCAGGGTGGCTCGACCATCACCCAGCAGTACGTCAAGAACTACTACCTCACGCCCGAGCAGACGGTCAGCCGCAAGCTCAAGGAACTCGTCGTCTCCCTGAAGGTGGACGAGAAGTACGACAAGGACTACATCCTCCTCGGGTACATCAACACCAGCTACTACGGGCGCGGCGCCGCCGGAATCCAGGCCGCCGCCCAGGCGTACTACCGCAAGGACGTCAGGGACCTGACCGTCGAGGAAGGCGCCTATCTGGCCGCCCTCCTCCAGGCGCCCAGCAGCTACGACGTCCTCAACGCGACCCCGACGAACAAGAAGCTCGTCATGGACCGCTGGAACTACGTCCTGGACAACATGGTCAAGATGGGCGAGCTCCAGCAGTCCGAGCGGGCCGGGATGAAGTTCCCGATGCCCAAGCCCATCCAGCCCAACCCCGGTATGAAGGGCCAGACCGGCTATCTCGTCGAGGCGGCCGAGCAGCAGCTCAAGGCGCGCTACCACGTCACCCCCGAGCAGCTCGCGGCCGGTGGCTGGACGATCACGCTCAACATCGACAAGAAGCGCCAGAAAGCCCTGGAGAAGGCGGTCGACCGCCAGCTGGAGTCCAAGCTCGACCGCAAGTCCAAGAAGAAGGTCGACCGCGACGTCCAGGCGGGCGCGACCTCCATCAACCCGAAGACGGGCGCGGTCGTCGCCCTCTACGGCGGCGCGGACTACCTCAAGCATCAGATCAGCAACGCCACCCGCGTCGACTACCAGCCCGCTTCCACGTTCAAGCCAGCCGTGTTCGCCGCAGCGCTGGAACTGGGGTCGCTGAACCAGGACGGTGAGAAGATCACCGCCAACACGATCTACAGCGGCAAGAGCAGGCGGCCCGTCGTCGGCAAGGGAGGCGGCGGCTACGCCCCGCAGAACGAGGACGACGAGTCGTACGGCGACATCGACGTTCAGGAAGCCACGGACAAGTCCGTCAACTCCGTCTTCGCGCAGATGATTGTGGACGTCGGTGCCGGGAACGTGAAGGAGACCGCGCTCCGGCTGGGCATGCAGGACCGAGGCGACTTCGGTGCCACCCCCTCCATGGCGCTGGGTTCCATGCGGGCCAACACCATGGACATGGCGTCGATGTACGCCTCCCTGGCCGCGCACGGCAAGAAGGTCACCGCGTCCATCGTCAAGGAGGCCGAGCACAAGGACCGCTCGACCATCAAGCCGGAGGGCTTCAAGGAGGGCGAAGGCATCAGCCGCGAGTCCGCCGACACGGTGACCTCCGTCCTGGAGCACGTCGTGCAGGAGGGCACCGGCCGCGCCGTCAGCAACGGCAAGTACCACGCGGCGGGCAAGACCGGCACCTCGGAGAACAACCGTTCCGCCTGGTTCGCGGGGTACACCCCGGAGCTGGCCACGGCGGTCGGCATCTTCGGTGAGGACGCCGACAAGGGCAAGCAGACCACCCTGACCGGTGCGGCGGGCGGCGGCCGGATGAACGGCTCCAGCTTCCCCGCCAGGATCTGGGCGGACTACACCACCGGCGCGCTGAACGGCGGCTCGGACACCAAGTTCGACCTCCAGATCAAGGACGGCGCCGGCTGGGAGCCGCCGCCCCCGCCGCCGCCCCCGGAGACCAAGCCGCCGAAGGAGACCAAGCCCCCGGAGGAGACCAAGCCGCCGGAGGAGACCAAGCCCCCCAAGGACCCGAAACCGGGCCAGAACCAGGGTCAGAACCAGGGCGGCGACAACCAGGGTCAGAACCAGGGCGGCGACAACCAGGGTCAGAACCAGGGCGGCGACAACCAGGGTCAGAACCAGGGCGGCGACAACCAGGGTCAGAACCAAGGTGGCGACAACCAGGGTCAGAACCAGGGCGGCGACAACCAGGGTCAGAACCAAGGTGGCGACAACCAAGGTCAGAACCAGGGTGGCGACAACCAGGGCCAAGACCCAGGTGGCGACGACGGCCAGTGGCGGCCGTAGCCCCGTAGACGGCCCCGTCGGCGCGCACGGGGGAAACGGCGGCGGCCCCCACCCTCTCCGCGAGGGTGGGGGCCGCCGCCGTACCGCCGTGCAACTCCCTTGTGCCTACGAGAAGTTCGCCGACACCCGGTCGCCCAGATCCTTGTCCACGTTCCGCCAGTACGCGAACGCCCGCTCAAGGACCGGCCTGCTCACCCCGTCCGACAGGTGCCCGGTGATGTTGGCGACCAGCCTGGCCCGCGCCGCGTCGTCCAGCACCTGGCGCACCAGCGTGCCCGCCTGGCCCCAGTCGTCGTCGTCCCGGCGCAGGGTGTACGCGTGGTGCACCATCTCGCCCGAGGCGTGCCAGCCCGCGGGCTCGCCGAAGCGCTGCGTGTCGGCCGCCGGACCGCCGTACGAGTTCGGCGCGTACACCGCGCCCGCCCGCGAAGGCTCGTACCGCATCGGTCCGTCCTTCGCGTACGAATTGACCGCGAACCGGGGCCGGTTCGGGGGCAGTTGCGCGTAGTTCGGGCCGATCCGGTACCGGTGGGCGTCCGGGTACGAGAAGAGCCGTCCGAGCAGCATCTTGTCCGGGGACGGGCCGATGCCCGGCACCAGGTTCGACGGCTCGAAGGACGCCTGCTCGATGTGGACGAAGTAGTCCTCGGGGTTCTCGTTCAGAGTCATCCGGCCGACCTCGATCTCGGGGTAGTCGCCGTGCGGCCACACCTTCGTCAGGTCGAACGGATTGAAGCGGTAGTCCGGCGCCCGGTCGAACGGCATCACCTGGACGTACAGCTTCCAGCTCGGGTGCTCGCCCCGCCCGATCGCGTCGAAGAGGTCCCTGCGGTGCACGTCACCGTCGGTCCCCGCCATCGCGTCGGCTTCGTCCTGCGTGAAGAAGTCGATGCCCTGCTCGGTCTTGAAGCGGTACTTCACCCAGAACCGCTCGCCGCCCGCGTTCACCCACAGATAGGTGTGCGAGCTGAAGCCGTCCATGTTCCGGTACGTCTTCGGAATGCCCCGGTCGCTCATCAGGATGGTCACCTGGTGCGCGGACTCCGGCGACAGCGTCCAGAAGTCCCACTGCATGTCGTGGTCGCGCACCCCGCTGTCCGGGCGGCGCTTCTGCGAGCGGATGAAGTCCTGGAACTTCATCGGGTCACGGACGAAGAAGACAGGGGTGTTGTTGCCCACCATGTCGTAATTGCCGTGCTCGGTATAGAACTTGAGCGCGAAGCCGCGCGGGTCCCGCCAGGTGTCCGGCGATCCCTGCTCACCGGCCACGGTCGAGAACCGGGCCAGCATGTCGGTCCGCTTCCCCGGCTGGAAGAGGTCGGCCTTCGTGTACTGGCTGACGTCGTTGGTCACTTCGAAGAAGCCGTACGCGCCCGATCCTTTCGCGTGCACCACCCGCTCCGGCACCCGTTCCCGGTTGAACTGGGCCATCTTCTCGATGAGGTAGTGGTCCTGGAGCAGGATGGGGCCGTCGGGCCCGACGGTGAGCGAATGCTCGTCGCTCTCCACCGGGATTCCGGCGTTGTCGGTGGTGTACGGGGCGGTCTGCGGCGTGTGCCGTGCGTGCTGCGGCGCCTTGCGGGTCTCCTCGGTCACGAGCGTCCTCCCGGAGAGGGGTGGGGGAATGGGTCGCTACGTCCGACTGACCCAGTCAACCCCTCCGGCATGACCTCGGCAACACTTGGACCGGATCCAGACTGAGACCCGCTCCCGGGGAGCCCCGGGACCTCAGGACTCCTTCGCGCCGCCCGGCAGCCCCAGCTCGAACCAGACCACCTTCCCGCTGCTCAGCCGGGTCGCCCCCCACTTCCGGGCCAGCCGGTTCACCAGGAACAGGCCGCGCCCGCCCTCGTCGGTGTCCCGCGCCCGGCGCTGCCTCGGCAGCTGCGGCGAGTCGTCGCCGACCTCGCACCGCAGGACGTCCGTACGCAACAGCCGCAGCGTCACCGGCCGCTCCGCGTACCGCACGGCGTTCGTCACGACCTCGCTGACCAGCAGCTCCACCGAATCCGACAGCTCCTCCAGGCCCCAGCGCTCCAGCGCCCGCCTGGCCAGCCTGCGGGCCCGGCCCGGGGCCTGCTCCTCCGGTTCGAGGAACCAGTACGCGACGTCGCTCGGCGCGATCCCGTCGAAGCGGGCCGCGAGCAGCGCGATGTCGTCGTCCCGGTCGCCGGGACCCAGCATGTCCAGGACGTCGTCGCAGAGCGCTTCGAGGGGCGGCGGATGGTCCGGGCCCGTCAGCTGGGCGGTGGCGGCGAGACGTTCCCTCAGCTGCTCGATTCCCGTCCACACGTCCCGCAGCCGGGACTCCACCAGGCCGTCCGTGTAGAGGAGCAGGGTGGCCCCGGCGGGGGCGTCCAGCTCGACCGCCTCGAAGTCGACGCCGCCGACCCCGATCGGCGCGCCCGGCGGCACGCGCAGCACCTCGGCGCGGCCGCCCAGGTGCAGCAGGATGGGCGGCGGGTGGCCCGCGTTGGCGATGGTGATGCGGTGGGACACCGGGTCGTACACCGCGTACAGACAGGTCGCCATGCGGTCCGTGCCGAGCCGCTGGGCCTGCTCGTCCAGGTGGTGCAGGACCTCCTGCGGCGGCAGGTCCAGGCCCGCGAGGGTCTGCGCGGTCGTCCGGAACTGGCCCATGATCGCGGCCGAGGTCATCGAGTGCCCCATGACGTCGCCGACGACGAGCGCGACCCGGCTGCCGGGCAGCGGGATCGCGTCGTACCAGTCGCCGCCGACCCGGGCCGTCTCGGCGGCGGGCAGATAGCGGGACGCCAGCTTCACCCCCGTCGGGCGGGGGAGCGAGTCGGGGAGCATGGTCCGCTGGAGCTCGTCGGCGATGTACGCCTCGCGCCCGTACAGCACGGCCTTGTCGATGCCGAGCGCGGTGTGCGTCGCCAACTGGGCGGCGACCAGAAGGTCGTTGGCCTCGAACGCACCGCGCTCGGGACCGCGCAGGAAGACGGCCGCACCGATCACCCGGCGGCGGCCCCGGAGCGGGGCGAGTATCGCCCGGCGTCCGTCGGGCAGCCCGCAGTCCTCGCCCAGGAGGTCCGGCAGAGCGACCCGCGCGGACGGCGCGTCGCCGAACACCGGCCGCACCCCGCGCAGCACCTCCGCCAGCGCGCCCCCGGACTCCACCTCGCACAGCTGCTTGGCGGGAGACCCGTCGCCGACGACCGCGTCCAGCTCGTCACCGGCCGGGCCCTCGGCACTCGTACGCAGCCGGTCGGTGCGCCGCAGCCGCAGGACGAACGGCACGGCGGGCCGCTCGTCGCCGACCGGGAGCGGATCGCGGAGATAGACCAGGATCGCGTCCGAGAAGGTCGGCACGGTCGCCCGGCACAGGCCGAGCACGATCTCGTCGAGGTCGATGCCTCGGGCGATCCGGCGGGTCGCCGCGCCGACGAAGCGCAGCCGGTCGCCCTCGGTACGGGCGGGCGGGACGCCCGGGACCGCAGCGGTCGGACCGTCCGGCGGAGGCGCACTCGGACCACCCGGCCCGGGCACGGTCGGCCCGCCGGGCGGGGGTGCGGCGAGGCTGCCGGACGAGGCCGCAGCGGCCTGCGGCGGCTGCTGGGCCCGCTCCGGCTGCGCCTGGCCCTGCACCGGCCCTTGACCCTTCTCCTGCACGTGCCCCCGCTCCTGCTCCTGCACCTGCTGCTGCGGTACGTGTTCCTCCGACTCCTGGCGCGGCCGGGCGCGTTCGTGCGGCCCGGCGACCAGGGGCTGCCGGCCTTCGTGCGAGGTGGACTGCTGCTCCGTCACGCGTGGGGTTCCGTCCGTCCGGGGAGCTTGTGCGATGCAATCGCTTGGTGCGATATACCCGCTCTGCGGGCGGCGTCGACAGAACGGTGGCCTGTGAACGTTACAGACTCGTCCGTACTCGCGTGCGTTTTCGGAGTCTTCCCCGAGGTCTTGGCCGACGTCGGGCCCGACGTCTTCGCGCGACCCTTCACAGATTCACCCCCCTGTAGTGACATACGGTCAGGTCCAGCTTCACGCCCGGCAGTTACCGTCTCTGCTCCGTCCTCGGCTCGGTGCGATCACGGGGTGCGCGGCCTTCCGGAGGACGATCCTACGTTTGGACCCAGGGGGCGCATCAAGAGTCTCACGTCGTCATGTGCGCCGGGGTGCGGTCCCAGTCATCCGGCAGCTCCGGCACGCCCCACCGGGGGTCGGGCCGCCAGTTCTCCCACCCGTCCGCGAACGGCGCGGCCCACGACTCCACGTCCCGTACGGCCGCGCGGCCCGCCGCCAGGACCCGCTCCGCCTGCTCCTCGTCGAGCAGGCCGACCCGCCGGGCCTCGGCGAACTCGTCCTCGTCCAGCCAGTGCCAGCGGCGGTCGGGGGCCACCGCGATGTCGAGGAAGTAGTCGCGGGAGTCCACGCCGCCCGCCCAACGGGCCCGGGGCTCCTCCAGATTGACGTACCAGTTCTTGAACCGCCAGCCGCGCTCCCAGAACAGCCACACCGACCAGGGGGCACCGGGCCGCGCCAGCTTCAGCACACCCGTCCCGAACCACCGCGAGGTGGTCGTCGTGCGGGGCTTCGTGTACCGCGTGGCCAGGGGCTCCTGGTGTACGGAAGTGCCGTCCACCAGGACCGGTTTGACGCAGCGGGTGCCGGGGGCCATCCACACGGCGAGCAGGTCCGCGGTGTCCTGGACGACGGTCACGGGGCGGCAGATGTGAATGTGCGGGGTCGCGTTGTCGCGGTAGCGCCAGAGGATGTGCTCCCCGGGCGCCCATCTGCCCCCACCGGACCCGGAAGCCTCATCGGCCGTCAGCTCTGTCATATCCAGATTTTAGGAGTACGGGCTCCGGGGCTCCGGGATTCCGCGGTTCCGGGAATCCCGGAGCCTCCGAGCCCCGGCCTCTACGGCATTCGGGTCACGTCCCGCGCCGCCTCACCACCCCACGCCCCCCGGTGTCCCACGCTGGGGCCATGACCCCCCGCACTCCCACCCCCCGCTGGGTGCGGACCGCGGCCCGTACGACCTACGTCCTGCTCGCCCTGTCCCTCCTCGCCGCGGGCCTCTTCGCGCACCTGTACTTCGGCCGTGACACCCCTCGCCCCGGCCACACCGAGAGAGGGGGCTGGGCCCCGCTCCTCCTCGCCTGCTGCGCCGTCGCGCTGTGCGCCGCCGCCGCACTGGTCAAGCCGTACCTGCTGACCGTCCACCGCTGTGCCCTCATGGCCACGGCCTCGACGCTGATCTTCCTCACCGGCATCGGCGTGACCTGGTACGTCGTGTCCCACGACGAGATCACGGACACCATCGTCGGCACCCCGCTCCTCACCCGGCGGGACGCGGACGACTTCCTTACCAGGACGCTCCCGGGCGTCCCGCTGCGGAAGATCCCGACCGGGGTCTTCGTCCAGAGCTCGAAGTTCACCTCGCCCGAAGAGGTCGAGGTCAGCGGCTACGTCTGGCAGCGGTACGGCAAGGACGTCCCGGAGTCGAGCATGGGCGTCGTCTTCCCCGAGGCCACCGACGGCTACGACGAGATCCAGGAGGCGTACGACACCAGGAGCACCGACGGCCGCCGCCTCAAGGGCTGGCACTTCAAGGTGACCCTGCGCCAGGACTTCAACTACAAGCACTACCCGCTCGACAAACAGAACGTCTGGCTCCGCATGTGGTCGAAGGCCACCTTCACCAACGACGTCCTCGTCCCCGACTTCGCCGCCTACCCGCCCTGGACGTACGGCCGGATCGGCCTCGACCAGGACGCCGTGACCACCGGCTGGAGCCCGTACTACACGGGCTGGAGCTTCGGGATGCACGAGTACACGATGACCCAGGGACTGACCGACTGGGACAAGCCCTTCAAGTCCGCGCCTGAGCTGTACTTCAACGTCGGGATGGAGCGGGAGTGGGCGGGGCCGATGATGGGGCGGCTGATCCAGTCGTTCTTCATCTCGGTGGTGATGTTCCTGGCGCTGTTCGTGTTCACGAAGGACGACGGGAAGAATCCCCGCTTCGGGTTCTCGGCGTGGACGGCGATCTCGTTCTCGGTGACGCTGCTGCTGGTGGTCGTCGTCGACCAGCAGGAGATCCGCGAAATCGCCGGTGACACCTCGCTGACGTACCTGGAGTACCTGGCCATCTCGCAGTACATCGTCATCACGGGCATCTTCGCGAACGCCATCCTGCTGGGCAAGGACACCAACCGCCGCTTCCTTGAGTGGCGGGACAACATGCTGGCGACGCTGCTGTACTGGCCGGTGCTGGTGGGGCTGTTCTTCGCCTTCACGCTGGCGGTGTTCGCCGCCTGACGACGGTTCTCGTGCTTGGTCCTCGCAACGTCCGGTGGGTACGCTGCCGGGCTGGGGCAGAAGCGAGGGGTGGGACGCGATGAAGAACGTGCCGTACCAGTGCGGGCTCGACGCGGCGGTCGACGTCATCGACGGCAAGTGGAAGGTGCTGATCCTGTGGGCGCTGCACGAGCGCCCGCGTCGCTTCGGGGCGACGAGGCGGGAGCTGCCCGGGATCAGCGAGAAGGTGCTCGCATCGCAACTGCGCGAGCTGGAGGCCGACTTGATCGTGCACCGCGAGGTGTACGAGGGCACGGCGGTGCCCCGGGTCGAGTACTCACTGACGGATCTCGGCCGCGAACTGCACGAGGCGCTCGCGCCGTTGGGCGCATGGGGCGACAAGCGGCTACGGATGCTCGCGGAGCTGGATGACGCGACCTCCTCGCTGGCCGGGTAGGGGATCGGGCAGGGTGCCTACTTCGGCGCAAGGGCTCCCTGGGTCGTGAAGAGGGCCTTGGCGGTCTTGTTGAACACCGCTCCCCAGACGACGTCCTGGAAGCCGTCGCCCCTGGGCCGGGAGCTGGTGACCGCGACCTGGACGTCCTCGCCGTCCGGCAGCGGGGCGTACCAGGGCCCGCCGCTCGCCCCGTTCGTCATGCGGCACGGCTTCAGCTGGGAGCCGCCGACGAGGCGGTCGTCCTTGACCGGGGTGGCGTTGCCCGCGCAGTACTGGAGCGCCTTGCCGTCGTACGGCGGCATGAACGGGTAGCCGAGCGCGGCGCGCGCACCGCCGGGCTTCGCGTCGAAGACGGCGCGGCTGGAACCGACCACGTCCTGCACGTGCCGTCCCCGGTCGTCCGTGCCGAGGGCGACGAAGGCGAAGTCGGCGGTGTGGTCCTCGTGCTCGGTCCAGGCGGGGGAGACACCGACGGAGCGGGCCGGGTAGCTTCCGTGCGGGGCGTTCCCGTCGTCGTACCCCGGGACGAAGAGCAGCGACTTCATCGCCCCGCCGACCGCTTCCAGATGCACGCAGTGCCCGGCAGTGGAGACGACGTCGCGGTTGGCGGCGGTGACGACGGCGGCCGTGCAGGTGGCCTTCTGCCCGCCGGGCAGCACCATGAAGAGCCGCCCGATGTGCGCGACGGCGTCGGGGTCGCCCGGCCAGGGGACTCCGGCGGGCGGCCCGTCACCGAGGGCCCGGCCGCCCGGGGCCCCGGCGTCCCGCGCCTCGGTGGCGGCTACCGCCTCCCGCATCCGGTCGGCGGTCCAGTAAGCACGTACGGAATCGGCGTCCTCCCCCATGGGGGCAGAGGAGGACGCCGACGCCAGGGTCGCGGCGAGTGCCGCCGCGACGGTCACGGAGAGTACGGAGATCATTCCCCGAACGTAAGGGCTACGCGAACTGCTGGCTCGCCGAACCGTCGCAGGCCCGCAGCTTCAGCGGGTCCTTGGCGGCCGACAGGGTGACGCACAGTCCGGTCGCGGCGGCCGGACGGAGCGTGCCCGCCTGCCGTACGAACTGCTGATTGGCGGCGCCCGAGCAGTTCCACAGCACGAGCCCGACCCCAGCCTCGTACTTCGCACCCGGAACGTCCAGACACCTGTCATGGCTCAGTTCGGTCCGTACGGACTTCTGGGTGGCGTCGTACCACCACCCCTGGTTGCGGCCCCCGTGACAGTCCCAGCCGCCCACGGCGGTCCCGTTGCGCGTCACCGATCCCGGAGCGTCGACGCACGTCCCCGTCGCACCGTTCTTGAGCGGCCTGAACTGGTCGTCCCAGGCGCCCGCCGTCAGGACGGGCTTGCCGGTCGACGCGGGATCTGCGCAACTGGCCTCACGCAGACCCGAGTCGTACACCTGGCTCAGACAGGAGGCGAACGCCTTGTGCCCCTGAACGTTCGGGTGGAAGGACTGCCGCACGGAGTTCTCGTCCGGCGGTCCCGGCTTGCTCAGGTCGATGTACAGCCCGCGCGCCCAGGTGTCCTCCGAGCAGACCTCGTGGCCGTGGAAGAGCCGCGAGTTGTCGAGGTAGGTGGCACCGGTGGTCGCCGCCGCCCTCCGCATCCCCCGCTCGAAGGCGGGCACGGCGACGTTGCGCCCCCACGCGGTGTCGGAGTCGTAGCCGAGGCCGCCGCAGGCCAGCTTGCCGGGGAAGTTCGGGTTGTCCTTGAAGTCGGGCCCGATCGGGCTCGGATACCCCATCACCACGAGCCTGTAGTCGGAGTCGGCGTATCCCGCCCCCGTCATCGTGGTCCGCAGGTCCCGGATCGTCTGCTCCACCTTGGGCACCAGACCGTCCACCCGGGCCTGCCACCCACCCGCGTACTTCGACTCGCACGGCCCTTGCAGCGTCAGGTACCGGGTGACGCAGTCCGTCATCACGGGACCGAACTGGAGATCGTCATTGGCCCCGGCGACGAGGACCACCATCTTGATCTTCGTGTTCCGTGCCTTGATCGCGAGGTTGTCGCTCTGCACCAGCTCGTCGGCGTACTGCTTGGTCCCGCCGATCTTGATGTTTCCGGTGTAGCCGCCCGAGCAGGAGACGTTGTACGTCACGTCGGCCGCGATCGAGGTCTTGTGGATCGCGGCGTCCGGCGACCGGTGGCACCAGTTCGTCGGCCCGTTGGTCGGGGCCTCGTACGTCCCCGTCCCCTCGCCGGAGATCTCACTGTCCCCGAGCGAGATGAGCCCGCTCTTGCGCTGTGCCATGGGCCGCTCTTCCGGCGACCCGTAGAGCTTGGTCGCCTCGGCCGCGCGGATGGCCTCCAGCTCGGGCGGCAGGGGTGCCGCCGCGACGCCCTGCCCCGCCCCGGTCCCGGCGGCACTCGCCGCCGTCGTGCCGGTCGCCGCGAGTCCGCCGACCGCTGCCGCCATCGCGGCGACGGCCGCGACGGAACAACGAACGCTTCTGTGCCGTGTGCGCGCCATTGCGCCTCCCCGGTTGGTTGTTACCCGAGGTATTTACTGGCCGGTAGTCGACTTGGGAATAGCCAGAACCAGACAACTGCTCAACTTTTACAGGAGGTGTCGTAACCCATGACGAACAACGACTCCCGGGACCACCGGATCGAACACGACTCGATGGGGGAGGTACGGGTCCCCGCCCACGCCAAGTGGCGCGCGCAGACCCAACGGGCCGTGGAGAACTTCCCGATCTCCGGCCAGCACCTGGAACGCGCGCACATCGAGGCCCTGGCCCGGATCAAGTCGGCCGCCGCGAAGGTCAACGCCGAACTGGGCGTTCTGGACAAGGACGTCGCGGGCGCGATCGCGAGCGCCGCCGACGAGGTGGCCGACGGAGACTGGGACGCCCACTTCCCGGTGGACGTCTTCCAGACCGGCTCCGGCACCTCCTCCAACATGAACATGAACGAGGTCGTCGCCACTCTCGCCTCGGAACGCCTCACGGCCTCGGGCGGCCCCTCCGTCCACCCCAACGACCACGTCAACGCGTCGCAGTCGTCCAACGACGTGTTCCCGTCCTCGATCCACATCGCGGCGACGGCGGCCGTCACCCACGACCTGATCCCGTCCCTCGACCACCTCGCGGCGGCCCTCGACCGCAAGTCCTCCGAGTTCTCCGACGTCGTGAAGTCCGGCCGCACCCACCTCATGGACGCGACCCCGGTCACCCTGGGCCAGGAGTTCGGCGGCTACGCGGCCCAGATCCGCTACGGCGTCGAACGCCTCCGCGCCTCGCTCCCGCGCCTCGCCGAACTCCCGCTGGGCGGCACGGCGGTGGGCACCGGAATCAACACCCCGCCCGGCTTCTCCGCCGCTGTCATCGCCGAGGTCGCCCGCGCCACGGGCCTGCCCCTCACGGAAGCCCGCGACCACTTCGAGGCCCAGGGCGCCAGGGACGGCCTGGTGGAGACCTCCGGCCAGCTCCGCACCATCGCCGTCTCCCTCACCAAGATCGCCAACGACCTCCGCTGGATGTCGAGCGGCCCCCGCACGGGCTTGGCCGAAATCAACCTCCCGGACCTCCAGCCGGGCTCCTCGATCATGCCGGGGAAGGTCAACCCGGTAGTCCCGGAAGCGGTGTTGATGGTCGCCGCCCAAGTCACGGGCAACGACACCACGGTCGCGGTGGCGGGCGCGGCGGGCAACTTCGAGCTGAACGTCATGCTCCCCGTCATCGCCAAGAACCTCCTCGAATCCATCCGCCTCCTCGCCAACTCCACCCGCCTCCTGGCTGACCGCACGGTCGACGGCATCACGGCCAACGTCGAACGCGCCCTGGAATACGCGGAGTCGTCCCCCTCCGTCGTCACCCCCCTCAACAAGTACATCGGCTACGAGGAGGCGGCGAAGGTCGCCAAGCGGGCGATCGCCGAACGCAAAACGATCCGCGAGGTCGTCCTGGAGAACGGCTACATCGCCCGAGGCGACCTCACGGAGTCCCAACTCGACGCCGCCCTCGACGTCCTGAGCATGACGAGGCCGTAGGACGGGGGGTGGGGCTGTATCACTGTGCGGCTCCGCCGCGCGGGCGCTCCGTGCCCCGTCAGGGGCGCGGGGAACTGCGCGCCCAGCCCCAACGCACCCGCACGCACAAACCCACCCACCCGCCGCGCGGCGAGCGCTTTAGGTGAAGGGGCGGGGCAGGGGCCTCAACCCGCCGAAGGCGGGCGGGGGTCCGGGGGCGGAGCCCCCGGCAGTAACCCCAGCCCCCCGCCAGCGCCTCCGGCGAGGCCCTACGCCATCCCCGGCCCCCGCACGGGAATGCTCGTCACCAACGGCGAAGCCGCCGGAGCCGTGAAGAAGTCATTGCCCTTGTCGTCCACGACCACAAAAGCGGGGAAGTCCTCGACCTCGATCCGCCACACCGCCTCCATCCCCAGCTCCTCGTACTCGACGACCTCGACCTTCTTGATGCAGTCCTGCGCCAGCCGCGCCGCAGGCCCACCGATCGACCCCAGGTAGAAGCCCCCGTGCGCGGCACACGCATCGGTCACCTGCTTCGACCGGTTCCCCTTCGCCAGCATCACCTTCGAGCCGCCCGCCGCCTGGAACTGCTCGACGTACGAGTCCATCCGCCCGGCCGTCGTCGGCCCGAACGACCCCGACGCGTACCCTTCGGGCGTCTTCGCGGGCCCGGCGTAGTACACCGGGTGGTCCTTCAGGTACTGCGGCATCTCCTCGCCCGCGTCCAGCCGCTCCTTGATCTTCGCGTGCGCGATGTCCCGCGCCACGACGAGCGGTCCGGTCAGAGAGAGCCGCGTCTTCACCGGGTACTTGGTCAGCTCGGCCAGCACGTCGTCCATCGGCCGATTCAGATCGATCCGTACGACGTCCTCGTCCGCGTCGGACGCGAGGTGCTCGTCCGTCGTGTCCGGCAGGAACCTCGCCGGATCCTTCTCCAGCTCCTCCAGGAAGACGCCCTCGGCCGTGATCTTCGCCGTCGCCTGCCGGTCCGCCGAGCACGACACCGCGATCGCCACCGGCAGCGAAGCCCCGTGCCTCGGCAGCCGCACCACCCGCACGTCGTGGCAGAAGTACTTGCCGCCGAACTGCGCCCCGATCCCGATCTTCTGCGTCAGCTCGAAGACCTTCTGCTCCAGCTCCTGGTCCCGGAACCCGTGCCCGGTCGCCGACCCCTCCGACGGCAGCTCGTCCAGGTAGTGCGCCGACGCGTACTTCGCGGTCTTCAGCGCGAACTCGGCCGACGTACCCCCGACCACGATCGCCAGGTGGTACGGCGGACAGGCCGCCGTCCCCAGCGACCGGATCTTCTCCTCCAGGAACTTCATCATCGAAGCCTCGTTCAGAACGGCCTTCGTCTCCTGGAACAGGAACGACTTGTTCGCCGACCCCCCGCCCTTCGCCATGAACAAGAACTTGTACGCGCCCCCGTCGGTCGCGTACAGCTCGATCTGCGCGGGCAGGTTCGACCCGGTGTTCTTCTCGTCCCACATGGTCAGCGGCGCCATCTGCGAGTACCGCAGATTCAGCTTCGTGTACGCGTCGAAGATCCCGTGCGACAGCGCCTCCTCGTCCCCACCCTCGGTGAGGACGTTCTGCCCGCGCTTGCCCATCACGATCGCCGTACCCGTGTCCTGGCACATCGGCAGTACGCCCGCCGCCGCGATGTTCGCGTTCTTCAGCAGGTCCAGCGCGACGAACTTGTCGTTGCCCGAAGCCTCCGGGTCGTCGATGATCCGCCGCAGCTGCGCCAGGTGCGCGGGCCGCAGGTAGTGCGAGATGTCGTGCATGGCCTCGGCGGCCAGCTTCCTCAGTGCCTCCGGCTCGACCTTGAGGAACGTACGACCGTCGGCCTCGAAGGTGGAGACACCCTCGGAGGTCACCAGCCGGTAGGGCGTGGCGTCCTCTCCCAGCGGCAGCAGATCGGAGTACGCAAACTCTGGCATTTCGGCCAATCCCTCACTAGGCAGGCAGACATCTACGCATGCCCCCATTGGCAGCGCACCTCTCAGCGTATGACGCGGTCGAACCGCCTCGCGGGTGAGGTCCGCCTCACCTGCCCGCCCCGGCCGTTCCCGTCCCGCCCCCTATCGCGATCTATCGCGTTTCGGTACGGTAGTGGGGTGGACCTCGAAAAGAAGCCCCAGCCGACCCTCCCGTACGCGGAGCCCCCCGCCGGACCTCCGGCCGCCTCCCTCCGCGCCTCCGACGCCGACCGCGACCGCGTCGCGGACATCCTGCGCGAGGCGATGGCCGAGGGACGGCTCGACGCCGAGGAGCACGGCGAGCGCATCGACGCGGTCTACCGCGCCAAGACGATGGCCGAACTGGAGCCGCTGGTAAGGGACTTGCCGGTACCGGGCGCGCCGCCCGCGCAGGCCGCCGCGCCCTCGTCCGGGTACGCCCCGTACGACGGCGGTCAGCCCTCCGAGCCCACCGAGAGCCTGGTGTCCGTCTTCAGCAGCACCACCCGCAAGGGCCGCTGGCGCATCGGCGCCCGTACGAACGCCTTCGCGCTCTTCGGGAACATCGAGATCGACCTGACCGAGGCCCTGTTCTCGCAGCGCCTCACCACCATCAACGCGACCTCGGTCTTCGGGAACGTCGAGATCACGGTCCCGGAGAACATCACCCTGCGCGGCAACGGCAACGGAATCCTCGGCAACTTCGAGATCCGCACCCTGGAGGCCGCCGATCCCGAGGCCCCCGTCGTGGTCGTCAACGGTCTCGCGGTCCTCGGCAACATCGAGGCGAAGCCCAAGCGCGGCAAGCTGATCGCCGACCTGCACGACCGCCTGCGCAAGCACCTCGGCCACTGACGGGCGGACGGCGCCCCCGGACTCCCTGAGGGGCGTCCTGGGGAGGCCCGACGGCCCCTTGGCGGACGCGCCGGGGGTGACGCGTACTGGACATGGTTCGAAACCCTGTGCATAGGCGTCGGCACAGCGGGTAGGGACTGCGCATCGTCGCTCGCTCGCGAAGCCGTCGTCAGGAGTAGACCGTGCTGCAACCGCCGCATCAGTCCTTGCAGGTCGCCGCCGTGCCCGCGCAACGCGTCCCGGCACCGGTCCGTGATCAGCGGGACCAGGCCGGCCCATGGCACACGGAGGCGGTGTGCCGCCGGGACGAAGCCGGGCTGTTCTTCGCCCCGTCGAAGGAGCCGACCGCTTCCCGGCTGGCCCGCGAGGAGGCCGCGAAGCGGGTCTGCGCCCGCTGTCCGGTGATGATCGCGTGCCGCGAGCACGCACTCCTCCAGCCCGAGCCGTACGGCGTCTGGGGCGGCCTCACCGCCGCCGAGCGCCGGGTGGTCCTGGCCAGGCGGCGCAGGCGCGAGATGGAACTCAAGGCCGCTCCGGGCGCGGGCGACCACCGCATCGCGGGCTGACCCGCTCACCTGTTGTACGCCGGAGGGGCGGCCACCTCGCTTCGGGTGGCCGCCCCTCCTCGCGGCGTTCGTACCGCTCGTACCGCCTGCTTCTCGTACCGCCTACTTCGCGCGGTCGAAGTCGATGGCGCTGTACGCACGCAGCTTGGACAGCCGGTGCACGGAGTCGATCTGGCGGATCGTCCCGGACTTCGAGCGCATCACGAGCGACTGCGTGGTCGCGGTCGCGGACCGGTAGCGCACGCCGCGCAGCAGCTCACCGTCGGTGATACCGGTGGCGACGAAGAACACGTTCTCCCCGCTGACCAGGTCGTTCGTGTGCAGGACGCGGTCCAGGTCGTGCCCCGCGTCGATGGCGCGCTGGCGCTCCGCTTCGTCCTTGGGCCACAGCTTGCCCTGGATGGTGCCGCCGAGGCACTTGATCGCGCAGGCGCTGATGATGCCTTCCGGCGTGCCGCCGACACCCATCAGCAGGTCGACGCCGGTCCCTTCCCGGACCGCCATGATCGAACCGGCGACGTCGCCGTCCGAGATGAACTTGATCCGCGCCCCGGTCTCCCGGATCTCCTTGACTATCCCCTCGTGGCGGGGACGGTCCAGGATCATGACCGTGACGTCCTCGGGCGTGGAGTTCTTGGCCTTGGCGACCCGGCGGATGTTGACCGCCACGGGGGCGTTGATGTCGACGAAGTCCGCCGCCTCGGGGCCCGTGACCAGTTTGTCCATGTAGAAGACCGCCGACGGGTCGAACATCGTCCCGCGATCGGCGGCCGCCAGTACGGCGATGGCGTTGGGCATGCCCTTGGCGTTGAGCGTCGTGCCGTCGATCGGGTCGACCGCGATGTCGACCTCGGCGCCGGTGCCGTCGCCGATGCGCTCCCCGTTGTAGAGCATGGGCGCTTCGTCCTTCTCGCCCTCGCCGATGACGACGACGCCGTTCATCGAGACGGTCGAGACGAGGGTGCGCATGGCGTTGACCGCCGCACCGTCCGCACCGTTCTTGTCGCCGCGGCCCACCCAGCGACCGGCGGCCATGGCGGCGGCCTCGGTGACGCGTACGAGCTCAAGGGCGAGGTTGCGGTCGGGAGCCTCGGCGGGTACTTCGAGCTGCGACGGGAGCTGGTGCTCGGTCATCGGTGAGCGACCCTTTCTGTTCTGCCTGTGTGGCTGCACGGGTGCGGCGGCGGTAGTGCGACTCTATCCGTACATCGACAAAATGAGCAGAGGGGGTGCACGTATGAGCGGCATATCGGTTACGTCCCGTGCACCCCGGGGCCGCGACGGAGCCGCCGGACCCCATGGGGGACCATGGATGTGTGGCAGCGAAGCGTGGCAATCAGAAGATCCGGGACATGGTGCTCTCGATGCTGGTCATCGGGGCCGTCGTCGCCGGCGTTTACACCGTCATCCCGCACAACGAGAACGCCGACCCCCTCAAGACGGTCGACTACCGGGTCGAGCTCAGCACCGCCCAGCGTTCCGCCCCCTACCCGGTGCTCGCCCCGCAGGGCCTGTCCAAGGAGTGGCGTGCGACCTCGGTGACGTACCGGGGCAACAAGGGCAAGGCGTGGCACCTGGGCTTCCTCGACCCGGAGAAGGAGTACGTCGCGGTCGAGCAGTCGACGAACGACCCGGCGAAGTACGTTCCCGAGGTCACGCTCAAGGCGACGAACACGGGGAAGACGCAGCAGGTCGGCGGCGCCCAGTGGCAGGTCTGGAAGGGCGAGAAGTACGACGCCCTGGTCCGCACCGACAAGGACGCGACGACGGTCGTCCTCGGTACGGCGAAGGACGCGCGCCTCGCGGAGATGGCCGCGGCCCTGAAGGCGAAGCCGACGGCGCCCACGCCCTCCCCGGCGAACCCGGAGTAGCGCGAAAGGGGCCGCCGCACCTTCCGGTGCGACGGCCCCTTCCTCGTGCGCGTACGCGGACTCAGACGGTCGTGATGACCTCGTCCAGCGCCAGACGCGGGGAGCGCGGGAACCAGGCGTCGTCGCCCGGCTTGCCGATGTTGATGACCATCAGCGGGGTGTGGTCGTCGTCCAGGAACTCCTTCTGGACGGCGGCGAAGTCGAAGCCCGTCATCGGACCGGCGGCCAGACCGGCGGCGCGCACGCCGACGATGAAGTAACCGGCCTGGAGGGTGGCGTTGATCAGCGCGGCCTGCTCGCGGACCGGACGCTCGGAGAAGAAGGCGTCCTTGGCCTGCGGGAAGTGCGGGAACAGTGCCGGGAGCTCCTCGTGGAACTCGTTGTCGGCGGACAGGATCGCGACCAGCGGAGCGGTGCGGGTCTTGGGCTGGTTGCCCTCGGCCATCAGCCCGACCAGACGCTCACGCGCCTCCTCGGAACGGACCAGCGTGATGCGCAGCGGCGACTGGTTGAACGCGGTCGGGCCGTACTTGACCAGGTCGTAGATCGCCTGGACCTGCTCCTCGGTCACCGGCTCGTCGGTGAACGTGTTGGCGGTGCGGGCCTCACGGAAGAGGAGGTCCTGGGCGGCGGGGTCAAGAACGAGGGACATGCGTCATGCCTTCCAAACGTGCGGAGGATCAAGCGATGACGCCACCGTAGACCAGCATTAGGTTAAGTTTCAACTAAACCGGGATGATCGTGGCAGGGCTCACACCCCGCCCCCGGGTCCACGGAGCCCGCACACACGTCGTCCCCCGCCTGGACCACCGGGCGGGGGACGACGTGTGTCACCGGTCCTGCCGGACGCCGGGACGGCGTACGGCAGGTTTCTGCTAGACGTTGAAGCGGAACTCCACCACGTCGCCGTCCTGCATGACGTACTCCTTGCCCTCCATGCGGGCCTTGCCCTTGGCGCGGGCCTCGGCGACGGAGCCGGTCTCGACCAGGTCGGCGAAGGAGATGATCTCGGCCTTGATGAAGCCCTTCTGGAAGTCGGTGTGGATGACACCGGCCGCCTCGGGGGCCGTGGCGCCCTTGGGGATCGTCCAGGCGCGGGTCTCCTTGGGGCCTGCCGTCAGGTAGGTCTGGAGGCCCAGGGTGTCGAAGCCGACGCGGCCGAGGGTGGCGAGGCCGGGCTCTTCCTGGCCCATGGACTGGAGGAGTTCGAGGGCCTCGTCGTCGTCGAGCTCGATGAGCTCGGACTCGATCTTGGCGTTGAGGAAGATCGCCTCGGCGGGGGCGACCAGGGCGCGCTGCTCGTTCTTGAAGTCCTCGTCGACCAGCTCGTCCTCGTCCACGTTGAAGACGTAGAGGAAGGGCTTGGTGGTGAGGAGGTGCAGCTCGTGGAGGAGGTCGCCCTGCTCCGTGCCCTTGGTGATGCCCGCGGAGAACAGGGTCTCGCCGGATTCGAGGATCTTCTGGGCCTTCTCGACGGCGGCGAGGACCAGGACCTTCTCCTTCTGGAGGCGGGACTCCTTGGTGAGGCGGGGCACCGCCTTCTCGACGGACTGGAGGTCGGCGAGGATCAGCTCGGTGTTGATCGTCTCGATGTCGTCCTTGGGGGACACCTTGCCGTCGACGTGGACGACGTTCTCGTCCTTGAAGGCGCGGATGACCTGGCAGATCGCGTCGGACTCGCGGATGTTCGCGAGGAACTTGTTGCCTAGGCCCTCGCCCTCGGAAGCGCCTCGGACGATGCCCGCGATGTCGACGAAGTCGACCGTCGCGGGGAGGATTTTCTGGGAGCCGAAGATGCCCGCGAGGACGGCGAGGCGGGGGTCCGGGACGCCCACGACGCCGACGTTCGGCTCGATGGTGGCGAACGGGTAGTTGGCCGCCAGCACGTCGTTCTTGGTCAGGGCGTTGAACAGGGTCGACTTGCCGACATTCGGCAGACCGACGATTCCGATCGTGAGCGACACGTTGGCGACTTCCCGTAGCGGAGAGAGAGGAGCTGGTGCTGGCCCGGGGGTGGGCCGACCGATCCCCCAGTTTACGGGCGGGCGGGTGGGGGTGTCGTACGGGGAGGAGGGGGCTGCCGGGGTCGGCGGGGGGCGCTGGCGGGCGGATGGCGTCGAACTCAGTGCCAAGGTCGGCCAAAGGGCGTGTCCAAGCCCGGAATCCGCCAGTCCGGCGACCTACGTTGGTCCGGTGGAGCAACCCAGGACCCGTCCCCGCCCCCCGCAGCGCAGGCCGCAGCACGTCGCCGCGCAGGGGGTCACCGCCGAGACCTCGGCCGTCTACCGGAGCTCCGGGGGCTCGGGGCGGCCCGCACGGCCCGTCGCGCCCGTGGTGCTCGCGCTGCGGCGGCTGCCCAATCCCCGGCTGACGGGGCTCGGCGGGGGGCTCTTCGCCGTGGTGGCCATGGTGGTGGTGGGGTGTCTGGTGCAGACGTTGTTCGATGGGGCACCGGTTGTGTATGGGGTGCTGTTCTTGCCGGTGAGTTTGTTGACCGCTGTGTGGGTGCGGCCCGCTGATCTGGTGACCGCGCCGATCAGCGTGCCGATCGCGTTCGCCTGTGGTCTGGTGCCCATCGCGGGCGGCTCGGACGGGTTCGGCAGCCGGCTGATGGCCGTGGTGACGGCGCTGGCCGTGCACGCGGGGTGGCTGTACGGCGGAACGCTGGTCGCGGGGCTGGTCGCCAGCGTGCGCAAGGTGCGGCAGATGGGGCGCAGGCAGGCGGAGCGGGCCGCGTCGGCAGCCGCCCGCGGTGCCGCCGCCCCCGCTGCCGTCGCCCCTGCCTCCGTACGACCGCAGTCGTCCGGCCGGGTGGGTGGCGTACGGCAGCAGCGGTCCCGGAGCGAGTAGTAGGGAGCAGTCCCACCCGGTGGGGCGCCGGGTTCAGCGTCTGGCGGCGGCCATGGCGGCTCCGACGATTCCCGCGTTGTTCTGGAGCTGGGCCGGGACGATCTCCGCGCGGATTCCCTCGATGAGGGGGAGGAACTTCTCGGCCTTGCGGCTGACGCCTCCGCCGATGATGAAGAGGGACGGGGAGAAGAGCATCTCCACGTGGGCGAGGTACTTCGAGACCCGCTTGGCCCAGTGGTCCCAGCTCAGGTCCTCGTCCTCCTTGGCCTTCGTGGAGGCGTGCTTCTCGGCGTCGTGGCCGTGCAGCTCCAGGTGGCCCAGCTCCGTGTTCGGGACGAGCCTGCCGTCGAGGAAGAGGGCGCTGCCGATGCCCGTACCGAAGGTGAGCAGGAGGACCGTGCCCTTGCGGCCGGCGCCCGCGCCGAAGGTCATCTCGGCGACGCCCGCCGCGTCCGCGTCGTTCAGCACCGTCACCGGCATGCCCAGGCGCTCGCGCAGGACGGACTGGGCGTCCAGGTCGACCCAGCCCTTGTCGACGTTGGCCGCCGTACGGGTGATGCCGTCCGTGACGACGCCGGGGAAGGTGATGCCGACCGGGCCCGACCAGCCGAAGTTGCCGACGACGTCCCTGACGCCTTCGATCACGCTGTCCGGCGTGGCCGGGTGCGGGGTCAGTACCTTGTGCCTCGGCTCGGCAAGGTCGCCCCGCTCCAGATCCACGGGAGCGCCCTTGATGCCCGAGCCGCCGATGTCCACTCCGAACACGTTCATGGACACCACCGTACGACGCACCACTGACAGCGGTGCGGGGACGGACTACTCGCTGCCGAGCGCAGCGGCCTCCGCGCGCAGGTCACGGCGCAGCTCCTTGGGGAGCGAGAAGGTGATCGACTCGTCGGCCGTCTTGACGGTCTCCACGTCCGCGTAGCCGCGCTCGGAGAGCCATTCCAGCACGCCGTCGACCAGGACGTCCGGGACGGAGGCGCCCGAGGTCAGGCCGACCGTGGTGACGCCCTCCAGCCAGGACTCGTCGATCTCCGAGGCGAAGTCGACCAGGTGCGCGGCGGGGGCGCCCGCGTCCAGGGCGACCTCGACCATCCGGATCGAGTTCGAAGAGTTCTTGGAGCCCACGACGATGACGAGCTCGGCGTCCTCGGCCAGCTTCTTCACCGCGATCTGGCGGTTCTGGGTGGCGTAGCAGATGTCGTCGCTGGGCGGCGAGAGCAGGTTCGGGAACTTGCTCTTCAGGGCGTCGACCGTCTCCATCGTCTCGTCGACGGAGAGCGTGGTCTGGGAGAGCCAGACGACCTTCGACTCGTCGCGCACGGTCACGTTCGCGACGTCCTCGGGGCCGTCGACCAGGGTGATGTGGTCCGGAGCCTCGCCGGAGGTGCCGATGACCTCCTCGTGGCCCTCGTGGCCGATCAGGAGGATGTCGTAGTCGTCCTTGGCGTACCGGACGGCCTCCTTGTGGACCTTGGTGACCAGCGGGCAGGTCGCGTCGATCGTCGCGAGGTTGCGGGACGCGGCCTCGGCGTGGACGGTCGGGGCGACGCCGTGCGCGGAGAACATCACGATGGAGCCCTCGGGGACCTCCGCCGTCTGCTCGACGAAGATCGCGCCCTTCTTCTCCAGGGTCTGCACGACGTACTTGTTGTGGACGATCTCGTGCCGGACGTAGATCGGCGCACCGTACTGCTCCAGGGCCTTCTCGACGGCGATGACGGCGCGGTCCACGCCCGCGCAGTAGCCACGGGGGGCGGCAAGCAGGACACGGCGGGCGGAGGTGGAAGTCATACGACCCATCGTAAGGCCGTGCCCGGGAGGCCAAAGATCGCCTGCGGGGGAACACTGGGAGAGATGATCGACAGGCGTACGGAGGAGCGATCGTGGGGAGTGCTGACGGGGCGACAGAGGCCACGGGTACGGCAGGGGCCGGTGCGGCCGGGCTGAAGCGGAGCCTCGGGTTTCGGGATCTGGTGGTGTACGGGCTGCTGTTCATCGCGCCCATGGCCCCGGTCGGCGTCTTCGGCACGCTGGACGCCAAGTCGCACGGCGCCGTCGCGCTCGTCTACCTCGTCGCGACGGTGGCCATGGGCTTCACCGCCTTCAGTTACGCGCAGATGGTGCGGGTCGTGCCGAAGGCCGGGTCGGTCTTCGCGTACGCGCGGGCGGCGCTGGGGGAGGGGCCCGGGTTCGTCGCCGGGTGGATGGCGATGCTGGACTACCTGCTGATTCCGGCGGTCGCCTATCTGTTCTCCGGGATCGCCCTGCACGCCCTGGTCCCGTCGGTGTCGCAGTGGGTGTGGACGGCGCTCGCGGTGGTGGTGACGACGGCCCTCAACATGTGGGGGGTGCGGGCCGCCGCCCGGGTGGGGTTCGCGGTGCTGGCGCTGGAGATCGCGGTGCTGGTGGTGTTCGTGGTGGCCGCGCTCGTCGTCCTCGTACGGGACGGGGCCCAGCGGGACTGGCTGTCGCCGCTCGCCGGGGACGGGTCGATGGGCGCGTTCTCGCTGGCGGCGGTGGTGGGGGCGGTGTCCGTGGCGGTGCTGTCGTACCTGGGGTTCGACGCGATCGCCTCGTTCGCCGAGGAGGTCACGGGGGGTTCCGCGAAGGTCGCCAGGGCGGTGCTGCTGTGTCTGGCACTGGTCGGCGTGCTCTTCGTCGTACAGACGTATCTGGTGGCGCTCCTGTCGCCGGTGACGGCGGCCGAACTGGCCGCCGATCCCTCGAAGCAGGGGACGGCCTTCTACGACGCGGTGGACGGGTCGGTCGGGGACTGGCTGCACGACCTGGTCGCGGTCAGCAAGGCGATCGGGGCGGCCTTCGCGGCCCTGGCCGGGCAGGCGGCGGCCGGGCGGCTGCTCTTCGCGATGGCGCGGGAGCGGCGGCTGCCGAAGGTGCTGGCCAGGGTGGACGCGAAGTCCGGGGTGCCGAGGGTGGCGCTGGGGCTCGCGGCCGTGGTGACGCTGGTGGCGGCCGTGTGGGCGGCGTCGCGGGGGGACGGGATGGATCACCTGGTTTCCGTGGTTGATATCGGGGCTTTGACCGCTTTCGTGCTGCTGCACGCATCGGTGGTGGGGTGGTTCGTCGTGCGGAGGATGGAGGGGCCGCCCGTGTGGTGGCGGCATGTGGTGGTGCCGGTGCTGGGGGCGGCGATCGCGGTGGCGGTCATCGTGGAGGCCAGCCGGACGGCGCAACTGGTGGGGGTCGGGTGGTTCCTGGTGGGGCTGGTGGTGCTCGTCGCGCAGCGGGGGCGACGGGCGGGGGGCGATGTCGGTCGGCCCGGATAGCTTTGGGTCATGGCACTCAATACGTCAGCGGACGCGCCTTTGCCGGTCGGGCAGGTCTCCCGGTTGATCGGGGGATGGATCGACCGGCTCGGCGCCGTGTGGGTCGAGGGACAGATCACGCAGTTGTCGCGGCGGCCGGGGGCGGGTGTCGTCTTTCTGACGCTGCGGGATCCGTCGAGCGATATCTCGGTGGCTGTGACCTGCTATCGGCAGGTTTTCGACGCGGTGGCGGACGTCGTCTCGGAGGGGGCGCGGGTCGTCGTTCACGCGAAGCCCGAGTGGTACGCGCCGAGGGGGCAGCTGTCCCTGCGGGCGAATGAGATCAAGCCGGTGGGGGTCGGCGAACTGCTCGTGCGGCTGGAGCAGTTGAAGAAGACGTTGGCGGCGGAGGGACTTTTCGCGCTGGACCGGAAGCGGAGTCTGCCTTTTCTGCCGCAGCTGATCGGGCTGGTGACGGGGCGCGCGAGTGCCGCCGAGCGGGATGTCCTGGAGAACGCGCGGCGGCGGTGGCCCGCGGTGCGCTTCGAAGTACGGAACGTCGCTGTGCAGGGGGTGCACGCGGTGCCGCAGGTGGTGCAGGCGGTGAAGGAGCTGGACGCGCTGCCGGAGGTGGACGTGATCATCGTGGCGCGGGGCGGGGGGAGCGTGGAGGATCTGCTGCCGTTCTCCGACGAGTCGCTGGTGAGGGCGGTGGGCGAGGCGCGGACGCCGGTTGTCTCCGCGATCGGGCACGAGCCGGATTCGCCGTTGCTGGACCTGGTGGCGGATGTGCGGGCGTCCACGCCGACGGATGCGGCGAAGAAGGTCGTGCCCGATGTGGGGGAGGAGCTCGACCGGGTGCGGGGTCTGCGGGACCGGGCGCTGCGGACCGTGCGGGGGGTGCTCGACCGGGAGGAGCGGGGGCTGGCGTACGCGCTGGCCAGGCCGGTGATGGAGCGGCCGCAGCGGATGGTGGAGGAGCGGGAGGGGGAGGTGGACGCGCTGGTGGCGAGGGGGCGGCGGACGCTGGGGCATCTGTTGGACCGGGCGGATTCCGAGCTGTCGCACACGCTGGCGCGGGTGGTGGCGTTGTCGCCCGCGGCGACGTTGGAGCGGGGGTACGCGGTGTTGCAGAGGGCGGACGGGGTGGTGGTGCGGTCGGTGGGCGATGTGGAGGCCGGGGACGTGCTGAGGGCGCGGGTCGCGGAGGGGGGCTTCGGGGTGCGGGTCGTCGAGGGGGAGTGAGGCGGGGCGGGGAGTGAGGCGGGGTGGGGCGGGTGGTGAGGTGAGTCGGTGTTGTCGGACCTCGTACATAGGGTGGAACGCATGGCCAAGACGGATGAAGCCGCAGCAGCATCGGGTGCCGAGGTCGGGTACGAGCAGGCGCGGGACGAGTTGATCGAAGTCGTACGGCGACTGGAGGCGGGCGGGACGTCGTTGGAGGAGTCCCTCGCGTTGTGGGAGCGGGGGGAGGCGTTGGCGAAGGTGTGCAGGGGGTGGCTGGAGGGGGCGCGGGCGCGGTTGAATGCGGCGCTGGAGGGGGAGGCGGCGGAGGGGGAGTAGGGGGTGACCTGGCGGTCGGCTGAGGAGCATGCCCTCCTGTCCCGGTGGCCGGTGGCCGGTGCTTTGGTGTGGGTGGGTGCTGTTCCTGCCGGGGGCTCCGCCCCCGGACCCCCGCCCGCCTTCGGCGGGTTGAGGCCCCTGCCCCGCCCCTTCACCTAAAGCGCTCGCCGCGCGGCGGGTGGGTGGGTTTGTGCGTGCGGGTGCGTTGGGGCTGGGCGCGCAGTTCCCCGCGCCCCTAATGGGGCGCCCCCCCCTCAGCCGGGAAAGTTGGGTGGGGGTTTTTGTTATGTGGGGGGTTGGGGGCGGTCTCCTAGGCGTGGAGCAAGATGCGTGTGCGTGGGGCGCGCTGATGTGCGTATGCGCGTATGGGGCATTCCGGCGGAGAAGGGGCGGGAAACCGTGAACAGGGAACACGGAGTCGCGAGAGTTCTTGCCGCGCAGAGTGGGGACCCGCAGGCGCAGGACGCGCTCGTCGCCGCGTATCTGCCCCTCGTCTACAACATCGTCGGGCGGGCGCTGCACGGGCATGCGGATGTCGATGACGTTGTGCAGGAGACCATGCTGCGGGCTCTGGACGGTCTCGGCACCCTGAGGATTCCCGAGAGCTTCCGGTCGTGGCTCGTCGCCATCGCCATGAACGAGGTGCGTCGCCACTGGGAGCGGGGGCAGGCCGCCGTCGGGTCCGTGGGGCCCGTTCACGAGGAGCGGGAGGTCGCCGATCCCGCAGCCGACTTCGTCGGGCTGACCCTCGTGCGGATGGGGCTGTCGGGGCAGCGGAAGGAGACCGTCGAAGCGACGCGGTGGCTCGACGGTGATGATCGCGCGCTGCTGTCGTTGTGGTGGCTGGAGGCGGCCGGTGAGCTGACCCGGGCCGAGGTCGCCACCGCCTTGGAGCTGCCGCCCGACCACACAGCCGTACGCGTGCAGCGGATGAAGTCGCAGCTTGAGGCGTCCCGGGTGGTCGTGCGGGCGCTGGCCGCCGTTCCGCTGTGCGGGCAGCTGCGGGACGTCATCGGTTCCTGGGACGGAGTGCCGTCGGCGCTCTGGCGGAAGCGGATATCGCGGCACGCGAAGGAGTGCGCGGCGTGTTCCGGACACCGCACCGGGCTCGTGCCCGCCGAGGGGCTGCTCGCCGGGTTCGGGCTCGTGCCCGTGGCGGGGGCCCTGGTGGCGGGCGTGAGCGCGGCCGTGCGGGGCGGGGGCGGCGGCGGGTTCGCCCCGGTGGGGCATGCGCAGGGTGTGCCGTACGCGACACAAGCGATACAAGCGACAGAAGTAACGCAGGCAACGCAAGCAGTGCAAGAAGCAGAAGCAGTACAGGTACACAGCGCCATGCGCGGAACACAGGAGCAGGACTTGTCGTACGACGCCGCACATCAACAGAGCGCCGGGGCCGGGGAAGGTGACGGCCGAGCGGCCGGGCCCTCGCGGTCGCAGCGGAGGCAGCAGCGGACGCGGCGGAAGCGTCACGTCATAGGGGCTGCGGCTCTGCTGGCCTTGATAGGTGGCGGGTTCGGAGTGTTCCGGATCTTCTCGGGAGGGGACGGCGGGACCAGTACGAGCGTCGCCGACGCGGCGCGGACCGGGGCGCCGGTCCTCCCGTCGAGTGCCGCGCCCAGCACGGGCGGCCCCACTCCCACCCGTACCGTGTCCGCCAGCGCCAGCGCCAGCGCCAGCGCCACACCCACCAAGCCCGCCGCGTCCAAGTCGCCGAAGCCGACGAAGACTTCGGCCAAGCCCAAGCCTCCGCCGAAGCCGCCCAAGACCACCAAGCCGGTCCCGCCCGCGCCGCCCGCGCCGCCCGCCGGTCCCGCCCAGGAAGTGGTGCGACTGCTCAACACCGAGCGGGCGAAGGCGGGTTGTTCGGCGTTGAGCAGCAACTCACTGCTCCGCACGGCCGCTCAGCGGCACTCCGAGGACATGGTCAGCCGAGGCTTCTTCGACCACACCAACCCCGATGGCGACGGACCCGGCGAGCGCGTCACCGCCGCCGGGTACAAGTGGATGACGTACGGGGAGAACATCGCGGCGGGGCAGGCCACCCCCGCCGCCGTCATGGAGGGCTGGATGAACAGCCCCGGACACCGGGCCAACATCCTCAACTGTGCTTTCAAGGAGGTCGGCATCGGCATCAAGGACGCCTCCGGCGGCATCCGCTGGACGCAGGTGTTCGGGGCGCGCTAGCGGGCTCAGCGCGGGAAGCTAGCGGGCTCAGCGCGGGAAGAGGGCGTTCAGCTCGCCGTACGGCACGGCGTCCGTCACCGCGTCGTACGTCCCCCGCTCCAGCAGCTCGCGGGTCGCCCGACGGGCCGCGCCGTACGCCGCGGAGGCCACGGACGAGCCCAGGCTGAGCCGTGCCACGCCCAGCTTCGCCAGCTCGGCGACGCTCGGGTCGCCCGGCCCCACCAGGAGGTTCAGCGGGACGTCGACGGCCGCGACCAGTGCGGCGACCGTCTCCGGGTCGGTGGTGCCGGGCACGAAGATGCCGGACGCGCCCGCCGCCACGTAGGAGCGCATGCGGCGGATCGTCTCGGCGAGGCGGTCGGACTCCTCGCCGAGTCCGAACAGGTACATGTCGATACGGGCGTTGAGGTAGAGCGGGATTCCGGCCTTGTCGGCGGCGGCTCGCGCGGCGGCGATCCGGTCCGCCTGAGCGGCCGGGTCGCGGGTGCCGTCCTCCAGGTTGACGCCCACCGCGCCCGCCTCGATCACCTTGGCGACGGTCTCGCCGACGCCCTCCGCGGTCTCGGCGAACCCGCCCTCGATGTCGGCCGTCACCGGCACCTTCACCGCGGCGGCGACCCGTGCGATCAGCCCCACCGCCCGGTCCCGGTCCAGCGCGTCGCCGTCCGGCGAACCCAGGCTCCACGCGACCCCGGCGCTGGTGGTCGCCACGGCGGTCGCGCCCGCCTCCTCGACCACCAGGGCGCTGGCGACGTCCCAGGCGTTGGCGAGCAGCAGCGGGGAGGCGGCGCCGTGGTGGAGGGAGTGGAAGAGGGTGGCCTTGTCGTGCTGACCCTGGTGCTGGCTGGTGTGCGAAGTCGTCGTCATGGGGACAGTCCATCAGGCCGGGGCGGCCGGGGCTGGCGAATTTCCGACATGGTCGTTCGCGGTTTCCCGACATGGTCGTGCAGGGTCAGCTGACGCCCGCCGACCTCCCCGTTGACCGGAATGTCCGTGGACTGCCCTGCTGGCCACGGGGGCACGTACCATGCGCCGGGCACCCCCAGCACCGCCGACGAGGAGCACCGTACCGATGGCGATACCCCCGCCGCCGCCCGAGCAGCCCTGGAACCCGCCCCAGGAGCCGAACCCGCAGGGCCCCCCGCCCCAGGCGTACGGGACGCCGTACGGCCAGACCCCCTACGACCAGACGCAGGGACCGTACGGCAGCCAGCAGCCGTACGACCAGGGGCAGGGTCCGTACGGCCAGTCCTCCTACGGGGCCCCGCCCTACGGCGGCGGTCCCTACGGCATGCCGCCCGCGCCGCCCGCCACCAACGGGCTCGCCATCGCCTCGCTGGTCACCGGCATCGTCTGCTGCGTGCCCCCGCTCGGCCTGATCCTCGGCCTCGTCGCGCTCTCGCAGATCAAGAAGCGCGGCGACACCGGCAAGGGCTTCGCGATCGCAGGCATCGTGCTGTCCTCGCTCAGCGTCGTCCTGGTGCTGGTGACGCTCTTCACCGGTGGGTTCCGCGCCTTCGTGGACGGCTGGGAGAGGGCCGGGAGCGGAACCAGCCGCTCCGTCACGGACCTGCGGGTGGGGCAGTGCTTCAACTCCGCCGACGGGTCGCTGGAAGGCACCACGTACGACGTGGACGTCGTGGGCTGCGAGGAGGCGCACGACGCCGAGGTGTTCGGCACCTTCGACCTGGCCGACTCGCGTACGTACCCCGGCGACGAGAAGATCAGCACCATCGCGGACAAGCGCTGTGCCACCGCTCAGGAGACCTACACCGGCGGCTCCGACGTCGAGTCGGACTTCTACTACCTGATGCCCGACCAGCGCGGCTGGCGGCTCGGCGACCGGGGCGTCACGTGCGTCTTCGGCAGCGAGTCGGGGGAGAAGCTCACCGGCTCGCTCCGCGGCAGCGGGACGGGTGAGTCGGGTGGGGCGAGCGGGTCCGGCGGGGCCGAAGGGGGCGTCGGTGGTTCCGGTGACCCGGATACCGACGGGGGCACCGGGGACGGCGGTGACACCGGAAGCGGTGGTAGTGGCGGTAGCGGCGGGAGTGGTGGGAGTGGTGGGAGCACCGGTGCCGGTGCGAAGGAAGAGGTGTAATTCCCCTCGCCCCTTACTCAAGGAAACATGCCTGGGTACAGCCGAATCATCACTTCGAGTGAAACCCTGGCCTTTGCTTGTGCTCAACAACCCACGGTTGCCAGGCTGTTGCTGTCTGTCAACCTGATGGGAGTGGCCAGTGACATTCGGTGAGCAGCCGGCTTATCTGCGCGTGGCGAGGGACCTGCGGCAGCAGATCGCCGACGGGAAGCTGCCGCCGCACACCCGGCTCCCTTCCCAGGCCCGCATCCGCGAGGTCTACGGCGTCTCGGACACCGTCGCCCTGGAGGCGCGCAAGGTGCTGATGGCGGAGGGCCTGGTCGAGGGCAGGTCCGGTTCGGGGACGTACGTCCGCGAGCGCCCGGTGCCGCGCAGCGTCTCCCGCTCCGCCTACCGGGGCTCGGGGTCGACCACGCCGTTCCGGCAGGAGCAGGCGGCCGACGGGGTGCGCGGCACCTGGGAGTCGCGCAGCGAGCAGGCCGAGGCGTCGGCGGAGGTGGCGGAGCGGCTCGGCATCGAGCCGGGCGAGCGGGTGATGCGCACGAAGTACGTCTACCGGGACGCGGGGGAGCCGATGATGCTCTCCACGTCCTACGAGCCCCTGGCCGTCACCGGGCGCACCCCGGTGATGCTGCCCGAGGAGGGGCCGCTCGGCGGCTGCGGGGTGGTCGAGCGGATGGCCGCCATCGACGTCGTCGTGGACAACGTGGCCGAGGAGGTGAGCGCCCGGCCCGGACTCGCCGAAGAACTGGCGGAGTTGGGCGGGGTGCCGGGGCATGTGGTGCTGGTCATCGAGCGGACGTACTACGCCTCGGGGCGGGCCGTGGAGACCGCCGACCTGGTGGTTCCGGCGGACCGCTACCGGGTCTCGTACCACCTGCCGGTGAGGTAGGCCGCCTTTCGGCGGGACGGTCACGTACGCGTCCGCCGATCGCCAACTCCCGCTCTGGCTGGGCGGGTTGATGTCCTCGCGGGGGCGCATCCTTTTGGGTGCGCCCCCGTTTCGGCGTCAACTCCCCAGTGTTTCTTGGCCAGATCGGTGTCTCTTTGTGAAAACTCATATCCGGTGCGTAAAGGTCAGGCGTAAGGTCGGGCATATGCGTACTGAGGTTTCCTGGGGACCCCTGACGGAGGCGCGCGATGAATGACGGCGGCGACCGGCTTGCGTGGTTGGTGGTGCGGCAGGACGACAACGGCAACCGCTATCGCGTGGGGGCGTACGCCACGCGCGCGGAGGCCGAGCGGAAGGCCGACCAGCTCGACGCCCACGGACACAAGCAGCTCTATCTGATCGAACAGGCTGCCGCGAAGCAGCAGTGAGGGGGATGGGCGGGAGAAGCGCGGATTCCTGCGCCGGTGAAACCGATCAGTTCCCCGGCACGTGAACGGCGTGATCCACACCGCGGACCGCGGTTCCGCGGCACGGGTGGCACACCCGTAGGCTCCGCACCATGACGGAGAGACTTGTCGTGGGCGGAGCCCTGTGCCGTGACGGACGACTGCTGGCCGCGCGCCGCAGCGCCCCGCCGGAGCTGGCGGGCCGCTGGGAGCTGCCCGGCGGGAAGCTGGAGCCCGGCGAGACTCCCGAGCAGGCACTGGTGCGCGAGCTGCGCGAGGAGCTGGGCGTGGAGACCGAGGCCGTCGCGCGCGTCCCCGGCGAGTGGCCGCTGAAGCCCGGGTACGTCTTCCAGGTGTGGACGGCCCGGCTGCTCTCGGGCGAACCCCGCCCGCTGGAGGACCACGACGAGCTGCGCTGGCTGGGGCCCGAGGAGAGCGACAGCGTGGACTGGCTCGACCAGGACCGCCCGGCGGTCGCGGAGGCGGTACGGATGCTGCGTGCGGCGGGCGCGGCAGGGTAGGCGGACGTACCAGGGCGGCCGGAAGCGTCCGGGCAGGCGGACGTACTCGGGCGGGCGGAAGCGTCCGGGTAGGCGGACGTACTCGGGCGGGCGGATGTGCCCGGTGATTCGTCACACCGCGCGACCGGCCGTTTCGTACGGGCTAACGCCGCCGGTCCGCAGGGGTCTGAACGGGGCAACGGGACCCAGCGCACGGGCGACCTCGTACGCCGTTCGTGCCACAGTGCGCCTATTCCCGGGATAGCTGGAGTCCGATATCGGGTATGTGCTGATTAACCCCCCGAAAAAGGACACTGCCTCTTTGGGGTCCGCTGCTGCTGTTCTGGGATGTGGTCGGCGTGCTGGACATTGAAGGCGCCTGCGCCGAGTGGACCTTCCCTGCCGAGCCCGACGCGGTCCGCACCGCGCGGCACGCGGTGCGCGACGCCCTGCGCGACTGGGGCCTCGGGGAACTCGTCGACGTCAGCGTCCTGCTGGTCAGCGAGCTGGTGACCAATTCCCTGCGGTACGCGTCCGGGCCGATCGGCGTTCGGTTGGTGAGGCTCGCCACCACCGGACCCCTCCCCGGAACCGCCGCGCCCGCCCCCGCCGTCCTGCGGGTGGAGGTCTCCGATCCGCTTCCGGATCCACCCCGGGAGCGGGCGGCCGGACCCGACGACGAGGGAGGGCGCGGAATTCAGCTGGTCGCCTGCTCCGCACAGCGCTGGGGGACCCGGCGCGGAAAGAGCGGCAAGACAGTGTGGTTCGAGCTGGCTCTGCCCGGTTAGAAGTGTGAAGGGACTTTCGATCACGACGTCATCCGGAATACCTCGGCCGACAGGTGCATTACGGCCGAAAAGGGCCGGGGGAAGCCCGGGAGGACGTCGCGATCGTGAACGCCGTGCCGACTGGGGCCGCAGTGCTGAATACTGCGGGCAAGGCCGGTTCCGGTGAGGTGAGCTGGAGGGGACGGGCGTGTGAACGAGATACCAGCGAAGGCGCCGACGCCCGGCGCGGCAGCGGGCGGTGCTCGCGGCGCTTGGGGCGCGGGCGGCGACGCTGCTGGAACGGCACGGGACGCTGTGGCGATCGGTGACGGCGGCGCTCTCGGAGGTGCGGGCGGCCTCCACGGAGGTGCTCGCGGCGCCCTCGGAAGTGCGGGTGCGGGCGGCACCGAAGGCGCAGGAGATCCCGGAGGTCCTGGCCGGACCCCGGGCGCACCGGGTTCCGCCGGAGAGGGCGGCGCCGAGACGCGTAGGGGCGGCGACGGCCTCGGCGCGGGACGGACCGGCGACGGGCCCGCACCGCGACCGGCCACCGCAGGTCCCGCCGCCGGGGAGGCCCGTACGGGAACAGGTTCCGCCGCAGGGGAGGCCCGTACCGGAACCGGCTCCGCTGCCGGGGAGGCCCGTACGGGAACAGGTTCCGCTGCCGGAGGCCCTCTGTGGCAGTCCAGCCCGCCCGGGTCGATCTACGACTACATCAAGGTGGCCTCCTTCTCGCTGGCCGCCGACGGCCGCGTCGAGCAGTGGAGCCGACGGGCCGAGGAGCTCTTCGGCGTCCTGGCGCACGAGGTCGTGGGCCGGGACCCGGTCGAGGTCTTCGTGCCCGAGGAGTACCGCACACGGGGGCACCGCGAGGTGGCCGAGATCCTCGACGGCAAGGAGTGGACGGGCCTCGTCCCGTTCCGGATGCCCGAGGCGGCGCTCGGTGCGGACGGTGGCGGCGGTGCCGAGGGGATCGCCGAGATCTATGTGATGCCCAGCGAGACGCAGACGGGCGAACGCGGTGCGCTCTGCCTCGTCGTCGACGTCAAAGCCCTGCGGCGGATCGAAACCGACCTCGCCGCATCACAGGCCATTTTCGGTCAATCTCCCTTCGGCTTCCTGCTGTTCGGCACCGACCTCGCGGTGCAGCGCACCAACCGGCGGTTCGCCGAGGTGTTCGGCGGCGACGCCGACGCGCACCGGGGCCGTACCGTGCACGACTACCTCGCCGCCCCCGAGGCCGAGCGGGTCACCGCCGCCCTGCGCCGGGTCCTGGACACCGGCGAGGCCATGACCGACATCCAGATCACCGGCACCGAACCCGGCAGCTCCGAGCGCCGCCACTGGTCCGTCAACCTCTACCGGGTGCACAGCGGTTCCGGCCGCCCGGTCGGGGTCGCGGGCCTGGCCACCGACGTCACCCGCCGCCACCGGGCCGCCCGCGAGGCCGCCGACGCCCGGCGCAACCTCGCCCTCCTCAACGAGGCGGGCTCCCGCATAGGCAACAGCCTTGACCTGGAGACCACGGCCCGCGAACTGCTCGGCGTCGCCGTCCCCGGCTTCTGCGACGTCGCCTCCGTCGACCTCTACCAGGGGCTGCTGACCGGCGACGAGGCCCCGCCGGGGGTCACCGACGGCAGCGCCGAACTGCGCCGCGTCGCCTTCGCGTCGGCCGTCTCGGACGCGCCGCTCGCCGCGCCCGGCTGCGTCGGCCCGGGGGAGGACCCGGCGGCGATCACCGTCGGAGCCGTCCACCGCTACCCCTTCGGCACGCCCTGCGCGAAGGCGCTGGGCAGCGCCCGCACCCGCGCCGTGCCCGGTGGGGAGGGCGACCTGGTGCACTCCACGCTCGCCGTGCCGATGGTCGCCCACGACACGGTGATCGGGCTCGTCCAGTTCTCCCGTACGAAGGGCAGCGAGCCCTTCGGGGAGCGTGACCGGGCACTGGCCGCCGAACTCGCCTCCCGGGCAGCCGTCTGCATGGACAACGCCCGGCTCTACCGCAGGGAGCACGAGCGCGCGCTGATCCTCCAGCGCAGTCTGCTCCCGCCGGGCGACCCCGAGGCCGCCGGGCTCGATATCGCCTGCCGCTATCTGCCGGGCAACACGGCCACCGAGGTCGGCGGCGACTGGTTCGACGTCATCGAACTCCCCGGTCACCGAACCGCGTTGGTCGTCGGCGACGTCATGGGCCGGGGCCTGCGCGCGGCCGTCGCCATGGGCGAACTCCGTACCGCCGTACGTACCTTGGCCCTACTGGATCTCGAACCGGCCGAAGTGCTCAGTGCGTTGGACGAGATCGCACGCGGACTCGGCACCCCCAGCGGCGCCCAGCAGGCGTCCAGGGCCGCCCACAAGTCCCGCGAGGCCGACCTCTCCGAGGTGTACCTCGCGACCTGCGTGTACGCGGTCTACGACCCGGTCACCCGCCGATGTACGTTCGCCAACGCGGGCCACCTGCCGCCCATGGTGGTCGAGCCGGGGGAGGAGCCGCTGCTCCTCGACGTACCGCCCGGCATGCCGCTCGGCGTCGGCGGCGAACCCTTCGAAGAGGTCGAGGTCGAACTCCCGGAGGGGTCCCTCCTCGCCCTCTACACCGACGGCCTGGTCGAGTCCCGCGACCACCCCCTGGAGGAGGGCCTGCGCGACTTCCGTACGGCGCTGAGCGGGCCCGCCCGCCCGTCGCCCGGCCATCACCCCGCGGCGTCGGCGCTGCGGGCAGGCCCCTTCCACTCCCTGGAAGACGTCTGCGACCACGTCCTGAGCACCCTGGACACCCGCCACGGCGAGGACGACATCGCCCTTCTGATGGCCCGCATCCAGGGCCTCCCCGCGGCCTCGGTCGGCGACTGGCGGCTGCCGCGCGAACCCCGCTCGGTGGGCCGGGCCCGCGAACTGGCCCGCGCCCAGCTGGTCTCCTGGGGCCTCGAAGACCTCGTGGACACCACGGAGCTGCTGGTCAGTGAGCTGGTCACCAACGCCCTGCGCTACGGAGAGGGCGAGGTCCGCCTCCGCCTCCTCCTCGACCGCACCCTCGTCTGCGAGGTGTGGGACGCGGGCCTCGTCCAGCCGAGGCGACGGCGGGCCCGCGACACCGACGAGGGTGGGCGCGGCCTCCAGCTGGTCGGACTGCTCAGCGCGGCGTGGGGGGCCAGGCGCACACCGCGCGGCAAGACGGTCTGGTTCGAACTGGCCCTGCCGGACGGCGAGTCGGCGGAACCCGCCGAACTGACCGTGGACCAGCTCCTGAGCATGTACTGACCGCTCGTCCCGTCCCTCGTCCTGTCTCTCGTCGCGCTGGTCACTTGTTCTTGAGGGCGGCCAGCCTGGCTTCGATCTCCGCGTCGTCGCCCAGGCTGTCCAACTGCTCGAACTGGGCGTCCAGCGAGGAGGCGGCCAGCTCCTGCTTGCCCATCGCCCGCGCCTCCTCGCGCCGCACCTTGTCCTCGAAGCGGCTCAGCTCGCTCGTCGGGTCGAGGACGTTGATGTTCCGAGCCGCGTCCATCATGGAGTTCTGGGCCTGCGCCGACTTCGCCCGCGCCACCAACTCGTCGCGCTTCGAGGTAAGTTCGGCCAACTTGCCCTTCATCTTCGTCAGCCCGTCCTTGAGTCCGTTCACCACCTCGGTCTGCGAGGCGATCGTCGGTTCGGCGGTCCTGGCCTCCTTCTCGGCCTGGAGCTGCCGCTGCAACGCCACCTTGGCCAGCCCGTCGAACGTGTCGGCCTCCGCGGCCGAACCGCCCGCCCGCAGCTCGTCGGCCTTGCGGCTGGCCGCCGAAGCCTTCCCGCCCCACTCGTGCGCGGCGTCGACGTCCTCGCGGTGGTCCTGCTCCAGGAGCCGCAGGTTGCCGATGGTGGAGGCGACCGCCTCCTCCGCCTCGGCGATGTTGGCCGTGTAGTCGCGGATGAGCTGGTCGAGCATCTTCTGCGGATCCTCGGCCTGGTCGAGCAGTGCGTTGATGTTCGCCTTGGCGAGCTGGGTGACCCGGCCGATGATGGACTGCTTGGACATGGCGTGCTCCCTGGATGGGGTGGGTGTCTGTGGACGTGTACGTCTCTGGGGCGCGGCCCTAGAACCGGCCGCCGCCGCCCCGGCGGCCCCGGGTGTCGCCGCCGCCGAAACTGCCGGGTCCCGCGCCCCCTCCGAATCCGCCGCCCCCGCCTCCTCCTCCGAACCCGCCCCCGTAACTTCCCCCGCCGCGCCCTCCGTTGAGGATCCCGCCGAGGATGATGCCGCCGAGCACGGCCCCGTTGAGGCCGCCGCCCTCCCCGCCGCTGATGCCGCCGCCCCCTCCTCCGTACGGTCCGCCGAAGCCGCGTACGTCCTGCTCGGCCAGGTTCTGCGCCTCGCGGGCGAGGGCGTCCGCGCGCTGGGCCTCGGCGAGGGCCGCCGGTGCGTCGCCCTCGGCCTGCGCCGCCGACTGCTCCAGGTGCCGCTGTGCCTCCGCGAGCCGGGTCCTGGCCCGGCTGCCGACCGCGCCGCGGTGGGTGGTGATGTAGTCGGCCGCCGCTCCGATGGCGGCGCGGGCGGTGAGCGTGGCCTGCCCCAGGAGGTCCCGGGCCCGCCGCCCGGCGCTCTCGCGCTCCCGCGCCCCGGCGAGGGCCTCGTCGAGCGCGGCATCGGCCTCCTCGATCCGCCGCAGGGCGTCGATCGGGTCGTACCTCCCGGCCCGGGTCTCCTCCCGTACGTCGCGTACGACGGCCTCGGCCCGCGCGATGCGCCCCCGCAGGTCGGCGGTGCTGGTGCCCGGCGTCGTACCGCCGAGGAGTCCGCGCGCGTCGGCGAGATCGGTGTCGGTCTCGGTCAGTGCCACCTCCAACTGCCCGTCCGCCTCCGCCAGTTCACGCTCCCGCCGCTCCACCGCGTCCACCAGTGTCCCCGCCTGGTCGACCGCGCCCTCGGCCGCCCGCAGGAACACGGCGGCCTGGCTGTTGTCGCCGGCGACGAGGAGCTGGCGGGCCTGGTTGAGGTTGCCGGTGGCGAAGACGAGCCGGTCCTTGGCCTGTTCGACGTGCCCGGCGACGGGGGCGGCGGCGGACTCCGCGTACCGGTCGTTCATCGCCCGCAGGGTGCTTTCGGCACTGCTCGTACGGCCGGTCAGGCTGCGGAAGGCGGCCTCGGCGGTGTCGAGGGCGGCCGGAGCGTTGCGCTCCAGCTCGCGCAGCTGGTCGAAGGAGTCGGACTCGGCGTCGAGGCGGCGATTGGCCTCGGCGCAGCGCGCGAGGATCTCGTCGAGCATCCTCCGCCTGGTCGGATCGTCCTCCGCGAACGCGTCGTCGAGCTGCTGCCGGATCTTGAACGCGGCCGTCAGCTCCCCCTTCGCGTACGCGAGCGCTTCCGCGAACGGCCGCGCCGCAGCCTCCCCGAACTGGGCGGTGGCGAAGCCGAGTTCCTCGTCACTGGTACGGATCGCGTCGTCGGTCTCGACGAGGGCCTTCTTGGCGCGGCCGTCGAGCTCGGGGAGGGGCGTGAGGGCGGGGGCTGCTTCCGGGGCGGCCCTTCCGGGGGTGCCCGCGCGATTCCGCTTCCGGCGGCTGTACGCGTACGCCGCGAGGGCTCCCGCACCGCCGACGGCGACGACGGGGAGCACCAGATCCCCGGCCGCGCCGTCCTCGGCACCGGGGTCGTGGACGCCGGGGGTGATGACCGGGGTGGGGACGGGGCTGCCGGAGAGGACGGCGGCGTACCCGTTCGCGGCGCCGACGGCGGCACCGGCCCAGTCGTTCTCGCGGAGGGCGGGCTTGACGGCGGTGGCGGAGACCTCGGCGAGCTGGGCGTCGCTGAGCCGGGAGTCCTGGTCCACGGAGTACGCGAACTGCCGGTCCTTCGTCGCGACGGCCAGTAGTACGTCGTCGCGGCCGAGGCCGTTGCGGGTGGCGGTGGTGTCGGCCCAGCTCTGGGCGGAGCGGCCGGAGAAGTCACGGACGTAGACGACGAAGAGCTGGAGGCGGTGGTCGGCGTAGAGCTTGTTGAGGGCCTGGGCGACGTCGCCGCGCCGGGAACCGAGGGCACCGGCCTTGTCGGTGATCTGACCGTCGGAGGAGAGGCGGACGGGATCGTCGGCGGGGACCGCTGCCGCTGCCCGTCCGGCCGGGGGTGTGATGTCCGGTGCTGCCGCGACGGACCATCCGCCGAGGCCGAGGAGGACGGCCAGCAGGGCGGTACGGGGTATCCGGGCGCGGCTCTCGGGAGGCGTCACATTTGGGAGGCTATGCCGGGGTCGTGCGCGGCGCGACCGCTGGGCGCGGGGCGCTGGGCGCGGGCGGTACGGGGGGTGGGGCTGGGCCCCGCACACAGTGGAGGCCCTCGGGGTGGGGCGGGGCCAGTAGCGGGGTGGGGCGGGAGCGAGGGGGCCGCCCCCTTGCCCGCCCGTCCCGCCCCCGGGGGGCGGCCCCGCTGCCCAAGGGGGCTGGGCGGAAGGGGGGCGGCCCTCTGCGAGAGGGGGCTGGGCGGAAGGGGGCGGCCTCCTGCGAGAGGGGGCTAGGCGCAGGGGGGCGGCCCCCCTTGCGAGAGGGGGCGAGGCGGAAGGAGGACGGCCCCCTGCGAGAGGGGCTGGCGGAGGTTCGGTCAGGGGCGCGGGGAACTGCGCGACCAGCCACCCACCCAGCCGCGCGGCCGAGCGCTTTAGGTGAAGGGGCGGGACCGGGGCAGCGCCGCAGGCAAACCGCCCCCCGGGCGCGGCCACCCCCGGCACGGAGCACACCCCGGGCGCCCCACCTCTGCCGGGTACGGAGACGGGGGCCGCACCCCAGGAGCCCCGCCTCTACCCGGCTCGGGACCCGGAGCCGGACCCGGACCCGGATCCTGACCCGGACCCCGAGCCGGACCGGGACCGGGACCGGGACCGGGACCCGGACCCGAACCCGCAGCCCCACCCCCGCTCAGCCCCCGGCAACGGAGCACCCACAGCTCCCCCTCCGCACCACACTCACCGGCAGCATCAGCGACGCCGGTTCCAGCGACCGATCCCCCAGCCGCCGCACCAGCAGCTCCACCGCCTCCTCCCCGAGCCTCCGCATCGGCTGCCGCACCGTCGTCAGCGAAGGCCGCACCACCCTCCCCAGCGGTATCCCGTCGAAGCCCGTCACCGCGATGTCCTCCGGCACCCGTACCCCTCGCCGCTCCAGCGCGTGCAGCGCCCCCACCGCCATCTGGTCATTGGCGAACAGCATCGCCTCCGGAGCGGCGGCCCCGCCGGCCTCCGCCCGGTCGAGCAGTGCCTCCGCCGCCCGCGACCCCTCGGCATAGGTCATCGACTCCGCCCGCAGAGCGGGCTCCGACGGCACCGGCAGCCCGGCCTCCCGGCACGCCTCCCGGAACCCCCGAAACCGCGCCTGGGCGTCCGGCGACGACGCCTCCCCACCCACGAAGGCCAGCCTCCGCAACCCGTGGTCGTCGACCAGATGACGGGTCAACTCCCTGACCCCGTCCGCGTTCGCGACCTCGATGTGATCCAGCTGGTCGATCTCCCGGGGCCCCGCCAGCATCACGATCGGCAGCCGCTGCGCGATGACTTCCAGGTCCGAGGTGGGCACCGTCTGCGACAGGACGGCGAACCCGTCCACCCGCCCCGCCACCTGCGCGACGAGGCTCTCGGGCCCGCCCTCCAGCGAGGCCGCGATCAGCAACGCGTACCCGTGCCGACGGGCGGCCCGCTCCATGCCCCGGATGATCTGGTCGGAGTACAGCATGACGACCGCCCCGTCGTCGTCGCCGTCCCCGTCCGCGAAGGGCCCCGAACCGCCCTCCCCGTCCACATCCGGATCCGCGTGGTCCGGGAAGCACAGTCCGAGCACTCCGGTCGTACGGCTGGCCAGGCCGCGCGCGCTGCCGCTCGGCACGTAGCCGAGGGTGCGCGCGGCCTCCAGCACGCGCTCGCGGGTGGCTTCCCGGACGGAGCCGGGGCTGCGGTAGACCCGCGAGACCGTTGCGATCGAGACGCCCGCCTTGTCCGCGACGTCGTACACCGTGGGAGCAGCACTCACCCGGAACCGTCCGTTCCATCAGGCCCGCGCCCACTCGTGTAAGCGCCTCCATGGCGCGGTCATGGTAACGCGCGCCACGGTCGCTCCTCAGGCGGCCGCGCGAGCCGCCTCCGCGTTGGCCGTCAGCCGCGCCACCAACAGCTCGACCTCCTCCTCACTCTGCTCGATGCCGAAGACCTCCGCCAGTACCTTCGGAACCTCGGCGGCCTCCAAGTCCCGCGTGACCGGCGGAAGTTCACCCCCGGTGTGCGTGGTCGTCCACTTCAGCTCGTCCAGGACGTGCAACGTGCCGGGCAGGACGCGCTGCACGTACAAGCGGTAGCTGAAGGGCGAGTGGGTACTCGTCGAGACGAAGTGGTTCGACATCCGGAAGTCCACCGGGTACTGCGGGGCGAGGGTGAAGTTGTGCCGCACCATCCACCCGTCGCCGTCCCGGTCGGTCTCCGGTCCGAAGGCGGGCTGCTGGAGCTCCCACCCGTGCGCCCCCGGGGTGATCTCGTCCCGCTCGCGCAGCCGGTACCGCCAGCCGTCCTGCTCGACCTCGACCCCCGCCTCCCCGGCGACCATCTCGACCGGCTCCAGCATGGACGCCCCGAAGCCGACGTCGCACAGCCACCGCCGCCCGTCCAGCTCCACGACCACCAGGGCGTGCGTCGTGGGCAGCATCTTCTCGCCGCCCATCACGACCCGCCCCTGCACCGCGAAGAACTCGAACCCGAGCGCCTCCAGCACGGCCGCGAACAACGAAACGTGCTCGAAGCAGTACCCCGCCCGCCCCCCGGCCACCAGCTTCGCCTGGAGGGACTCCAGGTCGAGCGGCACGTCGTGGTGGAGCATGGCGTCGATCGTGCTCCACCGCAGCCCGAGCACGTGCCCGCGATGCAGTGCGCGCAGTGCCTCCACCGAGGGGGCGCGCTCCCCCTCGTAACCGATCTTCTTCAGATACGCGTCCAGATCAAGCGACTCACTGTTCCACATGCCTGATCCAGCACGCCGGGGCCGGGACCTATTCCGGCCGCCGCCGGATCTTGCTCCCGAGCCACACCAGCGGATCGTACTTGCGGTCAACTGCCCTTTCCTTCAGGGGAATCAGCGCGTTGTCCGTGATCCTGATGTGTTCCGGACACACCTCCGTGCAGCACTTCGTGATGTTGCAGAACCCGAGTCCGTGGTCCTCCTGCGCGCTCCGCTTGCGGTCCAGCCCGCTCTCCGCCGCCGCGTCCAGCGGATGCATGTCCAGCTCCGCGACCCGCATCAGGAAGCGCGGCCCGGCGAAGGCGGTCTTGTTCTCCTCGTGGTCCCGCACCACGTGGCACGTGTCCTGGCACAGGAAGCACTCGATGCACTTGCGGAACTCCTGCGACCGCTCCACGTCCACCTGCTGCATCCGGTACTCGCCCGCCGCGACCCCCTCCGGCGGCACGAAGGCGGGCACCTCCCGCGCCTTCTCGTAGTTGAAGGACACGTCCGTCACCAGATCCCGTACGACGGGGAAGGCGCGCAGCGGCGTCACGGTGATCGTGTCGGACGGCGTGAAGGTCGACATGCGGGTCATGCACATCAGCCGGGGCCGCCCGTTGACCTCCGCACTGCACGAACCGCACTTGCCCGCCTTGCAGTTCCAGCGCACGGCGAGGTCGGGCGCCTGGGTGGCCTGGAGGCGGTGGATGATGTCGAGGACGACCTCGCCCTCGTTCACGGCGACCTTGAAGTCCTCCAGCTCACCGCCTTCCGAATTCCCGCGCCACACACGGAAGTTGGCCACGTATTTGGCAGATGGGCTCGTGGTCACTCGTACAGCTCCTCTTCGGCGAGGTACTTGACCAGCTCCTCCTTCTCGAAGAGGGCGAGCAGGTCCGGACGGATGGGCTCGGTCGTGGTCCGTACGAGCTCGATCTGACCCCGTACGGGGTCGGTGGCGGCCAGCCCCCCGGTCGGATCGGCGGGACGGCACAGCAGGTTCACGGCCCGCCAGGCGCGGTCCATGGCGGGGAAGTCCTCGCGGGTGTGCCCGCCACGGCTCTCGGTCCGCTCCAGCGCGGCACGCGCGACGCACTCGCTCACCAGCAGCATGTTCCGCAGGTCGAGCGCGAGGTGCCACCCCGGGTTGAACTGCCGGTGCCCCTCCACCCCGGCCCGCCGCGCCCGCACCCGCAGCTCGGCCAGCTTCTCCAGCGCCTGCTCCATTTCCCCCTCCCGCCGGATGATGCCGACGAGATCGTTCATGGTCTGCTGGAGTTCCTGGTGGAGCGTGTACGGATTCTCCGGCGGCCGCCCCGGCTCGTCGGACCCCGCCTCGGGACCCTCCGCGCTGAACGGGCGCAGTGCCTCGGCCGCCGCCGCGTCGATCTGGGCCTCGTCGATGGACGGCCGGGCGGCCCCCAGGTGCTCGGCGGCGTGCTGTGCCGCGTACAGCCCGGCCCGCCGCCCGAAGACGAGCAGGTCGGACAGCGAATTGCCGCCGAGCCGGTTCGACCCGTGCATGCCACCGGCGACCTCGCCGGCGGCGAAGAGCCCCGGCACGCCGCGCGTGGCGGCGGTGTCGGAGTCGACGGCGATGCCCCCCATCACGTAGTGGCAGGTCGGCCCGACCTCCATCGCCTCGGCCGTGATGTCGACATCGGCCAGCTCCTTGAACTGGTGGTACATCGACGGCAGCCGCCGCCGGATCGTTTCGGCGGGCATGCGCGTCGACACGTCGAGATACACCCCGCCGTGCGGGGTGCCGCGCCCCGCCTTCACCTCGGAGTTGATGGCACGCGCGACCTCGTCGCGAGGAAGCAGCTCGGGCGGACGCCGGTTGTTGTCGGGGTCCTCGTACCAGCGGTCCCCCTCCGCCTCCGACTCCGCGTACTTCTCCTTGAAGACGTCCGGCACGTAGTCGAACATGAACCGCTTGCCGTCCGAGTTCCGCAGCACGCCGCCGTCACCGCGCACGGACTCGGTGACCAGGATCCCCTTCACGGACGGCGGCCAGACCATCCCCGTCGGGTGGAACTGCACGAACTCCATGTTCAGCAGCGGTGCCCCCGCGAGCAGCGCCAGCGCGTGCCCGTCCCCCGTGTACTCCCACGAATTGGACGTCACCTTGAAGGACTTGCCGATGCCACCGGTGGCGAGCACGACGCTGGGGGCCTCCAGCACGAAGAAGCGCCCGGACTCCCGCTCGTAACAGAACGTCCCGGAAACCCGCTCCCCGTCCTTGAGCACTCGGGTCACGGTGCACTCCTGGAACACCTTCAGCCGGGACTCGTAGTCCCCCGTCAGCCGGAAGTCCTCCTGCTGAAGCTGGACGATCTTCTGCTGAAGGGTCCGGATCAGCTCAAGCCCGGTCCGGTCGCCGACATGGGCCAGCCGTGGGTATTCGTGCCCGCCGAAGTTCCGCTGCGAGATCCGCCCGTCCGCCGTGCGGTCGAAGAGCGCCCCCCAGGTCTCCAACTCCCATACCCGGTCCGGCGCTTCCCTGGCATGCAGCTCCGCCATCCGCCACTGATTGAGGAACTTCCCGCCCCTCATGGTGTCCCGGAAGTGCACCTGCCAGTTGTCCCCGGAGTTGACGTTCCCCATGGACGCGGCGATGCCGCCCTCGGCCATCACGGTGTGCGCCTTGCCGAACAGGGACTTGCAGATCACCGCCGTACGCGCGCCCTGCTCGCGCGCCTCGATGGCGGCCCGGAGCCCGGCCCCGCCGGCGCCGACCACGACGACGTCCCACTCCTGCCGTTCCAACTGAGTCATCTTTAGAAGAACCTCGGATCCTCGAAGGCGCCGGAAGCGACGAGATAGACGTAGAAGTCGGCGAGGGCGACGCTGATCAACGAGGCCCAGGCCAGCAGCATGTGACGGTCATTCAGCTTTCCGACCCACCCCCACAGCCGGTACCGCACCGGATGCTTGGAGAAGTGCTTCAGCCGGCCGCCGACGATGTGCCGACAGGAGTGGCAGGAGAAGGTGTACGCCCAGATGAGGACGATGTTGACGAGGAAGACCAGGGTCCCGAGACCCATGTGCCCCCACTCGTAGTGCGCGTCGCGGAAGGCGAGCACGGTGTCGTACGTCAGGATCCCGGCGACGGGGACGGCGGCGTAGAAGAAGTACCGGTGGATGTTCTGGAGGACCAGCGGGAAGCGGGTCTCCCCGGAGTACTTCTTGTGGGGCTCGGCGACGGCGCAGGCGGGGGGCGAGGCCCAGAAGCCGCGGTAGTACGCCTTCCGGTAGTAGTAGCAGGTCAGCCGGAAGCCGAGCGGGAAGATCAGGATCAGCAGCGCGGGGGAGAGGCCCCACCAGCTCCCGAAGATCTCCCAGTTGGGGCCGCCCTTCATGGGGATGCAGTTCTCGGCGAGGCAGGGGGAGTAGAAGGGGGAGACGTACGGGGCCGCGTAGTAGTCGCTGTTGGCGAAGGCGCGCCAGGTGGAGTAGACGACGAAGGCGAGGAGACCGGCGGCGGTGATCGCGGGGGCGAGCCACCAGGTGTCGGTGCGGAGGTGGCGGGCGGAGATCCTGGCCCGGGTCGGGCCGTGAACTCCGCTCTCCGTAGGGGTTCGAGGGTCGGTGCCTGTGGCCAACGGAGGCTCCAGGGGAGTCTGGACGGATGGTCGGGCCGAGCGGTAGCGGAGCGGCTGGGCGGTACCGGGGTGGGCCGGGGGAGGCTGCGAAGCAGTCCTCCAGGGGCGCGGGGCTGTGTCGATGTGCGGCTCCGCCGCGTGAGCGCGACCGGCCGCGACGCGCCCGCGGGGTTGCGGGACTGCCGCGCGGCGAGCGCTTGAGGTGAAGGGGCGGGACAGGGGCACACAGCCCGCCGGAGGCGGGCCCTGGGGTCCGGGGGCTGAGCCCCTGGACCCCAGGGCCCACCCGTCCGCACCCTGCCCCGCGCCCCCTCAGGGAGCCCGCCGATCCCTCGCCCCCAACCCCTCGTCATCCGAATCCGTCCACAACGCACTGTCGTACGGCGCATCCGGAATCGTGATCAGCTCAGGCCGGGGCGACGGCGACGGCGGCGACGACGAAGAGGAAGAGGCCCCCCTCCCCACCGCCGAAGCGCTCAGCATCGCCACGCTCTCCCTCAAATGCGCCGCATCCGTCCGCACCCGCCGCACATCCAGCGCATGGCTCTCCCCGAGCCGCCCCGTCATCCGCAGCACGGACCTCTCCAGACGGTCAAGACAGTCCTGAAGCTCCGTCAATTCCTCGTGCAGGGACATGAATTGCCCTCACTTCCGCCGAGCGGTCAGTAACGCGCTCACGCAACGCCCATGCGCCTGGAGTGTCGCGCGTCACATCCCCCCTTGTGAAGGGTGCGTGCGCCGGTGCGCGGAGCGCGCCCGCCCCGCGCGCCCCGTCCGCCCCCATCGGATTGGGCCGCACGGGTGCCCTTCCCCGAATGCCCGACGTGTCGTCACCACCCCCCGCGCGAGGTCCCTTTCAGTGACCCGGCAAGGACAACAAGTGTGATCACCTCAATAAGCCCCCAAATGTGAATCTAACGGCCCATTCCGGCAGGAATGGTCCGGGTCAGCCTGGAGGTACCAGCCATGTCCGACGTCGGCGTCCCCAACGGACACCCCCACGGGCTCCCCGGCCGGGAGCCAACTCGGCGGTCCCGGCGCGCCCTGCGCCCGGCGACCCTCCTGGTGTGCGGAGTGCTCGCACTGCCTTCGCTGACCGGCTGCGGCGGAGCCTCCGAGGAGGAGGCGGCGACGGGCGGAGCGGTCCCCGTCGCCGCCGACCTCAACGCCACCCACCGCGAGCAGGTGGCCGACGGCGGCACCCTCAACTGGGCCGTCGACTCCCTCCCCGCGACCTTCAACGCCTTCCAGGCGGACGCCGACACCACCACCGCACGCATCGCGGGCGCGGTGCTGCCCTCCCTCTTCGTACTGGACACGGCGGGCAAGCCGCAGCGCAACCCCGACTACCTGGAAGACGCCTCGATCGTCGAGCGCGAGCCCAAGCAAGTGGTCCTCTACAAGATCAACCAGCAGGCCGTCTGGGGCGACGGCCGCGAGATCGGGGCCGCCGACTTCGTCGCCCAGTGGCGGGCCCTGCGCGGCAGGGACTCCGCGTACTGGACCGCCCGCAACGCGGGCTACGAACGCATCGAGAAGATCGAACGCGGCGCCAACGACCTTGAGGTGAAGGTCACTTACGCCAAGCCGTACGCCGACTGGCGCTCCCTGTTCACGCCCCTGTACCCCAAGGAGGTCATGGGCACGCCCGACGCCTTCAACGAGGGCGCCCGTACGAAGCTGAAGTCGACGGCGGGCCCCTTCCGCCCGATGAAGCTGGACCGGGCGGAGGGATCGGTCCTCCTGGAGCGCAATCCGCGCTGGTGGGGCGAGGCCCCCAAGCTGGACAGGATGGTCCTGCGCGCCGTGCCGCGCGGTGAGCGCGCCGCCGCCCTCGCCTCGGGCCGGGTCGACATCGCCGAGATCGACCGGCAGGCCGCCGACCGCATCGCGCTGGCGGTCAAGGACGCGGGCAGGCCCCCCGTCGCGCACGGCCCCGGCTCCGCCACCTCCGCATCCGAGGCCCTCCGCTCCTGGGCGCGGGCGCACGGCGCGGTCGACGAGGAGACCGCCGAGGCCGAGACGCAGGCCCGCGAGAAGGTGCGGGCCGAGGTCCAGTCGTACGCCAAGGAGCAGCGCGCCCTCGGCGGTTTCACCGTACGGAAGTCACTGGAGCCCGCCTACACGCAGCTCGCGCTGAACGGGACCTCCGGGCCGCTCGCCGACGAGCGGGTGCGCCGCGCGGTGGCCCGTGCGCTGAACCGCCAGGAGCTCGCCGAGTCCGTGCTCGCCCCGCTCGGCCTGCCCGCGGCGCCGCTCGGCAGCCACCTGGCGCTCGCCGGGCAGGAGGCGTACACCGACGGCAGCGACGCGCTCGGCTCCCAGGACACCCAGGCCGCGCAGGCGCTGCTCGCCGACGCGGGCTTCACGCCGGGCGGCGCGGGCAGCCGCACGGCGGGCAGCAGCTCGCAGCGGAAGGCCAAGGACAGTGACAAGAAGAAGGACAAGGACGAGGCGTCCGACGACGGGATGTACATCGTCGGCGACGACAAGCCCGGCGACGGCCGGCCCGCCGCCGCGAAGCCCGGCGACGTCCGGCCCGCCGAGTACCGGGACCACAAGGACCGGGCCGACGGCAAGCGGAACGCCAAGACCGAGGCCCAGGAGAAGAAGAAGGGCGGCATGGCCGGGGCGTACGCCCCGCGCGGCACCGCCGCCCCCGTCGCCGCCGGGGCGGCCACCGCTCCCCGCCTGGTCGGCAAGAACGGCAAGCCGCTGACCCTGCGCTTCGTCCTGCCCTCCGACCCCGGCTCGGCGGCCCTGCGCACGGTGGGCGAGCGGATCTCGCGGATGCTGGAGTCCATCGGCGTACGCACCGAGATCACCAAGGTCGAGGACGAGAGCTACTTCAAGGACCACATCGCCTCCGGCGACTACGACCTGGCGCTCTACTCCTGGCCCGGCACCGCCTACCCCGCCACCGACGACCGGCCGATCTTCGCCAAGCCGGAACCCGCCGCCGACGGCTCCCTGTTCGTCGAGCAGAACTACACCCGGGTCGGCACCGACCACATCGACCAGCTCTTCGACCGGGCGGCGGCCGAGCTGGACGAGGAGGCGGCCCGCGAGCTGGTGAAGCAGGCCGACGAGCGGATCTGGGCGGCTGCCGGATCGATTCCGCTCTACCAGCGTCCCGAGCTGGTCGCGGTCAGGCCGGGGCTGGTGAACGCGGGCGCGTTCGGCTTCTCCGCACCCCGTTACCAGGACATCGGATTCAAGAAGCCCGATTCGGCCAAAGATGAGCGCAAGTAACGGGAAATAAGCGCTGCACCGCAGGTCAGAGGGCATCTCGCGATCTGAGAACCCAGCCCGATTCGGCCCCGATTCCTTGCCCGCCGAGCCCTCGGCGGGCAAGGTCGTTCCCGACTCCTTGACCCGGAATCAAGCGCTCCCACCACCCCGTTCCCCCGGTCCGCGCAGGTCGCCCCCCACCGTCGCGCGGGCCCGCTGAAGCGCACACACGATCGGCCCGGGAAGCCCGTCCCGGCTCCGCCCCGTACCATGGGGTAAGCCGTGGCGCGTCCGCCCGGTGGGCGTACGAGGAACGAGACGCCGCATCCCACGATCGAGAGAAGCGTTTAGCAACCCATGCCCACGCGCCACGACATCCGTAACGTAGCCATCGTCGCCCACGTCGACCACGGCAAGACGACCATCGTCGACGCCATGCTGAAGCAGGCCGGCTCCTTCGCCGCGCACGCCTCTGAGTCGCTCGACGACCGCATGATGGACTCGAATGACCTGGAGCGTGAGAAGGGCATCACGATCCTGGCCAAGAACACCGCGGTGAAGTACCACCCGAAGGATGGCGGCGACGTCATCACCATCAACATCATCGACACCCCGGGTCACGCCGACTTCGGCGGTGAGGTCGAGCGCGGCCTGTCGATGGTGGACGCGGTCGTCCTGCTCGTCGACGCCTCCGAGGGCCCGCTGCCGCAGACGCGCTTCGTGCTCCGCAAGGCCCTCCAGCAGCGCCTGCCCGTCATCCTGTGCATCAACAAGACGGACCGCCCCGACTCCCGGATCGACGAGGTCGTCAACGAGACGTACGACCTGTTCCTGGACCTGGACGCGGACGAGGACCAGATCGAGTTCCCGATCGTCTACGCCTGCGGCCGTGACGGCGTCGCCTCGCTGACCAAGCCCCAGGACGGCACCGTCCCCGCGGACAGCGACAGCCTGGAGCCGTTCTTCTCCGCCATCCTGGAGCACGTCCCGGCCCCCGAGTACGACGAGGCCGCCCCGCTCCAGGCGCACGTCACCAACCTGGACGCCGACAACTTCCTCGGCCGCATCGCGCTGCTCCGCGTCGAGCAGGGCGAGCTGCGCAAGGGCCAGACCGTCGCCTGGATCAAGCGTGACGGCACGGTCTCCAACGTCCGCATCTCCGAGCTGATGATGACCGAGGCGCTCACCCGCAAGCCCGCCGAGGTCGCGGGCCCCGGCGACATCTGCGCCGTGGCCGGTATCCCGGACATCACCATCGGTGAGACGCTGGCCGACCCGGAGAACCCGATCGCGCTGCCGCTGATCACGGTCGACGAGCCCGCGATCTCCATGACCATCGGCACCAACAACTCGCCGATGGTCGGCCGGGGCGGCACGGGCAAGGGCGCGGACGCCAAGTCCGCGGTCAAGGACCGCAAGGTCACCGCCCGCCAGGTCAAGGACCGCCTCGACCGCGAGCTGATCGGTAACGTCTCGCTGCGCGTCCTCGAGACCGAGCGCCCCGACGCCTGGGAGGTCCAGGGCCGAGGTGAGCTCGCGCTCGCCATCCTGGTCGAGCAGATGCGCCGCGAGGGCTTCGAGCTGACCATCGGCAAGCCGCAGGTCGTCACCCAGCTCGTCGACGGCAAGGTGCACGAGCCGGTCGAGCGCATGACGGTCGACGTCCCCGAGGAGCACATGGGCGCGGTCACGCAGCTCATGGGCGTCCGCAAGGGCCGGATGGACAACATGGCGAACCACGGCTCCGGCTGGGTCCGCATGGAGTTCGTCGTCCCGTCCCGCGGCCTCATCGGCTTCCGTACGGAGTTCCTGACGAACACCCGCGGCACCGGTATCGCCCACTCCATCCACGAGGGCCTGGAGCCGTGGTTCGGCCCGCTGGTGACCCGTAACAACGGTTCCCTGGTCGCCGACCGCGCCGGTACGGTCACGCCGTTCGCGATGATCAACCTCCAGGAGCGCGGTGTCCTGTTCACCGACCCCGGCACCGAGGTGTACGAGGGCATGATCGTCGGCGAGAACTCGCGCGCCGACGACATGGACGTGAACATCACCAAGGAGAAGAAGCTCACCAACATGCGTGCCGCTTCCGCCGACACCACGGAGAACGTGGTGCCGCCGCGCAAGCTGTCGCTGGAGCAGTCCCTGGAGTTCTGCCGCGACGACGAGTGCGTCGAGGTGACCCCGGAGGCCGTGCGCATCCGCAAGGTCGTCCTGGACGCCAAGGAGCGCGGTCGCACCGCTTCGCGCGCCAAGCGCTAAGCAGGCGAGCCCGGAGGCCCGACACTCGTCAGAGTGTCGGGCCTCCGGCATGTCCAGACAAGATCCAACTGCCGTGTACAGACCCGTCGGTCAAGTTGTTTTCATGGGCCATGTGTCCGGATATCGATCAACACTCTCCGGAAGTTGCGTTAACAGTCCGTTTCGGGCGTGTCTGTCTGGGCTCAGTTTGTCCGGATTTCGGTCAGTGGGTGGTAAGTGATGTTGTCAAAACGAGACCCTTTAAGTGTGGTTTACGGTCCGGACGTACTTAATAGTTGGCTCCATTGAGCTCGGGTCAATGGGTCATGCGCTGTGGGGAGCGCCGACTCACGAGCACACTGGGGCACCAGAACTTCTCGCCGTCAGGGGTGTCGGCGAGTGCACCTGTGCCCCCTCTTGCAGTTAACAAGTGGACTCATGAGGAGGAACCCATGCGCGGTGCCAAGAGCGCCAAGTGGGTCGCCATAGCAGGTGTCGTCGCTCTCACGGTGACGGCTTGTGGCGGCGGCAACAAGGATGGCGGAAGCGACAACGCGAACCGCACGGTCGACCCCAAGGGGATCGTCAGCTACGCCAATGGTGAGCCGCAGAACCCTCTGCAGCCGGCCAACACCATGGAGGCGTACGGCAGCGTCGTCATCAACTCCCTCTTCACGGGTCTCGTCAACTACGACAAGGCCGGCAACATCGTCAACGAGAACGCCGAGTCCGTCACGCCCGACGCGACGAACAAGGTGTGGACGGTCAAGCTGAAGGCGGGCTGGAAGTTCCACAACGGCGAGGCCGTCACGGCCAAGTCGTACGTCGACGCCTGGAACTGGGCCGCCAACCCGGCCAACGGCCAGCAGAACTCGGCCTGGTACCGCGACATCGTCGGCTACGACGCCGTGCACCCGGAGAAGGGCAAGGGCACCGGCACGACGATGTCCGGCCTGAAGGTCGTCGACGAGAACAGCTTCACCATCACGCTGAACAACGGCATCCCGTACTACGCCTACAAGCTGGTGTACTCGCCGTTCTTCCCGATGCCCTCCGAGGCGCTGAAGGACCCGAAGACGTACGGCGAGAAGCCGGTCGGCAACGGTCCCTACAAGTTCAAGTCCTGGGCGCACAAGAAGTCGATCCAGCTCGACGCCTGGGCGGACTACAAGGGCGAGGACAAGCCGAAGAACGGCGGCATCAACTTCAAGGCGTACACGACGCCGCAGTCGGCCTACAACGACCTGCGCTCGGACAACGTCGACACGATGCCGCTGGTCCCGGACAGCGAGCTGGCCAACTACAAGCAGGACTTCGGCAAGCGCGCCATCACGTCCGAGTTCTCGGCCATCAACACGATGAACCCGGCCTTCTACACCAAGCAGTGGAAGGACATCGACGTCCGGGTCCTCCAGGGCCTGTCGATGGCGATCGACCGCCCGACCATCGCCAAGACCACCTTCTACGGCAACCGCAAGCCGGCCACCGGCTGGGTCGCCAAGGGTGTGAAGGGCTACCAGGAGAACGCCTGCGGCGAGGTCTGCACGTTCAACCCGACCAAGGCCAAGGAGCTCATCACGGCCGGCGGCGGTGTCCCCGGTGGCGCGATGACCATCCAGTACAACGCCGACCAGCCTCACAAGGGCTGGGTCACGGCGGTCTGCAACGACATCACCAAGAACACCGGTGTCAAGTGCACCGGTGACCCGGTGACCGACTTCCAGGCCGACACCGAGATCCGGAACCAGAAGAAGGTCAAGTCCTTCTACCGCTCCGGCTGGACCCTGGACTACCCGTTCAACGGCAACTTCCTCGCCGACCTGTACGCCACGGGCGTCGACGGCAACAAGGGCGACTTCTCGGACAAGAAGTTCGACGAGCTCGCCAAGAAGGCCGACCAGGCCAAGACGATCGACGAGTCGGCGAAGCTGTACCAGGAAGCTGAGAAGCAGCTGGTCAACACGATGCCCGGCATCCCGCTCTTCTACAACCAGATCAACTCCGCGCACTCGAACAACGTGAAGGCAGTGGAGTTCGACCAGGCTGGTGACCCGATCCTGACGGACGTCGAGGTCTTCAAGAAGAAGTAGTCGTCGGAGAACCGTTCCCGAAGTGACGCCCGGCGATCCCGGGCGTCACTTCGGGCGGCTCCGAACACGGACGGAGGCACCAATGGGGCGCTACGTCGCTAGGCGACTGCTCCAGATGATCCCGGTTTTCATCGGGACAACCCTGCTCATCTTCCTCATGGTCAACGTGCTCCCGGGTGACCCGGTAGCGGCCCTCTGGGGAGACAAGCCGCCGGACCCGGCGCAGGTCGCGCAGATCAAGCACGACCGTGGCCTGGACCTCCCGCTGTGGCAGCAGTACCTGCACTACATGGGCGGGCTGTTCCAGGGGGACTTCGGCAAGACCATCTCGGGTGGCAGGCCCGTACTCGACGAGATCACGATGGCCTTCCCGACCTCGTTGCGTCTCGCCGCCATGGCGTGGAGCTTCGAGCTCGTCGTCGGCATCACCCTCGGCGTGATCGCGGGCATCCGCCGCGGCAAGATCATCGACACCGGCGTGACGCTGTTCACGCTGCTGGTGATCTCCGTCCCGATCTTCGTCGTCGGTCTCGGCATCCAGCTCTTCTTCGGCAACGAGCTCGGCTGGATCACTCCGTCCGTGCAGGACTCCGAGGACTGGGCACAGCTCGCGGTCCCGGCGCTGGTGCTCGGTCTGGTCGGTCTGGCGTACGTGGCGCGGCTCACCCGCACCTCGATCGCCGAGAACAAGTCGGCCGACTACATGCGTACGGCGGTTGCCAAGGGTCTGCCCAAGCAGCGGATCATCACCCGGCACCTGCTGCGCAACTCGCTGATTCCGGTGGTCACTTACCTGGGCACCGACATCGGCTCCCTGATGGGCGGCGCGGTCGTCACCGAGGGCATCTTCAACGTCACGGGCGTCGGCAACCTCATCTTCGAGGGCATCGCCCGCCGCGAGGGCCCGATCCTCGTCGGCGTCGTCACCGTGCTGGTGCTCGTGTACCTCCTCGCCAGCCTGCTCGTCGACCTGCTGTACGCGGTCCTGGACCCGAGGATTCGTTATGCCTGACCTCACCAAGACCGCTCATGAGGACGCGGCGAACGTCGTCAGCGGCACCCCCGTCTCCGTGGACCCGGCGGCGCCCAAGGGCGAGAAGCCGCGCAGTCTCGGCGCCGACGCCTGGCGCGACCTGCGGCGCAACCCGCTGTTCGTGGTCTCGGCGCTGCTGATCCTGCTGATGATCGTGATCTCGGCGTTCCCGAGCCTGTTCACCAACGCCAGCCCGACCATCGGCGACCAGGCGAACCACTTCCTGGGCAAGCCGGAGCTCGGCAGCCTCTTCCAGGCCGACTGGTGGGGCTACGACCGCACGGGCCGCAGCATCTACGCCCGTTCGATCTACGGCGCCCGCAACTCGATCATGGTCGGTGTCGGCGTCACGGTGCTCGTCACCGTCTTCGGCGGGCTGGCGGGCATGCTGGCCGGTTACTTCGGCGGGTTCTGGGACACCCTGATCTCGCGTCTCACCGACGTGTTCTTCGGCATCCCGTTCCTGCTCGGCGCGATGGTCGTCCTGAACGCCTTCACCGACCGCACCGTCTGGGTCGTCATGGGCGCACTGGCCTTCCTCGGCTGGACGTCGATCGCCCGCGTCATGCGCGGCGCGGTCATCACGACCAAGCACGCGGACTACGTGATGGCGGCCAAGGCGCTCGGCGCGGACACCAAGCGCATCCTGTTCAAGCACATCCTGCCGAACGCGATCGCACCGGTGATCGTCGTCGCGACCATCGCCCTCGGTACGTACATCGTCGCCGAGTCGACGCTGTCGTTCCTGGGCCTGGGTCTGGGCGGCGACTCCATCTCGTGGGGCGGCGACATCTCCGACGCCCTCTCGGACATCCGCAACAACCCGCACACCCTGATCTTCCCGGCCGGTCTGCTCAGCATCACCGTCCTGGCGTTCATCATGATGGGTGACGCCGTGCGCGAAGCCCTCGACCCGAAGCTGCGCTGAGGGAGGCGTACGTGACCATCATGGACAAACCAGCGAACGTGCCCGTCCTCTCCGGCGACGGTGAGAACGGCCCCCTGCTCGACGTGCGCGACCTGCACGTGGAGTTCCACACCCGCGACGGCGTGGCCAAGGCCGTCAACGGCGTCAACTACAGCGTCAACGCGGGCGAGACCCTCGCGGTGCTCGGCGAGTCGGGGTCCGGCAAGTCGGTGACCGCGCAGGCGATCATGGGCATCCTCGACATGCCGCCCGGCAAGATCCCCAAGGGAGAGATCCTCTTCCAGGGGCAGGACATGCTCAAGATGTCCAACGAGGAGCGGCGGAAGATCCGCGGCCGGAAGATCGCGATGATCTTCCAGGACGCGCTGTCCTCCCTCAACCCCGTGCTCTCGGTGGGCTACCAGCTCGGCGAGATGTACCGGGTGCACGAGGGCCTCAGCCGCAAGGACGCCAAGGCCAAGGCCATCGAGCTGATGGACAAGGTCAAGATCCCGGCGGCCAAGGAGCGGGTCAACGACTACCCGCACCAGTTCTCCGGCGGCATGCGCCAGCGCATCATGATCGCGATGGCGCTCGCCCTGGAGCCCGACCTGATCATCGCGGACGAGCCGACCACGGCTCTCGACGTGACCGTTCAGGCGCAGGTCATGGACCTGCTCGCGGAGCTCCAGCGCGAGTACAACATGGGGCTGATCCTGATCACCCACGACCTCGGCGTCGTCGCCGACGTCGCGGACAAGATCGCGGTCATGTACGCGGGCCGGATCGTCGAGACCGCTCCGGTCCACGAGATCTACAAGCGCCCCGCGCACCCGTACACCAAGGGCCTCCTCGAATCGATTCCGCGCCTGGACCAGAAGGGCCAGGAGCTGTACGCGATCAAGGGCCTGCCGCCGAACCTGCTGAAGATCCCGGCGGGTTGCGCGTTCAACCCGCGCTGCCCGCAGGCGCAGGACATCTGCCGCACCGACGTCCCCGCCCTGGTCCAGGTGACCGAGCGGGACGGCGCGGATCTGACCGGTCGCGGCAGCGCGTGCCACTTCTGGAAGGAGACGATCCATGGCTGAGCCGACCAAGAGCAGCAAGCCGGTGGACGCCACCCCGAACGTCTCCGAGGTCGAGGTCGTCGAGACGTCGTCCGAGACGCAGGCCGTCGCGGCACTCGACAAGACCGTCGAACGCGGCGAGCCGATCCTCCAGGTCCGCAACCTGGTGAAGCACTTCCCGCTCACCCAGGGCATCCTGATCAAGAAGCAGGTCGGCGCGGTCAAGGCCGTCGACGGCATCTCCTTCGACCTGTACCAGGGCGAGACGCTGGGCATCGTCGGCGAGTCCGGCTGTGGCAAGTCCACGGTCGCCAAGCTGCTGATGACGCTGGAGAAGGCGACCGCGGGCGAGGTCTTCTACAAGGGCCAGGACATCACCAAGCTGTCCGGGCGCGCGCTGAAGGCGGTCCGGCGCAACATCCAGATGGTCTTCCAGGACCCGTACACGTCGCTGAACCCGCGCATGACGGTCGGCGACATCATCGGGGAGCCGTACGAGATCCACCCCGAGGTGGCTCCCAAGGGCGACCGGCGTCGCAAGGTCCAGGAGCTCCTGGACGTCGTGGGCCTGAACCCGGAGTACATCAACCGCTACCCGCACCAGTTCTCCGGCGGTCAGCGCCAGCGCATCGGCATCGCCCGCGGCCTCGCGCTCAACCCGGAGATCATCATCTGCGACGAGCCGGTGTCGGCCCTGGACGTGTCCGTCCAGGCGCAGGTCATCAACCTGATGGAGAAGCTCCAGGACGAGTTCAACCTCTCCTACCTCTTCATCGCGCACGACCTGTCCATCGTCCGGCACATCTCCGACCGGGTCGGCGTGATGTACCTGGGCAAGATGGCCGAGATCGGTTCCGACGCGGCGATCTACGAGCACCCGACGCACCCGTACACGCAGGCACTGCTCTCCGCGGTGCCGGTGCCGGACCCGACCGCCCGCGACCACCGCGAGCGGATCATCCTCACCGGTGACGTCCCGTCGCCCGCCAACCCGCCGTCGGGCTGCCGCTTCCGCACCCGCTGCTGGAAGGCCGAGGACAAGTGCGCGACGGAGGAGCCGCTGCTGGCGATCCCGACGCGCTTCACCGGCCAGGACACTCCGGCCGCCCATGAATCGGCGTGCCACTTCGCCGAGGAGAAGGACGTGGTGGGCGCGGCCTGACCCTCCGCACCCTCGTTGCCACGTTCTTCGGCCCCGCCCCCGTCCCGAGACTCTCGGGACGGGGGCGGGGCCTTTTCACGTATGTGTTCCGTACGTACGGAGCCTAGGAGGTGCTCTTCGCGGCGGTGACGTCTCCGTCGTAGGTGGCCAGGCGGCCCAGCACCCAGGCGAGGGCGGTGGAATTGGCCTCCTGCACGGGCCTGTTGATGCTCGTGAGCACATCGCAGGTCTGGTGGTAGCAGGAGTCGAACATCTCCCCGGCCTGGCCGCCGTAACGAGCCTGCTGCTCCGGGGTCTTGATGTCGAGGTTCCCCCCGTCGACGCCCCCGACGGGTATGCCGATCGCCTGGAAGGCGAGGTGGTCGGAGCCGATCGTGTTGGGGTTCACCCGCTCGTACGGCAGGCCGCGGGAGTCGAAGTACCCGCCGAAGACGTCGGCGATGACGTGGCTGCCGCCGGTCTCCGGGTCCCAGACGAAGCGGGCGTAGTTGGAGGAGCCCAGCAGTTCGCCGTTGAGCACCGCTTTGACGCGCCCCCGCTCCGCTTCGCTCAGGCTGTCCACGTAGTACTGCGAGCCGACGTTGATCAGCTCTTCGGCGCCCCACCACACGAAGCGCACCTTGTTCTTCACCGCACGCTGATGGGGAGCGAGGCTGATCGCCGTTTCCAGCACCGCCGACGCCGAGGAGGCGTTGTCGTTGATCCCGGCCGACTCCGGCACGCTGTCGAGGTGGGCTCCCATGAGGACCACGTTGTCCGGGTCGCCGCCCCGCGTCTCCGCCACGAGGTTGACGGTCGTCCGCCGGATCTCGCGTCCGCGCAGCGTGAGGTCGACCTCGACCCCGCCCTTCCGGGCGGCGCGTTCGATGCGCTCTCCGACGCGCTGCGACACGACGGCATGGGAAATCGTGTACGCGGGCGGCGTGAAGCCGTAGAGGCGGGAGATGTTGTCCGGCTTGGGGCTGCGTTCGTAGAGGAGGACGGCGCGCGCACCGGCTTCGGCGGCGACCTGCTGTTGCAGCGCGTACTTGCAGGTGGAGCGGGCCAGGACCACGACCGCTCCCGCCACGTCGACGCCCGCGTAGTCGGCGGCCTTACAGCCGTCCCCGTTCGGCGTGACCAGGCGGGCCCGGGTGCCGTCGGGCCCGGTGGAGGGCGTGAAGCGGGTCATGAAGACCGGCACGTCGTGCAGGCCCTCTCCCGCTCCCTTCACGGACAGGGTCTCCGTATCGATGTCGAAGTCCGTGTAGGGGACTTTCTGCTCGAAGGCCCGATAGCCCGCCTTTTCCAGTTCGCCCTTCACATAGGAGACGGAACGATCAAATCCGATACGGTTGTAACCTCGGTTTCCGCCGCTGCTGTCGGCGATGCGCTGGAATTCGCGCAAGTGACGGAACGTGCCCCGCTTTTCCACTCCGGCGGCCAGCCGGTCGGCGAGCGGATAGCTCTGGGGCTTCGCCTTTTCGGTACCGGTGTTCTTGGATTCCGCAGCGCCGACCGTTTGCACGGACAGACATGCCAGCAAAGCGGCCCCGACTATTCCGGCCTTGCCCATGGTGACGGCTCGCACGTTACCTGTACTCCTTCTGCTTGCTCGGCCGGTGGTCCTGGTGGGTTCAGGAAACCGAAACAGTCAAATGCTGCAGACCTCTGAGTGTGGCTGTCTGCTCGTACACGGGGCTTTCCGCCAGGGAGAAGCGGAGCGCCGACTCGTTCAGAGCGGTCAGGACCGCTTTCAGCTGGAGAAGGGCGAATTGGGCACCCAGGCAGGCGTGCGCTCCTCTGCCGAATCCGAGGTGCGTTCCCCGCCGTCGGCCGAGGTCGATGTCGTCGGGCCGGGGGAACACCGCCGGGTCGCGGTTCGCGGCTCCGAGGAACAGCACGGCGATCTGGCCGCGCCGGATCTCCTGCCCGCCGACCAGTGTGTCCTGCACGCAGACCCTGGCGTCGGCCTGGACGGGTCCGTCGAGGCGGATCAGCTCGTCCGCCAGGCCGTCCGGATCCGCCGCGCAGTGCTGACGGAAGAGTTCCTGATCGGCGACGTAACGGGCTATGGCGTTTCCGAGCAGTCGGCTCACCGACTCGTATCCGGCGTGCAGAACGGCGCGCAGCGAGTTCTCCAGCACGCTCGACGAAACCGTCGGCTCGCGCAGGTTCGCCCTGCGCGCGGCCCCGATGAACCCCGATGCGTCGCCTTCCGCAAGCCACTGCGCGACCAGGCTGCTCAACTGCTGCCGTGCGACGATGCCCGGCTCCACGCGCTGCGGGTCGAGCCCGCCGTCCATGCTCCGCACGATGGCGTTCGACATCTCTTCGAACTTCTCGCCCTCCGGCGGCTCGACCCCGAGGAACGCGCACATGGTCTCCAGCGCGACGGGCCGGGCGAAGTCGGCGACGAGGTCGACGCGCCCCGGCCGGGGGAGACGTGACACGTGGGAGGAGCCGATGCGCGCCACCCGGTCCGCCATCGCGGCGGGGGGCTCGTCGTGCAGCGCCGCCACCAGGAGGTGCCGTACCGGTCCGTGCTCGGGCGGGTCCAGGGCCTGGATGTTCAGCGAGGAGTCGGGGACCTCTTCGCCGACCCGGCGGAAGTCGGACCCGAAGGCGGTGGTGTCGCCCAGCACCTGACGGCACTCGGCGTGCCCGGTGACCGCCCAGGCGTCCAGCGACGAGTGCCAGTGGACGTTCTGGTGCTCCCGCATTTTCCGGTAATGGGGATATGGATTGGCAATTGTCTCGGGAGCCAGTGGTTCGTAAAGAGGGTGCGGCACGCGGTTCACCCTTCCTGTGTGCGATTACCCGGTTCGACGCAGTATTCCCGGCCATGGGCATGCAGATGTGGCTGCGGGCACGAAGGCACCCGCAGCCACAATGTCTGTAAATCAGTGACGGTAGCTCATGGTATGTCTCCTTTCGATGAGGAAACCCTCATTCGTCAGGCGGGGAATACCGCCGTCGAATTCATACTCCCCGGCCGACTGCTCGCCGGGAATGCAGTAACCATCTGACGCCGACGGGCGGGGCGCAAGAGGTAGTTGAAGAACCGTGCCAAGTTTTCCCCCCACGGAAAACCCCGCCCCCAAACGCCGGAGTGGCTATTGCCCGTTTCGTACCGTTGCGCTGGAGCGGCATATGCGGAGACTGAGGCTTCAGAGCGGAGTGAGGGTCTCCCACGAAGAGAGCCGTGCTCCGCCCGTGACCTGGTGATCATGGCTAACACAAGGCGGATGACATGGGGTTGGTCGGTTTCGGCGCTCGGTCGTCGAGTGTTCTCGCGTGGGTGACGTTCGGTCATGAGGCGATATGAGCGCCGCCCGGGGGTTCGATCTGCTGACGGCGATGCTCGCCCTGGAGCGTGAGCATCCCGGCCCCCTGCGGCTGGCGGAGATCGCGGACCGCGCCGGGCTGAGCTCCTCGCAGGCCAACAAGCTGCTCGCCCAGGCCACGGCCCGCGGCCTTGTCGTACGCCCCAAGTACGGGATGTACCGGCTCGCCTCGACGGACGGAAGTCGCGCGGTCGTACCACCGTCCGCCACCGGCCCCCTCGTCCTGCGAACGACCAGGGAGGTTCTGCGGAACCTCCAGCGGCAGGCCGGTGCCTCCGCGGTGGCCCTGCACGTGCCACAGGTGCTCCCCGGTCCGAACCTCCTCTGCAATCTGGTCGACATCACAGGGCCTCCCGCCACCCTGGCACCCGTACTGGAGCAGCTGGCCCACCAGCAGCCGAAGAGGACGGCGGCGGGGCGGGCCATGCTCGCGCTCATGCCGGGGAAGGTGACGCCGCATCACTGGCTGCCGCCGGAACACCAGCTCTCGCCCCGTCACGTGGCGGCCATTCGCGGCGCGGGCGTGGCGAGTCACCGCTGCGGCGAGTGGGAATCGCTGGCGACCGTCATCAGGAGCGGCGCGCGCTTCGTGGGGGCGCTCACGATCATCGGCCCCCGGTCGGTCGTCGGTGAACTCTCGCGGTGGGCCGAGCCCCTGAAGCGTGCGGCCGCGCAGTGCGGTTTCGCCGAGGCGGGGCGAGGGGGCGTCCGGCCGGTGTGGTGAGGGGGCGCCCGGTCCGTGCGGTGAGGGAGCGCCCGGCGCGTGGGTTGGGGCGGCGTCCGGTCCGTGGGCAGATGGCCGCAGTGAAGATGCGACACCATGCCAAATGGGGTGATATGGGTCCCTAAGTCGTCTTTGGGACTCTAGGAGGCACTCCATGCGCGGAGCCAGGCACGCCAAGTGGGCCGCAGCCGCGGCCGCCGTCGCTCTCGCCGCGACCGCCTGCGGTGGCGGCGGCAGCAGCGGCAGCAGCGGGGAGGGCGTGCTCAGCGCCTGGTGGGGCGACCCGCAGAACCCCCTGGAGCCCGCGAACACCACCGAGGTGCAGGGCGGCAAGGTCCTCGACATGGTCACGCGCGGCCTCAAGCGGTACAACCCGAGGACGGGCGCCGCCGAGGACATGGTCGCCGAGAAGATCGAGACGACCGACGCGCAGAACTTCACCGTCAAGCTCAAGGACTGGAAGTTCTCCAACGGCGAGAAGGTCACCGCCGAGTCCTTCGTGAACGCCTGGAACTACGCCGCCCACCTCAAGAACAAGCAGAAGGGCGCGTACTTCTTCGGCTACATCGAGGGCTACGACAAGGTGCACCCGGAGCAGGGCAACGCCACCGCCGAGACCCTTTCCGGGCTCAAGGTCGTCGACGAGAAGACCTTCACGGTCAAGCTCAAGCAGAAGTTCTCCACCTGGCCCGAGACCCTCGGCTACGCCGCCTTCGCCCCGCTGCCCAAGGCGTTCTTCGACGACCGCGACGCCTGGCTGTCCAAGCCGGTCGGCAACGGCCCGTACACCGTGGACAACTACGCCAAGGGTTCGGTGATGAACCTCAAGAAGTGGGAGGAGTACCCGGGCGCGGACAAGGCGAAGAACAACGGCGTCGACCTGAAGGTCTACACCGAGAACGGCGTCGCCTACAACGACCTCGTCGCCGGGAACCTCGACCTCCTCGACGACGTCCCCGCCGCCCAGCTCCAGAACGTCAAGAACGACGTGAACGGCCGCTACGCCAGCCCGCCCGCCGGCATCATCCAGACCCTCGCGTTCCCCTTCTACAAGCCGGAGTGGAAGACCGAGGGCGCCGTCAAGGTCCGCAAGGGCCTCTCCATGGCGATCAACCGCAAGCAGATCACCGAGACGATCTTCCACAACACCCGCACCCCCGCCACCGACTGGACCTCCCCTGTCCTCAAGACGGAGGGCGGATACAAGGCCGGGCTGTGCGGCGCCTCCTGCGACTACAACGCGGCCGAGGCCAAGAAGCTCATCACCGAGGGCGGCGGCATCCCCGGCGGCCAGCTGAAGATCACGTACAACGCGGACAGCTCCCACAAGGAGTGGGTCGACGCGGTCTGCAACAGCATCAACAACGCACTCGGCAACAACACGGCGTGCGTCGGCAACCCCGTCGGCACCTTCGCCGACTACCGCAACAAGGTCTCCAAGCAGGAGATGGACGGCCCCTTCCGGGCGGGCTGGCAGATGGACTACCCGCTGATCCAGAACTTCCTGGAGCCGCTGTACTACACGGACGCCTCGTCCAACGACGGCAAGTGGTCCAACAAGGACTTCGACAAGCTCATGAACCAGGCCAACGGCGAGGTCGACACCGCCAAGGCCGTCGAGACGTACCAGAAGGCCGAACAGGTCGTCGCCGACGAGATGGCCGCCATCCCGCTCTGGTACCAGAACGGCAGCGTGGCCTACTCCGAGCGGGTCTCCGACGTGGCGCTGAACCCCTTCAGCATCCCCGTCTACAGCGAGATCAAGGTCAACTGACGCCCACCGCAGGCGAGTTCACCGCAACGACGAGTAACGACGACCTCAGGAGCCCCCAGTCATGGGACGTTATGTGATCCGGCGTCTGCTCCAGATGATCCCGGTCTTCTTCGGCGCCACCCTGCTGATCTTCCTGATGGTCAACGTCATGGGCGACCCCATCGCGGGCCTGTGCGGCGACCGCAAGTGCGACCCCGCGGTCGCCGCACAGCTCAAGGCGGACTTCGGCCTCGACAAGCCGGTCTGGCAGCAGTACCTCACCTACCTCGGCAACGTCTTCACCGGTGACTTCGGCCGCGCCTTCAACGGCCAGAAGGTCACCGAGCTGATGAGCACCGCCTTCCCGGTGACCGCCCGGCTCACCCTCGTCGCCATCGTCTTCGAGGTCGTCATCGGCATCAGCCTCGGCGTCCTCACCGGCCTGCGCCGGGGCCGCCCCGTCGACACCGGGGTCCTCCTGCTCACCCTGATCGTCATCTCGATCCCCACCTTCGTCACCGGTCTGCTGCTCCAGCTGCTGTTCGGCGTGAAGTGGGGCTGGGTGAAACCGGCGGTCTCCCCGTCGGCCACCTTCGACGAACTCCTGCTGCCGGGACTGGTGCTGGCGTCCGTCTCGCTGGCGTACGTCACCCGCCTGACCCGCACCTCCGTCGCGGAGAACGCCCGCGCCGACTACGTCCGCACCGCCGTCGCCAAGGGCCTGCCGCGCCGCCGGGTGATCTCCCGGCACCTGCTGCGCAACTCCCTGATCCCGGTGGTCACCTTCATCGGCACCGACGTCGGCGCCCTGATGGGCGGCGCGATCGTCACCGAGCGCATCTTCAACATCCACGGCGTCGGCTACCAGCTCTACCAGGGCATCCTGCGCCAGAGCTCACAGACCGTCGTCGGCTTCGTGACCATCCTGGTCCTCGTCTATCTGGTGGCCAACCTGATCGTCGACCTCTTGTACGCCGTTCTCGACCCGAGGATCCGGTATGCCTGAGCCCACTCCCCGCAAAGACGACCTCGCGATCTCCGGTGCCGGAGCGGGCGGCGCGATGGATCTCGCCGTCGCCGAGGGCACCAGCCTGGAACAGCCGCCAGGACCCGAGAAGGGCGGCGACAAGGCCCGCAGCCTGTGGTCCGACGCCTGGCACGACCTGCGCCGCAACCCCGTCTTCCTGCTCTCCGGGCTGATCATCGCCTTCCTGGTGTTCATCTCGCTGTGGCCCTCCGTCATCGCGTCGGGCGACCCGCTCGCCTGCGACCTGGCCAAGGCCCAGCAGGGCTCCCAGCCGGGCCACCCCTTCGGCTTCAACGGCCAGGGCTGCGACGTGTACACCCGTACCGTCTACGGAGCCAGGGCCTCGGTCACCGTCGGCGTCTGCGCCACCGTCGGCGTCGCCCTGATCGGCAGCCTCCTGGGCGGCCTCGCGGGCTTCTTCGGCGGCTGGTTCGACTCGCTGCTGTCGCGCATCACGGACGTCTTCTTCGCCATCCCCGTGGTCCTCGGCGGCCTGGTCTTCCTCTCGGTCGTCCCCGGCACCACCGTCTGGCCGGTGATCACCTTCATCGTGCTGCTCGGCTGGCCGCAGATCGCCCGCATCGCCCGGGGCTCGGTCATCACCGCCAAGCAGAACGACTACGTGCAGGCCGCCAGGGCACTCGGCGCGGGCAACCCGAGGATGCTGCTGCGCCACATCACCCCGAACGCCGTCGCGCCGGTGATCGTCGTCGCGACCATCGCCCTCGGTACGTACATCGCCCTCGAAGCGACGCTGTCCTACCTCGGCGTCGGCCTGAAGGCCCCGACCGTCTCCTGGGGCATCGACATCTCGTCGGCCTCGGCGTACGTCCGCAACGCGCCGCACATGCTGCTGTGGCCCGCCGGCGCGCTCGCCATCACGGTCCTCGCGTTCATCATGCTCGGCGACGCGGTGCGCGACGCCCTCGACCCCAAGCTGCGATAGAGGGTGTGCTGACCCATGCTGCTCGAAGTGCGTGACCTCCACGTGGAGTTCAAGACCCGCGACGGCGTCGCCAAGGCCGTCAACGGGGTCAACTACAGCGTCGACGAGGGCGAGACCCTCGCCGTGCTCGGCGAGTCCGGCTCCGGGAAGTCGGTGACCGCACAGGCCGTCATGGGCATTCTCGACATGCCGCCGGGACGCATCCCCCAGGGCGAGATCCTCTTCGAGGGACAGGACGTGCTGAAGCTCAAGGAGGAGCAGCGCAGGAAGATCCGGGGCGCGCAGATGGCCATGATCTTCCAGGACGCGCTGTCCTCCCTGAACCCGGTCCTCTCCGTCGGCGAGCAGCTCGGCGAGATGTTCGTGGTGCACCGGGGGATGTCGAAGAAGGACTCCCGGGCGAAGGCCGTCGAGCTGATGGACCGGGTGCGCATCCCGGCCGCGAAGGAGCGGGTCGGCCAGTACCCGCACCAGTTCTCCGGCGGCATGCGCCAGCGCATCATGATCGCGATGGCGCTCGCCCTCGAACCGAAGCTCATCATCGCGGACGAGCCGACGACGGCCCTCGACGTGACCGTGCAGGCCCAGGTCATGGACCTGCTCGCGGAGTTGCAGCGCGAGCTCAACATGGGGCTGATCCTCATCACCCACGACCTGGGCGTCGTCGCGGACGTCGCCGACAAGATCGCCGTCATGTACGCGGGCCGGATCGTCGAGACCGCCCCGGTCAAGGAGATCTACGCCAACCCCGCCCACCCGTACACCAAGGGCCTCCTCGAATCGATCCCGCGCCTGGACCAGAAGGGCCAGGAGCTGTACGCGATCAAGGGCCTGCCGCCGAACCTGCTCAGCATCCCGCCGGGCTGCGCCTTCAACCCGCGCTGCCCGATGGCGAGGGACGTGTGCCGCACCGACGTGCCGCCGCTGTTCGACGTGGCCGAGGGCCGTCAGAGCGCCTGCCACTTCTGGAAGGAGACGCTCGATGCCTGAGACGCCTGAGAGGATCCCCGGCCGCCAGAAGGCGGGCGCGACCGAGGCCAAGGACTGGGTGGGCCCCTCCTCCAAGACCGGCGACGCCATCCTGGAGGTACGGGACCTGGTCAAGCACTACCCCCTCACCCAGGGCATCGTCCGCAAGAAGCAGGTCGGCGCGGTCAAGGCCGTCGACGGGGTCTCCTTCGACCTCGGCGCGGGCGAGACCCTCGGCATCGTGGGCGAGTCCGGCTGCGGCAAGTCGACCGTCGCCAAGATGCTCGTCCAGCTGGAGAAGCCCACGTCGGGGGCCATCCGCTACAAGGGCGAGGACATCACCAAGCTGTCCGGGCGCGCGCTGAAGGCGGTCCGGCGCAACATCCAGATGGTCTTCCAGGACCCGTACACCTCGCTGAACCCGCGCATGACGGTCGGCGACATCATCGGCGAGCCGTACGAGATCCACCCCGAGGTCGCCCCCAAGGGCGACCGGCGCCGCAAGGTCCAGGAGCTGCTCGACGTCGTCGGCCTGAACCCCGAGTACATCAACCGCTACCCGCACCAGTTCTCCGGCGGTCAGCGCCAGCGCATCGGCATCGCCCGCGGCCTGGCCCTCAACCCGGAGATCATCGTCGCGGACGAGCCGGTCTCGGCGCTCGACGTCTCCGTCCAGGCGCAGGTCATCAACCTTCTGGAGAAGCTCCAGCAGGAGTTCAACCTCTCCTACCTCTTCATCGCCCACGACCTCTCGATCGTGCGGCACATCTCCGACCGGGTCGGTGTGATGTACCTGGGCCGGGTCGTCGAGATCGGCAGCGACGCCGAGATCTACGAGCACCCCACCCACCCGTACACCCAGGCGCTGCTCTCCGCCGTGCCCGTCCCCGACCCCACCGCCCGCGACCACCGCGACCGCATCATCCTCAGCGGCGACGTGCCGTCCCCGGCCAACCCGCCGTCGGGCTGCCGCTTCCGTACGCGCTGCTGGAAGGCGGAGGACCGGTGCGCGCAGGAGGTGCCCCTGCTGGCGGTCCCGGCGGTGTTCCGCGACGCGGACTCCCCGGCGGCGCACGACTCGGCGTGCCACTTCGCCGAGGAGCGGGTCGTGGTGCCGCGCTGACGGTTGTGCGCCGATGGTTTTTACGCGGGGGCAACGCGCGCGACACGCGGGCCCCTCAGGGTGGGAGACGTACGGCCGTGCGGGTGCCGTGGACCGGCCGGGGCGCTCTATGACGCCCCGGCCGGTCGCCTTCCGTTGACCCGTACGCCGCCCGGCGGTCGCTTTTCGTGGCCACCGGGTTACGCATCCGGACTTCGGCCCCTTGTTCAACTCCCTTACCAGGGTGGACCATTCAGCCATGGGAGCGACGGGGCAGCCACAGTCACTGGTACGCGGCGCACGATTCACCGGCAGCGGCGTCTGTCTCCTCCTGGCCCTCCTGACGGGGCTCTGGATCGTCCGTGACCTGCGCCTCGTCGACGACCCCGCCCGGCTGTGGTGGGCGTGGGCGGGCAGCGGCGCGGACCGCTTCCTGACCGCGAGCACCCGCTACGAACTGAGCCTCCTGCTCGTGTACGTCGTCGTGGCGGTCGTCGTGCCGCGCTCCCCGGTGGCCGCCTCGGCCCTCACCGTGACCGCCCTGGTCACCCTCGCCGTGCGCGCCCCCGCGCTGTGGGCCGAGGGCTTCGCCGAGGTCTACCCGCACGGGCTGCGGATGCGGGCCATGGTGTCGACCTTCCTCGCGCTCGGGCTCGCGGCGACGCTGCTGATCGTGGTCGCGGCGGGCCGCAGACCGGTGCGATCCGGCCAGGGAGCGCCGGGGTCGTACGGGCGTACGGACGCTCGCTCCGGCACCGTCCCGACGCGCCCGGGGCGGGTGACGGGCGTCGTCGGCGGACTGCTCCTGGCGGCGGTCGGGCTGGTGGCCGCGGCCTGGGAGGTCCACGAGTACGTCCGGCAGTCCGGCTCCTTCTCCCGCTATGCCGAACGCTTCACCGGCAGCGGCGGCGGACTCCAGCTCCTCGGGATGCCGGCGGGCTGGGCCTGTCTTGTTCTCGTCGCCCTCTCCCTGACGGCGGCGGTGGGCGCGCTGCTCGGCGCGGTCCACTCGCGGCCCCTCGGTCTGGTGGTGGCGGGGCTGGTGTGGACGAGCGGTGCGGCAGGGGTGTCCCTGTCCGTACGGGCGAACCTGTTCGCGGACTTCGGAACGCTGGACGCGATCGAACAACTCACCGTTTCCGGCTGGGTGTTCCAGCTGGTGGCCGGAACGGCTCTGGTCCTGATCCTCGGCCGCAGGGGAGTGCCGGGCGACCCCCCGCCGAGGCTCGCCCCGAACGTCTACGACGGCTACGGGCCCACGCCGCTCCCGGGTGGCGGCGGGTTCGGACCGCCGCCACCGAGTTCGCGCCCGCCGGGGTGGTAGAGGTCGCTCCGGAGGTCCTCGTGGGTCGTCAACTCCGGCTTCCGCAGGGGCGGTTTCCAGCCACGCTCCCCATGTGCCCGCCCCCCGTGCGCCCCTCGTGCTGCCGTGCACCGATCAATGCGTAGATGCGGATAGTTATGATCCGTAGCGCTAGGTGGGTATAGACCTGCTGGCACCTGTCGTGCTGCCGTAGATCCAACCGTCGTCCCGACCGTACTCAAGTGGAGGTGAACCGCCGTGGCACTCTCGATCTCACTGGTGGTGCTGCTGGCGATCGTCGTCTTCCTGCTGGTCCGGAAATCCGGACTGAAGGCCGGACACGCGGTGGTCTGCATGCTGCTCGGCTTCTACCTGGCCAGCTCCTCCATCGCACCCACGATCAAGGACGTCACCACGAACGTCGCCGGGGTACTGGGCGGCTTCCACTTCTGACGGCGCACGGGGGCGGCCGACGCGGGAGGTCGGCGCGGGCGACCGGAGCGGGCGGTCGGCGCGGAAGGTCGGCGCGGGAGGGCCGGGGCGCACGAGGGGCGCGCGCACGCCCACCTCGTAGGCTGTCCCCATGACCGAGCTCCCCACCCGTCGTCTGCTCCTGGTGCACGCTCACCCCGACGACGAGTCGATCAACAACGGCGCCACCATGGCCAAGTACGCGGCCGAGGGCGTGCGGGTCACCCTGGTGACCTGCACCCAGGGCGAGGAGGGCGAGATCATTCCGCCCTCCCTCGCCCACCTCGCCGCCGACCAGGACGACACGCTCGGCCCGTACCGGGCCGTCGAGCTGGCCGCCGCCATGAAGGAGCTGGGCGTCAGCGACCACCGCTTCCTCGGCGGCGCAGGCCACTTCCGCGACTCCGGCATGATGGGCGCCCCGCAGAACCACCGCGAGAACGCCTTCTGGCACGCCGACGTCGACGCGGCGGCCCCGTACCTCGTGCAGGTGATCCGCGAGGTGCGCCCCCAGGTCCTCGTGACGTACGACCCGGACGGCGGCTACGGCCACCCCGACCACATCCAGACGCACCGCGTCGCCATGCGCGCCGCCGAACTCGCCGCCGAACCCACCTACCGGCCGGACTTCGGCGTCCCGCACGCCGTCGAAAAGGTGTACTGGAACCGGGTCCCGCGCCCCGTCGCCGAGGACGCCTTCGCCCGGCTGCGCGCCGAGGACCCCGGCTTCCCGGGCATCGCCCCAGTCGACGACGTACCCGGTGTGGTCGACGAGGAGCACGTCACCACGGTGGTCGACGGCACCGCTTACACGGCGGCCAAGACGGCCGCGATGCGTGCGCACGCCACGCAGATCACCGTCCACGAGCCCTGGTTCCTGCTCTCCAACGAGCTCGCCCAGCCCGTCTTCACCACCGAGTACTACGAGCGGGTCTTCCCGCCCCGGGACCCCGAGGGCGACGAGCCGGTCGAGACGGACCTGTTCGCGGGGGTCGGCGCATGACGAAGGAACAGGGCGACACGCCTCCTCCCACGAAGGCATCCACCGGCAAGGCCCCCACCGGCAAGGCTTCCACCGCCCAGGGCTCCGCCGCGAAGCGCAGTGTCGCCAAGTCGACAGGACCGCGGCGCAGCGCCGCCGGGTCGACGTCCCCGGGCGGCTCCCAAGCCACCGTCGCGAGCCCCCCGCTCCTCATGACCCGGCCGGTCGATCCCCGCCGCATCCCCGTCTACCTCGGCCTCTTCGTCCTCGGCGTCCTCACCGGGCTCGCCGGGGCCCTGGTCGACGGGCTGCTCCAGCCGCTCGGACCGCTGCTCGCCCTGCTCGCCGCGGGCGGCCTCTTCTACGGCGGTACGTACGCACTCGGCACCCGGCTCGGTGCGGCCGTTCCCGGGCTCGGCTGGCTCCTCGCCGTACTGGTGTCGGCCTCGGGCCGCACCGAGGGGGACGTGCTCGTCGGCGGCGGAACCGGTGCGAGCGTCTTCCTGATCGGCGGCATCGTCCTCGCTGTGATCTGCGCCACCATGCCCAAGCTGGCAGCCCCCGCCGAGGGCGCCGTCCGGCCGGGGAAGTGACGCACCCCTTCCTTACCCCTTCCTTCTGTTTCCCTCCGCTTTTCCCCGCCCGATTCCCGTGACCGATCCCGCTTCGCCGCCCCCGCCCGCGCCACCCGGCCGGCAGTGCCCTTTCGGCGGGCGCGGGGCTCGGGTCGGCGGCGGCCAGTATGGTGGTGCGCGCCGCCGAGCCGCCCGCAGCACATGGTCAAGAGAACGAGCGGTGGAGCCAACCGGGAGAACCTGCCTTGAGTCGTGAAACTGACAGTTCGTCCTCCGGCGCGCAGGGGCGCGGTGGAACCGCGTACCCCTCCGGTACGACGCCGTACGGACAGAGCCCGTACCCCTCGCTCCATCAGGACGGCCAGGACGGCTTCGGTGCCGGGGCCAACGACGAGCCCGCCGAGGCTCCGGAGCCGGACGGGCCCAGGACCGAGACGACCCTGACCACCCGCATCCGCATCAACATCCCCGGATCGCGCCCCATTCCGCCCGTCGTCATGCGCAAGCCCATGGCGGACGGCGAAGGTGACGGGGCGTCGGCCGACGGGACGGCGAAGGGCGAGAGCACCGCCGAGACCGTGTGGCCGCCCTCGGAGCCGCTCTCTGCCGCACCGTCAGCGTCCTCCGGCGCCTCGGGGTACGCGGCGGCGTCCGCCTCCGACGGCGCACCGGCTCAGCCGCCGCTGCCGACCCGTGTGCAGGGGGCCACCGTGCGCGACAAGGGCGCTGAAGGTTCCGGGGGTTCCGCGCCGGGTTCCGCTTCCGGTGACGACAAGCCGACCAGCGACTGGTTCGCCCCTCGGAAGTCCCCGGTCGCACCGCAGCCCTCGCCGGACCGTCCGGCCGCACCCGACGCCTCCCAGGGCAACGGGCTGCCGTACTTCACCGACGGCACGGGCCTCGGGGACGGCGCGGGCAGCACCCCGCAGTCCGGCCCCGCCGGGCCCACCACCGGACCGGTGAGCGGCAGCAGCAGCCTGGCCCCCAAGGGGGCGGCGCCGTCCCGCGACCAGGGCCAGGACTTCGGCCCCGAGACGACGGGCCAGCACTTCATGCCGGGCCCGGAGACGACGGGCCAGCACTACGTGCCCGGCTCCGAGACGACCGGCCAGCACCAGATGCCCGGTTCCGGTTCGGGTTCCGGTTCCGCTCCCGGCGGGTGGACCCGGGCGCGCCCCGAGCAGGGCGGCGGCCCCGGAGCGCCGTCCGCTTCCTCCCCGTACGGTACGAACCCGGTCACCGGCCTGAACGGTGCGGGCGGCATGGGCGACGACACCGCCGTCCTCACCCCGCAGACCGACCCGCGCGACGACCTGCCCGGGACTCCCGCCCCGGGCCCCGGGCCGATGACGCCTCCCGGGTACGTCTCCGGCGACACCCTGACCAGCGGTGTCCCGGTGGTGCAGCCGGACGGACCGCGTCCGCAGTTCCCGTCGGGCCCCAACCTCACCCCCCGGCTGCCCGACCCGCCGGGCGCGTCCGACTTCGGCCGGACCGCTCCCGTACGCAACGAGCCCGCCCCGCCGCCCGCCCCCAAGCCCGCCGCTCCCGCGAAGAAGAAGGGCCGCTCCAAGCTGGTCCTGCTGGCGGTCGGGGTCGTCGTCATCGCCGGTGGCGTGTACGGCGCGGGCCTGCTGCTCAACCACTCCGACGTGCCCAAGGGCACCACGGTCCTCGGCCAGGACATCGGCGGCGGCACCAAGGACGAGGCCGTCGTCAAGCTGGACGCGGCGCTCGGCAAGCGGGCCACGCTGCCCCTCCAGCTCGTCGTCGACGGCAAGAAGACCGAACTGGCCCCCGGCAACGCGGGTCTGTCCCTGGACAGCCAGGAGACGGTGCGCGGCGCGTCCGGCAGCGACTACAACCCGGTGTCGGTGGTCGGCTCCCTGTTCGGTGGCGAGCGCGTCGCCGAGCCGGTGATCCCGGTCGACGAGGAGAAGCTGACGGTCGCCCTGACGTCGCTCGCGGGCACCTCGGGCACGGCGTCGGAAGGCACCGTCACCTTCGTTCCCGGCAAGGCGGTCGCCGTACCGGGCAAGCCGGGCAAGGCACTCGACGTCAAGGCGTCGATGGCGAAGGTGCGGGACGCCTACCTCGCGCAGGTGCGCAGCGGGAAGACCGTACCGGTCGACCTGCCCGTCGTCGCCAAGCAGCCGACCGTCACGCAGGCCGAACTCGACCGCGCCATGAAGGAGTTCGCCGAGCCGGCCATGTCCGCGAACGTCAAGATCACGGCGGGCCCGGGCGGTGCGGGCATCCCCCTCGGGCCCGGGAAGTCGCTGCCGAAGATCCTGTCGATGAAGGCGGTCGACGGGAAGCTGACGCCGGTCTACGACCTGAGGGTGCTGAAGGAGCTGGTCGGCAGCACCTTCGACGGCGTGCAGGTCAACGACCCTTCGGGCAAGCGCCCCGTGTCGATGGAGGACGTGCGCGACGCGATGCAGAAGGCCCTGGTCGGCAAGACGACCGCCGAACGGACGCAGGCCGTCAACCTGAACCCGTAGGCCCGTTCCACCGGAGCCCCCGTGCCGCCTCGGGCGCACGGGGGCTCCGGTGTGTCGCGGTCCTGACCGCGACGCCGGTCACCACCCCGCCCATGACATCTGTCATGCCGAACACCGGACACCCGTCTCTGCCGCGCGGGCCCTCCGGTTCGCCACCCTTGAGGCATGCAGACGACACCCGTCCACTTCGCCCAGGTGACCAAGGCGTACGGCCCCGTGAAGGCCGTCTCCGACCTCACCCTGACCCTCCGCCCCGGCGAGACCGTCGCCCTCCTCGGCCCCAACGGCGCGGGCAAGTCCACCACCCTCGACCTCCTCCTCGGACTGCGCCCCGCCGACACCGGAACCGTCACCCTCTTCGGCACCACCCCGCAGCGCGCCGTCGCCGACGGCCGGGTCGGCGCGATGCTCCAGAGCGGCGGCCTGATGGAGGAGGTCAAGGTCCGCGAGATCGTCCGGCTCGCCTGCGACCTGCACCCCAAGCCGTACCCCGTGCAGGAGGTGCTGGACCGGGCCGGGATCGCCGCCGTCGCGGACCGCATGGTCAACAAGCTCTCCGGCGGCCAGGAGCAGCGCGTCCGCTTCGCCCTCGCCACCGCGGGGGCCAACGACCTGATCGTGCTCGACGAGCCCACCACCGGCATGGACGTCACCTCCCGCCAGGCGTTCTGGGCGACCATGCGCGACCAGGCCGACCAGGGCCGCACCGTCCTGTTCGCCACGCACTACCTGGAGGAGGCCGACGCCATCGCCGACCGGGTCCTCGTCCTGCACAAGGGCCGCCTCCTCGCCGACGGCACCGCCGCCGAGATCAAGGCGAAGGCGGGCGCCCGCCGGATCGCCTTCGACCTGGAGGGCCCGATCGACGAGAGCGCGCTCGGCGCCCTCCCGTACCTCTCCCAGCTGGCCGTCTCCGGCCGCACCGTCCGCATGCAGTCGCACGACGCCGACGCGACCGTCCACGCGCTGTACGGGCTGGGCCTCTACCCCCGCAACCTCGAAGTCGCCGGACTGGGCCTTGAGCAGGCGTTCGTGGCGATCACCGAAGCCGAAGAGACCAAGGAGTCCCAGGCCGCATGAAGACCCTCGTCGCCCTCGAAATCCGCCGCACCCTGCGGAACAAGAAGTTCATGTTCTTCTCGGTGATCTACCCCTCCGCCCTCTTCCTGATGATCGCGGGCACCCAGGGCAACCAGAAGGTCCCGGACTCCGACCTCACCATGCCCCTGTTCGTCATGGTCGCCATGGCCTCCTTCGGCGCGCTGACGACCGTCCTGATGGGCAACAGCGAACGCATCGCCAAGGAGCGTGAGAAGGGCTGGGTCCGCCAGCTGCGCCTGACCAGCCTCCCCGGCCGGGGTTACGTCCTCGCCAAGATCGCGGGCTCGGCTGTCGTCACGCTGCCCGCCATCGTGATCGTGTTCGCCGTCGCGGCAGCCGCCAAGGGCGTACGCCTCGACGCCTGGCAGTGGATCGCGCTGACGGCCGTCATCTGGGCGGGCAGCATCGTCTTCGCCGCGCTGGGCGTGGCCCTCGGCTACGTCGTCAGCGGTGACGCCGTCCGCCCCGTCACGATGATCGTGTACTTCGGCCTGTCCATCCTGGGCGGTCTGTGGATGCCCGCCACCCTCTACCCTCAGTGGCTCCAGAACATCGCCGAATGGCTGCCCACGCACGCCTACGCGGCCCTCGGCCAGGCCATCGAGCTGGGTGGCGCCCCGCACGCCAAGGACGTCGCCATCCTCGCCGGATACTTCCTCCTGTTCGCGGGCGGCGCCGCCTGGCTGTACCGGAAGGACGCGCTGAAGGCATGAAAGAGGAGTCGGCGGGGGAGACCTTCGCCCCGATCGGGCGGCCTGCGGACAACCGCCGCCCGGTCGTGGCGAAGCTGCTGTGGATCGGCATCTGGCTCGCCTTCATGGGCGCCCCCGTGTCCGACCTCCTGGGCGACGCGCACACCGCCCCGGCCGTCGTCGGCGGCTGGCTGGGCCTGGCCGCCTTCGTCGCCGTCTACTTCGCCCTCGTGTTCCGGCACACCTCCAAGGCGCTGGCCCGCCGCCTCGTCTGGACCGCCCTGGGCACGCTGTACGTCCTCTCGTCCGTCCTCTCGCTCACCCTGGGCCGCCCCTGGCTGACCCTCTTCGTGTACGTGTCCGTGGCGTGCGGGGCCTGCCTGCCGATGCGGGCGGCGCGCTGGGCGATCCCCGCGGTGACCGCCACCCTGCTGCTGGCCGGCCTCGGCCACGAGGGTCCCGGCCAGATCCTGGGCGCGGTCGCGATCCCCGCGCTCCTCGGCGGCTTCGCCATGACGGGCGTACGCCAACTCGTCCGTACGACGGTGGAGTTGAGGGAGGCCCGCGCCACCGTCGCCCAGCTCGCCGCCAACGAGGAACGCCTGCGCCTCGCCCGCGACCTGCACGACCTCCTCGGCCACTCCCTCTCCCTGATCACCCTCAAGAGCGAGCTCGCGGGCCGGATGCTGCCCGGCCACCCGGAACAGGCCGCCCAGCAGGTCGCCGACATCGAGAAGGTCAGCCGCCAGGCCCTCGTCGACGTCCGGGAAGCCGTCACCGGCTACCGCCGCGCCACCCTCGCCGCCGAACTCGCCGGAGCCCGAACCGCGTTGGCCGCCGCGGGCGTCGCGGCGGACCTCCCCGCCGCACTCCCGCCCGATGCCCCTGACGTCCCTCCGGAACAGGAGGAGGCGCTCGCCTGGGCGCTGCGCGAAGCCGTCACCAATGTCGTACGGCACAGTGGCGCGCGGCGCTGCACGGTGCGCCTGCGCCGGACGCAGACCCTCGACGGAGCCTTCCTGGAGCTGACGGTCGAGGACGACGGCCGGGGCACACCGGGCACTCCCCGCGCGGGCAACGGCCTGACCGGCATGGGCGAGCGGCTCGCGCGGGCCGGCGGCACGGTCCACGCCGCCCCCGCACTCCCCGGCTTCGCCCTCAGGGCCACGGTGCCGCTGCCCACCGTCCCCGCCTAGGATCGCCCTCATGACCAGCACCGCCGGCATCCGGCTCCTGCTCGCCGAGGACCAGTCGATGGTCCGCGAGGCGCTCGCCGCGCTCCTCGGCCTGGAGCACGACTTCGAGGTCGTCGCCCAGGTGGCGCGCGGCGACGAGGTGCTGGCGGCGGCCCGTGCGACCCCCGTCGACGTGGCCCTCCTCGACATCGAGATGCCCGGCGCGACCGGCATCGAGGCCGCCGCCCAACTGACCGCGCAGCTCCCCGAGGTGAAGGTCGTCGTCCTCACCACCTTCGGCCGCCCCGGCCACCTGCGTACGGCCATGGAGGCGGGCGCGGTCGCGTTCCTGGTGAAGGACGCCCCGGCCGCCCAGCTCGCCGACGCGATCCGCAGGGTCCTCGCGGGGGAGCGGGTCATCGATCCCACCCTGGCCGCCGCCGCGCTCGCGGGCGGGGCCAACCCGCTCACCGACCGCGAACGCGAGGTGCTGCGCGCCGCCGCCGACGGGTCCACCAACGCGGAGATCGCCGCCGCCCTCCACCTCTCCCAGGGCACCGTGCGCAACTACCTCTCCACCGCCATCCAGAAGCTGGCCACCCGCAACCGGGCCGAAGCGGTCGGCGTGGCCCGCGAGAAGGGCTGGCTCTAGGGAGCCGGAATCCTCCTCCCGAAGATTCCTTCCGGGACCGGTCACACTTCCGTCGCGGGCTCCGTCATACGGGTGCGGGCGCAAGCGAGCGCCCCGCGAACCCCCAAGGAGCCCGTTGTGGAAGCCCGTATGGCCAACCCCGCCACGATCATCCCCGAGGCGTACCCCGCCATCCTCTCCGTCATGAAGGCGGCCCGTAAGGGCGGCGTCCCGGAGTCCACGATGGAGCTGATCCACCTGCGCATCAGCCAGATCAACGGGTGCGGCGTCTGCGTCGTCGGCGGCGCGGCGAGCGCCCGCAAGTCCGGGGAGACCGAGGAGCGCCTCGACTCCGTCGCCGTCTGGCGCGACGCCCCGTACTTCACCGACGCCGAGCGCGCCGCCCTGGACCTCGCCGAGTCCGCCACCCGCCTCGCCGACCGCCCCGATCCGGTGTCCGACGAGGTCTGGAACGAGGCCGCCAAGCACTACGACGAGAAGCAGCTCGCCGGGATCACCCTGTGGATCGGCGTCAGCAACCTCTTCAACCGGCTCAACGCCACCACCCGCCAGGTCGCCGGAGCCACGTGGTAGGTCCTGACGATCAGTTGAGGCGGGCCCGGGCCGCCCTGGCCCGCCCCCTGATCGCCTCCGCGGACATCGGCTCCACCGCCTCCACCACGTCCGCGTACTCCTCCAGCTCCGCCGCCCCGCCGAGGAAGTCACCCCGCTGGACCCGCAGTTGCGCCTTCTCGTAACGCAGTCGCGCCGGATGGGCGGGCAGCAGCAGCGCCAACTCCACCGCCCACAGCTGCACATCACTGCGCTCGGGCCGCGCCGCCGCCCACGCCCTGATGTTGTTCAGCATCCGCATCACGATGTCCAGCGGATCGGCCGCCCGCAGCATCGAAGCGTCCAGCGGCTCCCCGGTGGCCCCCGCCACCAGCAGCTCCGCATCCGCCCCGGTCAGCAGCCGCCCCCCGTTGAAGGGGTCCACCAGCACCTGCTCGCCCGGCTCCCCGAACGCCACCACGAAATGCCCCGGCAGCGCCACCCCGTACACCGGGGCCCCGGCCCGCCTGGCCACCTCCATCCACACCACCGACAGCAGGATCGGCAGCCCCCTGCGCCGCTTCAGCACCGCCGGGAGCAGCGAGGAGTCCAGCCGCTGATAGTCGCCGGGCGTGCCCTGGAACCCGCAGCGCGCGCCCAGCAGTTCCGCCAGCGCCGTCGCCCACGACCGGGGTCCGGCCGGGCGGAACGGCAACAGCCCCGCCAGCCGGTCCAGTTCGATCTGCGCCTCGTCGATCCCGGCCTGCCCGAGCGACGGATCCCCGACCGCGCCGATCAGGAGGCACAGCGTCGCCAGATCGGGCTGCCGCGCCCGCACCTCGTCGCGGAACTGCGCCTGCCAGTCCGGCAGTTCACCGCCGGAGTTCCTGCCTGCTGCCTCGTCCATGAAAGCCTCGTACCCGCTCTACGCGGTCCGGTAGTGGTGGTAGCTGTGATGGGTCGCGAACCCCATCCCGTCGTACAGCGCACGCGCCCCTTCGTTGTCGGCCTCCACCTGGAGCCACGCCGCCGACGCCCCCTCGTCCAGCGCCTTGCGCGCCAGTACGGCCATGACCGCCGAGGCCAGCCCCCGCCGCCGGTGCGCCGGATCGACCTCGACGGCCGCGAACCCGGCCCACCGCCCGTCGACCACGCACCGCCCGATCGCGGCGGGCGGCTGCCCCGCCTCTCCCGGCACGGTCGCGAACCACACCGAGGGCCCGCTCCCCAGCACCTTCTCCACCTCGGGACCCGGTGCCTCGAAGCGCTGGTAGCGCGACAGCCACGCCGCGTCCGCATGCCGCGCCAGCACCACGTCCGCCTCCGCCGGGCCCGCGTCCAGGTCGCCGACCGGGGCGAGCGCCGCGATCCGCACCTGCGCGGACACGTCCAACTGCCAGCCGTACGAAGCCAGTTCCGCTCCCAGGGCCTCCTGCGTACCCTCGGCCCCGGTGGCCACCTGGACGTACGCCGGAAGTCCCCGCCGCGCATACCAGTCGCGTACGTACGCCAGCGCATCGCCCGTCGGAACCCCGGGTTCCCCGAGCGGCAGCACCGAATTGGCCCGCCGCGTAAAGCCGTTCGAGGCCCGCAGCGTCCACCCGCCCAGCCGCTCGCTCTCCACCGGCTGCCACGCCCGCGCCGTCACCGCCGCGAGTTCGGCGAAGGTCGCGGCGGGGCCGCGCCGCCTGGCCGGGGCGGCGGGCACGACCTTCGCGGCCACCAGTTCCGCCGCGTCGACCCGTACCGTCTCACCATTCTTTCGTGTGATCGACAGCACACCGTCGTGCCAGGACGTGAGCACCCCGACCACGTCCGCGAACCGGGCGCCGGGTGCAGAGTCCCCGGTCAGACGCCGGACTGATACCCGTTTGCCCACGTCACCCGGTGTCAGCCGTACCTCAAGTTGTCCGCCGGCAGTGAATTCCACAGCTCTGTCCACCCCTCCTGTTCGGATCGTGCCCGGGAACGGAGATACTAGGTGCGGGCATCGCACGACGCCGCGCTCCCGCGCGCCCGTGGACGGAGCCGGAGAAGCTCGGCCCGCCGCGCCCTATCGAGGAGGAACGACAGCGTGACCTACGTCATCGCGCAGCCTTGTGTCGACGTCAAGGACAAGGCGTGCATCGAGGAGTGCCCGGTCGACTGCATCTACGAGGGCTCCCGGTCCTTGTACATCCACCCGGACGAATGCGTCGACTGTGGTGCCTGTGAGCCGGTCTGCCCGGTCGAGGCGATCTTCTACGAGGACGACACTCCGGAGGAGTGGAAGGACTACTACAAGGCGAACGTCGAGTTCTTCGACGAGCTCGGTTCGCCCGGTGGTGCCTCCAAGCTGGGCCTGATCGAGCGCGACCACGCGTTCATCGCCGCCCTGCCGCCGCAGAACCAGTAGGCGGTCAGGCGGCCATTGAGCGTCGCCCCCGGTCCCGTACGGCCTTCGCTGCCGTACGGGACCGAGGCGTTTCCCGGCACCGCCCGATCCGTCCGTGTACGTACGAGAAAGTGATCCGCATCGTGTCCACAGTCACCGACCGGCTCCCCACCTTTCCCTGGGACAAGCTGGAGCCGTACAAGCAGACGGCCCAGGCGCACCCCGACGGCATCGTGGACCTCTCCGTCGGCACCCCCGTCGACCCGGTTCCCGAGCTGATCCAGAAGGCGCTGGTCGCCGCCGCCGACTCGCCCGGCTATCCGACGGTGTGGGGCACGGTCGCGCTGCGCGACGCGCTGGTGGAGTGGGTGGAGCGACGCCTGGGCGCCCGCGGCGTCCAGCACACCAACGTCCTCCCGGTGGTCGGCTCCAAGGAACTCGTCGCCTGGCTGCCCACCCAGCTGGGTCTGGGCCCCGGCGACCAGGTCGCCTTCCCCCGCCTCGCCTACCCGACGTACGAGGTCGGCGCGCGCCTGGCCCGCGCCGAGGCCGTCGTCTACGACGACCCGACCACGGACCTGGACCCGGCCCGCGTCAAGCTCCTGTGGCTCAACTCGCCGTCCAACCCGACCGGCAGGGTCATCGGCAAGGGCGAGCTGACCCGGATCGTCACCTGGGCGCGCGAGCACGACATCCTCGTCGTCGCCGACGAGTGCTACCTGGAGCTGGGCTGGGAGGCCGACCCGGTCTCCGTCCTGCACGCGGACGTCTGCGGCGGCCCGCTCACCGGGCTCGTCGCGGTCCACTCCCTCTCCAAGCGCTCCAACCTGGCGGGCTACCGGGCCGCCTTCGTCGCGGGCGACGAGGCCGTACTCGGCGACCTGCTCCAGATCCGCAAGCACGGCGGCATGATGACCGCCGCCCCGGTGCAGGCCGCCACGGTCGCCGCCCTCGGCGACGACGCGCACGTGGCCGAGCAGCGGGAGCGCTACGCGGCCCGCCGCACGGCCCTGCGCACGGCCCTTCTCGCGCACGGCTTCCGCGTCGAGCACAGCGAGGCCAGCCTCTACCTGTGGGTCACCCGCGACGAGGACTGCTGGCGGACCGTCGCCCACCTCGCCGAGCTGGGCATCCTGGTCGCGCCGGGCGACTTCTACGGGGAGGCGGGCGCGGAGTTCGTCCGCGTCGCCTTCACGGCCACGGACGAGCGGGTCGCCGCAGCGGTGGCACGGCTGACCGCCTGAGGTCCTTCCCCGCGCAGACGAAGGGGCCCCGGGAGTTCGTGACTCCCGGGGCCCCTTCGCGTACAGCGGGACGTGTCGCGGTGTGCTCAGCCGAGGGGCAGGCCCTGGACGGGCAGGGTGCCGGCGCCCGGCAGGCCGCCACCGGTGGGCAGACCGCCGGTGGGCAGGCCACCGGTCGGCAGGCCGCCGTCCGTGGCGGTCTTGGCGGTCTCGCCGAGCACCTCGCCGGCGCTTCCTGCGACGTCACCGGCGGCCTTCTGGGCGGCGGGGGTGGCGGTCTTGCCCGCCTTGCCGACGGTCTTTCCGGCGGCCGGGACGGCCTTCTTGACGGCAGCGCTGCTGGTGTCGCCCGCCACGTTGGACGCCTTCTGCGACGCGCCGTCGACGGTGTCGCCGAGACCGGCGCCGTCCAGCGCGGTCAGGCCACCGAGGTTCGGGGCGGCCGGGAGGTCGACCGCGCTGGCGGAGCCGGTCGCACCGATCACGGAGGCGGCGCCTGCGGCACTGATGAGAGCGGCGCGGGCGATCCGGCGAGCCAGGGGGAGGGACATGGTGCTCCTTAGCGGGAGAAGACGTTGAGACGCTGTCTGTCCGGCGATCGGACGCCATGACAACCGCTCGGAGGGCGGGGGAGGTTGCGGTGGGCCAAGGTAAAGAGTTCGCAAGGCGGTACATGGTCCGGTATGGATATAAACGGGCAAACGAGAAGCATCCGGCAGCCGCCGAAGACGCCCACTTCCCTTGATTCCCAAGGGAATTCACGGACGGATCCCGAGGTGGGGACGGGTGCCCCGCCATCCGGGTGCGAGAGGCCCGGGCAGCCCCCTTCGAGGGACGGGGTGGACGCGTGATCGCCCGATGTTCGATCGGTGACCCGGCCTTGACCTGGGAGTGATCTGCCCGTTATCGGTTGTTCGTCCGGTGAGGGGCGCGTTACGGGGACGTGGTGATCCGCACGTCGTCCGCCCCCGCCCGGCCCTCCGGAACGCGCTGCCACCCCTTCGCCGCCTCCGTGGTGCGCCACTCGCGGCCCGCGTACGTGATGCGGGCGACGCGCAGTTCGGCGGAGTGCGCCATCGCCCAGTGGGCCAGCGTCCAACCCCGCTGCCGAGGCGCGGATTCGGCGGCCGGGGCACCTGCGGATGCGGGCGCGGACGGAGCGGGGGACACGGGCACGACGAGGGTGCGCGCGTCCTGCGCCCCCGCCCCGGCGGTGGCCCCCCGGTCCCGGGCGCCCCGCGCTTCCCGGGGGAGGACCCCGGCGCCGAAGTCCCGCACGAGGCGCTCCCGTACCTTCGCGGGATCGCCCGGCGTGCCATCGTCGCCGCCCCGGCGGGTCTCGCACGTCAGGGACGCGGGCGTCCGGCCGGTGAGGGCCGAGGCCAGCAGGGCGGCGTCCGGCTCGTGCTTGGCGTACGCCTGCGGGAACCCGCTCTTCTGCACGCGCTGGGCGGCCACGGTCAGCGGCAGCCGCGAGTACCCGGGCACCTCGGTGAGGTGCTGGTAGAAGCGCCCGGCCGAGTACGCGGGGTCGAGGATCTGCTTCTCCGTGCCCCACCCCTGCGAGGGCCGCTGCTGGAACAGCCCGAGCGAATCCCGGTCGCCGTGCCGGATGTTGCGCAGCGCCGACTCCTGGAGGGCGGTGGCGAGCGCGATGGTCACGGCGCGCTCGGGCATGCCGCGCGCGGTACCCACGGAGGAGATGGTCGCCGCGTTGACGGCCTGCTCGGCGGTCAGGTCGTACCGGGAACCGTTCGCACCGCTGACGTCCTGGCCCCGTACGGAACAGCGCGTGGAGCCCTGGTCTCCGGCGAAGAACTGCACCGTCACGTACCCGGCCACCGCCACGAGCACGGCGACGCCCGCACCGATGCGGACGGCGCGGCGGCGGAACGGGGAGGAGGGGGAGGACGCGGCGGAAGCGGAGTGCTGGGACACAGCCCCAAGGTACTGGAGCCCGCATGCCCGGCCCACCGCCCCGTTAGGGTCGACGGCATGCCCGACACCTCCCTCGACCTCACCGTTGACGCCGCCGCCGTCACCGCCCAGCTCGTCGACTTCCGCTCCGAAAGCGGCGACGAGAAGCCCCTCGCCGACGCCATCGAGCAGGCCCTCCGCGCCCTCCCCCACCTCACGGTCGACCGCCACGGCAACAACGTCGTCGCCCGTACGCACCTCGGCCGCGCCGAACGCGTCGTCCTCGCCGGACACATCGACACCGTCCCCATCGCCGACAACGTCCCCTCCCGCCTGGACGAGGACGGCGTCCTGTGGGGCTGCGGCACCAGCGACATGAAGGCGGGCGTCGCGCTCCAGCTGCGCATCGCGGCCACCGTCCCCGCCCCCAACCGCGACCTGACCTTCGTCTTCTACGACAACGAAGAGGTGGCCGCCCACCTCAACGGCCTCGGCCACGTCGCCGAGGCCCACCCCGACTGGCTCGCCGCCGACTTCGCGGTCCTCCTCGAACCCTCCTACGGCGAGGTCGAGGGCGGCTGCCAGGGCACCCTGCGCGTCATCCTGCACACCACGGGCGAGCGCGCCCACTCCGCACGCAGCTGGATGGGCTCCAACGCCATCCACAAGATCGCGCCGATTCTGACCACGCTGGCCGCCTACGAACCGCGCCGCCCGGTGATCGACGGCCTGGAGTACCACGAGGGCCTCAACGCGGTCCGCGTCGAGGCGGGCGTCGCCAACAACGTCATCCCCGACGCCTGTTCGGTCACGGTCAACTACCGCTACGCCCCCGACCTTTCCCCGGAAGAGGCCCTCGCGCACGTCCGCGAGACCTTCGCCGACTGCGACATCGCCTCCCTCGTCGTCGACGACCACTCCCCGGCGGCCCTCCCCGGCCTCTCGCACCCGGCGGCCCGGGCGTTCATGGAGGCCGTCGGCGGCAAGGCCAACCCGAAGTTCGGCTGGACGGACGTCGCCCGCTTCAGCGCGCTGGGCGTCCCCGCCGTGAACTACGGCCCCGGCGACCCGCTCCTCGCCCACAAGCGGGACGAGCGCGTCGAGGTGGCCAGGATCCTTCAGGGCGAAGAACGACTCCACGCCTGGCTGACGGACTGAATTTCATCATTCGTCACATCTGTGGACCTACCCTGACCGGACAACGTACGGCAGCGAAGGGAGCACGGCATGACGCATCCTGAAGAGGGACGGACGCCCGAGGAGCAGCGGCTCGGCCCGGTCCTGCGCCGCCGGGACCAGGTCCAGCCCGGCACCACGGACCAGCGCCTCCTGGACACGGAGGGCGACTCGGAGTGGGTCCACACGGACCCCTGGCGGGTCATGCGCATCCAGTCGGAGTTCGTCGAGGGCTTCGGCGCGCTCGCCGAACTCCCCAGCGCCATCAGCGTCTTCGGTTCCGCCCGCACTCCCGAGGGCACTCCCGAGTACGAAGCGGGCGTCCGCCTCGGCAGTGCCCTGGTCGACGCGGGCTTCGCGGTGATCACGGGCGGCGGCCCGGGGGCGATGGAGGCGGCCAACAAGGGCGCCCGCGAGGCGAAGGGCGTCTCGGTCGGCCTCGGCATCGAGCTGCCCTTCGAGCAGGGCCTCAACCCGCACGTCGACATCGGGGTCAACTTCCGCTACTTCTTCGTCCGCAAGACGATGTTCGTCAAGTACGCCGAAGGCTTCGTGGTGCTCCCCGGTGGCTTCGGCACCCTCGACGAGCTCTTCGAGGCGCTCACCCTGGTCCAGACCCAGAAGGTGACCCGCTTCCCGATCGTGCTCTTCGGGACGGAGTACTGGGGCGGTCTGGTGGACTGGCTCCGCGACACGGTGATCGCGCAGGGCAAGGCGTCCGAGAAGGACCTCCTCCTCTTCCACGTCACGGACGACGTGGACGAGGCGGTGGCCCTGGTGTCGAAGGAGACGGGCAAGTAGGTCCGGGGCGGGGGCCCGTCACGGCGCGGGCCCCCCGCCTTCGCGCCCCGGGTGCTACGCCAGGCCCCGGCGGGCGACCGCCGGGGGCCGGTGGCCCGCGATCGAGGCCACCATGTCCAGCACCTGCTTCGTCTCCGCCACCTCGTGCACCCGGTACACCTGCGCCCCCAGCCACGCCGACACCGCCGTCGTCGCCAGCGTCCCGATGATCCGCTCCTTGACCGGCCGGTCCAGCGTCTCCCCGACGAAGTCCTTGTTGGACAGGGACACGAGCACGGGCCACCCGGTGTCCGCCATCTCCCCGAGCCGCCGCGTCGCCTCCAGGCTGTGCCGGGTGTTCTTCCCGAAGTCGTGCCCCGGATCGATCATGATCGCGTCCCGCCGCACCCCCAGTTCCACGGCCCGCTCCGCCAGCCCCACCGTGACGTCCAGAATGTCCGCCATGACGTCGTCGTACGTCACCCGGTGCGGTCGCGTACGAGGCTCGGCCCCGCCCGCGTGCGTGCACACCAGCCCGACGTCGTACCGCGCCGCGACCTCTGCCAGCTTCGGATCGACGCCGCCCCAGGCGTCGTTGAGCAGATCCGCCCCGACCTCGCACACGGCCTCGCCGACTTCGTGCCGCCAGGTGTCGACACTGATCACGACATCGGGATACCTCGTGCGCACCTCTGCCACGAACCCGACGGTCCGCCGCGCCTCCTCCTCGGCGCTCACGTGCTCGCCCGGCCCCGCCTTGACCCCGCCGATGTCGATGATGGCGGCGCCCTCGGACACCGCCTGCTCGACGCGGGCGAGCGCGGGCTCGTCGCGGAAGGTGGCTCCCTGGTCGTAGAAGGAGTCCGGGGTGCGGTTCACGATCGCCATGATCACCGGCTCGTGGGTCCCGAAAACACGCCGTCCCAGCCGCAGCATCTGCAAGTTCCTCCTCGTCACGGACCTGTGGCGGCCCTGATGAGGCCGTCTGCGACCTTACGGCCTCGGGAGCAATAGCGCGTGGGCTCCCGGCGCCCTGCGACTCCGCCTCCGGCGTTGTCGTCAGTCGCGATGGCTCCGCCATCCCTCCCTCCTTCGCCTTGGATTCGAAGCCACATGACGCCGCTCGCTGATCCACGCCCTATTGCTCCCGAGGCCGTGGACTGTCACACCCGCATGGCACGATCAGGACCGCAAGGTTTCCGTACTGTTCAGGTCCGTGCCCGGGGAGACGCTGGTGTTCTGGTTCTTGCTCTTGGCGATGGTGGTGGTGGTCGCCGCCGTGACGCTCGCCGTCGTCGGCGGCGGCGGCGAGGGGCCGCTGCCGGAGGCCGCCCCCGACCACCTGGTGGACCCGCTGCCCCTGACCCGTCCGATCGGCCGCGCGGACATCGAGTCGCTGCGGCTGCCGCTGGCCGCCCGGGGCTACCGGATGGCGGACGTCGACGACGTACTGGGCCGGGTCGGTGCGGAACTGGCGGAGCGGGACTCCCGCATCGCCGAGCTGGAGTCCGCGCTCGCGGGCGCGCAGGCCGCCACGGCGGGCGGCCCGAACCCCTTCACGAAGCGGGCGGAACCCCCGGCGCCCGAGGCGCGGCAGCCGCAGCAGAAGCCTCAGGAGACACCGCAGCCGCAGCAGGTGCCTCAGGAGACACCTCAGCCCCAGGAACCACCGCAGCCGCACCAGTCCCAGGAACCCCAGGACGCGCCCCCCGCCCCCGAGGAGCCCCGCTCATGACCTCCGCCGCACCCGGAGCCGTTCCCGGCGCGGACGGCGCCCTCCGCTGTCCCTGGGGCCTGGCCACCGAGGACTACACGGCGTACCACGACACGGAGTGGGGCCGCCCGGTCCACGGCGACGACGCACTGTACGAGCGCCTCTGCCTGGAGGCGTTCCAGTCCGGCCTGTCCTGGCTGACGATCCTGCGCCGCCGCGAGGGCTTCCGTACGGCCTTCTCCGGCTTCGAGATCGCGAAGGTGGCCGAGTTCACCGACGCCGACGCGGCCCGCCTCCTCGCCGACCCCGGCATCATCCGCAACCGCGCGAAGATCGAGGCCACCCTCGCGAACGCACGCGTCCTCGCCGAGTGGCCCGACGGCGACCTCGACCGCCTCGTCTGGTCGCACGCCCCGGACCCGGCGGGCCGCCCCGCGCCCCGCACGCTCGCGGACCTGCCCGCCGTCACCCCGGAGTCGACGGCACTCGCCAAGGACCTCAAGAAGCGCGGCATCCGCTTCGTCGGCCCGACCACGGCGTACGCCCTGATGCAGGCGTGCGGCCTGGTCGACGACCACCTCGTCGACTGCGTCGCCCGGGGCGGCGGCTCGTAACCCCGCCCGAGCCGTGTCACCGCGCCCGACCGGAGGGGAGGGTTCAGCGACCCAGGTACTTCGGCCGCGCCTTGTCGATGAACGCCTGCACCGCGATCGCGTGGTCCTCCGACGCGCCCGCCCGCGTCTGGAGCTCGTCCTCCTTCTCCAGCGTCTCCAAGAGGCCGTGCGACGACCCGTACGCCAGCGACGCCTTCAGCGCGGCGTACGCGACCGTCGGCCCCTCCGCGAGCGAGCGCGCGACGGCCGTCGCCTCGGCGGCGAGAGCGGGGGCGGCCACCACCCGGTTCGCGATGCCCAGCTCGAACGCCTCCTGCGCGCTGATCGAGCGCGGGAAGAGCAGCAGGTCGGCGGCCCGTCCGTGCCCGATCAGCCGGGGCAGCGTCCAGGACACGCCCGAGTCCGCGGTCAGCGCGACCCCGGCGAAGGACGTGTTGAAGACGGCGCCCTCCGAGACGATCCGGTAGTCGGCGGCGAGCGCGAAACCGAGGCCCGCACCCGCCGCGGCCCCGTTGACCGCCGCGACGACCGGCTTCGGCATCTCGGTGAGGTCCCGGATCACCGGGTTGTAGTGCTCCCGCACGGTGCTCATGGTGGTGCCGGTACCGGCCTCGCGGTCCGCGGTCAGCGAGGAGATGTGCTCCTTGAGGTCCTGGCCGACGCAGAACGCCCGCCCGGTGGCCGTCAGCAGCACCGCCCGCACCGCCGGGTCCGAGGCCGAGGCCCGCACCGCTTCCCGCAGGGCGACCTTGGCCTCGGTGTTCATCGCGTTCATGGCGTCGGGACGATTGAGCGTGATCGTCGCGAGTCCGTCGGTCACCTCGTAGAGCACGGTGTCGGCCATCGTCGGTCCCCTCGTGAAAGATCTCGGAACTTCTGTGAAGTCTGCGCAGCTCCCAGGAGCGCTGAGCAGCTCCCGACAGCGGAAAATCGGCATGCACAGGCCAGCATGGCGGAGATCTCGGACGCTGCACATGTGACCTGCGTCAAACAAAAAGACGTCCGGGAGAGGTGCGAAGCGGCGAAGTATCGCAGTTGGATCGCCGAATTGAGTGGTTTTGCGGCTGCGCGTTGCGCAAGCGATGCGAACCGATGTTGGTCATTGGGTCCTGCGATGCGGGATAATGGCCTGGAAGCAGTGTGTTCGATGCCGGTGACACCTGGGTTGTCGGCTGCGTGAGCTGGTTTCAGGAAGGGGAACGAGCATGGCGGCCATGAAGCCGCGGACGGGCGACGGCCCGCTCGAGGTGACCAAGGAGGGGCGGGGCATCGTCATGCGCGTTCCGCTCGAAGGCGGCGGACGACTTGTCGTCGAGCTGACTCCGGACGAGGCCGATGCACTCGGCGACGCCCTGAAGAAGGTCGTCGGCTAACGCCTGAAGGCGGAATAGCGCTCTACATCTCTCCACTGCCCCGGCCACGCGCGAGCGTGTCACCGGGGCAGTGGTGCGTTCCGGGGCCGGAGCGGGGCCCGTCAGCCCCTGCGCACCGCGCACAGCAGACCGTCGCCCACCGGCAGCAGCGAGGACGTCAGCTCCGTCGACTCGCGCACCGTGCGCAGCAGCTCGCGCAGCCGCAGCACCTCGGCGGGCTGGGCGGCGGAGTCCACCGTGCGGCCGTCCGCGAAGACGCCCTCGAAGCACACCAGACCGCCAGGTCGCAGCAGCCGCAACGATTCAGCGAGATAGTCCAGGGACTCCAGCCGGTCGCCGTCGCAGAAGACGAGGTCGTACCCGCCGTCCGCGAGGCGGGGCAGTACGTCCAGGGCGCGGCCGGGGATGAAGCGGGCCCGGTTCCCGGCGAAGCCCGCCGAGCGGAACGCCTGCTTGGCGAAACCCTGCCGCTCGGGCTCCAGGTCGACGGTGGTCAGCACGCCGTCCGGACGCATCCCGTGCAGCAGGTAGATGCCGGACACGCCCGTGCCCGTACCGATTTCGGCGACGGCCTTGGCGTCCGCCGTCCCGGCCAGCAGGCGCAGCGCTGCACCGGTGCCCGGGGACACCGAGGGGACGCCCGCGTCCCGGGCCCGGTCCCGGGCCCAGCGCAGAGTGTCGTCCTCGGCGACGTAGGCGTCGGCGAACGCCCAGCTCGTCTGCCGGTTGGCGGTAATGACCCTCTCCTGTCCCCGTAGTTGGCGCAACGGTGACTGTATCCGCTGGAGTCGGGAACTCGCAGATGGGACCGGTCGTTAGGAGGGCACAGGGGGAACAGATGGATCACGGTGAGCGGGACCGGCAAGGGTCCCAAAATTCACGCAAAGACTCTTATCCGGAGCTAACGGGCGAGGTGGTTATGGTAGGGGCTCCACTGGACACCACCAGAGCCGACAGGGGAGGTGCGGCTGCGGCCGGTGATCGGGGAGGAGTGCTGAAGCGCTTCTTCAGGTCTGCGGGCGAGCCGAAATCCGTGACCGACACCGCTGACCGTTCGACCTCCACCTCCGTGGCCCCCACGGCGACCTTCGCTGACTTCTCGGACGCGGAGGAGACGTGGACGCCTCCCACCTGGGAGGAGATCGTCAGCACGCACAGCACCCGCGTCTACCGGCTGGCCTACCGTCTGACGGGCAACCAGCACGACGCGGAGGACCTGACCCAGGAAGTCTTCGTCCGGGTCTTCCGCTCGCTGTCGACGTACACGCCCGGCACCTTCGAGGGCTGGCTGCACCGGATCACGACCAACCTCTTCCTGGACATGGTGCGCCGCAAGCAGCGCATCCGCTTCGACTCGCTCGGCGACGACGCGGCGGAGCGGCTGCCCAGCCGCGATCCGTCGCCCCAGCAGGCGTTCCAGGACACCCACTTCGACGCGGACGTGCAGCAGGCGCTGGACACCCTCGCGCCCGAGTTCCGTGCCGCCGTCGTGCTCTGCGACATCGAGGGACTGTCGTACGAGGAGATCGCCGCCACCCTCGGCGTCAAGCTCGGTACGGTCCGCAGCCGCATCCACCGCGGCCGCTCCCACCTGCGCAAGGCGCTCAAGCACCGCTCCCCCCAGGCCCGTGCGGAGCAGCGTGCGCTGGCCTCCGTGGGCGCCGGGCTGCCGATCGTGCCCGCTCCGGCCGGAGAGGGGGGGCTCGGGTGAGCGGATCCCGGCCCACCCCGGCGGAGCAGCACCTCGGGGACCGGCTCGCCGCCCTGGTGGACGGCGAACTCGGGCACGACTCGCGCGAGCGGGTCCTGGCCCACCTGGCGACCTGCGCGAAGTGCAAGGCCGAGGCCGACGCACAGCGCAGGCTGAAGGACGTCTTCGCGCACAGCGCCCCCCCTGCGCCCTCAGCGGGCTTCCTGGCCAGGCTCCAGGGCCTGTCCGACGGCACCGATGACGACGACGGGCAGGGCGGCGGACCGCCGGGGCGCAGAAGATTCGGCGAGGGCGCGGCCTTCGGCGTTTTCTCTGCCGACCAGCCGCTCGGCTTCGGCAGCCGGATCGGGTACGAGCCCGAGGGCGCGCACCCGGGTGTCCTGCCCGAGCCCTCCCGTGACCGGGGCTTCCGCATCCACGAGGTCGGCAGACCGGAGAGCGAGCGTACGGGGCGCAGGCCGCGCAGGTTCGCGTTCGCCGCGGCGAGCGCGGTGTCCCTGGCCGCCATCGCACTCGGCGGAGCGCTTCCCGCGGAGACCACCAACAACCCCACCGCCAGGGGCGAGCGGGCGGGCGGGTTCGTCCCGACCCGGGCCGCGACCCCGGCGAGCGGCACGGACAGCAGCCGCCGCCAGGGCGGCGCGACCAGCGTCGGCTCGGGCAGCAGCTTCACCGGTGCGGGCAGCGCGACACTGCTGTCCGCCACCTCGGGCAACCGTGCGGGCACCGCCGCCGCACCCCCCGTTCCGCACGGCACGGGACTGGCGGCGCATCCGCCCGGCGCCCAGCCGAACCGGCCGCAGGGTTCGCTGCGCGGTCAGGGCCGGTGGGACCGGGGGCTGCGGGTCTTCCCCGTCCCGCTCACGGACGCCTCGTACGCGCTCCCGCTGATACGCCAGGCGCCGACGCCTTCGCCCTCGGCGACGCCGTCGACGCCCTCCGCTCCCGGCCAGCTGGCCGCACCGCCGACGCCCGAGCTCTCCGTTTCGCGCAGTCGCTGACCCGCGAGCCGACCGCACTCTGCGCGCGCCCTCGCAAACCTGGTTGAATCCAGGGAAGGGGTGCCCGCCACGGGCGCGGAGACGGGTTCCCGTCGCGGTTCGGCACGGATCGCGGTACGGGCCATGGGCAGTTGCGGGGAGAGCATGGACGAGGGCAAGCCCGCCGGACCACGGGCGAAGTGGTGGAGCCGCCCCGCGCAGGGGAGGCCCGACCCCGTGGCGGACCCGGAAGCGGGCCCGGCCGAGCCGGAGTTCCGGGACCCGGCCCCTGCGGCGCCGGAGCACGGCCCCGGTACGCGGCCGGACGCGGAGGCCCCGCAGCCGGACGCCGCCGCGCCCCCGGGCGGGCCGGGCCTCCCGGCGGACGAACCGCAGGACCGGATACCGGAGTCGGAGACGGGGGAGCGGTCGGCCGCCTTGCCGGACCCGACGCCGGAAAACCCCTTCGAGACGCCCGGCACCGGCCGGTCCGCCGCCGGACAGGGCGACCCCGAGCCTGCCGAAGCACCCCAGGGTGGCGGTTTCGGCGAAGGACGGGCGAAGCCCCTGCACGACCCCGATCCGTACGGCACACCTCCGTACGGCGGTCCTGGGCCCTGGGCGCCCGCACCCCCGGTGCAGCGGCCGACTCCCGCCGAGGACCTCCACGTACCGCCGGGGTTCGGCGACGAGCGGGGACCGCTCCCCACATCGCAGACCGCACAGGTCCCCCAGGCCCCTCAGGCCCCGCAGGCTCCACCGGTGCCGCATCGGGCGCCGCCCGTGCCCCACCCCGCCCCACCGGCGGCGCGCCCGCCCGTACCGCAGCAGCCCGCCGCGCAGCCGCAGCCGCACCCACACCCACACCCGTACGCCGGGCCCGCCCAGCACCCCGGTGCCCCGCAGCCCGCGTCGAGTCCCGGTGCTCCGCCGACGTACCCGGAGTCGCAGTGGCTCCAGTACGACCCGTGGAGCGCCGCTCCGCCGCAGGCGCTGACGTACGCGGGCGAGCCGCCCAGGAAGCGGCGGCGCGGCGGAATGTTCGTCGGGGCGCTGGTGATCGCCCTGGTGGCGGGCGGGATCGGCGGCGGCGTGGGGGCGTACGTCGAACGCAACGACGGCTTCGGCGGCGGTTCCGTACGGCTGCCGCAGTCCGGCAAGGCACCCACCGACCGCGCCCCCGACACCGTCGCGGGCATCGCGGCCAGTGCCCTGCCCAGCGTCGTCACCCTGCACGTCAGCGGCAGCAGCGGCAAGGGCACCGGCACCGGGTTCGTGCTCGACAGCAAGGGCCACATCCTCACCAACAACCACGTCGTGGATCCCGCCGGTACCAACGGCGTCATCTCCCTCACCTTCAGCAGCGGCGAGACCGCCAGGGCCAAGCTGGTCGGCAAGGACAGCGGCTACGACCTCGCCGTCGTGAAGGTCACCGGTGTCTCCGGGATGAAGCCGCTGCCGCTCGGCAACTCGGACAACGTCCGCGTGGGTGACCCCGTGGTGGCGATCGGCGCGCCCTTCGACCTCCAGAACACGGTCACCGCGGGCATCATCAGCGCCAAGCAGCGGCCCATCACGGCGGGCGGCGAGAAGGGCGACGGCAGCGACGTCAGCTACGTCGACGCCCTCCAGACCGACGCCCCGATCAACCCCGGCAACTCCGGCGGGCCGCTCGTCGACTCGCAGGCCCGGGTGATCGGCGTCAACAGCGCCATCCGGGGCTCCGACAACGGCGGCCTCGACGGCGGCCAGGCCGGGAGCATCGGCCTCGGCTTCGCGATCCCGATCAACCAGGCGAAGCGCGTCGCCGAGGAACTGATCAGCACGGGCAAGGCCACCCACCCGGTGATCGGCGTCTCGCTCGACATGAAGTTCACGGGCGACGGCGCGAAGGTCGGTGCGAAGGGGGCCGACGACGCCCCGGCGGTCACGCCGAACGGCCCCGGCGCCAAGGCCGGGATCAAGCCGGGCGACGTCATCACCAAGATCGACGGGCAGCGGGTGCACAGCGGCGAGGAACTGATCGTCAAGATCCGGTCGCGTCGGCCGGGGGAGCGGATGGGGCTGACCGTGGAACGCGACGGCAAGGAGCGGGACGTGACGCTGGTGCTGGGCTCCGCGGGGGATTCCTGACATACGCCGCAGCACGGGTCCGCCGCCCGGGAGCCCCGGGGCGGCGGGGCCGTGCGAAGCCGAACGGCCCTGTGGGCGGCAGATGGGTGTCACCTGAAGGTACCGTCCGGACAGCTGGGGCGGGTACCGTGGAACGCGCCCGGAGAATCCAAGGAGCTGCAAGGTGTTCACAGACATAGGCGGACTGGAGCTGTTGACGCTCGCGGTGCTCGCCGTGCTCATCTTCGGCCCGGACAAGCTGCCCAAGCTGATCCAGGACGCCACCCGCTTCATCCGCAAGATCCGGGAGTTCTCGGAGAGCGCGAAGCACGACATCCGCAGCGAGCTGGGGCCGGAGTTCAAGGACTTCGAGTTCGAGGACCTCAACCCGAAGAACTTCGTACGCAAGCAGCTGGCGGAGCACGGGGGCGACGATCTCGGGCTGAAGGAGATCCGCGAGAGCTTCGACCTGCGCGGGGAGCTTCAGGAAGTCACGGACGTGGTGAACGGCAAGGCGCGGCCGACGTCGCGGACGCCTTCCGACGGGCCGGAGGCGTCGGAGACGCCCAAGGCGGACCTGACGAAGAAGCCCGAGGCCCCGGCCCCGGCGAACCTCCGCAAGGAGGCACGCCCGGTGTTCGACCCCGACACGACCTGAGCATCCGCAGGGGTTGGCTATTCTCCATCTGGTCCGGTAGCAGGACGCCCGAGGGGGGCGGGCCGCACCGGCGTTGACGATCGAGGAGGCGGCCGGGCAGATGGAGACGACGAGTCGGGCAGGGGCGCAGGGGAATTCCGGTGCGCCCGGTGGATCCACCACGGAAGGGGTTCCGGCAGCCCGGCGTACGGTCGACGGCTATCTGCGCGCCCCCTTCCCCTGGTACGGGCTGGACGATGCCTTCACGGGACCGCGCTGGCTGATGCAGGTCGGCACGGCCGCCGACGGCACCGTGCAGCACGGCGCGCTGGGCCACGGCGACGAGCCGACGATAAAGACCTCCGGCGAGGAGGGCCCCGACAAGGAGCGGTTCGCGGTCGTGGTGACCGTCGCCGCCTCCCCGGTGCGCCGCAGCGGCGACGGCACGGGCACGCTGGAGGCCACCTCGGTGTCCTCCGCCGCCTGGCTGGCCGGGGCCGGGCTGCTGTCGCAGACCTGGCCCGCGCAGCTCGACCACTCGATGCGGGACAACTGGCTCGACCAGCAGACCGAGGTCTCCTTCGAGCTGGCCGACGACCTGGAGGGTCCCGACTGGTCGGCGCTCTCGCTGCCGGTCGACGGGGTGCCGACGCCGTTCCACTACCGCGAGTCCGAGTACGGCTGGGTGCTCGCCGGGTCCACCGGGTCCGGCGTCCACATCGGTGCGTACGGGCGGGGCATGAGCGCGTACGGCCTGGGCTTCTCCGTGGTCAAGGACGTCACCACGTACGAGGGCTGAGCACACATGGGTAAGGGGCGGCCTCAAGGAGGCCGCCCCTTACCCATGCGTCTGTGACTGTGTCAGAACTTGTTGCGCGGCGTGATTCCCAGCGACATCCCCGACAGCCCGCGCGCCCGGCCGCCCAGCTTCCCCGCGATGGCCCGCAGCGCGGACCCGGCGGGCGACTCGGGGTCGGTCAGGACGACGGGACGGCCGTCGTCGCCGCCCTCCCGCAGACGTACGTCGATCGGGATGGAGCCCAGCACGGGGACGGTCGCGCCGGTGGTCTTGGTGAGCCCCTCGGCGACGCGCTCGCCGCCGCCGGTGCCGAACACGTCGACGATCTCGTCGCAGTGCGGGCACGGCATGCCCGACATGTTCTCGACGACACCGACGATCTTCTGGTGCGTCTGTACGGCGATGGACCCGGCCCGCTCGGCGACCTCGGCGGCGGCCTGCTGCGGTGTGGTGACGACGAGGATCTCGGCGTTCGGGACGAGCTGCGCGACGGAGATCGCGATGTCGCCCGTGCCCGGCGGGAGGTCCAGCAGGAGCACGTCCAGGTCGCCCCAGTACACGTCCGCGAGGAACTGCTGGAGCGCGCGGTGCAGCATCGGGCCGCGCCACACGACCGGGGCGTTGCCCGGGGTGAACATGCCGATGGAGATGACCTTCACGCCGTTCGCCGACGGCGGCATGATCATGTTCTCGACCTGGGTGGGGCGTCCCTCCACGCCCAGCATGCGGGGCACGCTGTGACCGTAGATGTCCGCGTCGACGACGCCGACCTTGAGCCCGTCGGCCGCCATCGCCGCCGCCAGGTTGACCGTCACCGAGGACTTGCCGACGCCGCCCTTGCCGGAGGCCACCGCGTACACGCGGGTCAGCGAACCGGGCTGGGCGAAGGGCACTTCGCGCTCGGCGGTGCCGCCGCGCAGCGCGCCCGCCAGCTCCTTGCGCTGCTCGTCGCTCATCACGTCGAGCTCGACGGTGACGGCGGTGACGCCTTCCACCCGCTCGACGGCCTCGCGCACGTTGTTGGTGATGGTCTCGCGCATCGGGCAGCCGGAGACGGTCAGATAGACCGCGACGGCGACCGTTCCGTCCGCACCGATCTCGACCGATTTGACCATGCCGAGCTCAGTGATCGGTCGGTGGATCTCGGGGTCGTTCACCGTCGCCAGTGCTTCGCGCACCGCGTCTTCCGTAACCATGACTCGATAGTACGGCGGCACGGCCGTGCGGCGGGAAGCCCGGTCAACGGTCGTCTTCGTCACTCCGGTTCACGGGCTCCACCGGGAATACGGTCCGCCGGTCCTCCAACTCCTTCACCAGGTCCTGGAGTTCGGAGCGGATCCAGTCGCGGGTCGCGACCTCGCCGAGGCCCATCCGCAGGGCCGCGATCTCCCGTGTGAGGTATTCGGTGTCGGCGATGGAACGCTCGTTCTGCTTGCGGTCCTGCTCGTGCGTGACCCGGTCGCGGTCGTCCTGCCGGTTCTGCGCGAGGAGGATCAGCGGAGCCGCGTACGACGCCTGGAGGGAGAGCGCCAGCGTCAGGAAGATGAAGGGGAACTCGTCGAAGCGCAGGTCCTTGGGTGCGAAGACGTTCCACAGCACCCAGAGGATGATCACCGCGGTCATCCAGACGATGAACCGCCCCGTCCCGAGGAACCGGGCGATTCTCTCCGAAACCCGTCCGAAAGCCTCCGGATCCCACTCGGGCAGCAGTCGGGTACGGGGCGCTTTCGGCTGATCCAGACGCACACGTGAGGCGCGCGTCACCGCGCTCGCGCCCGTCGTGGACCGCGCGCGCTCCTTGCCCTCACCACCCCGGGCCTCACCGCCCTGCTTGGCGGTCCTGACCGGCCTGCCCTGCTTGCTCGTCCTGTTCGGCCTGCCCGGCATGCCCGGCCTGTCCGGCTTAGTGGCCACCGACGACACCCCCCGGATTGAACTCCGTCTCCCGCCAGTCGTCCGGCAGCAGGTGGTCCAGTACGTCATCGACGGTCACCGCGCCCAGCAGCGAGCCGCCCTCGTCGACGACGGGCGCGGCCACCATGTTGTACGCGGCGAGATAGCTGGTCACGGCGGGCAGCGAGGTGTCCGGCGACAGCGGCGGCAGATCGGACTCCACCACCGACGACACCAGCGTCCCGGGCGGCTCCCGCAGCAGCCGCTGGAAGTGCACCGTGCCCAGGTACTTGCCCGTCGGCGTCTCGTCCGGTGGCCGGCACACGTACACCTGCGCCGCCAGCGCGGGCGACAGATCCTGCTGCCGTACGCGCGCGAGGGCGTCGGCCACCGTCGCGTCGGGCCGCAGCACGATCGGCTCGGTCGTCATCAGACCGCCCGCCGTCCGCTCCTCGTACGACAGCAGCCTGCGCACATCGGCCGCGTCGTCCGGCTGCATCAGCGTCAGCAGCCGCTCCTTGTCCTCCTCGGGCAGCTCGGAGAGCAGGTCGGCCGCGTCGTCCGGGTCCATCGCCTCCAGGACGTCGGCGGCCCGCTCCTCCTTCAGCTTGCCGAGGATCTCGATCGAGTCGTCCTCCGGCAGCTCTTCGAGTACGTCGGCCAGCCGGTCGTCGTCCAGGGCCGAGGCGACCTCGGCACGGCGCTTGGGGGTGAGGTGGTGCAGGGCGTTGGCGAGGTCGGTGGGCCGGAGCTGCTCGTACGCGGCGATCAGGCTCTCGGCGCCCTGCCCGTGCTCCTCCAGCGAGAACCCGGTGACCGCCGACCACTCGACGGTCAACGTCTCGCCCTTCCTCCGCAGCGCCCCGATCTTCCCCTTGCGTACGAAGACCTTGTCGATCTCCCAGTCGCGGCGGGCCGGGAGCTGCGCGATGGCCACGTCGAGGACGGTGACCTCCTCGTCGCCCTCCACCAGCCGCACCCGCCGGTCGAGCAGTTCGCCCAGGACGAGCCGCTCGGTGGGGCGCTGCTCGAAGCGCCGCATGTTCACGACGCCGGTCGTGATGACCTGGCCGGACTCCACGCCCGTCACCCGGGTCATCGGCAGGAAGATGCGGCGTCGGCTGACGACCTCCACGACCAGCCCCAGCAGCCGAGGGGGCCTGCGCCCCACCCGCAGCATCGCCACCAGGTCGCGCACCCGTCCCACCTGGTCGCCGTTCGGGTCGAAGACCGGCACTCCGGCCAGGTGCGAGACGAAGACGCGGGGTGCCCCTGCTGCCATGCCGACCGCCTCCTCGCTGCTTCCCGACGTGCGCTTGAGTATTTGTCTGTAAATACGCCGGACACCGGCTTCAGGCTAGCCCGTGACGATCAACGACGCTCCGCCGGGCATCCGTACGGCTGCCTGCCTGTGGGCCGGGGCGACCCGGGTACGCTGCCCTCTGCCAACCGGACCCCGGACCCGGAACCCCGGATCCCCCAAGGAGAGGCAGTGCCGACCGTGACCGCATTCCCCCCGGCAGCCCGAGCACGCAGGGCCGTACTCGCCGGTGCGGTGTGCGCCGGTCTCGCGGCCGGTCTCACGGGCTGCGGCGAGGACCCCGACGAGGGGACGAACGGGGTCGGCAAGCTCTCCGCCGCCGAGATCGAGGGCAAGGCCCGGGCCACCGCCAAGGCGGCGGGCGCGGTACGCCTCACCGGCACGTTCGTCAGCCGTGGTGGCACGTACAAGCTGAACATGCGCCTGAAGAACACCGGCGGCACGGGCTCCGTCTCCACCAAGGACGGCACCTTCGAGCTGCTGCGCATCGACGACGAGCTCTTCATGAAGGCGGGCGCCGACTTCTGGCGGCACGACGCCACCAAGCCGGGCGCCGAGTTCAAGAAGGAGGACGCGGAGGCGGCGGACAAGCTGGAGGACAGGTACGTCAAGGTGCCCAAGGGCGACCCGGCGTACGACCAGTTCCGCGGCTTCACCGACAAGTCCTTCCTCCTCGACGGCCTCCTCGGCCTCAACGGCACCCTCGGCAAGGGCGACCGCGAGCGGATCGCGGGCATGCGCACCATCAAGGTCGTCGGCGGCGAGGACGGCCAGGGCGGCGCCCTCGACGTCTCCCTCGAAAAGAAGCCCTACCCCCTGCGCCTGGCCCGCGCGGGCGGCGCGGGCGTCGTCCAGCTCACCGACTGGGAAAAGGACTTCCCCCTGACCCGCCCCCCGAAGGACCTGACGGTCGACTACGGCCGCCAGCTCCCGAAGACGAGCGACTAGCCCTTCCTGCCCTTGCTCTCGCCCTTGTTCTCGCCCTTGCTCTTCCGCTTGAGCAGCAGCTTGGGCAGTCCGGCCGGGATCGGCCGACGCGTCGTCGCCGACGAGGGCAGCGGTACGGCGGCCAGATCGCCCTCCGGCAGCGCTTCGGTTCCGCCCTGCGGGGTGAGCCGCAGGACCCGGCACTCGCGTGCCCAACGCTCCGTCAGCTGCTCGGCGTCGGGGGCGTTCAGCCGCTTGCCCTTGAGCTCGGCGACGGCGGCCTCCCACTCCTCGGTCCCGGCGGCCAGCTCCCTGACGACGGCGGTCCAGGCAACCAGTCGGCCGCCCTTGTCCTTGCTGCGTACGGTCACCTGCGCGACGGAGCCGTCGTCGAGTCCGGGGAACGGCTGCTCGCCCGGCCCGTCGCCGACGAGGTGCACGGCACCGTCCAGCCACACGTGCCAGAGGGCCCTGGCGGGCCCGGTGCCCCGGACCCAGACGAGCCCGGACTTCTTGGTGGCCTCTTCGACGAGGGCCTGGTCGACGAGGGCCTGGTCGAGGAGGGCCTGGGCGGAGAGCGCTTGGCCGGGGAGCGGGGGCTGCGACATGGCCCCACCTTATGGGCTGAGCCGCTTCCGGGTCCGCCTGCGGCGGGCACCCCGACCCCGTCCCCCTCGCGCCCCCGGCCACCCGCCACCCGCGCCGACCCCCCTACAGCCACCCGTTCCGCTTCAGCGCCCGGTGAATCCCCAGACACACCACCGCGATCCCCCCGAGCACCATCGCGTACCCGTACTTCCAGTGCAGCTCCGGCATGTGGTCGAAGTTCATGCCGTACACACCGCAGATCATCGTCGGCACGGCCACGATCGCCGCCCACGACGTGATCTTCCGCATGTCCTCGTTCTGTGCCACCGTCGCCTGCGCCAGGTTCGCCTGGAGGATCGAGTTCAGCAGCTCGTCGAACCCCACCACCTGCTCGTGCACTCGCGCCAGGTGGTCCGCCACGTCGCGGAAGTACTTCTGGATGTCGGGGTCGACCAACCGCATCGGCCGCTCGCTGAGCTGCTGCATGGGGCGCAGGAGCGGAGCGACGGCCCGCTTGAACTCCAGCACCTCGCGCTTCAGCTGGTAGATCCGCCCCGCGTCCGCCCCTCGCGAACTCCCCTTCGCCGGGGCCGAGAACACGTCGATCTCCACCTCGTCGATGTCGTCCTGGACGGCCGAGGCGACCGCGATGTACCCGTCGACGACGTGGTCCGCGATCGAGTGCAGAACTGCCGAAGGCCCCTTCGCCAGCAGCTCCGGATCGTCCTGGAGCCGGTGCCGCAGCGCCCGCAGCGAGCCCTGGCCCCCGTGCCGGACGGTGATCACGAAGTCCCGGCCGGTGAAGCACATCACCTCGCCGGTCTCCACGACCTGGCTGGTCGCGGTCAGTTCGGTGTGCTCCACGTAGTGAATGGTCTTGAAGACGGTGAAGAGGGTGTCGTCGTACCGCTCCAGCTTCGGCCGCTGGTGCGCGTGCACCGCGTCCTCGACCGCCAGCGGGTGCAGCCCGAACTCGGCCGCGATGCCCGCGAACTCCGCCTCGGTCGGCTCGTGCAGGCCGATCCAGGCGAAACCGCCGGACTCCCGTACGCGGATCATCGCCTCGTGCGGGGTCGCGCACTCCTTCGTGCGGCGGCCGTCGCGGTAGACGGCGCAGTCGACGACGGCACTGCTCGCGGAGTGGTCGCGGGTGGCGTCGTAGTTGGCGTAGACGGTGGGGCTCTTGCGCAGGGACGGGCGTACCACTGCGCGCAGGTCACGGATCATCGACATGACGGGCTCCTTCACGGAGAAGCCGTCGGCGGGTGCGTGGCACTGCCCGGAATGGAGACGTGCGGCGCCACGGCGCTGTGGCAGGTGCGTGCACGTCGGCAAAGCGGGCGGCACCGCGAGGTCGCGGTGACGGCGTTCGCTCAGACACGGATCAGGCAAATCAGGTGAGGGTGAAGTGCTCTTCCGTCGTGCCCGCCGGGTTCTGCGGAACCTCGCGTGAAACCCCTGGAACCGTGGAGGTCACGGTGTTTCGGTGCTCCGGGGGCCGGGCACGAAGCCTCGGACCGCGTGCGTCGGATTCAGACCGCGTGTGTCAGAGGGGGTACGGAAGAGCGGTTGGTACTACCGGGTCGACTTCGATCCACCGCAGCCCCACCTCCTCCGGCCGGTCCCCCGTGGGGGACGACGTCTCCTCGGGACTGGAAAGCAACGCTTCTGCGTGCTGTCCCGATTCAGCGGCCCAGGCTACCAGCCGTCCCCGGTGTCAAGCCCCGCCACGGCCCGCCTTTGCCCGTTCCATACGCGGCCTATGCTCGCGGACCATGGGAGATGTTCTTGCGCTGGTAGAAGCCCGACTGCGGACCGCCTTGGGCGAACCGGACGCGCGCGCCGCCGTCACGTTCCTCGGTACGGACCGGATCGAGGTCCTGCGTTTCCTGGACGGCGACATCGTCCGGTACGCCACCCTCGGCATGTCCGCGGCCCCGATGACCGACCCCACCGCCGCCCTCGCCGACCCGGTGAAGGGCCCGCGCGCGGAGCTGGTCCTGTCGGTGCGGGCCGGGCTCGCGGACACCGACAAGGCGCTCCGCCCGCTCGCCGTACTGGCGGCTTCACCGCAGGTGGAGGGCCTGGTCGTGGCACCGGGTGCGTCCCTTGAGGTGGGCGAACCGCTGTGGCCCGCCGCGCCCTTCCAGTCCGTACTCGTGGCGGAGGGCGGCGGTCTCGTGGAGGACCTGGAGCTGGACGGCCCGATGGACCCGGTCCGCTTCCTGCCGCTCCTGCCGATGACGCCGAACGAGGCCGCCTGGAAGCGCGTGAAGGGCGCGCAGGAACTCCAGGAGCGCTGGCTCTCGTACGGCACCGACCTGCGCGATCCGCTGCGCGCGGGCGTCACTCTGGACTGAGGCCGCGCCGCCGGGGCCCTGCGCAGAAGGGCCTGAATTCGCTGCTGAGTTCGACTGCGGTACGGGGCGGGGCGCGGTCGGCACGCGAAGGGGCTCGGCGCGCGAAGGGACTCGGCACGCGAAGGGGCCGACACGCGAAGGGGCCGATGCGCGAAGGGCCCGGCCGGTGGTCACTCCGGCCGGGCCCCGCCCCCGTGAACCCCGTGCTAACTCCGCAGCGCCGCCCAGGTGTTCACCCCCACCTTGCCGTCGACGGCCAGCCCGCCGTACCAGCCCTGGAACTGGCGCACGGCTCCCTCGGTGTTCGTGCCGAACTTTCCGTCCACCCCCGTCGGGCCGACGTTGAAGCCCCAGTGCTCCAGCAGGCACTGCACCTCGCGGACCCGGTCGCCGGAGTGGCCTCGGACGGTGAGTTCGGTGCCGTAGTACCAGCCGCAGTTGTAGGCGGCGGCCTGTGGCGCCGCGGCGGGTGCGGTGGCCTCCGCGGTGCCGATGCCGAGCCCGAGGGCCAGGGTGGCCGCGGCCAGGGCGGTGAACAGCTTCTTCATGCGCTTCCCCTTCGTACGGTGTCCTGCGTGACGACAGTGGGGTGCGCGCCGCGTCCCCGGCCAGACCCCCGCTGTCGCCCGGCGGAACGGGAAACGGGCAACACCCCGGGGAAACAGCTGGAAGCCCCGCCGCACGGCGGGGAGGGGGATGCCGTGGGGCGGGGCGGTTCGCGGGGTGGGGGAGCGGGAGGTCAGTTGGCGAAGACCGTCACGCCGTCCTCGGTGGCGTGCACCGGCCGGAGTTCCTCGGCCTCGTGGGTGAGGGCCTTGCGGCGGACCAGGACGACGACCGCGCCGAGCACCGCCGTGACGGAGGCGACGACGAACGGGATGTGGATGTCGCTCCACTCCTCGATCTTCGGGGCGAGGAAGGGGGCGGCAGCCGCGGCGAACCAGCGGACGAAGTTGTAGCCCGCGCTGGCCACCGGCCGGGGAGCGTCCGAGACGCCGAGCGCCAGCTCCGTGTAGACGGTGTTGTTCACGCCGATGAACGCGCCGGAGACGATCGTGCAGACGACGGCCATGGTGTGGTTGCCGTAGCCCAGGACCAGCAGGTCGACGGCGAGCAGGAGCAACGAGCCGCCCAGCACCTTCAGGGAGCCGAACCGCTTCTGCATCCGGGGGGCGACCAGCACCGAGAAGACCGCGAGCAGCAGGCCCCAGGCGAAGAAGACCGCACCCGACGTGTACGGCGTCATGTCCAGCACGAACGGGGTGAAGGCCAGCACGGTGAAGAACGCGTAGTTGTAGAAGAAGGCCGAAGCGGCGACGGAGGCCAGACCGCCGTGGCCCAGCGCCTTGACCGGGTCCAGCAACGAGGTCTTCTTCGCGGGCTTCGGCTGCTCCTTCAGGAACGCGGTGATGCAGAGGAAGCCGACGGCCATCAGGGCGGCGGTGCCGAAGAACGGGTAGCGCCAGCTCGCGTTGCCGAGGGCCGCGCCGAGCAGCGGGCCGCACGCCATGCCCAGGCCCAGCGCCGATTCGTACAGCAGGATCGCGGCGGCGCTGCCGCCGGCCGCGGCTCCGACGATCACGGCGAGCGACGTCGACACGAAGAGCGCGTTGCCCAGGCCCCACCCGGCGCGGAAGCCGACCAGCTCGCCGACCGATCCCGAGGTGCCGGAGAGCGCGGCGAAGACGACGACCAGGGCGAGTCCGGCGAGCAAGGTCTTCCGGCCGCCGATCCGGCTGGAGACGAAGCCGGTGACCAGCATCGCGACGGCGGTGATCAGGAAGTACGAGGTGAAGAGCAGCGACACCTGGCTGGGGGACGCGCTCAGGCCCTCGGCTATGGACGGGAGGATCGGGTCGACGAGCCCGATGCCCATGAAGGCGACGACGGACGCTCCGGCCGTCGCCCAGACCGCCTTCGGCTGGCGCAGGATGTTGCCCGCGCCTTCGGCGAATGAGTCGCTGGGGGCGGCTTCGGGGGCTTCTCCCTCGCCCTCACCCTGCTGCATGGCTGCTCTCGCTCTCCGCTAGATCGTTGCGATATACAAACAATAAGTTAGGAGACCTAAAGAATGCAAGTTACATCTAGTTTTGGCTGGTGGGAGGGCGGGGAGACATCGAGGGAGCGCGGCAGGACGGGCGTCGGGAAGCGGCGTACGGCGGACGGGTGATCGTCCTTGACGCGGCGACGACCGGGGAGGACTGTTGGGCGCTATGAGGGGCGAACCCAGTTGCCCGAAGTGCGGAGGCCGGGTCAGGGCGCCCGGTCTCTTCGCCGACACCTGGCAGTGTTCCGCGCACGGGGTGGTGCATCCGCTCCAGCCGGTGCTGCCGCCCAGCGTCGAAGCGCTCTCCGTCGCGGTCAGCCGCGCGGAGGTGCCCGTCTGGATGCCGTGGCCCCTGCCGGTCGGCTGGCTCTTCAGCGGGATCGCGTACGCGGGCGACGACCGCAGCGGCGGACGGGCGACGGCGGTGGCCTGCTCGGGCCCCGGGCCGCTCGGCGGATTCGGCGAACTCCTGCTGGTGGCCGAGGAACTGGGCGTCGGCCTCGGGGCGAGATACGCGGGCATCGACGGCCCGGACCCCGGCGCGCACATCGCCATGGAGAAGCCTCCGCAGACCAAGGTCCTCGCCGCCGGACGCCCCACCCCGCTCTGGCACGTCACCGGCACGCCCGCCGACCGTGCGGTCTTCGCGGGCGAGGCGCGCGGACTGTGGCTGTGGGCGATCGTCTGGCCGGAGCAGTCCGGGCTGCTGATGTACGACGAACTGGTGCTGACCGATCTGCGGGATGCCGGGGCCGAGGTGGAGCTGCTGCCGTGCGGGGCGCTGTCGCCGAGGATCCTGTCGTAAGACACCGGATATGGCCTGGGATTCCCAGGGTCTGGCCGGGAGGGCCAGGGGATTGGCCGGGGAGTCGCGGCGCGTGACCTGGGAGTGTGCGAATCCCAGTTACCCTTGAACGTCCCCTCTGTCCGTCCTGCCCCCTGGAGCCAAGCGCGTGCGCATCGACCTGCACACCCACTCCACGGCATCCGACGGCACGGACACCCCCGCCGAACTCGTCCGCAACGCGGCGCTCGCGGGGCTCGACGTCGTCGCCCTCACCGACCACGACTCGGTACGCGGCCACGCGGAGGCCGTCGCGCACCTCCCCGAGGGTCTGACCCTCGTCACCGGCGCCGAGATCTCCTGCCGCCTCGACGGCACCGGCATGCACCTGCTGGCCTACCTCTTCGACCCCGAGGAGCCCGAGTTCGCCCGCGAACGCGAGCTCGTGCGCGACGACCGGGTGCCGCGCGCCCGGGGCATGGTCGCCAAGCTCCAGGGGCTGGGCGTCCCGATCACCTGGGAGCAGGTCGCCCGCATCGCAGGCGACGCCTCCCTCGGCCGCCCGCACATCGCCGAGGCGCTCGTCGAGCTGGGCGTGGTCGAGGACGTCTCCGCCGCCTTCACCTCCCACTGGCTGGCCAACGACGGCCGGGCCTACGTCGACAAGCACGAGCTCGACCCCTTCACCGCCATCCGCCTGGTCAAGGCGGCGGGCGGCGTCACCGTCTTCGCGCACCCCGGCGCCGCCAAGCGCGGCGACACGGTGCCGCTGACCTCGATCGCCGAGCTGGCCGCCGCCGGTCTCGACGGCATCGAGGTCGACCACATGGACCACGACGAGTCCGACCGGGCCCGCCTGCGTGCGTTCGCCGCCGAGCACGACCTCCTGGTCACCGGCTCCAGCGACTACCACGGCTCCCGCAAGACCGTCCGGCTCGGGGACTACACCACCCACCCCGACGTCTACGGCGAGATCACCCGCCGTGCGACCGGCGCCTTCCCGGTGCCGGGCGCGGGCGGACGCCCGCGCGCGTAGGGCGGCGCGTCCCGGTTCCCGGGACGCCGATTTCGCCGGGGCACCCGTTCGCCCCGAGCGCGCCTGCCGACGCCGGGCTCCCCGGTGTCGTACGACAAACACCTCACCCCCTCATGTTCCGTACGGAGCCGTGCCCGCGTGCGCCCGCACCCGCCTGCACGGCCCTGACTCGCAAGGCTCTCCTGTGCTCGACTTCGCCGTCTTCGGCTCCCTGTTCCTCACGCTCTTCGTGATCATGGACCCCCCGGGAATCACCCCGATCTTCCTCGGGCTGACCTCCGGCCGCCCCGCCAAGGTGCAGCGCCGGATGGCCTGGCAGGCCGTCGCCGTCGCCTTCGGCGTGATCACCGTCTTCGGGATCATCGGCCAGCAGATCCTGGACTACCTGCACATCTCCATCCCCGCGCTGATGATCGCGGGCGGACTGCTCCTGCTGCTCATCGCGCTCGACCTGCTCACCGGCAAGAACGAGGAGCCCACCCAGACCAAGGACGTCAACATCGCCCTCGTGCCGCTGGGCATGCCGCTGCTCGCCGGGCCCGGCGCGATCGTCTCGGTCATCCTCGCCGTGCAGCACAACAGCACCGTCACCGGTCAGATCTCGGTCTGGGCGGCCATCATCGCGATGCACCTGGTGCTGTGGCTGGCGATGCGCTTCTCGCTGGTGATCATCCGCGTGATCAAGGAGGGCGGTGTGGTGCTCGTGACCCGGCTCGCGGGCATGATGCTCTCCGCGCTGGCCGTGCAGCAGATCATCAACGGCGTCACGCAGGTCATCCGGGGCGGCTGAGGCCCGTCGTCGCGGACGCGGCCGAGAGGTCCGTACGCGCGGATACGGAAAGCGCCCCCGTGCGACTACTGCACAGGGGCGCTTTCTCGCGTCAATCCACTACGTCGTCTTGCGTCGTCTTACGTGTTACGAGGCCGAGGTGTCGGCCGGGCGGATGTAGATGCGCTGGCCGATCGCTGCGGCCTGCTGCACGATCCGGTTGACGGAGGCGGCGTCCACGACGGTGCTGTCGACGGCGGAGCCGTCCACATCGTCCAGGCGCATGATTTCGAAGCGCATGCGCTTCTCCCTTCGTCTGATCCTCCTGCTGGAGAACTGGGGTGAATGTAAGGGGCACGCGTGAGCGGTGTCGCTGTTGCGTTCCAAGGGGTACAACGAGCCTCTCCCCGAAAAGATTCCCTACACTAAGGAAAATTTTCGTGAGGCTAACTACCCATCGGTAGAGCGGTGGTACGACCGGGACGCGACACCGGTTGTGCGGCGGTCGAGGAGCCCCGGACAATGGGACCCGTATGGACGACGCACAGCCTTCGGGCTCCCAAGACCCCACCGACCTCGCCAGGATCTCCGCCCGCCTGGACCGCACCAACGAGCTGCTCACCCGCATGCTCGCCGAGGTCGCCAAGACACCCTCCACCCACGCGATCTTCGTGGACGCGGGCTACGTCTACGCGGCGGCCGGACTGCTGGTCACCGGCACCGAGGACCGGCGTTCCTTCGACCTGGACGCCGAGGGCCTGATCGAGGCATTCATCGACAAGGCGCGCACCATCTTCGCGGACAGCCGACTGCTGCGCGTGTACTGGTACGACGGTGCGCGGCGCCGCATCCACACCACCGAGCAGCAGTCCATCGCCGAACTCCCCGACGTCAAGGTCCGCCTCGGCAACCTCAACGCCAACAACCAGCAGAAGGGCGTCGACTCCCTGATCCGCACGGACCTCGAATCCCTCGCCAGACACCGCGCGATCAGTGACGCGGCGCTGGTCGGTGGCGACGAGGACCTCGTCTCGGCGGTCGAGGCGGCGCAGGGCTACGGGGCGCGCGTCCACCTCTGGGGCATCGAGGCCGGTGACGGCCGCAACCAGGCCGAGCCGCTGCTCTGGGAGGTCGACAGCCAGCGCACCTTCGACCTCGACTTCTGCAAGCCGTACGTCACGCGCCGCCCGGTCTCCACGTACGAGCAGGAGAACGGCCCCACGCCCAAGCGCGAGGAGGTCCGCTTCCTGGGCGCCCAGATCGCCGCGAAGTGGCTGTCCGAGCGGGGGCGGCAGGAGCTGGGCGAACTCCTGCCGGGGCGGCCCTACCTTCCCGGCCCGGTCGACCAAGAGCTGCTGGTCGAGGCCGAGCGCATGCTCCAGCGCTCCCTGCGGGGCCACTCCGACCTGCGGCGTTCGCTGCGGGACGGGTTCTGGCAGCACCTCCAGTCGCAGTACTAGCACCGCGACCAGAAGTCGACGAGGGCTTGAGCCGTCTCCCCCGGGTTGTCGGTGTTGGGGGAGTGGCCCGAGTCCTTGATCACGGTGCGGTGCGCGTCGAGGCGTACGGCCATGTCGTCGAGGAGCGGGACCGGCCAGGTGTCGTCCACCGTCCCGGACACGACGTGCAGGGGCAGCCCGGTGGCGCGCAGCTCGGCGACCCGGTCGGGCTCCCGGGTGAGCGCGCGCCCGGTCGCGGTCAACTGGGCCGGGCTGTGCATCAGCCAGCGACGTCGCAGCGCGGCCTCCAGCTCCGTGTCGTGCGACTCCGCCGCCGCCTCCTTCGCCTCCTCCGGGGCCGGGGCTTCCATGGCCTGCATGGCGTCCCAGACCTCGCCCATGCCCATGAAGCCGAGGGCCTCGGAGAGCAGTGCGATCTTCTGCTGCTGCACCGGGTCGACCTCGGCGGGGCCCGACGACATGAGCGTCAGCGAGCGGAACGGGGCCGGATCGAGGATCGCGGCGGCGCGGGCGATCTGGCCGCCGAGGGAGTGGCCGAGGAGGTGGAGGGGGCCTCCGCCGCCCAGGGCTTCGGCCTGCGCGAGGACGTCGAGTGCCAACTCCCCTTGCGCGTAAGGGGATTCGTCCTCTCGTGGACCTTCGGACTCGTACTGTCCTCGGCCGTCCACGGCGACGGCGCGGTGACCGGCCTCGGCGAGGGGGCGCAGAACGGCGATGAAGTCCTCCTTGCTCCCGGTGAACCCCGGCAGCAGCAGGACGGTGCCGCGCGGCGTCCCGGTGTCCGGTACGGCTTCCAGTACGGCGAAGGTGCCGCGCTCCGTGCGGAGGGGGGTGGCGTGGACGCCGGGGGGCGGCGTGAAACTCGACGGCCTACTCATCCCCCGAGGCTACCGCCGCCCCTCCCCGGCCCTCCGGCGCCCCGCACCCCGGTTCGCCTGCGACGGGGCCGTCCCGCCCCTCCCGCGGACACGCCGGTGGCCCCGCCCCCCTGCGAGGGGAACGGGGCCACCAGGACGTACTTCGGATCAGCTCTCCGCGGGCTTGCGCGGGGCGCGTCGCCGCCTCGGCTTCGCCTCCGCGCCATCGGCGGAAGCCGTAGCCTTCTCCACCTTCGGCTTCGCCGACGACGAACGCGTCGACGCCGTCCGGCGGAGCGGGCGCGTCGGCTCGGGCTCCGGCATCGGGGCCATCTGGAAGTCGACCTCCGGCTCCGCCGACACCCGCGCCCGCACCGGACGCTTCAGTCGCGGACGTACCGGCGCCTCGACCACCTGCGTCGCCTCGGCGACCGGTGCGGACTTGGCGCGCGGCGCGCGGGTCCGGGTGGGGCGCTTCGCCGGGAGCTCGTCGGCCTCCGGCGCCGGAGCGGTGACCTTGACGGTCCGCTTCCGTACGGCCTTCTTCGCGGGAGCGGCCTCGACGGCCTTCGCCACCTCCACGGTCGTGACGGCCTCGGAGACCTCGGTCGCCTTCGCGGCCCGGCTGCGCGTACGGGTACGCGCCTTCGGGGCCTCGACGGCCTCGGACACCTCTACCGCCTCGGCGACGACGGGAGCCTCCGCCACCGCGGTGGCGGTCGAAGCGGCGGTCGAAGGGACCACCGCCCGCGTCCGGCGACGACGACGCGGCGTCCGCGCCTCGGCACCCTCGACGGCGTCCGGAGTCTCGGCCGGAGTGACCGGAGCTTCGGTCACGGGCGTCTCGACGGCGTCCGCCCCGAGGTCCGAGCCGCCGCGCGTCCTGCGCCGCTGGCGCGGGGTGCGCGTACGGGCCGGGCGGTCCTCGACGACAGCGGCGGCCGCGGCGGCCGGAGCCGACTTGCGGCCTCGGCCGCCCGTCTCGCCCAGGTCCTCGACCTCTTCCGCGCGCAGTCCGGCGCGGGTGCGGTCGGCCCGGGGCAGTATGCCCTTCGTGCCGCTGGGGATGGAGAGGATCTCGTAGAGGTGGGGAGACGTGGAGTACGTCTCCTCCGGCTCGTCGAAGGGCAGGTCCAGCGCCTTGTTGATGAGCTTCCAGCGCGGGATGTCGTCCCAGTCCACGAGGGTGACGGCGATGCCCTTGTTGCCCGCGCGGCCGGTGCGGCCCACGCGGTGCAGGTAGGTCTTCTCGTCCTCGGGGGTCTGGTAGTTGATGACGTGCGTCACGCCCTCGACGTCGATGCCGCGAGCGGCGACGTCGGTGCAGACCAGCACGTCGACCTTGCCGTTGCGGAAGGCGCGCAGCGCCTGCTCGCGGGCGCCCTGGCCGAGGTCGCCGTGCACGGCGCCGGACGCGAAGCCGCGCTTCTCCAGCTGCTCGGCGATGTCCGCGGCGGTCCGCTTCGTACGGCAGAAGATCATCGCGAGGCCGCGGCCGTCGGCCTGGAGGATGCGGGAGACGAGCTCCGGCTTGTCCATGTTGTGGGCGCGGAAGACGTGCTGCGCGATGTTCTTGACGGTCGCGCCCTCGTCGTCCGGCGAGGTGGCGCTGATGTGCGTGGGCTGCGACATGTAGCGACGGGCCAGGCCGATGACGGCGCCGGGCATGGTCGCGGAGAAGAGCATGGTCTGCCGCTTGGGCGGCAGCATGTTCATGATGCGCTCGACGTCCGGCAGGAAGCCGAGGTCCAGCATCTCGTCGGCCTCGTCGAGGACGAGGGCGCGGATGTGGGACAGATCGAGCTTCTTCTGTCCTGCCAGGTCGAGCAGGCGGCCCGGGGTGCCGACGATGATGTCGACGCCCTTCTTGAGGGCCTCGACCTGCGGCTCGTACGCACGGCCGCCGTAGATCGCGAGGACGCGCACGTTGCGCGCCTTGCCCGCGGTGAGGAGGTCGTTGGTGACCTGCTGGCACAGCTCGCGGGTCGGTACGACGACGAGGGCCTGCGGGGCGTCGGTGAGCTGCTCGGGCTTGGCCCGGCCCGCCTCGACGTCTGCGGGAACGGTGACGCGCTCAAGGAGCGGCAGACCGAAACCGAGGGTCTTGCCCGTACCGGTCTTGGCCTGGCCGATGACGTCGCTGCCCGAAAGCGCGACGGGGAGCGTCATCTCCTGGATGGGGAAGGGGGACGTGATGCCGACTGCCTCAAGGGCTTCGGCCGTCTCGGAGAGAATGCCGAGGTCACGGAACGTAGTCAGGGTGCTGCCTCTTCTGTGAGACGCGACTCAAGGCGAACAACGGGGGTCGTACCGTGCCTGGGTCTCATCCGGCCTTGGGAGGACCGGGTGGCGCGGGACCACTGCCATTGCTCTAGCGCTCGTGTCGCTGAGGGTTCCCTCGTCTGCGGTGGTGCTTGTGCACCGCCCGCACGGAGGGCTGTCGGGTCGGAGCCGATCGGGCCACCGACCGGGCATCCTCATTCGGATGGCCTGCACAGAGCGCGCGCACCAGTGGTGCGTACGCGGGGAATGCTCAGCAGGCGCATTACCACTGTACCCCGGATTCGCGCATGTGTGTTGGGTGAATTCGTAGGAATGGTGGGGCGGCGGTGCAGACCCGATCCCGGTGCACTCCGCGACCCCTCGTGGCACCTGCTGCGCTGACCAGGCCCTTACGCCCCCCTGTGCGCGGGCTATTGTGCGTTTTATGGAGACGCCTGACACCCCGCCGGACACCCCCGCCGAACCGACCGCCGCCGAAGCCCCCGCACCCACCGGAATCGCCGCCCAGGACTGGGCGACGGCCTCCGTCGAGCCGACCTACCGCGACGCCGTGGTCGACCTCCTCGGCGCCCTCGCGTACGGCGAACTGGCGGCCTTCGAGCGGCTCGCCGAGGACGCCAAGCTGGCGCCGACGCTGGGCGACAAGGCGGAGCTGGCGAAGATGGCCTCCGCCGAGTTCCACCACTTCGAGCGCCTGCGCGACCGCCTCTCGGCGATCGACACCGAGCCGACCGCCGCCATGGAGCCCTTCGCCAAGGCGCTGGACGACTTCCACCGGCTGACCGCCCCGTCGGACTGGCTGGAGGGCCTGGTCAAGGCGTATGTCGGCGACTCGATCGCCAGTGACTTCTACCGCGAGGTCGCCGCCCGCCTGGACACCGACACCCGCTCCCTGGTGCTCGCCGTCCTCGACGACACCGGGCACGGCAACTTCGCCGTCGAGAAGGTGCGCGCCGCCATCGAGGCCGACCCCCGCGTCGGCGGGCGGCTCGCACTGTGGGCGCGCCGTCTGATGGGCGAGGCCCTGTCGCAGGCGCAGCGCGTGGTCGCCGAGCGCGACTCGCTGTCGACCATGCTGGTGGGCGGTGTGGCGGACGGCTTCGACCTCGCGGAGGTCGGCCGGATGTTCTCCCGCATCACCGAGGCGCACACCAAGCGGATGGCCGCACTGGGGCTCGCCGCCTGAGGCGCGTTCTCCGTACGTGAACAACGTGCTGAGTACGGGAAAGCCGAATACGTGAAAGTGCGTGAAAGTACGTGAAAAAGCGCCGTCGGCCCGGGCCGGCGGCGCAGCAAGGTGCGGGGCCCGTCCGATGCCGGGCGGGCCCCGTTCGCTACGCCGCGGCCGATCGGCGGCGCATGCCTCCCGTGGGGCGCAGCAGCAGCGAGAGCGACACCGCTCCCACCGTGCCCGCACCGATCAGGGTCGCGAACGGGTGGCCGGGGCCGACGGCCGCATGCGTCAGCCAGCCGCCGAACAGGGCGCCGAGAAGGCCCGCGGTGAGGACCAGCGGACGGGACGGCAGGCGTTCGGGCAGCCGTGAGAGGGCGGCCAGGGCGAGGGCGAGTCCGAGGACGACGGAGCCGAGAGCTTCCAGGATCAACGCGGTTCCCTCCTGCACTGCAACGGGGACTGCAACGTGGGCAAACTGGGTCGTAGCCCGTCTTACCCGGAGGGCGCGGAATGCAACCCTCCCCACGCGCCCCGGACCACGAACGGCCCTTCACGAACGCAGACGTGCGTACGGCCCGGCGGGTTGATCCCGCCGGGCCGTACGCACTTGGGTGACGCGTTCTGGCTGGTGTGACGCGTTCTAGAGGGCGCCGAAGCCCACGCGACGCTGCGCCTGCTCGCCGATCTCCACGTAGGCGATCCGGTCCGCGGGCACCAGGACCTTGCGGCCCTTTTCGTCGTTCAGGCTGAGCAGCTGTGCCTTGCCGGCCAGCGCGTCGGCCACCGCGCGCTCGACCTCCTCGGCAGACTGCCCGCTCTCCAGAACGATCTCCCGGGGTGCGTGCTGCACGCCGATCTTGACCTCCACGGCTATGTCCCTCCGACGATCTGGGTCGGCGCGGTCCACCGCGCCGTACGTTCAGACACATTAGCCCGGCGAGGCGACGTCATCCGCTTTCCGGGCCACGCCGGGAGCGAACACGCGCCCCCGCCGGTGCCGATCGCGTCAGTGCTGGTCGGTGCCGTGCAACGGGAAGCCCGCGATGCCGCGCCAGGCCAGCGAGGTGAGGAGCTGCACCGCCTGGTCCCGGGGGATGGTGCTGCCGCTGGAGAGCCAGTAGCGCGCCACCACCTGGGAGACTCCGCCCAGACCGACGGCCAGCAGCATCGACTCGTCCTTGGACAGGCCGGTGTCCTCCGCGATGACCTCGCTGATCGCCTCCGCGCACTGGAGCGAGACCCGGTCCACACGCTCGCGCACGGCGGGCTCGTTCGTCAGGTCCGACTCGAAGACGAGCCGGAAGGCGCCGCCCTCGTCCTGGACGTACGCGAAGTAGGCGTCCATCGTCGCGGCGACGCGCAGCTTGTTGTCGGACGTCGAGGCCAGGGCCGTGCGCACCGCCTGAAGCAGTGACTCGCAGTGCTGGTCCAACAGCGCCAGGTAGAGATCCAGCTTGCCGGGGAAGTGCTGGTAGAGCACCGGCTTGCTGACTCCGGCGCGCTCGGCGATGTCGTCCATCGCGGCCGCGTGGTAACCCTGCGCCACGAAGACTTCCTGGGCAGCGCCCAGGAGCTGGTTGCGTCGGGCTCGGCGTGGCAGGCGGGTGCCCCGCGGGCGTGCCGCCTCTGTCTGCTCGGTGGCTGTCACGCCGCCTCCCAATGTCTTTCCATTTCACGGACCTCTCACCGCACGGCTGTTCCGTGTGATGTGCGCCGCAGCGGCCATCGTACTTTTGGGTAACCGCCCTGTGCGCGGTGCGGACGCAGAATTTCACGGAGCGGACACCGCGTGAAGGGCGATCACGCTGCCGAAATGCGGACATGGGCGCACGCTCAGCGGTGGGCGCACCCCGCGAGCACCTTTTTGAGGGCGCACCCTCAGCGGTAGTCGTCCTCGTCGAGGGCCACCACGCGCGCCTGTTCAGCGACGTCCGCCGCGTTCGCGGAGGCCGGGTCGTCGGTGGGCAGGGGGTCGTCGGTGAGCTGGGTGAGGTCCGTGTGCTGCTCGGCGGCGTCCGCCTCCGGGGTCTCGGGGGTGAGGTCCGGCGTCGTGTCGTCGTCCTCGCGGAAGTCGTCCGGGTCGGTGGGGTCCACAGTCATGGTGTTCCGCCTTTCCGGTGCGCGGCCCGGCATGTACGGGCACGCGTCCTCTTTCGAGCGTAGGAGTGCGCGGGGGAGTGCGCCATGCGGTCCGGGGTGCACACGAGCACGTCTGTGACTGCGAACACATGAGCCCCTGCGTGATCGTCTCGTAACATTGGCGCCATGTCCTCGACCGATCTGCCGGAATCCAGCACCGCGGCCGCTCCGCTGCCGATGGTCAGTGCCGTCAGGGTCGCCGAAGGGGAGGAGCTGCGCTCCGTCGCCCTGCCGGGGCTGACGCTGACCGTCCGCTCCAGGCCCCCGGCGCGGCCGGGCCTGCCGCCCGCCCTGTACGTCCACGGGCTCGGCGGTTCCTCGCAGAACTGGTCGGCGCTGATGCCGCTGCTCGACGGCGTCGTCGACAGCGAGGCCCTGGACCTGCCGGGATTCGGTGACTCCCCGCCGCCCGACGACGGTAACTACTCGATCACCGGGCACGCGCGCGCCGTCATCCGCTACCTCGACGCGAGCGGACGCGGCCCCGTCCACCTCCTCGGCAACTCCATGGGCGGCGCGGTGTCGACACGTGTCGCCGCCGTCCGCCCCGACCTGGTGCGCACGCTGACCCTGGTGTCGCCCGCGCTGCCGGAGCTGCGGGTGCAGAAGACCGCCGTCCCCACCGGGCTGCTCGCGGTGCCGGGCGTGGCCCGGCTCTTCGCGAAGCTCAGCAGCGACTGGACGGCGGAGCAGCGCACCCGGGGAGTGACGGGGCTCTGTTACGGAGATCCCACGAGGGTGTCCGAGGAGGGCTTCCGCGCCGCCGTCGCCGAGATGGAGAGGCGGCTGGAGCTGCCGTACTTCTGGGACGCCATGACCCGTTCCGCGCGGGGCATCGTGGACGCTTACACCCTCGGTGGCCAGCACGGACTGTGGAAGCAGGCACAGAGGGTGCTCGCACCGACCCTGCTGGTGTACGGCGGGCGCGACCGGCTGGTGTCCTTCCGCATGGCGCGTAAGGCCGCGAACGCGTTCCGTGATTCCCGGCTCCTGGCTCTTCCGGATGCCGGGCATGTAGCGATGATGGAGTACCCCGAGGCGGTCGCAGAGGCGTTCCTGGGGCTCGTACAGACAGAAACTAGGAGCTGATCCGCCGCGTGGGACGTCACAGTCGCCGAGGTGCCGCACCGAAGGGTGCCGACGAGACACCCGGCATACCCGGCGGCGGTGCCGCCTCCAGAGGTGCGACGGGTCCGACCGCCGCATCCGGCTCGGGGCGACGCCGCCGCGGCGACACGGGAGCGATACCGAGGGTCCAGGGTGCTGGACACTCCGGAGCCGGTGTCCGGGACACCGGGGCGGCACCGCGTTTCCAGCCGCGCCACCTCGCGGGAGGCCCGCAGCCGCAGGTACGGCAGCCGCAGGGACGGGACCCGCAGGTGCGGGGCGGGCACCCCGAGCAGCGTGAGCCGGGGGGCGGCTGGGGCGTCACCGGCACCGGCACCGACATCGACACCGACACCGGCAGCGGACGGTACGGCGACTGGGTCGGCGGGCCGCAGGGTGTCACGGCGTACGCGCCGCAGCAGCGGCTCCAGGAGCAGGAGCAGGAGCAGGAGCAGGAGCGGCCGAGGCCGCCCGCCGGTGTCGGCGTCGGGGCGCGCGTTCCGTTGCAGCGGGGTCCCGGACAGCGTGCCGCAGGCCCGCGCAGGGACTTCGTGGAGGCGTTCGAGGCACCGAGGGTGCACCCGACGGCGCCCCGTGACGTACGCGACCCCTACGCGGCCGTCACGGACTGGGACGAGGCCGAGGCCCTCGTGGAGGGTGCCGACGATTCCGACGGCACCGCACCCCGCGCGGGCCGCTGGCTGGCCCGCACGGTCATCGGCGTGTCCGCCGCCGCGGTGACGGCCGCCCTCGCGGTCATGGTGACCGGTCCGCAGGCGGAGTCCGGGGACAAGAGCGAGGCGGCCGGTCCGCACGTCGCCGACCGCGACCTCGCCGGCGGGTCCTCGCGCGACCAGGACCGCACCGCACCGCAGGGCAGCGAGGTGAAGAACGCCCCCGCCACTGTGCTGACGTACGAACAGCGCATGGCGCAGAAGCTGCCGATGGACGCCGACGCGAAGGGGCCGAACGCCTTCGACGTCGTGCCGGGCGAGGACAAGGCGCCCGGCAAGGGGATCAAGAAGACGTACCGCGTGGAGGTCGAGAAGAACCTCGGGCTCGACGGGAAGTTCTTCGCGGAGGCCGTCCAGAAGACGCTGAACGACAAGCGGAGCTGGGCCGGGAAGGGCGACATGACGTTCGAGCGGGTGTCCGACGCGCGCGCCGACTTCGTGGTGACGCTCGCCTCCCCGGTCACCACCAACATCTGGTGCCAGAAGTCGGACCTGGAGACGCTCTCCGGAAACGTCTCCTGCGACTCCGCGCGCACCGAACGCGTGATGATCAACGCCTTCCGGTGGGCCGGGGGCTCCCCGACCTTCGGCGACGCGCTGCTCCTCCCGTACCGGCAGATGCTCATCAACCACGAGGTCGGCCACCGGCTCAGGCACAACCACGAGTACTGCGGCAAGGACGGCGCGTTGGCGCCCGTCATGATGCAGCAGACGAAGACGCTGAAGACCGGCGACAAGGTGTGCAGGCCCAACCCGTGGGTGCATCCCGAGAACTGACCGCCGACGCCCCCTGGGGCATGTGACCCCTCGGGGCGCGTGGCTCCTCGGGGCATGCGGCCCCTTGAGGCGCGTGCGCACTCCTCTGTAGCGCGACTAAACGCGACCCGCGCGTGAAAGTTACGACTCTTCACCCCTTCCGGTGGTGCGATGGACAACCGTCCGTCGCTCCCCGGTCATGTCCGCATACGGTCGGTCCCGCTGCGAGTCGCCGGATCAACGGCGGCTGCCCACAAGGGAGATCGGGGGTGTACACGTGCGGATCGGACTGCTTACGGAAGGTGGTTACCCGTATGCGACGGGTGAATCCAGGTTCTGGTGCGACCGGCTTGTGCGCGGGCTCGCGCGGCACGAATTCGACCTCTACGCCCTGAGCCGCAGCGCGGACCAGGAGGAGCAGGGATGGCTGGAGCTGCCGCCGCAGGTGCAGCGGGTGCGGACCGCCCCTCTGTGGGCCCCGGAGGCCGACTTCAGGACCTCGCACGGACGGCTCGGCGCACGCGCCTACGGGCGGCGTGAACGACGCCGCTTCGACGAGCACTTCGGGGAGCTCGTCTCGGCCGTCTGTGTGGGGGAGGCCGTCGGCGGGGGGCCTTCCGGCGAGGGCCCTTCGGCGGCGGAGCGTTTCTCCACAGGGCTGTACGGACTGGCCGAACTCGCCCGTGAGAAAGGCGGGTTGCACACCGCGCTGCGTTCCGAACGCGCGGTGCGTGCGCTGGAGCGCGCCTGTCGTGCGCCGGGCGCACCCCGGGTCGTGCAGATCGCGAAGGTGCCCGACTACCTGGCCTTCGCGGACTTCCTGGAGCGTGCCCTGCGACCGCTGTCGCTCGACTGGTACGACACCGGGGAGGGCGGGCTCGGCGCCGTCGACCTGTGCCACGCGGCCTCGGGCGGGACGGCCGCGCTGCCGGGGCTGCTGGCCAAGCGCTTCTTCGGAGTGCCCCTGCTGGTCACCGAGTACGGAGTGCAGCTGCGGGCGCACTACCTGGCCGCGCAGGAGGCCGAGTTGAGTGCCTCCGTACGGACGCTGCTCGCTGCCTTCCAGGGACTGCTGGCGGCCGAGGTGTACGCCCAGGCCGCCGTGATCACCCCGGGCAACACGCACGCCAGGCGCTGGCAGGAGCGCTGTGGCGCGGACCGGGCCAAGCTGCGCACGGTGTACCCGGGGATGGAGGCGGGGCGGTTCGCGGCGGTCGGGGAGGCCGCTTCCCGCGGTGGGCCGCAGGAGGCCGGGGACGGCACGCTGGTCTGGGTGGGCCGGGTCGACCCCGCCAAGGACCTGGTGGCACTGCTGCACGCCTTCGCGGCCGTCCACAGGGCCGAGCCGGACACCCGGCTGCGGATCGTCGCCGCGCCGGTCGGGGACGACGACAGGACGGGCCGGGGCTACCTCGCGCACTGTCGGGCGCTGGCCGCCCAGCTCTTCCCCGACGAGGCGGCCGACGCCTTCGCGGTGGGGGAGTGCCCGGTCACCTTCGAGGAGCTCGGCGGGCCGGGGGTGGCGGAGCTGGCGGACGCGTACGCGGCGGGCTCCGTGGTCGTGCTCTCCAGCGTCGTCGAGGGATTCCCGATCGGCCTCGTCGAGGCGATGTTCTGCGGGCGGGCGACCGTCTCCACGGACGTCGGCGCGGTGGTCGAAGTCATCGGCGGTACGGGCCTGGTGGTGCCTCCGCGCAACCCCCGCGCCCTCGCGGACGCCTGCCTGGCACTGCTGCGCGACCCGGAGCGAAGGGCGCGCCTGGGCGCCGCCGGGCGTGCGCGGGCGCTCGAACTCTTCACCGTCGAGCAGAATCTCGCGGCATTTCGCGGCATTTACCTGGAGCTGGTTTCGCACTGCCCGGTGCGCAGGGAGACACAGGACGCGGATCCGCTGCCGTTCGAGTTCCCGGCGGAGGCGTACGTGCCGGGGACGTGGGCGGGCGGGAGCGGGGGGCCTCTCGACCTGGGGAGCTGCGCGCCCCTCGCCGTCGGGCGGGCACCGGACCGGCACGGGGAGCCGCTCGCCGCGGTGGCCGTCCTGGCCGAACCCGATCCGCTGTTCGCGGACCACCTGACCGACACCACAGGACCCGTACGGGAGGCAGGCTCATGACCACGCAGACGGCAGACCCGAAGGGCATGGCGGAGACCCCGGCCCACGGCACGGACGTGTCCGCGATGCTGTCCGCGGCGGCATCGGTGCCCGTGCAGCCGGTGGCACCCGGGGTTCCCCCAAGCGGGCGTCCGAGCATCTCTGCCGGTGCGCGTTCGAGCGTCCCCGCCGGTGCGCGTTCGGATGTCCCCGTCGATGTGCGGGCGAGCACCACCGCAGGTGCTCGTGCGAGCACCACCGCAGGTGCGCGGAAGGGTGTTTCCCGCAGCGGCCCCGTCGACCCCGTCAGGGTGCTCATGCACCGCCACCGCGAACTGTGCGAGCGGGCCGTCGACCCCCTGGAGATCGCCGCCGGACTCGAAGCGCACGGCGTCACCGACCGCACCGCCGCCCGCTTCCGGCACCGGGACGTCTTCTCGCTCGCCGAGGAGCTCTACGCGCGCGTGCCGCGCGCCGACGAGGACGCAGCCCCGGCGCACGCCCCCGGACCACCGGCGCGCGACGCTTCCCTGCCGACCGCCTGGGCGGCGTACGCACTCATGCCGGGAGCCCTGTGCGCCCTCACCCTGCTCGGGACCGCCGACCTGAGCGGCGGGGCCCGGATCGTGGCGGCCACCGCCGGGGCACTGGCCACGCTCGCCGCCGTCGTCCTGTGCCTGCGGCGCGGACCGCTGCGCGCCGACGGATACCTGCCGTGGACGCGCACCGCCTGGCTGCTGCTGTACGCGGTCCTCGGCGACGGCGTACTGACCCGGCTGCTCGGCGAAGGCCCGCTCTGGGCACCCGAACCGGCCACCCTCGTCGGGCTCACCGCCGCCCTCGCGCCCGCCGCCTGGTGCGCCCGGCTGCTGACCGTCCAGGCGCGCCGCAGGCTCAGCGTGAGCCGTGGCACCGAGGACTTCGGAGCGGCGGTGCGGCCGCTGCTGTTCGGGGTGTTCGGCCTCTACGCGGTGACGCTGACGGTCCTGTTGTACGGGGCGGCCAGGCTCGGCTTCGGCGGCACGTTCGCGGTGTCCGCGCTCGCGGTCGGGTCCCTGCTCTTCCTGGCCAGACTGCTCGCCGTGCACGGGCTGCCCGGAGTGGGGAAGGCCGGGCTCACGGTGGCGTGCGCCGTCGAATGCGTGGCCGTCGCCTCGCTGTTGGCCGCCCGGCTGCCGGGGTGCGAGGCCCTGGCGGAACCCGTGCGGGCCGTCGCCCGGGAGTGGGGGACGGGAGCCGTCCCCGCCGCGGCCTGCGGAGCCGCCGCACTCGGCCTCCTCGCCCACGCCGCCGTCGCGCTGTCGCGTGCCTCCGCCCATGCGGGGCGGCGCGACTGACCACTCGGCGCGGGCCGCCCCAGCCCCCTCGGGCGGCCCGCGCTGCGGGCAGGACCCCGCCCCGGCACACCCGTGCCGCCCCCGCGTACGTCCTGACGAAGCCACCCCCTGGCCGCCCCGGAGCCGACGCCGAGGCAGCCGCAGCACCACACCGGTCACACCCGTAGTACCTGCCCAACACCCACAAGGAGAACGTCACATGACCCCCCAAGCCCCCCCGTCCGTGCAGTCCGTGGTCGCCCGTCGGCACCGAGGGGAGGAAGCGCGATGAGGGTTCTCCTGCTCGGTGCCAACGGCTACCTCGGCCGCTTCGTCGCGGACCGGCTCCTCGCCGACCCCGCAGTCCAGCTCACCGCCCTCGGCCGGGGCGACGACGCCGACGTCCGCTTCGACCTCGCCACCGGCAGCCCCGGAGCCCTGACCCGGTTCCTGGACGCCGTGCACCCCGGCGTCGTCGTCAACTGCGCCGGAGCCACCCGGGGCGGCGCACGCGACCTCACCCGGCACAACACCGTCGCCGTCGCCACGGTCTGCGAGGCCCTCCGCCGCAGCGGCTGCGGGGCCCGCCTCGTCCAGCTCGGCTGTGCCGCCGAGTACGGGCCGTCCCAGCCTGGCTCCTCCACCGCCGAGGACGCCGTACCGCGCCCCGGAGGACCGTACGGAGTCAGCAAACTGGCGGCCACCGAGCTGGTCCTCGGCTCGGGGCTGGACGCCGTCGTGCTGCGCGTGTTCTCACCGGTAGGGCCCGGCACGCCCGCCGGATCGCCGCTCGGCCGCCTCGCCGAAGCGATGCGCAGGGCCATGCAGTCCGGCGACGGCGAGCTGAAGCTCTCCGGCCTCGGCGTGCAGCGCGACTTCGTCGACGTACGGGACGTGGCGCGCGCCGTGCACGCCGCTTCCCTGTCCGCCGCGCAGGGCGTCGTGAACATCGGCACCGGGCGCGCGGTACGGCTGCGCGACGCCGCCGCCGTCCTCGCCCGGGTCGCCGGATACGGCGGCGCCCTGCACGAACTGGACGCCCCCAGCGGGTACTCCAGCTCCGCCGCCGCCAGCGCGGCCGTCCGTAACGGAGGGGTACCGACCATCGGGGCTCCCCGTTCGTCGGACGCCCTCACCGAGCACCTCGGGGCGGCCCCGTACCCGTACCCCGACGGCTGCGGCAGCTGGCAGCAGGCCGACGTGCGCACCGCCCGCGACCGGCTGGGCTGGCGGCCCCGGATCAACCTGGAGGAATCGCTCGCGGACATCTGGATGGAGGCGGCGTGCCGCATCTGAGCACCTCCGGCGCCGTCCGCCCCGCCATAGGGGCGGACCGGCTCGGGATCGGCGTCCCCGGCTACGCGCACCCGCTCCTCGCGCCGGTGGAATGGGCCGAACTCCTGCGCTTCTCCCGGCTGCACGCGGCCGGGGACAGCCGGGCGGCGCCCCTGCACTGGACGGTGCTCAACGTCGCCGACGGGCCCGGTGCGCGCCCCGACCCGCACTGCCTCGAAGCCTCGGGACGGCTGCGCAACGCGGGGCTGCGGGTGCTCGGACACCTCGACATGACGTACGGGGCGCGGGCGTTCGGCGAGCTGGTCGCGGACGCCCAGCGCTTCCTGGACTGGTACCGGGTCGACGGCTTCTATCTCGACCGCTGTCCCACAGAGCGGGACGAACTGTCCGAAACCCGGCGGCTGACCGCCACTCTGCGCTCGATGCTGGAGGGGACGAACGCCCTCGAAGGCGGCCGTCTCGTCCTCGGTCACGGCACCCATCCGTACGCCGGATACGCCGAGACCGCCGACCAGTTGGTGACCTTCTCCGGGCCGTGGACCGACTACCGGTGGTCCCAGGCGGCCCAGTGGACGGCCGCCTACCCGGCCTCCCGCTTCTGCCACCTGGTGCACGGGGTGCCCCGCACGCACCTGGACGAGGCGCTGCGGATCGCCCGCTGGCAGGGCGCGGGCACCATCTGGTTCACCGACCGGACCGAGCGGGCGGGGGCCGACGACCCGGTCGGCAGCCCCTGGGAGGCCCTGCCCGGTTACTGGGACGAAATCGTCTCGCGCATCGGACCGGGTGTCTCGGAATGAGAAGGGGCGTGGCAGTGTTACACGACGAACAACCGTATTGATTGACCGACCACCGGAGTTCCCGTGTCGCTGCCACCCCTGGTCGAGCCCGCTGCCGAGCTCACCGTCGACGAGGTCCGTCGGTACTCCCGCCACCTGATCATCCCGGACGTCGGGATGGACGGGCAGAAGCGCCTGAAGAACGCCAAGGTGCTCGCTGTGGGCGCCGGCGGCCTCGGCTCTCCCGCCCTGATGTACCTGGCCGCCGCCGGAGTCGGCACGCTCGGCATCGTCGAGTTCGACGAGGTCGACGAATCGAATCTGCAGCGCCAGATCATCCACAGCCAGGCCGACATCGGCCGTTCGAAGGCGGAGTCCGCGAAGGACTCCGTCCTCGGCATCAACCCGTACGTGAACGTCGTCCTGCACGAAGAGCGGCTCGAAGCCGAGAACGTGATGGAGATCTTCTCCCAGTACGACCTGATCGTCGACGGCACGGACAACTTCGCGACGCGCTACCTGGTCAACGACGCGTGCGTGCTGCTGAACAAGCCGTACGTATGGGGCTCCATCTACCGCTTCGACGGCCAGGCATCGGTCTTCTGGTCCGAGCACGGTCCCTGCTACCGCTGCCTGTACCCGGAGCCCCCGCCGCCGGGCATGGTCCCCAGCTGCGCCGAGGGCGGCGTGCTCGGCGTGCTCTGCGCGTCCATCGGCTCCATCCAGGTCACCGAGGCCATCAAGGTCCTGACCGGCGTGGGCGACTCGCTGGTCGGCCGCCTGATGATCTACGACGCCCTGGAGATGCAGTACCGCCAGGTGAAGGTCCGCAAGGACCCCGACTGCGCGGTCTGCGGCCCGAACGCGACCGTCACCGAACTCATCGACTACGAGGCTTTCTGCGGCGTCGTGTCCGAGGAGGCCCAGGAGGCCGCCGCCGGTTCGACGATCACTCCCAAGCAGCTCAAGGAGTGGATCGACGCCGACGAGAAGATCGAGATCATCGACGTCCGCGAGCCGAACGAGTACGAGATCGTCTCGATCCCCGGCGCGAAGCTGATCCCCAAGGGCGAGTTCCTGATGGGCACCGCCCTGGAGAACCTGCCGCAGGACAAGAAGATCGTCCTGCACTGCAAGACGGGTGTCCGCAGTGCGGAGGTCCTCGCCGTGCTGAAGTCGGCGGGCTTCGCCGACGCCGTGCACGTCGGCGGCGGCGTGATCGGCTGGGTCCACCAGATCGAGCCGGAGAAGCCGGTCTACTAGACCTGCGGAGTGTGACGAGGGGCCGGGCGGCCGTGGGCTGCCCGGCCCCTTCGGCTTGCCCCGAACGAGTGAGCGGGCGGAGCGGCAGCCGGGTGTCGTGGCAGGTGACGGCGATAAGTAGGGATGTCCGCTCATGTCCTTCGCGCCCCGAGAGGTCCCGCCTTCATGACTCACCTTTCCGGGCGGCGGCGGCAGGCACTGCTGCTGTCCTCGATGCTCGTCGCCACCCCGTTGCTGTCCCTGACGTCCGTCCTGCCCGCGTCCGCGCACGCCCGCGCGCTCGCGGCCTGCACCCCCTCTGCGGGGTTCACGAACTGCGTGCGGTTCGAGCACACCGGCGCCGACCAGACCTTCACCGTCCCGGCGGGTGTCACCAGCCTGGACGTACGCATGTGGGGCGCCGGCGGCGGCGGAGTGGACACGTCGCGCTCCGAGGGCAGCCTCGCGGGCGCGGGCGGCGGCTTCACCAAGGGAACCCTCGCCGTCTCGGCCGGTGCGGCGCTGACGGTCACCGCGGGCGGCGGCGGCGAGGTCAACTCGACGATCGCCCCCTACGGCGGCGGCGGCGCGGGCGGCAGCACCGCCACCGACATGGCCATGGGCGGTGCGGGCGGCGGAATGAGCGCCCTGTGGAGCGGCCCCTACGGCGGTACGCCCCTGCTGATCGCGGGCGGCGGCGGAGGAGCCTCGCCCGGCTCCGCCCCGGGCCCCTACGGCGGCCCCGGCGGCGGCGCGTCGGGCGGCCAGGACGGCGACGGCACCACGTCCGGCAGGGGCGGCACCCAGTCGGCGGGCGGCGCGGCGGCGGCCGGGGGCAGCGGTGTTCCCTGCACCATCGCTCCGGGGCCGGGAAGAAAGTTCCAGGGCGGGGGCGGTGCGGACATCGCGGGCGACGGCGAAGGCGGCGGCGGGGGCGGCGGCGGGTACTTCGGCGGCGGGGGCGGTGCCTGCCAGATCAGCAACGGCGGCACTCCCAACGGCGCCGGTGGCGGCGGCTCCGGCTTCACCGGCGGTACGGGCGTCAGCGGGGCCGCCACCGAGGCGGGCGCGCCCAGTACGGCCCCCGGCACCGGCGGCGCGGCGGCCCGCAGCGGTGACGACCAGTACGTCGCGGGCAAGGGCGGCGGAGGCGGGGCGGGCAACGGCGGCGACGGCCTGGTCGTCCTCCAGTGGGTCACCGCGCCCCGGTCCGCGCTCACCATCGCCAAGAGCGTCACCCCCAACCCGTACCTGCCGGGCAAGCCGCTGACGTACACCGTGAAGGTGGGCAACTCCGGTCCCGCCGCGGCCAGCGGGGCCCGGGTGAAGGACGAACTGCCGGGTGCGCTGAAGGACTTCACCTGGACCTGCGCCCCCACCGGCGGTGGTGTCTGCGCCACACCCTCCGGCACCGGGAACATCGACGCCGCCGTCGACCTGCCCCCGGGCGCGGAGGCCGTCTTCACCGTCACCGGCACCGCCCCGGCCGGAACCGCGGGGACCCTCGACAACACGGCCACCGTCACCGCGGCGGGCCAGGACGCCAACTGCGGCCCGACCTGCTCCAGCGGCGCGAAGACCGAGGCGGAGTCCCAGGCCGACCTCGCCATCCGCAAGGAGACCGTGACGCCGGGCGGCAAGGCGGTCAAGCCGGGCCAGACCTTCGGCTACCGGGTCACCGTCGACAACCGGGGCCCCGCCCCGGCCCCCGACGTCAAGGTCACCGACCCGCTGCCCGCCGCCCTGTCCTTCGCGTCCTCGCCGGACGGCTGCTGGTCCGTCGGGCAGGAGGTCGACTGCGGCCCCAAGGGCCCCCTGGCCAACGGGGATTCGCTGACCTGGACCTTCCAGGTGACGCTGGCCCCCGGATACCAGGGCGACGGCTCGGACATCGACAACCAGGCCACCGTCACCTCCGGAGCCCCCGACCCGGACCTCGGCAACAACACCAGCGCATCCGGTGCGGCGGTCGTCAAGGTCGTCCCCCCGGTGAAGCTCGTGAAGCCGGTGAAGCCGGTGAAGCCCGTGAGGCCGGTGGAGCCCGTGAAGCCCGTGAAGCCCACCGGCCACGGCAAGAAGCCGACCGGCCACGGCAAGCCCGGCCACGGCAAGCCCCGCAGCCGCCCCACGGTCCACCTCGCGTCCGCCGGTACCGAGTCCGGCCCCCTGTGGGTCGCGGGCGGCTTCGGCCTGGTCTTCCTCGGCGGCCTGAGCATGTTCGCCGCGCGCAGGATCCCCCAGGACTGACGGCGTCCGACAGCGGCCCGCGACGGGCCCCGAGCGGCACCACCGGCGGCGGGCACTAGGAACAGACGGTGCCCGTCGCCGGTATTTTCCCGTCCAGCAGATACGCGTCCACCGTGCGCACCACGCAGGCGTCGCGCGTCATGTAGGCCCCGTGCCCCTCGCCCTTGAACGTGACGTGCACACCGACGCCCTTGCCCAGTTCCTCGGCCATCCGTACCGACCCCTCGAACGGGGTCGCGGGGTCTCCGGTGCCGCCGACCACCAGGATCGGGCCGGACCCGGGGGCCGACACGTCCGTGTCCTCGTGCGCGCCCTTCACCGGCCAGGAGGCGCACCAGCCCGCCAGGTCCCAGGCCAGGAACGGGCCGAAGGCGGGGGATACCTTGCGGAAGTCCCCCAGGTGCGTGGTGCGGACCTGCTCGGCGGTCGGACGTCCCGAGGCGTCGGCGCAGGAGATGGCGCGCTGCGAGTGGTGCGCCGTGCTGTAGTGCCCCTGCGAGTCACGGTCGTTGTAGGAGTCGGCCAGCAGGAGCAGCAGCGTCCCGTCGCCGTTCTCAGCGGCCCTCAGCGCCCGGGTGAGGGTGGGCCAGGCGTCCTTGCTGTAGAGCGGGGCGATGATGCCGGTCAGGGCGAGGCTCTGGGTGAGCCTGCGGCCTCCGCCCGCCGGGAGCGGTTCGCGGTCCAGGCGCTCCAGCAGGCGCACCACCCGGTCGGTGCCCGCCCTGGCGGTCGAACCGGTGCCCTTGGAGTAGTTCTCCAGGGCCCGCTGGAAGCCGAGCGCCTGGTTGCGGGAGCCGCCCACGGCGTCGGCCGCCGGGTCGACGACCGCGTCCATCACCAGCCGCCCCACGTTCTTGGGGAACAAGTGGGCGTAGGTGCCGCCCAGTTCGGTGCCGTACGAGAAGCCGAAGTAGTGCAGCTTGCGGTCGCCCAGGACCTGGCGCAGGACGTCGAGGTCGCGGGCGGCGTTCTCCGTGCCGACGTGCGGGATGAGCTTGCCGGAGCGCCGGGCGCAGCCCTCGCCGAACGCCTTGGCGTCCGCGAAGTACGCCTTCTCCTCGGCGGGGGTGTCCGGGGTGGAGTCCAGGGCGAGGGAGGTCTCGGTCTCCTTGTCGTCCCGGCACACGACCTCGGAACTCTCCGCCACGCCCCGTGGGTCAAAGCCCACCAGGTCGTACCGCCCGCGCAGGGACCCGAACAGGTCGCCCATCAGCGGCAGCGACGCCACCCCGGACCCGCCGGGACCACCGAAGTTGAACAGGAGTGATCCGATCCGCTTGCCGTCGCCGCCCGACGTGCGGGCCCGGACCAGGGCGATGCCGAGGGTCTCGCCCCGGGGTTTGCCGTAGTCCAGCGGGACCTTCGCGGTGGCGCACTGCCACTCCGCACCCGGCCGCTGCGCCTCGTTGCCCTGGGCCTTCGTCGGAGCCTCGCACGCCTTCCAGACCAGCTTCTGGCCGGTGAGGGCCGCCGGGAGTGCGGACGTGGGATCGGGGGCGGGTGGCCGCGCGGTCCCCGCCGGTGGGGCGGCAGCGCCCGACCGGCCCGGTTCCGGCCGGGTCGGCTCCGTACCCGTACCGCATCCACTGGCGGCGACGGCGACCAGAACCGCCGCCACCGCCAGGGCACTTGCCCTGCCCCGCCCTGCTCCGTGCCGTGCCATGACCGATCCCCCCGCCGTGCGCCGTGACGCACTCGCTCCGACACCTGCCCCGAGATCGAAAGCAAGTGCCAACATCCTAGGGTCGGCCACTGACAGTGACGGAAATCCCTTGTGCCGCCTACTCGCAGACCGTCCCTGACGCCGGAACCTTCCCCTCCAGCAGGTAGTCGTCGACGGTCGTCTTCACACACCCGCTGCCGCCGTTGTACGCCCCGTGACCCTCGCCCTTGTACGTCAGCTCGACGCCGACGCCCTTGCCGAGCTGCTCGGCCATCTTCCGCGCGCCCTCGTAAGGCGTCGCCGGGTCACCGGTGTTGCCGATCACGACGATCGGCGCCGCGCCCGGGGCGCTCACGTCCGGGGTCTCCCACTGGCCGGGCACCGGCCACGACGAGCAGCCGGACAGGCCCCAGGCGAGGAAGTCGCCGAAGACGGGCGACGCGGCCCGGAACTCGGGGACCTTCGACTTGGCGTACGCCAGGTCGTAACGCTCCTTGGAGTCCACGCAGTTGATGGCGGCGTTGGCCGCGCCGATGTTGCTGTACGTGCCGTTCTCGTTGCGGCCGTTCATGGAGTCGGCGAGGACCAGGAGCAGGGCGCCGTTGCCGCCGTCCGCCTCGTCGAGGCCCTGCTCCAGGTAGGGCCAGAACTCCTTCGAGTACAGGGTCTGGACGATGCCGTTGGTGGCCTGGCTCTGCGTCAGCCGACGGCCGCCCACCCCGGGGATCGGCTTCTTGTCGAGGCGATCCAGGAGCGCGACGATGCCGTCCTCGATCTCCTTGGGCGTGCTGCCCTGGAGCTTGCAGTCGTCGCCGCGCGCCACGCAGTCCTTGGCGAAGTTGTTCAGCGCGAGCTGGAAGCCCTTGGCCTGGCCCAGCGAACTCTGCTCGGTCTTCTGGGTGGGGTCCACCACCGCGTCGAAGACGGCCCGGCCGACCTTCTGCGGGTAGAGGTGGGCGTAGACGCCGCCGAGCTCGGTGCCGTACGAGATGCCGAAGTAGTGCAGCTTCTCGTCGCCGAGGACCTGGCGCATCAGGTCGAGGTCCTTGGCCGCGTTGGTGGTGCCGACGTACGGGAGTTCCTTGCCCGAGTTCTTCTCGCAGGCCGCCGCGTACGCCTTGACGCCGTCCGCGTACGTCTTCTCCTCGGCGGCGTCGTCCGGGGTGGCGTCCTCGGCGTAGTACGCGTCGAGGGCCTTGTCGTCCTGGCACTTCACGGGGGCGCTGCGGCCCACTCCGCGAGGGTCGAAGCTCACCAGGTCGTACCGGGTGCGGAGCTTCTCGTAGTCCTTGGCGGCGCTCGGCAGGGTGGCCACACCGGAGCCGCCGGGCCCGCCGAAGTTGAAGATGAGCGAGCCGATGCGCTTGTCCTTGTCGGCCGCCTCCGCCCGGATCAGGGCGAGTTCGATGCGGTCGCCGTCCGGCTTGGCGTAGTCGCGCGGGGCCTGCAGGGTGGCGCACTTCCACGGGGTGCCGCCGGGCAGCGGCGACGGCTTCGTGCCCTCGCCCTCGGCAGGAGTGGGAGCCGGGCACTCCGTCCACGTCAACTCCTGCGTGGCGAGGTCCTGCTTGGTGTCGCCGTCCTTCTTCCCGTCGCCTCCGTCGGAGCATCCGGCGAGGGACAGCAGGACGGCGGCGGACACGACCAGAGCGGGAGCGCGCAGAGCGGAGGGGGTAGCCATACCCACCATCGTGCGCCGAGGGGTGCCGGACCGCGCGCGCCGGGGTCCAAGCGGGTGCCGCCTGTCACCTTCTTCGAGGCGACAGGGGAGCGCGTGACGACAGTGCTAAGGCGAGAGGGCTACAGGGCGCCCTTGCGTGTCAGCGAGTTGAAGCAGAGCCAGCCCGGCAGTACCGGCAGCCAGAACGTCAGCAGTCGGTAGAGGAGCACTGCGGGAGTCGCGATGGACGGCGGCAGCCCCGCGACGGTCAGCGCGGTGATCAGAGCGCCCTCGACCGCGCCGACACCGCCCGGGGTCGGCACCGCCGAACCCACCGCGTTGGCCGTCAGGAACACCACCGCGACAGTGGCGTAGCTGAGGTGATCGCCGTCACTCTGCCCGAAGGCGCGGATCGAGGCGTCCAGGCACATCACGAACACGACCGTCAGCAGGACCATGCCGCCGATGCCGGTGACGAGTTTCTTCGGCCGCTGGAGCACGTCCAGCATGCGCGGGATCACACCGGCGAACAGCGACCGGACCCGGGTGACGACGAACTTCCGCAGGAACGGCACGGCGGTCACGATCATTGCCAGGACCGCTGCCGTCAGCAGGCCAGCGATCACCGTTCGGGAGGGATTCTCCCAGGAGGTGCTCTCCGTACCCGTCACGTAACCGAAGATCATCAGCAGTCCGATGTGACTGCCCAGGCCGAACAGCTGGGCCGCACCGACACTGGCCACGGCCAGTCCCGGGCGCACCCCCGACCGCTGCAGGAAGCGGGTGTTGAGTGCCACGCCACCGATCGCCGCCGGTGCCACCAGCTTGACGAACGACCCTGCCACCTGTGCCTTGACGGTCTGCCAGAACGACACCTTCTCCGGCACGAAGCCCAGCAGGCTCATCGCCGCCGCCACGTAGCTGAGCGCGGAGAACGCCGCCGCCACCGCCACCCAGCCCCACTTCATCTGGGCGAAAGCGTCGGTGACCGGATTCTTGAGGACGTACGAGATCAGGATGTACGCGGCGAAGGCGCCCGCCAGCATGGTGACGAGCGTGCGCGGCTTGATGCGCTCCAGCCTGGCCGCCTCGACCGGGGCCTGCGGTCGGATCAGCAGCACCTGGTGGCGGATCTGCGTCAGCAGGTCCTCCTCCCTGGCGTCCTCGATCGCCACGTCGATGGCTTCCTTCTCGGCCTTCTTCTCCGCGCGCAGGGCCTTGCGGTCGGGCGTGTTCGCCTCCTCGCCCTTCTCCCGCGCCTTGGCCTCCTTGGCGGCCTGCGACGCGGCGAGAACGGCTTCGCGCTGCCGCTGCGAGCGTTCGCGCCCCAGCTTGCGCAGCGTCGCGCGCGTGGAGCGGCTCAGCGCGATCGGCTGGAGCAGCGGAAGGCTGTCGGCGACCGTGTCCGGGCCCAGGACGTCCACAGCGGCGGACACGGCCCGCTCGGCGCCCGTACGCAGGCCCAGGGTGGTCAGGAGCTGCGCCACGTCCATCCGCAGCACGATGTCGCCCGCGGCGATCTCGCCGCCCCGCAGATCGGTCAGTATCACCGTGCCGGAACGATCCACCAGGATCGCGTCACCGGCCAGCCTGCGGTGCGCGATGCGCCGCGACTGGAGGGCCTCCACCTGACGCCACGCGTCCCGCAGCAGCTCGTCGGTGATCTCCTCGTCGGGCAGCGAATCCAGGGTCCGGCCGCCCAGGTGCTCGTACACGAGCATCACGGCATCCGGACCGAGCTCCGAGGTGGCGATCAGCTTCGGGGCGTTCGCACCGGCCGCGATGGCCGCGTACGCCAGCAGTGCCTCCTGCTCCAGCGCCTGTCGCAGGGACTGGATGGACCGGCGCTGGGTGATGCCGCGCAGGGTGACCCGTCGCCACACCCGGTAGAAGAATCCGTGCGCCTGCTGTTCACGGTCGACGACCGTGATGTCGAGGGGCGGACCGTCCTCCAGGGTGACGATGTAGCGCCTGCCCCGGTCGCCCTGGTCGGAGACGTCCGGGGACTCCTCGGCGCGCATCGCGGTCACCGGGCGGAAGCCCACGTGCCGCAGCCCCGCGAGGAGCGTCTGACCGGTGGGGCGCACATTGGGGGAGCCCACCGCGTAGAGGGTGGCGTACGCCACCGTCCAGCCGATGAGCACCGTGACGATGATCGACAGGGGCGTCGTCTGCCCGCCCACCAGCACGGCGAACGCGTTGAGCAGCAGCACCGCCCACAGCGCCACCCGCCAGCGCGGCCTGCGGGCCATCCCGACGGCCGTCATGTACGCGATCACCGGGGCGAGGTAGCCGTGCACCGGGTCGGTGGTCAGGCCGTCGCTCGCGGTCCGGGTGAGGGCTTCGCGGATGGACTCGGGGGCCGGTCCCGACACCCACAGGTCGGTGGCGAGGGCGACACCGTGCGCGAGCACGGCCGCCAGTACGCCGTCGGCGATCCGCAGCCCGTCCCGTTTGATCAGTCGCTCAATGGCGAAGCCCACCGGGAGGATCAGTACGGCGATGCTGGAGATCAGCCCCGCAAGACGTACGAAGACGACCGGGGTCTTCTCCGTGCCGTCGATGATGTCCTGTTCGAGACCCGACGCGGTGCCGTGGGCGAACGCCGCCAGGGCGATCACACAGACGATGCCGAACAGGCCCGCCAGCAGCCGCACCAGGTCGGCGGGACGGTGCACCCGGGCGGCGAGCAGCGGCTCGTCGCCCGACACCCGCTCCGCGTGGCCCTCCTCGGCCAGGACGACCGTCGCACCCTCGGCGACCCCGTCCGTCCGTGGCGGGCCGTCGTCGGCCTGCACGGCGCCGCTCCGCGCGGTGTCCGTGTCGGAGAGTGGGACGGCGTCAGGAGCGCCCGCCGCCGGTCGAGGCTGCACGTCCTGCTCCTTCATCGTCGTCTCTTCTTGCTTTCGTCTCACCGGTCACCGTCCGGATGATGGTGGCATGACCGGATGGTGACGCCCGGCGTCAGGGTGCCGAGCCCCCGATTGTCTCGTGCACCGTACGCGTGCGCGCCCGCGCAGGCCCACTGGTTACCGCGCGGGGCGCGAGCACCGGCCGACTGTCGGTGGTGTGGTGCAGGATGGGCCGGATGAGCGACGAGCTGCCCGCGGGCGACGAACTCCCCGAGTACGCGGAACGGGTCCTGGCGGTCGCCGAGGAGGTCCCTCCCGGCCGGGTCATGACGTACGGGGACGTGGCCGAGTGGCTTCGAAGCGAGGCGGAGCACGAAGTGCTCTCCGCCGAGGGCGGCGGTGGGCGACGGGAGGGCGGAGGACCCCGCCAGGTCGGCCGGGTGATGGCCCTGTACGGCGGCGCGGTCCCCTGGTGGCGCGTGGTGCGCTCCGACGGCCGCCTGCTGCCGGGGCACGAGCTGCGCGCCCTGGAGCACTACCGGGCCGAGGGCACCCCGCTGCGCACGGCCCCGCGCACTGCCGAGGGGCACCTGCCGCGCCTCGACATGAGGCGTGCACGGTGGGACGGCGGCGCGGGCGCGCAGGACGGCCCCCGGAGCGCCGGAGGGGGCGGCTCCTGAGACCGGGGCCGACGCGCGGCGGATCGTACGGGTCACACAGCCCAGCTTCCGCCATCCGGCGCGGTCACGGGCTGTCCGGAGACCGTACGGAGTACGCCGTACCGCACTCCGGTGCGAATCCGGACGTACCGGAGGCGCTGCGTCCAGTGCGTTCACTGGCGTAGCGTCGACAGCACGCGGTACGTCGGACGCGCACGGCACGTCGGCCCCGTACGGCACAGTCACCCCTTACGGCCGCAAGGCGGTCGGCACATCACCCACCAGGACCGGCGATCCACGTGAGCACCTCCACTTCCTCGGACCACCCGGGTCACCCGGGCTCCCCGGGGACCTTCCGGAACCAGCCGTACCGGCACCACGCCCGGTCACGGCGGCGGACTCCCGGCGCCTATCGCCTGGTCCGTACGGCACCGGGACGGGTGGACCCTCCTCTGCTGGACGCACAACAGCGTGCGGTGGTTGACCACGGCGAAGGCCCGCTGCTCGTCCTCGCGGGCCCCGGCACGGGCAAGACGACCACCCTCGTCGAGGCGGTCGCCGCCAAGATCGCCGACGGGGTGCGCCCCGAGCGGATCCTCGTCCTGACCTTCAGCCGCAAGGCGGCCGTCGAACTGCGCGACCGGATGGCGCTGCGCCTCGGCTCCCGGCAGGCGCCGCAGGCGACCACCTTCCACTCGTTCTGCTACGCCCTGGTCCGCGCGCACCAGGACAGCGACCTGTTCAGCGAGCCGCTGCGGCTGCTCTCGGGCCCGGAGCAGGACGTGGCGGTGCGCGAGCTGCTCGCCGGTGAGATCGACCTGGAGAAGACCGGCCTGGCGCACGTGCGCTGGCCCGACGAACTGCGGGCCTGCCTCACCACCCGCGGCTTCGCCGACGAGGTGCGCGCCGTCATCGCCCGCAGCCGCGAACTGGGGCTCGGGCCCACCGCTCTGCGCGACTTCGCGGACCGGATCGGCCGCCCCGACTGGAAGGCCGCGGCGACCTTCCTCGCCGAGTACCTCGACGTCCTCGACATGCAGGGCGTCCTCGACTACGCCGAACTGGTGCACCGCGCGGTGCTGCTCGCCGAGCGCGAGGCGACGACCGGACGGCTCGCCTCCGCCTACGACGCGGTGTTCGTCGACGAGTACCAGGACACCGACCCCGCCCAGGTCCGGCTGCTGCACGCGCTCGCCGGGCAGGGGCGCACCCTGGTGGCCTTCGGCGACCCCGACCAGTCGATCTACGCCTTCCGGGGGGCCGACGTCGGCGGCATCCTCGACTTCCCGCACACCTTCGTGCGTACGGACGGCCGCCCCGCCCGGGTGGAGGTCCTCACCACCTCCCGCAGGTCCGGGGCCGACCTGCTGGCCGCCACCCGGCTGCTGACCCGCCGGATGCCCCTCAACCGGCTTCCCGCCGCTGCCGTACGGGCACACCGGGACCTCGCCCCCGTGCGCGAGGGGGGACGCGTCGAGGTCAACACGTACCCGACGGCGGGCGCCGAGCTGGACAACGTCGCGGACATCCTGCGCCGGGCACACCTGGAGGAGGGCGTGCCGTGGAGCGAGATGGCGGTCTTGGTGCGCGCGGGCGGGCGGACCATACCGTCGGTGCGGCGGGCGCTGACGTCGGCGGGGGTGCCGCTGGAGATCGACGGCGACGACCTGCCGCTGCGGCACGAGCCCGCGGTGACGCCGTTGCTGACGGCGCTGCGGGCGGTGGCGAGGGCGGCGCTGGCACAGACGCCGGTGACGGCATTCACGCACGAGGAGAGCGGCGGGGGAGAGGCGCCTGCTGCGGTGGGCCTGCCTGTCACTGTCGTGGAGGACGTGCCTGCCATTGTCGTGGGCGACGTGCCTGCCACTGTCGTGGACGACGCGCCTGTCACTGTCGTGGAGGCTCCCGGCGGAGCCCCGGACCCCACCTCCGCCCTTCCCTCCGCCCTCTCCTGGCTCGGCACCGAGACCGCAGCCGAGCTGCTCGCCTCCCCCCTCGCGGGCATGGACGCCGCCGACCTGCGCCGCCTCGGGCGCGCCCTGCGCGACGAGGAGCGGGCCGCGGGCAACAAGGTGCCGCCGCCCTCCGACGTCCTCCTCGCACGGGCCCTCGCGGAGCCCGAGCGCCTCGTCGCCCACGACCCCGCCTACGCACGCGGCGCCCAGCGCCTGGGCGCACTGCTGCGCAAGGCGCGCGAGCTCCTCGAAGGAGGCGGCACCGCCGAGGAGGCCCTGTGGGCCCTGTGGGAAGGCACCCCCTGGCCGGGCCGCCTGGAGCGGGCCGCCCTGCGCGGCGGCGCGGCGGGACGCAACGCGGACCGCGACCTGGACGCCGTGTGCGCCCTGTTCGACACGGCCGCCCGCGCCGAGGAGCGCTCCGGCGGCCGGGGCGCGCTCAACTTCCTGGAGGAGCTGGACGCCCAGGACATCGCCGCCGACACCCTCAGCAAGCGCACCGTACGGCCCGAAGCCGTACGGCTGATGACCGCGCACCGCTCCAAGGGCCTGGAGTGGCGGCTCGTCGTCGTCACCGGTGTGCAGGAAGGACTCTGGCCCGACCTGCGCCGCCGGGGCTCCCTCCTGGAGGCCGACCGGATCGGCCGCGACGGGCTCGCCGAACCCCTCACCCCCGGCGCCCTCCTCGCCGAGGAACGCAGGCTCTTCTACGTCGCCGCCACGCGTGCGCGGGAGCGCCTGGTCGTGACCGCCGTGAAGACCCCCGCCGACGACGGCGACCAGCCGTCCCGCTTCCTCACCGAACTCGGCGTCGAGCCCAAGGACGTCACCGGCCGCCCCCGCCGCCCGCTCGCCGTCTCCACGCTCGTCGCGGAACTCCGCGCCACCACCGTCGACCCGGACGCCACCGAGGCCCTGCGCGACGCCGCCGCCCGCCGCCTCGCCCGCCTCGCCGCGCTCAGCGACGACGACGGACAGCCGATGGTGCCCGCGGCCCACCCGGACCGTTGGTGGGGTCTGTACGAGCCGACGCACAGTGCCGTGCCGCTGCGCGACCGGGACCAGCCGGTCGCCCTGTCCGGCAGCGCGCTGGACCAGCTCGCCAACACCTGCTCCCTCCAGTGGTTCCTGGGCCGCGAGGTCAAGGCCGACGCCCCCGCCACCGCCGCCCAGGGTTTCGGCAACGTCGTCCACGTCCTCGCCGACGAGGTCGCCTCCGGGCGCACCCCCGCCGACCTGGCCGTCCTCATGGAGCGGCTCGACTCGGTGTGGGACGCGCTCGCCTTCGACGCGCCCTGGAAGTCCCGGCAGGAGAAGGAGAACGCGCGCGTCGCACTGGAGCGCTTCCTGGCGTGGCACGTCACCGACCGGGGCGGGCGCACCGCCGTCGCCACCGAACACGGCTTCGACGTGACCCTGGAGGCGGGCGGCGAGTACGAGGTGCGCATCCGGGGCTCCATGGACCGCGTCGAGACCGACGGACAGGGCCGGGCGTACGTCGTCGACTTCAAGACCGGCAAGTCCGCGCCGACCCGCGACGAGGTCGCCCACCACCCGCAGCTCGCCGTCTACCAGCTGGCCGTCCGCGAGGGCGCGGTCGACGACGTCTTCGGCGACCGCCGTCCGGAGGCGGGCGGCGCGGAACTCGTCCAGCTGCGGCAGGGCGCGGCCAAGAAGGACGGCGGCGAGACCCTGCCCAAGATCCAGGCGCAGGAGCCCCTCGCGGGCGAATGGGTGGGCGACCTGCTGGCCACGGCGGCGGGCCGGGTACTGGACGAACGATTCGCCCCGAACACGGGCACCCAGTGCACCCACTGCGCCTTCCGCGCCTCGTGCAGCGCCCAGCCGGAGGGAAAGCACGTGGTCGAGTAGCCGAAAGCGCAGGTGGGAGGTGGTGTGGCGGTCGTTGTCAGTGGTGCCGGATAGCCTTTTCGAGGTGACCACCAGAATCACCGACCCCGAGCAGCTCAAGCGGCTCCTCGGCATCCCGTTCACCCCGGAGCAGCTGGCGTGCATCACGGCACCCACCGCCCCGCAGGTCATCGTGGCCGGGGCCGGGTCGGGCAAGACGACGGTGATGGCCGCCCGCGTGGTGTGGCTGGTGGGCACCGGTCAGGTCGCCCCCGAGCAGGTCCTCGGCCTCACCTTCACCAACAAGGCCGCCGCCGAGCTCGCCGAGCGCGTCCGCAAGGCCCTGATCGCCGCCGGAATCACCGACCCGGACGCCATCGACCCCGACAACCCTCCCGGCGAGCCCCGGATCTCCACCTACCACGCCTTCGCCGGGCAGCTCCTCACCGACCACGGCCTGCGCATCGGCCTGGAGCCCACCGCCCGGCTCCTCGCCGACGCCACCCGCTACCAGCTCGCCGCCCGCGTGCTGCGCGAGGCCCCCGGCCCGTACCCCGCCCTCACCCGCTCCTTCGCCACCCTGGTCAGCGACCTCCTCGCCCTGGACGCGGAGCTCGCCGAGCACCTCGTACGACCGGCGACCCTCCGCTCGTACGACACCGGACTGCTCCGTAGCCTCGACGGCGTCAAGCTCTCCAACGCCGACCTGCGCAAGGTCCCCGAGGCCGCCGAAGCCCGCCGGGAACTGCTGGAGCTGACCGTCCGTTACCAGGACCAGAAGCGCAGCCGGGACCTCCTGGACTTCGGCGACCAGATCGCGCTCTCCGCACGGCTCGCCGCCCTGCCCGAGGTGAGCGAGATCCTGCGCGGCGAGTTCCGGGTCGTCCTCCTCGACGAGTACCAGGACACCTCCGTCGCCCAACGGCTGCTGCTGTCGGGCCTGTTCGGCGGCGGCACCGGCCACCCCGTCACCGCCGTCGGCGACCCCTGCCAGGCGATCTACGGCTGGCGCGGCGCGTCCGTCGCCAACCTCGACGACTTCCCCGAGCACTTCCCGTACGCCGACGGACGCCCCGCCGACCGGTACGCGCTCAGTGAGAACCGCCGCAGCGGCGGCCGCCTCCTCGACCTCGCCAACACCCTCGCCGTCCCCCTGCGCGCCATGCACCAGGGCGTCGAGGCCCTGCGCGCCGCCCCGGGCGAGGAACGAGCCGGTGTCGTCCGCTGCGCCCTGCTGCGCACCCACGAGGAGGAGATCGCCTGGATCGCCGACTCCCTCGCCCACCAGGTGCGCACCGGCACCGCCCCCGGGGACATCGCCGTCCTGTGCCGTACGGCGGGCGACTTCCCCGAGATCCAGGCGGCCCTCGTCGCCCGTGACGTCCCCGTCGAGGTCGTCGGCCTGTCCGGGCTGCTGCACCTGCCCGAGGTCGCCGACCTCGTCGCGGTCTGCGAGGTCCTCCAGGACCCGGGCGCGAACGCCTCCCTCGTGCGTCTCCTGACCGGCCCGCGCTGGCGCATCGGCCCCCGCGACCTGGCCCTCCTCGGCCGCCGCGCCCGCCACCTCGTGCACCGGGGGAGCGGCGCGGACGACGACCCCGACCGCAGGCTCGCCGAGGCCGTCGAAGGGGTCGACCCGTCCGAGGTGATATCGCTCGCCGACGCCCTCGACACCTTCCTGGAGTCACCGGACGCCGAGGACGACGGGCTGCCGTTCTCGGCGGACGCCCGGGTCCGGTTCGCCCACCTCGCCCGGGAACTGCGCGACCTGCGCCGCTCGCTCGCCGACCCCCTGATGGACGTACTGCACCGCGTCCTGCACACCACAGGGCTTGAGGTCGAACTCTCCGCGTCCCCGCACGCGCTGGCCGCCCGCCGCCGCGAGACCCTGAACAACTTCCTCGACACAGCGGCCGGTTTCGCCTCCCTCGACGGGGAGGCCACCCTGCTCGCCTTCCTCGGCTTCCTGCGGACGGCCGCCCAGTACGAGAAGGGACTCGACAACGCCCTCCCCGGCGGGGAGAACACCGTGAAGGTGCTCACCGCGCACAAGTCCAAGGGCCTGGAGTGGAAGGTCGTCGCCGCCCCGGGACTGGTCAAGGGCGCCTTCCCGAGCGACCGCGCCCGCGAGTCCTGGACCTCCCAGCCGCAGGTCCTCCCGCACGCCCTGCGCGGCGACGCGCAGACGCTGCCCGACGTGCAGGAGTGGGACGGCAAGGGCATCAAGCGGTTCAAGGACGCGATGAAGGACCACCAGCACACCGAGGAACTGCGCCTCGGCTACGTCACCTTCACCCGCCCCAAGGAACTGCTGCTCGGCTCCGGCCACTGGTGGGGCCCGAACCAGAAGAAGACGCGCGGCCCCTCGGACTTCCTCACCGCGCTGTACGAGCACTGCGCGGCCGGATCCGGCGAGATCGAGGTCTGGGCGGACGCACCGCAGGAGGGCGAGGAGAACCCCGCCCTCCAGGAGCCCACCACCGACCGCGCCTGGCCACTGCCGCTCGACGACGACGCCCTGGCCCGCCGCCGCCGCGCCCGCGCCACGGTGCTGGCCCACCTGGACGCCCTGCGCGACGCCCCCGAGCCCCCTCCCGTACCGGAACCGACGGCGTGGGACTACTGGATCCCGGAGGAGGCACCGGAGGCACCAGAGGACCCGGAGGAATGGGCCACGCCGGACGAGGAGGAGGCCGCCGACTGGGACGCCCTGGCGACCCGCCGCCCGGCCCTGGACGCGACCCGTCGCCGGGACCCGGAAGCGCCCCGCCGCCCGGACGCCGGGGCGCCCCGCCGCCCGGACCCCGAGGCCACCCAGCACGACACCCCGGTGCCGGGCCACGCGGCCGTACGGGCACGCCCTCACCCGGACCCGCACGAGCCCGACGTCGCCGCACCGCCCCCGGCGCACACCGGCCCCGCTCCCGCCCCGACGCACACCGGCCCCGTTCCCGCCCCGGCGCACACCGGCCCCGCTCCCGCCCCGCCCTCCCTGTCCCCTGAGGAGGCCCGCACCGTCGACTCCTGGGACCGCGACCTCGACGCCCTCGCCGACGAACTGCGGCGTTCCCGCGCCACCACCCGTGACGTTCCCGTGCCCGCGTCCCTGTCCGCGACCCAGCTCATGCGCCTCGCCGCCGACCCGGACGGCTTCGCCCAGGAGCTGGCCCGTCCCATGCCCCAACCGCCGCAGCCCGCCGCCCGCCGAGGCACCCGCTTCCACGCCTGGGTGGAGTCCCGCTTCGAGGAGCTTCCGCTCCCGATGCTCGGCCCGGAGGAGCTGCCCGGCGGCGACGAGGACGACACCGAGATCGCCGACGAGCGCGACCTGGCCGCCCTCAAGGAAGCCTTCGAGCGCACGGAGTACTCCCGCCGCACCCCGTACCGCACGGAGACCCCCTTCCACCTCACCCTCGCGGGCCGCGTCATCCGGGGCCGCATCGACGCCGTCTACTACGACGAGGCGTCCGGGACGTACGAGATCGTCGACTGGAAGACCAGCCGCAACCGCGCCGCCGACCACCTCCAGCTCGCCATCTACCGACTCGCCTGGGCCGAGCTGCACGGACTGCCGCCCGAAGAGGTCCTCGCCACATTCCTCTACGTCCGCAGCGGCGAGAGCGTCCGCCCCCGGCACCTCCCCGGCCGCCGTGAGCTGGAGCGCATCCTCTCCGGGGAGCCGGAGGGCGCGCCGGGGGCCACACCGGGGGCCGAGGAGTCCGCGGCCTGGGCACCGGACGCCGCACCTCCCCCGGAGAGTTAGGCTCAAGGTCATGAGCGACACCCCGGACAGCGCCGTCCGTACGTACATCGAAGAGCACCGCGCCGCCTTCCTGGCCGACCTGGCCGAGTGGCTGCGCATCCCCTCCGTCTCGGCCCAGCCCGAGCACGCCGAGGACGTACGGCGCAGTGCCGAATGGCTGGCCGCCAAGCTCCGGGAGACCGGCTTCCCGGTCGTCGAGATCTGGCCCACCGACGGCGCACCGGCGGTCTTCGCCGAGTGGCCCTCCGGAGAGCCGGACGCCCCCACGGTCCTGGTCTACGGACACCACGACGTGCAGCCCGCCGCCCGCGAGGACGGCTGGCACACGGAGCCCTTCGAGCCGACGACGATCGACGGCCGGATGTACGCGCGCGGGGCAGCCGACGACAAGGGCCAGGTGTTCTTCCACACGCTGGGCGTGCGCGCGCACCTCGCCGCCACCGGCCGCACCGCCCCCGCCGTGAACCTCAAGCTGCTCATCGAGGGCGAGGAGGAGTCCGGCTCGCCGCACTTCCGCGCCCTCGTCGAGTCCCGCCGCGAGCGCCTGGCCGCCGACGCCGTGATCGTCTCCGACACCGGCATGTGGTCCGAGGACACCCCGACCGTGTGCACGGGCATGCGCGGCGTCGCCGACTGCGAGATCACCTTCCGAGGCCCCGACCAGGACATCCACTCCGGTTCCTTCGGCGGCGCGGTCCCCAACCCCGCCACCGTCGCCGCCCGTGTGGTCGCCGCCCTGCACGACGAGGACGGCCGCATCACCGTCCCCGGCTTCTACGACGGCATCGTCCCGCTCACCGACCAGGAGCGCGCGCTCTTCGCCGAGCTCCCCTTCGACGAGGCGACGTGGCTGCGCACCGCCACGTCGTACGCCACCCACGGCGAGGCCGGGTACTCCACCCTGGAGCGCATCTGGGCCCGCCCGACCGCCGAAGTCAACGGCATCGGCGGCGGCTACCAGGGCCCCGGCGGAAAGACCATCGTCCCCGCGTCCGCCGAGCTGAAGCTGTCGTTCCGCCTCGTCGCCGGCCAGGACCCCGACACGATCGAGCAGGCCGTACGGGACTGGATCGCGACCCGCGTCCCGGCCGGAATCCGCTACGACATCACCTTCGGCGCGGCCACCCGCCCCTGCCTGACCCCGCTCGACCACCCCGCCCTGAAGTCCGTCGTACGGGCCATGGGCCGGGCCTTCGAGCAGCCGATCCGCTTCACCCGCGAAGGAGGCTCCGGCCCTGCCGCCGACCTCCAGGACGTCCTCGGCGCACCCGTGCTCTTCCTGGGCATCTCCGTGCCGTCCGACGGCTGGCACGCGCCCAACGAGAAGGTCGAGCTGGACCTGCTGCTCAAGGGCGTCGAGACCACCGCGTACCTGTGGGGCGACCTCGCCGCGCAGCCCCTTCGCTGACCGAACCGCTGAGCAGAACAGAATCCCGATCCATCCGGGGGAGTTGGAAGCACCTGTGAGCACCAGCACCGACAACGGCGTCACCACGAGCACCACCAGCACCGGCGGCACAAACACCGGCGGCACCAGCACTGGCGTCAACAGCACCACGGCCGCCGACCGGCCCCTCGCCCTCTCCGCCGCCAGCGGCATCGACCGGGCAGCGCACCACCGCATGGACGAGGCATGGCTGGCCGCCGCCTGGAGCCACCCCTCGACCCGCGTCTTCGTCGTCTCCGGCGGCCAGGCGCTGATCGACGACACCCCCGACGGCCGCACCGAACTGGTCATGACCCCGGCCTTCGAGGCCCCCGTCACCGAGACCCACCGCTACTTCCTGGGCACCGACGACGACGGCGTCAGCTACTTCGCCCTCCAGAAGGACGCCCTGCCCGGCCGCATGGACCAGTCCGCGCGCCCGGCCGGACTGCGCGAGGCGGGCCTGCTGCTGTCCCCCCGGGACGCGGGCCTCATGGTGCACGCGGTGGCCCTGGAGAACTGGCAGCGCCTGCACCGCTTCTGCTCCCGCTGCGGCGAGCGCACCGTCATCGCCGCCGCCGGGCACATCCGCCGCTGCCAGGCTTGCGGCGCCGAGCACTACCCGCGCACCGACCCCGCCGTGATCATGCTGGTCACCGACGACCAGGACCGTGCTCTCCTCGGCCGCCAGGTGCACTGGCCCGAGGGCCGCTTCTCCACCCTCGCGGGCTTCGTCGAGCCCGGCGAGTCCATCGAGCAGTCGGTGGCCCGCGAGGTCTTCGAGGAGGCGGGCGTCACGGTCGGCGAGGTCGAGTACCTGGCCAGCCAGCCCTGGCCGTTCCCCTCCAGCCTGATGCTCGGCTTCATGGCCCGCGCCACCAGCTCCGAGATCAACGTGGACGGCGAGGAGATCGAGGAGGCCCGCTGGTTCTCCCGGGACGACCTGACCGCCGCGTTCGCGTCCGGCGAGGTGCTGCCGCCGTTCGGCATCTCGATCGCGGCCCGCCTGATCGAGCTCTGGTACGGCAGGCCCCTGCCGAAGCCGGGCCGCGCGGCCTGATCCGTTGCGTACGTACGAGAGAGCCGCCGCCCGAAGTCATCCGGGCGGCGGCTCTCTCGTACGTGCAGAAACGATCAGGCGGCGGAAACGATCAGGCGGCGGCCAGCGCCTGCTTGACCTGCGCCAGCGACGGGTTCGTCATGACGGACTCGGAGCCCGCCTCGGAGACCACGAGCAGCGTCGGGACGGTCTGGTTGCCGCCGTTCGCCTTCTCCACGAACGCGGCCGAGTCGGCGTCGTGCTCGATGTTGATCTCGTTGTACGCGATGCCTTCGCGGTCCATCTGGCTCTTCAGACGGCGGCAGTAGCCGCACCAGGTGGTGCTGTACATCGTTACGGTGCCCGACATGTCCCTCTTGCTCCTCTGCTTCGCTGGGGCGAATCCTTCATCGGTCCGTACTCCCAGATCCGTACTCCCAGTGACTCGAACGTACGCGACCCCTCCGTCATTCCCGTCACCACTCCCGCATAAGTACGACCACAGCCCGCCCCCTGTGGACAACCGCCGCAGCAGTCCCGGGTGACCTGGCAGCATGGCAGGGTGACAGCAGCAACGCACTCCTCCCCTTTCCCGCAGGTACCGGAGACGGCCGACGCGGTGCTCGACGGGCTCGACCCCGAGCAGCGCGAGGTCGCGACCAGCGCCCTGCGCGGCCCGGTGTGCGTCCTCGCCGGAGCCGGTACGGGAAAGACCCGCGCGATCACCCACCGGATCGCCTACGGGGTGCGCCTGGGCGCCTACGAGCCGAAGAGCGTCCTGGCCGTGACCTTCACCGTCCGCGCCGCGGGCGAGATGCGCGGCAGGCTCCGCCAGCTCGGCGCGGGCGGCGTCCAGGTCCGCACCTTCCACGCCGCGGCCCTGCGCCAGCTCCGCTACTTCTGGCCCAAGGTCGTCGGCGGCGACCTGCCCCGGCTCATCGAGCGCAAGGTGCAGCTGGTCTCCGAGGCCGCCGGACGCCTCGGCATCCGCCTCGACCGGGGCGAGCTGCGCGACGTCACCAGCGAGATCGAATGGGCCAAGGTCACGCAGACCGTCCCCGACGACTACCCCGCCGCCATCGCCAAGGCGCACCGCGTAGCCCCCCGTAGTGCGGCGGAAATCAGCCAGGTCTACACGACGTACGAGCAGCTCAAGCGGGAGCGCGGGCTCATCGACTTCGAGGACGTGCTGCTGCTCACCGTCGGCATCCTCCAGGACCAGCACCTCATCGCGGACGAGTTCCGCCGCCAGTACCAGCACTTCGTCGTCGACGAGTACCAGGACGTCAGCCCGCTCCAGCAGCGGCTGCTCGACCTGTGGCTGGGCGACCGCGACAGCCTCTGTGTCGTCGGCGACGCCAACCAGACGATCTACTCCTTCACCGGAGCCACCCCCGACCACCTGCTGAACTTCCGCACCCGCCACCCCGAGGCGACCGTCGTCAAACTGGTCCGCGACTACCGCTCCACCCCCCAGGTCGTGCACCTCGCCAACGGCGTCCTCGCCCCGGCCACCGGCCGCGCCGCCGAGAACCGGCTGGAGCTCATCTCCCAGCGCGAGCAGGGCCCCGCCCCCGTCTTCCGCGAGTACGGCGACGAGCCCGCCGAGGCGGAAGGCACCGCCCGGCGCATCCGCGACCTGATCGCCGCGGGCGTCCCGGCCGGTGAGATCGCCGTGCTCTACCGCATCAACGCCCAGTCCGAGGTGTACGAGCAGGCGCTCGCCGACGCCGGAGTGCCCTACCAGCTGCGCGGGGCCGAGCGCTTCTTCGAGCGGCCGGAGGTGAACGAGGCGATCCACGCCCTGCGCAGCGCGGCCCGCTTCGGCGGCAACGACTCCCTCCTCGACGGCGTCGACGGACTGCCCGCCCAGGTCCGCGCCATCCTCAGCGGCAACGGCTGGAAACCGACCCCACCGGCAGGGTCGGGCGTGGTCCGCGACCGCTGGGAGTCCCTCGCCGCCCTGGCCCGCCTCGCCGAGGACTTCGCCAGAGCCGCACCGCAGGCCACCCTCGCCGCCCTGGTCCACGAACTGGAGGAGCGCAAGGCCGCCCAGCACGCGCCCACCGTCCAGGGCGTCACCCTCGCCTCGCTGCACGCCGCCAAGGGCCTGGAGTGGGACGCCGTGTTCCTGGTCGGCCTCACCGAGGGCATGGTGCCGATCACGTACGCCAAGACGGAGGAGCAGCTGGAGGAGGAGCGCCGGCTGCTGTACGTCGGCGTCACCCGGGCCCGCGTCCACCTCAGCCTGTCCTGGGCCCTGGCCCGCTCGCCCGGCGGACGCCCCTCCCGGATCGCCAGCCGCTTCCTGAAGGGCCTGCGCCCCGGCTCGGGCAATCAGGTCTCCCGGGCCGCCGCGGGCGGCTCCACGGGGGCGAAGGGCGCCGCTCCCGGCACCACGGTGCGCACCTTCCGGGGCCCCGTCCGCTGCCGGGTGTGCGGCAAGACGCTCATCGACGGCGGCGAGATGAAGCTGATGCGCTGCGAGGACTGCCCCTCCGACATGGACGAGGGACTGTACGAGCGGTTGCACGGCTGGCGCGGGCGGCAGGCGGCGAAGGTGGGGCTGCCGGGGTACTGCGTCTTCACCGACAAGACCCTGATGGCGATCGCCGAGGCCCGCCCCGAGGACGAGGGCGACCTCACCAGGATCGCCGGGGTCGGCCTCCGCAAGACGAAGCTGTACGGAACCGAGGTTCTGGCCCTCTGCGCAGGTCAGGAACTCGACGCGGGGGAGCAGGAGGAGTGAGGGGGACCGACGGGGGTGTGAGAAGAACTCGTCGAAAAAATAGTTTGCGCTTCTCCCGGGGAGCCCCATAGGTTCTTAACCACGGGAACAGCGGCTCTTCTCTGAAGCCCTGTCTCTGTGCTGTACTTATCCGAATACGTGTGTGTCGGCCTCGGCCGGGACCCCTAGACGCCGAGAGGAGGCGATTCCAGTGACCAGCTTCATTAACTTCACCAAAATGACCGATCGCTCTGTCGCCTCCACCTGCACCCTCGGCTCTTCGTCGCTCATCCTCGCTGCTTCCGCCGTCTCCCTGCGTGGCACCGGTCTGTCGGGCTTCACCGCCCTCAGCCCGGCGTCCCTGGTGAGCTTCCCCGTCCGGGGAACCGTCGAAGGCGGCAATGAGCGACCGACCAAGGCACCGGAAGCAGCAGTAGCGAAGGCACAGGCGCAGACCTATGCGTTCGCGGCGACCGGTGCCGGTTCGAAGACGCAGACGACGCAGCAGCACCACCACCAGATGTGGGCCTTCCGTGGGCTCGAACCCTGGAGCGATCCAGCCTGACGACGATCAGGCCGGCGCCTTCAGGGCCGCGGAACCCCACCCGGGTTTCGCGGCCCTTCTGTTTTCCCCGAACGGGGAGGACGGACTGAAGGCGCCTCGGGACCAAGCAACACCGGTACCAGCCACCCACCGGCCCACCGGCCGGAACGAACAGACGAGGAATCCACCACCGTGCACATCGACACGCACGCCCCGTCCGTACCGACTTCCCACCCGATCCCGCCGCCCGGCTCCACGGAGGACCCGACCTTGACCCCCCTCACCGCGCTCACCGCGCTCGACGACGCCATCGAGAACCTCGGCGTGCCCGTCCCCTGCCGTTCGTACGACCCGGAGGTCTTCTTCGCCGAGACCCCCGCCGACGTCGAGTACGCCAAGTCGCTCTGCCGCACCTGCCCGCTGGTCGAGGCGTGCCTCGCCGGTGCCAAGGAGCGTCGCGAGCCCTGGGGCGTCTGGGGTGGCGAGCTGTTCGTCCAGGGCGTTGTCGTCGCCCGGAAGCGTCCGCGTGGCCGTCCGCGCAAGAACCCGGTCGCAGCATGAACATCACCGGCACAGGACCGATTGACCGCCCCCATACGCACGATCCCCAGAAGCAGGACCCGATGACCCCCACGACGTACGAGCCGTCCGGCTCAGCGACTTCCACCGCAAGCACCATCGGCGCGAACGCCTCGCGTCAGAACAGGACCCGCGAGATGCAACTCATCCCAGAAGCCCTCGCTCGTGCCCATATGCAAGAGCGTCGGCGGGAAGCCGACGCCGAGCGCCAGGCCCTGCGCCTGGTCGCGGCCCGGCGCATGCAGCGTCGCGCGGAGCGCGTGTCGCTCCGTGCCCGCCGTGCGCTGGCCATGGCGGTCATGCAGTAGCAGACCGCCGAAGGGCACGCAGTACCGAGAGACAGTGAGCACGACCCCGTGGGGCCGGTCCGTCAGGACCGGCCCCACGGCGCGCGTGCAACTCCCGCGTGCGGGGGAGACACCGCCCGGTGCCGCGGCTATCGTCGCGACGTGGACCCGCAGAAACCCGGCCCCGTGCAATCCGGCCCCGTGCAATCCGAGCCCGCCCAGCCCCAGCCCCAGTCCGCGCGGCCCGGCCCCGTGCGGCCCGCGTCCGACGACGGCGGCGCGGCCGTCGTCTGCGCCCAGTGCGGTGCGCGTGCCCAGGGCCCCCCGCCGACCTGGACCTTCTCCGTCGAAGACGGCAACCGCCAGTACTTCTGTGTCGACTGCGCCCGCGCCAACCTCCGTGCCATCGAAGGCCGCCTCGACTCCTCCTGGTGGTGACCCGGGCCCCGGGCCGGCCCGCTACTCCGCTTTGGACTGCTCGACCCGCTCCTCCTCTTCCGGAAGGAAGCCCGGCAGCCAGGACTCCAGCTCCTCCCGCAGCCGCACCGTCGCACCCAACTGACAGAGCACCCCGATGGTGCTCAGCGTGACCCGGTGAATCAGCAGGTACGCGGGCGGCAGGTTGAGCTGCTTGCCCAACTGGTGGGCGGGGGAGCGGACATCGGCTATGCGGCCCGCCTGCTGCCGCAGCCAGCCCCGGCTGAACGTGAACTCGTCGACCTGGACCGGTTCGATGATGGGCAGCAGGTAGTCCAGCACCGCTCCCGGGTCCAGCTCGATGTCCTCCTTCACGAATCCGTCGCGGCGCAACATGTCGTACACCCCGTCCGCGTCGCCCTCCAGCGTCATCCGCAGTGCCTCGCCGATCGTGCCCGGCAGCCCGCCCGGCAGCCGGTCCACGGTCCCGAAGTCCAGCACCCCGAGCCGCCACGGCCCCTCGTCCTCCGTGGAACCGTCGTCCGCCGAGCCGGAAGCCGTACCCGAACCCGAACCCGCGGGCAGCAGACGGAAGTTGCCCGGATGCGGGTCCGCGTGCAGCAGTCCCGTGCGGGCCGGACCCGAGAACAGGAACCGCGCCAGCAACTGCCCCGCCCGGTCGCGCTGCTCCTGCGTCCCGTCCGCTATCACGTCGGCGAGCGGTATGCCGTCCATCCACTCGGTCACCAGCACCTGGTCGCACTGGTGCACCACGCCCGGCACCACTACGTCGGGGTCGGCCGCGAACTCCGCCGCGTGCTCCCGCTGGGCCCGGGCCTCCAGCTCGTAGTCCAGCTCCTCCGTCACCCGGTCGCGCAGTTCGGCGATCAGCGGCTTGATGTCCATGCCGGGGATGAGCGGGCCCAACATCCGGGCGAACCTGGCCAGTTGATTGAGGTCCGACAGCAGTGCCTCACCGGCCCCCGGGTACTGCACCTTGACGGCCACCGCCCGCCCGTCGTGCCACACCGCCCGGTGCACCTGCCCGATCGACGCGGCGGCCGACGGCTTGTCCTCGAACTTCTGGAACAGCTCCCGCCAGTCCTCGCCCAGCCGCTCCACCAGCACTTTGTGCACCGTGCTCGTCGGCATCGGCGGGGCCGCTTCCTGGAGCTTCGTCAGGGCCGCCCGGTACGGTCCGGCGATCTCCTCCGGCAGCGCGGACTCGAAGACGGACAGTGCCTGGCCCAGCTTCATCGCGCCCCCCTTCAGCTCCCCGAGGGTCTTGAAGAGCTGCTCCGCCGTGCGCTGTTGCAGTTCCCGTCCGACGATCTCCGCCGACTTCCCGCCGATCCGTTTCCCGATGCCCCAGGCGGTCCGGCCTGCGAAGCCCAGTGGCAACGCGGCCAGCTTGGCGGTACGGGTGACCGCCTTCCGGGGAAGATCAGACATGAGCCCCTCCAATTCCCAGACAGCCGCGCCGCACCGGCCCCGGAGTCTCCGCTTCCGCGGCCTTCTCCCCGGCACTTCCGACGGCGCCTACGGTGCCATTGTGTCGTGCCCCCTCAAGTCCCCCGAGGGGGCGTCCCCTTCTCCCCTCCGACCTGCACCGCAGGGGCACTCCGGGTGCGCGGCGAGCTGCTCGGCCCGCCAGTCGAGGAGCGGCAGGGCCACCTCCCACCGCGCTCCCGCACTCGACGGCAGCTCCCCGTCCAGGAGGGCCAGCGCGTGGGCGGCCGCCAGCCCCGCCACCGCGGTGGCCAACGCGACGTCGCACGCCGGTACGCCCTCCCGCCGCCCCGAACGCCACTGTGCCTGCATCCTCGGCCACCCCGGATCGCGCTCCGCCCGCGTCCGCGTCAGGCATCCGGCGCACGCCGTCCCGCCCGGCAGCACGAGCGGCCCCACCACCCCCGTGGCCTCCACCACCCCCGCGTACAGATGCGGAATCCCGGACGTCACCCAGGGCTCGGCCACCGCGGGGTCGGGGACATAGGCATCCAGCCCGTCCCTCGGCGCCACCACGACCAGCGAGAGAACGGGCTCCCCGTCCGGGTCCTGATCCGTCCGGCGCCGGGGCGCACGTCCGGGAGCGCAGTCGTGCACCGCCCGACGGGCGACGGCGTCCCGGCGCGAACCCACCGCTCCGGCCGCCGCCCCGCCCGGAGCGACGTCCCACGGCTCCACGCATCCGCCGTCCAGTACGTCGACCCGCCCGACCCCCGCCGCGGACAGCACCGCGGCGAGCGTCGTGCCGACCCGGCCCGCGCCCCGGACCTGCACCCGGGCCGCCCGCCGGGCCGCCAGCCGCCGGGCCCCGCCGCCCGGCTCCGGATGCACCACGCTCAGCGAGGCCAGATCGGGCCGCAGCCGGTCGAACTCCGCGGACCTCCCCAGCAGGGCCACCGCCCCGGGTCCGCCCGCGGTCACGTCGTCGATCAGCCCCGCCGCCGCGAGCCGCCCCACCAGCCGGTCCGCCTGCTCCTCCGGCAGACCCCGGGCCCGTGCCTCCTCGCGCAGCAGCGGCATGCCGCGCGTCCCGTCCAGCAGCCCCAGCAGTGTGCCGGTCGCCGTGTCCACCGGGCCGACCAGTACCGCGTGCGCGGACGTCACGCCGAACTGCACGCTCTGCCGGTCCCGCCAGGCCCGCCGCAGTGCGGGCTTCACCCTCGGATGCATCGCACCCACCCCCGTCCCGTCGTCTCCGCTCCCTCGGCGTGATCGACTGGTCCCAGAATGCGCGGCGGCGGAAATCCGTGCCGAAAGTTGTCCACAGGGTCGGGCATTAGTCCGACAAGCTGGCCTGCGGGCAGCGCGTCCGGCGCGTGGATCAGCGGGGTTCCGGCCGTAACCCCGCCAAGGCAGGACGTCCGCCAGGCGCAGCGGGTAACGTCGGGGCGTGTCCGTCGACCCGTCCCCCCGCCTCGCCGTCGAGGTCCGCAGAAGCGCCCGGCGCAGCCGCACCGTATCCGCCTACCGCGAGGGCGACCGCACGATCGTGCTGATCCCCGCCCGCATGTCGGAGGCGGAGGAACAGCGCTGGGTGAGTGTGATGCTCGACAAGCTGGCCGCCCAGGAGAGCAAGCGCACCCTCGGCGATGACGACCTCTCCGAGCACGCCGCGCGCCTCTCCGACCAGTACTTCGACGGCCGTGCGCAGCCCGCCTCGGTGCGCTGGGTGACCAACCAGAACACCCGCTGGGGCTCCTGCACCCCCTCCGAGGGCAGCATCCGGCTCTCGCACCGGCTCCAGGGAATGCCGGAGTACGTCATCGACTACGTGCTCCTCCACGAGCTGGCTCACCTCCTCGTCCCCGGGCACGGTGCCCCTTTCTGGGAGCTCCTGGAGGCATACCCCCGCACCGAAAGGGCTCGCGGCTACCTCGAAGGGGTGGTGGCCGCCGACCGGCTGCCGCACCTCCCCAAAGCACGCGAGCAGTAACACCCCTTCGGGCCCGCCCCACCACGCCCCCGGTCCCGGACGCCGCACGTGCGGTGATCTGTACCGACTGTGTACCGGCTTGCCGCACTGTCAGAGATTGCGGTTAGCCTGACGCGACGTATCCATATCCGGGACGGGGGACGGTCGTTACGTATGGCCAGGGAATTCCAGCGCGGCCACAAGGCCAAGATCAGTGACCTCACAGCGGGGACGGACCTGTACGTAGGCGTGCAGATCGGCGCTCCCGGGCTGACCTTCGACATCAGTTGCTTCGGCCTCGACGCGGGCGAGCAGCTCACCGACGACCGGTATTTCATCTTCTTCAACCAGCCGAAGTCGCCCGAGGAGTCGATCCAGCTCCTGGGCGCCCAGGCCGGTGACACGGAGTCGTTCCGGGTCACTCTCGACCGCATCCCGGCACACATCCACAAGCTGTCCTTCACCGCGACCATCGACGGTGCGGGACAGATGTCACAGGTGTCTCCCGGATACATCAGGGTCGTGGCGGGCGGCGAGGAAGTCGCCCGGTACTCCTTCAACGGCTCCGAGTTCAGCACCGAGCGCGCCGTGATGCTCGGTGACTTCTACCTCAAGGACGTGTGGCGCTTCGCCGCCGTCGGCCAGGGCTTCGACGGCGGCCTGGAAGCGCTGCTGAAGAACTTCGGCGGCGAGGTCGAGGAGGAGCAGCAGCCTGCGGCCCCCGCGCCCCAGCCGGGTGCGACGCCCGGATTCGCCCCGCCGGGACAGTCCGGCCCGCCCCAGCCCGTACCGCAGCAGCAGCCAGCTCCGTCCTTCGGCGCACCGGCCCAGCAGCCCGCACCGCAGGCCCCGGCCCCGCAGCAGCCCGCTCCGGCCGCGCACTACACCCCGCCGCAGGGCAGCACCCCGCCCCCGGCACCCGCGCCCGCCGTCCCTCCGGTGCACGCCGCGCAGACCATCGCCGCACCGCTGCACACCCAGCAGCCATACGGACAGCCGCCGCACGCACCCCAGGCGCCGCAACCGCCCCAGGGGTACGGGCAGCAGGTCCCGGGCCAGAGCCAGGGCGGCCAGTACGGCTACCCGCAGGGCGCACCGGCGGCCCCCGGTCCGTACGGACAGCCGGGACAGCAGCCCCCGCCGCAGCAGGGGCAGTACCCGCCGCAACAGCACCACCAGCCGTACGGCCAGCAGGGCATGCCGCCCCAAGGTATCCCGCAGGGCATGCCGCCCCAGGGCATGCCGCCCCAGGGCATGCCGCCGCAGGGCATTCCTCCCCAGGGCATTCCTCCCCAGGGTGCGCCGCAGACCGCGCCCGGTCTCCAGGCCGCCCTCCAGAAGTTCCGCGAGACGCCCACCGGCCAGCGCTGGACCCCGCAGAACGAACAGCTGATGCGGGTCGACCTCGGCAACAACGGCACCCCCGTACTCGCCCGCCAGGGCAGCATGGTGATGTACCAGGGCAAGGTCGACTTCAGCTACAAGGGCGCCGGATTCAAGGGCCGGGTGATCGGCAACGCCACCGGCCAGGAGATGCAGCTGATGCGCTGCTCCGGGCAGGGCCAGGTCTTCTTCGCGGAGAACGCCGCCCACCTGCACCCCATCGAGCTCCAGGGCGACGGCATCTGCGTCTCCGCCGAGAACGTCCTCGCCTTCGACGAGACCCTCACCCACGAGGTCCGCCGCATCGAGGGCCACGGCATCCCCGGCGGCGCGCTCTTCACGATGATGTTCCACGGCACGGGCACCGTCATCGTGAAGACCCAGGGCATCCCTGTCGTCCTCCCGGTCACGCCCACCACCTTCGCCGACAGCAACGCCATCGTGGCCTGGTCGGCCGCGTCCCAGGTGATCCTTTCCAGCCAGGTCAGGCTGCGCCGCCAGGCGTTCCCCGGCCACAGCGGAGAGACCGTGAACCTCCAGTTCCGGGGAGCCCCCGGCAACTTCATCGTCGTCCAGCCGTACGAGGTCTGAGGGAGCCCGAAGAAATGAACCAGCAACTCGCGGGCTTCGCCCCGACACCCGTCGCCGCCCGCATGGAGAACCACGGCCGCTCCATGCTCAAGGTCGCCATGGTCGGCGGCCAGGACCTGTTCGCGCGCACCGGCTCGATGGTCGCCTACGAGGGCTTCGTCCAGTACGAGCCCAACCCGCCCGCCGTGCGCCAGATCGCCTCGCAGTGGATCACCGGCGAGGGCGCGCCCCTCATGAAGTGCTCCGGCGACGGCTTGCTCTACCTCGCCGACTACGGCGCGGACGTCGTCGTCATCAACCTCACCAACGACGCCCTCTCCGTCAACGGCACCAACCTGCTCGCCTTCGACGCGTCCCTCCAGTGGGGCGTCGAGCGGGTCAAGGGCCTCGCCAAGTTCGCCGGACAGGGCCTGTGGAACGTGAAGGTCACCGGCACCGGCTGGGTCGCCCTCACCTCGCGCGGCACCCCCGTCGTCGTCGACTGCGGACGCGGCGAGGACGAGACGTACGTCGACCCGGACGCCCTGGTCGCCTGGTCCCCGAACCTCAAGGTCAAGGGCAAGCGCAGCTTCAAGGCGTCCTCGCTGATCGGGCGCGGCAGTGGCGAGGCGTACCAGATGGCCTTCTCGGGCCAGGGCGTCGTCGTCGTACAGCCCAGCGAGGACAGCTCGGACCGCCTGCGGACCAGGCACTGAGGGGGATACGGAACATCATGCAGAGCCCGCTTTTCGGCCACACCGAAGTGCAGTCCACCGAGCGCTACACCGCGCAGAACCCGCAGCTCCTGCGCGTCGCCCTCACCGGCCACGACGACGTCCTCGCCCGCAAGGGCAGCATGGTCGCCTACCAGGGGCTGATGGAGTTCGACGGCGAGTACGTCTCGCAGCAGCAACAGCGTGCCCGCGCCAACACCGGCGAGGGCCTGGACCTGATGCGCTGCTCCGGGCAGGGCACCGTCTTCCTGGCCAACCTCGCCCAGTACATCCACGTCGTGGACATCGACCAGGACGGCCTCACCGTCGACAGCAGCTACGTCCTGGCCATGGACTCGGCGCTGCACACCGAGGTCGTCGCCGTCGACAGCCAGTACGGGATCTCCGGCTCCGGCAAGTACCAGATGAACATCTCCGGCCGGGGCAAGGCCGCCCTGATGACCTCGGGGCAGCCTCTGCTGATGCAGGTCACGCCCGACCGGTACATCAGCGCCGACGCGGACGCGGTGGTCGCCTGGTCGGCGTCGCTGCGGGTGCAGATGCAGGCCCAGACGCACTCCTCGGGGATCCGGCGCAGACGCGGCAACACGGGCGAGGGCTGGGAACTCAGCTTCCTCGGCCAGGGCATCGTCCTGGTCCAGCCCAGCGAGGTCATGCCGCCGCAGAACGCGGTGATCGGCCAGGGCATGGCCGCCCAGTACGGCGTGGGCCAGCAGGGCGCGCACGCCCAGAACCAGAACAACGCCTGGAACTAGCAACCCGGCACGAAGTAAGGGGCGGCCTCCGGGAGGCCGCCCCTTACTCATGTGCTCCCGGCACTACAGCACCGCGCGCACCCGTTCCACCAGGCGTACGACCGACTCGTCGGCCACGGCAGCGACCTCGTCGTACGCGAACCAGCGCAGGTCGTCCGACTCGTCGCTGATCGCCTCGACCGCGCCCGCCGGGGCGATCGCCGCGTACTGCACGTCCAGGTGCCAGTGGCACGGCGCCGGAATCGGATGCCGGTCCAGGCGCACGGGACCCACGGGGAGCAGCGTCAGGCCCGCGATGCCGGACTCCTCCGTCGCCTCGCGCAGGGCCGCGTCCGCCACGGTCGCGTCACCGCTCTCGCAGTGACCGCCCATCTGGAGCCACATCCGCAGCTTCTTGTGCAGCGTCAGCAGCACCCGGCCGCGCTCCGGGTCCACCACCAGCGCACTGGCCGTGAGGTGACCGGCCGTGCACGCCTTCCACATCCCGTCCGGGTGCGCCGCCAGGTGGTCCAGATACTGCTGGCGCAGTTCGGCCTGGTCCGCGTACCCCTTGAGTACGAGGACCGCGTCGTCGTGCAGTGTCACTTGCCGCCCTCGTCGCCTTCGTCGTCCTTCTTGAGGTTCGGCTTGCCGTCGGCCGAACCGCTCGCGGCCTCGCCGAGCATCTTGTCGAGCTCGGAGAAGTCCATCTGCTCGCGGTGCACGAACCCGTCCGGGTCGTCCAGGTCGGCGGCCGTCGGCAGCATGTCGGGGTGCTCCCACAGCCCGTCGCGGCCCTCGTGGCCCCGCGCGTCCGTGAGCGAGGCCCACAGCCGGGCGGCGTCCCGCAGGCGGCGCGGACGCAGCTGCATGCCCACCAGCGTCGCGAACGTCTGCTCGGCGGGACCGCCCGAGGCACGCCGCCTGCGCAGCGTCTCCCGAAGCGCGTCCGCCGACGTCAGACGCGGCTTCGCGGCCTCGTGCACGACGGCGTCCACCCAGCCCTCGACGAGCGCGAGCGCCGTCTCCAGACGGGCCAGGGCGGCCTTCTGCGCCGGGGTCTCCTCCGGCTGGAACATGCCCTGCTGGAGCGCCTCCTGAAGCTGCTCGGGGTTGGACGGGTCGAGACCGCCGACCGCCTCCTCCAGCTTCGAGGTGTCCACGGTGATCCCGCGCGCATAGCCCTCGACCGCGCCGAACAGGTGCGAGCGCAGCCACGGCACGTGTGCGAAGAGCCGCTGGTGGGCGGCCTCGCGCAGCGCCAGGTACAGCCGCACCTCGTTCTCGTCGACGCTCAGGTCCTTGCCGAACGCCGCCACGTTCAGCGGCAGCAGCGCGGCCTTGCCGACCGGACCGAGCGGCAGACCGATGTCGGTCGACCCGGTCACCTCGCCCGCGAGCACGCCGACGGCCTGCCCGATCTGCTGGCCGAACATGGCGCCGCCCATGGAGCGCATCATGCCGATCAGCGGGCCCGCCATGGCCTGCATCTCCTCGGGCAGCACGTCGCCCATGGCCGCGCCGACGCGCTCCGCCACCGGGTCCACCAGCTGCTTCCACGCGGGCAGGGTCGCCTCGACCCACTCCGCACGGCTCCACGCCACGGCCGTGGTCGCCCCGGAGGGCAGCGAGGTGACGCCGTCCAGCCAGTGGTCGGCCAGGCGCACGGCCTCCTCGACGGCGGAGCGCTCGCCCGCGCTGACGCTGGCGTCCTTGGTGCCGTCGGATGTGCCCTGCGCGACGGTCTGCCGGGCGACGTCCTTGGCCATGTCCCAGTTCACGGGACCGCCCTCGTAGCTCAGCATCTGGCCGAGCTGCTGGAAGGCGGCGCCCAGGTCGTTCGGGTTCATCGAACCGAACATCGCGGCGAACGGATTGTCACCGCCCATCCCGCCCATGCCGGGCAGCCCGCCGAACCCGAAGGGGTTCTGCGGGTCACCGGAACCCTGCCCACCACCGGCAGGGTCCTTCTTCTTGCCGTCGCCGTCCTCCGGCTCCTCCGGCGGAAGGCCGAATCCGAATGGGGTGTCACTCACGGGTTTCCTCGGCTCGTTAGGCCGCCGGAGTTGGCCGGCGGCGGCTGCCCGGCTTCAGCACCCAGCGTAGACACCCGAACAGGTTCCGGGCTCGGTGCTCCGCCGACTCATGGCCTGCGGCAGGATGGACGCCACCTGGTCCGTACGCGCCAACTCGCGTACGTACTGAAGACAACCGCTGGAGACGCCCGGTGAGTTCCCCAGATCCGCAGGTTCGCGCAACAGAATCGACAGTTCGCGCAGCGCGAAACCCGTCAACCCCCTCTTCGTCGTCCGCCGCCTCCCCGGCCCCGTCCCGCGGCTCCGTGCGCGGCCCGGTCGTCGCGGTCACCGGTGCCGCGTCCGGCGTCGGCGCCCACCTGACCCGGCGACTGGCCGAGTCCGAGGAGATCAAGCAGGTCGTCGCGATCGACGAGAGGCGCGGCGACGTCTCCGAGGCGCAGTGGCACATCCTCGACGTCCGCGACCCCGCCATCGCCGAGAAGCTGCGCGGCGCGGACGTCGTCGTGCACCTGGCGCTCGACCTCGACCTGGAGACCGACCCCGCGGCCCGTACGGCGTACAACGTGCGCGGCACCCAGACGGTGCTCACGGCAGCCGCCGCCGCAGGGGTGCACCGGGTCGTCCTGTGCACCAGCGCGATGGTCTACGGCGCCCTCCCCGACAACGACATCCCCCTGTCCGAGGACGCCGAGCTGCGCGCCACCGCCGAGGCCACGGGCGTCGGCGACCTCCTGGAGGTCGAGCGCCTGGGCCGCCGCGCCCCGCGCGCCCACCCCGGCCTCAACGTCACCGTCGTCCGCCCCGCCGTCCTCGTCGGTGGTACGGACACGGCGCTGACCCGCTACTTCGAGTCGCCCCGCCTCCTGGTGGCCGCCGGGTCCCGCCCCACCTGGCAGTTCTGCCACGTGGACGACCTGGTGAGCGCCCTGGAGTACGCCGTCCTGGAGAAGGTCGAGGGCGAGCTCGCGGTGGGCTGCGACGGCTGGCTGGAGCAGGAGGAGGTCGAAGAGCTCAGCGGCATCCGCCGCATGGAGCTGCCCTCCGCCGTCGCCCTGGGAGCCGCCGCACGCCTGCACCGGATCGGGCTCACCCCGTCCCCGGCGGGCGACCTGGCGTACACCATGCACCCCTGGGTGGTCAGCGTCTCCCGGCTGCACGACGCGGGCTGGCGGCCGCAGTGGACCAACGAGGAGGTGCTCGCCGAACTCCTCAAGGAGGTGGAAGGGCGGCACACCGTCGCAGGACGCAGGCTCGGCCGCAAGGACGCCACCGCCGCAGGAGCCGCCGGTGCCACCGTCGCGCTGCTCGGTACGGCGGCACTGGTGCGCCGCGCCCGCAAGGCGCGCCGCCGCATCTGAGGCGGCCCGGCGAGCACCACCCCTGGTGCCCGCTGGTGCCCGCGCAACTGGAGGAGGCTCCATACGCCGCCCGCGCCTGCCGGGCGATAGGGCAATTCCGCGTTGTCAGTGGCGTACGGCACGATGGGGGCATGGCAGGCACTCCCAGCACCACCCACCCGGGCGAACAGACGGCGCAGGACCCGATCCGGCTGCTCGCGATCCGTGACACGGCGCTCTCCCTCGACGAGGTCTTCCGTGCCGTCGGGGAGGACGCGGCGGGCGGCACAGCCCTGTTCGTCGGCACGGTGCGCAACCACGACGGCGGCGCGGACGTCGACGCGCTGGGCTACTCCTGCCACCCCACGGCGGAGGCGGAGATGCGCCGCGTGGCCGAGCAGGTCGTCGCCAAGTACCCCGTGCGGGCGCTCGCGGCCGTCCACCGGGTGGGCGATCTCGCGGTGGGCGATCTGGCGGTCGTGGTGGCCGTCTCCTGCCCGCACCGGGCGGAGGCGTTCGAGGCGTGCCGGATGCTCATCGACGACCTCAAGCACGAGGTGCCGATCTGGAAGCACCAGACGTTCTCCGACGGCGCAGAAGAATGGGTCGGCGCGTAGCGCCGTCGTTGAGGGGTGGGGGTCTGTGAGCGGTGCGGTCGACGGCACCTGTTAGTGGCATATCGGGGTCTAAACACGGATGCTGCCAACCGCCCCGATTTGCGTAACCCGACCCCGGGCCCGAGCGTTGAAGCAGCGGATGGTTAATCTGCTGATCGGCTGGCTGCGATCGCTCCGGATTGTTCAGCGGTCGCTCACTGGGTCGGGAGGTCGGAATGGCTGCACTTGCCTGGTTGCTGATTCCGCTTTTCGCAGCCGTAGGGGCTGCGATATGGGGAAGCTGGGCCGCCCGCAATCGCACGACCGGCGATATCGCCGAGCTCGCGGGCTACGAGAAGTTCCGCGAGGCAATGGAGAAGTCGCACTCCGGTTCCGAAGCCGCCTGACACGGCTGCCGACACGGTGCTGACACGGGCCCCGACACGGCCCGCGTTCCCGACACTCCCCGAGTTCACGTCCCGTCCGTACGCGAGAGCCACCGGAATGCCCGAGCGCCCCGTACGGACCGGCCCCAGCGGTGCACGTGCGGGCCCGTCCCGTACTGTCGTTCCATGCCACGCCGCACCGCGACGATGCTCGCTTCCACCCTCGTCCTCATCGCGCTGCTCTGTGCGGGTGTCCTCATCAAGGTTCCGTACGCGGAGATGTCCCCGGGCCCCACGGTGAACACGCTCGGGGAGGCCGGCGGCGAGCCGGTGCTCCAGATCTCCGGGCGCAAGACGTACCCGACGACCGGTCACCTCAACATGACGACGGTCCGGGTCACCGGCGCGGACTACCGGATGAACCTCGTGGAGACGGTGGCCGGGTGGCTGGCGCACGACAGTGTCGTGGTGCCGCACGACACGCTCTACCCGGACGGCAAGACCGAGGAGCAGTCCACCCAGGAGAACGCCGAGGAGTTCAGCCAGTCCCAGGAGAGCGCCAAGGTGGCCGCCCTCCGGGAGCTGAAGATCCCCGTCGCCACCCGGGTGGTCGTCGCGAGCGTCGTCAAGGGCAGCCCGGCCGAGAACACGCTCCACGCGGGCGACGTCATCCGTGAGGTCGACGGCACGAAGGTCGAGGAGCCGGGCGACGTCTCTCAGCTGGTCACCCGGCACAAGGCCGGTGAGGCGGTCGTCTTCACCATCGTGCCCGTCAAGGACGCCCAGGCCGCCGAGAAGGCGCACAAGGAGCCCACGGTCACCGAGAAGGTCACCGTCACCACGAAGAAGGCCGAGGACAACGGCAGGGCGATCGTCGGCATCCAGGCCGGGACCGACCACACCTTCCCGTTCACCATCGACATCAAGCTGGCCGACGTGGGTGGCCCCAGCGCCGGTCTGATGTTCTCGCTCGGCATCGTCGACAAGCTCACCGAGGGCAACATGACGGGCGGCAAGTTCGTCGCCGGTACGGGCACGATCGACGAGAAGGGCAAGGTCGGCCCGATCGGCGGCATCCAGATGAAGACGGTCGCCGCACGGGCCGCGGGCGCCGAGTACTTCCTCACCCCCAAGGACAACTGCGCGACGGCCGCAGCCGACGTCCCCGACGGGCTCACGCTCGTCAAGGTCGACACCCTCGACGACGCCGTGAAGGCGATGAACGGCATCAGCAAGGGAGACCGGGCGAGCCTGCCGAAGTGCACGACAGGCTGACCCGCCCGCGGTATTACCGGTGTTACGACTCGAACGTCGCCGCCAGTGCCTCCGCCAGACCGGGCACCAGGTCAGGCCCCGTCAGCACCTCGTTGGGCGAGTCCTTCTCGCGCAGCCGGATCGCCGACTCGCGGGCCCCGCCGCGCAGCACGGCCACCGTCATCCGCACCTCCTGGCGGTCCGGGTGCGCGGCCACCCACTTGGTGAGCTGCTTGCCCTTCAGCCCCTCCGGCACGGACGCCTCGGCCGACGGCGGCAGCATCAGACGCTCCACCGTGAGGGCGCACCCGGTGACCCCGGCGGGCCAGGCGATCGTGCCGAGGAACTCGTCCAGCGCCTTGCCGCGCGGAATCTCCTCCTGCTCGATCGGCGTGTACCCGGCGGCCTGCGCGGGATCGATGCCGAGCTGCTTGGCGAGCCCCGGCTCCTGCTTGCGCAGCTTCGCCGTGTCGACGAGGGCGAACAGCCGCGCGGGCTTGTCCCAGCCGAGGCCGGACGCGTACTCGTCGATCTCCAGGACGGCCCGGGTGAGCGGACTGGCCGCCATCGGCGTGCCCGGAGAGGGCATCGGAGGGGTGTGGTCTGAGGGGGAGGAGTTGGACATGGTGAATATCCTGCCTCCTTCGGCCCCCAAAGCGGGAACTGAGTAAAGCTTCAGTAAGTTGCATAGGTACGGGCCCTACGATCGCGGGGCCCCGCACAACCTGCTACACACCGCTAAAAACGCCAGACACCGCAAACAACACAGCGAACTTCGAGGTGCGCACGTTGGCTTTCCAGATGCCGGACCGCGGCGGAGGCCCGACCGGGCCACGGATCAGAGTGGGCCGGCCCTCCCGGCGTGCCCGGACCCTGCTCATGACACTGGGGGTCCTGGCCGTCCTGGCCATGGCGTTCGTCATGTTCGCCGGGTTCTGGACGGACTGGCTCTGGTACCGATCGGTCAAGTTCTCCTCCGTCTTCACCACCACTCTGTGGACCAAGATCGGGCTGTTCGCCGTCTTCGGTCTCCTCATGGCCGCAGCCGTCGGCGTGAACATCTGGCTGGCGCACCGGCTCCGGCCGCCGCTCAGCGCGATGTCGATGGAGCAGCAGAGCCTCGACCGCTACCGGATGGGTCTGGCCCCGTACAAGAAGTGGGTGCTGATCGCGATCACCGCCCTCGTCGGGCTGATTTCGGGAGCCTCCGCCGCCGGACAGTGGCGCACCTGGCTCCTGTGGGTCAACGGTGAGCTGTTCGGGCAGAAGGACCCGGAATTCGGGCTCGACGTGGCGTTCTACGCCTTCGACCTGCCCTGGTACCGCTTCCTGCTCGGCTTCGGGTTCGCCGCAGCGGTGATCTCCCTGGTCGCCGCCGCCCTGGTGCACTACCTGTACGGCGGACTGCGCATCACCAGCCCCGGTGCGCGCGCGACCGCCGCCGCCACCGGCCACCTGTCGGTGCTGCTCGGCATCTTCGTCGCGCTCAAGGCCGTCGCGTACTGGCTGGACCGGTACGGTCTCGCGGTGAAGTCCAGCGACTTCAAGGCCACCGGCAACTGGACCGGCCTGCGCTACGTCGACGCCAACGCCTACCTCCCGGCGAAGACGATCCTGTTCTGCATCGCCGTCATCTGCGCCGTGCTGTTCTTCGCGACGCTGTGGCGCCGCACCTGGCAGCTGCCGGTGATCGGCTTCGGCCTCATGGTGCTCTCGGCGATCCTGATCGGCGGGCTCTACCCGGCGATCGTGCAGAAGTTCCAGGTCCAGCCGAACGAGCAGGCCAAGGAAGCCCCGTACATCAAGAAGAACATCGAGGCGACCCGCAAGGCGTACGACATCGACGGCGCCAGGGTCACCGACTACAAGGGGGCGGGCGACAGCGGCGACAACGCGCAGCTGCGCAAGGACGCCGACACGGCGGCCAGCTACCGCCTGCTCGACCCGAACGTCGTCTCCCCGACCTTCCGCCAGCTCCAGCAGGAGCGGAAGTACTACCAGTTCCCGCAGACCCTCGACGTCGACCGCTACAACGGCCAGGACACCGTCATCGGCCTCCGCGAGCTCGACCTCAAGGGCATTCCGAAGCGGAACTGGATCAACGACCACTTCTACTACACGCACGGTTACGGTGCGGTGACCGCCAAGGGCACCTCCGTCAACGCGGACAACGAGGGCGGCCCGGAGTTCACCGAGTCCGGCCTCCCGTCCCAGGGCGTGCTCAGCGAGAAGGCCAAGTACGAGCAGCGGATCTACTACGGCGAGAAGACCGAGCAGTACTCGATCGTCGGCGGTCCGCAGCAGGAGCTCGACTACGAGAAGAACGGCGAGGCGACCAAGACCACCCGGTACCAGGGCGGCAGCGGCGTCAACCTCTCCAACCCGTTCAACCGTGCGGCGTACGCCGTCACGATGAGCGAGCCGCAGATCCTCTACTCCGGCGCCATCGGCGAGGGCTCGCGGATCCTGTACAACCGCACGCCCAAGGAGCGCGTCGAGGCGGTCGCCCCCTGGCTGACCATCGACGGCGACGCCTACCCGGCGATCATCGGCGACCGCATCCAGTGGATCGTCGACGCCTACACCACGACCAACGGCTACCCGTACGCGTCGCGCACGACGCTCGGGGACACCACGACCGACTCGCTGACCACCAACCAGCGCGCCGTCGTCGCCCAGCAGAACCAGGTCAACTACATCCGCAACTCGGTGAAGGCCACCGTCGACGCGTACGACGGCACGGTCAAGCTCTACGAGTGGGACGAGAAGGACCCGGTCCTCAAGACCTGGAAGAAGGCGTTCCCGGGCACGGTCGAGGACAAGGACAAGATCCCGGCGCAGCTCAAGGAGCACCTGCGCTATCCGCAGGACATGTTCAAGGTCCAGCGCGAGCTGCTCACCCGCTACCACGTCACGGAGCCGAAGCAGTTCTACTCCGGCTCCGACGCCTGGCAGGTCCCGGACGACCCGACGACCGACGCCAAGGGCGCCGTGCCGCCGTACTACCTGAGCCTGAAGATGCCCGGCGACAAGGACCAGAACTTCTCCTTGACGACGACCTTCACGCCCAACGGACGCCCCAACCTCGGGGGGTTCATGGCGGTCGACGCGGATGCGGCGAGTCCGAACTACGGCACCATAAGGCTCCTGAGAGTCACCGGTGACGTCCTCGGTCCGCAGCAGGTGCAGAACCGGCTGAGCACCAACCCCGACGTCACGGAATTCGTCCGCAACACCAAGGGCGCCAACTCGGACATCGAGTACGGCAACCTGCTGACGATCCCGCTCAACGAAGGGTTCCTGTACGTCACTCCGGTGTACGCGCAGGGCAACAACGCCCAGTACCCGCTGCTGAAGAAGGTCGGCGTCTCGTACGGCAAGGAGACCGTCTTCAAGGACAGTCTCGCCGAGGCGCTGAACGCCGTCTTCGGCGAGAAGGGTGCGGAGACCCCGCCGGACAAGGGCGACGACGGCACCACCAAGCCGCCCGCCACCGGCTCCGCCGCGCTCCAGAAGGCCATCGCGGACGCTTCCGCCGCGCTGGCGGACAGCGACAAGGCGCTCCAGAAGGCGCCGCAGGACTGGGTGGCGTACGGCAAGGCGCAGGAGAAGCTGCGCGACGCGCTCCAGCGGGCGGCCGACGCCCAGAAGGGCACGCCGCCGACCGACGACAAGGGCGCGGACAAGGGCGCGGACAAGAGCGACGACAAGACGCCCGACGCGTCGAAGTCGCCGGACGCGGCCGACCCGCCGAAGAGCGAGTGATCCGGTTCCGGGCGCGCGGCCGTGCAGGCCGTGCGCCCGGGACTCCCGGACCTCCCGGTCCCCGGCCCGGTAAAACGGCTGGTCGGGCCCACCCCGCAGCGTGGTACGGTTGCAGAACAACGACGCGGGGTGGAGCAGCTCGGTAGCTCGCTGGGCTCATAACCCAGAGGTCGCAGGTTCAAATCCTGTCCCCGCTACTGAAAGACGAGGGCCCGAATCCATTGAGGATTCGGGCCCTCGTCGTATGTCCGTACACCGTATGTGTTTGACTTGTCGCCCTGTGGGCATGTCGACAAAACGCTGAAGTGACCTCAATGGCTGCGGTATACCAGGTGTACCCGGGTTGCGGGTGGTGCGACGATGAAAACTATGGGGGACAGGGCAACTCTGTTGGAGACAGGGCAGGTCGACACGGGGCGGATTGACACGGGACTGACTGATACGGACCGGACTGATACGGACCGGACGGGCGAGCTGCGGGCCGCGTTCCGGACCGACGAAGGAACCGACACCGTCACGGCGGACAGGGACACGGACACCGCCACGGCGGAGTACGAGCTGCGCCACCGGCAGGCCGCCGCGAACGGCGACGCCGCGTCCATGAGCGTCCTCGGGTCCCTGCTGCTGCGCCGCGGCGACCTCGACGGCGCCGAACCCCACCTCCGTGCCGCCACGGCCGCCGGTGACCGCGCCGCCGCCAACAACCTCGGCGTCCTGCTGCACCAGCGCGGGTACGCGGAGGAGGCCGCCGGATGGTGGCGTGTCGCCGCCGTCGCCGGGTCCGCCGCCGCCGCCCACGCCCTCGGCCGCCACTACCGCGAGCGCGGCGACGAGCCCGGCGCCGAGTACTGGCTGCGCCAGTCCGCCGAGCACGGCCACGCCCTGGGCGCGTACGCGCTCGCCGATCTGCTGGAGCACCGGGGCGACGTCGGTGCCGAGCGGTGGCTGCGGGCCGCCGCCGAGCAGGGGCACCGGGAGGCTTCGTACCGTCTGGCGAGGCTGCTGGACCGCCGGGCGGGTACGCCCACGGGCGGCGGGCCCGCAGCGGATGTGGCCAGTCGGCGGGGCATCACCTGGGACACCGATCCGAGGATGCTCCGCAACTCGACCGTCGCGCCCGGGGAGAAGCCGCCCGCGGTGGAGGCCGAGCAGTGGTACCGGCAGGCCGCCGCGCGCGGACACCGGAGGGCCGCCCTGCACCTGGGCGTGATTCTGGAGGCGCGGGGCGAGCTGAAGGAGGCCGGGCGCTGGTACCTGACCTCCGCCAAGGACGGCGAGCCGAGGGCCGCGTGCGCGCTGGGCTTCCTGCTGCGCGACGCGGGCGACGAGGAGAGCGCCGCCGTGTGGTGGCTGCGCGCCGCCCAGGAGGGCGACGGGAACGCCGCGAACGCGCTGGGGGCGCAGCACGCCGCCAGGGGTGAGCAGCAGACGGCGGAGCGGTGGTACCGGGCCGCTCTGGACGCCGGTGACATCAACGGCGCGTACAACCTGGGGCTGTTGTGCGCCGCGCAGGGGCGGACGGCGCAGGCCGAGCAGTGGTACCGGCGGGCGGCGTACGCCGGGCATCGCGAGGCGGCGAACGCGCTGGCGATCCTGCTGATGCAGGGGGGCGACGCCTCCGGGGCCGAGCCGTGGTTCTCCAAGGCGGCCGAGGCGGGCAGCGTCGACGCCGCCTTCAACCTGGGCATCCTGTACGCGGGCCGGGGGGACGAGCAGGGCGCCCTGGAGTGGTACGAGCGGGCTGCCGCGGCCGGGCACACCGAGGCGGCGCTCCAGGTGGGCATCGCGTTGCTGCGGGACGGCGACGAGCAGGACGCGGAGGCGCATTTGCGGCGGGCCGCCGGCGGGGGGAGCGCGGAGGGGGCCTTCCGGTTGGGGATGCTGCTCGACGCGCGTCGGCCCCCTGCCGGGCCGCCCGTCCTCGGGGAGCCCGTGGACGAGAAGTCCGAGTGCGAGGAGTGGTACGAGCGGGCCGCCGAGCAGGGGCATCGGCGTGCCCAGGTACGGGTCGGGATGCTGGCGGCGGGTCGGGGCGACGTCGCGGGCGCGGCGCGGTGGTACCGGGAGGCGGCCGAGGCGGGGAGCCTCGGGGGTGCCTTCAACCTGGGGCTGCTGCTGGCCAGGGAAGGGCGTGAGCCGGAGGCGCAGCTGTGGTGGACGCGGGCGGCGCATGCCGGGCACGGGCGGGCGGCGTTGCGGCTGGCGCTGCTGGCGGCGCGGCGGGGGGAGCTGGGCGAGGGGGAGCGGTGGTGTGTGCGGGCGGTTGAGCTGGGGCCGGCGGAGGTGGCGGAGAGGGCGGCGCGGCTGCGGGACGCGTTGCATCAGGAGCTGACGGCTTAGGGGCTCGGGCGCTGCGGCGGGACAGCGATTTGCGCTGGTCGGGGGCAGGGCGTAGAGTTGCGTTTACCGACGCGGGGTGGAGCAGCTCGGTAGCTCGCTGGGCTCATAACCCAGAGGTCGCAGGTTCAAATCCTGTCCCCGCTACTAGAGGCCGATGGCCCGGGATTCGAAAGAGTCCCGGGCCATCGGTCGTTTTTGCGTGCGGCCGTGCGGGCGTACGCCGTGCGAGCGCTCGGGCGGGCAGATGGCTGGTCGCGTTCCCCGCGCCCCTGACGGGGCGCGGGAGTCAGGCGCAGTTCGGGCAGATGCCTCGGTAGGTGACTTCCACGTTCGAGATGGTGAAGCCGAAGCGTTCCGTGTCCGGGAGGTCGGACAGGGGGTTGCCTGCCGGGTGGACGTCGCGGATCGCGCCGCACTTCGCACACACCAGATGCTGGTGGGGGCGGTGCGCGTTCGGGTCGTAGCGCTTGGCGCGGCGGTCCGTGGAGACCTCGATGACCTCGCCGAGGGAGACCATCTCGCCGAGCGTGTTGTAGACCGTGGCGCGCGAGATCTCCGGGAGCCGGTCGACCGCGCGGGCGTGCACCTCGTCGGCGGTCAGGTGCATGTGGTCCCCGTCGAGCACCTCGGCCACGACGCGGCGTTGTGCGGTCATGCGCCAGCCGCGTCCGCGCAGTCGTTCCAGTAGGTCACTCATGTCTTCCAGCCTAACAGGGGAGGGACCTTAGTCCCGAGTGGGTGTGAAGTTGGATGGTTGATTGACTTAGACAGAGTCCATTGTAGGATCGGCTTTGGCGATAGGCGAGGGACAGGACTCGCAGGAATGACGCAGGAGGCGCACGTGACCACGCAGGGACCGCTCACCACCGAGGCCGGCGCACCGGTCGCCGACAACCAGAACAGCGAGACGGCCGGTATCGGCGGCCCCGTGCTCGTACAGGACCAGGCGCTCCTTGAGAAGCTCGCGCACTTCAACCGGGAGCGGATCCCGGAGCGTGTGGTGCATGCGCGCGGCGCCGGTGCGTACGGCACCTTCACGCTGACGCGGGACGTCTCGCAGTGGACGCGGGCGAAGTTCCTGTCGGAGGTGGGGAAACAGACGGAGACGTTTCTGCGCTTCTCGACCGTGGCGGGGAACCTCGGTTCCGCCGACGCCGTGCGTGACCCGCGTGGCTTCGCGCTGAAGTTCTACACGGAGGAGGGGAACTACGACCTCGTCGGGAACAACACCCCCGTCTTCTTCATCAAGGACGCCATCAAGTTCCCGGACTTCATCCACACGCAGAAGCGCGACCCGTACACCGGCAGCCAGGAAGCCGACAACGTCTGGGACTTCTGGGGGCTGAGCCCGGAGAGCACCCACCAGGTGACGTGGCTGTTCGGCGACCGGGGCATCCCCGCGACGCTGCGCCACATGAACGGCTACGGCTCGCACACGTACCAGTGGAACAACGCCCAGGGCGAGGTCTTCTGGGTGAAGTACCACTTCAAGACCGACCAGGGGATCAAGAACCTCACCCAGAGCGAGGCCAACGCGCTCGCGGGCGAGGACCCGGACAGCCACCAGCGCGACCTGCGCGAGGCCATCGAGCGCGGCGAGTTCCCGTCCTGGACGGTGCAGGTGCAGATCATGCCTGCGGCGGACGCGGCGACGTACCGCTTCAACCCGTTCGACCTCACCAAGGTGTGGCCGCACGAGGACTACCCGCCGATCGAGATCGGCAAGCTGGAGCTCAACCGCAACCCGCAGAACGTCTTCGCCGAGGTCGAGCAGTCGATCTTCAGCCCCGCCCACTTCGTGCCGGGCATCGGGCCCTCCCCGGACAAGATGCTCCAGGGGCGGCTGTTCGCGTACGGCGACGCGCACCGCTACCGCGTCGGCATCAACGCCGACCACCTGCCGGTGAACCGCCCGCACGCCACCGAGGCGCGCACCAACTCCCGTGACGGGTTCCTGTACGACGGCCGTCACGCGGGCGCGAAGAACTACGAGCCGAACAGCTTCGGAGGGCCTTTCCAGACCGACAAGCCGCTGTGGCAGCCGGTCGCGGTGACGGGGTCGACGGGCAACCACGAGGCGCCGAGCCACGCCGAGGACAACGACTTCGTGCAGGCCGGTGACCTGTACCGGCTGATGTCCGAGGACGAGAAGGGGCGTCTGGTGGAGAACCTCGCCGGGTTCATCGCGAAGGTGTCGCGCGACGACATCGCCGAGCGGGCCGTCAACAACTTCCGTCAGGCGGACGGCGACTTCGGCAAGCGGCTGGAGGCTGCCGTCCAGGCGCTGCGGAGCGGCAAGTAGGCGTTGCGCGGGTGCGGCCGGTGGGCCGGGCTTCCTTCGGGAGCCCGGCCCACCGGTCTTTTCGTACGGTGAGGACTCTTTTCGTGCGGTGAGGACGCGTACGGTACGGGCGGTCAGCCCGCCAGCGTCGCCGGGCGGCGGCGGCTCGGGGCCCAGCAGCGGATGATGTCGCGGACCGAGACGACGCCGACCGGCTCGCCCTGCTCGTCCAGCACGATCAGGTGGCGGAAGCCGCCGTGCGCCATGGCCTCCGCCGCGTCTTCCAGGGTCCAGGACGGGGAGGCGAAGACAACGTCGGTGGTGGTGTGGGAGCAGGCGGTCTCCAGGTCGGGGTCCTGCCCCGCGCCGATGGAGTTGAGTACGTCGCGCTCGGTGAGGATGCCGAGGCCGCTGGTGTCGGAGTCGAGGACGATGGCCGCGCCGACGTGGCGGGCGGACATCAGCCGGGCGGCCTGGCGGAGTGTGTGGGCGGGGCCGATGGTGAGGACCATCGTGCTCATGGCATCGCGTACGAGCATGGAGTGAAGCCACCTCCTGGGTGCGTATCCGTCACCCCGCAGCGGGACGCAACGGGAACGGATTCACAAGTTCACAAGTGAGGGAGCTTTCAGAGTCGCAGGCCCGCCAGGGGTCAACAAGGGGGAGGTAGGGGCAAGTTGAGGGGCGCGTAAAATCTCGTCACACGCCCCCCAGGGCACTCAGTAGCGCTGGTTGAGGTAGCCGAGCAACTCGTGGTGGAGCAGGCCGTTGGAGGCCGCCGCGTTGCCGCCGTCGACGCCGGGGACACCGTCCAGGCTGGTGAAACTGCCGCCCGCCTCCTCGACGACGATCGCGTTCGCGGCCATGTCCCAGAGGGAGAGCTCCGGCTCGGCGCAGATGTCGATCGAGCCCTCCGCGACCATCATGTACGGCCAGAAATCGCCGTAGCCGCGGGTCCGCCAGCAGGCCCGGGAGAGGTCGAGGAAGCCGTCGAGGCGCCCCTGCTCCTCCCAGCCGGAGAGGGAGGAGTACGCGAAGGAGGAATCGGCGATCTTGGGGACCTTGGAGACGTGGATGCGGCTCGCGGAGGTCAGGCTGCGGCCCGTGTACGCGCCCGCGCCCTTCGCGGCCCACCAGCGGCGGCCCAGTGCGGGGGCCGAGACCACGCCGACGACCGGGCGGTAGCCTCCCTCGCCCGCCTCCATGAGGGAGATGAGCGTGGCCCAGACCGGGACGCCGCGCACGTAGTTCTTCGTACCGTCGATGGGGTCGATCACCCAGCGGCGCGGGCCCGAACCCTCCAGGCCGTACTCCTCGCCGAGGACCGCGTCGCGCGGGCGGGCGCGCTTCAGCTGGCCCCGGATCAGCTCTTCGGCGGCCTTGTCGGCCTCGGTCACCGGGGTCATGTCCGGCTTCGTCTCGACCTTGAGGTCCAGGGCCTTGAACCGCTCCATGGTGGTCGCGTCGGCGGCGTCGGCGAGGACGTGGGCGAGGCGCAGGTCATCGTGATAGTCGGGCATGGGCGTCACAGTATCGAGGGTGATCGGCGGGTGACCATGCGCGGTCCCGGTGGGGCGTGGCGCGCGGCGGGCGCCCTTGACAGTGGGTGACGGGGCGTCAACGCTGGCAGGCGGGAGGCGACGCTATGCCCACTGCGCGAGAAGCCCTGTTGGACGCCGCCTACACGTCGCTCGCGACGCGGCCCTGGACGGCCGTGCGGATGGTCGACGTGGCGGCCTCGGCCGGGGTGTCCCGGCAGACCCTCTACAACGAGTTCGGCAGCAAGGACGGGCTGGCGCGGGCGCTGGTGCGGCGGGAGGCCGACGGGTTTCTGGCGGGCGTCGACCGGGTGCTGGCGGAGAAGACCGGGTCGGACGCGGACCGGCTGGTCGGGGTCGCGGAGTGGATCGTGCGGGCGGCCCGGGCGAACGTGCTGGTGCGGGCGCTGGTGACGGGGTGCTGGTCCGACCGGTTGCCCTCGGGGCGGGCGGCGCGGGGGGTCCCGGCGGGGGCCGCGGGGGTGGCGCAGAGGCGGGCGGACGGTGGAGCGCCGGGGGCGGGCGAGCTTTTGGGGGTCGTACGGGAGAGGGCCGAGGCGGCGGGGGTGGGCGGGGCGGTCTCGTGCGAGGCGGTGGTGAGGGTGGCGGTGTCGTGGGTGGTGGCTCCCGGGAGTGGCGGGGTGGGGGAGGTGGTGCGGGGCGTGCTGAGGGGGTGAGGGGTGGGGGTACGGGGGTGAGGCGGGGGCCTGTTGGAGGGTGCGGCGGCGCGGGGGCTGGGCGGGGCCCCTTCCAGGGTGTGGCCGGTGCCGGGGTGGGGCGGGGGCGCTCCGGGGTGGGCCCGGAGCGGAGGGGGCCGCCCCCTTGCCCGCCCGTGCCGCCCCCGGGGGGCGGCCCCGCCGCCCAAGGGGGCTGGGCGAAGGCTCCGCCGCCCAAGGGGGCTAGACGGAGGGGGGCGGCTCCGCCACCAGGGGGGGCTGCGGAGCTTTCCTCTAGGGGGGCGGGGAACTGCGCAGCCAGCCACGGCGTACCCGCGCGTACAAACCCCAAGCCCCCGAGCCCCGCGAGGGTCTAGTGGGAGGAGCCGGAGAGTTGGAGGCCGATGACGCCGATGATGACGAAGGAGATGGAGACCAGCTTCAGGGTCGAGACGACGTCGTCGAGGAAGATCATCCCGTAGATGGCCGTGCCCGCAGCGCCGATGCCCGTCCAGACGGCGTACGCCGGGCCGACGTCGAGACGCTTCAGGGCCAGGGTCAGCAACCCGAAGCTGCCGAGCGCGAACGCCGCGAACGCGATCGTCGGCCAGAGTCTCGTGAACCCGTGCGAAAGCTTCAGGCACACGGCGAAACCGGTTTCGAGGATGCCCGCCACCACCACTAGCAGCCACGCCATTGAGTGCCTCCCGCGTCAGCCAGGACCGCCTCGGTCCTGGTCGGTGACTGCTTGGTCTCGCTCGGTGTGATTATGCCTTTACCAGAGGGACGCCGGAGCAAACGCCTACGGTTCAGTCGCCGTCGCGGCGTTCCCGGGTGGCGAGCAGCCGACGCAGCGAATACAGCCGGGCCGGGTCCGCGTGTCCGTCCGACACCCACGCGGCGAGCGCGCACTCCGGCGCGTTCTCGTCGTGCGTACAGCCGCGCGGACATCCCTCCGTACCCGGCTCCAGGTCCGGGAAGGCGTGGATGACGCGCGAGGGGTCCACGTGGTGCAGCCCGAAGGACCGCACACCCGGAGTGTCGATCACCCACCCGGACTCACCCGCCAGAGGGAGCGCGAGCGCCGACGTGGTGGTGTGCCGACCGCGCCCGGTGACCGCGTTGACGTGCCCCGTCGTACGCCGCTGCTCCTTGGGCACGAGCGTGTTGACCAGGGTCGTCTTGCCGACGCCCGAGTGCCCGACGAAGGCGGTGATCTTGCCGTCGAGGTGCTCGCGGACCACGTCCGTCGCCGCCCCGTTCTCCAGCTCCTCACGGCTGGTGACGATGTACGGCACGCCCAGCGGCACGTACATCTCCAGGAGCGGGTCGGCGGAGGCCAGGTCCGACTTCGTCAGGACGAGCAGCGGTGTCAGACCCCCGTCGTACGCTGCCACCAGACAGCGGTCGATCATGCGCGGACGGGGCTCGGGGTCGGCGAGCGCGGTGACGATGGCGAGCTGGTCGGCGTTGGCGACGACGACCCGCTCGAAGGGGTCGTCGTCGTCGGCCGTGCGCCGCAGCACGGAGGCGCGCGGCTCGATGCGGACGATGCGGGCGAGGGTGTCCTTGTCGCCCGAGAGATCCCCGACGATCATGACCTTGTCGCCCACGACCGCCGCCTTGCGGCCCAGTTCGCGGGCCTTCATCGCGACGACGTGACGGTCCTCGACGAGGCAGGTCAGGCGCCCCCGGTCCACAGTGAGGACCATGCCCTCCTGGGCGTCCTCGTGCTTGGGGCGGATGTGGGTGCGGGGGCGGTTGCCCTTGCGGTTGGGCCGGACGCGGATGTCGTCCTCGTCGGGGTTCTTGCCGTAGCGGCGCATCGTCGGTTCGCCCGGCCCGTCAGTTGCCCGCGAGCATGTCGGACCACATGGCCGGGAAGTCGGGCAGGGTCTTCGCGGTCGTCCCCACGTTCTCGATCTGTACGTCCTTCACCGCCAGACCGATGATCGACCCTGCGGTGGCCATCCGGTGGTCGTCGTACGTGTGGAAGGTGCCGCCGTGCAGCGTGCGCGGCCGGATGTGCAGGCCGTCGGCGGTCTCGGTGACGTCGCCGCCGAGCTCGTTGATCTCCTTGGTGAGCGCGGCCAGCCGGTCCGTCTCGTGCAGCCGCAGGTGGGCGACGCCCCGGAGGGTGGAGGGGGAGTCGGCCAGGGCGGCGACGGCGGCGATGCCGGGGGTCAGCTCGCCGACCTCGCTCAGGTCCCAGTCGATGCCGTGGATCGTGCCCGTACCGGTGAAGGTCAGACCGCGCTCGGTCAGCTCGTACGAACCGCCCATCGCGGTGAAGATCTCCCGGAGCGCGTCGCCGGGCTGCGTGGTGCGCTCGGGCCAGTCCGGGACGGTGACCCGGCCGCCGGTGATGAGGGCGGCGGCGAGGAAGGGCTGCGCGTTGGACAGGTCGGGCTCGACGGTGAGGTCGCGGCCCAGGAGGGCGCCGGGGGCGACCCGCCAGACGTTCGCCTCGCCGCCGGACTCGGGGGTGTCCACCTGGGCGCCGATCGCACGCAGCATGTCGACGGTCATCCGGATGTGCGGCAGGGACGGCAGCGTGGATCCGACGTGCCGGACCTCCACTCCCTGGTTGAAGCGCGGCGCGGACAGCAGCAGCGCGCTCACGAACTGGGAGGACGAGGAGGCGTCGATCTCGACGAGCCCGCCGTCGAGCGCACCCCCGCCGAACACCGTCAGCGGCAGCGCGCCCCGGCCGTCGTCGTCGATCCTCGCCCCGAGCGTGCGCAGCGCCGTGATGACCGCCCCGAGCGGCCGCTCGTACGAACGGGGATCGCCGTCGAAACGGATCGGACCGTCCGCGAGGGCCGCCACCGGCGGCAGGAAGCGCATGACCGTACCGGCGTTGCCGACGTCGACGGTGGCCGGGCCGTGCAGCCCGTTGGGGATGATCCGCCATGCCTCGCCCGAGCCGTCGGGACCGACGCCTTCCTCGATGCCGACGCCCATCGAGCGCAGCGCCTCCGCCATCAGGAGGGAGTCCCGCGAACGCAGCGGGCGGCGCAGCCAGCCCGGCTCGGCGGCGAGGGCGGCGAGGACGAGCGCCCGGTTGGTGACCGACTTGGAGCCGGGCACGGTGACCGTCGCGTCGACGGCCCCGGTCGCGTAGGGGGCGGGCCAGAGGGCAGGATGCACGGCGCTTTCGGTCATGACCCTTACTTTAATGGCTCTTGGGGGAGCCAGTTCGTGATCGAAAATGCCGGTTACAGCCGCAGCAGCCAGCGTCCGCCGCCGAGCAGCGCGCACACCGAGACGACGTGGAACATCGCCAGCCACATCCACGGCGGAACGTGCGTGAGCCGCGCCAGCTGGTCGGCGTCGGAGTCGGGAGCCCCGCCGTGCCGCCGCTTCGACTGGAGCTCGAAGGCCGGCCGTACGCCTCCCAGCAGCAGGAACCACACGACGGCGTACGCGAAGGCCGCCTGCACGTCGGGACCGGTCAGCCAGGACACGAGGACGAAGGCGGCCCCGGTCAGGACGACGGTCAGCACCCCGTACGCGTTGCGGATCATCACCAGCATCGCGAGGAGCAGCGCCGTCGCCAGCCACAGGAACAGCGTGATGTGGTCGGCGGCCAGCAGCCACGCACCGCCGAGGCCGAGCAGGGGCGGCGCGGTGTAGCCCGCGGCGGCCGTGAGGATCATGCCGATTCCGGTCGGCCTGCCCCGGCTCACCGTCAGCCCGCTGGTGTCGGAGTGCAGCCGGATGCCGGTCAGGGTGCGGCCGGTGAGCAGGGCGATCAGCCCGTGCCCGCCCTCGTGGGCGATGGTGATCGCGTTGCGCGACAGCCGCCAGACGGGATGCGGCACGACGGCTGCGAGGGCCAGCACTGCCGTCGCGTACAGGATCCACTTCTCGGGGTCGGGCTGGGTGCCGGTGAGGCGGTCCCAGAGGGAGCCGAGGTCGGCGGCGGAGGCGAGCAGCAGGCCGGAGGGGAGGACGTTCATTTCGGCGGACGGCTCCTTGAAGGCTGTACGGGCGTGGCAGTGTGACAAGTATGTGTGGACGCTATGCGGTGAGCCGGGGGGCCGAAGACCTCGCCGGAATCTTCGACGTGGAGAAGTGGGACCCGGCCGAGAGCTTCGTGCCCGACTGGAACGTGGCACCCACGAAGACGGTGCCTGTGATCGTCGAACGTGCAGTGAAGGACGCAGAGGACCCGCGTCCGGTTCGGCAGCTGCGGATGCTGCGGTGGGGGCTGGTGCCGTCCTGGGCGAAATCGCCCGAGGGCGCGGCGCGGATGATCAACGCACGGGCCGAGACGATCCACGAGAAGCCGTCCTTCAAGCGGGCGTTCGCGACGCGGCGGTGCATCGTGCCGGCGGACGGCTATTACGAGTGGGTGACGGGGGCGGCGGAGCGGGGCCTGGAGGAGGAGGGCAAGAAGAAGCGCCCCCGGAAGCAGCCGTACTTCGTGACGCCGGCGGACGGGTCGGTCATGGCGATGGCCGGGATCTACGAGTTCTGGCGCGACCGCACCCTCCCCGACGACCACCCGATGGCCTGGTGGGCGACGTGCTCGGTGGTCACGACCGAGGCGGAGACGACGCCGCTGGCCGGAGGGCAGGCGGGGGAGGGCGGCCCGTCCTCGCTCGCCGAGATCCACCCCCGGATGCCGCTGATGCTGACGCCGGACAGGTGGGGGGCGTGGCTGGACCCCGCCCTGACGGAGGTCGAGGAGGCCAAGGGACTGCTGGTGCCGCCGGGGGCGGGTTCGGTGCGGGCGTATCCGGTGGGGACGGCGGTCAGCAACGTCCGCAACAACGGGCCGGAGCTGGTGGGGGAGCTGGACGGACCGGAGGTCGGCACGCTCTTCTGAGGCTTCTGAGGCTTCTGAGAGCGCGGCCCCGCTGCCCGAGGGGGCGCGCGACGGCAGGATGGGCCCCATGAACCGTGTGGTGGGTGTGGAGACCGGGCCCGGTGAAGCCAGGGTGCATTGGTACGAGGCGAAGAAGGCGTGGGCGGTCCTCGCGCTGGGCCATGGAGCCGGGGGCGGGGTCGAGGCCCGCGACCTTCAGGCCCTCGCTGCGGCCCTCACCGCCGACGGAGCCACGGTGGCCCTCGTCGAGCAGCCCTGGCGCGTCGCGGGAAAGAAGGTGGCCCCCGCCCCGAAGACCCTCGACGAGGGCTGGCGGGGCGTGTGGCCCGAGCTTCGCAGGCCCGGCCTCCCCGTGATCGCCGGAGGCCGCAGCGCCGGAGCCCGCGTCGCCTGCCGCACCGCAACCGAGCTGGGCGCCCGCGCCGTACTCGCCCTGAGCTTCCCCCTGCATCCCCCGGGCAGGCCCGAGAAGTCGCGGCAGGAGGAGCTCCTCGGCACCGGCGTCGACACCCTCGTCGTACAAGGAGGCAATGACCCGTTCGGAAAGCCCGAGGAGTTCCCGGACGGTGATGTGGGACTCGTGGAGGTGCCGTACGCCGACCACGGGTTCAAGGTCCCCAAGAAGGCCGGGCTCAGCGAGGAGCAGGTGCTCGCGGTGATCACGGGCGGCGTCCGGAAGTGGATGGGCGGACTCCGCTGAGCCGTCCTGGCCCCCCGCCCCGGTCCCTCCGGGAATGTCGAGCGCCCTGCCCCTGTTATGGGAGGCGTCCGACGTAGAAACGAGAGGGAGTTCGCCGCATGGGTTCCACCATCTGCCCGCGCCGCCCGCAAGCCTCTGACCTGGAGTGGACGGTGCTCTCCGCGGCGGCCACCACCTCCGCTCAGGCGGCGCGCAAGCAGGGTAGTCGTCTATCCTCCGAGTCGAGCGGGTCCGCATTCGGGCTCGCCACGGCGCTGAAGGAGGTGGGTCCGGTCACTGGGACCGACGCAGGGACCGATTCCGGCCACGCGGAGGAGACCACCGCCGAGCGCAACGCTCGTTTCGAGCGGGACGCGCTGGGCTTCCTCGACCAGATGTACTCGGCGGCGCTGCGCATGACGCGCAACCCCGCCGATGCCGAGGACCTGGTGCAGGAGACCTACGCGAAGGCGTACGGCTCCTTCCACCAGTTCCGTGAGGGCACGAACCTCAAAGCCTGGCTCTACCGGATCCTCACCAACACGTTCATCAACTCCTACCGGAAGAAGCAGCGCGAACCCCTGCGCAGCGCCTCCGAGGAGATCGAGGACTGGCAGCTGGCCCGCGCCGAGTCGCACATGTCGACCGGACTGCGCTCCGCCGAGTCGCAGGCGCTGGACCACCTGCCCGACTCGGACGTGAAGTCCGCCCTCCAGGCCATCCCGGAGGAGTTCCGCATCGCGGTGTATCTGGCCGATGTCGAGGGGTTTGCCTACAAGGAAATCGCGGACATCATGGGGACACCGATCGGTACGGTCATGTCCCGGCTGCACCGGGGACGCCGCCAGCTGCGGGGCATGCTGGAGGACTACGCACGCGAGCGCGGACTGGTGCCCGCGGGCGCTTCGTCCGCCTCCGGAGAGTCGAACGACGCGAAAGGCTCGGGCTCATGAGCTGCGGAGATCCGCACGAGACGGACTGCTCAGAGGTGCTCGACCATCTCTATGAGTTCCTCGACAAAGAGATGCCGGACGGCGAGTGCACCAAGTTCGAGGAGCACTTCGAGGAGTGCTCGCCGTGCCTGGAGAAGTACGGCCTCGAACAGGCCGTGAAGAAGCTCGTCAAGCGCTGCTGCGGCTCGGACGACGTGCCCGTCGACCTGCGCTCCAAGGTGCTCGGCCGGATCGACCTGATCCGCGCCGGCCAGGCCGTCCCCGACCAGGACGTGACCGCACCGGATCTGATGGCGCCCGAGGTGACCGTCGACCTGACGGCGGCGGACGTCACCTCCGACGTCAAGAAGTAGGCACAGTCAAGAAGTAGGCACGGTCAAGGAGTAGGCGCAACGCAGCCCGGGGCCCCGGCCCCCGGCCCGCCACGACCTGACGCAGGCCGTCGGTTCACCCTGTCACCCGATGGGGGGAACCGACGGCCTTCGCGCGTTTCCGGCCCGCCGGCTCGCTAGCGTGGCGACCGATTTGTCGGCGGAGCGAAGGGCTGCGGGGGAACGGGTGCGTGCCTTACCGGCGGGAGCGCGGGTCTACCTCTCCTGCGCCTTCCTCCTCGCGGGAGCCTGCGTCGTGTCCGGCACCACGGGCCTGTCCGGCGCGAGCGGCCTCGACGCCGTTCCCTGGCACGCCGTCGCCCTCCTCGCCGCCCTCTACACCGTCTGCGAACTGCTGCCCCGCTGCCCCTTCCTCGGGCACGCCGTCTCCGTCGACCCCGGCGCCTTCTTCCCCGTACCGCTCGCGGCCGTCTTCCTGCTGCCGCCGTCCGCCGCCGCCCTCGCCGTGCTGCCCGGGGGGCTGCTGGGGCGCGTGAAGCGCAAGCCGGGCGGGGTGCGGCGGGTGTGGCGGGCGGCGGAGCTGTCCATCGCCGTGTGGGTGGCTTCGTCCGTACGGACGGCGTGGGGCGAGGGAGCCGGGGACTTCCCCGGGGTGCTGGTGCCCGCCGGGGCCGCGATCCTCGCCTACTGCGTCGTCCTGACCGTGCTCGACGGCGGCATCCTCGTCACGGCGGAACGCATTCCGGTACGGACCGCCTGGCGCGGCCACTTCCTGCGCTCGCTGGCCCCGCACTGTGTGCACGGACTGGCCGGGCTGATGATGGCCGTCCTGTGGCGCAGCCCGTACGGGCCCCCCGCCGCCTTCTTCGTCCTGCTGCCGATGTACCTGTCCTGCTGGGTCTTCACGCAGTACGAGCGCGAGCGCGACGCCCACCGGTCCACCATCCGGGCACTCGCCCAAGCCGTGGACCTCAAGGACCGCTACACACGCGGGCACGGCGAACGGGTGGGGCGGGCCTCCGCCATGATGGCCGCCGAGCTGGGCATGGACGAGGAGCGGCGCGAGGTGCTCCGGTTCGCGGGCATCCTGCACGACATCGGGAAGCTCGGCGTACCGACGCGCATCCTGCGCAAGGACGGGCCGCTGACACCGGAGGAGCGGCGGGTCATCGAACTCCACCCGGAGTACGGGCACGAGATGGTGCGCGGCATCGGCTTCCTCGGGCAGGCGCGGGCGGCGATCCTGCACCACCACGAGCGGATGGACGGCAGCGGCTACCCGTACGGGCTGTCCGGCGAGCGCATCCCGGAGTTCGCCCGGGTGGTGGCGGTCGCGGACGCCTTCGACGCGATGACGTCGACCCGGTCCTACCGACGGGCGCGGCCGGTCGAGGAGGCGGTGGCGGAGCTGGAGAGGTGTGCGGGGACGCAGTTCGACGCGCGGATGGTGGGGGCGTTGGTCGCCGCGCTGGCGAGGGAGGGCTGGAATCCCGCCGTCACGGCGGACGAGGGGGAGTCCGCAGGGGCGGGGCTCGACTCTCAGGCAGGGCGGAGCCCCAGGGCGAGCGGGAGCGGGGGGCCGCTGCGCGGGGCCGTTCCCCTCCCCGCCCCTTCCCGGCCGGGACCTCATGCGGCTCCGCCGCGTGAGGGGCTCCGCCCCCGGACCCCCGCTCCTCACACTCCCCCAAGCTCTCCACTTCGTTCGAGCAGGGGGGACCCCCTTGAGGGGCTGGACATGCCCGGAGGGGCCGGATGAGCGGGGCGGGCGGTGAGGACCGGGCGGGCAAGGAGGTGCAGGCGTGGTGGCGGAGGCGGTGGGCCGTGGCGGCGCCGCCGTTCGTGGTCGTCGTCCGTGGCGCCGCGCTTCTCTGGCTGCTCGTCGCCCTCCTCTGCGTCGTGCGCGACGGCATCGCCCAGCCCGGCACCGCCCTCGCCTTCGGCCTGCTCATCTGCCTCGGCGAGCTCGCCCACCGGGGCGGTGAGGCCGCGCCGCTCGGGACCGCGGGGGCCCTCGCGTACGCCCTGCTCGGGCACAGCGGGGGCGCGCCCACCACGCACGGCGTCCTGCAAGTGGTGGTGGTGTGCGCGTCAGCGTCGGCACTCGGGACGGCGGGGGGAGGGGCCCGGCCCGGCCTCGACCGGATCGCCCGACGCGTACTCGTGGTCGGGTTCGCCGCCGTCTGCTTCCAGCCGGCCTACAACTCCGGCGTGGTCGACGGCTGGGTCGGCCACGGCACCCTCTACGCACTCTTCCTCGCCCTGCTGCTCGCCCTCACCGGGCTCAGCGAGGCCGTACTCGCCGCCGCACTCCTGCGGGCGCGCACCGGACATCCGTACGGGCCACTCCTGCGGGACGAGCTGCGGGGGCTGCGCGGCATCGGTTCGGCGGTGTGCGCGACAGGGGTGGTGATGGCGCTGGCGGTGGGGGTGGTGGGGCTGTGGGCGCTGCCCGTGTTCTGCGTGCCGCTGCTGCTGACGCAGCTGTCGCTGCGGAGGTACGCCGAGGTCAGGGACACCTACCGGCAGACCATCGCCTCCCTCGCCCGCGCCACCGAGATCGCCGGGTACACCAGGCCGGGGCACGCCCACCGGGTGGCCGCGCTGTCCGTCGCCGTGGGGCGGGAGATGGGGCTCTCGGGAGACGAGCTGACGCTCCTGGAGTACGCGGCACTCATGCACGACATCGGGCAGCTGTCGCTCGTCGACCCCGTACCGGCGGGGGCGACGGCCTCCCTCCCCGTCGCCGACCAGCGCCGCATCGCGCTCCTCGGCGGTGCGGTGGTCCGGCAGACCGGGGTTCCCGCCGACGTGGCCGTCGTCGTGGAGCGGCAGGCCGACCCGTACCGTGAACAGCCGCTCACCGCCCGTATCGTCCGTGCCGTCAACGCGTACGACGACCTCGCGGGGGAATGCGGAGGGGGGCTGGGCGGGCCCCTGAGCGCGCTGGAGCTTCTGCGGTCGGGCACCGGGCACGACTATCAGAGCGAGGTCGTGGAATCCCTGGCCCTCGTTCTGAGACGAGGGAGCCCCCGACGGGGCAGCCTTCGACGGGGGCGTCCCGCGCGCGGAGTCGGCCTGCCCCCACCTGGGTAACCAGTGGGTAATGAGCGGGCCTCCGACCGGGCATGGTTGGATGCGAAGAGAGCCCCTGGCAGTCGTCCGCACGGCGGATACGCGCAGGGGAGAGAGCCAACCGGCAGGCGGGAATCGTGAGGATCTTCGGGAAGGTACGGCATCGGCCCTCCGCCTCGTGGCGGCAGGCCACCGACCGCGCGTTCACGCTGATCGGCGACGGTCGGTACGAGGACGCGGGAGCGCTGCTGACGCGTGCGGCGGATCTCGAACCCTGGCTCTCGGAGTCCTGGTTCAATCTGGCGCTGCTGCACAAGTTCCGGCACGACTGGGACCAGGCGCGGGCCGCGGGCCTGCGCGCCGTGGCCCTGCTCGACCGGGAGACCGGCGCCCCCGACTGGTGGAACGTCGGCATCGCCGCGACCGCACTCCAGGACTGGCCGCTCGCGCGCCGGGCCTGGCAGGCGTACGGGCTGAAGGTGCCCGGCGCCCCGACGGAGAGCGGCGAACCGGTCGGCATGGAACTCGGCAGCGCCGCCGTACGGCTGTCGCCGGAGGGCGAGGCCGAAGTGGTGTGGGGACGCAGGCTGGACCCCGCCCGCATCGAGGTCCTCTCCATCCCGCTGCCGTCCTCCGGGCGGCGCTGGGGCGAGGTCGTCCTGCACGACGGCGTGCCGCACGGGGAGCGGGTGACGGCGGCGGGCCCCTCCTTCCCCGTCTTCGACGAGATCGAGCTGTGGGCGCCGTCCCCGGTGCCGACCTGGGTGGTGCTCCTGGAAGCCGCCACCGAGGCGGACCGGGACGCCCTGGAGCGGCTGGCGGCGGACGCCGGTTTCGCCGCCGAGGACTGGTCGTCGTCGGTACGTCTTCTCTGCCGCTCCTGCTCGGAGTCGCGGATGCCCTCCGACGAGGGCGACGGCGAGCAGCACCTCGACCCGCACGACCACAGCGAACCCGGACACCCGGGCCCGCTCGGGCACCGTACGAACGGCGACCTGTGGGTCCCCGAGCGCGAGTGCGGCCTGGCCGCGCCGCCGCAGCTGGTGCGCGGGCTGCTCGACGGGTGGGTCGCGGACAGCCCGGACAGCCGGGAGTGGCGGGACCTCGAAGAGGTCTGCTGAGGCGGGCCCCGGCCCGCCGAGCCGGGCACGTACGCTGTATGGGCACATCGCATTGGGCACATCGCATCGGGTTTTGAGGAAGGCGTACGGCGGACATGGCGCAACAGCAGCAGATCGACGAGCAGGCTGAGCAGGCCGAGCAGGTCAGCAGCGAATTCGTGGTGGACACGGAGGACTGCGAGGCGCGCGAGCTGGCATACCGCGAGCGCGGCACGGCCCGCCCGATCACGGTCGTCGGCAACCCGGTGCTGCACCGCGAGTGCAAGAACGTCACCGCGTTCGACGCGTCGCTCGCCTCGCTCATCGACGACATGTTCGCCAGCCAGAAGGCCGCCGAGGGCGTGGGCCTGGCCGCCAACCAGATCGGCGTCGACCTCAAGGTCTTCGTCTACGACTGCCCGGACGACGACGGCGTCCGCCACACCGGCGTCATCTGCAACCCGGTCATCGACGAACTGCCCGCAGACCGCCGGGTCCTGGACGACTCCAACGAGGGCTGCCTCTCCGTCCCCACCGCGTACGCCGAACTGGCCCGCCCCGACTACGCCGTCGTCCGGGGCCAGGACCCCGAGGGCAACCCGATCGCCATCGAGGGCACCGGCTACTTCGCCCGCTGCCTCCAGCACGAGACGGACCACCTCTACGGCCGCCTCTACATCGACCGCCTCTCCAAGCGCGACCGCAAGGACGCCCTGAAGCAGATGGCCGAGGGCACGGCCCGCTACGAGACCGTCCCCAACGACTAGGGCCTGTCCGGGACTTAGGCGGCGCGCGCCGGACCTCTGAAGGTCCGGCGGTACGCGTGCGGGGTGGTGCCCAGCGTCCGCAGGAAGTGGTGTCGCAGCCCCGCCGCCGTGCCGAACCCCGTACGGTCGGCGATCACGTCGATCGTCTCGTCCGTCGCCTCCAGCAACTCCTGTGCCAGCAGCACCCGTTGGCGCAGCAGCCAGCGGTACGGAGTCGTGCCCGTCTCCTGTTGGAAGCGCCGGGCGAACGTACGCGGGGACATGTGCGCCCGGTTCGCCAACTCCTCGACGGTGACCTCTTGTTCGAGGTTGCGCTCCATCCAGACGAGGACCCCGCCGACCGTGTCGCAGCGCGTCGGGGTGAGCGGGCGCTCGATGTACTGGGCCTGCCCGCCGTCCCGGTGCGGCGGCACGACCATCCGCCGGGCGATGGTGTTGGCCACCTCGGGCCCGTTCTCCTGCCGCACCAGATGCAGGCACGCGTCGATCCCCGCAGCCGTCCCGGCCGAGGTGATCACGCTCCCCTCGTCGACGTACAGCACGTCCGGCTCCAGCCTGGCCAGCGGGAACTTCGCCGCCAGCTCGTCCACGTGCCGCCAGTGCGTGGTGCACCGCCGCCCGTCGAGCAGCCCGGCCGCCCCCAGGACGAACGCCCCCGAGCACACGCTCAGCACTCGCGCGCCGCGCTCCACTCCCCGCCGCAGGGCGGCCAGCAGCTCTTCCGGGTAGCTGCGGGACTCGCAGTGCTGGTCGGCGGGGACGCAGATCAGGTCCGCCTCCTCCAGCCGTTCGAGCCCGTACGGAACGTTGATGGTGAACGCCCCCGAACGGGAGGGGAGTTCACTCTGCTCGACACCGCAGACGGCGAAGTCGTATACCGGTAGCCCCTGTTCGCTCCGGTCGATGCCGAAGACCTCGCAGAGCACGCCGAGTTCGAAGGGGTTCACGCCGTCGACGAGGGCGACGGCCACGTTGTTCAGCATGCCGCCAGTGTGGCAGTAATTCGACGTACTGTGACAGTCCTGCCACTCATCAAGGTGGCTCGGCTGTAAGAGAGTTGAGCCATGAACACATTCATGGACGTCCTGGCCGTAGCATTCGTTTTCGTACTTCTCGCGCTTCCTTCGCTCATCGGACACGCCCGCGACCTGAGAATCGACCACCAGATCCGCCGGGCGGGTGAGGCGCGGGCCGCCGAGGAGTCGAGGGCTCACGCGCAGGACGGCTTCGGCCATGCGGCGTAGACCCGAAGAGGCCCGTCCGGTGTTTTCCGGACGGGCCTCTTCTCGGTTGAAGGGCAAGGGAGTTCAGCCCTTGGGACCCTCGCGCTTGGGCAGCGGGAGGAAGGCGTTCCAGGCGGTGCTGGTGAAGGTGAGGGTGGGGCCGGTGGGGGTTTTGGTGTCGCGGACGGGGACCACGCCGGGCAGGTTGGGCGCGAATTCGAGGCAGTCGCCCTCGCTGCCGCCGCTGTAGCTGGACTTACGCCATGCCGGTGCTTCGGTGCTCATGCTCATAGTCCTCTGTGATCTCCCTGAGCAGTGACAGGGACTTCTCGTGCGACAGTGCGTCGCCCAGGGCAAGATCGTAGGAGGTCTGGCACTGGAGTACCACTGCCTCCTCGTCGATGAGGTTTCCGAAGTGCAGCCCCTCGTTGTACGCGACGGGCGGCATGTCCTCGAACCACATGAGGCGGAGATTGCTCTCGATCAGTGCGTGGCAGCCAACTCCGAAGGGGAGGATGTGCAGGCGCAGACGGTCCCGTTCGGCCAGCCCGGCGATGTGCCTCAACTGCTCCGCCATGACGGACGGTCCGCCGTGCGGGCGGCGCAGTGCGGCCTCATCCAGGAGCACGGTCGTGTGAGGTGTCAGAGGGTCTTCGAGGATGTGGGCCCGCTCCAGTCGTGCGGTGACCGCCTCTTCGAGCTTCTGCTTGCTCTTGACGGGGAAGTAGGCGCGGAACACCGCCCGCATGTAACCCTCGGTCTGCAACAGGCCCGGGACCAGCGTGAGGCCGAACTCCCGGATCATGCTCGCCTGGGACTCCAACTCCCTTGCCGCCTCGAAGTGCTTGGCGACCTTGCGGCGCTTCGCGTCCGGCAGGAAGCGGGCGAACACGCCGCCCGTTTGCAGCGCTTCGTCCAGTCGTCGTGCGTCGCTCAGTGAGGGGATGCGGCGGCCCGCCTCGATGTGCGCGATGTGGGTGCGGGTCATGAAGGCCAGGTCGGCGAGTTCCTGCTGCGTCAGGCCCGCCTGCTCCCGGCGGGCCTTCAGTTCGTCGCCGTAGGGGGTGGTGTTCCTGCGGGGCTCGGGCTGGGGACGAGGCTGCGAAGAGTGGTCGGGGTGCATCTCAACTCCCTTGCAGGCGGGGCAGAGTGCTCTGCAAGGTACGCCGAAGGGCCCCTCCCCGCAGGTGGAACAGTCGCGTTCCACCCCATCCGGTGAAGGGGCCCTCAAGCGTGCGTACTGCCGTACGGCCTAGAAGTCGTCGTCGAATCCGACGGTGCCCTCGACGGCCACCTGGTACGCCGAGACGCGGCGTTCGAAGAAGTTCGTCAGTTCCTGGACGCCCTGGAGCTCCATGAAGGAGAAGGGGTTCTCCGAGCCGTAGACCGGAGCCAGGCCCAGGCGGACCAGGCGCTGGTCGGCGACGCACTCCAGGTACTGGCGCATGGACTCGGTGTTCATGCCCGGCAGGCCGTCACCGCACAGGTCGCGGCCGAACTGGAGCTCCGCCTCGACGGCCTCCTTGATCATGTCCGTGATCTGCTGGCCGAGCTCGTCGTCGAAGAGGTCGGGCTCCTCCTCGCGGACGGTGTCGACGAACGCGAAGGCGGCGTCCATGTGGCAGCTTTCGTCACGGAAGACCCAGTTCGTCCCGGTTGCGAGACCGTGCAGCAGGCCCCGCGAGCGGAACCAGTAGACGTAGGCGAAGGCGCCGTAGAAGAACAGGCCCTCGATGCACGCCGCGAAGCAGATCAGGTTGAGCAGGAAGCGGCGGCGGTCGGCCTTCGACTCCAGGCGGTCGAGCTTCTCGACCTCGTTGATCCACTTGAAGCAGAACTGCGCCTTCTCGCGGATGGAGGGGATCTCCTCGACGGCGTCGAACGCGGCGGCGCGGTCGTCCGGGTCGGGGAGGTAGGTGTCCAGAAGGGTCAAGTAGAACTGGACGTGGACGGCTTCCTCGAAGAGCTGGCGCGAGAGGTAGAGGCGCGCTTCGGGGGAGTTGATGTGCTTGTACAGGGTGAGGACGAGGTTGTTCGAGACGATCGAGTCGCCGGTCGCGAAGAACGCGACGAGGCGGCCGATCATGTGCTGCTCGCCCGGGGTGAGCTTCGCCAGGTCCGCGACGTCCGAGTGGAGGTCGACCTCCTCGACGGTCCAGGTGTTCTTGATCGCGTCCCGGTAGCGCTCGTAGAAGTCCGGGTAGCGCATGGGGCGGAGAGTCAGCTCGAAGCCCGGGTCGAGGAGGTTCTTGTTCTTGTCGGTGCTCATTACTGGCATGCCTCGCAGGACTCGGGGTTCTCAAGGGAGCAGGCGAGCGCTTCGGCGTCCGTCACGTCGGTCACCTGCTGGGCGGGGAGGGTGGTGGGGGCCGCGACCGAGGCGCTCTGCGAGCCCGCGGCGCGGGCGATCCGGGTGGCGGGGCGCGAGCGCAGGTAGTACGTCGTCTTCAGGCCCTTCTTCCAGGCGTACGCGTACATCGAGCTGAGCTTGCCGATGGTGGGCGTTTCCAGGAAGAGGTTCAGGGACTGGGACTGGTCGAGGTACGGGGTGCGGGCCGCGGCCATGTCGATCAGGCCGCGCTGCGGGATCTCCCAGGCGGTGCGGTACAGGTCGCGGACCTCGGCCGGGATCCAGTTGAAGCCCTGGACGGAGCCGGACGCGTCGCGCAGGGCCTCGCGGGTCTGGGCGTCCCAGACGCCGAGCTCCTTGAGGTCGCGGACCAGGTAGGAGTTCACCTGGAGGAACTCGCCGGAGAGGGTCTCGCGCTTGAAGAGGTTGGAGACCTGCGGCTCGATGCACTCGTACACGCCCGCGATGGACGCGATGGTGGCCGTCGGGGCGATGGCCAGGAGGAGCGAGTTGCGCATGCCGGTCTTGGCGATGCGGGCGCGCAGGGCGTCCCAGCGCTCGGGCCAGGCGGACTCGACGCCGTAGTGGTCGGGGTGCAGCACGCCTCGGGCGGTGCGGGTCTTCTCCCAGGCGGGGAAGGAGCCCGCGCGCTCGGCGAGGTCGCAGGACGCCTCGTACGCCGCGAGCATGATCCGCTCGGCGATACGAGTGGAGAGCGCGGCCGCCTCCGGGGAGTCGAAGGGGAGCTTCAGCTTGAAGAAGACGTCCTGGAGGCCCATCGCGCCCAGGCCGACCGGGCGCCACTTGGAGTTGGAGTTCCCGGCCTGCTCGGTCGGGTAGAAGTTGATGTCCACGACGCGGTCGAGGAAGGTGACGGCGGTGCGGACGGTCTGGTCCAGGCGGTCCCAGTCGATCTCGCCGTCGGCGAGGACGAAGGCGCCCATGTTGACCGAGCCGAGGTTACAGACAGCCGTCTCGCCGTCGTTGGTGACTTCGAGGATCTCGGTGCACAGGTTGGAGGAGTGGACCGTGTGGCCCGGCTCCGCCGTCTGGTTGGCGGTGCGGTTGGAGGCGTCCTTGAACGTCATCCAGCCGTTGCCGGTCTGCGCGAGGGTGCGCATCATGCGGCCGTACAGCTCGCGGGCCGACATCGACTTCTTGGCGAGACCGGCGGCCTCGGCCTTGCGGTAGGCGGCGTCGAACTCGTCGCCCCACAGGTCCACCAGCTCGGGGACGTCGGCGGGGGAGAACAGCGACCACTGGCCGTCCTGGTCCACGCGGCGCATGAACTCGTCCGGGATCCAGTGGGCGAGGTTCAGGTTGTGGGTGCGGCGGGCGTCCTCGCCCGTGTTGTCGCGGAGCTCCAGGAACTCCTCGATGTCCGCGTGCCAGGTCTCCAGGTAGACCGCCGCTGCGCCCTTGCGGCGGCCGCCCTGGTTGACGGCCGCGACGGAGGCGTCGAGCGTCTTCAGGAACGGCACGATGCCGTTGGAGTGGCCGTTGGTGCCCCGGATCAGGGAGCCGCGGGCGCGGATGCGCGAGTACGAGAGGCCGATGCCGCCCGCGTGCTTGGAGAGGCGCGCGACCTGGTGGTAGCGGTCGTAGATCGAGTCCAGTTCGTCCATCGGGGAGTCGAGGAGGTAGCAGGACGACATCTGCGGGTGGCGGGTGCCGGAGTTGAAGAGCGTCGGCGAGGACGGGAGGTAGTCCAGGCGGCTCATCAGGCGGTACAGGGAGGCGACCTCGGCGAGAGCCCGCTCGCTGTCGTCCTCGGCGAGGCCGGAGGCCACGCGCAGCATGAAGTGCTGCGGGGTCTCGACGACCTGGCGGGTGATGGGGTGGCGCAGCAGGTAGCGGCCGTAGACCGTGCGCAGGCCGAAGTACTCGAAGCGGTCGTCGCCTTCGAGGTCGATCAGCTCGTCGAGCGCCGCCGCGTGCTTCGCGACGAAGTCGGCCGTACGGTCCGCGATGAGCCCTTCGCGGTGACCGACGGCGACGGACTCGGAGAAGCAGCCCACGCCCTGGGTGGCCGCCTCGTCCCGGATCGTACGGGCGAGCAGGCGAGCGGCGAGGCGCGAGTACGCGGGGTCCTCGGAGATGAGTCCTGCGGCGGCCTCGGTGGCGAGCTCCCGGAGCTCGGCGGCGTCCGAGCGCGCGTTGCGCCCCCGCAGGGCGGCGGCGGCGACCCGGCCGGGGTCGGTGTCGGTCAGGTCGGCGGTCAGGTCGGTCAGGGTGCGCAGCAGCGCGGTACCCGGAGCGTCCTGGTTCTCAGCCTGACTCTGCTCGGCGATGGCCGGATCGACTGGCGCGATGGTCACGTGGGGGCTCTCCCTCGCTCGGCGCGGGGCCACGAGGCGGGGAGCGGGGGCGCGCGAGCACACGTCAGCCCCGAAAAGGGCGTACGTCGCCTGGCGTCCACCGGCCCAACCGCGAGGCCCGGACGTATCGGAATCCGGCTCGGTCGAGCCGGATCGGCCGTCGGCAGGTCCTCGGACTTGGCGGTGCGCAAAAGCGCACATGACACACCGTTGCGGGACAGTTCCGGATTCTCACCGGATTCCCCTGCGGCGACAGCGAGGACGAGCATACATGTGGTGGGTCCCCGTTGGGGAACCCACCACATGTTGTGTCGCGTGCCGACCACGCGGCCCGGTTTTCGCGGGTTACAGGGCCTTTTCGTACGTCAGGAGCCCCAGTCCCGGCACCGGTTCCCAGTCCCGTTCCGGCGTCCGTACGAAGCCGAGGCGCTCGTAGATCCGGTGCGCGCCGCGCATCGCGGGCTGGGTCGACATCACCAGCCGTACGACCCCTTCCGTGGCCTGTGCGCGGGCGATGCAGGCCCGTACGAGCGAGGCGCCCGCCCCTCGGCCCCGACCGGCGTGCGCGACCGCGAGCATGCGGAATTCGGCCTCGTCGGCCTGAGCGATGTCCTGGAGGGGGCTGCCCTGGGGAGCATAGGTGACGGTGCCCAGGAGAGTCCCGTCGGCGTCCACGGCGACGAGCAGTTCGGCCTTCTCGGCGCGGGTCGCGGCGTCGCGCAGGACGGTCAGGTACGGGTCCTGGGGGCCGCCGGAGAGGAGGTCGTCGCCGAGGTAGGCGCCGGCGGTGATGTCGCCCACTTCGGGGTATTCGGCGGGTTCGGCGGTGCGGACGCGGATGTCTTTTCGGGCAAGCACAGTCATGCCCGGCAGTGTGCAACGGCGAAGGCCCGGCGTCCCACCCCGTATCGAGGGGCGGAACACCGGGCCGTACACGTCCGTGAGCGGAGGGATCCGATCCGCTCAGCAGCAGCGGAAGCCGTCCCGGGGGTCGCCCTCGCGGGCGTCGGTGCGGCTGCGCTCGAAGGCGCGGCGGGTCATCACGGGGGCGTCCGGATCGTGCGACCTGGCGTGGGCGACGTACCGGTCGTACGTCGCCTCGCCGGTCAGCTCGCGTACGAACAGGCGCAGGCGGGACAGCCGGTGCCGCAGGCCCGCGGTGCTCAGTGCGTCCTTCGGCGCCCCCGTGCTCATGCCTTGCTCGCCTCCTTGACCGAGCCGCCCTCGGGCCCGATTCCGGCTGCCGCCAGCTCCGCCTTCTCCTCCTTGGTGGCGAAGAGCGAGGCGGGCGCGACGATCTTCGACTCGACGTACGGGGTCTCGCTGAGCCTGACCCCCGCCGGGTTGCGGATCGCCTTGAGGCAGGCGCGGCACGCCTCGAAGAGGACGACCACGATCAGTACGGCGAAGAGGACGGAAAGGATGCCGTCGACCGTGGAGTTGGTGACGATGGTCTCCATCTGGTCGCGGTTCTTGGCGAGTCCGACCTTGTCGAGGCCCTTGTCCAGGGCGCTCTGGTAGACGTCGCGCTGGGCGAAGAAGCCCACCCTCGGGTCGGCGGAGAAGATCTTCTGCCAGCTCGCGGTGAGGGTGACCGCGACGTCCCAGAGGAGTGGGATCGCCGTCACCCAGGCGTACTTGAGCCGCCCGGACTTGATGAGCAGGGTGGTGCAGACGGCGAGCGCGACGGCGGCCAGGAGCTGGTTGGCGATGCCGAAGAGGGGGAAGAGCTGGTTGATGCCGCCGAGCGGGTCGTGCACGCCGACCCACAGGAAGTAGCCCCAGGCGATGACGACGATGGCGCTGGCGATCCAGACGCCGGGCTTCCAACTGACGTTCTTGAACGGCTTGTAGACGTTGCCGAGCATGTCCTGGAGCATGAACCGGCCCACGCGGGTGCCCGCGTCGAGCGTCGTGAGGATGAACAGCGCCTCGAACATGATGGCGAAGTGGTACCAGAACGCCTTCATCGCGGTCCCGCCGAAGGCCGCCGAGAAGATCTCCGAGAGGCCGAGTGCGAAGGTCGGGGCGCCGCCCGTACGGTGCAGCAGGCTGGCCTCCTCGACGTCCTTGGCGGCCTGCGCCAGGTCGGCGGGGGAGATGGTGAACCCGAGGTTCCCGACCGCCGTGGACGCCGCCTGCACGGTGTCGCCGACCAGGCCGGCGGGCGAGTTGATGGCGAAGTACAGCCCCGGGTCGATGATGCAGGCGGCGATCAGCGCCATGATCGCGACGAACGACTCGATCAGCATGGAGCCGTAGCCGATCGTCCGGATCTGCGTCTCCTTCTGGATCATCTTCGGGGTGGTGCCCGAGGAGATCAGCGAGTGGAAGCCGGAGAGCGCGCCGCACGCGATGGTGATGAACACGAACGGGAACAGCGAACCGGCGAAGACCGGCCCCGTGCCGCTGGTCGCGAACTTGGTGATGCCGTCCATCTTCAGCGTCGGCAGCGCGATCAGCACGCCCACCGCGAGCAGGCCGATCGTGCCGACCTTCATGAAGGTGGAGAGGTAGTCGCGCGGGGCGAGCAGCAGCCACACGGGCAGCACCGACGCGAGGAAGCCGTAGATCACCATCCAGATGACCAGCGTGCCCGGCTCCAGGGTGAACGTCTCGGCCCACGAGGACTCGGCGACCCAGCCGCCCGAGACGATCGCGAGCAGCAGCAGGGCGACGCCGATGAGCGAGACCTCGGTGACCCGGCCCGGACGCAGGATGCGCAGGTAGATGCCCATGAAGAGGGCGATCGGGATGGTCATGCCGATGGAGAAGACGCCCCAGGGGGACTCGGCGAGCGCGTTCACGATGATCAGGGCGAGCACGGCGAGCAGGATGATCATGATCGCGAACACGGCGATGAGCGCCGCCGCGCCGCCGACCGCGCCGATCTCGTCCCGCGCGATCTGGCCGAGCGAACGGCCGTTGCGGCGGGTGGAGAAGAACAGCGTGACCATGTCCTGGACGGCGCCCGCGAAGATGACGCCCGCGACGATCCAGATCGTGCCGGGCAGGTAGCCCATCTGGGCCGCCAGCACGGGCCCGACCAGCGGGCCCGCGCCCGCGATGGCCGCGAAGTGGTGGCCGAAGAGGACGCGGCGGTCGGTGGGGTGGAAGTCCACGCCGTCGTTGTTGAGTTCGGCGGGGGTGGCGCGGGTCTTGTCGACCTTGAGCACCCGGTTGGCGATGAACTTCGAGTAGAAGCGGTACGCGATGGCGTACGAGCCGAGGGCCGCGGCCAGCATCCAGGCCGCGGAGACGTCCTCGCCCCGGGAGAGCGCGAGGACCGCCCAGCCGACGGCGCCGACGAGTCCGACGAGGCTCCAGATCACTACGGACTTGGGCGTCGGCCTCCGCCGGGCGGGAGCCGGGGGAGCCCCGGCCTGCTCGGTCTCGGCTGTCGGTCTCGGCTCTGCCATGGCGATCCGTCCCCTCGCGCGATCTTTACAGTCGTAACGTGCGCGAAATCTAGGGGGTGTGACCGTGCCGTGTAACCCCCTGTCCGTATATCGGTACGGAAACGGGGCGACCACCGCAGGTCAGTGGGGGTACCAATGGCAACTTGCCGGTGCCCCGTTGGGGGTGCGGGGCTGCGTTCCTGTGCGGCTTCGCCGCGCTCTCTGTCGCTGGGGCTGCGGAGCATGCCCTCAGGGGCGCGGGGAACTGCGCGGCCAGCCCCCACGCACCCGCACGTCCGACCCCCAAGCCTCGCGAGTTTAGGTGAAGGATGGGGTCTCCCCTGCTCGAACGAAGTTGAGAGCTTGGGGAAGGGTCTGGGGCGGCCCGCCGCAGGCGCACTGGGGTGCGGCGCACCTATGGGGCGGGGTAACGGCGGGCGGCTCCGGGGTGGGCCCGGAGCGAGGGGGGCCGCCCCCTTGCCCGCCCGTTCCGCCCCCGGGGGGCGGCCCCGCCGCCCAAGGGGGCTGGGGAGGCGGAGGCGGAGGGGGTGGGCCCCGCCGCCCGAGGGGGTTCGAAGGGGCGGGGGGACTGTCGCCAGGAGGGGGGCGGGAGTCGGGGGTGTTAGTCCTGGGGGCGTTGGAGGCGGGCTACGAATTTGTAGCGGTCGCCCCGGTACACCGAGCGGACCCACTCCACCGGCTCCCCGCCCCTGTCGAGGGAGTGGCGCGAAAGCATCAGCATCGGCAGGCCGACGTCCGTGCCGAGCAGCCCCGCCTCGCGCGGGGTGGCGAGGGAGGTCTCGATGGTCTCCTCGGCCTCCGACAGCCGTACGTCGTAGACCTCGGCGAGGGCCGTGTAGAGCGAGGTGTACTTCACCAGGGAGCGGCGCAGGGCCGGAAATCGCTTGGCGGACAGGTGAGTTGTCTCGATCGCCATCGGCTCGCCGCTCGCCAGACGCAGACGCTCGATGCGCAGGACGCGCCCACCGGTGGTGATGTCGAGCAGCCCGGCGAGGGTGTCGTCCGCGGTGACGTACCCGATGTCCAGGAGCTGCGAGGTGGGTTCGAGGCCCTGGGCCCTCATGTCCTCGGTGTACGAGGTGAGTTGGAGGGACTGCGAGACCTTCGGCTTGGCGACGAAGGTGCCCTTGCCCTGGATGCGCTCCAGGCGTCCCTCGACCACCAGTTCCTGGAGGGCCTGGCGGACGGTGGTGCGGGAGGTGTCGAACTCGGCGGCGAGGGTGCGCTCCGGGGGCACCGGGGTGCCCGGGGGGAGAGTTTCGGTCATGTCGAGCAGGTGCCGCTTGAGGCGGTAGTACTTCGGCACGCGGGCGGTGCGGGTGGTGGCGGGGGTGTTCCCCTCCCCGTTCGTGCCGCTCATACCGTTCGTGCCGGTCATCGTGGTCCCCGTACTCGTGCCGCTCGTGGTGCTCTCCGTGAGTCCCCCGTCGGTGATCATGGTCCGCCCTTCCGGCTCCTGCGCTGCTGCCGTCACCGGCTCCTCCGTCTGTCGCGGCTCACATGGATGGTGGCACGGTCCGCCACGCGGGGCTCGGGCTCCGCGCGATTCCTTCTTATACACCGCGTCGCCCGGGAGTGCGGGGGTCCAAGAGCCCTTTGTGAACTCCTTCGAGGGTCCAGGTGTCGGTCCGATAACGGACGCAACGAGTGGTCTTACACACCCTTGACACCCCAAAAGGTCTAGGCCAAGCTCCAGCTACTGGTCTAAACCATTAAAGACCAGGTCCCAGTCCCACAGGCCGTACTTCGTGCGTTGTCCTCGCGGTGGGCAGGGGGTTGCAGGCATCCCTGAGCAGGAGAGTGGCGTAATGAAGCGCAAGCTCATCGCGGCGATTGGCGTCGCCGGCATGTTGGTCAGCGTCGCGGCGTGTGGCGGTTCGGACAGCAAGGGCAGCGACGGCGGCAAGAAGGCCGGCGCCGACGGGTTCAAGGGCGAGACGCTGACTGTCTGGGCCATGGACGGCTCGACCCCGCCGAACTGGACCAAGGACCTGACCGCCGAGTTCGAGAAGAAGACCGGTGCGAAGCTCAAGTTCGAGGTGCAGAAGTGGGAGGGCATCCAGCAGAAGCTGACGACCGCCCTCTCCGAGGAGAACCCTCCCGACGTCTTCGAGATCGGCAACACGCAGACCGCCGCGTACGCCAAGACCGGCGGCCTCGCCGAGCTGGACGACCTCAAGAAGGGCGTCGGCGCGGACTGGGCCGAGAACTTCAACAAGGCCGCGGTCGTCGACGGCAAGCAGTTCGCCGCCCCGTGGTGGTTCGCCAACCGCGTCGTGGTCTACAACAAGGCGGTCTTCAAGGACGCCGGTGTCACCGAGGCCCCCAAGACCCGTGACGACTTCTTCAAGGCTCTCGACAAGATCAAGGCCAAGGGCAAGGCCGAGCCCCTCTACCTGCCCGGCCAGAACTGGTACTTCTTCGACGGCATCACCATCGGCAAGGGTGCGGAGCTGATCAAGAAGGACGGGGACAAGTGGGTCTCCAACCTGGCCGACCCCAAGATCGGCGAGGCCGCCGAGCTCTACAAGAAGTACCAGTCCTACTCCAAGGCCCCCAAGGACAAGGACGAGGCGACCCCGCAGCAGGCCGACGTCTTCGCCAAGGGCAAGACCGGCGCGATGATCGCCATGGGCTGGGAGGCCGCCACGGCGGTCAAGGCCAACCCGGCGCTGGAGAAGGACATCGGCTACTTCACCATCCCCGGTGAGACCGCCGACAAGCCCGAGGGCGTCTTCCTCGGCGGCTCCAACCTCGCCGTCGCCGCGGGCAGCAAGAAGCAGGAGCTCGCCAAGGAGTTCCTGAAGATCGCCCTGTCCGACAAGTTCGAGGGTGCGATCGCCAAGGAGTCCGGCGTCATCCCGAACAAGGAGTCGCTCAACTCCAACCTGGTCGGCAACCCGGTCGCCGAGGCCGCCGCGCCGTCGGCCAAGTTCGGTGGCACCACGCCGCTCATCCCGGAGTGGGCCGCGGTCGAGAACAACCCGAACCCGATCAAGACCTACCTCACGGCGGTCCTGAACGGTAAGACCCCGGCGGACGCCGCCAAGCAGGTCGAGGCCGAGCTGAACAAGCGCCTCGCGCAGAAGCAGTAACCCGCCTGCCGGGTTCCGGCCCCCTCCGCAGCCTGGAGGGGGCCGGAACCCGGCAGTCAGCCGTGTGCCTCCCCGCCGGCTGTGTCCCGCAGTGCCCTCACTGCGTCCTGCAGTGCGCCTAGGAAGAGATGGCGAGCATGACCGTGCAGACCGAACGACCGCCCTCCGGTCCGACGGAGAACCTCAAGGGGGCCGGCTCCGATCCGGTCGATCCGGGCAAGAAGAGCCGCAGAGCCGGATCGCTCACCCCCTATCTGCTGCTGTTGCCCCCGGTGGCAGCCGTCCTGATCTTCCTGGGCTGGCCCCTGGTCAAGAACCTCCTGATCTCGTTCCAGAACCTCAACATGAGGCAGCTGATCCAGCACCTCACCGAGTGGAACGGCGTCGACAACTACGGCGAGGTCCTCGGCAGCGCGGACTTCTGGAACGTCACCGGCCGCTCGCTGGTCTTCACCGCGGTCAACGTCGTCCTGATCATGGTGCTGGGCACCCTGATCGGACTGCTGCTCGCCCGCCTCGGCAAGCGCATGCGGGTCTTCCTGCTGATCGGCCTGGTGCTCGCCTGGGCGATGCCCGTCGTCGCCGCGACCACCGTCTACCAGTGGCTCTTCGCCCAGCGCTTCGGTGTCGTCAACTGGGTGCTGGACGCCATCGGCTTCCACTCCATGGCCGAGTACAACTGGACCGGCAGCCAGCTCTCCACCTTCTTCGTGATCACGGTGCTGATCGTCTGGCAGTCGATCCCCTTCGTGGCGCTGAACCTGTACGCGGCGACCACGACGATCTCCAAGGAGCTGTACGAAGCGGCCTCGCTGGACGGCGCGGGCGTGTGGAAGAGCTTCACCTCGGTCACCATGCCGTTCCTGAAGCCCTTCCTGTTCGCCACGACGTTCCTGGAGATCATCTGGGTCTTCAAGGCGTTCGTGCAGGTCTACGCGATCAACGCGGGCGGCCCCGACCGGCTCACCGAGATCCTGCCCGTCTATGCCTTCATCGAGGGCATGGGCAACCAGCACTTCGGCATGGGCTCGGCGATCTCCGTCCTGACGATCCTGATCCTGCTGCTGCTCACCGCGTACTACCTGCGGATCGTTCTTAAGCAAGAGGAGGACGAGCGATGAAGCGCTCGCTGCTCGGCCGCATCTGGCCCAACGCGACGGCAGTACTGCTCGTCATCGGATTCGTCTTCCCCGTCTACTGGATGTTCGCCACGGCGTTCAAGAAGACGCCGGACATCGTCTCCGAGGACCCCGTCTGGTTCCCGACGGACATCACCTTCGAGCACTTCAAGACCGCGATCGACGCCGAGAACTTCGGCACCATGGTGCGCAACTCGCTCACCGTCACGATCCTCGCGGTGGTCTTCTCCCTGATCCTCGCCCTGGCCGGCTCCTTCGCCCTGGCCCGGATGCGCTTCAAGGGACGGCGCGGATTCATCATCGGCTTCATGGTGGCGCAGATGGCGCCCTGGGAAGTCATGGTCATCGCGATCTACTTCATCGTGCGCGACGCGGACATGCTCAACAGCCTGATCCCGCTGACCCTCTTCTACATGGTCATGGTGCTGCCCTTCACCCTCCTGACGCTGCGCGGCTTCGTCGCCGCGGTGCCCAAGGAGCTGGAGGAGTCCGCGATGGTGGACGGCTGCACCCGCCGTCAGGCGTTCGTCAAGGTGATCCTGCCGCTGCTGGCCCCCGGCCTGATGTCCACCTCGCTCTTCGGATTCATCACCGCGTGGAACGAATTCCCCATGGTGCTGATCCTGAACAAGCAGGTCGAGTTCCAGACCCTGCCGCTGTGGCTCTCGCAGTTCCAGACCCAGTTCGGCGACGACTGGGGTGCGACGATGGCGGCGTCCTCGCTCTTCGCCATTCCGATCCTCATCCTCTTCGTCTTCCTCCAGCGCAAGGCGGTCAGTGGTCTGACCGACGGCGCGGTGAAGGGATAACGCAGCCATGACGACGCTCATCAGCCGCACGGACACCCTCACCCGGGACGCCCTCGCCGTCCTCCAGCCCGGCTTCACCGGCACCTCCGCCCCCGACTGGCTGCTGCGCAGCGTGGGGGAGGGGCTGTCCTCCGTCGGCCTGTTCGGCCGCAACATCGCCTCGCCCGAGCAGCTCGCGGCCCTCACCGCCCAGCTGCGTACCGAGCGTGACGACGTCCTGGTCGCCATCGACGAGGAGGGCGGCGACGTCACCCGCCTCGAAGTGCGCGGCGGCTCCTCCTTCCCCGGCAACCTGGCGCTCGGCGCGGTCGACGACGTGGCCCTGACACGTGACGTCGCCCGCGAGCTGGGCCGCCGTCTCGCCGAGTGCGGCGTCAACCTCAACTGGGCCCCGTCGGCCGACGTCAACTCCGACCCGGGCAACCCGGTCATCGGCGTGCGCTCCTTCGGCGCCGACCCGCAGCTCGTGGCCCGGCACACGGCCGCGTACGTCGAGGGCCTCCAGGCATCAGGCGTCGCCGCCTGCACCAAGCACTTCCCCGGCCACGGCGACACGAACGTCGACTCGCACCACGACATGCCCCGCATCGATGTGGACCTCGCCACACTGCACGCCCGTGAGCTGGTGCCTTTCCGGGCAGCGATCGCAGCAGGTTCCAAATCGGTCATGAGTGCGCATATTCTTCTCCCTGCGCTCGACCCCACCCGTCCTGCGACTCTCAGCCCGCAGATTCTCACCGGTCTGCTGCGTGAGGAGCTGGGCTACCAGGGGCTGATCATCACGGACGGCATGGAGATGCAGGCCATCTCCGCGACGTACGGAATCGAGCGCGGCTCCGTCCTGGCGATCGCCGCGGGCGCCGACGCGATCTGCGTCGGCGGCGGCCTCGCCGACGAGGAGACCGTCCTGCGACTGCGCGACGCGCTGGTCCTGGCGGTCCGCTCCGGCGAACTGCCGGAGGAGCGGCTGGCCGACGCGGCGGCACGGGTTCGGGCCCTGGCCGCGTGGACGCGGCAGGCCCGCGAGGCTTCGGGGCCGGGTGCGGAAGTGCAGGAGGGGACCGCGCCCGGCAACGAGACCAACCGTGAGGTCGGCCTGGTCGCCGCCCGCCGTGCCGTCCGGGTCGTCCGGGCCCCCGGCGCCACCCCCGTCAGGTCCGCCCCGTACGTCGCGGCGCTCACCCCGGTCGCGAACATCGCGGTGGGCGACGAGACCCCGTGGGGCGTCGCCGCCGACCTGACGCGCCTGCTCCCGGGCACCGAGACGGGCACGTTCAGCGCGGAGACCTGCACGGCCGAGGCCGTCCTGGCCGCCGCGGGCGACCGCCGGATCGTCGCCGTCGTACGCGACGAACACCGCCACCCCTGGATGGCGGCGGCCCTGGACGCGCTCCTCGCGGCCCGTCCGGACACGGTCGTGGTCGAGATGGGCGTCCCTCAGTCGACTCCGCGCGGCGCGCTGCACGTGGCGACGTGCGGTGCGGCACGGGTGTGCGGTCAGGCGGCGGCGGAGGCCATCGCCGGTCGCTGACCCTGCTCCGCACAGACGAAAGGCCGGGCCCCCGCTGCGGGGGTGCCCGGCCTTTCGCGTGCCGTACGCCTTTCGCGTGCCGTACGGCGGAGGCTTACAGCCCCTGCCACACCGGCTTGTTGGCGTACGTGTGACGGAAGTAGTCCGCCAGCTTCAGCTTGGAGGCGGCGGCCTCGTCGACGACGACGGTCGCGTGCGGGTGGAGCTGGAGCGCGGACGCCGGTACGAGCGCGGAGAGCGGCCCCTCGACGGTCTGCGCGACGGCCTCGGCCTTGCCCTCGCCGGTGGCCAGCAGCACCAGGTGACGGGCGTCCAGGATGGTGCCGATGCCCTGGGTGATGACGTGGCGCGGGACCTGGGCGGTGTCGCCGTCGAAGAAGCGCGCGTTGTCGTCGATGGTCTGCTGCGTCAGCGTCTTGATGCGGGTGCGGGACGCCAGCGAGGAGCACGGCTCGTTGAAGCCGATGTGCCCGTCGGTGCCGATTCCCAGGATCTGGAGATCCACGCCGCCCGCCTCACCGAGCGCCCTGTCGTACGCCTCGCACGCGGCCTGCACGTCCTCGGCCGACCCGTCGGGGCCGAAGAACGACGCCTCGGTCAGCCCGAGGGGCTCGACGACCTCGCGCAGGACGGTCGCGCGGTACGACTCGGGGTGCCCGACCGGCAGCCCCACGTACTCGTCGAGCTGGCAGATCCGGGCCTTCGACGCGTCCACCTCACCGGCGGCGACCTTGGCGGTCAGGGCCGTGTAGATGGGCAGCGGGGACGAACCGGTGGCGACACCGAGCAGGGCGTCGGGCTTGCTGCCCAGCAGGTCGGCGATGCTCTGCGCGATGATCTCGCCGCCTGCCTTGGCGTCCGGAACGATGACAACTTCCACGCTGATGCCTGCCTGTCTGTCTGTGTGGAGTGGAGACCGGGCCACCCGGGTAAACCCGGGGTCATGAGGGGGGCTTGACGATCTATGGTATAGACCAATCTAGCAGAGGGGTGCTTCCCACCCGTCCTCCGCTTCGTCGGTCTCCCGGCTGTCCGTCCGCGTACTTTCCTCGTACTTTCCTCGTACTTCCGGCCGTCCTTCGGCTGGCGGGCCCGTGAACCCCCATGGTCGACTGGGGTCCACCATTCGTCACCTTGAGAGCCGCTGCGAGGCAGGTCCGGGAGGTCCGCCGATGTCCCCCGTAGAACGACCGGCGCAAGGGATGTCCGCGCCTCCCCCGACCCCTTCCCCTTCTTCCCCCTCCTCCGTCGCCGAACGCCCGGGCCGGATCATGGCGGCCGAGATGGCGGAGCAGCCCGCCGTACTGCGCCGGATCCTGGCGGAGGCGGCCCCGCGGATCTTCGAGACGGCGCAGTCGATCGCGGCGAAGAGCCCCCGCTTCGTCCTGCTCACCGCGCGCGGAACGTCGGACAACGCGGCCCTCTACGCCAAGTACCTCCTGGAAATCCAGATGGGCCTGCCCTGCGGCCTGACCTCGATGTCCACCACCACGGCGTACGGGGCCCGGCCGAGCCTGCGCGACGTCCTGGTCATCACGGTCAGCCAGTCCGGGGGCTCCCCGGACCTGGTCGCCTCGACGCGGGCCGCGCGGGAGGCGGGCGCGATCACCCTCGCCGTCACCAACAACCCCGACTCGCCCCTGGCGGCGGTCTCGGAGTACCACGTCGACATCCTGGCCGGGCCGGAGAAGGCGCTCCCGGCGACCAAGACGTACACGGCCTCGCTGCTCTGTCTGTACCTGCTGGTCCAGGGGCTCCAGTCCCGGGACGGGACACGGACGGCGGCCGGGCTGCCGGAGCTGGCGGAGGGGATTCTGGCCCGCCAGGAGGAGGTGCGGCACCTGGCGTCGCGCTACCGCTTCGCCGAGCGGATGGTGATCACGTCGCGGGGCTACGGGTACCCGACCGCGCAGGAGGCGGCGCTGAAGCTGATGGAGACGAGCTACATTCCCGCGCTCTCCTACTCCGGGGCGGACCTGCTGCACGGGCCGCTGGCCATGGTGGACAACATCTCGCCGGTGATCGCGGTGGTGACCTCTGGGAGGGGCGGGGAGGCGCTGCAGCCGGTGCTGGACCGGTTGCGGGGGCGGGGGGCGGACCTCTTCGTGGTCGGGCCCGCGGCGCAGGTGGAGAGGGCGTCGTCCGGTTTCGCCGTACCGACGGAGGGGGTGCCGGAGGAGCTTCAGCCGGTGCTGGACATCCTGCCGCTCCAGCTCCTGGCCTATGAGGTGACGATCGCGAGGGGGCAGGATCCGGATGCTCCGAGGGCTTTGGCGAAGGTGACGGAGACGCGGTAGCGATTCCAGGGGCGCGGGGCTGTGCCACTGTGCGGCTCCGCCGCGCGTGCGCTCCCGGCTCCGCTGGGGCCGGACGGGACGTGCCCCTTTAGGGGCGCGGGGCTGTGTCACTGTGCGGCTCCGCCGCGCGTGCGCTCCCTGCTCCGCTGGGGCTCGCGTGGACGTGCCCCTTTAGGGGCGCGGGGAACTGCGCGCCCAGCCCCAACGCACCCGCACATTCGACCCCCAAGCCTCGCGAGTTTAGGTGAAGGGGTGGGTCTGGGGCGGCCCGCCGCAGGCGCACCGGGGTGCGGCGCACCCATGGGGCGAGGTAACGGCGGGCAGCACCGGGGCGGGCCCCCTTGCGAGGGGTGCGCCGGTAGCGGGGCGGGGCGGGGGTGCTCCGGGGTGGGCCCGGAGCGAGGGGGGCCGCCCCCTTGCCCGCCCGTTCCGCCCCCGGGGGCGGCCCCGCCGCCCAAGGGGGCTCGGCGGGGTGGGGCGGAGTCCAAGGGGGCTAGGCGGAGGGTCCGCCGGCCAAGGGGGCTGGGCGGAGGCGGAGGGTCCGCCGGCCAAGGGGGCTGGGCGGAGGCGGAGGGTCCGCTGTTCAAGGGGGCTGGGTGGGGAGGAGGGGGGCGGTACATATCTAGCGGGCGCTATAGAATGGGGGGCATGGCGACGAGACAGCGCGGCCGGCCCCGCTCCTTCGACCGCGAAGCAGCCCTCGAAAAGGCCACGCTCGCCTTCTGGGAACACGGTTACGAGACGACCTCGGTCGCCGACCTCACCCGCGTCATGGGCATCGGCGCCCCCAGCCTCTACGCCGCCTTCGGCGACAAGAAGGCCCTCTTCGCGGAGGTCGTGGACCGGTACGCCGACACGCACGGCGCCTTCGGCACCCGCGCCCTGGAGGAGGAGCCCACCGCCCGCGCCGCCATCGCCCGCCTGCTCCACGAAGCGGCGGCCGCGTACACGGACCCGGCCCACCCGCACGGCTGCCTGATGATCTCCGCCGCGACCAACTGCTCGACGCCCGAGGTCGAGGAGTCCCTGCGCGCCCGCCGCGAGGCCAGCATCGCCGCCTTCGCGTCCCGCGTCCGCGCGGACGCGGCGACCGGCGCCCTCCCGCCCGGCACGGACCCCGAGGCCCTGGCCCGCTTCTCCGGCGCCGTGCTCCAGGGCATGTCGCAGCAGTCCCGCGACGGGGCGAGCAGGGAGGACCTGGAGGCGATGGCGGCCCTGGCGATGCGCGCCTGGCCGCAGCAGGCGACGCAACGGGCCACGTGAAAGCCCACGGAAACACCTGCGGAAGAACCCACGGAAACACCCGCGGGCCACGGCGCCCGGCGGGACCCTCAGCCCACCCGGCACCGCAGCCCGGAGTTGCATCGGCCGGTGGTGTGCGGTGCCTCCGGCCGTGAGGAGGGGCGGGCGCAGTCAGGGCAGAGAGCGCCAGTCCCTCGATTTCATCCTCCTGTGCGGGGAGGATGAAGCTTTGCCCGGCCATTGTGGACTAGACCACTAACCCCTGTCTACGCCTGCGCACGGCCGGTTGTCGCACAGGTTACGGGTATGTTCGACCCCGTGCCCTCCATGAACGATCTCGTACGCCAGCACACCGCCCTCAGCGAGTCCGACCTTGAGTGGCTCCACCTGCTGGTCTCGGAGTGGCAACTGCTCTCCGACCTGTCCTTCGCCGACCTCGTGCTGTGGGTCCCCACCCTCGACGGCACCCGTTACGTCTCCGTGGCGCAGATGCGGCCGAACACCGGCCCCACCTCGTACCACGACGACATGGTCGGCCACCTGGTCCCGCGCGGCCGTCGCCCGCTTCTCGACGCCGCCCTCGACGAGGGCCGGATCGTGCGCGAGGGCGACCCGGAGTGGCGCGAGGAGGTCCCGGTCCGCGTCGAGTCCATCCCCGTGCGCCGCGAGGGCCGCGTCCTCGGTGTCATCGGCCGCAATACGAACCTCCTCACGGTCCGTACCCCGAGCCGTCTGGAGCTGACGTACCTCCAGAGCGCCTCCGACCTGGCCCAGATGATCGCCGCCGGATCATTCCCGTTCCCCGGCCAGCAGGTCGACATGGACGCCTCCCCGCGCGTCGGTGACGGCCTGATCCGTCTCGACGCCGACGGCATCGTCCAGTACGCGAGCCCCAACGCGCTCTCCGCGTACCACCGCCTCGGCCTCGCTTCCGACCTGGTGGGCCATCACCTCGGCCAGGCCACCGCCGAACTCGCCCCGTCCCGGGGCCCGGTCGACGAGGCCCTGGTCAAGCTGGCCAGCGGGTACGCGCCCCGGGAGACCGAGGTCGAGGGCAGCGGGGGAGTGATCCAGCTGCGAGCCATCCCGCTCAAGCCCAAGGGCACCCGGATCGGCTCCCTCGTCCTGTGCCGGGACGTCACCGAACTCCGCCGCCGCGAGCGGGAGTTGATCACCAAGGACGCCACCATCCGGGAGATCCACCACCGGGTGAAGAACAACCTCCAGACGGTCGCGGCCCTCCTGAGACTCCAGTCCCGCAGGATGGACTCCGACCAGGGCCGCGAAGCCCTCAACGAGGCCGTGCGGCGCGTGGGTTCGATCGCGATCGTCCACGAGACGCTGTCCCAGAACCTGGACGAGCGCGTCGAGTTCGACGAGATCGCCGACCGGGTGCTCGCGATGGTCGCGGAGATCTCGCCGGGAAAGGTGACGTGCCGTCGGACCGGCCGCTTCGGCATCCTCGACGCCGAGGTCGCCACTCCGCTCTCCATGGTGCTGACGGAGATTCTGCAGAACGCCCTGGAGCACGCCTTCGCCCCCGGCGACGAGGGCACCGTCGAGGTCTCCGCCCTGCGCGGCGGTACCTCCGCGGAGGCGCGCCTGCTGATCACCGTGATCGACGACGGGTGCGGACTGCCCGAGGGCTTCGACCCGCAGAAGGCCGGGAACCTCGGCCTCCAGATCGTCCGGACCCTGGTGGAGGGCGAGTTGGGCGGGTCCTTCGACATGGTCCGAGGCTCCGAGCACGGCACCCGTGTGGTGCTGGACATTCCGGTACGCCCGCAGAAGTGACGCCCCGTAGGGCTTCCCGTACGGGAAGCCCTACGGGAAGCCGTCACGGGAAGCCCTACGGCGAGCCGCACGGAAAAACGCACGGGAACAGCAACGAGCCCCGGACCGAGGTGACGGTCCGGGGCTCAACTGCTCACGCTTTACTGCGCATTGGGGGGTACTGCGCGCTGCGATTCGGGGGCGGTGACTGCATACGCGCTGTATGCGCCGCCGAGCTCAAGCTCGAAGCAGGGGGTGGGTCAGGCGGTCGCGTTGCGCGCCCGGTTGCGAGCGGCACGGCGCTTCATCGCGCGGCGCTCGTCCTCGCTGAGGCCACCCCAGACACCCGAGTCCTGGCCGGACTCGAGCGCCCACTGCAGGCACTGCTCCATGACGGGGCAGCGGCGGCAGACGGCCTTGGCTTCCTCGATCTGCAGCAGCGCAGGACCGGTGTTGCCGATGGGGAAGAACAGCTCCGGGTCTTCCTCACGACAAACGGCGTTGTGACGCCAGTCCATGGCTGCTACCTCTCCTTGTGACATGCACGTTGCTTGTGAATGTGAACGCTTTCACGAATCCCCTCACAGGGGAAGGGCCGACTTCCAGCGAACACTGGTTGTGGTCCTGAGTGTGAGGAGGGATTCTGGTTCTCAGGGAGGCCGGTGTTGCGGGCCGTCCCGATCGCCATGAAGAGACTCGCAAACCTCGTCGGCGGATACAACCCCTTCCGAGAAGTTTTTTTTGATTCCTCGGTGTCGGCTAGGTCACAGCCGTACTTCTAGCGGGTGGATGGCAGTCCGTACGTTCGAGATAAAGGACTTTAGGCCCTTCCACTCACACAATCACACGCAGTGCACGGCGAACGCCTGTGAACGCGACGCTCGTACGCAACCCAAGGTGGTCACCGTCCATTTGAAGGGGCAGTGGCACCTTCGAATGCAAGGTGAAGTCCGTCAGGTCGTGCAGGGAGACGGCGTGCTTGCCGTGCGGGCCGCGCTCCGGCGTGGAAGTGAGGAGCTGCGTCGCGTAACGGGTGACCGCAGGGGTGGAGAGACGGCTGAGTCCCAGCACGTCCAGCGCGGTGTCGAAGGACGCCTCCGGGGAGGCGTACAAGGGGCGATTCCCCAGGTAGGTCCAGGGGGAGGTGTTGCAGACTATCGACAGAACGAGGTCGGTCACCGGGTCCTCACCGGGCCTCTCCAGAGAAATCACACCGTGCCTGCGATGCGGTTCCTCCAGGAATTGGCGGACCACCTGACGGAGATAGAGGGCGTGCGTCGACCGCTTTCCGCGCTCGCGCTGCTGTTCGACCCGGCCGATGACTCCGGCGTCGAATCCGAGACCGGCACAGAAAGTGAACCAGCGCTCCGGAACGGCCTCGTCCTCCGTTCCCGGTACGCCCTTTGTGAGCCCGAGGCTCACTGTGCGTTCGCTTCCGGTACGCAACGCGTCCAAAAGCGCGCCGGTCGCCTCTACGGCGTCATTCGGAAGGCCGAGCGCGCGGGCGAACACATTCGTGGAGCCGCCGGGCACGACGGCGAATCCGGGAAGGCGTTCGGGGTCGGGTCCGTCGTGCAGCAGTCCGTTGACGACCTCGTTGACGGTGCCGTCGCCGCCCAGCGCGACCACCAGATCGACCGTGTCCGCGTTGTCGGCGGCCCGTCGGCCCAGGTCCCGGGCGTGTCCCCGGTACTCCGTGGTGACCGTCTCCAGCTTCATCTCGCTGGCGAGGGCGTGGATCAGGACGTCCCGGGTGCGGGCACTGGTGGTGGTTGCTGCCGGATTGACCACGAGAAGTGCGCGCATGCGGTGCAGGTTACCGGGGTGGGGGTGTGAAGGTCGGAGCGAGGGGTTCGCGTGCTGGGCCCCGCGGGGTCTCGTTACTCTGCAAGAGTGAGTAAAAAGTCCGCACGGAAGTCCGCCGGGAAGCCCGCGCACCAGCCCGTACCGCAGCCGCAGGAAGAGCAGCCGCTGCCCGAGTCGCCCGTCGTGCCGCACCCGCGCGAGGCCCGCCCCGCCCGGCTGGGGGCCGCTGCGGCGCTCGTCGCGGCGGAGGGCCTCGCGCTGGTCGCCGTAGGGCTGTACATGCTCGTGATGGGGCTCCTGGGCACCCCCGACCGGCCCGAGCAGGCCGAGATGGGCGGGCTCACCCTCATCGCGCTCGCGGTGCTGCCGCTGCTCGCCGCGAACGGGCTGCGGACCCGCAAGAGCTGGAGCCGGGGGCCCGCCGTCATCACGCAGCTCATGGCGCTGCCCGTCGCGTACACCCTGATGACCACCGACGGGGCCTTCTCGATCCCGTCCGGCATCGCGCTCGGCGTGGTCGCCGTCGCCTCGCTGGCGCTGCTGCTCAACCCGGCCGTCGTGGACGCCCTGGGCATCAAGCGGGGCCCGCGCGGCGCCTGAGCGCCGCACGAGCCCCGTTCCGTACGCGACGGATTTCCGTAGGCGACGGAACCCGTTACTCCTCCACCAGCAGCTTCTCGCGGAGCTGGGCCAGGGTGCGGGCCAGCAGCCGGGAGACGTGCATCTGGGAGATGCCGACCTCCTGGGCGATCTGCGACTGGGTCATGTTCCCGAAGAAGCGCAGCAGCAGGATCTTCTTCTCGCGCGGCGGGAGGTCCTCCAGGAGCGGCTTGAGGGACTCCCGGTACTCGACGCCCTCCAGCGCCACGTCCTCCGAGCCCAGGGTGTCGGCGACCGCCGGGGACTCGTCGTCCGTGTCGGGGACGTCCAGGGACAGCGTGGAGTACGCGTTGGCCGACTCCAGGCCCTCCAGCACCTCCTCCTCGGAGATCGCCAGGCGCTCCGCCAGCTCGTGCACGGTCGGCGAGCGGCCGTGCTGCTGGGAGAGCTCCGCCGTCGCCGAGGTCAGCGAGAGCCGCAGCTCCTGGAGGCGGCGCGGCACCCGTACCGCCCAGCCCTTGTCGCGGAAGTGCCGCTTGATCTCGCCGACGACCGTGGGAGTCGCGTACGTGGAGAACTCCACGCCGCGCTCCGGGTCGAACCGGTCGACCGACTTGATCAGCCCGATCGTGGCGACCTGGGTGAGGTCGTCCAGCGGCTCCCCCCGGTTGCGGAAGCGCCGCGCCAGGTGCTCGACCAGCGGCAGGTGCATCCGCACCAGGCGGTTGCGCAGCTCGGCCTTCTCCGGCGAACCGTCCGCCAGCTCGCGCAGCTCGATGAAGAGCAGGCGCGCGCCGGAGCGGTCCCGGGGGTTGTGCGGAACGTCGTGGTCCGCGCGCTCCCGGTGCGGCTCGGACGCCTCCGGGGCCCCGTCCGGGGCCCCGTCGTGCTTCTCGCCCGATTGCCGTTCGCCGGCGTGCTTCTCGTCGGAGTGCTTTTCGTCGCGGTGTTCGTCGCCGCGCTTCTCGTCGCTCATCTGGTCCGCCGCCCACTCTGCCGCCTGAGCTTCTTCCGCCGGGTGCGGGCGGGCCTGCTGCTCAGGAATCCCGTTCAGCGCCCGCCTGCTGCGCTCGTCGTCCCGCACCGGCCCGTCCCCGCTCATACCGGACCGGGGCCCGCGCCGCGCTGTTTGTACAGGCTGATGCTGACCGTTTTGTCGTCGGCGACGGTCGCGTCGACCTTGCCGGCGAGTGCGGACAGCACCGTCCACGCGAACGTGTCGCGCTCGGGAGCGCGGCCGTCGGTGGTGGGCGCCGTCACCGTCACTTCCAGTGAGTCGTCCACCAGCCGGAACACGCAGCTGAGGACGGAGCCGGGCACGGCCTGCTGAAGCAGGATCGCGCACGCCTCGTCGACCGCGATGCGCAAGTCCTCGATCTCGTCGAGGGTGAAGTCCAAACGCGCTGCGAGTCCGGCCGTGGCCGTACGCAGCACCGACAGGTAGGCACCCGCAGCGGGCAGCCGGACCTCCACGAAGTCCTGGTTCCCGGGCTCGCCTGCGATAGGGGACACCCTCACCTCCAAGGTGGCACAAGCGGTACGTCTGATACGTCTATCGCCGGTGACGCTATCGCGATCCGCCGCCCCGTGTCGCCGGGCCCCCTGCCCGGACAGGTGTCACACATGGTAAGCCCATGAGCACGCACAGTGGCTAGGGGTGTGCGGGGCCCAATTGGACGTTACCGACGAGGGGTTGACGTACCCAAGCCTCAGACGATCGAACCGTCGACGAAGCACCAGCGCCAGCTCTCGCCGGGCTCGAAGCTGCGCATCACCGGGTGGCCGGTGTCGCCGAAGTGCGTGGTGGCGTGGCGGCCGGGGGAGGAGTCGCAGCAGCCGACGTGCCCGCAGCTGAGGCAGAGGCGCAGCTGCACGGGGTGGGTGCCGGTGGCCAGGCATTCGAGACAGGTGTCGCTGAGCGGCTCGGGTGCGGGGTGGTGCAGCTCTTCGACGTGCGGACAGTCGTTCATGATGGCCATTGTTCATGAAGTGGTGCGTGTGTGGCGTGACGCTGCGTGCGTACGACACGACGTGCTGGGTGCACGACGTACTGCCGACCGGGACGAGGCCGCATTCCGATGGACGCAACTCCGCTGCTCGCGCTGATCGCGGGGAGTGCCGTGGTCGCCGGGTTCGCCCGGCGCACGCCGATTCCGGCGCCGCTGCTGCTGGTCGCGGTGGGGATCGCCGCGTCGTTCGTGCCGGGGGTGCCGGAGTACGCGCTCGACCCGCACATCGTGCTGCCGTTGCTGCTGCCGCCGTTGCTGCACACCGCCGCGCTGGAGAGCTCGTACCTGGACCTGCGGGCGAATCTGCGGCCCGTCGCGTTCCTGTCGGTGGGGTATGTGCTGTTCGCGACCGTGATCGTCGGGTGGGTGGTCCATCTGGTCGTGCCGGGGCTGCCGCTGACCTCCGCCCTGGTGCTCGGGGCGGTGATCGCACCGCCGGACGCGGTGGCGGCCACCGCCATCGCCCGCAGGCTGGGGCTGCCGCCGAGGATCACCGCGATCCTCCAGGGGGAATCCCTGGTCAACGACGCCACGGCCATCACGGCGTACAAGGTGGCTCTGGCGGCGGCGGTCGGGGAGGGGGCGAGCTGGAGCGCGGGGGTGCTGGAGTTCGTGGTGGCCGCGGTGGGCGGGGTCGGGGTGGGCCTGTTGCTGATGGTGCCGATGCACTGGCTGCGGACCCGGCTGAAGGAACCGATCCTCCAGAACACGCTGTCGTTGCTGATTCCCTTCGTCGCGTATGCGACGGCCGAGTACGTGCACGCGTCCGGGGTGCTGGCGGTGGTCGTCGTCGCGCTGTTCATCGGGCACCGGTCGTGGAAGGTCGACTTCGGTACGCGGCTCCAGGAGGCGGCGGTCTGGAAGATGGTCTCCTTCGTCCTCGAATCGGCGGTGTTCGCGCTGATCGGGTTGCAGCTGCCGGTGGTGCTGGCGGGGCTCGGGCCGTACAAGGGGTGGGAAGCGGTCGGGTACGCGGTCGTGGTGTTCCTGGTGGTGGTGGCGGTGCGGTTCGCGTGGGTGTTCCCGGCGACGTATCTGCCCCGGTTGCTGTCGGAGCGGATTCGCAGGCGGGAGCCGGACACGACGGTCGCGGCTCCGGTGATCGTGGGGTGGGCGGGGATGCGGGGCGTGGTCTCGCTGGCCATCGCCTTCTCGATTCCGATGACGGCGGAGGGGGAGCCGTTTCCGGGGCGGAACCTGATTCTGTTCCTGACGTTCACGACGGTGATCGGAACGCTGGGGGTGCAGGGGCTGACGCTGGCGCCGCTGATCCGCGCGCTGAAGGTGCCGGGCCGGGACGTGTACGCGCAGACGCTGGCGGAGGCGCAGGCGCAGAGCGAGGCGTCGACGGCGGCCGAGGCCCGGCTGGACGAGCTCCTGGCGGATACGGCCAACGCGCTGCCGGGACCGCTGGAGGACCGGTTGCGGACGGTGCTGGAGCGGCGACGCAACGCGGTGTGGGAGCGGCTGGGGGCGGTCAACGAGGAGACCGGCGAGTCGGCGGACGAGACGTACCGGCGGGTGGCGCGGGAGGTCATCGACGCGGAGCGGGCGGTGTTCGTGGAGCTGCGGGACACGCGGCGGATCGACGACGAGATGCTGCGGACGCTGCTGCGGAGGCTGGACCTGGAGGAGGCGGCGGGCTGGCGCGAGGAGTAGGCGTCGGTCAGGGGCGGCCGGTCACGACCGCGGTCAGGCGGGTGCCCGGGGGGAAGGCACCCCGTGCCGTCAGGGTCACCAGGGCGTACAGGAGCTTCGCGACGTAGAGGCGCTCGACCGGCAGGCCGTGGCGGGCCTCGAAGTCCGTCGCGAAGGCCAGCAGTTCCGGGGTTGTGCGCGCGTAGCCCCCGCAGTGGAAGTCCTCGGCGAGGGACCAGTCGCCCCGGCGGGCTCCGAAGGCCGCGAGCTGGAGGCGTACGACCTCGTGCTCCAGGAAGCCGCCCTTGAGGACCGGGACGCCGATCGCACGCTGGCCGGGGGCCAGGCCCCCGGCCAGGCCCGCGAGGGTGCCGCCGGTTCCGCAGGCGACGGCGGCCACGTCCGTCACGCCGTGGAGTTCGCGGCCGAGTTCCGTGCAGCCCTGGGCGGCGAGGGCGTTGCTGCCGCCCTCGGGGACGACGTACGCCTCGGGGAAGGGGGTGGCCGGGAGGAGTTCCGCCAGGTAGGCGGGGTCGGCGCGGCGGCGGTATTCCGTACGGGAGACGAAGTGCAGGCGCATGCCGTCGGCGGCGCACTGGGCGAGGGAGGGGTTGAGGGGGCGGTCGGCGAGTTCGTCGCCGCGTACGACGCCCACGGTGGGGACGGACAGCAGGCGGCCCGCGGCGGCGGTGGCCCGGAGGTGGTTGGAGTAGGCGCCGCCGAAGGTGAGGAGGGGGCGGCCGTCGGCGGCGCGGAGGTTGGGCGCGAGCTTGCGCCACTTGTTGCCGGGGAGGTCCGGGTGGATCAGGTCGTCGCGCTTGAGGAGGAGGCGGACGCCGTGGCGCTCGAAGCGGTCGTCGTGGACGGGGACGAGGGGGGAGGGGAGGCGGGGGCGGAGGGTGTCGGCGGGCACCCGGCCATTGTCCCGCGACCCCGCTGACCTGCCGCGCACTGCTTCAGGCGTCCTGCCGTCAGGAGTCCTGCCTTCAGGCGGACCCGTCAGGCAGTTCACCTCAGGCGGACCCGTCAGGCGGTCCACCTCAGGCGGTCTACTTCAGCCGGTCGCGGACCCGGTCCCGCATCCAGTCCATCCCGAAGCCCTTCGGGTCGATCTTGCCCGGCTGCCACTCCAGGTGGCCGAGCACCGAACCCGACCTCCAGCCGTGGGCCCGGCAGATCGCCGCCGAGACCCGTTCGATCGCCTCCAGCTGGGCGTCCGGCCACGGATCCTGGCCGTCGCCGAGGTTCTCGCACTCGAAGCCGTAGAAGTGGCGGTTGCCGTCCGTGTTGGCCTCGTTGTCAGGAGGCAGGCGCTTTTCGGCGATGACGGCGCGCAGGACGTCGTCGTCGCCGAGGCCCGCGTGGTTGGCCCGGCCGTAGCCGACCAGGTGGACCTTGCCGTCCTTGGCGACGACGCCGTGACACAGCGGGCCCGGCAGGCCCGCGTGGCCGTCGCGGCACAGGGCGACGGTCGAGGCGGTGCCCCGGGTGACCGTGTGGTGGATCATCACGCCGTGCACCGGGCCCCACGGGCCGTGGCCGTGCCGGTTGTGGGTGCGCCAGTTGCCGACCTCGACCACGGTCACCCCCTCGGCGCGCAGGGCGGACAGGAAGGCGTCGGCGGAGAGGGGGTTGGCCATGGGGGCCTCCGTACACGAAGGGGGCGGAAGGGCTCCTACCGCTTGTACCGGAAGATGACCCTCCGTGACAGCGCCTTCGTACGCTGTGCGAGCCGATCCGGACACTGCGTCACGACTCCTGGGCGGCGGCCAGCCACAGGTCCGGGCCGAACACCTCGTAGTGGATGTCGGCGGCCGGGACTCCCTTGGCCAGGAGCTGTTCGCGGACCGCGCGCATGAAGGGCAGCGGGCCGCACAGGTACGCCTGCGTGCCGTCCGCCACCTCGATGTCCGCCAGGTCCACCAGGCCCGTGCGGCCCGCCGGGTGGCCGGGCTCCGGGTGCTCGTAGAAGAAGTGCGCGGAGGCCGAGGGGAGCTTCTCGGCGAGCGCGCCGTGGTCGGCGCGCAGGGGGTGCGTGGCGGGCGAGCGGTCCGCGTGCACGACCGTCACCGGGGCGGTGCGGCCGGTCGCGGCGAGGTGCTCCAGCATCGAGACCATCGGGGTGCAGCCGATTCCGGCGGAGGCGAGCAGCACGGGGGCGTCGCCGTCCTTCAGGACCAGGTCGCCGTACGGTGCGGAGATGCGCAGCCGGTCGCCCTCGCGCACGTGCGCGTGCAGATGCTGGGAGACCTCGCCGTCGCCGACGCGCTTGACGGCGATGGTGCGCAGGGCGGAACCGGGGGCCGAGGAGAGGCTGTACTGCCGGATCTGCCGTGCCCCGTCCGGGAGTTCCACCTGTACGGAGACGTACTGTCCCGGCTTGGCGGCGGGGACCGGGCGGCCGTCCGCCGGGCGGAGCCGGAAGGTGGCGACCTCGGCCGTCTCCTCGACGCGTCCGGCCACCTCCCAGTCGCGCCAGGTGTCGCCCTTCAGGACGCCGTGCTCCGCGTAGAGGCGGTCTTCGAGGGCGATGAGGGCGTTCGCCATCAGCCAGTAGACCTCGTCCCAGCCCGCCGCGACCTCCGGCGTCACAGCGTCGCCCAGCACCTCGACGATGGCTTCGAACAGGTGCTTGTGGACGACCTTGTACTGGCCCGCCGTCACGCCCAGTGACGCGTGCTTGTGCGCTATGCGGGCGAGCATCGCGTCCGGGCGCTCGTCGGGCCTGTCCACGAGGTGCGCCGCGAAGGCGGCGATCGAACCGGCGAGCGCCTGGCGCTGGGTTCCGGCCGCCTGGTTGCCCCGGTTGAACAGGTCGCGCAGGAGCTGGGGGTGGGCCGTGAAGAGCTTGTCGTAGAAGAGCGCGGTGATCTCCTCGATGGCCGCGCCGATGGCGGGGAGGGTGGCGCGGACGGTGGTGGTGGCGGTCTGGGAGAGCATCCCGGGTTCCTCGCGACGTTAATTGGAATGTGAGAGTCGTATTTATGGGTGTGCGGAGGTGCGGATCGTGGGCGTACGGAATTGGCTGGTACAGGTCGGTGCGGCGGCGGTCAGTCGGGCTCAGTCGTCCCTGCGCGTCACCGAGAGGCTCAGCAGCAGCGGGCCCGTCGGCGATCCCGCCAGCGTGTCCACCGTCAGAGGGTCCAGCGCGGCGAAGAACGCCTCCTGGGCCCGCCGCAGCGCCCCGCGCAGCGTGCACGCGGACCGGAGCGGACACGGGGCGTCGCCCTCGCAGTCGACGACGTCGCCGGGGCCTTCCAGCTCCCGGACCACCGCGCCGACGGACGCCGTCCGGCCCGCCTCCGTGAGCGCGAGCCCGCCGCCCCTGCCCCTGCGGGCCTCGACCAGGCCGAGGTGCTGGAGCCGGGAGACCACCTTCGCTGTGTGCGTGTACGGGATCTCCATCGCCGTCGCCACCTCGCGGGTGGTGGGCGTCTCACCCTTCTCGACGGCGAGGCGCATCAGGACGCGCAGTGCCAGGTCGGTGAATCTCGTCAACCGCATGGCTTCACGCTAGGTAACTTGCATCTCAAATGCAACTTAAGCGTCCGGGGGCGCGAGGGGGCGCGCAGGAGTCAACCCGGCGCGCGGGATTCCCCCTTCTCCGGTGATCTAGTCACACTCTTTTGTGTAATGGCGCCACGACTCCTGGTGCTGAAAGGCTCGGCCGCAGGTCAGCACATACGTCGTACATATGCCGTGAGAGGGAGTCAGATGTCGGTCGAGGCAGGTTCCGAGGTCCGCGAACAGCAGGCGCCGCCGCAGCAGAGTCTCGGTACGGCCGCCGCGCGGAACTTGGCGACCACCACCAAGTCCGCCCCGCAGATGCAGGAGATCACCTCCCGCTGGCTGCTGCGCATGCTTCCGTGGGTGCAGGTCCAGGGCGGCACGTACCGGGTCAACCGCAGGCTGAGCTACTCGGTCGGCGACGGCCGCGTGACCTTCGTGCAGACGGGCGGCCAGGTCTCCGTCATCCCCGGCGAGCTGGGCGAGCTGCCCGCTCTGCGGACGTACGGCGACCAGGGCGTGCTCCAGGAGCTCGCGCAGCGCTGCGAGCAGCGCGAGTTCGCCGCCGGTGACGTCATCGCCCAGCAGGGCGACAGCGCGGACACCGTGTACCTGCTGGCGCACGGCCGTGTCGAGAAGGTCGGTTCCGGCCCGTACGGGGAGGAGCAGGTGCTCAGCGTCCTCGCAGACGGCTCCTACTTCGGCGACCAGGCGCTCATCGACGGAGAGGCCACCTGGGGCTACACCGCGAAGGCCGCGACCGCGTGCACGGTCCTCGCCCTCACCAGGAACCACGTGCTCACGCTCGCCGACCGCGCGGACTCCCTGCGCGAGCACCTCGCCGCGCTCGCGTTCCTGCCCCGTCAGCGCACCAACACGTTCGGCGAGGCCCCCATCGACCTCTCGGCGGGCCACGTCGGCGAGGCACTCGTACCGCACACGTTCGTGGACTACGACGCGGCTCCGCGCGAGTACGAACTCTCCGTCGCGCAGACCGTGCTGAAGGTCCACACCCGCGTCGCGGACCTCTACAACCAGCCGATGAACCAGACCGAGCAGCAGCTCAGGCTCACCGTCGAGGCGCTCCGCGAGCGCCAGGAGGACGAGCTGGTCAACAACAGGGAGTTCGGCCTCCTCGCCAACTGCGACTACGAGCAGCGGCTCCAGCCGCACGACGGCGTGCCCAGCCCCGACGACCTGGACGAGCTGCTGTCCCGGCGGCGCGGCAACAAGTTCTTCCTCGCCCACCCGCGCGCCATCTCCGCGATCGGCCGCGAGTTCAACAAGCGGGGGCTCGTGCCTGAGAGCGTCGACATGGGCGGGAACCAGATCCCGGCCTGGCGCGGCGTCCCGATCTTCCCGTGCAACAAGATCCCGATCAGCGACGCCCGTACGACCTCCATCATCTGCATGCGTACGGGCCTGGAGGAGCAGGGCGTCATCGGGCTGCACCAGACCGGCCTGCCGGACGAGATCGAGCCGAGCCTCTCGGTGCGCTTCATGGGCATCGACGAGCAGGCCCTCATCTCGTACCTGGTGACCGCCTACTACTCGGCGGCGGTACTGGTGCCGGACGCGCTGGGCGTGCTGGAGAACGTCGAGATCGGCCGCTGGAGGTAGGCACCGGACCGGGGAGGGGACGGCCCGAGGGGGTACGGGGTGGACGGGGGTGTGGTCGCGGGAGCTTCCACACCCCCCGGTACGGAGGAGTTGGCATTGACGATGACCACGACGCGGGCGGCAGACGGCGACGCGGGAGGCTCCGGCGGAACCGCAGGCCCGGAAGGGGGCGCGGGCCCGGAGGGGGCTGCCGGGCTCCTCGCCCGTACCAAGTCGGCGGTCGATCCCCGGCTCAGGGAGACCGTCGACTCGCTGCCGGGGCAGGTCCGCCGGATCGCCCGGTACCACTTCGGCTGGGAGCGGGCGGACGGCACCGCCGACCGTGCCCACGCGGGCAAGGCGATCAGGCCCGCCCTCGTCCTGGCCGCCGTGCACGCGTTCGGCGGGGACACCCGTCAGGCGGAACGGGCGGCTGCCGCGGTGGAGTTGGCGCACAACTTCACCCTGCTGCACGACGACGTGATCGACGAGGACCCGACCCGCCGGAACCGGCCCACGGCCTGGACGGTGTTCGGCATCCCCGACGCGATCATCGCGGGCGACGCGATGTGCGCGCTCGCCCTGCGGGTCCTGGCCGAGGACCCGCACCCGGCCGCCCAGCAGGCTTCCGCCCGCCTCGCGGCCTGCATCATCGAGCTCTGCGAGGGCCAGCACGCGGACTGCGCGTTCGAGAACCGGGCGCCGCAGGACGTCACCATCGCCGAGTGCCTGACCATGGCCGAGGCGAAGACCGGGGCCCTGCTCGGCTGCGCGTGTGCGATCGGCGCGCTGTACGCGGGGGCGGGCGAGGCGGAGGTCGAGGCGATGGACGCCTTCGGCCGCGAGGCGGGCCTCGCCTTCCAGCTCATCGACGACCTGATCGGCATCTGGGGCGACCCCGCCCACACCGGCAAGCCCGCCGGGGCCGATCTGGCCGCCCACAAGAAGTCGCTGCCCGTCGTGGCGGCGATGGCCTCCGGCTCCCCGGCCGCCGCCGAACTGGCGGAGCTGTACCGGGGCCCCGCCATGGACGCCACCGCGGTACGTCGGGCCGCCGACGCCGTGGAGCGGGCCGGAGGCCGGGACTGGGCGCAGAGCCAGGCCGCCGACCGCATGGCCAGGGCCGTGCAGCACCTCAGCCGGGCGGTGCCGGACCTGGGCGCGGCGGACGACCTGCTCGCGCTCGCCGAGTTCGTGACGCGCCGCACGCGCTGAGGGGCGCGCCGCACGCGCTGCGGGGCCTGCCGCACGCGCGGCGGCGGGCCCGGCTCCGTATCCTTCAACTCTGCGATCATGGCCGTTCGTTGAGCAGGTACGGGATACGGAGAACGAGCATGGGCGTACGGATACGGCAGGCGACCGGGTTTGACCGGGACGCGGTGGTCCGGCTGGTGGACGAGGCGTTCCAGGACGACCCGGTGAGCAAGTGGATCTTCCCGGACGTCCAGCACTACCGCCGGGTGCACCCGCAGATGATGGGCGGCTTCTTCGACCAGGTCCTCAAGGACGGCTGGGTGGACGTGACGGAGGACCTGTCGGCGGTCGCGATGTGGCTGCCCACCCCGGCGGGCGAGCCGGGGCCGGACGACGGGCCCGCCCAGCTGCGGGCCGCCGTCGACCCGGACAACGAGCGCGTCGAACTCGTCAGCACGTACACCGCCGCCATCCACCCGCACCACCGGGAGCACGCGTACCTGTGGATCATCGGCGTGGACCCGGAGCGGCAGGGCGAGGGCCTCGGGAGCGCGCTGATGGCTCCCGTGCTGGACGCCTGCGACCGCGACGGCACGGCCGCGTACCTGGAGGCGAGCAGCGAGCGCAGCCGGGAGTTGTACCTGCGCAGGGGCTTCGCCGACATCGGGGAGCCGTTGCGGCTGCCGTACGGGGGGCCGGTGATGTACCCGATGTGGCGCGACGCGCAGACGTTCCCGCAGAAGTAGCAGACGTACCCGCGGAAGTAGGCGTACGGGCCCGGGGGTTCACCCGGTCGGGAAGATCCGCTCCACCGTCGTGGCGACCAGCGCGTCCAGGGCCTCCTGCGTGTCCGAGAGCATCTCCGGCAGGGTGAAGTGCTCCACCAGCAGGCCCGTCATGGCCAGGTAGAGGACCCGCATGTCGTCGGCGTCGCCCGGCAGGCCGGACACCAGGTGGAAGCGGAGGTTCTCGTCGAACTGCTCCCGGACGGTCCGGTTCAGCTCCTCGCGCAGGCCGGGCCGCCGGGTGGCTTCCAGGCGCAGCTCCAGCATCGCGAGGTAGCCGGAGCGCTCGGCGGTCATGCGGCGCACGAGGTCCTGCATCAGCTGTGTGATCAGCTCCCGGGACGGTTCGGGGGCCATCAGGCGTGCCACGTGCGCCGGGTCGGGGATCATCCGCTCGTTGACCCGCGCCGCGGTCTGCGCGAGCAGGGCGTCGCGGTCGGCGAAGTAGTTGGAGGCCGTGCCGGTGGGGGTTCCGGCGCGGGCGTCGACGGCGCGGAAGGTGAGCCCGCGCGCCCCCTCGTCGGTGAGCACCTCAATGGCGGCGTCCAGGAGGGCGGTTCGTCTTTCGGGGTTCTTGGCCATGGGGTCTCGTCCTTCTCACATCTGGCGCCGTAAAAGGCTTGCGCAACCACTACACCTGAAGCACTATAGCTGTCGTGGTTCTGGCGGCGAGCCAGAAAGCACACCCCCACCCCGAAAAGGACCCCGCTTGCGAAAGCTCACGTACTTCGTCGGAATGTCCCTCGACGGCTTCATCGCCGCGCCGGACCACGCGATCGACGCCTACCCGGTCAGTGAGGAGTTCCTGAACGACTTCCTGGTCGGTGCGTACCCGGAGTGCCTGCCCACGCACGTCCGCACCGCGCTCGGTGCCGACGAGGCGCCCAATACGCACTTCGACACGATGATCCAGGGCCGCACCACCTACCAGGCCGCTCTCGACATCGGCATCACCAGCCCGTACGCGCATCTGCGCCAGTACGTCGTCTCCCGCAGTCTGGCCGCGTCCCCCGACCCGGCGGTCGAGCTCATCTCGGGTGATCTGGCCGAAAAGGTAAGGGAGTTGAAGGTCGAGGAGGCCGGACTCGGCATCTACCTCGGCGGCGGCGCGGAGATCGCGGGCCAGCTCCTCGACGAGATCGACGAACTCGTCCTGAAGGTCTACCCCGTCGTCCTCGGCGACGGAATCCGGGTCTTCACCGCGGAGTTCGGCGTGCACTCCTTCTCGCTCGACTCCACCCGCTCGTTCGAGAACGGCACCGTCGTACTCACCTACTCCCGGCTGAAGGGCTGACCCGCTTGCGCAAGCTGACCTACTACGTCGCCGCGTCCCTCGACGGATTCATCGGCCACCCGGACACGGGTGACGGCGCGTTCTTCGAGCAGTTGGCGAGCGGCGAATACCACCGCTTCATGTTCGACGCGTTCGCCGACACCCTGCCGACCCTCGCCCGCGAGCACTTCGGCATCGCCGACAAGCCGTTGACCCGCTTCGACACCGTCATCCAGGGCCGCAAGAGCAATCAGGTCGCGTACGACCAGGGTGTCACCAGCCCGTACGCGCATCTGCGCCAGTACGTCGCCTCCCGCACCCTCGCCGCGTACCCGGACCCCTCGGTCGAACTGATCCGGGGCGATCTGGTCGCAAAGGTCAGGGAGTTGAAGGCGGAGGACGGTGAACTCGGCATCTACCTCTGCGGCGGCGGTGAGATCGCCGGTCAGCTCATCGACGAGATCGACGAGCTGATCATCAAGACCTACCCGCTCCTCGTCGGCTCCGGCGTCCCGATGGCGTCCGCCGGATTCGGACTGCGGCGCTACGAGTTGACCGAGTGCCGGACCTTCGACAACGGTGCCGTCGTCACGACCTACCGCAAGGCCCGGTGACCGCGCCCCGGACGGCCGCCGCGCGGGCCCGGCGGCCGTCCTCCCCCTCCGCCCGGCGGCCGTCCACGCCCGGCGGCCGAAAGCGGCACCCGCTCGATGATCGCCGGGTGCCCCGGACGCACTAAAGTCCCGCCCATGACAGGAGAGTCATGGGTCGGCTGGTACCGCGACAGCGCCGGTACGGAAGCCCTCACCCTCAGCACCGACGGGCGGCGTCTGCACGCCCGCGTCCGGGGACACGAACTCGCCGGGGAATCCTTCACCGGCCTCTTCCCCGACCCCGAAGTACCGCCGGACGACGGCACCTTCACCCTCACGCCAGCGGGCGCGCTGTGCGGCTGCGTCCTGGAGTGGGACATACCGATGCCGGTGTACGACGACGGCACGGTGCACCGGGCCGCCCTGCGCTGCCTGCTCTCCCTCGGCCGCCCGGCCCCGGGAGCACCCGACGGTGACCTGGAACGCCTGCACCTCGGGCTCGCCCTGCACTTCGACGGCGCGCTGTACACGTCCGGGCACGCCGAGAACGACTTCGAGGGCGCGCTCGCCGAGATCCAGCGCCAGCTGCCCCCGGGCTCGTACCTCAAGTCCTGTCTCTCCTGCGCGTTCTCCGACTACTTCCCGGCGGCGGAGCCGGGCTTCTTCGGCCGCCTGACCTGCTTCCGGGACGCCAAGGACGCCTACCGCGAGGCGGCGGACAAGGACGCCGTCCTCGACCTCTGGGACCGCAACTCCGGCTCCGTCCAAGAGACCCACCGCTGCCCCGACTTCGAACGCAGGCCCGCCGAGGGGCCCGGCACCGGGCATCGGGGCGCCTTCCCTGCGCCACGCCTGGAACCGCTCCCCGTAGAGGGCGATTTCAAGCCTCCGCAGTCCGTCGGCTTGTCCTCGCAGTCATCGCCGCCCTCGCAGTCCCCGTCGCAGCCCCCGCTGTCCTCACAGGAGTCGGCTTCGGCTTCGACGGCCTGAGGTCAGGCCCGCACGCGTGTGTGCCCGTACGGTCAGGACCGTACGGGCACACGGGTGACGTGACAGCGGGGGACTAGCCGACGAGGCCGTTCGCCCACAGCTGGTTCACCCGGGAGCGCTCAGCCGCGTTCGGGTTGGCGTTCTGGCAGGACGTGCCGGGGCCGCCGCCCGACATCAGCTCGCTGCACGGGCCCGAGTAGTGGTCCGGGAGACCGAGGACGTGACCGGTCTCATGGGCGGTGACGCGGGTGGAGTTGTACTGCTGGTTCTGCCGGTAGTCCAGGAAGATGTAGCCCCGGCCGTGGCCGTCGGTGCTGGCGTAGGAGCCGCGCGAGTCATTGCCCTCGCGGTACGTGAAGTTGGCGCCGGAGGTGACCTCCTGGAGCTTCACGTTGGTCACCGAGCTGTTCCAGATCTGCGTGGAACGGGCTATCTGGGTGCGGAAGCTGGGCGCGCTCGTCGTGCTGTAGCGGACGGTGACGACCTGGATGCCGGGGTTGGCGGCGCGCTGCTCGCGCACCGACTTCAGCACGGCCTGCTGGAACGCCTTGGTGGCGGCGGCGTTCTCCTTGGACTGCTCGTACGTCGCGTACGAACTCACCGGCGCCGAGGTGGGCGCGACGGCGTTCGCGGCGGGGGCGGCACCGACGGCGGCGAGGCCGAGGCCGAGAGCGGCGGCGAAGAAGGCACGGGGGTGTCTCATGGTGGGGGGTCTCCCTGCTGTCCGGTGGCCCGGCGGGTCCGGGCTCGGTGGGGATGGGGATGGGGAAGGGGATGGGGATGGGGATGGGGAAGAACTCGGGTGGAACGCCGTGCGGGTGAGGCCGTGTTCAGGTGGGACTGGGGAGAGTGTGGGGGAGCCGGGGCGGGCCGCGCATGATGTCAACCGCTGATAGCTCCATGACATCCCCCCGCCGAACGGGAGTCGGCGACCACCCCAACTCCGTACGAGATCAAGCCAGTTGACCGGTGAAGCGGAGGCGGGGCCTCTGGTGCCCGGGGAGACGCAGCCCTACCCTCGCCCCCATGGAGCTCGAAGTCCGCCACCTTCGTGCACTCGTCGCGATCGCCGACGCGGGCAGCCTGCACAAGGCCGCCCGCACCCTGGGCATGAGCCAGCCCTCCCTCACCACCCAGCTGCGCCGCATCGAGAACTCCGTGGGCGCGGAACTCTTCTCCCGCCGCCGTACCGGCTGCCGTCCCACCCCGCTCGGCCAGTCCCTGCTCTCCCGGGCCCGCCCTCTGGTCGACGGCATGAGCGAACTCATCACCGAGACCCGCGCCGAAGCCGCCCGCACGCGCGGGTCAGGACCCGGCGAGGGCCCGGTCCTGCACATCGGCTCCACCGCGAGCCGGGTCGTCGCGCTCTGGCTCCGAAGACTCAGACTCCGCCTCCCCGACGCGAACACCACCCTCCACGTCGACGTCTCCGCCGGCGCCCTGCTGAGCATGGTCGCCTCGGGCGCCCTGGACGTCGCCTTCGTCCACGAGGTCGAGGGCTGCCCCCTGCGTCTGCCGCCCGAGCTGGAATTCCGCGTACTCCTGGACCGCGAGCCCCAGTTCGTCTCCCTCGCCGCCGACCACCCCGCCGCCGCTTCCCCGGTCGTGGACCTCGCCGACCTGGCGGGCGACCGCTGGATGGTCGACCCGAGCGTCGACGGCGAACGCGACGGCCTGCGCCGCGTCCTCGCCGAGGCGGGCCTCAACCCGCCCCTGCTGCACGGCGACTACCTCACCGCGTCCTCCCTGATCGTCATCGGCGAGGCGGTCGCCCCCTGCCAGCCCACCTCGGGCCCCCGCGACGACATGGCCATCCGCCCGCTGCGGGGCGACCCCCTGGGCGTACGCCTGCTGCTCGCGGCGCGCCCGGGGCTCCCCGAACTCCCCCTCCTGTACGCGGACCTGGAGGCGGCGTACCGGGATGCGGCGCTGCGGGCCAAGGCGTACCGGGAATGGCTGGAGCGGGCGGGGAGCCCCTTGGTGAGTGCGTGAGTGGCCGGGCGGAAACGCAGAGGGGCCCCGCCACGACGGGGGAACGTGGCGGGGCCCTCACAGAGGCACGTGCCCGGGGGCGTGGGAGTCATGCGGAGCGGAAGCAGAAATTCTCGCCGCCCGGTCATCGATCCCGGTTCACGCGGCGATCCCGCTTCGTGCGGCGCGATCTGCTCCGGTCGCGGCCCGATTCGTCCGATACGCTCGCCGTGTGACGGCCATCGGGCAGACATCGGACCTGACGACACGTGCGCAGGAGCGCTACGACGTCGTCGCGGTGGCGTCTTCCGCCGGTGGCATCCGTGGACTGGGGGTGCTGCTCGCGGGGCTCGGCGCCGATTTCCCGCTGCCCGTCGTCGTCGTGCAGCACCTCGCCCGCCAGCACCGCACCTACATCGCCGAGGTGCTCGCCCGGCGGTCCGCCCTGCCCGTGAAGCTGGCCGAGGCGGGGGAGCGGCTCGGGGCCGGGCAGGTGTACGTGGCACCGCCGAACCGGCATCTCCTGGTCCACGCCCACGGGCTGCTGGAGCTGTCCACCACCGAACTCGTGCACTTCGTACGGCCCTCCGCCGATCTCCTCTTCACCTCCGTCGCCGACTCGTACGGGCCGCGCGCCCTCGTCTGCGTACTCACCGGTACGGGAGTGGACGGCGCGACGGGAGTGAGCCGGGTCAAGGAGGCGCACGGGACCGTCCTCGCCGAGGACCCCGAGAGCGCCGAGTTCAACGGGATGCCCTCCGCGGCGGTCGCCACCGGTGCCGTCGACCGTGTGCTACCTCTTGAAGACCTCGCCGCGGAACTGCGTGCTCTCGTGGGTGCGACGGGGGCCCCCAGTGGCCGTTCGCACCGGTCGACCGATCCTTAGAGCAGAGGCAGTGAGCAGTGATGAGAAGGGCGGCCGCGGCCCCGGAGGCCGACCAGGGCCTTGAGGAGCTGCTCCACTTCCTCCGGGACTCCCGCGGATTCGACTTCACCGGCTACAAGCGCTCCACTCTGGGGCGGCGCATCCGCAAGCGGATGGGCGACGCGGGGATCCAGGACTACGCGGACTACCGGGACCTGCTGGAGACCGACACCGACGAGTTCCGGACGCTGTTCAACACCATCCTGATCAACGTCACCTCGGTCTTCCGCGACCCCGACGCCTGGGAGCTGCTCCGGCGCGAGGTGGTGCCGAGGATCGCCGAGGCGTCCGGGGACGGCGCCGAGATCCGGGTGTGGAGCGCGGGCTGCTCCAGCGGCGAGGAAGCGTTCTCTCTGGCCATGATGTTCGCGGAGGTCCTCGGCATCGAGGAGGCGCTGAGCCGGGTCAAGATCTACGCCACCGACGTCGACGAGGAGGCGCTGCGCGAGGCCCGCTCCGGGCTGTACACCGCGAAGACCCTGGAGCCCCTCTCCGCGGAGCTGCGCGAGCGCTACTTCGAGCAGAGCGGCGCCAAGTTCGTCTTCCGCGCCGACCTGCGCCGCCGGGTGATCTTCGGGCGCCACGACATCACCCGGGACGCCCCGATCTCCCGCCTCGACCTGCTGGTCTGCCGCAACACCCTGATGTACTTCAACGTCGAGGCCCAGGCCCAGATCGTCGACCGCTTCCGCTTCGCGCTGCGCGAGGGCGGCCACCTCTTCCTCGGCAAGGCGGAGATGCTGCTCAACGACGCCGAGCGGTTCGAGGCGGTCAGCATCCGGCAGCGGATCTTCCGCCGCCGTCCGGGCACCGACGGCCTGCCGTACGCCCCCTCCACCCACAAGGTCAGGGCCGGTACCGGCACCGGCACCGAACTGCGCGAAGCCACCCGTACGCGCCAGCTCCGCGACCTCATCCTGGACGCCGCCCCCAGCGCCGGGGTCGCCGTGGACTCCGAGGGCACCGTCGTCATGATCAACAGTCAGGCGCGCTCCCGGTTCGGGCTGACCGCGGGCGATCTGGGCCGCCCCTTCCAGGACCTGGAACTCTCCTACCGGCCCATCGAACTGCGCTCCCTCATCGACCAGGCCACCCACGAGCGGCGCACGCTGCGCGTGAACGGCGCCGAGCGCCACCTGGGCGACATGGTCCAGTACTTCGACATCCTCATCCAGCCGATCTCCGCGGGGCCGGGGCTCCCCGTCGCCGTCAACATCACCTTCACCGACGTCACCCTGGCCACCCAGCTCAAGGCCGAGGTCAAACAGGTGCGGGAGGACCTGGAGACCGCGTACGAGGAGCTCCAGTCCACGAACGAGGAGCTGGAGACGACGAACGAGGAACTCCAGTCCTCCATCGAGGAGCTGGAGACCACCAACGAGGAACTCCAGTCGACCAACGAGGAGCTGGAGACGACGAACGAGGAACTCCAGTCCGGGCACGAGGAACTGGAGACCATGAACGACGAGATGCGCCTGCGCACCTCCGACCTCGACGAGGCCCGCGCCTTCCTGGAGGGCGTGGTCGGCTCGATCGCCGCCGGCGTGGTCGTCCTGGCCGCCAACATGCGGGTGAAGAGCTGGAACAGGGGTGCCGTCGACCTGTGGGGACTGCGGGCCGACGAGGTCGTCGACGAGAACTTCTTCGCCCTGGACTTCGGGCTGCCCACGAACGAGCTCCGGGAGGTCATCCAGGAGTGCGTCGCCTCCGGCAAGAGGTCCAGGCCCGTCAGCCTCTCGGCCGTCAACCGCATCGGACGCAGCATCAGTTGCTCCGTCACCTGTTCCCCGTTCGACGGGCACAACGGCGGAGTGGTCCTGCTGATGGAAGATGTTCCGTCGCACGGCGCCGACTGACCCGTCGGACGTACGCTGGCCGCATGACGGCACAGGGAGCAGGCCGCGAACCGGCAGGTGACCAGGCGGCGGAAGCCCTCCGCCGCGCGATCATGGCAGCCGCGCGCGCAACACGCCAGAACCGCCTCGCCGAGCGCCATGAGCGCCTCGCCGAGGAGACCGGTCTCCCCTTCCACCGCTCGATGGCCGCGACGCACCGCCAGGTCGCGGCCCGGCACCGGGCGGCGGCCGTGCTCCAGGAGTCCTTCGCCCGGCGCGCGGCGCAGTGGTCGGCGGGCCGGGGCAGCCGCCCCCTGTTCATGGCGGAGGTCGCGGACGCCTGCGGCACCCGGAGCGCCGCACTCGTCCTCGTCGGCGAAGACCTGGACCAGCTCGCGGTCGCCGCCTCCGACCCGCTCGCCCGCCGGGCGCAGGACCTGGAGTACGTCCTGGGTGCGGGCCCGGCCCACGAGGCGGCGAGCGGACGCCTGCCGGTCGCCGCCTGCGGGACGGACGCCGAGCGGCGCTGGCCCGGGTACGGCACCGGGCTGGCCGACCTGGGGCTGTCCGCCGTCTTCGCCGTACCGCTGACCGCTGCGTCGGGCTGCATCGGGGCGCTCACCGTCTTCGACCCCCGGCCGGGGCTGGCCGAGGAGGGCGTGCTCGGCGAGGTGGCGGCGGCACTGGCCGACGGGGTGCTCCTGGGGGCCGACGCGGACCCCGGCCTGTACGGCGGCGCGGACCTGCGGGCCGTCGTGCACCAGGCGGCCGGGGCGCTGTCCGAGCAGGCGCGGTGCTCCGTCGGGGACGCCCTGGAACTGATCAAGGCCCGGGCCTTCGCGCAGGGAGAATCAGCCGAATCGGTCGCGGAGCGGATCCTTTCCGGCGAACTGCGGCTCTCCACCGACCGGTTCGGGATTGACTGAAGACCAGGAACCGATAACCGACAACCGACAACTCCGTGCGGAAGACCGAGAAGTCCGTGCGAACCGCGTACGGAACACCTCCGTACGTACGCGCACGCATCGTGCACCGACGGAAAGGAGCGCCGCCATGACCACGCCGGACCAGCGGCTCGCCGACGCCTTCGTGGCAGTGGCCGACTCGCTGAACCGTTCGTACGACGTCCCCTCCTTCCTCGTCACGCTCGCCGCATGGGGCAAGGAGCTCCTGGGGGTCCGCGCGGTCGGTGCGGTGCTCGTCCTGGACGGGGCGCGGCCCGCCCACGTCGCCGGGTCCGACCCGCAGGCGGCCCTCCTCGAACAGGAGGCCGCGGGCTGGCAGGAAGGAGCGGGCCACGACTGCCTGCACACGGGCGACGTCAGCGACACCGTGCTCGACGAGGCGTCGGCAGGGCTGCGCTGGCCGTGGTACGCGGCGAGGGCGCGGCAGTTCGGCTACGCCCGGGCGGCGGCCCTGCCGTTGCGCCGTAACGACGAACGGGTCGGCGCGCTCGTCCTCCTGCGCGACGACGCCGAACCCCTGTCGCCCGGCACACTGTCCCTGGGGCGGTCCCTGACCGAGGCCGCCACGATCGCGCTGCTGTGCGAGCGCGAGCTGAACGACAGCCGCATCCTGACGTCGCAGCTGAAGCGGGCGCTGACCAGCCGCGTCGTCATCGAACAGGCCAAGGGCGTCCTCGCGAACCGGCTGAACTCCTCCATGGACGAGACCTTCGCGCTGCTGCGTAGGTACGCGCGCTCCCATCAGCTCAAGCTCGACGACGTGGCGACGGGGGTCGTGGACGGCACGCTGGACCTCCGGCGGGAGGGCCGCGCCCCGGCCGGAACCCGCCTCCGCGACGGGCCCGCCGGGCGGTCATCCGAGACCGGCCCCCGCGCCTGGGAGCCGCCTGCGGGGCCCCGGGGCTAGGAACCTGTGGACGGGGCTGCCGGGGCTGCCGGGGTCTACGGGGCTGCCGGGTCCCGTACCTGCGGGCTGCGCAGCAGCGTGATCCCGTCCCGCTCGACGATCTCCACGTACCCGTGCTCCCGGTACAGCTGGAGCATCTGCCGCGACCGCTCGACGGGACACGGCACCTTCACCGTCGGATCCGTACGGTCGAAGACCACCCAGCGCGGCGGGTCCGCCGGAAGGCCCGTCGGCGGGGCCTTCGGGTCGCCCCCCGCCCCGTAACAGACCAGGCTGACGGTGGTCCGGGAGGTGAGCATCGGTGCGAGCCGGTTGGAGGAGGCGACGGTGTCGCCGTCCGGAATCCGGTCGAGGACCTGCCGGGCGGCGACGACGTGCTCCGGAGTGCGCCAGGCGGACGGGAGCACCAGGTCGTGCAGCGGGTAGACGGCCGCCGTCACCGCCGTGAACGCGGCGGAGAAGCCGAGCGCGCGCCGCCTCCACACCCCCGGCAACAGCTCCCGCCTCCGGCTCAGCACATCGACGAAGCCCGCGAACAGTACGGGCATCAGGATCGCGCTGTAGTGGAATCCGGGCGTCCAGTAGTGCTCGTTCCCCGCCACGAACCGCCACCCCAGCGTCGGCACACAGAGCAGGACCAGCGGAGACCGTACGCCGAAGAACGCCACCGGAGCCGCCAGCATGAACACCAGCAACCACTTCATCGGCGGCCACAACAGCCCCAGCGCGAGCGACAGCACTCCCGCGCCGCTCGCCCCCTCCTCACCCGGCAACTGCCCCCAGTACGCGAACGCGCCGCTGGGGTTCATCGCCGGAAGCAGCACCAGGATCTCGATCGCGCTGCCGACGGCCCCGAGCAGTATCACGGCGATCCCGAGCCCGAGCGGGGCCGCCTGCTGCCGCGTCTGCTGCCGCGTCTGCTGCCGCGTCTGCTCCTGTGCCCGCTCGCGCCCCTGCCGCCGCCCGGCCCTCCGCTCCCGTACCGCCTGCCACACGAGATACCCGCCGACCGCCGCGAACGTCAGCCCCAGATCCTCCTTGACCAGCAGCAACGGCGCGGTCCACAGCACTGCGGCCCACCACCGCCGTTGCCCCAGCGCCACCGCCCCGAAGGCCAGCATCGGCACCGCGAACGCGATCTCGTGGAAGTCCTTCGCCGCCGCCGAGACGATCCCCCAGGACGCCCCGACCCCCAGCCCCACCACCAGCGCCGCCACCGGGCCGACCGCGCGGTGCGCCCACCGGGTCAGCGGATAACAGGCCGAGGCCAGCAGGGCGGCCTGGGCGACGAGGAGGGTGTCGGAACCGGGAAAGAGCCGGTAGAGGGGTGCGAGCAGCACCAGGATCGGGTGGAAGTGGTCGCCGAGGAGGTTGTACCCCGGCCCCTTCAACTCCACGACCGGCGCCTGCCCGTGCGCGTACGCACGGACCGCCTGCTCGAATATCCCGAGGTCGAACCCGGCATTGAGCATCCGGTCGTTGCGCAGCACGGCGACGGTCGCGTAGAGCACGAAGAACAACCCGGTCAGCGACCAGGCCAGCCCACGCGGCCCCGGCAGCCGCTCCCGCAGCACGGCCCGCAGCCGTGCGCTCCGGCCGTACGGGACGACCGGAGCCGGGGATATTCGCCCGGCGCGAGGCTCCGCGCTCCTCACCACTGACTCCATCACTGACTCGACCACGGTCTCCACCTGCGTCCACTCGCGTCCGGCTGCGTTCGGCCGGGTGGCTGTCAGACGCCAGGGTCCCGGGCTCCCGGAGCCCGCCCGCCGGACGGCCCCCGCTCGGTGGCAAACCTACGGTGGGGCCCGGAACGAGTCCAAGTCCCGCCCCTCCCGGCCCCTGGCCCCACCCTCGTCCCCCCGCTCAGCCCGCGTACGGAACAGCCGTACCCGTCACCGAGACACCGGCCCCCGGGTCCGCCGGGATGCCCACCCGGATCGTGCCGGGCCGCCCCATGTCGTACCCCTGATGTACCGTCACCTCGCACGGTACGTCCACGAGTTGAAGCTCGCGCAGGTACCCGCCGAAGGCCGCGGCCGCCGCCCCGGTGGCCGGGTCCTCCACCACTCCGCCGGGCGGAAACGGATTGCGGGCGTGAAAGACGGTCGCCGACTCGCGCCACACCAGATCCACGGTCGTCCACTCGAACCGCGCCATCAGCCCGGCGAGCGCGGGCATGTCGTACGCCAGCTCCGCCAGCCGCTCCCGGGTCGCCGAGGCGATCACGGGATGCCGGGCCCCGGCGTACGCCACGCGCGGCGGCAATGCCGGATCGAGGTCGTCCCTCGACCACCGCAGCGCCCCCAACAGCTCCCCGAGCACGTCCGCACCCAATTCCTCGGTCGTCGGCTCCACGCTCACGAGCGTCGCCACCACCGAGCCGTCCTCCGCACGGGTGGTGGAGACCCGGACGTCCCCCGCCTTCGTACGGAACACGAGCTCACCCACCCCGTGCCGCTCGGCGTACGCCACGGCGGTCGCGATGGTCGCGTGCCCGCAGAACGGAACCTCGGCCAGCGGACTGAAGTACCGGACGTCCAGCACCCCTTCCCCCACCGGCACCACGAACGCGGTCTCCGAGAACCCCACCTCCGCCGCGACCGCCAGCAGATCCCGTTCGCTCGCCCCGCTGGCGTCCAGCACCACACCGGCGGGATTGCCACCCGCCGGGTCCGTACTGAAAGCCACGTACCTCAAGATCTCCATCCACCGAACCTAGCGGCGGCCCGACACCCCGTCGAGATCCCCAGGACGTGAGCCGCTCACAGGAAGCGTGCCGCCCCCACCCGGCCCGAGCCGAAAAGACCGCACCCGGTCCGCCACGCCCGCCCCGAGGGGCGGTCTGCGGACCGGGTGCGGTCAGAGGGGGACAGGCGAAGGCGTCAGACCTTCTTGGTCTCCCAGAAGATGCGGTCGATCTCGGCGATGAGTTCGAGGGCCTTCTCGCCGGTCTTCGGGTCCGTCGACGCCTTCGCGGCCGACAGGGCCTTCAGGGTGTCGTTGACCAGCTGGTGCAGCTGCGGGTACTTCTCGAAGTGCGGGGGCTTGAAGTAGTCGCTCCACAGCACCGAGACGTGGTGCTTCGCGAGCTCCGCGCGCTGCTCCTTGATGACGACGGCACGCGCCTGGAAGTGCGCGTCGTCGTTGGCGGCCATCTTCTCCTGGACGGCCTTGACCGACTCGGCCTCGATGCGGGCCTGGGCGGGGTCGTACACGCCGCAGGGGAGGTCGCAGTGAGCGCTGACCTTGACCTTGGGGGCGAACAGGCGGGAGAGCATGTAAATCGCATCCTTCCTCGTGATCGTCTTCTCAAGGGTGGAGATTACTCCGTGCAAGGAGGGTTTTCGCGAGTGCCCCCATGGGCTTACGTCAAAAGTCCGGGGTGAGTATGGGACTGGGGGCGGTGAAGGAACGTGACGAGGAGGTGCCGCAGATGACGGACTACGGGCAGGGGCAGCCGCGTGAACAGGGGCTGCCGGCGGGCTTGCTGCCGTTCGGGGTCGCCGAGGTCACCGGGCTGTCCATGGTGCCCACGCTGCTCCACCGGGACCAGGTGCTGGTGCATTGGGGCGCCGTGGTGCGGGTGGGTGATGTCGTGGTGATGAGGCATCCGTTGCGGCAGGACCTGCTGGTGGTGAAGAGGGTCGTGGAGCGGCGGGAAGGGGGGTGGTGGGTGCTGGGCGACAACCAGGACGAGGAGGTGTCGGACAGCAGGGCCTTCGGGGCCGTGCCGCCCGCGCTGGTGCTCGGGCGGGTGCGGGCGCGGTACCGGCCGGTGCAGGCCGGGCGTCAGCGGTCGGTGGGGGTGGTGGCGTCGTGGCTCGTGGGGGCGGTGCGGCCGGTGTTCGCGGACCGGTCGCTCTCCAGGCGCTTGCGGGCGCGGTAGGCGGCCACGTTCGCGCGGGTCGCGCAACGGTCGGAGCAGTAGCGGCGGGAGCGGTTGGTGGAGGTGTCCAGGTAGGCGTTGCGGCAGGGGAGTGCCTGGCACAGGCCGAGGCGGTCGGGGCCGTACTCCGTGACGTGGAAGGCGAGGCCCATCGAGGCGGTGGCGGCGAAGCCCGCGGTCGCGTTCGAGGGGTGGTCGGCGAGGTGCATGTGCCAGTCGGGGCGCCCGTCGCTCTTGCGCGTCTCGTGGCCGGAGATCTGGGGGCTGACCGGGAATTCGAGGAGGAGGGAGTTCAGGAGGTCGACGGCGAGGGTCTCGTCGCCGGTGTCCGCCGCCTCGAAGATCGCGCGCAGGCGGCCGCGTACGGAGCGGAAGCGGGTGACGTCCGCGTCCGTGGCGCGGCGGGCGGCCTGCTGGCTGGGGCCGAAGAGTTCACGGACGGCCTCGACGGAGGTGAGCGTGTCCTTGTTGCGGGCGGGTTCCTCCGTGTTCACCAGGCGCACGGCGTAGTCCGCGTAATAGGCCAGTTCCACTTGTAGTCCTTACCGGGGCGGCTTAGTCTCGGTGTGAGCGTCGATGGTAATAGGCGCTTCGATGTCTAGGGTATTACGGAGCGGGTGGTTTGCGTGGTGGACGCGACGACGACGGGCTGGGGCGAGTGGCAGTCCAGCTGGGACCGGCAGCAGGAGTGGTACATGCCCGACCGCGAGGAGCGGTTCGAGGTCATGCTCGACATGGTGGAGGCGTTCGTCGGGCGCGAGGCCCGGGTGCTGGACCTCGCGTGCGGTACGGGAAGTATCACGGGCAGGCTGCTGGAGCGGTTCCCGGACGCGACGAGCACGGGGGTCGACCTCGATCCGGCACTGCTCGCGATCGCGCGGGGGACCTTCGAGGGGGATGGGAGGGTCGAGTTCGTGAGTGCCGATCTGACCGATCCGGCGTGGCGGGACAAGCTGCCGTACGAGACGTACGACGCGGTGGTCACGGCGACCGCCCTGCACTGGCTGAGGCTCGGGCCGCTCGGGACGTTGTACGGGCAGATCGGTGAACTGGTCAGGGAGGGCGGGGTGTTCATGAACGCGGACCGGATGAAGGACGCGACGACGCCTCGGATCAACGCCGCCGAGCGGGCGCACCGGCATGCGCTCATGGAACGCAGGAGGGGCGAGGAAGGCGTGACGGACTGGGCCGGGTGGTGGCGACTGGCCGCCGCCGACCCGAAGTTGGCGGCTCCCACCGCCGAGCGGTTCGCGATCTTCGGGGAGCACGCGGACGGCGAGACGCCGTCCGTGGAGTGGCACGCGGCCACGCTGCGCGCGGCCGGGTTCGGGGAGGCGCGGGCCGTGTGGGCGTCGCCGTCGGACGCGATGGTGCTCGCGGTCAAGTAGGCCGAGTAGGCGGCCGGGCAAGGGGGAAGGGGCGGTGCGGAGTTGATTCCGCGCCGCCCCTTCCTCGTACAGAGACATCCTCGTACAGAGACAGAGGGTTACAGCACCTTCGACAGGAACGACTTCGTGCGGTCGTGCTGCGGATTCGTCAGTACCTCGCGCGGGTGGCCGGACTCGACCACCACGCCGCCGTCCATGAAGACCAGCGAGTCGCCGACCTCACGGGCGAAGCCCATCTCGTGCGTGACGACGATCATCGTCATGCCGTCCTCGGCCAGGCCGCGCATCACGTCCAGGACGTCGCCCACCAGCTCCGGGTCGAGCGCGGACGTCGGCTCGTCGAAGAGCATCAGCTTGGGTTCCATCGCCAGCGCGCGGGCGATGGCCACGCGCTGCTGCTGGCCGCCGGAGAGCTGCGCCGGGTAGTTGCCCGCCTTGTCGGCGAGGCCCACCCGGTCCAGGAGCTTCAGGGCCCGCTCCCGGGCGTTCGCCTTGGAGACGCCCTTGACCTGCATCGGGGCTTCCATGACGTTCTCCACCGCCGTCATGTGCGGGAAGAGGTTGAAGCGCTGGAAGACCATGCCGATGTCCCGGCGCTTCAGGGCGACCTCGCTGTCCTTCAGCTCGTACAGCTTGTTGCCCTTCTGCCGGTAGCCGACCAGCTCCCCGTCCACGTACAGCCGCCCGGCGTTGACCTTCTCCAGGTGGTTGATGCAGCGCAGGAACGTCGACTTCCCGGAGCCGGACGGGCCGACGAGGCAGAACACCTCGCCCGTGGCGACCTCCAGGTCGATGCCCTTGAGGACCTCTACGTTGCCGAAGGACTTGTGGACGCCCTCGGCCTTCACCATGGCGTTCATCGCACACCCCTACCGCCGCTGAGGCTCAGCATGTTGGCCTTGATCTTCTGGAACGGGGTGTCCGGCAGCGAGCGCAGCGTGCCCCGGGCGTAACGCCGCTCCAGGTAGTACTGGAAGACGGAGAACACGCTGGTCATGACCAGGTACCAGATCGCGGCGACGAAGAACATCTCCATCACGGCGTACGAGGTCGAACCGATCGCCGACGTCGAGCGCAGCAGCTCGTTGTACGTCACCGCGTACACCAGCGCCGACGTCTTCAGCATGTTGATGAACTCGTTGCCGGTCGGCGGCACGATCACCCGCATCGCCTGCGGGATCACGATCCGGCGCAGCGTCTTGCCCTGGCTCATGCCGAGCGCCTGCGACGCCTCGGTCTGGCCCTCGTCGACGGCCAGCAGACCGGCCCGGCAGATCTCCGCCATGTAGGCCGCCTCGTTCAGGCCGAGGCCGAGCAGCGCGCACAGGAACGGCGTCATCACGTCCGTCATCTCGTCCTTGTAGAAAGGACCGAGATTCAGTACGGGGAAGATCAGCGCGAGGTTGAACCACAGCAGCAGCTGGAGGTAGACCGGCGTGCCGCGGAAGAACCAGATGTAGAGCCAGGCGACACCGCTGGTCACCGGGTTCTTGGAGAGCCGCATCACGGCCAGCACGATGCCGAGCACCACGCCCATCACCATGGCGAGCACGCTGATCAGCAGGGTGCGTCCGGCGCCCGCGACGACGGTGTCGTCGAAGAGCTTGTCGCCGACCGCGCGCCACTGGATGTCGCCCTGCGAGAACGAGTACCCGAGCAGGAGCAGCAGCGCGACGACGATCACGCCGCTGATCCAGCGCCCGTAATGGCGTACGGGGATGGCCTTGATGGTCTCGGGCGGTACGGAGGAGGACGGGGTGGCCGTCCCGCTCACCGCGTCCGAGTGTCCGGCGGGGGGTGTGTCCGCCGGCTCCTTGCTGAACTTCTCAGTCATGACGACTGCCCTTCAGTGGTGCTCAGTGGTACGCCGACAAGGGACCGGGAGAGGTCACTTGCCGCCGTTGATCGCGGCGGCCTTGATCGCGCCGGTCTGGGCGCCCCACTTCTCCAGCACCTTCGTGTAGGAGCCGTCCTTGATGATCGCGTCGACGGCCTCCTTGAGGACGTCGCGCAGCTTGGTGTTCTTCTTGTCCACGGCGATGCCGAACGGGCCCGCCTCGAACTGCTCGCCGACGACCTCGAAGGTGTTGCCGCCGCCCGCCTTGCGGGCCAGGTCGACCGCCACCGGGTAGTCGTTGACACCGGCGACCACGCCACCGGCCCGGACGCGGGTCTGGGCCTCGGTGTCGTTCTCGAACGCCTTGATCTCGACGGCCTTCTTGCCGCCGTCGGTGCACTTCTTCGACAGGGTCTTCAGGGCGGTCTCGTACGTGGTGCCCATCTGCACGCCGACCGGCTTGCCGCACAGGTCGTCGAAGGTCTTGATGCCCGCCGCGTTGCCCTTCTTGACGTAGATGGCGGTGCCCGCGACGAAGTAGTCGACGAAGTCGACGCCCTGGCCGAGCTTCTTGCCGTCCTCGTCCAGGCCCTCCTGGCGGGACTTGTTGTCCGTGATGGAGGACATCGCGGCGTCGTAACGGCCCGCGTTCACGCCGGTGATCAGGGTGTCGAACTTGGCGTCGGTGAGCTTCACCTTGACGCCGAGCTTCTCGCCGATCGCGGCGGCCAGGTCGGGGTCGACGCCGACGATCTTGTCGCCCTCCTTGGACTCCATCGGGGCGTACTCGGCGTTGGTGCCGATCTCCAGCGTGCCCTTCTTCTGGATCTCCGCGGGGAGCTTGGCGAACAGCGCGTTGCCGTTGCCGTTGCCCGATTCCTTGCTGCCGCCGCCGTTCGGCTCGGCGGACTTGGTCTGGTCGCCGCAACCGGTCAGGACGAGGGCGCCGGCGACCGCGAGGGCGCCGACCGCTGCTATGCGGGAACGTACGGCAGAGCGGCGGGGGGTGCGTGCGGTCATGGGGGTCCTCCGGCAGACGAGGGTGAGCGTGCGGGTGCCCGGATCTTTCTCGGGCACCGGTTGCCCGGACGATTCGGGCGGTTGCTCGGACGTTTCGGGCAGGTCGCGAGGGGGCGAGCACGCGGCTCCGGGTGGCACGACCGGACGCGACCAGGTGTGATGTCGGCATCTTGCCATTCGGACCCCGTCATGAAGGGGGCCGGTCATGTCAAAATCAGATAACGGGTGATCCCCGAACCCCAACAGGTCGGTACAACAAGGCCGGACCTTCTGCGGGGCAGCGACCGTACGACCGGAGAAACTCCGGCAAGTCTCGCGATGCGGACACAAAAGAAGACGCAGAACGGGACATGTCCTGGACTTCCACGGAACTTGTCCGACATGGCCCCATGAGTCATCCCACATCCCCTCGCCCGACGGTCGCATTCCGTCACCGAGGGACCTCCGACCCGGAATCGGACTCGTCGTCGACGCGTCCGGTCCGGTAAGAAGGACGTTTAACACCCCTCATCCGGGGCCCAGGGCGCGTGTGCGGCGCGCCCGCGCGTTCGCACCTCCCCCTGGCGGGACGGTCGAAGCCGTCCAGTCCAGGGCGCGGACGCGGACCCACCCACCCCTCCTCAACCGGGAGTGGCCACCCTCAACTGATGAAGACTTAAGGGGTCACAAGACAATGGCAGCGGAGATCGTCAATCCCGAGACCGGCGCGGGCGCAGGGCTGGATGAGCCCTTCGACCCGGCTTTCGCGCTCCACCGGGGCGGAAAGATGGCCATCCAGGCCACCGTCCCCGTGCGCGACAAGGACGACCTGTCCCTCGCTTACACGCCCGGTGTCGCCAAGGTGTGCACCGCCATCGCCGAGCAGCCGGACCTGGTCAACGACTACACCTGGAAGTCGAACGTCGTCGCGGTCGTCACCGACGGCACGGCGGTCCTCGGACTCGGCGACATCGGCCCGGAGGCGTCCCTCCCGGTCATGGAGGGGAAGGCCATCCTCTTCAAGCAGTTCGGCGGCGTCGACGCCGTCCCGATCGCGCTGGCGACCACCAGCGTCGACGAGATCGTGGAGACCGTCGTCCGCCTCGCCCCGTCCTTCGGCGGGGTCAACCTCGAAGACATCTCAGCCCCGCGCTGCTTCGAGATCGAGGACCGGCTCAAGGAAGCCCTCGACATCCCGGTCTTCCACGACGACCAGCACGGCACGGCCGTCGTGACGCTGGCCGCCCTGCGCAATGCCGCCCGCCTCACCGGCCGTGAGATCGGCGACCTGCGCGCCGTCATCTCCGGCGCGGGCGCGGCCGGTATCGCCATCGCCAAGTTCCTGCTCGAAGCCGGTCTCGGCGACGTCGCCGTCGCCGACCGCAAGGGCATCGTGAGCCGCGACCGTGAGGACCTCACCCCGGTCAAGCGCGCGCTGGCCGAGCTGACGAACAAGGCGGGCCTGTCCGGCTCCCTGGAGTCGGCCCTCGCCGGTGCGGACGTCTTCATCGGCGTCTCCGGCGGTACGGTCCCGGAGCCCGCGGTCGCCTCCATGGCCCCCGGCGCGTTCGTGTTCGCCATGGCCAACCCGAACCCCGAGGTCCACCCCGACATCGCCCACAAGTACGCGGCGGTCGTGGCCACGGGCCGCTCGGACTACCCGAACCAGATCAACAACGTCCTCGCCTTCCCGGGCATCTTCGCGGGCGCCCTCCAGGTGCGTGCGACGACGATCACCGAGGGAATGAAGATCGCCGCCGCGAACGCGCTGGCCGACGTCGTGGGCGACAGGCTCGCCGCCGACTACGTCATCCCGTCCCCGTTCGACGAGCGCGTCGCCCCGGCGGTCACGGCCGCCGTCGCGGCTGCCGCCCGCGCCGAGGGCGTGGCGCGCCGCTAGTCGCTCGCCGCTGTGGCTGTACGTGTACGGGTCGCGCCCGTGCCCCCGGTGCGGGGGGCACGGGCGCGGCCCGTATTGGCTTGTGCGGTACGGCACTTGGCTCGCCGGGCGCGCTGATCGCGCGCCTGTACTCCCTGTCCGCGCCGACGGCGCGTCCGGCGGACGGGGCGGCGCTGGTGGAGCTGCTGGCGGCGGGCGGGGGCGACGTACGGGCCCAGATCACCCGGGGCCGGCAGACGACGGTGGTCTGAGCACGGCCGGACGCGGGGGAGGGGCGACGCGGCACGGGTCGTACGGGTCACACCCTTCAGCGGTTCCGCCGCGCCCCGCATCCGGCCTATCGTCGGGTCATGTTCGCCGCATACGCAGCCCGCATCGACCGTGACCAGCCGCTGAACGGCCTTGAGCTGGGGGAGCGCCCGGAGCCCGAAGTACGGCCCGGGTGGACCACCGTGACCGTGAAGGCCGCATCGCTCAACCACCACGACCTGTGGTCGCTGCGCGGCGTGGGCATCACCGAAGAGGCCCTGCCGATGATCCTCGGCTGCGACGCGGCGGGGATCGACGCGGACGGCAACGAGGTCGTCCTGCACTCCGTGATCGGGGAGACCGGGCACGGCGTCGGCCCGTACGAGAAGCGGTCGATCCTCACCGAGAAGTACCAGGGCACCTTCGCCGAACGCGTCACCGTGCCCGTCTGGAACGTCCTGCCCAAGCCGAAGGGCATCAGCTTCGAGGAGGCGGCCTGCCTGCCGACGGCGTGGCTGACCGCGTACCGGATGCTGTTCACCAACGCGGGCGTACGGCCCGGGGATTCGGTCCTCGTACAGGGCGCGGGCGGCGGTGTCGCCACGGCGGCGATCGTCCTCGGCAAGGCCGCCGGGCTGCGGATGTACGCCACGAGCCGCGACGAGGCCAAGCGGAAGCGGGCCGTGGAACTGGGGGCCGTGGACGCCTTCGAGGCGGGCGCGCGGCTGCCGCAGCGGGTGGACGCGGTGATCGAGACGGTGGGCGCGGCGACCTGGTCGCACTCGGTCAAGTCCCTCCGCCCCGGCGGGACCTTGGTGATCTCGGGCGCGACGAGCGGACAGAGCCCGTCCTCCGCCGAGCTGAACCGGATCTTCTTCCTGGAGCTGAAGGTCGTCGGCTCGACGATGGGCTCCAAGGACGAGCTCGAAGACCTGCTCAACTTCTGCGCGGCGACCGGGGTGCGCCCCGTCATCGACCAGGTGCTGCCGCTGGACCGGGCCCGCGAGGGCTTCGAGCGGCTGGCGGGCGGCGAATTCTTCGGGAAGATTGTGCTCACCGGGTCTTGAGAGTCGGTGGGGGCGCTGTTTGGATCACCGGCACCTGACTTGCGATGCCGGACGGCCGAGGAGTGCCCCCATGCGCAGCACGTACGGAAAGTCTGTAGTCGTCGGTGTGAGCTGCGCGGTGCTGCTGAGCGGCGGGGGACTGGTCGCCCCTGCCGCGTACGCCGTGGAGAAGCCCGTCCCCGCGATCCCGAAGCTCACCGACGAGCAGGGTCGCACCCTCACCCTGCGCGGCTGGAACGTCGAGGACAAGACCAACCGCGGTGACGACGCACTGTCCGCGATCACTGAGAAGCACTTCCGCGACATGAGCGCGCAGGGCTTCAACTTCGCCCGCCTGCTGGTCTTCTGGGACGACCTGGAGGCCAAGCGCGGCCAGTACAGTTCGACGTACCTGCGCAAGATCGACCGCGTCCTCGACTGGGCCCACAGGTACGGCGTCAAGGTCCTCCTCGACGGCCACCAGGACGTCTTCGGCCCCGCCTTCGGCCACCGGGGCATCCCCGAATGGGCGACCCGCACCGACGGCCTCCCCTTCACGCCGAACCCGGACGACTGGTTCTCCGAGTACTTCCAGCCCGCCGTGCAGCGCGCCTTCACGCACCTCTACGAGGACAAGGACCTCCAGAAGGCGCAGGCGGCAGTCTGGAGACTCCTCGCCGACCGGTACGGCGACCATCCTGCCGTCTTCGGCTACGACTTCCTCAACGAGCCCATGGGCGAGCTGAAGGAGGGCGAGGACCTGCCGACGGCCGCCCGCCGGATCGAGCGCGACCAGGTCACGCCGATGCACAACCGCCTCGCGGCGGCGGTCCGTTCGGTGGACGCGAAGAAGTGGCTCTTCGTCGAGCCCACCCCCATCGTCGGCGAGGGCGTGCCCACCGGCCTCGGCCGGATCAAGGACCCGAAGCGGAAGGTCGTGTACGCGCCGCACTTCTACAACACCGCGATGGAGGCGGGCGCCGACTACGACCCGACCGAGGGCTGGATCGAACGCTACGAGGCCGCCGTCACGCAGTACCCGAAGCAGTACGGGGTGCCGGTGGTGGTCGGCGAGTGGGGCCCGCTGAACAACGACGGCCCGAACATGGGCACCTTCTACCGCGACGCCCTCGCCTCCTTCGCCCGGTACAGCTCCGGCTGGGCGGGCTATGTGTGGTGCTACGGGGGCGGGTACTGCGCGGTGGACGGGGCCGGGAAGCTCCGGGGCCACAAACAGCAGACCTCCGCTCCCTATGCGGCAGCCGTGACGGGACGGGTGCGCGGCGAGACGTACGCGGGTGGCTCCTACTCCCTCACGTACGAGGGAAGCCGACGCGGCGGTGTGGAGACGGTCGTCTCGGTTCCGCCGAGTGCGAAGGGCTGGCGGGTACGGGTCACGGGCTGGGGGTGGACCGGGACGCGGGAGGTTTCGGCGGGACGGACGGAAAGGGTGCGGGTGTACGGAGTGCCGGGGAAGAGGGTCACGGTGGTGGTGCAGAAGCGCTAGGAGCGCGAAGTGGCGCTTCGTGGCGGATGGGCGGGCGTTGCCGGGCCGGGGGTCTAGGGTCTTCGGCAACGTTCGTCTGTCTGCGGGAGGTTAGTGGTGGCTGGTCCTGTGCCGGTGGAGTTCGTGCCTGCGGGGCGGGCGGTGACGGAGCCGGTCACCAAGGTCGGCGGCCGGCCGGTCTGGCTGGAGGGCGCGCAGTGGCCGCTGTCGGCGGAGTCGGGCGAGCCGATGGAGTTCATCGGCCAGTTCGAGGTGCGGGGCGGGAAACTCGCGTACGTCTTCATGTCCGAGGGCGCGCAGGGGACGTTCGTCCCGGACGGCGGGGAGAACGCGGTCATCGTGCAGCCCGGCGGACGGGTGCCGGATTTCGTGGTGGGTGTACGGGAGCTGGCCGAGGGCCCGACCCTCGGTGAGGACCACCTCGCGGTGCCGGGGAAGCCGGACGAGGACGGGGAGTCCTGGCAGTTCCTGGGCGGCCCGGGCGTCGAGCCGCTGTGGCTCCAGGGGGAGGAGACGCCGGGCGCGGAGGAGGGCGCGCCGTGGGAGCTCCTGGCCCAGCTCGACTCGACGGCCATGCCCGTGCACGTGAACTTCGGGGACGCGGGGATCGGGTACGCGTTCCTGTCGCCGGAGGGGGACGAGGGGCGCTTCCTCTGGCAGTGCACCTAGCGCCCCCGACGGACGAGCAGGCGGCGGGCGCGGCCTTGCCGCCGAAGCTGCCGCGCGCGACCGAGGAGGAGGACACCTTCCCCGCAAGGTGTCCTCCTCCTCGGGGCCTGCTCCTTCGCGGCGGTGCGAACCGTGTTCGCGGGCCGTGCTCCGGCCGCTACTTCCGCGGGCCGCGCAGCAGGCTGTCGATGTGCGCCGCCGCCGCGGCCAACCGGGCGCGGGCCTCGGTCAGTTGGGACGGAGACACCCCGTGGTCGCGGGCCGCGTCGCGGACGCCGTCGCGGAAGCGGTCCAGGAGGCGGTCCAGGTCGCGGGCCGGGTCCGAGCCGGGCTTCGTGTCCTCCACGGCCCAGTCGGGCAGGGCGGACTGCGGGGGAGTGTCGTCGCGTACGGCGTCCTCCCAGACGTTCCCGGAGGACGGGGCGGGCTTGTCGGCGCGCTCCAGCGTGATGTCCGGGGTGTCCTTCGGGGCCTCGTGGCCCTTGCCGAAGCGGCCGAAGTCCTTGCCCCAGGCACGGCTGAACTCCTTCTCGATCTCCGCGAGTCCGTCCCGTACGGCGGAGGGCCAGTCGCCCTTCGCCACGTGCTCGCGGACCTGCTCCTCGACCCGGCGGGCCGCCTGCTGCATCTGCTCGCGGGCGCGGTCGGTGGTCTCCTTGGCCTGGCGGCGGGCGTCCTGCGCGTCCTGGCGGGCGCGGCGGCTCTCGTCCTTGGCGCGGCGGGCCTGCTCCTTCCACTCGTGGCGGGCCTTGCGCATCTCCTCCTTGGCCAGGCGCCAGGCTTCCTTGTCGCCCCAGGGGGCGCCGCCGCCCCCGTCGCCCGGGGACTCCTTGGCGGACGTGCCCGAGGCCGCCGCCTGGGCCTTCATCTCGCGGCGCAGGTCGCCCGCAGCGCTCCGTACGTCGTCGCGGATCTCGGCGGCCAGCTCGGAGACCGACTCGCGGATCTCCATTTCGAGGTCCGCCAACTCGCCGCCCCGGTCGGCCAGTTCGGCGCGGCCCGCGTCGGTGATCGAGTAGACCTTGCGGCCCCCCTCGGTGGCGTGCGTGACCAGGCCCTCGGCCTCCAGCTTGGCGAGGCGGGGGTAGACGGTGCCCGCCGAGGGTGCGTACAGGCCCTCGAAGCGCTCTTCGAGCAGGCGGATGACCTCGTAGCCGTGGCGCGGTGCCTCGTCCAGCAGCTTGAGGAGGTAGAGGCGGAGGCGGCCGTGGGCGAAGACGGGAGGCATGTCAGAGGACCTTTCCGGAGGGCGAGTCGGAGGGGGCGGAGGGGGTGTCCTTCGGGGCGCCACCCAGCGGAGCGTCGCCCGTCGGGGCGTCGTCCACCGGCAGGTCGTCCACCGGCAGGTCGTCCGTCGGCGGGCGGCGCAGCAGGGCGATCGAGCCGGACACGGTCGTCGCGCGGAGTTTGCCCGCGCCCGTGCCCAGCGTGCCCGTGATCTTCTTCTGCGCCCACTGCCCGGAGATCCGCAGGTCCTCGAAGGCGCTGGAGACCTGTCCGCTCGTCGTGTTCGCCTCGACCTTCGCGTCCGCCGGGTGCGGAAGGCGGATCGCCACCTCGCCGGAGACCGTCGTCAGGGCGATGTCGGCGGGGCCGTTGCGCGCCGGGTCGACGTCGATGACCATCGCGCCGCCCACCGACTCCGCCCGTACGGACGAACCGGCCCCGTCGACCATCGTCAGGTCGCCCGAGACCGACTTGAAGTGCAGGTCGCCGGTGAGGGAGTGGGCCTCCAGGTTGCCGGAGACCGTATCGGCGTTGACCTTGCCGGTCAGGCCGACCAGCGTCGTGTCGCCGGTGACTCCGCGTACGTCGGTGCGGCCCCGGATGCCGGAGACCACCGCGCTCGCCCCGACCACGCCCACGCTCACCTTCGCGGCGGCCGGTACGGCGAGCGTGACCGCCGCCGTGCGGTGCCAGCTCTGCCGGTCCAGGAAGCTCAGGAAGCCCTTCCCGCTCTTCCAGGGCAGGTCCTCGTACGTGACGGTCAGCGTGCCGCCTTCGAGGGTGACCACCAGGGGTGGACCGTCGATCTCGGTCACCTCAAGGCGGGCGCCGGCGGACGCGTCCTCCGTGCCCACGACGTTCACGGTGCCGTTGACGATCCGGACGCTGAGGGTGTCGACGGGCTCGTCGAAGGTGAGTTTCTGCGGTTCGGTGACGGACCACTCGGTCATGGCGATCTCCCCGGTCGAGGGCGGGCTCGGGCTGCGCGGGTCAGGCCGCTGCCGCACGGTGATCGTGCGACGCAACATATCGCGTCTTCTCTTCAACACGATATATCGCGGTTGGGTGAAGTCAACATAAGGGCGGGAGGGTGCGGGAGGTGAGAAAGAGTGATTTAACCTAGCGTGGGCCATATGTCTCACCCCGATTCCCCGTCCGTGCACGCCACCGGGGCCCTGCTCCTCTGCCGGGCCCCGGTCGCCGACGTACGCCCCGCGCTCCCGCTGCTGCGGGAACGCGTCCTGCTCGCCCCCGCCGGGGACGGCTGGAGCGTCGTGGTCCCCGAGGGCAAGCCGTGGCTGGCCACGGGGGACGCGTACGAGCCCGTCGACCGGGTCCTCGCGGGCTGGGCGTCAGCCCTCGCCATCGGCACCAACTGGCCGGTGCTGGCCCTGTGGTGGGACCCGGACCGGGCCGGATACACGCTCGCCTCCGGGTTCCGGCGGACGGTGGGCTACGAGTGGCTGGCCGACGGCACCCCGCTGGGCGAGGACGAGGCGATGCGGACCTTCGCGGTGCGGCTCGGGCTCGACCCCGTACACGACATGGAAAGCCTGGAGGCGCTGACCGGGCCCGACGACGACGCGGACGCGCGAGCGAGGCTGCTCGGGCTGATCGCCGTACTCCACCGGGCGGGACTGGCGCTGCCCGTCGGCCTGACACCGGGGGAGAGCGCGGACCGGCTGCGGGCGGTCGCCAGGGTCGGCACGGACACGCAGACGGTGGAGTGGTCGGGCTGGCGCGACGCGCTGCGCGCGGAGCTGGACTGGGTGGAACAGGGCCCGCTGGCGGCCTGGGTACGGGGGCCGAGGGCGCGGGCGATCGGGGCGGTGCAGGTGGGGGTGGGGGTGCCGATGGTGGTGTGGGGCGTGCGCAGGGGCTCCGCCGGGTGGGTGGTGGCTGGTGGCTTGATGGTGGTGCAGGGGGCGGTGGGCCTGACGTACGACCGGGTGCGAACGCGCTCCTAGGGGCACGGGGAACTGCGCGCCCAGCCCCAACGCACCCGCACGTGTTGCGGGACTGCCGCGCGGCGAGCGCTTTAGGTGAAGGGGCGGGACCGGGGCAGCGCCGCAGGCCACCCCGGTGCGGCGCACCCATGGGGCGAGGTACCAGCGGGCGGCTCCGGGGTGGGCCCGGAGCGAGGGGGGCCGCCCCCTTGCCCGCCCGTTCCGCCCCCGGGGGGCGGCCCCGCCGCCCAAGGGGGCTGGGGAGGCGGAGGGCGGAGCCCAGGGGGGCTGGGCGGAGGCGCCGCCCGAGGGGGCTAGGCGGAAGCGGAGCCCGAGGGGGTTGGGCGGAAGCGGAGCCCGAGGGGGTGCGGAGGGCGGAGCCCGAAGGGAGGGCATTTAGGGGCGCGGGGAACTGCGCGGCCAGCCACGACGCGCCCGCACGGGCGCGAGACAGCCGTGTGGCTACTCGTCGTCCTCGTCCTCGTCGTCGAGGCGGGCCAGCCACGTGGCGAGGCGTTCCACCGGGACCTCGAAGTCCGGATTGAGGTCCACGAACGTACGCAGCTGCTCGGCGAGCCACTCGAAAGTGACCTCCTCCTCGCCGCGCCGCTTCTCCAGCTCTTCGATGCCACGGTCAGTGAAGTACATGGGTACAGATTAATCGGCCAGGGAAAAGGGCCCGCCCCCGCGAGAACCTCTCGCGGGGGCGGGCCCCAGTCACTCACCATGTACCGCCGAGCGCACAGCGACTACGCGTCGAAGACCTCGTTCACCAGCGCCTGCTGCTCCGCCTGGTGACGCTTCGCCGAGCCGACGGCCGGCGACGAGCTGTGCGGGCGCGAGATGCGGCGCAGGCGCTCACCGTGCGGGATGTCCGCGCCGACGGCCAGGTCGAGGTGGTCGATCAGGTTGAGGGCGATGAAGGGCCATGCGCCCTGGTTCGCCGGCTCCTCCTGGGCCCACAGGTACTTCTCGGCGTTCGGGTACTTGGCGATCTCGGCCTGGAGCTCCGCACCCGGCAGGGGGTAGAGGCGTTCGAGACGGATGATCGCGGTGTCCGTGGCGCCGCGCTTCTGCCGCTCGGCATCCAGGTCGTAGTAGACCTTGCCCGCGCAGAAGACGACCTTGCGGACGGCCGAGGCGTCGACGGAAGCGTCGCCGATGACCGGACGGAAGCCGCCCGTGGTGAACTCCTCCGCCTTCGACGCCGCCGCCTTCAGACGCAGCATCGACTTCGGGGTGAAGACGATGAGCGGCTTGTGGTGCGGGTTGTGGACCTGCCACCGCAGCAGGTGGAAGTAGTTGGAGGGGAGGGTCGGCATGGCGACCGTCATGTTGTTCTGGGCGCACATCTGGAGGAAGCGCTCCGGGCGGGCGGACGAGTGGTCCGGGCCCTGGCCCTCGTAACCGTGCGGGAGGAGCAGGGTGACGCCGGACGTCTGGCCCCACTTCTGCTCGGCGGAGGAGATGAACTCGTCCATGACGGTCTGCGCGCCGTTGACGAAGTCGCCGAACTGGGCTTCCCAGATGACCAGCGACTCGGGGCGGGCCAGCGAGTAGCCGTACTCGAAGCCCATCGCCGCGTACTCGCTCAGCAGCGAGTCGTAGACGTTGTAGCGGGCCTGGTCGTCCGTGAGGTACTGGAGCGGGGTGTAGTCCTCGCCCGTCTCCTGGTCGACGAGCACCGCGTGGCGCTGGCCGAAGGTGCCCCGGCGGGAGTCCTGGCCCGCCAGGCGGACCGGGGTGCCCTCCATCAGGAGGGAGCCGATGGCGAGGGTCTCGCCCATGCCCCAGTCGATCGTGCCGTCGTCGATGGACGCGGCGCGGCGCTGCATCTGCGGCATCAGGCGCGGGTGGACGTGGATGTTGTCCGGGATGTTGACCTGCGACTCGCCGATCCGCTTCACGGCCTCCTGCGAGATCGCCGTGTTCACCGCCACCGGGAACTCGGCCTGCGGGTCGCTGTACGGGGCGGCGGCGGGCGTCGCGGTGGCCTCGCGGACCTCCGCGAAGACCTTCTCCAGCTGGCCCTGGAAGTCCTGGAGGGCCTGCTCCGCCTCTTCGAGGGTGATGTCGCCGCGACCGATCAGGGACTCGGTGTAGAGCTTGCGCACCGAGCGCTTCTTGTCGATCAGCGTCACCATCTGCGGGTTGGTGAACTGCGGGTTGTCGCCCTCGTTGTGACCTCGGCGGCGGTAGCAGATGAGGTCGATGACGACGTCCTTGTTGAACGTCTGGCGGAACTCGAAGGCGAGGCGCGCGACGCGGACCACGGCCTCGGGGTCGTCCCCGTTCACGTGGAAGATCGGCGCCTCGATCATGCGGGCCACGTCGGTGGCGTACATCGAGGAGCGCGAGGCCTCCGGGGCGGCGGTGAAGCCGACCTGGTTGTTGATGACGATGTGCACGGTGCCGCCGGTGCGGTAGCCGCGCAGCTGCGACATGTTGAAGGTCTCCGCGACCACGCCCTGGCCCGCGAAGGCCGCGTCGCCGTGCAGGGCGACGGGGAGGACGGTGAAGTCCGTGCCGCCCTTGTTGATGATGTCCTGGCGTGCGCGGGCGATGCCCTCCAGGACCGGGTCCACGGCTTCGAGGTGCGAGGGGTTCGCGGCCAGCGAGACCTTGATCTGCTCGCCGTCGAGACCGGTGAAGGTGCCCTCGGCCCCCAGGTGGTACTTCACGTCGCCGGAGCCGTGCATCGACTTCGGGTCGAGGTTGCCCTCGAACTCGCGGAAGATCTGGGCGTACGACTTGCCGACGATGTTCGCCAGGACGTTGAGGCGGCCTCGGTGGGCCATGCCGATGACGACCTCGTCGAGGCGCGACTCGGCGGCGCTGTCGATGACGGCGTCGAGCAGCGGGATGACCGACTCGCCGCCCTCCAGGGAGAAGCGCTTCTGGCCGACGTACTTGGTCTGCAGGAAGGTCTCGAACGCCTCGGCCGCGTTCAGGCGGCGCAGGATGCGGAGCTGCTCCTCGCGCTCGGGCTTCGAGTGCGGGCGCTCCACGCGGTCCTGGATCCACTTGCGCTGCTTCGGGTCCTGGATGTGCATGAACTCGATGCCGGTGGTGCGGCAGTACGAGTCGCGCAGGACGCCGAGGATGTCGCGCAGCTTCATCATCGACTTCGAGGCGAAGCCGCCGACGGCGAACTCGCGCTCCAGGTCCCACAGCGTCAGCCCGTGCTCGTTGATGTCGAGGTCGGGGTGCTTGCGCTGCTTGTACTCCAGCGGGTCCGTGTCGGCCATGACGTGGCCGCGCACCCGGTAGGAGTGGATCAGCTCGAAGACGCGGGCGGCCTTCGTGACGTCGTCGTCGTGCGAGGCGTCGATGTCCTTGAGCCAGCGGACCGGCTCGTAGGGGATGCGCAGCGCCTTGAAGACGTCGTCGTAGAAGCCGGACTCGCCGAGCAGCAGGTTCGCCACGTTGCGCAGGAACTCGCCGGAGGCGGCGCCCTGGATCACCCGGTGGTCGTACGTCGAGGTCAGGGTCATGACCTTCGAGATGCCCAGCTTGTTCAGGGTGTCCTGCGAGGTGCCCTGGAACTCGGCCGGGTAGTCCATCGAGCCGACGCCCATGATGACCGACTGGCCGGGCATCAGGCGCGGGACCGAGTGGACGGTGCCGAGGCCGCCCGGGTTGGTGAGGGAGACCGTCACACCGGTGAAGTCGTCCATCGTCAGCTTGTTGTCGCGGGCGCGGCGGACGATGTCCTCGTACGCCTGCCAGAACTCGAAGAAGTCGAGCGTCTCGGCCTTCTTGATGCCGGCGACGACGAGCTGGCGGTCGCCGTTCGGCTTCACCAGGTCGATCGCGAGGCCGAAGTTGATGTGCTCCGGCTTCACCAGCGTCGGCTTGCCGTCCTTCGTGGTGAAGGAGTAGTTCATCGACGGCATGGCCTTGATGGCCTGCACCATCGCGAAGCCGATGAGGTGGGTGAAGGAGATCTTCCCGCCCCGGGCGCGCTTCAGGTGGTTGTTGATGACGATGCGGTTGTCGAAGAGCAGCTTCACCGGGACCGCGCGCACGGACGTCGCCGTGGGGACCTCGATGGAGGCGTTCATGTTCTTCGCGACGGCGGCGGACGGGCCGCGCAGGGTGACGTACTCGGGACCGGCCGGGGCGGACGTGGCCTCGGCGGCGGGAGCGGGCTTCACAGGTGCGGCCTTCTGTGCAGGAGCGGGTGCCGTGGCGGCGGGAGCCGCTTGGGCGGGAGCGGGAGCGGCGGGGGCTGCGGCTGCGGGCTTCGCGGCCGGCGCAACTGCGGGCTGCGCCGGAGCGGCCGGGGCCTGGGTGACCGGGGCCTGGGCTGCCGGGGCGGGCTGGGCGGGCTGGGCCGGGGCGGGCACCTGGGCGGCGGGTGCGACCGGGGCCTGTGCGGCGGGAGCCGACTTCTCCGCCGTGCCGCCGGTGGCGCCAGGCTTGTAGTCGGCGAAGAAGTCCCACCACGCTCGATCGACGGAACTGGGGTCCTGGAGGTACTGCTGGTAGATCTCGTCGACGAGCCACTCGTTGGGACCGAAGGCGGCGGCTGGGTTCTTTCCCTGCCCGTCCTGGCCGGTCGATGAATGACTTGAGCTACTGGTGGACTGAGACGACACGGCGTTAACCGCCCTCTTCCGCTTCGCAAGGTGGTGGACAGCGGAAATAAAGGCTACGCCTCCCCGGCCGGGAGTTGCAGACCGGGCGGTACATCCGTCGCGTAAGTCACACCGGAGTGCTGGTTTCGACGCACGAAATGGCGGGAAACAAGCGTGGTTCCGCTGTGGACCTCGCGTCAACCAGGTGTGGACCAGAGGTGCCGAGCCGGTGCATCCGACCGAGGATGCGGCCTTCAGCCCGCATCCTGGCAGGACGGACGCAGAACGTCCGTTTCTGGTTCGAACCCTACGTCAACTGCGGGAAGAGGCGGTCCCCGGAAGGGTGACCTGAATCCGGCAACCGCGTTCTGATTCGGCCACTCCGATCCGGCCGCCGTGCAGATCGACCGCCCAGCGCGCGATGGCCAGGCCGAGACCCGTGCCGCCGTCGCTGCCCGAGGTGGGCTTGGCAGGCGATTTGCCCTGGTTGAAGCGCTCGAAGACCCGATGCCACTCCGACTTGGGTATACCGGGACCCTCGTCCAGTACTTCCAGGTCCAGACTCTCCGGGAGCTCCCCGCGCCGCGCCCGCACCGTCACCCGGCCGCGCGGCGGCGAGTGCTTCACCGCGTTGTCGATCAGGTTGGCGACGACCTGGTGCAGCCGCTCCTGGTCCGCGTGCGCGGTCAGCTCGGGCGGCGCCACGTCCAGGTGCAGATGTACGTCCTTGCGCATGTGGTGCCCGGACCCGGAGGCCAGGTTGCGCTGCGCGGCGGCCAGATTGGCCTCCTTCAGCACGCCCGAGAGGTACGGCCACACCTCGAAGCGGCGGGCCTTCAGCGGTACGACACCGTTGTCCAGCCTGGCGAGGTCGAGCAGGGTCTCCACGAGCCCGCCGAGCCGCTCCGTCTGCTTGAGCGCCGTACGCATGGTCTCGGGATCGGCGGCGACCACCCCGTCCACCACGTTCTCCAGTACGGCGCGGAGCGCGGCGATGGGGGTGCGCAGCTCGTGCGAGACGTTCGCGACGAGTTCCTTGCGGTTCTGGTCGACGGCCTGGAGCTCCTCGGCCATGCGATTCAGCGTGGTGGCCAGCCCGCCCAGCTCGTCGCGGCGGTTCTCGCCGTCGATCCGCCCGGTGTAGTCGCCGTGCGCCATCGCGGCGGCGACCTCGCGCATCTCGTCGAGGGGTTTGGTGAGGTTGTGCGCCACGAACTGCGTGATCAGCATCGACGCGATGATCGAGAAGACCGTGATGAAACGCAGCTCGGTCTTGGTGGCCAGCGCCACCATCACCAGACCGGTGGTCAGCGCCACCGACACCACGACCAGCGTGATCAGCTTCGCGCGGATGGTGAAGGGGCGCAGGGCCAGCGGCCTCGACGCCAGCTCCCCGATGCGGCACAGCAGCCCGCCGGGACGCAGCAGCCTGCCGGGGCTCAGCCGTTCCCGCAGGGGCCGCCGGACGCGCTGCCCACAGTCGGGACACCGGCGCGCCGGGAGCGACGCCCCGTGCCGCTGCTCCGGCACCCGACGCCAGCGCGGCGTCCGCGCCGACCGCTGTTTCGGCCGCCGCGCCCCGCCCCGCTTCGTCCCGGCCGCGGTGCTCACGGCGCCGGCGTCTCCAGTGCGTAACCCACACCGTGCACGGTACGGATGCGCTCCGCGCCGATCTTCCGGCGCAACGCCTTGATGTGACTGTCGACGGTGCGGGTGCCCGAGGCGTCCGCCCAGTCCCACACCTCCGCGAGCAGCTGCTCGCGGGAGAGGACGGCGCGCGGCGTGTTCGCCAGACAGACCAGCAGGTCGAACTCGGTGGGGGTGAGGTGCACGTCCTCGCCGTGCACCCGCACCCGACGCTGTGCGTGGTCGATCTCCAGCTCGCCGAGCCGCAGGATCCCGCTGCGGGGGGTGGCGGCGGCGATCGTGGCCCGCTCCACCCGGCGCAGCAGGACGTGCACCCGGGCGGCCAGCTCGCGCATGGAGAACGGTTTCGTCATGTAGTCGTCCGCGCCGACCCCGAGCCCGACCAGCATGTCGGTCTCGTCGTCGCGTGCGGTGAGCATGAGTACGGGTACCGGACGCTGCGCCTGCACTCTGCGGCAGACCTCCAGCCCGTCGAAGCCGGGCAGCATGATGTCGAGGACCATCAGGTCCGGCTGCCACGCCTCGGCCGTGTCGACGGCCGCAGGGCCGTCGCTCGCCGTCTGCACCTGGAAGCCCTCGGCCCGCAACCGGGCCGCGATGTTGTCCACAATCGTGGAATCGTCCTCGACGACCAGTACCCGGCGCTGAGCGCCGGGAGTGGCCGCGAGGCCGTTGTGGCTGGTGTGTGTCTGCTCCATCGCCCCGCCCCGTGCGTTCGTAAGATCCCGCGGTCAGATGAGCAGCGTACGGGCACCGACCTGCTCGCGGCTACGCGGTGCAACGGCCTGCGGGGGCATCGAAAGCGACGCCTCGGGCAAGTCGCTCCGGAACGCCCGAATCTCTCTGAATGCGACATTCCGCAATGACTCTTCGTAAGTCTGTGCGTGACAACTCGCCCTGCGCACAAGGAAGTAGACGTTGCGTAGGCGTAGTGCCCCGCTGTGTTGCGTCAGTGACCCGATGCGCACTGGAGACATGGTTGTACACGCAAACGTGCGGAACCTGTGAATGTTGTCTCGCGTGGGGCGGCGGGGGCCGCCGACGCCCCACGCGAGGGGGTGGGGGCGGGTGTCTCAGGAGGTGGGGGAGACACCCGCCGGGGCGGGGCGGTCAGGCGCGCGGGGCGCTGTGCCTCACGTAGTTCTCCAGCTTGCGGAGTTCGCGCGTGCCGTCGATGGGGGTGCCGTACGTACGGTCCCAGGTGATCGGCGCGATCGTGACGTGGTTCTTCTCCAGGAGCCAGACCTGGTCGGCGTCCCTGCGGTTCTCGTCGCACTCGCCGCCGGAGCTCAGCTTGCCCTCGCAGAGGCCCATGGTGATGTCGAAGCTCGTGCTGTCGGTGCCGTTGGTGCTTGCGGTGCCGCTCTTCTGCTTGTAGGCGTGGTAGATCGCCGCACCGTTGCCGACGCGGGTCCAGACCGGGTTCTCGACCTTCTTGCCGCTGGTGGTGTCGGGGTAGTCGACCTTCACGGCGAACTTGCCGGTGAGTAGATCGTTCTGGCGCATCCCGGCGAGGAACCGGGCACCGAACCCGGCGGTCGCCCGGTACGTCCGCACCGGGTACTGGGTGTTCGTGGCGTCGCCCTCGGCGCTGAACGCGACGGCGGGGACGTTCTGGTCGACGGCGGCGACGGCCGCGCCGACGGTGCCGGAGTCGTTGACGCTCGCGGCGACGTTGGGGCCTGAGTTGATGCCGGTGAGGACGACGTCCGGGGCCTCGGTCCAGCCCGCCTTGGCCTCCAGGCCGCCGCGCAGGGCGAGCTTGACGGTGTCGGCGGGGGTGGCGGACGGGGTGTCCTTGCCGCACGGGCCTTCCGCCACGCACACACCGAATACCGGCGCGCCGGAGAGGGCGCCCGCGCAGTCGTTCTCGTAACCCCGGGGCATGGCGGTACGGCGCTGGGCGGTGAGGACGCCGCCGTTGGTGACGGCCGTGCCCTTTCCGGACTGGACCTGCCAGGGGGCCATCACGACGACGTCGGCACCGGCGTCGCACATGGCGCGGCGCAGCTCGTAGAGGCCGAGGCCGTCGGAGTTCGAGGGCTTGGCGGCCTGCATGCCGTCGTCGTTGGAGATGAGGATGCGCATGCCCGCGAGGGGCTTGCCGGTCGGCTTCTGGGGGTGGTGCTCGGCGGCGGGCTGCTTGGCCTCCGGGGCCGGGGCGGTGGCGTACGCCGTGGCGCCGAGGCCGGTGACGACGGCACCGGCGGTGGTCAGTGCGAGGAGATGGCGACGAGCGGAACGCATGGGATGGCGGTCCCTTCCAGGCAGAGAGTGGGAGGTGTGGGGGACGGGGATCGCGGCTCTACGGAGAAGCGGTCCGGGACCCGGCCCCCCACAGGCAGGTCCCGGACCTCGGCGACGCCTCGGGAGGCGTCGCCGTGAGCGGGGCCGATCAGGAGCCCCGCGGTCTGGGTACGGCCGGAACTCGGCCGGGAAGAGGGGAAGCGCCGGACCGGGGTCGGTCCGGACGAGGGCGGCTGGACCGGACCGGTCCAGCCCCCGACCGGGGGGCGGTCAGATCTCCAGCCCGTGCCCGTACGCGAACACCGGATCCTCCGTGTCATTCGGTACGTCCGCCCGCGCCGCCTCGACCGCCGCCATCGAGCGCGGCAGCTCGAACGGCAGGCGGCCCTCCGCCCTCGCGCGCCCGAAAGCCACGTCCAGCAGCGCCGCGTCACTCGCGCCGAAGTCCGCGACGACCGCCGCAGCGTGCTCCGCGATCTCCGGGATCACGGCGGCGCGCTCCAGGTTGATGCCGACCAGCGTCGGGACGGAGTCCAGGAGGGTGACGATCCGCTTCAGCTCCTCGCCCTCGAAGGCCAGCGTGCCCGAGTGGAAGAAGGACTCGAACTTGTTCGCGCGCTCCTCGTACGGCGTGCGCAGCCGGATCACCGCGAAGTCCGCCTCGACGGGGCTCGCGACGACCTCCCCGTACGCGGCGGCCACGGACGCGTCCACGTTCTCGACGTACAGCTTCGGACGACCGGAGAGCGGGAGGGACAGCTCACGGTTGGAGAGGACGGTGAGGGATCGCCGCTGCGCCGCCTCGCCCGCCGCCCTGAAGTCCGCCCGGCCGACGGTCTCCTCCGCGAGGTCCACGTCCACGTAACGGCTGTCGAAGAGGCCCAGCACGAACTTCTCCCGCAGGATGCGCCGCACCGACACGTCGACGCGCTCCTCCGAGACGCGGCCCGAGCGCACCAGCTCCACGATCTCCTCGGGGCACGCCTCGCCGCCGAACTGGTCGCAGCCCGCGTCCAGCGACTTCGCCGCCAGCTCCGGGCGGGACAGGTGCTCGACGCCCCAGGCGCGTGCCGGGTGCGGCTCGCCGAAGATCGTCGAGGCGCTCAGCAGGCCCCAGTCGGTACAGACGATCCCCTCGAAGCCGAGCGTGTCCCTCAACAGCCCCTGCACCACACCCTTGTTGAAGCCGAAACCGACCTCTTCCCAGTCGGTCCCGATCGGCTGGCCGTAGTACGGCATCATCTGCGAGGCACCGGCCGCTATGGCCGCCTTGAACGGCTCCAGGTGCAGCTCGCGCATGCCGCCCGGGTAGACCTGCTCCTTGCCGTGCGCGAAGTGCGGGTCCTCGCCGTCCTTCTGCGCGCCGCCACCGGGGAAGTGCTTGACCATGGTGGCGACCGAGTGTGGGCCGAGCTCCTTGCCCTGGAGGCCGCGTACGTACGCCTGGACCAGCTCGCCGGTGACCTTGGCGTCCGAGCCGAAGGTGCCGTTCTGGCGGGACCAGCGGGGCTCGGACGCGAGGTCGATCTGCGGGTGCAGGGCGACCCGGAAGCCGACCGCCAGGTACTCGCGGCGGACGATGTCCGCGAACTGCTCGACCAGCTCGGGGTCGTTGATCGCGGCCAGGCCCAGTGGCTCCGGCCAGGCCGAGAACGCACCCGCGTTGAAGGAAGCACCGACGTTGTCGGTGAAGGAGTGCCGGGGGTCCGTCGACAGCGAAACCGGAATGCCCAGGCGGGTGTTGGCCGCCAGCTCCTGCACGTTGTTCGCCCAGATCGCCATCTCACGGGCCCCGTACGTGCCCAGGAGGTTGAAGTGGGTGAGGTGCTTGCCCTCGATCATCTCCGGCGTGGTGAACGGCAGCATCGAGCCGTCCGTCTCCGTGACGAGCGTCCCGTCCGCGTTCATCATCAGCATGTCGTGGAACATCTGCCCGGCCTTCTCCTCCAGCGTCATGCGGGGGAGCAGGTCGTCGACGCGCTGGTCGGGGGTGAGGCGCGGGTCCTGGTAGGGGTGCATCCGGTACTCCTGAGGGTGATGCGGGGTGTGGGGCAGGTGGTGTGCGGTGGTGGGGAGTTGCCGCTCCCGTACGGAATCCGGTACGAGGTCCGGGTGACCGGCCCGATCAACCGGGCGGCCGCCGCGCCGCCCGCCCCGCTCGCCACTCCGGTGCGAGCGGGGGATGTGCAGGGCCAGGGCCACCAGCAGGACCAGGGGCTTCCGGAGTGCCTGCGCCAGCAGCAGTTACACGTGTCAATGGCGCGCCTGCCGTCACTGCGTCGCGGTCCGTGACCATGGGGAACTCCGGGGGAGGGGGGCCGGTCGGCGTCGGTGCCGACCCGGCGAGCACAGGCTAGACGCGAAAACCGAGCACCTACTAGGTTTATGGCGTGTTGCGTGGGTCACACCGCAAATCGGGTCGGACCGGGCGGATCCGGGGCGCGGGGCACGGGCCCTCTAGGGTGACGGGCATGGCAGCAGGCACGGGACGCACGACCCCAAAGAGCGCAGGTCGGGGCAGCTACGCGGTGGGCGAGGCGCGCCGTCGGCAGATCCTCGACACGGCGATCGAGCACTTCGGTCAATGGGGCTTCCACGCCTCCTCCATGGCCCGCATCGCGCACGACTGCGAGATCACCCAGGGCGGGCTGCTGCACCACTTCCGCAGCAAGGAGGACCTGCTGCTGTCCGTCCTCGCGCAGAGCGAGCAGCACGACATGGAACAGCTCTTCGCGACGGAACCGGCGACGGTGGTGGAGGGCATGGAGGCGGTCATCCGCCTCGTCGAGTCGAACACCCACCGCCCCGGCCTGGTCCGGATGTTCAACGTGCTGGTCGGCGAGGCGGGCAACCAGGGCCACCCCGCCCACGCCTACTTCCGGGCACGGTACGAACGCGTCCTCGCCCACACGGTGGGCGTCCTCGAAGCGGGCGTCGCCCGTGGCGAACTCCGCCCGGACCTGGACGTGTTGGAGCTCGCCCAGGAGCAGATCGCGGTCATGGACGGCTTGCAGTTCCAGTGGGCACTGGCCCCGGATTCGCTGGACATGCCGGGGCGCCTGAGGGCGTACATGGACCGGATGCTGCGGGCGATCACGGTCGGGGGGACGGGGCTCGGAGGGTAGAGCGAGGTGCGGGTGGGGGGTGTGGGGGGTGCGGTTCGCCTGCGGCGGGCCACCCCGCCCCCGCCCCTCGGCGTCGCCCGATCGGTTCACCGGCGTCCGCCGGACGGCCCACCGGGGTCCGGTGGACGTTCCGAAAGCTGTGAAGGTTGCCTCAATACTCACAGCTGTGAGGTGTGTCATAGGCGGGGCGGGAAATCTGGGCGGAAGGTGAGCGTTGTCCTCGAAGAAGAGGGACAGGAACACCGCAGCAGACGCATGCGAGAGACGCGGCCGAGGGACACGGGCGTGGCTTGACGATTCCGGCCGCCCGCCCACGAGCGCGGTGTCCGGGGGAATGGGGCCCCAGCCAGTGCAGCGCGCGACAACGACACAGCCGAAGAAGTGCGGCACGACCGCCGACGCCTCCGCCGTCACCCCGCCGCCCGTGGTTCCGGACCAGCGGGGGGAGGCTGACGGCATTCCGGCCGTACGCGATGAAGCCGTGCGCGCTGAAGCCGTGCGCGATAGAGCCGTACGCGATGGAGCCGTGCGCGACGAAGCCGTGCGCGCCGGAAAGGCAGCGGCCCCCGACCGCCGCTGGCACCTCTGGCACCTCCTGCCCACCCCCACCGGCACCCCCTTCACCTTCTGTTACGCCCTCGTCCTGATCGCCACCTCCCTCTACGCCCAGTTCGGCGACCCGGCGACCGTCGACACCCTCCTCCAGGCGTCCAGCACCGACGTCGCCCACCTCACCCACACCCCCGTCCTCGCCCTCGTCGGCAGCGCCCTGTGGATCGCGGGCGGGCTGGCGTCCCCGTACGCCCTCGGCTTCGTCGTGATCCTCACCGCCCTGGAGCGGCGCATCGGCGGGCTGCGGGCCGCCGCCGTCTTCGTCTTCGGGCACGTGACGGCCTCCCTCGCCACCGAGATCCCGGTCGGCGTCGCCGTCTGGGCCGGGCACCTGCCCGAGACCTCCCTGCACCGCTACGACTTCGGCATCAGCTTCGGGCTGATGGCGTGCGTGGGCGCACTCGCGGCGGTCCTGCGGCTGAAGTGGCTGCGCCGGGGACTGCTGGGCGCGGTCGGACTCGTGCTGCTCCAGGACCTGATCGCGTACGAGGATCCGCTGACGGCACTCGGCCACCCGCTGGCGCTGTGCCTGGGCCTGGCCACCTGGCCCGTCGTACGACGCTGGAAGGCGGCCCGCGCGGCACCGTCGTACCTCTGAGCAGGCACGGCGCCGGAAAACCGCTGGCCGACGCGCCCGTCCCCTCCGTACGGTCGGCCCTTTGCAGCAATGACGTACGGAACTGACGTACGGAACGTCGAACGACGGAGGGGACGGCCATGAACAGCGCCGCCGACTTGCAGAAGAAGCTCCAGCAGACCGCCGACGAGCTGGTGGAGAGCGGTGCCGAACGCGGCATCCAGACCGCCGTCTACCGGCACGGCGAACTCGTCGCCGACGTCGCCGCCGGAACCGCCGACCCGGCGACCGGCCGCGAGGTCCGCCCCGACACCCCCTTCTACAACTTCTCCATCGGCAAGGGCGCCACCGCGACCCTCGCCCACGTCTGCGCCGAGAAGGGGTTCTTCGGGGCCGGGGGGTACGACACCCCGGTCGCCGACCTCTGGCCCGAGTTCGCCGCGCACGGCAAGGAGCGGGTGACCGTACGGCACGCCCTCAGCCACTCGGCGGGCGTCCCCGGCATCCCCACCGGCACCACCCACGCGGAGCTGTGCGACTGGGACACCATGTGCGCGGCCCTCGCGGACGCCGAGCCGTGGTGGGAGGCGGGGAGCGCGGTCGGGTACCACGCCTTCACCTTCGGCTTCCTCGTCGGCGAGATCGTCCGCCGCGCCACCGGCCGCGCCCTCTCCGACGTACTGCGCACCGAACTGACCGGACCGCTCGGCATCGCCGACGAGCTCTACCTCGGCATGCCCGAGGCCGAACACCACCGGCTGGCCCGCCTGGAGGAGCCCCCGGCGCGCGCCGAGTCCTTCGACCTGAACGCGCTCCCCGACGACCTCCCGATGTTCAAGGCCGCGCCCAAGCACCTCTTCCCGAGCGCCGAGTTCGGCAACAGGACCGACGTCCTGGCCGCCGACATCCCGGCGGGCGCCAAGACCTCCGCCCGCGCGATGGCCCGGGTGTACGCGGCCGTACTCGGCGAGGTCGACGGCGTACGGCTGCTCTCCGACGACCGTACGCGCGAAGCGACCGCCCTCGCCGCGAGCGGGACCGACCAGCTCATGGGCAACGAGTCCTCCTGGGCGCTCGGTTACGCCCTCGGCCTGCCCGACAACTCCGCCGAGCCCGACCTCGACGTCTTCGGCATGGCGGGCGCGGGCGGCAGCTGGGCGGGCGCGGACACCGCGACCGGCACGGCGTGGGCGATCACGAAGAACGCCCTGGGGGATCTCTCGACGGTCGCGCGAATGACGGAGATCGTCCGCAATCACGCCTGACGAGGCCCTACCTGACAAGGCCCTAGTCGAGGCCGGGCAGGGCCGCGATCACGCGGTCCAGCTTCGGGATCTTCTTCATGCCGTCCGTGGCGACCTCGTGGCCCCGGTAGATCACGGCGGTGGTGATGCCGTCCATGATCGGCGGGTCGGCGATCGACACGCGCGGCAGCTTCGCGAAGTCCGAGTCGGCGAGCGCGTCGCGGAGTTCGGCCAGCTCCTTCGCGCCCATCCGGCCGGACTTCGGGGGCTTCTTGCGGTCGAGGGTGGTGTAGCTGCCGTCACTGTTCACGAGGACGCTGCGGTGCCTGCCGTCGATGCCGCCGCTGACCGTGGCGGCGACGAGGCGCTGAGCCTTCGGCGGTACGGAGGCGGAGGGGGCGGGGTCGGTGGTCGCGAGGGGTGTGGAGGGCGACGCGGGGCCACCGCTCGGGGAGCTGGGGGGAGGGGTGGCGGTGCCGGAGGGGGTGGCGCTCGCGGCGGGCGTCGTGATCTTGGAGGGCTTCCCGTCGAGGGGGTCCTTTCCGTCGCCGCAGCCCGCCAGCAGCAGTGTTCCGCAGAGGGCGGCTCCGGAAATCGCCGCCGCCGACCGCGCGGATCGAGTGGATCGCATGATGCTCCCGTCGTGTGCCGTGCCGTCTGATGCCGCTTGCTGTCGCTCTGACGTACGGACCGCCCCCATGCGTTCCGTGCTCACGCGCGGGCGGCCCGCGGTGTGGCTCCGGAGGGGGGGAGGCGGGCGACTGTTTGGGTGGATAGTCGGAAGAGACGCTCGCGGCTGAACGCTTCAGGGCGTACTGGCAGGTACCACTGCGTCCATGACGAAGAAGCTACTCGCGGCCCTCAGCCTCGCCGCGGCCTGCGTGTCCCTCTCCTCCGTGCCCGCCTTCGCGGACGGCCCCTCGGCCGACCCGAGGCCCGTGGTGAACCACGGCACGCCCAGTGCTCACTTCCAGGCCGGGCACCAGGGCCCGCGCGGCGGAGAGGGCTGCGTGGCCTGCGTCGAGAAGGCACTCAAGGAGCTCAAGGCCAAGGGCAAGCTCGACGCCCTCAAGGGCCCGGCGGGTCCGGCGGGCGTGGACGGGGCGGCCGGTCCTGCGGGCCCCGCGGGTGCGGACGGCCCGGCGGGCGCGGCAGGTCCGGCGGGTCCGGCCGGTGGCGTCGGTCCCGCTGGTCCTGCGGGACCTGCGGGCGCGCCGGGCCTGGCAGCCAGCGGGTACGAGATCGTGAACAAGGAAGTGGCCCTTCCGGCCGGTGCCGACATCGACAACAGCGTCGCCTGTCCGGCGGGCAAGAAGGCGGTCGGGGGCGGTTACGACATCGTCACCGCGGGCGGCTCCGACACGACCAAGTACCTCACCCGGGTCAGCATGCCGACCAGCGGCGGCGCCGCCTGGCGGGTGTACGTCAAGAACGCCGACACCGTCGACGCCACGGCGCTCCGCATCTTCGCGGTCTGCATGTCCAACGCCTGACCGAAGCCCTCCCCCTCCCGGGGCCCGTCGTCCGTGCCTCAGGCCGGAGGGCGGGCCCCGCCTTTCGTTCAGGTCCGGAGGGCGGGCCCCGCCTTCGTTCAGGTCCGGAACACCCCCGTCAGCGCCGAGTGCCGCTGCCACCCCAGCGTCGCGTACAGCGCGAGGCCGTCGTCCGTCGCGCCCAGCACGCAGTCCTGCGCGCCCTGCTCGGCCGCGTACGCCTGGAGGGTGCGCATCATCAGCGTGCCGAGCCCCCGCCTTTGGTGCACCGGGTTCGTCTCCACCTGGTCCACGACCGCCGTACGGCCCGTGACCGCGACCTGACCCCGTACGCCCAGCGAGCCGTCGGCCGCCAGCACCACCACCCGGGTCAGCCCCGCCCTGGTCCAGCTGCGCCGGGTGTAGCCGGTCGGCACCTCGGGAGCGGTCGCCTCCGGCGTGAGGGCGAGCGACATCAGGTGTCCCGCCGCGTCGTACTCCCACCCCTCCGCCATCCACGGCGCCACCGTCTCCGGCGGCTCCACGAACTTCACCCAGGTGCCCGGTGCCGCGTCCGCCCGCACCAGTTTGCGGACCGTCGCCTCGTCCGAGGCGTACCCGTCGAAGAGCACGTGCCGGGTGACGGCCTTCGGCAGCCCGATGTCGATGGTGACGCCCCACGGCTGCGGCACCGGATCCGCCGTCCCGCGCGAGAGCGCCCAGCCTTCGGCCCAGGCGCGGACGGCGTCGGTGGTGGTCGCGAAGGCCATGAGGTTCCCCCTGCTAGATGTAATGGTCGATGAGCGCAGTGGTCTATTACATCTTTCCGGAGTGCCGGGCGTCGACTGCTGATCGCTCAGAGCGAACACGGGTTGGGGAACACTGGAGCGCTCACAAGCATTGAGTCGGTATAGCTCAACTTCACTGCCCAAGGGGAGATCATGGCATCGACGTCCACACCGCTCACCCTGCCCGTGCTGCCGCTCGACGACGAGGTCGTGCTGCCCGGGATGGTGGTGCCGCTGGACCTGTCCGACACCGAGGTGCGCGCGGCGGTCGAGGCGGCACAGGCTGCCGTACGTACCGGCATTCCTACTGATCGCAGCAAGCCCGAGGTCCTTCTTGTTCCGCGCATCGACGGCGCGTACGTCGGAACCGGCGTGCTCGGCACCGTCGAGCAGGTCGGCCGCCTGTCCGACGGCGACCCCGGCGCGCTCATCCGCGCCCGTGGCCGCGTCAGGATCGGCGCGGGCACGACCGGACCCGGCGCCGCCCTGTGGGTGGAGGGGTCCCGGATCGAGGAGTCCGACCCGGACCCGCTGCCGGGCGCAGTCGCCGAGCTGGTCAAGGAGTACAAGGCCCTCGCGACGACCTGGCTGAAGAAGCGCGGCGCCTGGCAGGTCGTGGACCGCGTGCAGCAGATCGAGGGCGTCTCCGCCCTCGCCGACAACTCCGGCTACTCGCCCTTCCTCACCACCGCCCAGAAGGTCGAGCTGCTCGAAACGGCCGATCCGGTCGCCCGGCTGCGCCTGGCCCTGGCCGCCCTCGGCGAGCACCTCGCCGAGCAGGACGTCGCCGAGACCATCGCCAAGGACGTCCAGGAGGGCGTCGACAAGCAGCAGCGCGAGTTCCTGCTCCGCAAGCAGCTCGATGCCGTACGCAAGGAGCTCCGCGAGCTGAACGGCGAGTCCGAGGGTGAGGAGTCCGACGACTACCGCGCCCGCGTCGAGGCCGCCGACCTGCCCGAGAAGGTGCGGGAGGCCGCCCTCAAGGAGGTCGAGAAGCTGGAGCGGTCCAGCGACCAGAACCCGGAGGGGTCCTGGATCAGGACCTGGCTGGACACGGTCCTGGAGCTCCCCTGGAACGAGCACACCGAGGACCAGTACGACATCAAGGGCGCCCGCGAGATCCTCGACGCCGAGCACGCGGGCCTCGACGACGTGAAGGAGCGCATCACCGAGTACCTGGCGGTGCGCAAGCGCCGCGCCGACCGGGGGCTGGGAGTGGTGGGCGGCCGTCGCGGCGGTGCCGTGCTCGCCCTCGTCGGGCCGCCCGGCGTCGGCAAGACCTCCCTGGGGGAGAGCGTCGCCCACGCCATGGGCCGCAAGTTCGTACGGGTCGCCCTCGGTGGCGTCCGCGACGAGGCGGAGATCCGGGGCCACCGGCGTACGTACGTCGGCGCGCTGCCCGGCCGCATCGTGCGCGCCATCAAGGAGGCCGGGTCGATGAACCCCGTCGTCCTCCTCGACGAGATCGACAAGGTCGGCTCCGACTTCCGGGGCGACCCGGCGGCGGCACTGCTCGAAGTCCTCGACCCCGCCCAGAACCACACCTTCCGCGACCACTACCTGGAGGTCGAACTCGACCTCTCCGACGTCGTCTTCCTCGCCACCGCGAACGTTCTGGAAGCCATCCCCGAGGCCCTCCTCGACCGCATGGAACTGGTCCGCCTCGACGGCTACACCGAGGACGAGAAGGTCGTCATCGCCCGCGACCACCTCCTGCCGCGCCAGCTCGACCGCGCGGGCCTGGAGCCGGGCGAGGTCACCCTCGACGAGTCCGCACTGCGCAAGCTGGCGGGCGAGTACACCCGGGAGGCGGGCGTACGGAACCTGGAGCGCGCCGTGTCCCGGCTGCTCCGCAAGGTGGCGGCCCAGCACGAACTCGGCGACCGCGAGCTGCCGTTCGCCATCGACGACACCCACCTCCGCGACCTCATCGGGCGTCCGCACCACGTGCCCGAGTCCGCCCAGGACCCGGCCGAGCGGCGCACGGCGGTGCCCGGCGTGGCCACCGGGCTCGCCGTCACCGGGGCGGGCGGCGACGTCCTCTTCGTCGAGGCGTCCCTCGCGGACGCCGAGACGGGCGGCTCCGGCCTGACCCTCACCGGTCAGCTCGGCGACGTCATGAAGGAGTCCGCCCAGATCGCCCTCTCCTTCCTCCGCTCGCACGGGGCCGAACTGGAGCTGCCCGTACGGGACTTGAAGGACCGGGGCGTGCACATCCACTTCCCGGCGGGCGCGGTGCCCAAGGACGGGCCGAGCGCGGGCATCACCCTGACGACCGCCCTCGCCTCCCTCCTCTCCGGACGGCTGGTCCGCACGGACGTGGCCATGACCGGCGAGGTGTCCCTGACCGGGCGCGTCCTGCCCATCGGCGGCCTGAAGCAGAAGCTGCTCGCCGCGCACCGGGCGGGCGCCACCACGGTGGTCATCCCCAAGCGGAACGAGGCGGACCTGGACGACGTCCCGGCCGAGATCCTCGAAAAGCTGGAGGTCCACCCGGTGACGGACGTCCGCCAGGTGCTGGAGATCGCGCTGACCCCGGCGAAGGTGGCGACGCCGGTCGCCGCGTGATCGGGATGCCGGTCGCCGTGTGACGCGACGGGAAGTCAAGTGTGAGGGGCGGTGCGGGAGTTGATCCCGCACCGCCCGTCAGGCGCACGGCGCGCCGCCTCGCGCGCCCCTCGGGGGCCGGTGGTACAGATGGATGTCATGGACATCGGAATAACCCTGCCTCAGTACGGCACCCACGCCCGCGCCGACCTGATCGCCTCCTACGCCCGGGACGCCGAGGAGATCGGCTTCGACTCCCTCTGGGTCGGCGACCGCTCCCTCACCCCCGTCGAGCCGAGCGACCTCTACCCCGGCCACACGGCGGAGAACCCGTACCCCGAGGGCTTCAAGCGCTTCGTCGACCCGTTCGTCGCCCTCTCGGCCGCGGCCGCCGGCACCACCCGGGTCCGCCTCGGCACCAGCACCCTCAGCGCCCCCTGGTACCCGCCCCTCCTGCTGGCCCGCAGCCTCACCTCGCTCGACCTGCTGAGCAACGGCCGACTGGACCCGGGCTTCGGCATCGGCTGGATGCGCGACGAATACACCGCCGTCAACGCCGACTTCTCCCGACGCGGCGCACAGCTCGACGAGATCCTCGACTTCCTGGCGGCCATCTGGACCCAGAACCCCTTCTCCCACACGGGCCGGACCTGGCAGGTCCCCACCTCGTACGTGGACCTCCGCCCGGCCCGGCCGGGCGGCCCGCCGGTCTACCTGGGAGGCTTCAGCCCCGCCGCCATGAGCCGCGTCGGCCGCCGCGCCACCGGCTGGGTGGGCGCCGCCATGCCGGACGCCGGCCACTCCGCGCTGTGGGGCATCGCCCGCAAGGCGGCCGAGGACGCGGGCCGCGACCCGGACGCGCTGCGCCAGCTGATCCGCGTCAACGTCCGCGCCGGCCAGTCCGCCGAGGACATCGCCGCCACGATGCGTTCCGTACGGGCCTGGGGGGCGGAGGGGGCGTTCGTCGAACTCCAGCAGGCGGTACGGGAACCGGGCGAGGCGCTCGAACTGGGCGCGAAGGTGCGGGACTTGGTGCTCGCGGGCTGACGTGCGCAGCTGGGTCGCACGGCTGGGTCACCTGGGGGGCGAACGCCCGAGGGGCCCGCGCTTCGTCGCGCGGGCCCCTCGGGTTCGTACGCCTACGACCGCCTACGACTCCTGCGGTGGCGATCCCTGGGTGCGGCTGTCCGGCTTGAAGCCGCCGTACGGGACCGTGATGATCTCCAGATAGTGACCGGCCGGGTCCGGGAAGTACACGCCCCGGCCGCCGTCGTTGGTGTTGATCTCGCCGGGCTGCTTCCGCATGGGGTCCGCCCAGTACTCCAGCCCCTTGGCCTTGATGCGGCCGAAGATGGCGTCGAACTCGTCCTCGGAGACGAGGAACGCGTAGTGCTGGGAGAATACGTCCTGCGAGGGCGGCAGTGTCGCGAAGTCGAGGTCGACACCGTTGGCGAGGGTGACCTGGACGAACGGTCCGAATGCGCCGCCTACTTCGAGCCCCATGATGTGGGCGAAGAACTCTGCGGATTCCCGGTTGTCACGGGAGAAGACGATCGTGTGATTCAGCTGAACAGACACGGTGGAATGCCTCCGTCGGGCAGTCTCACGGGCTACCTCCACGCCCCACCCAGCCGGTGGCCGACGCGCGATGCCGTGCCGGGAGACTAAGCACACCGGGCGAGAGCCGTCAAGGCCCCTCCGGGGCCGTGCCGGGGCCATGGATACGGAGTGCGAGCCTCCGGTACTCCCCGGGAGTCATGCCGTACGCGGCGCGGAACGCCCGGCTGAACCCGGTGGCGTTCGTCAGGCCCCAGCGCGCCCCGACGGCGTACACCGGCAGGGCGCTCAAGTGCGGTGCGGCGAGGTCCTGTTGGCATCGCTCCAGCCTCCGGCGTCTGATCCGCGCCGCGACGGTCTCCGGCTGGTGACGGAAGAGCTGGTGCAGCTGCCGCACCGAGACGCGGTGGCGGGCCGCGACGGTCTCCGGGGCGAGGTGCGGGGCGGCGAGGTTGTCCTCGATGAACGCGGTGACGGCGGCCAGGAGGACCTGCTGACGTGCGCCGGGCGGCAACCGCTCCCGCACCGACAGCTGCTCGGCGAAGAATCCCCCCGCCAGGTCGAGCGCGGTGGCACCGAGCCGGGCGGCCGTACGCGCGTCCAGGCTCGGGGCCTCCTCCGCCACGGTCTGCACGTAATGCGCCAGGACCCTGCTCATGCCGGAGTCGGCCGGTGGCAGCCCACGGGCGAAGAGCTCGCGGATGCGCTCACGCGGCAGCGGGACCAGGTCCTGGGGCAGGTGAAGGGTGAACGCGCGCGGTTCGCCGACGACTTCGTCGCGCGGTGTCTTCGTGGTGCCGTCCAGCACCAGGTTCAGTTCGAAGGCGGCCGGATTCCTGCTGCGCAGGAGCTTGGCGCAGCCGCCCGCCCCCGGCGCGGGAAGGGCCATGGCGGTCAGCCGGACCGGGCCCAGGGTCATGAGGCGCGCCCGGCCGGCGAAGACCTCCGTGCAGCCGCCGGGCCCGCTGCCCGGCCCGGCCCCCCGCCCCACCTCCGCGCAGACGCAGACGAAGCGGTACTCCGGCGGAAGGCTGGACGTGCCGAACTCCTGGTAGAGCATGGTCCCCCCGATGGCTCCTGCGGCCTCTGCGGCCACTGCGGACTTTGTGGCCTCTGCGGCCTCCGTGGCCAGCAGAGGCACCAGCGTCCGCCACGGGGCCCCGCGCGGAGCCGTGTGCACGGGAAGACAAGAAGTCCGGCGCTCAGCGGCAACGACAGGGGGCCCGCGATGCCTGACGAGTTCCGGCACTTCCGGACTTCGGTACGGCGCGGAGGCTCAGGCCAGCCACCCCCGGGTGGCGGCCTGGGCCCCCGCCTGGAACCGGGTCTCCGCGTTCAGGGCCGCCAACAGCCGCGTGATGCGCCGCCGCGCCGTATGGACGTGGACCCCGAGGCGGCGCGCTATCGCCTCGTCCTTGAGCCCCGCCGCCAACAGGCCGAGCAGCTCCCGCTGTTGGCCGGACACGGGGTCGGACGGGGGGCCCGTACCGCTGCTGCTCAACGGGATGGACCGGTCCCAGACCGTCTCGAAGAGCGGCACGAGCGCGTTGCGGAGCAGGGAGTCGCCCACCACGAGCGCCGAGGCGCGCGGATCGGCGGACTCCGTGGGCGGCAGCAGCGTGATCCGGCGGTCGATGCCGATCAGCTTGGTCGGCACGCCCGACGTGACGCGGGCGCGCAGGCCGCGCGCCGCCAGCGCCGTCAGGGAGCGCATCCGGCCGGGGAAGCCCAGGCCCTCCCGGTCGATCACCGCGCGGACCGTGATGCCCCGGTCCAGCAGCGCCTCGATGTCCAGGGCGGGCGGCCGGTCCGGACGGCCGTCGTCGGACGTCGCGTACGGGGGGCGGTCCAGGATCACCACCTCCTGTTCGGCGGAGGCGAGGAGCGACTCGGCGCGCTCGCCGATCTGGCGCCGGCCGGTGACGATCTCGATGCCTCCCTCGGACGCGGTCGGTGAATGCGAGGTGAGACGGCCCGCGATCCGGTCCGCGGACATCATCAACTGCTCCAACTCGGCTGACCGAATGTGGAGTTCTGCTTGACGGCGGTGGATCAGTGTGCGGATCGCGGCGGCCGGCGCGGCCGGATGCGGTGTTCCGTCCGAGGTCCGGACGGTGAAGCCGGAGACTTCGAGGCTGGTCAGGGCCTCGTCGATCCGTGAGCCGGGGAGTCGCAGCAGGGCCGACAACTCCGTTGTGCGGGAGGCCCGTTCCTTCAGGAGGGCCTCGTAGACGCGTCCCTCGACCTCTCCCAGGCCGAGGCTGTGCAGTTCTTCCCCCTCGATCATGGGCCGGATTCTTTCGTGGACACACCATGCACACAAGTGTGCGTGTCCACATCTGAACACACGGGAAACATTGCCGACGCGAACACACAGCGACTTGCATGGCGGGGCCAAGCAGTTCCATGCCCGACAGTGCCATGCCCAGAGCTCGTCCGTACCGTGGGAGGGAAAGCGTGCACAAGACCCGAGTGCGTGCCGTCAGACCTGGCATCACAAGTGCCGGTATATCCAAGGGGGTTGCCGCGACGTTCGCCGCGGCGGCCCTCCTCGCAGGCGTCGTTCCCGCCGCGCAGGCCGCCCCCGCGGCCCCGGCAGGACCGACCGCCGAGGTGATCCCGGGGACGGACACCGCGACCCCGGCCCTCGTCGACGGAATCAACGAGCCCGCGAAGGCGACCGGCAGCGCCGCCGACGCCGCCGTCGGACACTTGGCCGAAAAGCAGGGCCGCTACCGGATCGGCAATCCCCAGGGCAACCTGAAGGCCGTCTCCGCGCAGAACAAGGGCGGCACCGAGACCGTCCGCCTCCAGCAGCGGTACAAGGGCCTGGAAGTCCTCGGCGGCGAGTACGTCGTACGCATGGAGAACAAGGGCGGCAAGCGCAACGTCGTCGGCACCTCCGGCAAGTACTTCACCGCGCTGTCGACCGGCACCACCGCCACGGTCTCCGAGAAGACCGCCGTGCAGCGCGCCGTCGCCGCCGTCGCCCGCGAGCTGGGCGGCAAGAACCTCACCCTGAAGGACGTCCGCAAGGCCGAGGGCCAGAAGTCCGCGGCCGCCACCGCCCTCACCGGCACCGCGGGCAAGCTCGTCGTCCTCCCGCAGGGCAAGGGCGTCCTGACCCGCCAGGTCACCGTCAAGGGCAACGACCCGGTGACCGGCGAGGCCGTGCTCCGCCAGGTCTACATCGACGCGAAGGCCGGATTCCCGGTCCTCCAGTACAGCTCGATCAAGACCTTCGGCGCCCCGAAGCAGGCCAAGGGCGCGGCCCCGAAGGGTGCCGTCACGCCCGCCGCGTCCGCCGCGAAGGCGCTCGGCCCCGGCGACGCCACCGGCACCGGCGTCAAGACCGACGGCACCAAGGTCGACCTGAACCTCTACTACGACACGTCGCGCAAGGAGTACACGCTCAGCGACTACGTCCGTATGCAGGGCAGCTCCAAGAACCCGATCACCACCTGGGACGCCCGTGGCGTCGAGGCGGACGACGCGGCCGGCAAGTGGCCTTCGGGGATCAAGGAGTTCGGCTCGCCCGTCCAGGAGTTCGGCAAGGACGCCACCGACGCGGGCGCCATCGACGCCCAGTGGGCCGCCACCGAGGTCTACGACTACTACAAGTCGAAGCACAACCGCGACAGCCTCGACGGCCGGGGCATGACCATCAACTCCCTGGTGGGCGTGACCAACGGCGGGCAGTCGTGGGTCAACGCCTTCTGGGACGGCTCCAAGATGGTGTACGGCTCCGGCGACGACGAGTACAAGCCGCTGGCCTCCGACGTCGACGTGGTCGGCCACGAGATGACGCACGGCGTCGTCGAGAACACCGCCAACCTGGTGTACGTCGGCCAGTCCGGCGCGCTCAACGAGGCCGTCGCCGACTACTTCGGCAACGCCATCGACACCAACTCCTCCGGCACCTCCATGGACGACCCGAACTCGGGCCTCCTGGGCGAGGACCTCTGCCGCACGCTGCCCGGCAAGGAGTGCGCGCTGCGCGACCTGAACGACGGCCGCACCACCTCCAAGGACTTCCTCGGCGTCTCCTACGACGTCGACAACGGCGGGGTGCACCTCAACTCGACGATCTTCTCGGGCGCCCTGTGGGACATCCGCCAGGACATCGACAAGGACCTCGCCGACCGCATCGTCTACAAGGCGCTCGCCGAGTACCTGACCCCGCTGGACGGCTTCACCGAGGGCCGCAACGCGGTCGTCGCCGCCGCCAAGGACCTCAAGGTCTCCGCGAAGGACCTGAAGGTCATCACGCGCTCCTTCAACGCCCACGGCATCGTCGCGGGCTGGGAAGACGCGCTGGGCATGGACTCCGACACGCTGCTCGGCAAGCTCAACACCTCGGGCACCGGGGCGGGCGCGGGCGGCGGCCAGTACGCCGTGTCCAAGTCGAACGACGACGGCTCCGAGCCGTACTCGGTCTACACGGGCCGCACCGACGGCAAGGGCTCGCCCAAGCTGGTCAGCCCGAACGACGGACGCTTCCACGTCTACCCGGCGACCGACGGCAAGAACGTCGTCTGGGCGGCCTTCGGCACGACCAGCATCGACGTCCTGGTCCGGCCCGTCGCGGGCGGACCGATCAAGAAGGTCTGGTCCTCCTCCACCGGTCTCCAGGGCCTGCGCATCGACGGTGACCTGGTCGTCTGGGAGGAGAACGACCCCTTCGGCGGGCGTCACGCCGCGTACAAGAACCTGAAGACGAACGAGCAGGCGTACGTCGACGGCGGCCGCTACCACCTCAGCTCGGCGCTTCCCTCCGTCAAGAACGGCAAGGTCGCGTACGCCAAGCTGTGGCCGGTGGGCGGTCAGTACAAGCTGGACGTCGAGCTCCTCGACACCGCGACCAAGAAGACGAGCGTCCTTCCGCAGAACGCCGCCGTCGAGGGTCTCGGTCAGACCGGCCTGTCCAAGACCCACGTGTCCTGGCTGGTGGACGAGGTCGCCACGGACGGCGGTCAGATGGCCGTACGCCGTGCCAACCTCGACGGCACCAAGCTCCTCGACCTGAGCCCGGAGACCGGCGCCAAGGCGCTCTACGCCTTCGACCTGACCGCCTCCGAGGAGGCCGTGACGGTCAACGCCTCGCTGCCCGACACGCAGTACCGCAACGAGACGCTGCCGAAGCTGTGGCAGTTCGACGCGGCGGGCATCCGTGAGGGCGAGCGGGTCTCCTGCAACCGGGGCGACCAGGTCGGCGCGTCGGCCGACACCGGCAAGCGCGTGGTGTGGATCGACGGCACGACCAGCAACACGGACCTGGTGGTCCGGGACCGCGCGGCGGGTCGTTGCTGATCCGTAGCGGATAGCTCTGCGAACCGGACCCCCGGCGCCCGTGCGCCGGGGGTCCTTCGCGTTCCGTGCCGGGTCACCCGTTCGCGAGGGCGCGGACGCGGTCGATGGCGCCGTTGAAGCGGTTGTGGTCGCCCACGATCGGGCCCGTCGAGGTGTACTGCCACATCGTGTACGTGCCCCAGCCCGCCGGGAGTTCACCGACGGTGGTGTTGTAGCGGGCCACCCAGAGGGGGTTGGTCGAGCCGAAGCCCCCGTAGTTGCCCGTGCAGGTCTTCCACCAGCTCGTCGCGGTGTAGATGACGGCGTCGCGGCCGGTGCGGGCCTTGTAGGTGGCGAGGAAGTCGCGTATCCAGGCGACCATCTGCGACTGCGTCTTGCCGTAGCACTGGGCTCCGTACGGGTTCCACTCGATGTCGAGCGCGCCCGGGAGCGTGCGGCCGTCGCGGGACCAGCCGCCGCCGTTGCTCGCGAAGTAGGCGGCCTGGGTCGCGCCGCTGGAGTTGCCGGGGAGGGCGAAGTGGTACGCGCCGCGGATCATGCCGACGTTGTACGAGCCGTTGTACTGCTGGGCGAAGTAGGGGTTCTTGTAGCTCGTCCCCTCGGTGGCCTTCGTGTAGGCCCAGGCGACGCCGCTGGTCCAGAGGGCGGACCAGTTGACGTTGCCCTGGTGGCCGGAGACGTCCACGCCCTCGGTCTGTACGGCGCGGGGGGCGGCCGGGGGGAGTCCGCCCTGACCGTCGTGCTCGATGACGCCCATGCCCAGGTGGGCGGAGCCGGGGGGCGGGGGAGGGGTGGGGGCGGCGGTCGCCGCCCCCGCGGTGAGGGTCAGGGCTGCGGCTGCCGCCGCGACGGCCAATGCTGCGGATCTTGCTCTGAGCACGTGCATATGCGTGCCTCCGAAAGATCGACAAAGCGACTGAAGTGGCCTTGCCGTATCGAAGCTACGCACGTAGATGCGGGGGGCGGAAGGGGGTCTCTGTGCCGACATTGGTCCACACCTGCGAAATACTGGGCGAACTGCGGTGATGCGTACCGCTGAAAGTTCTCGGGTGCGGTCCGGCATCGTCCGGCGTGGTCCAGAATCGTCCGGAATCTACAGGGATCTACAGGGATCGACAGGAGGGGGCATGGTGGATCAGGAATTCCTCGCGCTGGAACGGGAGTTGGCGCTCTTCCTGCGCCGGGCGAGGGCGTCGTCGGGTGACTTGGCCCGGGAGGTCCACCCGGAGCTGGAGCCTGCGGCGTACGGGCTTCTCGTACGGCTGGACGAGGCGGATCGGCAGCGGGCGACGGAGCTGGCGGCGTGGTTCGGGGTCGGCAAGGCCACCATGAGCCGCCAGCTGCGGGCCCTGGAGGAACTGGGGCTGGTCGCCCGCGAGCCCGATCCTGCCGACGGGCGGGCCTCCCTCGTGCTCCTCACGCCCGAGGGGCGGGACCGCTTCCGGCGGGTCCGGGACGCGCGTCGTGCGAGCTACGTCCAGAAGCTGGCGTCCTGGGACCGGCGCGAGGTGGCGGAACTGGCCCGCCTCCTCCACCAACTGAACACCCGCGCTGGCGAGTAGGCCCTCTTGGTGGGGTTGCCGTCACTACCCCGGGGCTCCCCCCCCCCGGACCCCCGCCCACCTCCGGCGGGTTCTGGCCCCGGTCCCGCCCCTTCACCTAAAGCGCTCGCCGCGCGGCTGTCCCGGAGACGTGCGGGTGCGTTGGGGCTGGTCGCGCAGTTCCCCGCGCCCCTAACGGGGCTACAGCTCCGCGAAAGCGACCGCCGCGTCGTCGTGGCGCTTCCACCGCACCGGCCCCTCCGGCTCAGCCTCCAGCGCCCTGACCCGCCCGATCAGCCCCTCCGCCCCCTCCTTGCGCAGAACCCCCAGGCAGTCCGCCCAGGACCCCGCCCCGAAGAGGTCCACCCACCGCGACACCCCGTCCGTCATCGCCGCGAGCGCCCGCACCTCCCTCCGAGGGGTCGAACCGGTCACCGCCCGCGCCGCCACCCCCGGATCCGCCGCCGCCGTGAAGAAGCCGCCCTCCGCGTTCCGGTACACGTCCGCCGTCGCGTGCGAGCGCAGCGCCTCGCGCGGGACGCGGTCGAGGCGGTCGTCCAGTACCGCGCGCACCTCCCCGTCCGCACCCTCCATCAGGAGTACGGAGTCGGACAGGACCAGGTGCTCCACCCGCTCCGCCCCCCAACGCACCATGACCACCGTCGCCTGAGGCGTCCGTACGTGAGAAAGGTCACAGGTCGAGCGGTGCGCGTCCGCCGTGCGCGCGATCGCCCCGGCCAGCACCTCCCGCAGGGGCGATTCGGGCCGCGATCCGGACAATTCGATCAAGGAGCCGCCCAGTCGCGCCGTGAACCACGGCACCGAATGCACGCACCCCGTCTCGCTCGGTGGCGGTGTCACCCCGTCCAGGACGACGATCACCCCGCTCTGACCGGGCGACCCGCCCGGTCCGCCCGCAGGCAGTGCCACGGATGTCCAGTCCTCGTTGGGGCGTTCGGGGCTTCCGGGGGCGGTGGAGAGATCGATGCGCATGACGGTCAGTCTGCCGGACCGGGGCGGGGGAGCGTCCGAGGGTGCGAATTGGCCCATACCAGCAGGTCAGGCTGAGGCAATTCGGATGGAATGATCCATTCCGGGAAGCTGCGGGGGTGCATCCTGCCAAAGCCCGCACGGAACTTCCAACCGGCGCGCGGAGCGCGGTCCTGACGGAGCGTGAGACGAGTTGTTTGCCAACTCCCGATTGATGTTCACTCGTTCGGGTGGCGGGGCGGTTGATGCGCGCCGACCTCCCCGAGGCGCTGGAAGGGTCGAAGGCTCCAACAGGGGCGAGGGTGGGGCGCTCGTTCCGCACGCAGCCAGAGGCACCCGTCGTCACCTCGGCCGGCCGAGCGGACGAAACTGGGCGGACTACAGCAAGGATGCGAGCACCGGTGCAGAACAAGCGGCCTCGGGGCGGCAGCGGCAGTGGCGGGAAGAACAGTGGCGGGAAGAAGACCGGCAAGGGGACTCCTTCCCCCGAGGTTCAGGGCGCGCGCCCCGCACCCGTCGGCCCCGCCCCCCAGGGACCCGCCCCCGTCGGCGGCAAGCCGGGCAGAAAGTCCCGGCCCAAGCGCGTGCGCAACCGGCTCGTGGCCTCCGTCGCCGCCGTCGGTCTCCTCGTGCTCGCCGCGGGAGCGCCGTCCCTGCTCACCGCCTCCGACGAGCTGACCACCTCGCAGCGGCTCCTCGACCTCGCCGAGCTCAACAAGCAGGCCCTCGCCCTCGCGCACTCCCTCGCCGACGAGCGCGACGACGCCACCGGCCGGAAGGCCGCCGCCGAGGGCGGGAAGAGCCGCGACAAGGGCACGCCGCGCGGTGACCGCACCTCCCGTGTCGACCGGCAGATCGCCGAGCTGACCGGCCCCGGCGGTGACTCCGCCGACCTGCCCGACGGTCTGCGCCGCGCCCTCGCCAAGGTCGCCGGGCTGCGTGCCGCCGCCGACAGCGCGAGCGTCACCCCGCTCCAGCTCCACCGGGCGTACTCCACCGCCCTCGACGAGCTCCGCTCCCTCGCCCGCGACCTGGCCCGCAGGACCCCGCCCCGGGCCGGTGGCTCCGGCACCGCCCCCGCCGCCCTCGGCAACGCCGTCGAGCAGGCCGCCGCCACCCGGGGGCTGCTGCTCGCCGCCCTCGCCGTACCCCGGGGCAAGTCCACGGCCGAGATCGATCCCGACAGCGGGCTTCTCGTACGGGTGGAGAGCGGCAGCGGCAAGAAGGTCAGGGACGAGCTCAGCGCCGCCGCCCAGCAGGCCCGTCACCGCGAGCAGGCCGCCCTCGCCGACTTCGCCCTCGCCGCACCCGAGAAGGACCGCGACGCCGTCTCGGTCACCGTCACCGGGCCCGAGGTCACCACCGCCGAGGGGTATCTGAAGGACCTCACGGACGAGTCGACACTCTCCGCCGCCGACCGCAAGCTCGGCGCCGAGCGCGTCGGGGCCGCGCTCACCGCCCGCGTCGACCGCATGCGCGGCGCCGAGTCGGCCCTCGCCTCCGCCCAGGCCGAGAACCTCGCCGCCCTGCGGGACGACGACGTCAGCGCACTGGAGCTGCGGATCGGGCTGCTGGCCGCCTGCTTCCTGCTCGCCGTCGGCATCTCCACCGCCGTCGCCCGCACCCTCACCCAGCCGCTCGCCGTGCTCCGGCTCGGTGCGGCCCGGCTCGCGGGCAGCCCCGAGACGGAGGAGCCGGTCCGCTACACCGGGCGCAACGACGAGTTCGCCCAGGCCGTACGGTCCCTGAACGGCCTGCACAGCAAGCTCCTGGAGCTGAACACCCGTACCGAGAAGCTCGCGGGCGACCGTGCGCACCTCGTCGGGCAGCGCGAGACCCTCGACGCCCAGCGCCGCACCCTCGCCAGCGAGAACAGCCAACTCGCCGCAGAGCAGAGCGAGTTGCTGGCCCGGGTCCAGGACACCACCGCGCGCCTCGACGAGCTGCGCGCCACCGTCCACTCCTCCTTCGTCAAGCTCTCCCTGCGCACCCTCTCCGTCGTCGAGCGCCAGCTCGCCGTCATCGAGTCCCTGGAGGAGCGCGAGCAGGACCCCGACCGCCTCGCCACCCTCTTCAAGCTCGACCACATGGCGACCGTCATGCGCCGCCACGGCGAGAACCTCCTCGTGCTGGCGGGCACCGACCACGGCGTCGCCCACACCGGGCCCGTCCCGCTCGTCGACGTACTGCGCGCCGCGATCAGCGAGATCGAGCGGTACGAACGGGTCACCCTCCAGGCCCTCCCGCCGCACGCCCAGGTCGCCGGGTACGCGGCCGACGACCTCAGCCACCTCCTCGCGGAACTGCTGGAGAACGGGACCTCCTTCTCGCCGCCGGACGCCCACGTCAAGCTGTCCGGCTGGCTGCTGGAGAGCGGCGAGATCATGCTGTCCGTGCAGGACCACGGCATCGGCATGACACCGGAGCGCCTCGCCGACCTCAACTCCCGGCTCGCCGACCCGGCGACGTACACCGCGCCCGGCGAGGGCGACGGCCTCGGCCTCCAGGTCGCGGCGCTCCTCGCCGCCCGCCACGGGGTCCGCATCCAGGTACGGGCCCAGGAGCAGGGCGGTGTCACCTCCGTCGTGGTCCTGCCCCAGGCCCTCCTCCAGGCCGAGCCGCCCGCCGTGCCGTCCGTGACCGAGACCCCGCACTCGCTGCCGGGCTCCGTCGCCGAGGCCAACTCGAACGTGCTGCCGGGGCGCGGTCCGGCAGCCGCCGTTCCGGACCGCGCCCCGGACCAGGACCCGCTGATCGCCGTCGCGGAGAAGGCCGTCGAGGAAGCGGAGGCCGAGGCGGCCCGGGCGGAGCGCGCCGCGCACGTCCGTGCGCCGGACGAGTCGTCCGTACGGAACGAGCCCGCGCCCGTACGTGAGGAAGCGCCCGAGGTCGACCAGCCCACCCGGGAGATCCGCCTGCCCCGGCCCGCCGCCGAGCCGGAGCCCGCGCCCGTCGTGCCGGAACGGAAGCCGGAACCGGAGCCCGTGCCCGTCCCGCTGGAGCCGACCGCTCCGCGCCTCACCGACAAGGGCCTCCCCAAGCGCACCCCCAAGGTCGTCAAGCCCACGACACCCGCCGCGCCGCCGCGCACCGGCGGAGTCGACGCGGAGGCACTGCGCCGTCGCCTGGGCGGATTCCAGCTGGGCGCGCGCAACGGCAGGCGTGATGTCGAGGCCGAGATCGCCAACAGTGGTAACAACGAGGTTCACGGGGTAGACGGGGCAAGCGGGGAACCCCGGTCCCGGACCACGACCGACAGGACTACGACCGACAGGGCCGACAGGCCCACGACCGACAGGACCGACCGGACCGAGCGGCCCACGACCGACCGATACGACCGGGCCACGAGGAACGACCAGACCGACACCGAGGGGGACACCGTCGAGGAGGCACGCAGTTGACCGCGCCGATCACATACGGGCTGAGCACCGAAGCCCGTAATCTGCACTGGCTGTTGAGCAATCTGGTGGAGGAGGTGCCCGGCCTCGTCTCGGTCGCCGTCGTGTCCTCGGACGGCCTGCTCCTGCTGTCCTCGGACCCCGACCACATGCTGGTGGACACCGCGCCCCGCCTGGTCGGCCCCAAGGGTTCCACGGCGGACCTCGCCACCATCGTCTCCGGCCTCGGCTCCCTCACCGTGGGAGCGGCCAGCCTGATGGAGGGCGGCGGCGTCAAGCAGACGATGGTCGCCATGGAGCACGGCAGCCTGTTCGTGATGTCGATCAGCGACGGCTCGCTGCTGGGCGTGCACGCCGCCCCCGACTGCGACATGAGCATCGTCGCGTACCACATGGCGCTCTTCGTGGGCCGCGCCGGACACGTCCTGACGCCCGAACTCCGCAGCGAGCTGCGCCAGTCGCTGGAGAGCACCGACCGATGAGCGCGCACACCCCCACAGTGGGACGCCTTCCGATACGCGGCGAGGGCCGCCGCCCCGCGCGCGTGCGCCCGTACTCCCTCACCGGGGGGCGGACGCGCTTCACGCACGTACTCCTGGTGGAGACGTTCGTGGCGGCCCTCGACACCCCGGAGCTCGAACCGTCCCCACTCAGGCCGGAGTTGACGGGCCGTCAGTCCGGAAGTCGGGTCAGCCCCGAGATGCAGGCGATCGTCGAGATCTGCCGCCGGATGCGCACCGTCGCGGAGATCGCCGCTCTGCTGAAGATGCCGCTGGGCGTGGTCCGCGTCCTGCTCAGTGACCTGGCCGACCAGGGAAAGATCCGCGTGTACGGAACCGGCCACGGAGCCGGACGCCCCGATCGCGCACTGCTGGAAAGGGTCCTCCATGGGCTCCGTCGCCTCTGAAGCGCCGATCGAACGACCGGCACCCACCGAACCGCTGACCGAACAGGCTGTCCCCGCCTGGCAGTTGGACCACACCCGGGCCCCCACCGCCACCAAGATCGTGGTCGCCGGCGGCTTCGGCGTGGGCAAGACCACCTTCGTCGGATCGGTCTCCGAGATCACCCCGCTCAAGACCGAGGCGGTCATGACGACCGCCAGCGAGGAAACCGACGACCTGTCCGCCACGCCGGACAAGACGACGACCACCGTCGCGATGGACTTCGGCCGCATCACGCTCGACGACGACCTCGTCCTGTACGTGTTCGGCACACCGGGCCAGCAGCGGTTCTGGTTCATGTGGGACGACCTGGCGCGCGGCGCGATCGGCGCGATCGTCCTCGCCGACACCCGCCGCCTCACCGACTGCTTCCCGGCGCTCGACTACTTCGAGAGCTGCGGCATGCCCTACCTCGTGGCCGTCAACCACTTCGAGGGCACCGACCGCTACGAACCCGAGGACGTCCGCGAGGCGCTCAGCGTGCCGCCGCACGTCCCCGTCCTCGTCATGGACGCCCGCAGCCGCATCTCCGTCGTGGACACCCTGCTGGGCCTGGTCGCCCACGCCCTCGACGCCACCCCCGCCTGACCCCTCGTTCCCCTTCAGAGAGCCACCCATCCCCATGCGGAAGATCCTCATAGTCGGCGCCGGTCAGTCCGGTCTCCAGCTCGCCCTCGGCCTCCAGTCCCAGGGCTACGAAGTCACCCTGATGTCCAACCGCACGTCCGACGAGATCCGCTCCGGCAAGGTCATGTCGACGCAGTGCATGTTCCACACCGCCCTGACGCACGAGCGCGACCTCCAGCTCAACTTCTGGGAGTCCCAGGCCCCCCGCATCGAGGGACTCGGCGTCTCCGTCGCCGCCCCCGACGGCGAACGGGCCGTCGACTGGGTCGGCAAGCTCGACGGCTACGCCCAGTCCGTCGACCAGCGCGTGAAGATGGCCGGGTGGATGGACACCTTCGCGCAGCGCGGCGGCCAGCTCGTCATCCACGGCGCCGCCGTCTCCGACCTGGACTTCTTCTCCCGTACGTACGACCTGGTGCTGGTCTCGGCGGGCAAGGGCGAACTCGTCCAGCTCTTCGGCCGCGACGCCTCCCGCTCCCCGTACGACGCCCCGCAGCGCGCGCTGGCCGTCGCTTACGTCCACGGGCTCGGCCCGCGCCCCGAGCACCCGGACTTCGACGCGGTCCGCTGCAACCTGGTCCCCGGTGTCGGCGAGCTCTTCGTCATGCCGACCCTGACCGTGTCCGGCCGCGCCGACATCCTCTTCTGGGAGGGCGTCCCCGGCGGCCCCGTCGACGCCTTCAAGGGCATCAAGGACCCCGCCGAGCACCTCTCCCTCACCCTGGAACTGATGGAGAAGTTCCTGCCCTGGGAGTACGCCCGCGCCACCAAGGTCGAACTCACCGACGCCAACGGCACGTTGTCGGGCCGCTACGCCCCCACCGTCCGCCACCCGATCGGCCGCCTCCCCGGCGGCGGCGCGGTCCTGGGCGTCGCGGACGTCGTCGTCGCCAACGACCCGATCACCGGGCAGGGCTCCAACTCCGCGTCCAAGTGCGCCGCTTCCTACCTCGACTCGATCGTCTCGCACGGCGACGCGGACTTCGACGAGGCATGGATGCAGCGCACCTTCGACCGCTACTGGGACACCGCCCAGCACGTCACCAAGTGGACCAACGCCATGCTGGGCGTCCCCCCGGAGCACGTCCTGAACCTCATCGGTGCGGCGGGCCAACTCCCGGCCGTGGCAGACCGGTTCGCGAACGGCTTCAACGACCCGTCCGACTTCGAGAACTTCTTCTACGAGCCGGAGAAGACCAACGCCTACCTGGCCTCGGTCGCCCCCTAGCCGCTACTCGGGCGCGTTCTGGGCCCCGTACCCGGCATCGGACTCGTTCCCCTCCACGTCACGCCCCGTCGGCAGGTCCGGCGGCACGTAGGAGGAGAGCGGGGCGAGCGCCGGGTCGGGGCGAACCGCGCCCAGCACCGGGTTCGAAGCGATCGGCGACACCTTCACGTGAGCGCCGGGGCGCGGGGCCTGCACGACCTGACCGTTCCCCAGGTAGATCGCCACGTGCGTCGCCTTCGGGAAGTACACGACCAGGTCGCCGGGGCGCAGCGCCGACAGCGGCACCCGGGGCAGCTCGGCCCACTGCTCCTGGCTGGTGCGCGGAATGGTCCGCCCGGCCGCCGCCCACGCCTGCTGGGTGAGCCCGGAGCAGTCGAAGGTGTCCGGCCCCTCCGCCCCCCACACGTACGGCTTGCCGAGCTGGCGGGTCGCGTACGCCAGTGCCCGGTCGCCCTCCCGCGAGGGCGCGCGCGAAGCCCGTACGCCCCCGGGTCCGAAGGCCCCCGAACCGATCAGGTCCCGCTGTGCCCGCTCCGTCGTACGGCTCTCCAGCGCGGCCAGCGAGGCGAGTTCGTCGGCGGTGAGCGCGGCCAGCGTCGCCTCGACCTGCTTGAGGCGGGCCTGCACCGCGTCGCGCGCCTTCTTCTGCTTCACGGCCAGGGTCTGCTGCGTGTCGAGCGCGGCCCGCGCCCGGGTCGCCAGGGCGTCGGCCTTCTTCTCGTCGCTCTGCCACCGCGTCACCTTCAGGGCACGGGCCGCCGCCGCCCGCCGCAGCGTGTGCCCCTGCGCGAGCGCGTGGTCCGGGTCGGAGGACGTCAGCAGCGTCACGAGTGAGGAGTACGCGTAGTCGCCGCGCCCCTTGTACTGCTCGCGGGCGAGCTGCCCCGCCGCCCGCTTGCCTTCGGCGAGGGTGACCCGGGCCCGGCTCAACTGCCCGTTGATACGGGCCAGTTCGGTGCGCTGGGTGGTGAGCTTCTCCGCCGTGGCGTTGAACGCCTCGGTGGCCTCCTCGGTCTGCTGGTAGAGCCGCTGGAGGTCGGTGAGGAGCTGCCCGATGCCGCCGGGGTCGCCCGGGGCGGCCTGCGCCGGATGCGCCGCGCCACCGGTCACCGCCAGGACCGTCGCCGCCGCCACCACCGCGGCCTTGAACCTCGACACACCATCACCTCCGGTACGGAGCCGGGAAGTCGACCCGGCTCAGTCCGATGGTGCGCCGCCGCACACCGGCCCACCCGGCGCGTGGGCCTTGCGGCGCAGCTCAGTCACCCTTACCGGTCGGAGACTGCCCGCCGTCGGCGTGGCGGGTGGACTCGGGGGCGGAGGGGGGTGCGGGCCGGGGTGCGGGCTTCGTCCACGGCCACTTCGGCGTCCACGGCTCGCGCCCCTCGGGCACGTACACGTACTTCCAGCCCCGCTGGAGCCCGAGCCGCTTGCTGTACCCGGCGGCCCGGCGCTCGTACGCGTACACCGTGGGAGGCCCGCCCCCGGCGTCCGGCACGGGGACCTCGTACCACTTGGGCGGGTTGCCGGTGGGGCCGGTCAGGACGTCCAGGGCCTGGCCGTCCAGCGGCCCGCCGACGAAGGGGGTCTTCTCGCTTCTCACTCCACCAGTGTCACAGCAGGTGGGCGGCTCGGGAGACCACCGGCACGACCCGGCGGGCCAGCACACCGGCCGCCCCTTCGGCGGTCTCCAGGGCGAGGGCCGCCCGGGTCACGTCCGCCGTCTGGGGGTCGGTGGCGGAGGTGACGGTGAGCAGGCCGACGAAGTGGTCGACCATCCAGTCGCGCAGGTCGGGCAGCGGGGGCTGCTTGTCCTCGTCGAGCCAGATGAGGGAGGCGGCCTCGACGGCGGAGATCCACGTCCGGACCATCATGCGCAGCCGGGGACCCGCCGTGTCGGTCACGCCCAGGTGCAGGAGGATCTGCTCGGCGGCCTCGCGCCGTACGCCGTCCACGGTGGCGGTGGTGCGGGACGTCTCGACCACGCTCCCGCCCTGGAGGAGGGCGCTGAACCCGGCGTCGTGGGTGTCCACGAAGGCCAGGTAGCGGTCGAGGGCGCTGGCGAGCCGGCGGGTGAGCGGGCCCGACTGCGGCTCGGCGAAACAGAGCTTCAGCTCGTCGGCTGCGGAGCCGAGGGCCACCTCGTACAACTGGACCTTCCCGCCGGGAAAGTAGCGGTAGACCAGGGGGCGCGACACCCCTGCGGCCTCCGCCACGTCGTCGATCGACACGTCCTCGGGCGCCCGGTGGGCGAACAGCGACAGCGCCGAGTCGATCAGCTGCACGCGGCGCTGCTCCACGCTGAGGCGGCGGTACGCGGGGGAGGACGCGGCGGTGGTCATGCGGTGCAGCGTAATCGGCCGGTGGCCGGTGCGGGGCTGCCTCCTGGCCGTCGGTCCGGTCGGTCCGGTCGGCGTCCGGTCGGTCCGGTCGGTCCGCTCGGTCCGGTCGGCTGGTCGGTCCCGTCAGGTCCCGTCCGTACGGAGATCCATGTCGCAGGTGCCGGACTTCGTCCCGCCGTCCGTGCCCCTCAGCCGCACCGGGGACCCGCCGCCGGGATCCTGGAGGAAGGCGACCGTGCAGATCAACTGGCGTACGGCCGTCGCGTCCAGCGGCCGGACGGCGAGCGGGAGCTGCATCGTGACTTCTCCGGGCACGGGGGCCTCCAGGGGCTCCAGGAGCCGGGCACCACCGGCCGTGACCGGGGGCAGGGCGCTGCTCAGCCCGGCGGCCTTCTCCTCCGCCAGCGGGCCGCTGAGCAGCGCGGCCATCACCTTCTCCGGCGTCGGACGCCGGGGTTCGTGGCCGACGCCTTCGTACGATCCCAGGGTCCGCACCACGGGGACCACGTCTCCGTGCGGCAACCGGAAGAACAGCAGCGAATCGATGTCGGGATTGGCGATGTAGCCCACGGTGGCCGGGCCGCCCGCCTCGATGACGTCGGTCTCGCGGATGCCGCAGCCCGCGAGCAGCAGGGCGGCCAGCGGTCCGGCGGCGGCGAGCGCCCAGCGGTGTGCGGGCCTCTGCCTCACGCGTCGTTCCCTTCCGTGAACAGCGGTATCTCCACGGTGAACACGGCACCCCCCTCTGGGAGGTTTCCCGCGCGGATCTCCCCGCCGTGCAGTCTGACATTCTCCGCGGCGATCGCCAGCCCCAGGCCGCTGCCCGCCGAGCGGGTGCGCGCCGCGTCCGCCTTGTAGAAGCGGTCGAAGATGTGCGGCAGCACCTCGGGCCTGATGCCGGGTCCGCTGTCGGCGACCTCGGTGACCAGCACGGGCGTCCCGTCGGAGCCGGTCCCGCGACGCAGTCGTACGGTGACGGGGGCGGCCCCGTGCCGCAGCGCGTTGCCGACGAGGTTGGCGACGACGAGGTCGAAGCGGCGCGGGTCGAGCCGTACCCGTATCCCGTCGGGGAGTTCGGTGCGGAACCTCCCGTCCGTCCAGTGCCGGTTGGCGAGGGTCTTGCGAATGGCCTCGGCGGCGTCGAGTTCGTCGGCGTTCAGCTCGGCGGCGCGCGCGTCGAAGCGGGAGATCTCGATCAGGTCCTCGACGAGGACGGCGAGCTTCCCGGTCTCCGCGCTGATCAGCCGCACCGCACGCGCGGTGTCGCCGTCCAGCCGTCCCGCGTCCTCGTCGAGGACCTCGGTCACCGCGAGCATCCCGGCGAGGGGGGTGCGCAGCTCGTGCGAGACGTCGGACGCGAAGCGGCGGGCGCGCGCCTCGGCCTGGCGCAGTTCCCGCACCGAGTGCTCCAGGTTTCCGGCGGACTCGTTGAAGGTGCGGGCGAGCTCGGCCAGTTCGTCGCTGCCGCGCACCTGGATGCGGGTGTCGAGCTGGCCGCTGCCCATGCTCCGGGCGGCCCGGCGCAGCTCCCGTACCGGACGCAGCACGCTGCGGGCGGCGATCAGGCCGGGCAGCAGGGCCACGGCGAGTCCTGGCAGGGCCCCGTTGCGGGCGGCGGTCAGGAGCGCGTCGACGTTGATCTGCTCGTCGCTCATCCGCATGACGGCGTACACGACAAGACCGGTGGGCAGCACCGTCGTCTGCGACGTGGTCTTGAAGACCGTCGGTATGGCGATGGTCAGATACGGGACGCCGTCCTTGACCACGCGCTCGAAGCTTCCCCGGGGCGTGGTCAGGGCGGCCCGCCGCAGCTCCGGGGTGATGACGCCGGAGACGGGGCTGGTGCCGGACGAGACGCGGAGCGTGCCGTACTCGGCGAAGACGATCCAGGGGCGCGGCTTGCCCTTGCGGGCGATGTCGCGCAGGTTGGACTTCAGGTTCCCGTTCTCCAGGGAGGAGGAAAAGGTGTTCATCTCCACCTGCTCGCGGAACGACGCGACGGCCGTGTCCTGGGCGGTCTTCAGCAGGGCGGTACGCGCCTCCCGGTAGGTCAGCGCGGCGGTGGTTCCGGCGCTCACGGCCGCGACCAGCAGGAACGCCAGCACCAGGCGGGTGCGCAGCCCGAACGCCCCCACGCGCCGCCCCGGCCGGTCTCCATCGGCCTGCTTCCCGCGCACCGCCGTCCGCATGCTCACAGCGGCCCGAAGCGGTAGCCGAAGCCGCGCAGGGTCTGGACGTACCGGGGCGCGCCGCTGTCGTCCTCGATCTTGTTGCGCAGGCGGCGGACGCACGCGTCGACCAGCCGCGCGTCGGCGTGGTAGCTGTGCTCCCACACGTGCTCCAGCAGTTGCTGGCGGCTGAAGACCCGGTCCGGGGCGGCACACAGGTGCAGCAGCAGCTTCAGCTCCGAGGGGGCCAGCGCGAGGCGCTGACCGGCCTTGGTGACGGTCAGCCCGGCCCGGTCGACGGTGAGGTCGCCGTGGGTCTCGACGGTCGGCCGGTCCGTGCCCGTCACCTCGATGCGCCGCAGTACGGCCCGGATGCGCGCCTCGATCACGTCGGGGCGGGCGGGCTTGACGATGTAGTCGTCGGCGCCCGCCTCCAGGCCCACGATCATGTCGAAGTCGTCGCCGCGCGCGGTCAGCATGATGATGGGCAGCTGGCTGTCCTCGCGGACGCGGCGGCAGACCTGGACGCCGTTCATCCCGGGCAGCATCAGGTCGAGCAGCAGCAGATCGGGCCGGAAGTCGTCCAGCGCGGCGAGCCCGGCCTCGCCGGTGGCCGCCGACCGCACCTCGTGGCCTCGGCGGCGCAGCCCGAGCTCGACGCCCTCCCGCACGGCGGGGTCGTCCTCGATGAGCAGTACGCGGGGCATCAGCAATCTCCTCGGTGTTCTTCCACGTTCTTCAGCGCCGGGGCCCTGTCAGCGCCGGGGGTCTTTCAGCGGGGCAGTACTCGTCGGCGTGCGCCGGAGATCAGCGCATCGAGCTCGGTCAGCCGCAACGGCCTGGCGAGCAGGACGAAGACGAGCACGATGACGGCCGTTCCGGCAGCGGCGGCGGCCAGGGCGCCCGCCCGCTCCGCCCCGTACGCCGCGAAGTACCCCAGCGCGGTGGCGAGTACGGCGGCGACCAGCAGCCGCGCCTGCGCCACGACGGCCGACGACCGCCACGGCCGGGCCACTCCGAGGCGACGGCTCAGTGCGAGACCCGTGACGACCCAGCCCCCGAAGAGCGCCAGCGCGTAGGCGGCCGCCATCCCGGTCACCGCCCAGCGGGCGGGCAGCACCTGGGCGGCGGTCACCGAAAGACCCGCGTTGAGGACGACGATCACCAGGTTGAGCAGGAAGGGCGTACGGGTGTCGCCGAGCGCGTAGAAGGTGCGCGACAGCACGTACTGGCCCGACATGGCGAGCAGCCCGGGCGCGAACGCCATCAGGATCCCGGCCATGGCGGCGGTGTCGTCCGCGCTCGTCCTGCCGTGCCCGAAGACGAGGGACATCACCGGGTGGGCGAGCGCGAACAGCGCACAGGCCGCCGGGACGATCAGGGCGGACGTGGAGCGCAGGGCGTACGAGACGTCCCGCCGCACGGCCGCGTCGTCCCGGTCGGCGGCCGCCGCGCTCATCCGGGGCAGCAGCGCGGTCAGCAGCGAGACCGTGATGATGCCGTGCGGGACGACCCACAGCACATAGGCGTTGTTGTACGCGCCGTAGCCGGGCCCCCCTTCGAGGCCCGCCGTGGTGGCCAGCCGGGTCGTGACCCAGTACGCCGCCTGGTTGGCCAGGACCAGCAGCACCAGCCATCCGGCCGCCCGCAGCGGACGGGTCAGCCCGCTGCCCCGCCAGTCGAACCGGGGCCGCCAGCGGAACCGGGCCGCGCGCAGCGCCGGTACGAGGGCGAGCGCCTGGACGGCGATCCCGGCGGTGGTGCCCCAGCCGAGTAGCGCGGTGTCGGACGCGGAGAGCGTGCCCCCGCCGCCCAGACCCAGGCCCAGATACAGGCCGAACACACCGATCACGACGACGTTGTTGAGGACCGGGGCCCACATCATCGCGCCGAACCGGCCGCGCGCGTTGAGCACCTGCCCCAGCAGCGTGAACACACCGAGGAAGAAGATCTGCGGCAGGCAGTAGCGGGCGAAGGCGATCGTCATCGACGCCTGCTCGCCGGTGTAGTCGGTGTAGACGCCGATGATCGCGGGCGCCGCCCACACCCCGGCCGAGGTGATCACCAGCAGGGCCAGGACGCAGACCGTGATGAGCCGGTCGGTGTACGCGGCCCCGCCGTCGGCGTGCTCCTTCGCCGCCCTGACCAGCTCGGGCACGAAGACGGCGTTCAGCGCGCCGCCGATGAGCAGCATGTAGACGATGGTGGGCAGCGCGTTGCCGACGGCGTAGCCGTCCGGGACGGTCCCGATCGTGCCGATCGCCGCCGCGACGACGGCGGACCGCACGAAGCCGGTGGCCCGGGACACCAGGGAGCCCGCGGCCATGACGACACTGCTGCGCGCTGCGGAGGCGGCCCTGGGGGCGCTCTCGGGGAGAATCTTCTCCTTCGCCGACGCGCTCACCGGCGGTTCAAGTACGCCTGGAAGGCGCGGTACAGCGTCCGGTTGGCGGTGCCGTCCAAGGGTCTCTCCCATTCCCCCAACGTCTCGACGACCTGTCCTCCCGTGCCGAGTTTCCACCGCAGCAGGCCGTACGTACGTTCGCTTGGATCGAGTGTGGAGGGTACCCCGCGCATGTCGTAGACGTCAGCGCCCCGGGCGTGGGCGTCCAGCAGCATGCGCCACTGGAGGGCGTTGGACGGCCGCACCTCCCGGCGGTGGTCGGCGGAGGCACCGGTCTGGTACCAGGCCCGCCGCCCCACCGTGATCATGGTGTGCGCGGCGAGGACCTCCCCGTGGTGCCGGGCGAGGTAGAGCTTCATGCGGCCCGGCTCCTCGGCGTTGAGCGCCGCGTACTGGCGCTCGTAGTACGCGAGCGAGCGGCCCAGCCGGAACCCGTCGCGCTCCTCCGTGATCCGCAGCAGCCGGAAGAACTCGGGCAGATCGGCCGCGCTGCCCACCACCACCTCCACGCCCTCCTTCCGCGCCCGCCGGACGTTGCGCCGCCACTCCTGGTTGAGCCCGGCCCACAGGTCCTCGGTACTGCGCCCGGCGAGCGGCACCCGGAAGACGTGGCGCGGCTGGGCGTCCCCGTCGCCGCCGGAACCCTCGTCGCCGCAGCGCCGCCAGCCACGGGCCCGCAGCCGTTCGGTCACCGCCGCGCCGAGCGGGTCGACCTCGCTGGCGAGGACGTCGCCGAGGCGTCTGCCCGGGTGGACGAGCGACTTCAGCAGGGCCGCGTCCCAGCGCCGGTAGGCGGGCGACGGCCCGATGCGTACGGCGAAGACGCCCGCGCCGCGCAGGTGGTCGAGCAGCGGCCCGAGCCAACGGTCGACGTCCGGATCCGCCCAGTCCGCGACCGGCCCCTCGGGCAGGTACGCGAAGTACTTCCGGGTGCCCGGGAGCTGCCGCAGCAGCACCAGCGCCACCCCCGTGAGCCGCCCCGCCCGGGGGTCGGGACCCCAGCCGAGCAACAGGGAGCGCCAGCCCTCCTTGACGTCCGCCCAGGACGGGCACTGGAGGAACGGCGCACCGAGCGCCGTGCCGTCGCGGGAGGCGAGGAAGGCACGGTAGGCCCCGGCGGTGATGCTCTCCAGCACGAGGGCGCCCTCTTCGTGCTCTTCGTGGGGGGACGCGGACGAGGGCGGAACGAGCAGTGCTGTCACGGTCTGGGCCTCTCCATCTCCCCGGACTTCTCCGGGGTCGCCGCAGATGCTCACAGCCGCCCATGACCGCCCCGCACGGCGAATGTGACCGGACCATGACCGTTCCTCACCAGTCGCCGTCACATTGCCCCGGCACGGCTGACCTGCCCCTCTCCGGTCCTACAGTCACAACTCCGGCTGTCGGCCGCGAACTTGCCGACCCTCGCTCTCGCGCCCCCGCCTTTCCCGCCACGGAGGTCCCGTTGCCCCGCACCCGCGTCCGCGCCCACTCCTCGATACGTACCGCTCCGCTACGTACCGCCGTCGCCGTGCTCCTCCTCGCACCGCTCGTGGCAGCCTGCACCGGGGACCCCGCTCCGGCCGATGCGGGAACGGGCAGGGGCACGGGCACGGGCTCGGCGGCGAAGAACAACGACCGCCCCGTCACCGTGCAGGTCACCCCCACGGGCAAGCGGGCCGAGGCCGGTCAGCCGGTGAACGTCACGGCGACGGGCGGCCGTCTCACCTCGGTGACCGTCACCGACGCGAAGGGCCGCGCACTCGCCGGGAAGGTCGCCGCCGACGGCCGCGCCTGGACCTCGGGCCGCAAGGCCGCACCCGGCACGTCGTACGCGGTCACGGTGGCGACCAGGGCGCCGGGCGGCACCGTCACCACGAACCGGAGCTTCTTCACCACCGCCCCGGCGGACCGGGTCAACAAGGTCGACTGGCGGCCCGGCACCGGCACCACCGTCGGCGTCGCCCAGCCCGTCTCCCTGGTCTTCGACCGCCCCGTCAAGAACCGCGCCGACGTCGAGAAGCAGCTGAAGATCACCACCTCGAACCCCACCGAGGGCTCCTGGGGCTGGCTGCGCGACTGGTCGGGCCGGGACAGGGTGGACTGGCGGCCCAAGGACTACTGGAAGCCCGGCACCAAGGTCACCGTGAACGCCGAACTCAACGGCACCGACTCCGGCACGGGCGGCTGGTTCGTCCGCGACTACGCCACCACCTTCACCATCGGCACCCGGCAGATCGTCACGGTGGACCTGGACCGCCACCACCTCACGCTCCTGCGCGACGGCGAGTCCGTGCGCCGCATCCCGGTCTCCGGCGGCACCCCCGGCGGCGACAAGCGCTCCTGGCGCGGGACGGCCGTCCTGATGGCCAAGGAGGGCACCATCAACATGAACTCCGAGACGGTCGGCCTTCGCGACGCCTACAACAAGATGGTCGACTACTCGATGCGGCTGACCTGGTCGGGCATGTACGCCCACGCCGCCCCCTGGAACGCCCGCTTCTTCGGCAGAGCCAACCAGAGCTCGGGCTGCATCGGCATGAGCACCGCCGACGCGACCTGGTTCTACGCCCAGGTCCGTCCGGGCGACCCGTTCGAGATCACCGGCAAGGAGACCAAGGGCGTCGTCGCCCCGAACAACGGCTTCGGCCAGTGGAACCTGTCCTGGCCCGACTGGCAGAAGCTGAGCGCGCTGCGCTGAAGCGCCCGGCCGGAGTGCTCGGCCGTCGTGCTCGGCCGTCGTGCTCCGCCGGAGCGCGGAGGGGCGGGCACCCTCTCCGGTGCCCGCCCCTCCGCGCGGAACCTCAGCGCGCCAGCAGTCCCGAGCTGACCCACAGCCTGCGCCCCGGGCCCCGCAACACCCCGATGTCGTCGAGGAAGTCGGTCAGCCGCCGCGCCCCGTTCTGCATGACCTCGGTGCGGTGCCCGCTCGCCTTCACCTGGGCGATGGCCTCGCGCCGGTCGAGCCCCACGTTCTCGTACACCTTCGGGTTGATGAAGCACGTGGAGAAGACCCGCGCCGCCTCCCCGCAGCTGAGCCGGGTGAACTCCTGCTCCCACCGGGGCGCCGTCACCATCTGACGCCGCAACTCCTCGCGTGCGTACCGCACATGCCGCGCCTCCTCGATCACGTGGATGCGGGTCACGCCCCGCACCAGCGTCTGGATGCGCTCGTCCGGGAAGGTCAGCCGCTGCATCCAGTCGAGGATCTCCTCGCCGAGGAGCGTCGCCGCGAAGGATCCCGGCGTGGTCGACACGGTCTTCAGCACCCGCGCCAGGTTGTGATAGACGCGCGGCACGGGGTAGTTGGGGGCCCCGCCCTTCTGGATCATCTTGGCGAACATCATCGAGTGGCGGCACTCGTCCGCGATCTCGGTCAGCGCGTACCGCACGTGGTTGCTGGTCACGGACTTGTCGTAGATGTGCCGCACCAGCAGCTGCATCAGAATGATCTCGAACCAGATCCCGAGCGACGCGATGGCCGCCGCCTCGTGCCGCGCCAGCTCCATCCGCTGGTCCTCGGACATCTTCCTCCACAGCGGGGTGTCGTACAGGGACACCAGCTCCGGCGGCCAGTACCACTTGCCCTCGTCGGCGGGGGCGTCCCAGTCGAGTTCGGTGTCCGGGTCGAAGGAGTGCTTGGCCGACGATTCGAGCAGCCGCTCGGCGACCTGCTCGCGGTCCTTGAGCCACCCGAGCGCGTCGCGGAGGGCCGTGAAGTCGGTCTCGGTCGGCTCGGTCTTCCGTGCCGGGGCGGTCGTCATGGTCGGAGCACCTCGTGGTTGGGGACCTGGGATACCCGGGTTACCGGGGGTCACCTCTTATGAGACTCCTTGTCAGCAAGGCCGTCAATCCCTCGCGCACCACTTGTTGGCCCGTACTGACGGGCTTGTCGGTGGGTCTGTCGACGGGCCTGTCGGCGGGTCTGTCGGCAGGCTTGTTGACCATGCGTCTACCCGCGTGTGAGCCTGCCAACTAAGCGATTGCACACCTCTGTTGGGTACGCGAAGGGGCCGTCAATGTCGACGCACGAGCTCTACACCAACCCCCCGTCCGAGCCGGTCTGGCAGGTGCCCGCCACCGGTCAGGCCCGCTTCTCGTGGGAGTACGACGAGGGCCGCGAACGCCTCCTCGCCCTCTACCAGAAGGGCAAGGACAAGCAGTGGGACGGCGCCACCCGCATCGACTGGTCCCTCGAAGTCGACCCGCAGGACCCCCTCGGCACCCCCGACGAGTCCATGAACCTCTACGGCACCCGCTACTGGGACCGCATGACCGACAAGGACAAGGGCGACCTGCGCCGCCACTACACGGCCTGGCAGTTCAGCCAGTTCCTGCACGGCGAACAGGGCGCCATGGTCTGCGCCGCCCGCATCGTCGAATCCGTCCCTGACCTGGACGCGAAGTTCTACTCCGCCACCCAGACCATGGACGAGGCCCGCCACGCCGAGATCTACTCCCGCTTCCTCCACGAGAAGATCGGCATGCTCTACCCCGTCAACGACAGCCTCCAGGGCCTGCTCGGCGACACCCTGCGCGACTCCCGCTGGGACATGCCCTACCTGGGCATGCAGGTCCTCATCGAGGGCCTGGCCCTCGCCGCGTTCGGCATGATCCGCGACACCACCAACAAGCCCCTCCCCAAGCAGATCCTCGCGTACGTCATGCAGGACGAGGCCCGCCACGTCGCGTTCGGCCGCATGGCCCTGCGCGACTACTACAAGCAGCTCTCCGACGCCGAACGCAAGGAGCGCGAGGAGTTCGTCATCGAGGGCTGCTACCTGATGCGCGACCGCCTGCGCGGAGTCGAGGTCCTCGAAAACTTCGGCATCCCCCGGCAGGAGGCGCACGAACTCAGCGAACAGTCGGAGTTCCTCCACCTCTTCCGCAAGCTCCTCTTCAGCCGCATCGTCCCGTGCGTCAAGGACATCGGCCTGTGGGGCGAACGCCTCCAGAAGGCGTACGTCGACATGGGCGTCTTCGACCTCGGCGACTCCAACCTCGACCTCCTGATGACCCAGGACGAGGAGATCGCCGAACAACTCGACCGCGAGCGCTTCGCGACGGAGGAGGCGGACCGGGTGGCGGAGGTCCGGAACGCCATCGCCGACGGGTCGGCCCCGGACTAGGTTCTGTTCTGAGGGCCGGGGCGGGGCGGGCGGAGCCGCCTTCGGCGCTCCTGCGGCGTACTCGTGGGCGCGCATCACGCTGGAGTCGACCGAGATGCCCCCGTCGGCCGACCACAGCGCGTGCCGCTTGTGGACGGTCTGCCACGGTCCGAAGCGTTCCGGCAGCTCACGCCCCTGCACCCCGGTGCCCAGCCGGTAGACGATCCCGTTGATCAGCTGTCGGTGGTCCCTCCACCGGCCGCACCGGTTGTTACCCGAAGGCAACAGCGTTTACAGCAGCACCGACTGACCGCCCGTCAGATCCCCACCCCGCTGATCTCGCCCGGAACGCCGGTTCACTCGACCGAAGGGCTGTGCTCCCGCGAAGCAGTGACGATCCAGACGGACCCGGGGATGCGGACACCGTCGGACGTCTCGAACTCCGCGAGCGCGTCCTGGACTTCGGCGCGGACACGGGAGATGGTCGCCGGGTCGACGTCGCGCAGGTTGTAGCGGGTCGGGCCCATGGCGAAGAGGAAGTCGGCGGCGTCGCCCGCGGTGGCGCCCAACGCCATGGGAGCCTCGGCGGGGACCACGTCGATGTCGGTGAACCCGGCGGTGGCGAGCACCTGGCGGATGCGCGCGGGGTCCAGGAGCGACCCCATACCCCTGGCGGCGGGGGATGCCTCGCGCAGGAACGGTGAGAGTGCGGCGGTCGCACGGGCGTAGGCGCTGTCCGGGCCCGAGGGCTGCGGGCCGAGGAACGCGAGTCGGCCCGACGGCGCGAGCGCGCGCCGCAGGTGAGTGAAGGCCGCGGCGTGGTCGGCGAAGAACATGACGCCGCCGCGGCTGAGGAGGACGTCGAACCCGTGGTCGGGAAGCGGATGCACCTGGGCGTCGCCCTGCTCGAAGGTGACGTTGCCGATGCCTTCCGCGGCGGCGTCGCGTCGGGCGCGTTCCAGCATGGGCGCGGACAGGTCGATTCCGACGACGTTCGCGTCGTACGCCTGCCGCGCGGCGATGCGTGTCGTCTGGCCGGTGCCGCAGCCGACGTCGAGGACCCGGTCGTCGGCCTTGATGTCCGCGGCGGCGAACAGGGGCTCGTTGAACGCGCCCATCATCGCGTCGTAGCGCTCGGAGTGTTCGGCCCAGTGGACGCCCTCCCAGTCGTTCCATGCCTCTGCCTGCTGACGGTTGGCGATGGCGTGCATGACTCACCCCTCCACTAATTAGAGTTGACCTCTAGAGGACAACTCTAGATATAGACTCCAGTCATGGCTGAGGTCAAGGGAAAACGGGGCGACAAAGCCCGGGAGACACGGCGGCGGATCATCGACGCGGCCGCCGGTCTCTTCGTCGAGCAGGGCTACGGGGCGACCAGGCTGCAGGAGATCGCCGACCGGGCGGACGTGGCAGTGCAGACGATCTACTTCGTCTTCCGGAACAAGCCCTCGCTGCTCAAGGAACTGGTCGATGTCGCCATCGCGGGAGACGACGATCCCGTGCCCACGATGGACCGGCCGTGGTTCACGGAGGTCACGACCGCGCCCACCGCCGAGTCCGCCCTGGCCGCACTGGTCACCGGCACCCGCAGGACACTCGAACGTGTCGCGGCCATCGACGAGATGGTCCGCGCCGCGGCAGCGACCAACCCGGAAATCCGGGAGTTGTGGCCAGACGAGACCAACCCGCGCTACACGGTGGTCTCGACAGCCGCGAAGGCCCTGACAGCGAAGCCCGGTGCCAGCCCCGCTGTGTCCGCCGGAGAGGCGGCGGACATCATCTACGCCTTGCTCAGTCCGGAGCTCTTCCTGGTCCTGACCCGCGACCGCGCGTGGCCGCCGGACAAGTGGGAGAGATGGGCGTACGACATCCTCTGCGCTCAGCTGATGGTCAAGGAGCAGAACCCGGCCCCCTGATGGTGGTCGGGGAGACGGAACCGAGGTGGCGCTGGCGGGGGCCGTGACCGGAGTGCGGGACTCCGAGGTGGCCTGAGGGCCGGAACTGGCCCTCCCCGCCCCGGCTTTCACCGCATTCCTCGGCGGCATCAAGGACGGATGCCTCAGCCCCCTGCGCGAGGGCTGCCCGGGGCCTGGGGCCCGGGGCCTGGGGCCCGGGGCCCCACCTCATCACCCGCCGACGAACCCCGCCACCAGCGCCGCGACCGCCTCAGGCTCCTCCAGCAGCATGGCGTGCGTGGTGTCGACCCCGGCCACGGTGACGGTGTCCGGCCGGTCGGCCCGCAGCGAGGCGAGGTCACTGCTCAGCCCCTCCCCGTACTCGCCGAGAAACGCGTCGAACCACTCCATCCCGGGCGGACTCGCGGGCTGAGCCCGTTCACCCCGTACGAGCAGGAGCGGACACGCGGCCTCGCGAAAGGCGGCGAAGAGGTCGAACGCGTCCATCGCCGCGTACATCGCGAGGGCGGTGTCCCGCTCGGGCAGGGTCTGCCACCGCCCGTCGGGCAGCTCGCGCACGGCGGCGCGTGCGGCGCGCTCGGCCCGCTCGCACGGAATCCCGAACTGCTCGGCGTACGCGGCCTGTTGCTCGACGAACCCGGCAGGCATGACACCTCCCGCCGCCGCGTACATCACCTCCCGAACCCGAGCCCCGGCCTCGTACCGCTCGGGCGCACCCCACCAGAAACCGTCGAGATCGACAGCGGCGGGAGTGCCGGGCCTGGTCGCCGCGAGGTACGCGGCGACCAGGCCGCCGAGGGAGTGTCCGACGGGGACGGCGTCGTGGGCGGTCAGGATGCCGTCCAGCGCTCGGGCGGCCCCCTCGAACGACCAGCGATCCGCCGGTGCCGCCGACCGCCCGTGCCCCGGAAGATCGACCGCGAGGACGCGGTGGCGGGGGAGGAGATGCGGAACGACGGCGTCCCAGTCGGCGTGCGAACGGCCCGCGCCGTGCAGCAGGAGGAGGGCGGGACCTGCACCGCCGTGGTCGCGGAGGTGGAGGGGTGTGGTGTTCATGCCCTCAACGCTAGGACGGAGAAAGGGAGTTCAAGATCATCCCGCCGGACGACGGAATCAGCCCGATTTCCGGCCCATAATGGATGTACCCCCTTTCACATCCCGGGCACGATGCTGTCCATGAACACACCCGGCTCCGCCCCCGTCCCGTCCGCGCCCGCCGAGAACCGCCGCGCCGCCCGCCGCAGCCTCGAAGCGCTGGCCCTGGGCGACGCCTTCGGAGAGCGCTGGTTCCCGCTCTTCCGCTTCCGGGAGGGCCTGGTCCCGGACAATACGTACGAGGACGTACGGGCGAGGCGGCTGCCCGAGGGCCCCGTCTGGCACTGGACCGACGACACGGCGATGGCCCTCGCCCTGCATCGCGTCCTCACCGAACACGGCCACGTCGACCAGGACCGCCTGGCGGCGTGCTTCGCGCTGACCTTCGACGCGGACCGGGGGCGGGGCTACGGCCACGGCATGCACGTGCTCCTCCCCGAACTCCTCGCCCACCCGGCCGACTGGCGCACCCTCGCGCCCACGCTCTTCGACGGCGGGAGCCTGGGGAACGGTGCGGCGATGCGGGTGGCACCGCTGGGTGCCTGGTTCGCGTACGACCTGGAACTGGCGGCATCCCAGGCCGAGTTGTCGGCCCGCGTCACTCACGCGCACCCGCAGGGCGTGGCGGGGGCGGTGGCGGTCGCCGTCGCGGCGGCGCTGTCGGTACGGGGAGAGCTGACGGTCGCGGAGGTGGCGGACCGGACCCCGGCGGGGGAGGTGCGGGAGGGGTTGCTCAAGGCCGCCTCGCTCCCCGTCGAGACCGAGCCCTGGAAGGCCGCCGACCTCCTCGGCAACGGCCAGCGCATCCGGGCCGACGACACGGTCCCCTTCGCGGTGTGGACGGCGGCCCGCCACCCCGACTCGCTGGAGGACGCGCTGTGGGCGACGGCGGAGGGCTTCGGCGACGTCGACACGACCTGCGCGATCACGGGCGGGATCGTGGGGGCACGGGTGGGAGTGGAGGACATGCCGGGGGAGTGGCTGGAGAGGAGGGAGGCACTGGGGTGAGGGCGTGGCCCGTCAGTGCCGGATCGCCGATCACTCGGAGGAAGGGCGATCCGGCAATCACTCTGAGTGTGTTTCCCGTTTCGGCGAGACTCTGCCGCGTGGAAGCAAACATGAGCGCCGCACGCGAGTACGGGCTGGACGAGAGCCACGAGTGGGCTCGTCCGCCTGTCGGCGGTCAACCGGCACCGCTGACGCCCGCCGGGCGGGGCCGGGAATTCCTCAGCTCCGCCCGTCGGCCCTCGCCGCCACCCCCACCAACACCGCCTCCGCCCCGAAGCCCGCGACGAGCTGCAACCCCACCGGACACCCGTCCGCCGTGAACCCCGCCGGAATGCTCACCGCCGGATGCCCGCTCACGTTGAACGCCCACGTCAGCGCCGTCGAAAAGCGGCCCCCCGGCCCCTCGTGCCCATGCGGCGAGAAGGGGGTGACCGGGGTCGCCAACACCGTTGCCCCATCGAAGAGTTCACTCAGCTGCGCCGCGTTCCACTCCGCTACCGCCCCCGGCCGCGCTCCGCCCCGCATCGCGAACCACTCCTCCTTGGGGTCCCGCAGGGCAAAGCCCGCCGCCTCCTCCAGCCCGTCCGGCCCGAACAACCGCTCCGCCGCCCGCCGCGCCACCCCCACCACCTCCGCATCCAGCTCCGGCCCCGCCGCGACCCCCAGGTCCGCCGACCACACCGCCCGCGTCGGCAGCGATGCCCGGGGAGCCGCCTCGTACCCCTCCACCGCACACCCCAAGTACGCCTCCAGCTCCGCCGCCGACCGCCCCAGCACCCCCGCCGTCGCCAGCCCCGTACGATCCGGCGACGGCAAGAGCCCCCGCGTCGTGCGCAGCCCGAACACCCCGCACCAGGCCGCCGGGATCCGCACCGACCCCGCCCCGTCGCTTCCGGTGGCCAGCGGCACCATCCCCGCCGCGACCGCCACCGCCGAACCGGCCGACGACCCGCCCGGAGTGAGATCGGGCCGGTACGGATTGAGGGTCCGCCCCTTCGCGCCCAGGCCCCAGGTCTGCCAGTACGTCCCCGGACCCGGCACGGACGTCGACCCGACCGGCACCGCCCCCGCCGCGATCAGCTTCCGTGCCGCGTAAGAACGCAGCCCCGCCCGCCCCTTCACCGCGAACGGCATTCCGTACAAAGGGAGTTCACGGCCCTCCACCGAGGGCGCGGCGTCCTCCCACACCTCCAGGAACGCACACAGCCGAGGATCGCCCTCCGCGATCCGCGCCAAAGACTCCTCGACACCCCACGTCATGCCGATCAGTCTCCCAGCCCCTCTCGGCATCCGCCGAGCCCCCCGGGGGGGGCTCCTCGCTCCGGGCCCACCCCGGAGCCGCCCGCCCAGCACTGGTGCCGCCGCACCCGTGCAACGGAGCCGCACCCCGGCACCCCCCACCTACCGCAACACCGCCTCCATCACCGCCCGCGCGATCGGCGCCGCCAGCCCCCCGCCCGTGATGTCCCCCCGCCGCGCCGCCGCGTCCTCCACGACCACGGCCACCGCCACACTCGGCGTCACCACCCCCTCCTTCTGCGCCCAGGAGATGAACCAGGCATACGGCACACCGGAGTTGCCCACCCCGTGCTGCGCCGTTCCCGTCTTGCCGCCCACCGTCACACCCGGGATCGCCGCGTTCCCGCCCGTCCCGTTCTCCACGACGTCGACCATCATCTTCTGCAACTGCATCGCCGTCGCCGGATTCATCGCCTGCTGGTAGGACCGCGTGGCGGTCTGCGTCACCAGACCCCCCGCCCTCGTCGTCGTACTGTCCACCAGATGCGGCCTGTTGAGATCGCCCCCGTTGGCCACCGCGGCGGCAACCATCGCCATCTGCAAGGGAGTTGCCCGCGTGTCGAACTGCCCGATCGACGACAGCGCCAACTGGTCGTCACTCATGCTCTTGTCGAAGTTGCTCGCCGAGACCGGCGAAGGGATGCGCATCCCCTTGTCGTTGAAACCGAACCTCCCCGCCGTGTCCAGCATCGACGCCAGCCCCGTCTTCACCCCCAGGTTCGCCATCACCGTGTTGCACGACACCCGGATCGCGTACGCCAGCGAGGCGTGCTCGCAGCCGCTGGCCTCGTTCGGCAGGGAGGTGCTCGTGCCGGGCAGGACGTACGGATCCGGGGTGTCGGTCGGCGCGTCCACGTCGACCACCACCCCGGCGTCCAGCGCCGCCGCAGCCGTCACGATCTTGAAGGTGGAGCCGGGCGGGTACGTCTGCCGGATCGCCCGGTTCAGCATCGGCTGACTCGTCGTGGAGTTGAGCCGCGCCCAGGTGTCGGACACCGCCCGCCCCGTCCCCGACAGCAGTCCCGGATCGTACGAAGGGCTGCTGACCAGGGCGAGGATGCTCCCGGTCGACGGATCGATGGCGGCCACCGCGCCGCGCCGCCCGCCCAGGCCCTCGTACGCGGCCCGCTGGGCGTTGGCCCTGATCGTCGTGACCACGTTCCCGCCCGGCTGCTGCTTGCGGGTGAGCTCGGTCCAGAAGGGGAGCGGCGCGAGCATCGGATCGGTGCCGGAGAGCACGTCGTCCTCGGCGGCCTCGACGAAGGCGGTCCCGTACGTCTGCGAGGCGTAACCGGTGACCGGCGCGTACAACGGCCCCTGGCTGTAGGTCCGTTCCCAGCGGAGCTGCTCGCCGGTGTCCTTGGAGCCGGTGACGGGCTTGCCGTCGACCAGGATGTTTCCGCGCGCCTGGTCGTAACGGACGATGTTCTTGCGGCGGTTGGCGGGATTGTCGTCGAGCGAGTCGGCCTGGAAGACCTGGATGCGGGCGGCGTTGAGGAGCAGCGCGACCAGCAGCAGCAGGCAGCAGGCGGCAGCCCGGCGGATGTATCGGATCACGTCTGCTTCCTCTCCAGCTTCGTCCGTACGCCGTCCGGTTTCGTCCGTGCGCCATCGGGCTTCGTCCGTACGCCGTCGAGTTCGGCCAGCTCCACGAGGTCCTGCTCCAGCACCGCCGCGATCTGCCCCGTCTCGGCGGAGGCCGGGCGGGGACTGCGCGCCGAGTCGCTGACCCGGATCAGCAACGCCACGATGATCCAGTTGGTGACGACGGACGAACCCCCCTGGGCGAGGAACGGCATCGCCATGCCGGTCAGCGGGATCAGCCCCATCACCCCGCCCGCGATGACGAAGACCTGGAGCGCGACGATCGAGGCGAGCCCGATGGCGAGCAGACGGCCGAACGGGTCGCGCAGGGACAGGCCCGCCCGGTAACCCCGGGCGACCAGGAGCGCGTACAGCAGGAAGATCGCGGTCAGCCCGGTCAGGCCCAGTTCCTCGCCCGCCGTGGCGAGGATGAAGTCGGACTTCGCGGCGAAGCCGATGAGGATCGAGTGGCCGAGTCCGAGGCCCGTGCCGAGCATGCCTCCGGCGGCGAACGCGAAGAGGGACTGGGCCAGTTGGCCGGGTCCTTCGCCCGCCTCGATGGAGGCGAAGGGGTGCAGCCAGTCGGCGACCCGGCTGTGCACGTGCGGCTCGACGGAGCCCACCGCGTACGCGCCGACGGCCGCGAGCAGCAGGCCCACCGCGATCCAGCCGGTCCGGCCCGTGGCCACGTACAGCATGATCACGAAGAGCCCGAAGAAGAGCAGCGAGGTGCCGAGGTCCCGCTCCAGGACGAGGACGCCCACGCTGAGCAGCCAGATCGCGACGATGGGGCCCAGCACGCGGCCGGTCGGGAGCTGGAGGCGCTTGAAGAAGAAGGTGCGGCCGGTGTACGCGAGGGCGTTGCGGTTCGCGGCCAGGTAGGCGGCGAAGAAGACGGCCAGCAGGATCTTGGCGAACTCGCCCGGCTGGAAGGAGAATCCGCCGAAGCGGATCCAGATCTTCGCCCCGTTGATGGCGGGGAAGAAGATCGGCACCACCATCAGGACGAGCGCGGCGGCGCACGAGACGTACGCGTACCGGGACAGGACGCGGTGGTCGCGGAGCAGGACGACGACGGCGATGAACAGCCCGACGCCGAGCGTGGACCAGGTGAGCTGGGTGAACGCTGCCTGGTCCTTGGGGGTTTCCAGATCGAGGCGGTAGATGAGCACGAGCCCGATGCCGTTGAGGAGCACGGCGATCGGGAGGAGGAGCGGATCGGCGTACGGGGCCCGGAAGCGGACCGCGAAGTGGGCGAGGAGGGCGAGGACGCCGAGGCCCGCGCCGTACTTCAGCGCGTCGGGCGGCGCGGTGCCGGCCTTGCCGAGGCCCGTGGCGCAGTACCCGAGTACGGCGATCAGGACCGCGCCGACGAGGAGGCAGAGCTCGACGCCACGCCGCTTGGGGAGGCGGAGCTCGGGTGGGGGCGCGTCGGTCACTCCGGAAACGTAACAAGTGATTGTGCTTAATGTCCGTATATGTCATCGAGGGGGCGGGGGCGTCACCCTCGCCCCCTCGACGGCGGCGGTACGGGTCAGCACCAGCGCGGGGAGTGCCCGCCCTTCGGCACGATGTACTGGGCGGAGCCCCAGGCCCAGGTCCCGTCGGTGAGCAGGTACCAGTGGTCGTTGCCCTCGACGTGGTCGCCGGTGGTCTTGCAGAAGATGTGGACGGTCGCGCCGTACGGCTCAGTGCGGATGATGCGGCTGCTGCGAGTGGGCTTGTCGCGGAGCTTCAGTCCGGTTCTGGCGGTGACGCGGCCTTCGGTGTGCCGGGGGTGGGCGGCGGCGGGTGCTGCGGGCGCCGTGTCGGGTACGGCCTGCTCGGCGAGGGCCGGAGTGGCGGCGAGGGTGGCGGTCAGTGCGCCGGCGGCGACGCACAGGGCGAACTTCTTGGGGGTGAGCATGTTGCCTCCTAGGGAGGAGTGGCCGGGCCCCGTCGCGGGACGCAGCCCTCAACTCGCTTGCTTCACCCTAAAATCGACACTTATTGATCGCAAAGTGTCACTTTGTGTTGTCATGGGGCGTTTTGGGGATCTCCTCGCACCGGGGGAGTACGAGCCGCGCGACCGCCCCTCCGTCCGGTGTGTTCGTGAACGTCAACCGCGCCCCGATCACCTCCGCCTGACCCGCCGCGATGGTCAGCCCGAGCCCGTGCCCGCCCTTGGCCCCGCCCGCCTCCGTGCGGAATCGCTGCGGTCCGTGCTCCACCAGGTACGCCGGATAGCCGTCCCCGTGGTCACGTACGGTGATCACCCGGCCGTCGACGGTCAGCTCCACCGGGGCCCGGCCGTGCTTGTGCGCGTTGGCGACGAGATTGCCGAGGACCCGTTCCAGGCGTCGCCGGTCCGTCTCGACGCCCACGTCCCGTACGACTCTGACCTCGGTCGGGGCGGGGATCGCCCGCACCGCCCGCTCGGCCAGCGGACCCAGCCGGTGCAGGTCCAGCTCCACCTGCTCGCTGCCGGAGTCCAGTCGGGAGATCTCCAGCAGGTCCTCGGTCAGCCGCCGCATCGCGTCCACGCGCTCCTGCACCATCTCCGAGGGGCGGCCGGGCGGCAGCAGCCCGGCGGCGGCGGTCAGCCCGGTCAGCGGGGTGCGCAGCTCGTGGGCGACGTCGGCGGTGAAGCGCTGCTCGCTCAGCAGCTTGCCCTGGAGCGTCCCGGCCATGGTGTCGAGGGCGCCGGAGACGATGGCGACCTCGTCCTTGTGGCGGTCCGGGTCCTGGTTGCGGGGATCGTGCACGCGGGCGTCGAGGTCGCCCGCGCCGATCCGGCGGGCCACCCGGGCGGTCTGGTGCAGCCTGCGGGTGACCCGGGTGACGGCGAACGCCCCGACCAGCAGCGTCGCGCCGATGGCCAGCCCCGACGAGCCGACGATGGCCCGGTCGAGGCCGGTGATGGTGTCGACGCCCGACTGGTAGTCGAGTGCGACGGCCAGGGACCGCCGGTCGGCGGCGCGCGCCGCCCACATCCGGGGCCGCCCGGCGAGGTCGTTCGAGACGACGGTGCCCTGTTCGCCTTTGCGGTTGAGCCGCCGCAGGGAGTCCGGCAGCCCCGGCAGGTCGACGCCCGCGCCCGGCGGGAGCGGCTCGCCCGCCTCGTACGCCTCGGCGGCCCGGTCCAGCCGGTCGAGGGCCTTCTCGCGGGCCTGCTCGACGGTCTGATGGGTGACGGACACGTGCACGAGGGCGCCGAGGAAGGCGGCGAGGAGGCAGCACATCACGGTGAGGAAGGCGAGGGCCTTCCAGGTGAGCGAGGCGGTCCAGGCGGGAAACCGCAGCCGGGCGCGGCTCATGCGGGGGGTCCGGCGGGGGAGGGGGGCGTGGTCCCGTTCCCGCTCGTACGGGAGTCCGTGTGCTTGCCGGAGCCGGAGCCGGAGCCGGAACCGTTGCCGGAACCAGAACCGTCACCAGAACCGTTGCCCGATCCCGATCCGCTGCCTTTCCCGCTGTTCGGCCCGTTGCCGGGCCCTGTCCCCGGACCTGTGCCGGTACCCGTTCCCGGACCCGTGCGGTGCGGTCTCGGGCCCCCGAAGATGCGGACGATCTGGTCCTGCGTGGCGAGCATCGCGTGCTGGCGCGCGTCCCAGGTCCAGGCCGTGCGGTACTCGTACCCGGCGATTCCCGCGGGCGCCCGCAGCACCAGGTCGCGGCCCGCGAACGCGACGCTGGTCACCGCGTCCGAGGTGCCCATGATCCGGGTCAGCCCGCCCTTCTCGGCGAGGTAGGCGCGGATTGCCAGCTGGCCCCCCGGCATCTTGATGCCGACGATCAGCTCTTCCCGCCCGTCCCCGGTGAGGTCGCGGTAGTACGGCTGGAGCACCGGACACTGCTTCGGCCGCTCCGCGCACCGGCGCAGCTTGGCGACCGTCTCCGCGTACAGGCCGTCCGGTCCGCTGTACGTGTCCGGATGCGCGGCCACCTCGGCCCGTACGACCGCGATCGGGTCCACCTTGCGCACGTTGCCGTCCGGGACCCTGATGCCCTTCGCCGTCTCCGTCTCGACCGCCCCGAAGTCCTCGGCCGGAGCTGTGGCGGGCGGCAGCGTGGGCCACAGCCGTACGGGACCGACCGCCGTCGGGGCGGGCCCCGTGCTCTTCAGCTCGCCCGCCTGGGCGCACCCCGTGATGCCGCCGCAGACCGCGACCACCAGGACGGCGGCCGACACGAGGGACGACGGCGTGCGGGCACGGCCGGAGGGCACCGGTCGGCCGACCGGGCTCCGGCGGCCGTCGGGGCGGCGGCGGAGGAACAAGGGCTCCCCTCCCTGTCGGCCCCTACTTCACGAGGTCGGCGAAGAAGATGATGTTGTCAGAGCGGTGACCGTCCTTGATAGGGCCCCCGCAGGTAATGAGACGCAGTTCCGGACGATCGGTCTTCCCGTAGACCTTATTCGTAGGGAAGTCCTTTTTGTCCACTTGCTGAATCTCGCGGATCTTGAACGTGGCGGTGCTGCCATCCGCCCGCTTGACCTCGATGGAGTCATTGATCTTCATCTTGGCGACATTGCGCAGCAGGGCCGGTCCCTTAGCGGTGTCGTAGTGGGCCACCAGGATCGAGGGGCCCTTCTCGCCGGGGGTGACCGCGCCGGTGTACCAGCCCGGCTTCTCGGCGTCGTCGACCGACGGGACCTCCAGCTCCTGGTTCTTGTCCAGTCCGAGATCGAGCATGGTGTTGGTCCCCACGCCCGCCGAGGGGATGGTCAGGCCGGTCGGCCTGGACGCCTTGAGCGGCTTCGGGCCCTTCTCCGCGGGGGGCTGGCCTGCGGGCTGCGCGGCGACGTTCTTGACGTTCACGTCCGGCGCCAGGGCGGCGGACGCACCGCTTCCGCCGCAGCCGACGAGGCCACCGCCGAGGGCCACGGCGAGAGCGGACGCGGCCACGAGCCCGGCCGTGCGGGGCTGCTGCTTGCTGGGCTTGGTCGTCGTACTCATATGATGAATCCTAAATGTCCGCTATTGCGGAGATTCATCATTGCCGTAACAGTCACCCGACGAGGGGCATCACCCCAGCTCAGAGCCCCTTTCCCGCTACTGGTACGGATTCTGCTGCGGTATCCCACCCGCACCCTGCTGATATCCCTGCCCCTGGCCGCCGCCCATGCCGCCCTGGGCCTGGAGCCGCTCCGCCTCGTCGCTCTCCACTCGCCGCTCGGCCCCGCAGAAGGTGCACTGCGTGACGTACTTCGAGGACACCGGGAACAGCGGCACGAAGAACAGGGTGAACTTCGTGACCCGTTTGCGCAGTGCGTGCGCCGCCGGGTTGCCGCAGTGCCCGCACAGCAGCATCAGCATCGCCAGCTGGTACACGTACCCCTTGGTACCAAAGATGATCATCGTCGCCCCCGATTCACCGCGCCCGGAACCCGCGAACCGGCCGCCGCCCTGCCAGGCCGTCCCCGGCCTCGCTCTCGTACCCCTTCCAACGCCCGGGACGGCCCGGCGGTTCCCGCCCCTCCCGGCGGAAGCGGCCGGGGGTGGCGGGGGGCGGCGAGGGGGAGATCGGATGCCGGACGGCACGGGGGAGTGGCGCGGGGGGTGACGCGCAGAGCGATACCCAGGGCGACGCGGGGAGTGACACCCGGGGCGGCGCGGGGGTGGTGCGGAGAGTCGGCCAACTCCGTTCCTCACGCGCATAGTTGTTGCCCCGGAGGCCCACCTGCTGTTCCCATGGCAGGGGGTGATGCACGATGAAGCCACTGCGAGTCACACCGGCCTACGGCCACGACGGCGCCCGCCTCTACGTCACGCTCGCCACCGGTCGCACCCTCGCCTGGTACGACCGGGACACCGGCCGGGTGAGCCTGCTCGCCGAGGGCCGTCGCGAGGAGGTGCTGACCGCCCTCGCCCCGTACGTCACGGGACCGCTCACGGTCGGCCCGCCCCCGGTCCCCACCTCCGCCGACCTCGCACGGCTCGCCCTCCACCCGGACGACGACCTGGCCCCCAACCGGCCGGGCGAGACGCTCTACGGGACCCAGGCGGAAGCTTCCGCCCTCCGCCGCTTCCGCCCCGACCCGCGACGCGAGTCGCTCGCCGCGCTCCAGTTGATCGGCGACGAACTGGACGGCCTGGAAGGCATCGGCTGGCGCATCCTCCACTGCGTCCCGCTACCGGGCGGAACCCACCTCGACCACCTCCTCATCGGCCCCGCCGGGATCCTGACCGTCCACACGGTCCCGTCCCGCAACCGCCGCTTCCGCCTGGACGCGCCCGCCACCGCCCCCCACCTGCGCCGAGCCGCGCACGACGCGGAACGGGCGGCCCTGGCCCTGGCCGCGGCGGTCCGCCCCTGCCTGGCCGTCGTCGGCGCCACCCGCGTCGACGCCGCCGCACCCCCCGTGGACGACATCCACCTCCTCCGCGACGGCTCAGCGGCCACGACCCTCGCCCACCTGGGCGGCATCCTCAAACCCGCCGACATCGAGTCCCTCTACACCACCGCCCGCAACCGCCACACCTGGCTCCACCCCTAGCGGGGCCCAGAGTTTAGGGACGCGAGGCTGTATCGATCTGCGACTCCGCCGCGCGGGCGCGCCCCGCCACGACGCACCCGCACGCAACGGGACGAGCCGCGCGGCCAGCGCTTGAGGGAAGGGGCGGGGAGGGGAGAAACGCCCCGCGCAGCGGCCTGCCCCCCAGCCCACCCGCACCTCGCCCGCCGGGCTGCTCACTGCCCCCTCGGTAGCCCCCCGCCGCCGCCCGTGCAGGGCAAGGGCCCCTCACCCCACCCCCGGCACCCCTCTCGCCCGATTCGGGTTGAGCAAAGGCCCGAGTAGATCCCCGTACAGCTCCAGCCGCCCCACGACATCGTCCAGGCCGAACGCCAGTTCACGAGACGGATCCTCCACCTCCTCCCACGTCACGGGAGTGGACACCGTCGCCCCCCTCCTCGCCCGCACCGAATAAGCAGCCGCCGTCGTCTTCGAAGCCGAGTTCTGACTGAAGTCCACAAAAACCCGCCCCACCCGAGCCGCCCGCGCCATTCGCGCCACCACGACCCCCGGAAGCACCGCCTCCGCCTCCTTCGCGACCTCCTTCGCGTACGCGGTCACCCGCTCCGAAGCCGTCGGCTCCACCGGAACCAGCACGTGCAGCCCCTTCGACCCCGACGTCTTCACCCACACCCCGAACCCGTCACTCTCCAGCCTCGCCCTCAACCACAACGCCACCTCACAACACTCCGCCATCCCTGCGGGCTCCCCAGGATCGAGATCGAAAACCATCCGATCCGCCACGCCCTCCGACCCCACCCGCCACTGCGGTACATGGAACTCCACCACCAAATTCGCCGCCCACATCAGCGTCGACAAATCCCCCACCACCACCTGCCGCGCAGTCGCCCCCTCCGACCTCGACACCTCCACCGTCTTCACCCAAACGGGCTTCCCGGGCGGCGGATTCTTCGTGAAGAAGACCTCGCCCCCCACCCCGTCCGGAAAGCGCAGAAAAGACATCGGCCGATCATGCACATGCGCCAACAACGCCCCCGCCGTCGTCGCGACGTAATGCAGCAGTTCCCCTTTCGTCGTCCCCGTCTCCGGAAACAGCACCTTCTCCAGATTGCTGAGGGCCAGCCTCCGACCCTCCACCTCCGTGATGGGCGACATAACATAAGAATCCCACCGAAAGGGATCACGGGCATGAGATCAATCTGGAACGGCAACATCTCCTTCGGACTGGTCAGCATCCCCATCAAGCTCTTCAACGCGACGGAGAACCACTCCATCTCCTTCCGCCAGATCCACACGGCCGACGGCGGGCGCATCCGCTACCGCAAGGTCTGCGAACTGGACGACCAGGAGGTCCAGTCCTCCGACATCGGCAAGGGCTACGAGGACGCCGACGGCTCGATCATCCCCATCACGGACGACGACCTGGCCGCCCTTCCGCTCCCCACCGCCCGCACCATCGAGATCGTGGCCTTCGTCCCCCTGGCCTCCATCGATCCGCTCCAGATGGACCAGGCGTACTACCTCTCCGCCAACGGAGTCCCGGCCGCGAAGCCGTACACCCTCCTGCGCGAGGCACTCGCCCGCAGCCGGAAGGTCGCCATCGCCAAATTCGCCCTGCGCGGCCGCGAACGTCTCGGCATGCTCCGCGTCGTGAACGACGTCATCGCCATGCACGGCCTCCTCTGGCCCGACGAGATCCGCCAGCCGGAGGGCATCGCCCCGGAAGGAAAGGTCACCGTCCGCGACGCCGAACTCGACCTGGCCGACACCCTGATGGACACCCTCGGCGAGGTCGACCTCGCCACCCTCCACGACGACTACCGCGAGGCGGTCGAGGAACTCATCGCCACCAAGTCCGAGAACGGCGGCGCGCTTTCCCCCACCAACCCCGACAAGTCCGGCGGCGACGCCCAGGTCATCGACCTGATGGCCGCCCTGGAGAACAGCGTCCGCGCCGCGAAGAGCTCCCGAGGCGAGAACCTCGACCACTCCGCCGAGGTCACCGAACTCAAGCCCCGCAAGAAGGCGGCCACCACGAAGAAGGCCACATCGAAGCCCGCCCTCACCACCAAAGCCCCTACGGCCAAATCCACCACCAAGGCTGCCAAGGCCACTTCCAAATCCACGACCACCAAAAAAGCCCCGGCCAAGAAGGCGCCCGCCCGCAAGCGAACCCCTGCCTGACCAAAACACCCCGACCTACAAGAACGGCGTCACCGGCGAAACCTCACCATCGGCGACGTGTTCAGTGGTACGGCAGCGTGAAGCGGGCACACGCGAGCCCGCGCGCCGCTCAGAGGCCGGTGTTGGCCGGGATCCCGACCAGCGGCACCACGATGACATCGAGGCTCCAGCGCTGGTGGGTCTCGTGCGCAATGGCGGGATAACTGCTGGTCATCGATCCGTTTCGTTGCTAATAACAGGAACAAGATCCGGGCAGCGCTGTCGTAACGGGGGAACGTGGGCTGGCAGGAAGAAGTGGTTTCGGCGCTGGACGCATGGGTAGCGCACGAGGGCGTCCCGGCCCGCGAACCCAGGTGGCGCCCTCTCGGGCGAGCGGTACGGGCTGCGAAACCCGGGGAGTTCGTGGTCGACATACGTGGCTCTGACATCGGGACGGACCAGCTCCAGGGTGACAGCCTGAGGCTGGCCGGGCCCGACGAGAGCGGCGTCGACGCCGGGCATTCGGTGCTTGATGTGTTCAAGGACGGCACGGCACTGCGGGTGCGCGTCCCGGAGTTCGCGGATCCGGCCGATCCGCATCTGTGGATGAAGCCGCAGCCCATGGGATTCCTGGTGAAGGCCCTGCGCGAAGGTCTGGCGGCACTGACCGACGCCCCTCTTGCCCATCTGATGGCCCGGGGCGAGGCGGGTACCGGGCGCCTCGCCGAGGTCGGACCGCCGCCGAGCGTGCTGCTGCCGGCGCAGAGTCTCGCCTACCGCGCGTGCATGGGTGAGGGTCTGTGGTTGGTGTGGGGACCGCCCGGGACAGGCAAGACCACAGTCCTCAAACGGGCCATCGGTGATCTCATTGCGTCGGGCAAGCGCGTCCTGCTGGTTTCGGCTACCAACATTGCTGTGGACAACGCCCTGTTGGGCGTGATCAAGGAGCGTCGGCACCAGGACGGAGAGGTCGTCCGCGTGGGACCGCCCCACCTGCGGGAGGTCGCGGAGGACCCGAATGTCTGCCTCACGCTGAGGGTTCGTCAACAGTTGGCCAACGCCGACGAACGGCGTCGCAGCGTCGCCGGTCAACTGTTGGAGGCCCGCGAGCGGGCCCGGCTGCTGGACGATCTGGAACGCAGTCTCACAGGCTTCGACCCTGTGGCGTATACGTCCGACCGCATCCGGCTCGACGATCCCACCCGTGCCCCCGATGCCCTGGTGCGTGCCCGGACCCAGGCGCGCCGGGAGGCGCAGACGGCGGAGAAAGCAGCTGCGGACCTGGGCGTGGCGTGCGAAGTGGCGGTCGAAGCCGTACGCGCCACGGAGCAGGCCCAGGACGCCTGGAAGCAGCACGACGAGAAGATGGGGGAGCTTGCCCAGCTGCGTTCCGTGGTCACTGAACTGGAGGCGAAGGCTCTGCTTGCCGACAGCGCTCTGGGGGACGCGCAGGAACTCCTGGAGGGCCTGGAGAAGCTGAGAGGTCTTGCGAAGCGTCGCGCCAAGCAAGAAAGGGGACGGGCCGCCGCCAACCTGGAAACGGTCCGCAACCAGGCCGAGAAGGCCGAGGAGAAGGCAGAGGCCGCTCGATCCATCCTCACCCGCAACGAGGAAGCCCTGATCGGCCCGCTTGAGGAGTTCCGCAGGCTGGTGCCCTTCACCAAAGAGGAAATCGAGTACCGGCAGACGACCTCCCGCGAAGTGCAGCGCGACCTGGACCGGGCGAAGCGTGCTCATCGGGCCGCCGACGCCCTTCTTGCTTCGCTCGCCCGCGAACTCGGCCTCTCGAAGGAGGCTGCATCCCGTGTCGCGGAGACCGATCGCCTCGGACACCCCGAACGGCACGCCGCTGCAGCCTCTTTGAAACCCAAGGTCACCGCCGACGAGAAGGACCGTCCCGCGCTCGAACGCCGCCACCGCGAGCTTCAGGAGGAGTACGACAAACTTGCCCGCGACGCCCAGGGCGAGATCATCCGCAGAGCGAAGGCCGTGGCGACCACCCTCGCCCGCTTCCGCACCACCAAGTCGGTGTTCGAGGGCGAGTACGACGTCGTACTGGTCGACGAGGCCGGAGCCGCGACCCTGCCCGAGGTCCTGCTGGCCGTGGGCAGGGCGAAGACGACCGCCGTGTTGCTGGGCGACTTCATGCAGCTCGGCCCCATCCTTCCGGACCTGGACGGCAGGAAGCGGCCTGACGTTGCCCGATGGATCCTGCGCGAGGTCTACGAACACTTCGGCGTCGAGTCGCCCGCGGCTGCCGTGAACCACGAAGGCTGCATCGTGCTGGACGTCCAGCACCGATTCGGCCATGCCGTCATGGGCCTCGCGAACTCCCTCGCGTACGACGGCGTGCTGAAGCCCGGTCCCGGAGTCGCGCGGCGCGCACACGACGTGAACGACCCAGAGATCGTCATCATCGATACGGACGGGTTGCAGAGCCTCGCTCAGGTCCGCCGCACCGGCCGCCGCAAGGGCTGGTGGCCCGCCGGTGCACTGCTCGCGCGGGCGCTGGTCGATCTGCACGCGGAGGACGGTGAGGAGGCCGGTGTCGTCACGCCGTACCCGGTGCAGGCGGAAGCCACCCTGGAAGCCCTCCGGGACAGCGAAGCGGCCGGCAGCCGACTGGCCGAGGTGGGGACGGTGCACCGCTTCCAGGGGCGGGAGTTCCCCGTGGTGATCTTCGACTTGGTGGAGGACGACTACGGCGACGGCCTGTGGATGTCGCAGGCTTCCCGAGCCCCCGACGCGACCCCGTGGGCTCGCAACGGCGTACGCCTCTTCAACGTCGCCGTCACCCGCGTACAGACCAGGCTGTACGTGATCGGCAGCCGTAGCCGCATCCTCGCCGCGGGCGAGCAGACGGCCATGGGGAAACTGGCCGCACTCAGCCAGGACAGGCGAGCCCGCTCGGTACCCGCCACCGGACTCATCTCACCCGGCACACAGCACGACACCTCGCTCGGCATGTTCGGTGGCCGCCTTGCCGATGTGCTCTCGCGCCACGTCGAGGTGTCCGACGTCGACGACGAGATCTCCTTCTACGAGACGTTCGCCGACCGCCTCGCCGAAGCCCGTACGTCTCTGTGGATCTGGTCCCCCTGGACCGCGAAGAGACTGATCGGATTGCTCCCGGTACTCGCGGACGCGGTGAACCGCGGAGTCCGCGTGACGATCTTCGTCCGGGATCCGTCCGACAAGGGCCAGGAGAAGCAGGCCGACCTGGTCAGACAGCTGCGGTCGGTGGTGCCGACCGTCGTCCCCGTCAACGTCATGCACCAGAAGATCGTCGTCATCGACGAACAGACTGTCCTGCTCGGCAGTCTCAACTCCCTCTCGCAGAGCCGCTCGCGCGAAGTCATGCTGACCATCAGGGGAAGCCACTTCGCACGCAAGATCCTCACTCACGAACATGCGGAGATTTTTGCGAGCCCGCCGAAGTGCGGTGGGTGCCATAAGGACGAGGTGGACCTGCGTAGACGCAAGAACGGGCTCTGGTACTGGAGGTGCTTCAACCGGACGTGTCCGGCCAGACGGGGAGATCGGGCCTGGATCATGGATGTCCAGTTCCGGCGGAAGGGGCGGCGCTGAGCAGGGCACATGGCGAAGGGCTGGCGCCGCCGGCCGCGGACGTGCTGCCTGCGGCTGCACCGCCTATCCCTGAAGCCCCCGGATACGGCGCCCCGCCTCCGTCGCCGGGTAGAGGATGGCGTCGGCGACCCGTCCACCGGAGTCCTTGACGCCGCCGCTGAAGTTGAGGCGGCCCGTGGTGCCGGTCTTGGCAGCGATGCCGTCCCAGTACGCGGCCTCGCGCTCCCAGCGGATCTCGGCGAGCAGACGGCGCAGGTCGTCGGCACCCACGTTCTGGAAGGCATCCGCCCAGGGCATCGCATGATGTGCGGCGACACCGATACCGGCGATCACGGCGGGGGCGGTGATGGCACCGCGCGAGGTGAACGCGGCCAGGTGCTCGGTGATCAGCCCGGCCAGCAGCGGGACGATGGTGCGCTCGACGAGCTCGGCACTCGTACCGGCGGGCAGGTCATCCTCGTGGATGGTCTCGGACGACAGGTTCAGCCCGGAGCGGCCGAAGAGAGTGGCGACGACCAGGGCACGCAGCGCCGAGAGCGTGACGACCTCAATGTCCGACGCGCTGACCTGCCGCTTGGTCGCGTTGACGAGCTTGCTGAAGGGCACGATCTTGCCGTCGAGCTCGATCTTGACGGATTCGGCGACCCGGTGGGTCAGACGCGTGGCCAGGTCGCGCTGGTCCATGGACATGGAGAGGTTCTTGGACACGTCGATGCCCAGGACGTTGCGGTCGTGGAAGATCTGCCGCGCATCGGCCGGGCTGAGCCCGACGTACATCTCGAACGGAATCCGGACGGCCGTCAGCTGCTGGTAGGTCACCCCGAACTTCTCCGGTGCGTCGAACAGGTCGTGCCAGGCCGTCAGCTGCGTCTCGCCGTCGACGGCGACGACGGTCGCCCCGGGCGCGATGGTGAGGGTACGCAGCCCGGTGCCGGGCAGCAGCTCGTCGCTGATCGCAGCGATCGCGTCCGCGTGCCAGAAGGTGATCGGCGGCAGCGACCAGGCGTCGCCCCACACACCGTTGAGCCCCGCGGCGATGTACTCGGCGTACGAGGTGGCGTTCTTGCCCTTGCCCGTCGTCTTCAGGGTGCGCTGGACCTGGGCACGGATCTCCGCATGCTGGCGGAGCTGGCCGGAGGCGGTCTTCAGTGACTTCTGGTCCTCCTCGCGACGCGGCGAAGGAACGATCTGGAGGAGTGCGGCCAGCGAGACCGTCCCGATGACGGCGTCTTCGCGGAACGGCATGACGGTGATCTGGGTGCCCTCGATGACGGTGGTGGGCATGGTGAGGCGCATGGGTGCTCCCGGTGGGGCGGCTCGGATGGGTACGGGCGTTCAGCGCTTCCAGTTGCAAGCAAGCACACGTAAGCATGGCGATGAAAGCACTGTCAAACGGCTTGACGAGTTTGACGAGCGCTGTACTGTGTTAACAGTTCACTTCGCAGAGGCAGAGGACCCCAGGCCATGCCCCATCAGCCACCCGCCCAGGTCACGGCGGCGGAGATCTCCCGCATCGCAGGAGTCACCCGCGCCACCGTCAGCAATTGGCGCCGCCGCCACGACGACTTCCCCGTCCCCGCGGGCGGTACGGACAGCAGCCCGCTGTACGACCTCCAGGCCGTGCAGAACTGGCTGAACGAGCGCGGGCACACCTCCGAGGCTTCGCCCGAGGAAGCGTTGCGGACCGCGCTGCGCCTCTACGGCGTCGGTGCCGGAGTCGCCGCACGCCTGATCCCCTTGGTGCTGGCTGCCTCCCGCCTCACCCCGGAAGAGATGGCGCAGCTCGCCTCGCCCGTCGACACTTCCGACGAGCAGCTGGTCTCCCGGGCCGACGTCGCGGCTGGTCGCCTCCCGGACGCGGTGCCCCTCGTCGAGCAGATTCGCTACGGCGCAGGGGAAGCCCCGGCAGTCCGCGCTCTGCTGCACTGCGTACAGGAGGCCGGACCTCAGGCGACCCTCGGCGTCCTCGCCGAACGAGAGCTGGAGGAGAGCGGGGCCACCGGCGCCTACCTCACCCCTGAGGGCCTGGCCACGCTGATGGCGCGGCTCCTCCCCGAGGGCGTCACCACTGTCCTCGACCCGGCTTGCGGAAGCGGTGCGCTGCTTGCTGCTGCCGCTGGGTGTGGTGCGAGCAGTCTGTACGGGCAGGACACGCTGGCGGTGCAGGGCCAGCGTTCGGCCGTACGACTGCTGCTGGAAGCCGACTTGCCGAGCCCGCTGTCCTCGCCGTCTTCGCCGGGTGCTGTGGGTGCCGAATCCGAATCCGCGGTGCAGATCCGCCTCGGCGACAGCCTGCGCGATGACGCGTTCCCCGGTCTCACTGTGGACGCGGTCCTTTGCAACCCACCCTTCGGTGACCGCGACTGGGGCCACGACGAGCTCGCGTACGACCCGCGATGGGCCTACGGAGTCCCGCCGCGCATGGAATCCGAACTGGCCTGGGTGCAGCACGCCCTCTCCCACACCCGCCCGGGCGGCCTCGTGATCATGCTGCTCCCGCCCGGAGCGGCCTTCCGCACCTCGGGCCGCCGCATTCGCGCCGATCTCGTACGTAGCGGAGCCCTGCGCGCGGTGGTCTCGTTGCCGCAGGGGGCGGCGCACCCACTCCACATCGGCCTGCACATTTGGGTGCTGCAACGCCCGGAACCGGGGGGTGCGGAGCGGAAGTCGGTGCTGTTCGTCAACGCGGAGAGCGGCGGGCAGGGGGGTGCGCGCGACGCGGCCACGACTGGTACATCGGTGCGCAGCACGCGCGGGGCCAGCCGTGGTCCTCAACCCCCACTCAACTGGCCGGGCTTGACGAAACGCGTTCTTGACCAGTGGACGGCGTTCTCGTCCGATCCCGATGCGTTCGGCGATGAGCCGGGAGTGTCCCGGGCCGTTCCCATGGTCGACCTGATCGGCGAGACCGTCGACCTCTCTCCCGCACGCCACGTCCGGTCCACGGCGTCGGACATCGCCCCCGAGGTGCTGGCGGGGCGGGTGGCGGACCTGCGCTCACAGCTCACCGCCCGGATGGGGGAGCTGGCCGCCGTCACCGGCTCGTCGGGGGACTGGCAGCCGTCCGATGCTTCTTCTTCGCCAGACGCGTGGCGTACGGCGACGGTCTCGGACCTGGCCCGGGGCGGCGCGCTCGCCCTGCTGCGCGGGGCACTGACTGCGCCTCGGGACACCGCGAGCGGCAAGGCGCCGACAGAGGAGACGGACGGTGCGGTGGACGACCGCCTGGTACTGCGCCTCCTGGACGTCGCCGCCGGGAACCCGCCTTCGGGTACGGCCGAGGGCGTCCGACCGGGTTCGGCGCCGCAGACCGTCGTCACGGCGGGCGACGTGGTGCTGTGCGGTACGGCTCCGCAGGGAGGCCAGACCGGGGGGGTGCCGGAAGCCGGGCACAGCGCGATGTCCCGGGTCGCCGACGACCGCGACGCCGGGGCCTTGCTCGGCCCGATGCTCCACCTCCTCCGCCCGGACCCGGCTCGCCTGGACGCGTGGTTCCTGGCGGGCTTCCTGGGAGCGGAGGACAACATCGCCGCCGCCTCCACAGGCACGAGCTCACTCGTCCACGTCAACCCGGGGCGCCTGCGGGTCCCCCTGATGCCGCTGGAACAGCAGAGGCGGTACGGGGACGCCTTCCGCCGCGTACACGAACTACGCCAAGCGGCGCGCGAAGCAGGCGAGTTGGCAACGGGTTTGGCGTCCACCTTGACCACCGGCCTGACAGCTGGGGCCCTGCTGCCACCACCCGTCGCACCGGCCTCGGCTGCCCACTCCTCCTGAACACACCACTCGCACCACTACCGCCCACCACACTGGACCGCATACGCCCGATGAGGGCGGTACGGCCTGGAAAGAAACCGGGGAAGACCTTGAATAACAGCAAGCACACAGAGCTGGTGAACACCGCGTGGTCCGTCGCCGAACTCCTGCGCGGTGACTACAAGCAGTCGGAGTATGGCCGGGTCATTCTCCCGTTCACTCTGCTGCGACGACTGGAGTGCGTACTCGAACCCACCCGGGAGGAGACAGCGGCCCTCGCTGAGAAGTACAAGGACAACGACGACTTCAATGCAGAGCCATTTCTTCGCAAGGCTTCGGGTCATGACTTCTACAACAAGACCCGTCTGACTTTGAAGAAGATTGCAGCAGACCCGCAGCACGCCGCACAGAACCTTCTGGCCTACATGAGTGGGTTCTCGGAGAACGCCAGAGAGGTTCTGGAGACCTACGAATTCGGTCGGCATGTAAAGCGAATCGATGGTGCCGGACAGCTCTACAAGGTGATCGAGGTATTCACCGCACTGGACCTGCATCCGAGCAACGTTCCCAACCACAACATGGGTTACATCTTCGAGGAACTGATTCGCCGTTGGTCGGAGCAGTCGAACGAAACGGCTGGCGAACACTTCACCCCGCGCGAGGTCATCAAGCTCATGGTGAACCTCCTGATCGCTCCTGACGGCGATGCTCTGACAGTCCCCGGCACGGTCCGCACGGTCATGGACCCGGCATGTGGCACGGGAGGAATGCTATCGGCGACAGATGACTACATCACGGAGTTCAACTCGGACGCTGTGGTAGAGGTGTTCGGGCAGGAACTCAACCCCGAGTCGTGGGCTGTCTGCCGCTCCGACCTCATGATCAAGGGGCAGGACCCGGACAATATTGCCTTCGGTAACTCCTTCTCCGATCCAGCCTTCACTCGCAAGAAGTTTGACTACCTCCTGGCTAACCCGCCGTTTGGGGTGGAGTGGAAGAAGGTCAAGGAAGAGGTCGAATACGAGCACAAGAGCCTCGGTGACGCGGGCCGCTTCGGTGCGGGCCTGCCGCGTATCAACGACGGTTCGCTCCTGTTCCTCCAGCACATGATTTCGATGATGAAGCCGGTGGACGTGAACGGCGGAGGCGGCTCGCGCATCGCGATCGTCTTCAACGGTTCGCCCCTCTTCACGGGCGCGGCGGGGTCCGGCGAGTCCGAAATCCGCCGATGGATTCTGGAGAACGACTGGCTGGAAGCAATCGTCGCCCTCCCCGACCAGCTCTTCTACAACACGGGAATCTCCACGTACTTCTGGATCCTCACGAACCGGAAGGCACCGGACCACAAGGGCAAGGTGGTCCTGCTGGACGCGCGGGACCAGTGGGTGAAGATGCGAAAGTCGCTCGGCGACAAGCGCAAGGAAATGGGCGACGGCAAGAACGGCAAGCCCAACCACATCGCGGATGTGACACGCCTGTACGGCGAGGCGATGGAAGCCGCCCGCGACGAGAACCACCCGATGCACGCGAAGATCAAGGTCTTCCAGAATGAGGACTTCGGCTACCAGCGCATCACGGTGGAACGCCCGCTGAAGCTCCGCTTCGAGGTGACGGAGGCGACGGCATCGGCGCTGGCTGTTGCAAAGCCGGTGCAGAAGCTGGAGCAGAGCGAGGACTTCATGGCGGCCGTACGCACGCTACTCGGCTCGACGTGGGAGACGAAGTCCGAGGCGCTCGTGGCGCTCAAGGACGCGGTGGTAGCGGCCGGCCTGCTGTGGCCGTCGGGCGGACCTTTCGCGAAGGCGGTACGGGACGTAGTGGGCGTACGTGACCCGAAGGGCGAGGTCCAGCGCATCAAGGGCGAGCCCGAGCCTGACCCGGAGCTGCGGGACTACGAGAACGTGCCGTTGGGGGAGGAGGTCGAGGACTACCTGAAACGGGAGGTCCACCCGCATGTGTCGGATGCGTGGATCGACCACAGCAAGACGAAGGTGGGTTACGAGATTCCGTTCACGCGGCATTTCTATGTGTATGAGCCCCCGCGGCCGTTGGCGGAAATCGACGCGGAGCTGAAGGCTCTGGAAGCTGAGATTCAGGCGCTGTTTGGGAAGGTTACTCAGTGACTGAATGGAGAATGGTTCGCCTGAAGAATCTCTGTGTTGATGCAGGGCAGTACGGTATCGGCGTTTCGGCAGAGACTTATGCTGACTCGGGGACGCGCCTACTCCGCACTACGGATATCAGTAGCGGAACGCTCACGTCAAGCGCTCAGGGTGTCTTCATCGCTGAGCCTCCAGAGGAGAAGTTTACCCTCAAAGAAGGGGACTTGCTCCTTTCGCGGAGCGGTACTCCGCCAGGGCAGTCGTACCTTGTACGCGCCATCGACTCCGGAGCCACTTTCGCTGGATACTTGGTCAGGTTCCGCCCCGCTTTTGATACGGAACCTAGGTTCCTTGGCTACGTGGCCAGAAGTGCACCATTCCAGCATACAATTCACTCCGAATCCGTCGCGTCGACGATTCAAAACTTTAATGCTGAGAGGTATGCCAATATTCAACTTCAGGCCCCCGCTGTCGAGGAGCAGCGGCGTATCGCCGATTTCCTTGACGCCGAGACCGCCCGCATCGATAGACTCTCCTTCCTTCAGGCGCAAGTGATGCTGAGGCTGGACGAGCGGGAGCAAGCCCAGCTAGACCTGGCCATCGATGAGATCACTGGCAATTATGGAGCTGTGCCCCTACGCAGGTATCTGCTGGGTGTACAGCAAGGGAGTAGTCCTCAGTGCGACAACGTACCTGCGAAGCTAGACGAATGGGGTGTTCTGAAGGTAAGTGCCCTGAGGCCGGGCAGATTCGCTCCCGAGGAGAATAAGCGTCTTCCGGATGATGTCTCGCCAGACCGCACTAATGTAGTGCGGGAAGGGGATTTGCTTATTACTCGGGCGAATACTCCCCAGCTAGTTGGGTCAACCGCGGTCGTGCGAGAAGTGCGTGGCAAGCTTCTATTGTCAGATAAAATCTTCCGCGTCAGGTTGGATGGCCGAGTATTGCCAAAGTTCGTGGAACTGGTCGCCCGAGGCCGACGTACTCGAAATCTCTGTGCTGTTGTGTCGAATGGCGCCTCGCAATCTATGGCAAATATCCGATTCGAGGAAGTGAAGCAGTGGCCTTTGCCTGATGCCAACCTGGCGCAGCAGCAAGCGCTAGTTGCGCGTGTATCCACTCAGGGCGACATTCTTGAAGTGATGCGGGGGAAGGTTAACCGGCAACTGGACCTCCTCACCGAACGCCGCCAAGCCCTCATCACCGCCGCCGTAACCGGCCAATTCGACGTCACCACCGCCAGCGGCCGCAACGTAACGGACGGAGTCCACTGACCATGAGCCCCGTATACGACGAGCACGCCTTCGGCACCGCCATAGTCGCCGCCCTCCGCGACAACGGCTGGCGCGAGGCCAACCCTGAGGACTACCGACCCGACCTCGGCCTCGACACCAACGAGCTCTTCACCTTCATCGGCCGCACCCAGGCCGAAGAGTGGTACGAACTCTGCGGCATCTACGGCACCCAGGAAGAAGCCCAACGCGGCTTCGCCAAGCGCCTTGACCGTGCCATCGCCGACGAAGGCGTCCTCAACGTCCTCCGCAACGGCGTGAAAGACCAGGGCGTTCGCCTCCGCGTCGCCTTCTTCAAGCCCAACCTCGTCGTAGACGCCTCCGCCCTCGACGGCTACAAGGCCAACCGCCTCACCGTCGTCCGCGAACTCCCTTACGCCACCAAGCAGGCCGACTGGGGCCACCGGCTCGACCTGACCCTGTTCCTCAACGGAATTCCTGTCGCCACAGCCGAGTTGAAGAACCCGCTCACCGGCCAGGGTGCAGAGCAGGCCAAGGAGCAGTACCGCACCGACCGCGACCCCACCGAGCTCATCTTCACCCGCCGGGTTATCGCCAACTTCGCCATAGACACGGACCTGGTCTTCGTCGCGACCCAGCTGAAGGGCCGCAACACCCGCTTCCTCCCCTTCAACACCGGCTCCAACGGCCCCGGCCTGCCCGGCGGTTCGGGCAACCCCGCCCCCACTGCCTTCGGTAAGTACGCCACCAGTTATCTCTGGGAAAACGTCTGGGCCCGCGACAACTGGCTCGACCTCCTCCAGCGCTTCGCCCACCAGCAGAAGCAGAAGGCCACCCCGGGCAGCACCACCACCCGAACCACCATCTTCCCCCGCTACCACCAGTGGGACGTGGTCAAGAAGCTCACCGCCCACGCCGCCACCCACGGCGCCGGCGAGAACTATCTGATCATGGCCTCCGCCGGTTCCGGAAAGTCGAACACCATCGGGTGGCTCGTCCACCGCCTCTCCGACCTCCACGCGGACACCGACCCCCGCGCCCTCGACCAGCAGGCGCTGACCGCAGGCCGCATCAGTCCCGGCGAACCGGTCTTCGACAAGGTCATCGTCATCACCGACCGCCGCAACCTGGACGCCCAACTCCGGGAAACCGTCGGCAGCTTCTCCCAGACCGAGGGCCTGGTCGTCAAGATCGACGAGAAGCACGGCGCCAAGAGCGAACAGCTCGCCCGTGCCCTCTCCCGTGACACCGGCAAGATCGTCACCGTCACCCTGCACACCTTCCCGGCACTGCTCAACTACCTCAAGCGCAACCCCACCGAGATCAGCGGCAGCCGCTTCGCGATCGTCATCGACGAGGCGCACTCCTCCCAGTCCGGTGACGCGGCGAAGGGCGTCAAGGCCGCCTTGCGTGGCCTCGGCCTGGACTCCGACTCGGACGACGCGGGCGCGGTCACGACCGCGGTCAACGGCCAGTTGAAGAAGCAGGCCGAGGAGCGTTCACACGCAGACAACCTCTCCTACTTCGCCTTCACCGCCACCCCCAAGGCCAAGACCCTCGAACTCTTCGGCACCCCAGCCACGGAGAACGGCAAGGACGTCTACCGCCCCTTCCACACCTACTCCATGCGCCAGGCCATCGAGGAGGGCTTCATCCTCGACCCGCTGCGCAACTACGTCACGTACAACACCTACTGGAAGCTGGTGAACCAGAACCCCGACGAGAAGGAGGTGGACCCCTCCAAGGCCAACAGTCTCCTCGCCCGGTTCGCCCTCACTCACGAGCACACCGTCTCCCAGCAGGCCATCGTGATCGTGGAGCACTTCCTCGCCCACACCCGCGGCCGGCTCGGCGGGCGTGCCAAGTCCATGGTGGTCACGGCTTCCCGCCACTCCGCCGTGCAGATGGCCCGCGCCATCAAGAGCTACATCCAGGACCGCGAGTACGACACCAAATACCCGGACCTGGGCGTCCTGGTCGCCTTCTCCGGGGCCCTCACCATCGACGACGAGGAGACCACCGAACCGAAGGAGAACGGCGGCCTCTCCGAGAGTGCGCTGCCCAAGGCTTTCGCGTACGTCCGCGCCGACGACAAGGCGGTGAAGGCAGGAGGCAAGGGCCAGCCCGAGTACAAGATCCTCGTCGTCGCGGAGAAGTACCAGACCGGTTTCGACCAGCCCCTGCTCACGACGATGTACGTGAACAAGACACTGACCGGCATCGCCGCCGTCCAGACCCTCTCCCGCCTCAACCGCACCGCCGACCGCAAGTCCCAGGCAGACCTTGCCGTTCTGGACTTCGTCAACGACGCCGAGGACATCAAGGAGGCGTTCCGCCCGTACTTCGAGGAGGCGACGACGCTTCCCTCGGACCCGAACCTTCTCTACACCGCGCAGAGCCGCGTCATGTCGGCCCCGGTCATCGCGGAACAGGAGATGGACGAGTTCGCGGCGGCCTACTTCGCGGCCAAGGAGAAGGCGGCCGGGTCCCAGGCCAGGTGGGAGAAGCTGCACGCCGAGCTGTATCGGATGCTCTCCCCGGCGGTGGCGCGCTTCGCGGACCTGATCGCCGACGAGGACGACGAGGACAGCATCGCGGTCGCGGAGGACTTCCGCGCCGACCTCAACGACTACGTCCGCAAGTACGGCTTCCTCGCCCAGATCGTGCCGTACCACGACCCCGACCTGGAACGGCTGCACCTCTACGGGCGCTACCTCCTCAACCGCCTCCCTCGCCGCGCCGACGGCGGGGTCGACATCGGCGAGGTGGATCTCAGCCATCTTCGCGTCGAGAAGACCGGCGAGCACGATGTGTCCCTGAACGCTGAGGGTCCGGTCGAGCTGAAGGGCTTCGGCGACGGTACGGGCGGGGCGAAGGAGGCGGAGAAGTCGCTGCTGTCCGAGCTGATCGACAAGTTCAACTCGAAGTACGGCACCGAGTTCACGGAGGAGGACGTCCTCCCCGCCTTCAACGCGGCGAAGAACGACCCGAAGGTCCGCGCCGCGGCCGTCGTCAACGACGAGGAGAACTTCGGCGTCGTCTTCGACAAGGCGTTCAATGGCTACATGATGGATCACGTCTCCACCGTCGACACCCTCGGCAAGCGCTACTTCGGCGCCGACCGCGGCTTCAAGTCCAACCTCGACCGCAGTGCGCGGCGGGCGGCGTGGCGGATGATCCGCGACGAAGAGGGTTTGGACGAGTAGCGGGCGGGGAGAGGGGCCCGCTGTGCGCCTGTCGATGGCGGACAAGCGCACAGCGGGGTCTCAGCGGCCGACGTCCAGCGAGGTCACGAACCGAACCCAGGCTGCCGCGCCAATTCCCACCACGGGACCCGTAGTTACCTTTGAGTCGCGTACGAGTATGGCGGCGGGGGTGGTGGCGACCTCCACGCATTGTCCGCCCTCAGCACCGCTGTAGCTGCTTTTGCACCAGGCAGGTTCCGGGACTGCGACCTCGACGCATTCGCCGCCGTCCCCTGTGCTGTAGCTGCTCTTGAACCAAGCTTTCTCCGGTACGGCTTCCACATAGCTTCGGTGAACGATCATGTTTCTCCGATCAGTTGCGTGATGAACGCTGACGACTCTCGCGGGGACAGTGCCTGCGATCGGAGGATGCCATAGCGTGCTTCGAGTTCACGCACCTTGTGTACGTCGGTGTAGAGGCGGCTGTCGCCCTGTACCTCCGCGTAGGCGATGCGATGCCCCTTGTTCGTATCGATCAAGGTGAATGGGCCGCCCAGCGCGGCGTTGTCCTCACGGCTCGTCGGCATGACCTGAACTTCTACGTTCCGCCACTGTCCAGTAAGCAGGATCTGTTCCAGTGTCTCGCGCATTACCTTCTGCCCGCCGATTGGCCTGCGTAGAACTGCTTCCTCGATGACGAAGCTCATCAGAGGTGCAGGGTCACGCTCGAAGATGCTCTGACGGATCATGCGAGCGTTCAAGCGTTGTTCAACCATGTCCTCGCAGAGCAACGGTCGCTGCATCTGGAACACCGCCCGCGCATACTCCTCCGACTGCAACAGACCCGGGATGGCGTATACGGCATACACGTTCACCGCCGTCGCCTTGGCCTCCAGCCCGGCCATGTCTCGGAAGAACGCCGGATACTGTGCTCGCGCCATCTCCTCCTTGAGGGCCTTCAATACGCCCCCGGCATCCAGCACTTCGTCCGCCTTGTCGATGAAGAGTTCCTGTGGAATCCGTCGCCCCTGTTCAATCGATGCGATCGACTGCGGCGAGTACCCCACAAGCTTCCCGAACGCCACCCGATCCAGCCCCGCCCGAATCCGCAACAGCTTCAACTGCCGCCCGAACGCCACCACCACGCCCGAACCCGGGTCGTCCTCCGGCCGCTGCCCCACCTCGGCCCGCTCGCCGTCGCCCTGGTCCTCGTCCTGAGTGGTCATGCTCTCCACCTCCGCCGAACTCGTCCCGCCACGCCCCGCGTTACGTACAGCCGCCCACTCCGCTACGTACAACAGCCCCACGACCGCGCGTCACCGCTGGTCACGCTACGCCACCACCCGCCAGCGTGGGGCCATGACCAGCAATCCCGCGAACAACACCACAACCACCCAACTCGCCACTCCCACCCACCACTTCCAAATGCGCTTCAGCTCAACCAGGCGCGGCGCCCGCCTCGCCCGCCGCCTCTGTGGGGAGCGCCTCGCGACCTGGGGGATCGCATACGGATCCGACACCCACGACTCCCTCACCCTCATCACGGCCGAGCTGTGTGCCAACGCCGTCCTGCACGGCCACGTCTCCGGCCGGGACTTCCGAGTGGACCTGACGGCGACAGAGGGGAACGGTGAGCCCACCACCTCCACCACCATCCGAATCGCGGTCACCGACACCCGCGGCGACCGCCTCCCAGCACCGGCCAGCCGCGACATCGACTCCGAAACCACGGCCGACCGCCCCGACGGCCGCGGCCTACTCCTCGTCGCGGCACTCGCCGACCGCTGGGGCTGCGACCCCCGTACGGACGGCGGACCCGGCAAGACGGTCTGGGCACAACTCACCGTCACCGCACACATCCCTGCCGCCCACATCTCGACCCCCGTTCCCACCTCCATCGCCACCCCAAACCAGCCAACTCGCCATCCTTCTGCCTCCTAGGGCTGGACGGAAGATCGTTGCTCCCGCAAAACTAGTTCCCTACACACATCAGGACCAGACACGAGTCAACTCGGACCGGCACCGCAGGATCACCACCCCAAGGCGCCAGGGAAGACGCTCGACGGGGGCACGGTGCCGAACAAGCCGATCGCGGGACGCTACGAACTCCTGGAACCACTCAGCCACGGCGGCATGGGCGACGTGTGGCGAGGGTACGACGCCGTCCTCGATCGGCCCGTCGCCGTCAAACTGGTCCGGCAGCAGTCGGTCACCTCGCCCGAGCTCGCCGAGGAGTTCGCCAAGCGATTCAAGCGCGAGGCCCGCATCACCGCCCGCATCCAGCACCCCGGTGTACCCCAGGTGTTCGACGCCGTACTCGACGACACGTACGAGCACCTGTATCTGGTGATGGAGCTCGTGGACGGGGTGCCGCTCACCGCCTACATCCCCGCCGACCCCCGGCAGCAGGCCCAGCCACTGCCCATCGGCTGGGCCGCCGCCGTCGCCGCCCAGGTGACCACCGTGCTGTCCTGGGCGCACGACGTCCCGGTGATCCACCGCGACCTGAAGCCGAGCAACATCCTCGTCGCCCGCGACGGCACGGTGAAGGTCCTCGACTTCGGCATCGCCGCCATGCTGCGCACCGACATCACCAAACTCACCGCGACCGGCAGTCCCATCGGCACCTACCAGTACATGTCGCCGGAACAGGTGCGCGGCGGCCGGATCACCCCGCAGGCCGACCTCTACGCACTGGGCTGCGTTCTGCACGAACTCCTCAGCGGACACTTGGTCTTCGCTGCCGAGAGCGAATACCTTCTGATGTTCCAGCACGTCAACGAGGCCCCGACCCCTCTTCGTCGACTGCGCCAAGACGTACCGGTGCCCTTGGAGGCCCTCGTCCTGCACCTGCTGCGCAAGGCCCCCGAGGAGCGGCCCGCGGACATTCAGGAGGTGTACGAGCGACTCCAGCCCTTCCTGCCCGTGCCCGGTGACCAGGCCCTGCCCCATGAACAGGCGCCGCGCCACGTCCCCGACCCCACCGGCATCTTCCGCCGCCCGTACGCACCCCGCCCTCGCGCCGAGGCGCCCGCGCCGCAGCCCGCCGCGGTCCCGGAACAGCCCGCAGCGCCCGCGCCGCTGCCGGAGGCATTGCGGGCGCAGATCAGGGAAGTGCGTGCGCACTACGACGCGTTGATGGAGGAGGAGCGCTTCTCCCAAGCCGCCGAGGTGGTCGGCGAAATGGTCGAGCTCGCTGCTCGCCCCCTGGGCAGTGACAACAAGGTGGTCCTGGGGTTGCGTATGCGCCGCGCAGTGAGCTTGTTGCTCGGCGGGGACTTCCGGGCGGCGCTGCCCGAGTTCGAGACTCTCGCCGATGCTTATGCAAGGACGGGTGGGCCCTCCAGTAAGTCGGCCCTCAACTGCCGGGCGCAGGCCGCCCGTTGTCGTGCCGAACTCGGCCAGGCCACCGACGCGCTGCACGCGCTGCGGGATGTGCTCGCAGCCGTACGGGTCGTCGAAGGGGACGTCAGTGAGGACGCCGTCGTGCTGCGTCGCGACATCGCCATGCTCCTGCTCGCGCAGGGGCGCGCAGCCGAAGCGCTGGAGCTGTTGGAGCCGCTGCACGCCGACCTCCTCCTGGTCTTTGGGTCGGACGACGAACTGACGGTCGAGATCGCGGAAACCCTCGCTGTCGTACGCCTCGACCTCGACGGCCCCACGAGCGGCTGACCACTCGACCAGAAGCACTCGGCAGGCTGTGACTGTGTGCAAACATCAATGATCCAGGGGCGAGCGCACGTGTCGTGGATGCCGCAGCCCCGCACGGAGGGGGACGGGCAGTGAGTACAACGAGTACCGGTAGTCACGAAGCGGATGTGACCTTGCAGGTGCGCCAGGTGGAGAGGGCCTTGCGCACCACGTACGAGCACCTGCTCGACGTCAGCGACTTGGAGGGCCGGCCGCCGCAGGAACGCGACCCGCGCCTGCTCTCCCGTGCGCTGACCGCGCAGGCCGTCCGAATCGTCACCGGATTCAGCCCCCAGGAAGCGGCGTTCACCGTCATTGACGGAATGGCTGATCAGGGCATCGACGCCATTGCCGTTGTGGACGGGCCGCAGAAGCACGTCTACCTGGTACAGGCGAAGTGGAGCAAGAACGGCCGGGCCTCCTGCGACCGGGCGGCCGTCCAGGAGTTGCTCACCGGCCTGCGCCTCATCGACGACGAGGACTTCGCCGAGTTCAACCCGCGCGGCCGGCAACTGGCCGAGCACGCCAAGACGGTGATGTCGAGCGGGCCCGTCCCTGTCACTCAAGTCATCGTCCTCATGCGCGCCGACGACGTCACCGACGGGTTCCGGCAGGCGCTGGACGTGGGGGAGCGCGAGTTCAATCGCAACGGGGACGTCCTCGACCACCGTCTCATCCTGGGTCCGGAGGTGTGGGCGTCCGTACGCCAGGACCTCGCTCCCAAGTCCGTCGATCTCACCGTGGAACTCCACCCCTGGTTCTCCGTGAGCTCGCCCTACGAGTCCTACCAGGGGATTGTCCCGGCGGAGTGCGTGGCGCAGTGGATGGAGCACGGTGCGGACCTGTTCAACCTCAACATCCGCAACCCCTTGGGCAGGACGCCGATCAACAACGCGCTCACCGGAACCCTCGTCGAGGAACCCGCGAACTTCTGGTACTTCAACAACGGCGTCACCGTGCTGTGCGAATCCGTCGAGAAGACGCACCAGTCCATGCGAGCCCCCGAACGGTTCCCTCTCGGTCTCACCCTGCGCAACGCCAGCGTGGTGAACGGGGCACAGACCGTCCGCTCGGTCGCAGAGGCGTTGGAACACGACGAGGATGCCGCGTCGGCACAAGTCGGAGTGCGCATCATCGTGACGGGAGGCAGGCAGGAGTTCGCCAAGGAAGTCACTCAGGCGACGAACCGGCAGAACCGTGTCGAGCCCCGTGACTTCATCGCGCTCGACCCCGTACAGGCATCGATCATGGAGGAGATGCGGGCCGAACTGGGCCTTGAGTACAGCGTCAGGCGAAGCGAACTCGAACCGCAGGAGGAGATTGGCTGCTCCGTGGTGGAGGCGGCCTGCGCACTGGCCTGCGCGCATGTGGACAGCCAGTACGCGGCCCGGATGGCCGTCACCCTCGACGTACTGTGGGAGCGGGGTTCGCAGGGCATCTACGACATCCTCTTCCGCCCCCAGCCGAGCGCCTACCTCCTGTGGAACGCGGTACAGATACTGCGTGCCGTGCGACGGACGCTTCACCGGCTGCGTTCGCGGTACGAGGGGCGCGGAGCGGCCCTGACCGAGCACGGCGTCTACCTGCTGACCCATCTCGTCTTCCGTCTGCTGGACACGGAAGCCATCGATGAACCCGACCCGGAGCTGGAGTGGTGCACCACCGCTACGGAACAAGTACCGGTCCTCGTCGAGCAGCTGCTGCCGGTCCTGGCCGCCGTGATCGACGAGCGGTACACGGCGCGGTCGCAGATCCGTGCCGTGTGCGCGGACCCCGTACGCTGCCGCGAAGTCACCGACGACACCATCGGCATCCTGACGGCACCCAAGGGCCGCAGCGTGCCCGACACGTACCGTCGTAGCCGGACCCAGCGCAAGCGCCGCAGGCCCAATGCGGTCTCGGTGCTCATCGATCAAGGGCTTCTGGAGAACGGGACGCCGCTCTTCCTCCACTGCCCTTACCCGATCGAAGTGGACGCCTTGCAGGAGTGGCTGGCGGAGGACGAACGGCGAGCGCGGGGGACCTGGGTCAATCACCGCTCCAAGCCGGTCCTGTGGGCGGCCGACGGCCAGCAGTACTCGCCGTCCGGTCTCGTCAGTCACATGTGGGAGCTGGCCGGCTGGAAGAAGCGGCCCGTGGCCAACCAGGGGACCGCCCGGTGGAAGACCTCCGCCGGAGAGACGCTCGCCGACCTGGCCTGGCGGGCGCTCGATGCTCTGGAGGAGACACCCGAGGGCGAAGCGGCGGCCGACTGAGGCGCCCGGCAGCCCCGTTCCGTTCCTCCCGCTCAACCCGGCCACGGCACCCCGCACCCCAGGAAGAAGCGACGACCATGCCCCACCTCGCCTTCGACATCGCCTTCTGCGCCCAGCTCAGCAAGTTGCAGGGGCCTGTCAGGCAAGGGGTGTTCGACGCGTGGGAAAAGTTCGAACGGCTCACCCTGGACCAGCTCTTCAAGGACCCGGGGCTGAAACTGGAGTCCCTGAAGCAGGCCCGCGACCCTCACATTCGTACGATCCGCATCGCCCAGGGCACTCGGGGTGTCGTCCTCGCACCGGCCAGCGGGCAGACCTACGTACTCCTGCGGGTGATGCCCCACGACAAGGCCATCGCCTGGGCGGTCAAACAGACGGCGAGCATCAACACGGTCACCCGGGCGGTCGAGATCCGCGACATCGAGGTGCTCGACCAACTCACGCCCGCGTACGAGCGCATCGCACCCGCCCCCGACCAAAGGCTGTTCGCCAAGATCTCCGACGGCGACATGGCGGCCCTCGGCATCGACGGGACCACCCTGCGCCAGGCCCGCGTGCTGACCAACCAGGAACAACTGGAGGTGTTCGCGCCGCACTTCCCGCAGGATCAGCGCGAAGTCCTGGAGTATCTGGCCTCGGGCTTCACTGTGGAGGAGGTGTGGCGCGACCTGGTTTCGGTCAGCCTCGCCCCCACCGCGCACACCGCGGAGCCGGTGGACCCGAAGGACTACGACGCCGCGATCCGCGCCACTTCCACCCGTATCGCCTTCGTCACCGCCTCCGACGAGCTCCGGGAGATCCTGGAGAAGCCGTTCGCGGCCTGGCGGATCTTCCTCCACCCCTCCCAGCACAAGATGGCCTACCGCGCTTCCTACTCCGGCCCTGCCCAGGTCACGGGCGGTCCTGGCACCGGAAAGACGGTAGTCGCCCTGCACCGCGTACGGCACTTGCTGCGCCACCTGCGCGACGGGGACCGCATCCTGCTGACCACGTACACCAACGCACTCGTGGCGGCACTGCGCAGCGGCCTCGCTTCGCTCGTCGAGGACGCGGACCTGCGCGCGAGGGTCGACGTCATGACGGTCGACGCCTTCGCCGGCCGGACCCTCTCCACCGCGCGCAAACCGCTGCACGGCGGAGAGGAGCAGACCCGCTGGGAACAAGCGGCCCGCGCCACCGGCTTCACCGGCACGGCGCAGTTCCTGGCGCAGGAGTACAAGCACGTGGTGCTCGCTCAGAACCTCCGCACACTCCAGGAATACGAAGCGGCGGAACGCAAGGGCCGCGGCAGCGCGCTCCCCGTCGCTGAGCGCGCGTTGGTGTGGCGCACCGTCGAACAGTTCACCGGAAGACTGGCCGCCGACGGACTGCGCACCTACCTCGGAACCTGCGCGGAGGCAGCCGACAAGCTGAGGGCCGACGGCCCCCGCTACCGGCACATCGTCGTCGACGAAGCCCAGGACCTCCACCCGGCGCAGTGGCGTCTGCTGCGTGCCGCGGCCCCGGCCCGCCCGGACGACCTGTTCATCGCGGGAGATCCGCACCAGCGCATCTACGACTCCAAGGTCTCCCTGAAGGCCCTCGACATCAACGTCGCCGGCCGCTCCACCAAGATGCGCAAGAACTACCGCAGCACGCACGAGATCCTCAGCTGGTCCACCGCTCTCCTCGTCGGCCGTCCCTTCGAACAGCTTGCAGACGATGCCCGGAACGAAACCCTGCTCGGTTATCGCTCGGCGCTACACGGCAACGGCCCCGAGGTACATGCTGCGGCCTCCGAGGAAGGCGAACTCGATGCACTGGTCGAGCGGGTTCGACGCTGGGTGGGCGGGGGGATTCCGCCCGGCGACATCGGAGTGAGCGCCCGCTTCAACAAAACCTGCGACCAGGCCGCCGATCGGCTGCGTGCCGCCGGCCTCCCCGCGGTGCGCCTCCGGGCGAACGCCCCGGACGAAGTGGACGCGGTACGCGTCGGCACCATGCACTCCTTCAAGGGCCTGGAATTCCGCTGCGTAGCGGTCATCGGAGCGCACGACGGCGCAGTGCCGTACCCCGGAGCAATCACTTCTGCCGACGTGGACCGACTCCAGTACGAAGCGGACATGACAGCCGAGCGCTGCCTGCTCTTCGTCGCCTGCACCCGGGCCCGCGACGGCCTCTACGTCTCCTGGCGGGGCACACCGAGCCCGTTCCTGACGGATGCCGGGGCTGTCTGACGGCACCAGCCGGACGGTGTGGGGCCGACGTGCCCCGGCGGCCCCACACCACTCGGAACTACACCTCGGCGAAAGCGGCCTCCTGGGCTGCTCTGCTGTACGGAGTGATGCTCCCGGTTGATTCGTCGGCCCAGTACGCAAAGACATTCGCCTGGTCCGCAAAGTCGCTTGCGGGGCGCGTCATGCTCCTCCGAAGCAGCACCAACAGCCGCTTTCCGGAAACGGTGGCATCGGCATACATCATCTTGATGTCCGCAAGCCCCAGAGCCTTGTCGCGCTCCCACCGGACAATGGCCAGTGACTCGGACGACAGCGACGCCGGAGACTCCGCACCGGCATCGACTTCGACCACGTCACCGAACCCAAGGGTACGAAGTTCCCGGACGGTGGATCGTGATGCCGGATGTGAGGTGTGCCGCTGATCCTGCGTACTTCGCGCCCGAGGCATCTCCCCCTTGTGACGGGGCACGACCAGGCGCTCTTCCGGAGGGCCTTCCCGCAAAGCTCTCTCGATGACACCGTGCAGTTCATCGAGCATCTCGTCGGTGAGTTCGCTACCGGGGACGACTCCGGCTTCCCCGCGGAAAAGGGAGTGGACATCCGGACGCCACTGGATGCCCCGTGCCTCCTCATGAACATCCACAAGCCAACCGATCTTCGGCTTCCGGGAGATACGAACCGAACTCCGGCCCATCCCGATCGCCACGAAGTCACCCTCATGAGCCCGGTAGGGAAAGGCCTCGATGCCCTTCACGGTCTCCGTGGTACGTATCCGGTTCGCGGATACCACGAGGCGGACGTCGTGCCCTCGGGCTTCCAGCGCATCGGCCAACCTGACGATCGGCACTTTGCTGTCCGGCTCATCCCATTTCCACGGGCTGAGCTCTGCACGCTGTTCTTCGTACGCCCTGACACGTTCTCCTACGGCGTCGGCCAGCACGTCCGCGTCGGTCAAGGCGTCCCACATCCGCGGATGACCCTTGTCGGCGGGCCCGATGATCAGCCAGAACGGATAGAAGCCATGCGGCTTCGCGAAACGTGTCAGCCACAAGAGAACTCTGCCCCCGCCACTGACCCGCACGGTGAGCATGGCGGGCAATGAGTTCAAGGGCGAGTGCATTTCTATGCGGCCACTCAGCTCGGGGTGGCGTGTGAGCAGTGCTGCCTCAGCGCGCTGGTAGGCGAAGAAGTGCCCCAGCGCATCTGATTCGCTGCTCCACGGGTACTGCAACAGGTCCATACCAGCTACTCCTCATCCTCTGCGTCCATCTCAAATCGCCTACAGAGCATGCCACTTGTTGCATGTCGGCATCGTCCCTGACGCCCCGCAATTTGTTGAGCTGTCAAGCGAGTTCACAGCCGCAATGCACGGAGACGCTGATTCCCGCGCCATGTGGTTCCGGTGCCATAGTCTTGGGAGCTAGGGCAGCATGCACCCCAAGCAAGGTCGCCACCACCAAAAAAGCCCCGGCCAAGAAGGCGCCCGCCCGCAAGCGAACCCCTGCCTGACCGAGGCACTACGCCCCCCAATTACCCGCCCGTCACCCGGCTGCGTCAGCAGCGGACCCGGCAGCCGAAGAACCGGCGGGCGAATCACCTGCCGGAGCAGTAGCCATCCTCGCCCGCCCCTTCTTCCCCATCTGGATCGTGTACGTCAACAACCCCGCCAGCACCACGAACGGCATGATCCCCGACACCCCGACCATGGTCGACGTGTCCAGCGCAAAGGTGAGCGCGACCCGCACCCCGGCCTCCACCAGGAAGGCCACCCCCCACACCACGGTCAACTTCCGCTGACTCGACCGGAATCCGGGAAACGCGTCCCACAGCCCATTCCACCGGGCGACCCCCGCAGCCGACCCGTCGGTCGCGAACTTCCGCCCGAAATAGAACATCATCGGCCGCTCCAGCCACAACGTCACCAGAAACGCCAGCCCCAACAACCCCGTCACCGCGGAGTCCTTCACGAAGACCATCTTTTCGCTCTGGAAAACAAGCGCACTGACAGCCCCGAGCACCAGCACGATCAGAATCATCACGCCGAACTCGTCCACCCGCCGATTCAACCCGTAGAAGATCCCCACCTCGGCCAACGGCCACAAGGCAATCAGGAACAGCGCCGCGACCGGCTCCACCCCGCCGTCCGTCAGCATCCCGTACGTCACCCACGGCAACAGGACGCTGAACAACAGCGTCGGCCCCCAGTTCAGCACCACGGACTTCATCGCTCGCAACCCCCATGTCCCGCACGCCACTTGAGGCCCGTGACGCGGACCCGCGCGAAGCGTACGGACCCCCTCCGCCCCACCCCACCCCTCTTTGCCAGCCCCATGCCCCGAAATGACCCCCACATGGCGGAGCCCACCGAAGCCCTCACGCGCGGCACCCGCCCGGACACCCGGACACCGGACGCCCCGACATACGACAAAGGGCCGGACCCAGTGAAAACTGAGTCCGACCCTCTGTACTCGGCACTTCGCCCTGCTCGAAACGAACAGTGGCTGAGTGCCCCCGGCAGGATTCGAACCTGCGCACCCGGCTCCGGAGGCCGATGCTCTATCCCCTGAGCTACGGGGGCGTGTCGTCCGGCGTGTGTCGGCGACGTGGTGAACCTTACCAGCTCCCGCCCCGTGCCCGTGAACAGATATCTGCACCTCCGCACGTCAGCCGTCAGCAAGCGCTTCCCCCGCACGGGGCCTAAGTGGGCAAAACCCGGACGCGGTGCGGGAGTCAGACCTACTCTCGAAGAGTGCCAGGCACCTTTGGCCGGGTCCTTGTCGTCGACGACAACAAGGTCATCCGCCAGCTGATCACGGTCAATCTCGAACTGGAGGGTTTCGAGGTCGTGACCGCGTCCGACGGTGCCGAATGCCTGGAGATCGTGCACCGCATCTGCCCCGACGTGATCACCCTCGACGTGGTGATGCCCCGCCTCGACGGCCTCAGCACCGCCGCCCGCCTGCGCGCCGACCCGCGCACGAGCCATCTGCCGGTCGCGATCGTCAGCGCCTGTACGCAGTACGAAGTGGAGAGCGGCCTCGCCGCTGGAGTGGACGCCTTCCTCTCGAAGCCCTTCGAGCCCGCCGAACTGGTGCGGCTCGTGCGCAGGCTGGCGGGTCAGGAGGATCCGCCGTCAGCCGACGGCGACCATGTGGGTGAGTGCGTCCGTCATACGAGTCGTACGAGGGGATGCCCGCCGACCCCGTAGGACCCGCCCCCTGCGACCCGCCCGGCGCCCTGCCCCGCCGCCCGCATGCTGAAACCGGTTGGCGGGGGGACCCCCCTCCTCGCCTAGGCTTGCCCCGTGACCCCCGCAGAGCTCTCCCGTACCGTGCTGCGCGCCGTGCGCCGTGCCGTCGAGGAGGACGTGTTGTCCGCTCCGGTGCCCGAACGGGCCGCCGTCGAGCGCACCCGCCCGGGGGGCACCGGCGACTGGGCCAGCAATGTGGCGCTCCGGCTGGCCAAGCAGGCGGGGCAGAGCCCGCGCGAGGTCGCCGCGCTGCTGAAGGAGCGGATCGACGGCACGCCCGGGATCGCCGCCGTCGACATCACCGGCCCCGGATTCCTCAGCTTCACCCTGGCGGACGAGACCCAGGACCTGATCGTACGAGAGCTCCTGGAGCACGGTCTGGTACGGGAGGAAGCGCTCGCCGCGCCCGAGCCCCCGGCCGCAGCCGTCGCCAGGCTCGGGCGGGACGCCGCCGTCTGGGGGATGCTGCTCGCCGCCCCCGACGCCGAGCTCCTCGCCCAGCACGAGCGGAATCCACTGTTCCGGGTGCGCTACGCGTACTCCCGGACCCGCGCGCTGACCCGTAACGCCGCCGACCTCGGGTTCGACGCCTCGTACGACACAGCCATCGACACGGCCATCGATACCGTCACCGACACGGGCGTCGACGCGCCCGAGCTGATCGGTCTCCTCGGCGGGTACGCCGTCGAGCTCGAAGCCGCCGTACGACGCGCCGCCCCCGAGCGCATCGCCCGGCACCTCGTCGCCGTCGCCGACGCCTTCTTCCGCTTCCACGACACGCACCGGGTGCTGCCGCTCGGCGACGAGAAACCCTCGGCCGCCCACCGTTCCCGGCTGGCAGTCGCCGAAGCCGCCGGGACGGTGCTGGCCGGCGGCCTGTCCCAGCTCGGCGTCAGCGCACCCGACCACCTGTGAGTGAGAGAGAACCATGAGCCGTTCCGCCCACCCCGCCGGGCCCCGTCACGCCGACGTTTTCCCGGAAGGCCACTACACCGCCCCCGCCGACGACCTCAACGCCCTCGACGAGAAGGTCTGGGCGCGGACCGTCGAGCGTGATGCGCGGGGTGTCGTACGCGTCGGGGGGATCGAAGTCACCCGGCTGGCCGAGGAGTTCGGGACTCCGGCCTACTTCCTCGACGAGGCCGACTTCCGGGCCCGGTGCCGCGCCTGGGCCGACGCCTTCGGCACCGAGGCCGACGTCTTCTACGCCGGGAAGGCGTTCCTGTCGCGCGCGATCGTGCGCTGGCTGAAGGAGGAGGGGCTGAATCTCGACGTGTGCTCCGGGGGCGAGCTGACCACCGCGCTCGACGCCGGGATGCCCGCCGAGCGCATCGCCTTCCACGGCAACAACAAGAGCGAGAGCGAGATCCGCAGGGCCGTCGAAATCGGCGTCGGGCGGATCGTGCTCGACTCCTTCCAGGAGATCGCCCGGGTCGCGCACATCGCGCAGGAGCTGGGCAAGCGCCAGCGCGTGCAGATCCGGGTGACGGTCGGCGTCGAGGCGCACACGCACGAGTTCATCGCCACCGCCCACGAGGACCAGAAGTTCGGCATCGCACTGGCCGGGGGACAGGCGGCGGAGGCCGTGCGGCGGGCGCTGAAGCTCGACGGGCTCGAGCTCATCGGGATTCACTCCCACATCGGCTCGCAGATCTTCGACATGGCGGGCTTCGAGGTCTCCGCACGGCGTGTCGTCCAGCTCCTCGCGGAGGTGCGCGACGAGCACGGGGTGGAGCTGCCCGAGATCGACCTCGGCGGCGGCCTCGGCATCGCGTACACCCCCGAGGACGACCCCCGCGAGCCCCAGGACATCGCCAAGGCGCTGACCGAGATCGTCACTCGCGAATGCGAAGCGGCAAGGCTGAGGACCCCCCGGATCTCCGTCGAGCCGGGCCGCGCCATCGTCGGCCCGACCGCCTTCACGCTGTACGAGGTCGGGACCGTCAAGCCCCTGGAGGGGCTGCGGACGTACGTGAGCGTCGACGGCGGCATGTCGGACAACATCCGCACCGCCCTGTACGACGCCGAGTACAGCGTGGCCCTCGTCTCGCGCCGCTCGGACGCGGAGCCGATGCTGGTGCGTGTGGTCGGCAAGCACTGCGAGAGCGGCGACATCGTCGTGCGGGACGCGTTCCTGCCCGCCGACACCGCCCCCGGTGACCTGCTCGCGGTGCCCGCGACCGGCGCTTACTGCCGTTCCATGGCGAGCAACTACAACCACGCGCTCCGCCCGCCCGTCGTCGCCGTCAAGGACGGCGCGGCGCGGGTGATCGTACGGCGCGAGACCGAGGAAGATCTCCTGCGGCTCGATGTCGGGTAATGGAATCCTCGTCTCAGTCACTGGACGGGGGATAGAAACTCCCGTCCGGTGGGTGAGACTGGTCAACACCGTAAGAAGTATGAGGAATGAGGTCGGATGATGCGTACGCGTCCGCTGAAGGTGGCGCTGCTGGGCTGTGGTGTGGTCGGCTCGGAAGTCGCACGCATCATGACGACGCACGCCGACGACCTCACGGCGCGCATCGGCGCGCCCGTCGAGCTCGTCGGAGTCGCCGTCCGCCAGCCCTCCAAGGTGCGTGCGGGCATCGACCCCGCACTCATCACCACCGACGCGAAAGCCCTGGTCAAACGGGGTGACATTGACGTCGTGATCGAGGTCATCGGCGGCATCGAGCCCGCCCGCACCCTCATCACCACCGCCTTCGAGCACGGTGCTTCCGTCGTCTCCGCGAACAAGGCGCTCCTCGCCGAGGACGGCGCGGCCCTGCACGCCGCCGCCGAGGAGCACGGCCGGGATCTGTACTACGAGGCGGCCGTCGCGGGCGCCATTCCGCTCGTACGGCCGCTGCGTGAGTCCCTCGCGGGCGACAAGGTCAACCGGGTCCTGGGCATCGTCAACGGCACCACGAACTTCATCCTCGACAAGATGGACTCGTCCGGAGCCGGTTACTCCGAGGCGCTCGACGAGGCCACCGCCCTCGGGTACGCCGAGGCCGACCCGACCGCCGACGTCGAGGGCTTCGACGCCGCCGCCAAGGCCGCCATCCTCGCCGGGATCGCCTTCCACACCCGGGTCAAGATCGGCGACGTGCACCGCGAGGGCCTCACCGAGGTAACCGCCGCGGACATCGCATCCGCAAAGCGGATGGGCTGCACCGTCAAGCTCCTCGCCATCTGCGAGCGCGCCGCCGACGGCCGGTCCGTCACCGCTCGCGTGCACCCCGCGATGATCCCGCTGACCCACCCGCTGGCCTCCGTCCGCGAGGCGTACAACGCGGTCTTCGTGGAAGCGGAGGCGGCCGGTCAGCTCATGTTCTACGGACCCGGAGCGGGCGGCGCGCCCACCGCGTCCGCCGTACTCGGCGACCTCGTGGCGGTCTGCCGCAACAAGCTGAGCGAGACCACGGGACCCGGCGAGTCCGCCTACACGCGGCTGCCCGTCAGCCCCATGGGCGACGTCGTCACCCGCTACCACATCAGCCTCGACGTGGCCGACAAGCCGGGCGTGCTCGCCCAGGTCGCGACGGTCTTCGCCGAACACGACGTGTCGATCGACACCGTCCGCCAGTCGGGGAAGGACGGCGAGGCGTCCCTCGTCGTCGTCACCCACCGCGCGCCCGACGCCGCCCTTTCCGGGACCGTCGAGGCACTGCGCAAGCTCGACACCGTCAGAGGTGTCGCCAGCATCATGCGTGTTGAAGGGGAGTAAGGACCCATGACCATCCAGGGCACCCACCAGTGGCGCGGCATCATCGAGGAGTACCGGGACCGGCTCCCGGTGACGGCCACGACGCCGGTCGTCTCGCTCGGCGAGGGCGGCACGCCGCTCGTCCGCGCGCAGGTCCTTTCCGAGCGCACGGGCTGCGAGGTGTACCTCAAGGTCGAGGGCGCCAACCCGACCGGGTCCTTCAAGGACCGAGGCATGACCATGGCGATCACGCGGGCCAAGGAGGAGGGCGCGAAGGCCGTCATCTGCGCCTCCACCGGCAACACCTCCGCCTCGGCCGCCGCCTACGCGGTGCGCGCGGGCATGGTCTGCGCCGTACTGGTCCCGCAGGGCAAGATCGCGCTTGGCAAGATGGGCCAGGCACTGGTCCACGGCGCGAAGATCCTCCAGGTCGACGGAAACTTCGACGACTGCCTGACCCTGGCCCGCTCGCTCTCCGACAACTACCCGGTGGCGCTGGTCAACTCGGTCAACCCGGTACGCATCGAGGGCCAGAAGACGGCCGCCTTCGAGATCGTCGACGCGCTCGGCGACGCCCCGGACATCCACGTCCTCCCGGTCGGCAACGCGGGCAACATCACCGCGTACTGGAAGGGCTACCGGGAGTACGCGGCCGACAAGCTCGCCACGCACACCCCCCGGATGTGGGGCTACCAGGCATCCGGCTCCGCGCCGATCGTGCGCGGCGAGATCGTCAAGGACCCCTCGACGGTCGCCACCGCGATCCGCATCGGCAACCCGGCCTCCTGGGACTTCGCGCTCGCCGCGCGGGATGAGTCGGGCGGCCACATCGACGAGGTGACGGACCGTCAAATCCTGTCGGCCTACCGCCTGTTGGCCTCCCAGGAGGGCGTCTTCGTGGAGCCCGCGTCGGCCGCGTCGGTCGCCGGTCTCCTGAAGGCCGCCGAAGAGGGCAAGGTCGACAAGGGCCAGCGCATCGTCTGCACCGTCACGGGCAACGGGCTCAAGGACCCCGACTGGGCCGTCGCGGGCGCCCCCCAGCCGGTCACGGTCCCGGTCGACGCCGCCACCGCCGCCGAAAAGCTCGGCCTGGCGTAAGCACTCCGAGGCGCGGCCCGCCCTCCTCACCGGGGCGCGGGCCACGTCTTCCGCCAGGGCGCGGACCGCACCTTTCACCGGGCGCGGGCCATGCACCAAGGGGCGCGGGGCTGTATCGATGTGCGGCTCCGCGGCGTGGGCGCGACCAGCCGCATCGGACCCGCACGGAACCCCGCACCCCAACCGGGCGACCGCCCAACCCCTGCGGCCCGCGCCCAAGCGGCCCACGCCCAAGCGACACGTGCGCCCTATGTCGCCAGGGAACCTTCCTTCGATAGGCTGTACCGAACCCGCCACGCCGCATATGCGCGGCGTCGTTGCCGTACAGGCCCGGGACCACGGTTCCCGGAGTTCCGAAAGCCCTCGAAGCGAAGTCCTCACCACCTCGCCAACACCCCAGCCACACAAGGAGATCGTCGAGCGATGGCCGGTCCCGCTTTCCGAGCCGCCGCCGTGCGCGTGCGCGTCCCCGCCACCAGTGCCAACCTGGGGCCGGGCTTCGACGCCTTCGGCCTGGCGGTCGGCTTGTACGACGACGTGGTCGTACGCGTCGCCGACTCCGGCCTGCACATCGACATCGCGGGCGAGGGCGCCGAGACGCTGCCCCGCGACGAACGGCACCTTCTCGTACGGGCCATGCGCACCGCCTTCGACGTGCTCGGCGGCCAGCCGCGCGGCCTGGAGATCGTCTGCGCCAACCGCATCCCGCACGGCCGTGGCCTCGGTTCCTCCTCCGCCGCGATCTGCGCGGGCATCATGGCCGCCCGCGCGGTGACCATAGGCGGCGACGCCAAGCTGGACGACGAGGCCCTCCTGGAGCTCGCCACCGAGATCGAGGGCCACCCCGACAACGTCGCCGCCTGCCTCCTCGGCGGCTTCACCCTCGCCTGGATGGACTCGGGAGCGGCGCGCGCGATCCGGATGGACCCCGCGGATTCCATCGTTCCGGTGGTCTTCGTGCCCTCCACGCCGGTCCTCACCGAGGCCGCCCGCGGTCTTCTCCCCCGTACGGTCCCCCATGTGGACGCAAGCGTGAACGCGGGCCGCGCCGCCCTGCTCGTCGAGGCCCTGACCAGGCGCCCCGAGCTGCTGCTGCCCGCCACCGAGGACCGTCTCCACCAGGACTACCGGACCCCCGCGATGCCCGAGAGCCTCGCGCTGGTGGCCCGGCTGCGCGCGGACGGCGTTCCCGCCGTCATCTCCGGTGCGGGCCCCACGGTCCTCGCACTGGCCGAGGACGGTACGGCCGACAAGGTCGTACGGATGGCGGGCGACGGATGGGCCGAGGCGCGGCTCAACCTCGACGCCGTAGGGGCGTGCGTGCTTCCGCTCGCACCGCAGGACGTGTCCGGATAGGGCCGCGAGCGATTGCCGGTGGAAGAGAGGGGGAATGTTTGTTGGAGCCGGTAGTGTTAATCTCAAGTCTGCATCCGACGCCCTTGCGGCGCGGTGCATGGTGTCCCCTTCGGGACCATCTTCTTCCGGGAGCCTCCCCAAACTGCCTGAGCAGCCTGCCTGAGCAGTTTTGAGCACGCTCCGGAACCGGCACGACACCCCGCGTTCTTCCCAGAGGGGGCAACTGGGGACTTCGGGTCGGAACCCCACGCACGTTTATCTCTCCGCCACATCCGGCGGACCACCGCCCCGGCACGGTTCTTCCTAGGGAACCGCCGGCACAGCACAACCGGTCGCCGAGCCAGACAGGCCGACGTCCGCTCCAGGGAAGGACCCTTCGTGAGCGACACCACCGATCTGATGGGCGTGACTGCCGACAAGAATGTCGACAACGCGTCCGACGCAGGTGCTGCCACCGGCAGTGCCCCAAGGCGCCGCCGCTCCGGCACCGGCCTGGACGGCATGGTCCTGGCCGAGCTGCAGCAGGTCGCGTCCGGCCTCGGGATCAAGGGCACCGCGCGCATGCGCAAGGGCCAGCTGATCGAGGTCATCAAGGAGACGCAGGCAGGCGGCGGCACCGCCCCGGCCAAGAGCGCCCCGGCCGAGGCCGAGACCAAGCCGAAGCGCCGCGCCACCGCCAAGTCCCGCGCCGTCGAGGCCGCTCCGGAAGCCGAGGCTCCGGCGAAGGCCGAGAAGGCCGTCGCGCAGCAGCAGATCGACATTCCGGGCCAGCCCGCGAGTGACGACCAGCCGGTCGGCGAGCGCCGCCGCCGCCGCGCCACCGCAGCGGCCGGAAGCCCCGAACAGGCCACCTCCGCCAGTGAGGTGACGGACCGCCAGAAGTCCGAGCCCAAGGGTGACGTCAAGACCGAGGTCAAGGCCGAGGCGCAGACGGACGTCAAGACCGACGCCAAGGCCGACCAGGCGGTCGACAACGCCGAGGGCCGCCGTGACCGAGGCAACCGAGGCGACCGTCAGGGTCGCGGCGACCGCCAGGACCGCCAGAGCCGTCGTGACCGCGACCGTGACCGCGACCGAGGGAACAAGGGCGGCGACGACCAGGGCCAGGGCCGCCAGCAGCGCCAGGGCCAGGGTCAGGGCCAGGGCCAAGCCGGTGGCGGAAGCCAGGGCGGCCAGGTCAGCGGCGGGAACCAGGGCAACCAGGGCCGCGACCGTGACCGCGACCGTGACCGTGACAATGGTCCGCAGGACGACGACGACTTCGAGGGCGGCCGTCGCGGCCGTCGTGGCCGCTACCGCGACCGCCGTGGCCGTCGTGGCCGCGACGAGTTCGGCAGCGACGCCCCGCCGCAGGTCAACGACGACGACGTTCTGATTCCCGTCGCGGGCATCCTGGACATCCTCGACAACTACGCGTTCATCCGTACGTCCGGCTACCTGCCGGGCCCGAACGACGTGTACGTCTCCCTCGCCCAGGTCCGCAAGAACGGCCTGCGCAAGGGCGACCACACCACGGGTGCGGTCCGCCAGCCCAAGGACGGCGAGCGCCGCGAGAAGTTCAACGCGCTGGTGCGCCTGGACTCCGTCAACGGCATGGCGCCGGAGAGCGGCCGAGGCCGCCCCGAGTTCCAGAAGCTCACCCCGCTCTACCCGCAGGACCGGCTGCGCCTGGAGACCGACCCGGGCGTCCTGACGACCCGGATCATCGACCTCGTCGCGCCGATCGGCAAGGGCCAGCGCGGTCTGATCGTGGCCCCGCCGAAGACCGGCAAGACCATGATCATGCAGGCCATCGCCAACGCGATCACGGTCAACAACCCCGAGTGCCACCTGATGGTCGTCCTGGTCGACGAGCGTCCGGAAGAGGTCACCGACATGCAGCGGTCGGTGAAGGGCGAGGTCATCTCCTCGACCTTCGACCGCCCCGCCGAGGACCACACCACGGTCGCCGAGCTCGCCATCGAGCGCGCCAAGCGTCTGGTGGAGCTGGGCCACGACGTCGTCGTTCTGCTGGACTCCATCACCCGCCTGGGCCGTGCGTACAACCTGGCGGCCCCGGCCTCCGGGCGCATCCTCTCCGGTGGTGTCGACTCGACCGCGCTCTACCCGCCGAAGCGCTTCTTCGGTGCGGCGCGCAACATCGAGGACGGCGGCTCGCTGACCATCCTCGCCACCGCGCTGGTCGACACCGGGTCCCGCATGGACGAGGTGATCTTCGAGGAGTTCAAGGGCACCGGCAACATGGAGCTCAAGCTCGACCGGAAGCTCGCCGACAAGCGGATCTTCCCCGCGGTGGACGTCGACCCGTCCGGTACGCGTAAGGAAGAGATCCTCCTCAACGCGGAGGAGCTGGCGATCGTCTGGAAGCTGCGGCGGGTGCTGCACGCGCTCGACTCGCAGCAGGCGATCGAGCTGCTGCTCGACAAGATGAAGCAGACGAAGTCGAACGCGGAGTTCCTGATGCAGATCGCCAAGACGACTCCGTCGGGCAACGGCAACTCCAACGACTAGTCGCCCTCGGGCGCAGCTGGTCTCGTACGAGCCCGGGTGCGGGTCACTCTCCCAGTGACCCGCACCCGGGCTCGTGGCGTTTCCCGTAGAACCAGCCCGTCCGGCGTTGGAGGACACCCGCCGCAGGCGAACCCGAGCTACGCGAGCCGTGACCCGTTCGAGACTTGCGCCACACCCGTCACACGGCGTGATCATGAAATATCCCCGCACCCGCACCGGAGAAGGCGCAGCTCAGCGCAGATAAGAAGCCCTCTTAGAGGAGTCCGGCAGCATGCGGGCCAAGCCTCTTCCGCGCCAGGCACGCGGCACCGCTGTGCAACCCTTCTGGGTAATTCAACGTCTGACAAGTGTCGACAAACCGTGCCTGATCCACCACGGCAGGGGGAACGCGGGTTATCCACGAGGGACTGAGGAGCAGATGAGCGACCAGGGCAGGAGCGGCCGAATACGGGCCACCGGCAAGCGCCGGGCAGAGCGCAAGCGCCGGAAGGGCGCCACCCTGGCATGGGTGGCCGCAGGAGTGGTGCTGGTCGGCGGCGGCGGCCTCGGCGCCGTCTACTTCAAGCTCAACGGCAACCTCAAGGGCGTCGACATCAACGGCGCCCTCGGCACCGACCGTCCCGACGAGGTCGACAACGGATCGCAGGACATCCTCGTCCTCGGCTCCGACTCCCGCCACGGCGACAACGCCAAGTACGGGACCGACGAGGGCGGCGCCCGCTCCGACACGGCGATGATCCTGCACGTGTACGAGGGCCACAAGAAGGCCAGCATCGTCTCGATCCCGCGCGACACCCTCGTCTCCCGCCCGGAGTGCGTCTCCGACAAGGACGGCAGGACGAAGGTCCCGGCGGCCGACCGCCAGATGTTCAACACGGCGTACGAGGTCGGCGGCCCCGCCTGCGCGGTGAAGACCGTCGAGACGATGTCCGGCATCCGCATGGACCACTACGTCGAGGTCGACTTCACCGGCTTCAAGAAGCTCATCGACGAGCTCGGCGGCGTCCCGGTCACCACCACCAAGGCGATCAAGGACTCCAAGAGCCACCTCGACCTCCCGCCCGGCACCCACCAGCTCAACGGCGAGCAGTCCCTCGGACTCGTACGCACCCGGAAGAGCGTCGGCGACGGCAGCGACCTCGGCCGCATCCAGCTTCAGCAGGCGTTCATGAAGGCCCTGATCACGCAGGTCAAGGACATCGGGGTGTTCACCAACCCCAAGAAGCTGTACGACCTCGGGGACGCGGCCACCAAGGCCGTGACGACCGACAACGACCTGGCCTCCGTGTCCAGCCTCGTCTCCTTCGCCAACGGCCTCAAGGGCATCGGCGCCGAGGACATGAAGATGGTCACCCTGCCCGTCCAGTACGACCCCCGGGACCCCAACCGCGTGGTCCCCCTGGACAAGCAGTCCCAGGAGCTCTGGCGGGCGCTCAGGGCCGACCTGCCCATCCCCGCGTCCGTCACCGAGGGCTCGGCGGGCGACAAGGGCGACGCCGGGAAGATCGTCAGCGGCGGCTGAGGACCGTCGGCGCCGATCGGGGCGTCGCCGGGGGCGGCGGCCGGAAACAGCCGTCCCCCCGTGGCGTGGAATACATCGGGGGCCCTCCCCGTTGAGACCATTGCCTTCGAATTTTGAAGCGGGGGCCAGCCCTGGCAGACTGGTCCGTCGGCCCCGGTTCACGTACCCGCAAATCCGCGGATGCGACCCGGTGCCCTCCCGAAACTCTAGGAGTCACCTTGAAGCGCGATGTTCACCCCGAGTACGTCGAGACCCAGGTCAGCTGCACCTGTGGCGCGTCGTTCACCACCCGTAGCACCCTGACCGAAGGCACCATCCGTGCCGAGGTCTGCTCCGAGTGCCACCCGTTCTACACGGGCAAGCAGAAGATCCTCGACACCGGTGGCCGCGTGGCCCGCTTCGAGGCCCGCTTCGGCAAGGCCGGCTCCGCCGCGAAGTAGCGAGTCATCGCGCCGGTCCTCGACCGCTCCCCACCGGAGCGGAGGAGGACCGGCGCTTTGTCGTGACGCAGGCGCTCAATCTTCACTACTTAGCGAATTAGCGAACCCAGGAGCCCGAAGATGTTCGAGGCGGTCGAGGACCTGATCGGCGAGCACGTCGATCTTGAGAAGAAGCTGGCCGACCCGTCGGTCCACTCGGACCAGGCGAACGCGCGCAAGCTCAACAAGCGCTATGCCGAACTCACCCCGATCATCGGCACCTACAAGGCATGGAAGCAGACCGGCGAGGACATCGAGACCGCCCGCGAGTTCATGGCGGACGACCCCGACTTCGCCGCCGAGGTCAAGGACCTGGAGAAGCAGCGCGAGGAGATCACCGAGAAGCTGCGGCTCCTCCTCGTCCCCCGGGACCCCAACGACGACAAGGACGTCATCCTTGAGGTCAAGGCGGGCGCGGGCGGCGACGAGTCCGCCCTGTTCGCCGGTGACCTGCTGCGCATGTACCTCAGGTACGCGGAGCGCGTCGGCTGGAAGACCGAGATCATCGACGCCACCGAGTCCGAGCTGGGCGGCTACAAGGACGTCCAGGTCGCCGTCAAGACCAAGGGCGGCAACGGCGCCACCGAGCCCGGCCAGGGCGTGTGGGCCCGCCTCAAGTACGAGGGCGGCGTGCACCGCGTGCAGCGCGTGCCCTCCACCGAGTCGCAGGGCCGCATCCACACCTCCGCCGCCGGCGTGCTCGTCACGCCCGAGGCCGAGGAGGTCGAGGTCGAGGTCAACATGAACGACCTGCGCATCGACGTCTACCGCTCGTCCGGCCCCGGCGGCCAGTCCGTCAACACCACCGACTCCGCCGTGCGCATCACGCACCTGCCGACCGGTGTCGTCGCCTCCTGCCAGAACGAGAAGAGCCAGCTCCAGAACAAGGAGCAGGCCATGCGCATCCTGCGCTCCCGCCTGCTGGCCGCCGCCCAGGAGGCCGCCGAGCGCGAAGCCTCGGACGTGCGTCGCAGCCAGGTGCGTACGGTCGACCGCTCCGAGAAGATCCGGACGTACAACTTCCCGGAAAACCGGATCTCCGACCACCGCGTCAACTTCAAGGCGTACAACTTGGACCAGGTCCTCGACGGCGACCTCACCGCCGTCATCCAGGCCCTCGTCGACGCCGACTCCGCGGCGAAGCTCGCCGCCGCGCAGTAAGCACGCGTCCGTACGCGACCCGTACGGACGAAAGAGCCTGACACCCAGCTGTCCCTGCAAGCCGGAGGAACCGGATGAATCTGCTGCTCGCCGAGGTGGCGCAGGCCACCCAGCGGCTGGCCGACGCCGGCGTGCCCTCACCGCGCTTCGACGCGGAGGAGCTCGCCTCGTTCGTCCACGGCGTCAAGCGGGGAGAGCTGCACCGGGTCCCCGACAGCGACTTCGACGCCCGCTACTGGGAGGCCATCGCCCGCCGCGAGGCCCGCGAACCGCTCCAGCACATCACCGGACGCGCCTTCTTCCGCTACCTGGAGCTCCAGGTCGGACCAGGCGTGTTCGTGCCGAGGCCGGAGACCGAGTCGGTCGTCAGCTGGGCGATAGACGCCGTACGCGCCATGGACGTCGTCGAGCCGCTGATCATCGACCTGTGCACCGGCTCCGGCGCCATCGCGCTCGCCCTGGCCCAGGAGGTGCCGCGCTCGCGCGTGCACGCCGTGGAGCTGGACGAGGGCGCCCTGAAGTGGACCCGGAAGAACGTTGACGGGTCGCGGGTCGTCCTCCACCACGGCGACGCGCGCACCGCGCTGCCCGAGCTGGACGGCCAGGTCGACCTCGTCATCTCCAATCCGCCGTACATCCCGCTCACCGAGTGGGAGTACGTCGCCCCCGAGGCCCGCGACCACGACCCCGAGATGGCGCTGTTCTCCGGCGAGGACGGCCTCGACCTGATCCGGGGCATCGAGCGCACCGCCCACCGCCTGCTGCGCCCCGGCGGCGTCGTCGTCATCGAGCACGCCGACACCCAGGGCGGCCAGGTCCCGTGGATCTTCACCGAGGAGCGGGGCTGGGCGGACGCCGCCGACCACCCGGACCTCAACAACCGGCCGCGCTTCGCCACCGCCCGCAAGGCGATGCCGTGACCAGTTCGATGTCGTACAACAAGAAGTTCCTGCCCGAGGGGGTCCGTTAAATGGCACGGCGATACGACTGCAACGACGCGACCGACCGCAAGACCGGTCTGCGCGAAGCCGCCTCGGCCGTCCGCCGGGGCGAGCTGGTCGTCCTGCCCACCGACACCGTCTACGGGATCGGTGCGGACGCCTTCAGCAGCGAGGCCGTCGGCGACCTGCTGGAGGCCAAGGGACGCGGGCGCAACATGCCGAGCCCCGTGCTGATCGGCTCCCCGAACACGCTGCACGGCCTGGTCACGGACTTCTCCGAGCAGGCGTGGGAGCTCGTCGACGCCTTCTGGCCCGGCGGGCTGACGCTCGTCGCCAGGCACCAGCCGTCGTTGCAGTGGGACCTGGGCGACACCCGGGGCACCGTCGCCATCCGGATGCCGCTGCACCCGATCGCCATCGAGCTGCTCACCGAGGTCGGCCCGATGGCCGTCTCCTCGGGAAACCTCACCGGGCACCCGTCGCCCGAGACCTGCGACGCCGCCCTCGACATGCTGGGCGACTCCGTTTCGGTGTACCTGGACGGCGGCCCCACCCCCGGCAACCTGCCGTCCTCGATCGTCGACGTGACCGGCCCGGTGCCGGTGCTGCTGCGTGCGGGAGTGCTCAGTGCGGAGGAGCTCCGCAAGGTCGTGCCCGATCTTGAGGTGGCGAGTTGACCGCCCTTGACGGGCGTGGCACAGCAGAAGGCATATCGGGGACCACCTTCCGTATCCTCCACGTCAGCACCGGCAACGTGTGCCGCTCGCCGATCACCGAGCGGCTGACCCGGCATGCCCTGGGGGAGCGGCTCGGGGATCCGCTCTGCGGTGGCCTCGTCGTCGAGAGCGCCGGTACGTGGGGGCACGAGGGTGCGCCCATGGAGGCCAACGCCGCGGCCGTCCTCGCGGACTTCGGGGCGGACGCCTCGGGTTTCGTGGGGCGTGAGCTGCTGGACGAGCACGTCATCCGGGCCGATCTGGTGCTGACCGCCACGCGGGACCACCGGGCGCAGGTCATCTCGATGGGGCACTCGGCGGGGCTGCGGACCTTCACGCTGAAGGAGTTCAACCGGCTCGTACGGGCCATAGACCCGCTGACCCTGCCCGATCCGGTCGAGTGCGGGGTGGTCGAGCGGGCGCGGGCGCTGGTGCGGGCGGCGGCGGCCCTGCGCGGGTGGCTGCTGGCTCCCACGGAGGAGGCGGACGAGGTGTACGACCCGTACGGGGCGCCGATCACGTTCTTCCGGTCGATCGGCGAGGAGATCAGTGTGGCGCTGGATCCGGTGGTGACGGCGCTGACCGGAGTGCCGGGCAAGGACTGAGCGTCCGGCGGGCCTTGGGCCGCGCTCCCGAACGCCGCGCGGCAAGGGTGTGGTGGGCCTACATTGGGGGACACGTCACTCAGGTTCCCTCACCGCAGGCCCGGAGTCAGAGATGTCCGTCGTCGATGAGCGTCCCCCCGCCCCCGAGCACCCGGGCGCCGACTTCGACGCCCTCGCACGGCTCGATCCGGAGATCGCCGACATCGTGAGGGCCGAGGCACAGCGCGAGGCCCAGGGGCTCCAGCTCGTCGCCGCCGAGAACTTCACCTCGCCCGCCGTACTGGCCGCGCTCGGCTCGGTGCTGGCCAACAAGTACGCCGAGGGATACCCGGGGGCCCGCCACCACGGCGGGTGCGAGGTCGTCGACGCGGCGGAGCGGATCGCCGTCGACCGGGCGAAGGGGCTCTTCGGGGCCGCGCACGCCAATGTGCAGCCGCATTCGGGGTCGGCCGCGGTGCTCGCCGCGTACGCCGCGCTGCTCAAGCCGGGGGACACGCTGCTGGCCATGGGGCTGCCGTCCGGCGGGCACCTCACCCACGGGTCGCCGAGCAACTTCTCCGGGCGGTGGTTCGACGTCGTCGGGTACGGGGTCGACGCCGGGACCGGGCTCATCGACTACGAGCAGGTGTGGGCGCTGGCGCGCAAGCACCGGCCGCGCGCGATCGTGGTGGGGTCCATCTCGTACCCCCGGCATCCGGACTACGCGGCCTTCCGGGGCATCGCCGACGACGTCGGGGCGTATCTGGTGGCCGACGCCGCGCATCCCATCGGGCTGGTGGCCGGGGGAGCGGCGCCCAATCCCGTTCCGTACGCGGACGTCGTCTGCGCGACGACGCACAAGGTACTCAGGGGGCCGCGCGGCGGGATGCTGCTGTGCGGGGAGGAACTGGCGGAGCGCGTCGACCGGGCGGTGTTCCCGTTCACCCAGGGGGGCGCGCAGATGCACACCATCGCGGCGAAGGCGGTGGCCTTCGGGGAGGCGGCAGGGCCGGCGTTCACCGCGTACGCCCATCAGGTGGTTTCCAACGCGCGCGTGCTGGCGGAAGGGCTGGCGGCGGAGGGGTTCGCGCTGACGACAGGGGGGACCGACACGCATCTCATCACCGTCGACCCGGCTCCGCTGGGGATGGACGGGCGCGAGGCCAAGGGGCTGCTGGCGGCGGCGGGTGTCGTGCTCGACACGTGTGCGTTGCCGTACGGGGATCCGGAGCGGCGGGGGCTGCGGCTGGGCACGGCCGCCGTGACCACGCAGGGCATGGGCGAGGCGGAGATGGCCCGCGTGGTGGCACTGTTCGCGCTGGCGCTGAGGGGGGAGCGGAATGCGGCCACGGAGGTACGCGCGCTGGCGAGGCGCTTTCCCCCGTATCGAGGGTGAAAGAGTTCGTCCTTACCGGGGCTTACCGGGGGCGAACGGGCGGTGTGGAACCGTCCGCCGCACCCGAGTGTCCTCAACCCCGCAGCCGCGAAGCTAGGGTGTGGGGCTGAGATGGCCAGCGATAACTGTGGGGCAGCCCGTGCGTGAATACCTGTTGACGCTCTGCGTCACGGCCGCGGTGACCTATCTGCTGACGGGGCCGGTGCGGAAGTTCGCCATCGCCTCCGGAGCGATGCCGGAGATCCGCGCCCGCGACGTCCACCGGGAGCCGACACCGCGGCTCGGCGGGATCGCCATGTTCGGCGGTCTGTGTGCGGGGCTGCTGGTGGCGGACCACCTGGAGAGCCTCAACGGTGTCTTCGACCTGTCGAACGAGCCACGGGCGCTGCTGTCGGGCGCCGCCGTGATCTGGCTGATCGGCGTGCTCGACGACAAGTTCGAGATCGACGCCCTGATCAAGCTGGGCGGACAGTTCATCGCCGCCGGTGTGATGGTGATGCAGGGGCTCACCGTGCTGTACCTGCCGGTTCCCGGGGTCGGTCCGGTCTCGCTCACCCCCTGGCAGGGCAATCTGCTGACGGTCGCGCTCGTCGTCATCACCATCAACGCGGTGAACTTCGTGGACGGGCTCGACGGCCTCGCCGCCGGCATGGTGTGCATCGCGGCCACCGCGTTCTTCCTGTACGCGTACCGGATGTGGTTCCGGTACGGGATCGAGGAGGCGGCCCCCGCGACGCTGTTCGCGGCGATCCTGATCGGCATGTGTGTGGGCTTCCTGCCGCACAACATGCATCCGGCCCGGATCTTCATGGGCGACTCCGGGTCGATGCTGATCGGGCTGGTGCTCGCGGCCGGGGCGATCTCCATCACCGGGCAGGTCGACTCGGACGTGCTGAACCTCTTCGTCGGCGGCGAGCGGGCGGCGACGCACGCCATGCTGCCCGTGTTCATCCCGCTGCTGCTGCCGCTGACGATCATCGCGATCCCGTTCGCCGACCTGATGCTGGCGATCATGCGCAGGACCTGGCAGGGGAAGTCGCCGTTCGCGGCGGACCGCGGGCACCTGCACCACCGTCTGCTGGAGATCGGCCACTCGCACAGCCGGGCGGTGCTGATCATGTACTTCTGGTCGGCGCTGATCGCGTTCGGCATGGTCGCGTACTCGGTGAACTCGGCCAGCATGTGGATCGTGCTGGTGGTCGTCGGGCTGAGCGCGCTGGGTCTCGTCCTGCTGCTCCTGCCGCGCTTCACCCCGCGTGCTCCGCGGTGGATGGAAGCCTTCGTGCCGCCCCGCTACCGGCGTAGCGGCAGGCAGGCGGTGGCGTCCTCCGCAGAGGCGTCCACGGGGGCCCAGGAGGCTGCTGGGGCGACGGAGGAAGAGAGCGACGGAAGCGACGAAGGGGACCGGGCGCCGGTCGCGGCGGGCGTCAACGGGTCGACTGCGGTGGGCACCCGTTCGCGTTTCAACTGATGTCTCCACGTTGACGATTGCCTCAGTGGAGCCCATTACCAGACAAAGCGATGGCGTGCACTGCACACACGGGCGGGGTCACTCTCATGTGTGACAGCAACCACACTTTCCGGGTAAAGACTGCATCAAATAGTTTGTGATACGGTTCACGAGACCCGGCGACAGAGCCGAAGGGCCCCGGTGCGAGGGCCCATCGGCCCGAGGACCCTTCTCGATCCGGGCTTACGCTCGTCCATGACGACACCCACTGCCCCCACCAAGCAAAGCGGAGCTGCCGCCATGCCGTCCAACGACGTCCGGACACTCCTTCGAACCGCCGTACCTTCCGCTGCCGTCGGCGCTGTCGCCGTGCTGGTCAGCGCGTTGGTCGGGGGCGGCGAAGGTGCGCTCGGGGCACTCGTCGGCGCGGCGGTCTCGCTCGTTTTCATGGGGGGTGGGCTGGTGGCACTCCAGCGCACCGCGAAGCGGCTGCCGCAGCTCTTTCAGGCCATGGGGCTCCTGCTCTACGTCCTGCAACTGCTGCTGCTGTTCGTCTTCCTGGCAGTGTTCAAGGGAACAGAGCTGTTCGACTTCAAGGCGTTCGGTTTCACGCTGCTCGCCGTCACCCTCGTGTGGGTCGCCGCCCAGGCGCGCGCCTACATGAAGGCCAAGATCTTTTACGTCGACCCCGATTCGTCCGAGGCCGAGAAGCCCCAGAAGACCGGGTCCGCGACGTGAAGGGTAGGGCCGGGATAAATGGCCGTTCGAGATGCTGCTATCGTCCGGTGCCAACTGCGGCACTGCGGGCGCGGGCATCCGAGCTGACGCCTGTCCCAGCGCGAGGCTCGTTGCCGAACCGCCCCGCCCAGCATTTCCAGCCCAGTCGTAAGACAAAGACCACCAGTCCAGTGCCGACCCGCGGCTTCCTGCCGCGCCGACACAACGAGGTTGCCGTACCTATGCGCCACGCTGAAGGAGCCCGCGGTGAGTGCTGACACAACGCTTGCCTTTGATGCGAGCTGCCACATTTTCACCGGATGCGGGTTCCCGGCTCCGGGCCTCCACACCTTCCTGTACAAGCCGATGTTCGAGGTGGCGGGCTTCGAGTTCACGAAGCCCATGCTGCTCGCGCTGCTCAGCACGCTGGTGATCGTCGCCTTCTTCTGGGCGGCCTTCAACAAGCCGAAGCTGGTGCCCGGCAAGGTCCAGATGATCGGTGAGGCCGGGTACGACTTCGTCCGCCGCGGCATCGTCTACGAGATCATCGGCAAGAAGGACGGCGAGAAGTACGTCCCGCTGATGGTGTCGCTGTTCTTCTTCGTATGGATCATGAACGTCTGGTCCATCATCCCGCTGGCCCAGTTCCCGGTCCCGTCGCTGATCGCCTTCCCGGCCGGTCTCGCGCTGATCGTGTACGTGCTCTGGGTCTCGCTGACCTTCAAGAAGCACGGCTGGACCGGCGGCTGGAAGAACATCACCGGTTACGACAAGTCGCTCGGCTGGGTCCTGCCGCTCGTCGTGGTCATCGAGTTCTTCTCGAACCTGGTCATCCGGCCCTTCACCCACGCGGTGCGACTGTTCGCGAACATGTTCGCCGGTCACCTGCTGATCGTGATGTTCACGCTGGCCTCCTGGTACCTGATGAACGGCATCGGCATCGCCTACGGCACCGTGTCCTTCGTCATGGTCCTCGTGATGACGGTCTTCGAGCTCTTCATCCAGGCCGTCCAGGCATACGTCTTCGTGCTCCTGGCCTCCAGCTACGTCCAGGGCGCACTCGCCAAGGGCCACTGAGCCAGCACGATCCGGGCGCCGACGGCCACCTCGTCGGTCCCGCCCCCCAGAACCAACAGACGTCCGGTGGCCAACCCCCACCGGTCCGTGAAAGAGAAGGAAGTAACGGCATGTCCGCTGCTCTCGAGCTTGTCAACCTCGCTGCCGGTGCCAAGGAGAACGTCGTCGGCAACGTCGCCTCCATCGGCTACGGCCTCGCCGCGATCGGCCCCGGCGTCGGCGTCGGCATCATCTTCGGTAACGGCACCCAGGCCCTCGCGCGTCAGCCCGAGGCCGCCGGCCTGATCCGCACCAACCAGATCATGGGCTTCGCCTTCTGTGAGGCTCTCGCCCTCATCGGCATCGTCATGGGCTTCGTCTACCAGTAAGCCCGGACCGACAGCCAACTACCTTTCACGGAAGGCACTGATGTGAACGCTCTGTTCCTTGCGGCGGCTGAGGAGCCTCAGAATCCTCTGGTCCCGCATCTCGACGAGCTGGTCATCGGTCTGATCGCCTTCGTCATCGTCTTCGGCTTCCTCGCCAAGAAGCTCCTCCCGAACATCAACAAGGTTCTGGAAGAGCGCCGCGAGGCCATCGAAGGCGGTATCGAGAAGGCCGATGAGGCCCGGATCGAAGCCGAGAGCGTCCTGGAGCAGTACAAGGCTCAGCTCGCCGAGGCCCGCCACGAGGCCGCGCGCCTGCGCCAGGAGGCGCTGGAGCAGGGCACTGCGCTCAAGGAAGACCTGCGCGCAGAGGGCCAGCGGCAGCGTGAGGAAATCATCGCTGCCGGTCACGCCCAGATCGAGGCCGACCGCAAGCAGGCTGCTCTGACTCTGCGTCAGGACGTCGGCAAGCTCGCCACCGACCTGGCCGGCAAGCTGGTCGGCGAGTCCCTCGAGGACTCCGCCCGCCAGAGCCGCACCATCGACCGCTTCCTCAACGAGCTTGAGGAGAAGGCCGAGGCGGCCCGATGAACGGCGCGAGCCGCGAGGCCCTGGGCAACGCCCGGAGCAGCCTCGACGCGCTGACGGACACGCCGTCCGTCGACGCGACGAAGCTGGCCGGCGACCTGGCCGCCGTCACCGCGCTGCTCGACCGTGAGGTCTCGCTGCGCCGGGTCCTGACCGACCCGTCGCAGTCCGGCGAGGCCAAGGCCGAGCTGGCCGGGCGTCTGCTCACCGGTCAGGTGGACGGTGCCGCCGTCGACCTGGTCAAGGGCATGGTCCGGTCCCGCTGGTCGCAGTCGCGCGATCTGGTCGACACGGCGGAGGAGCTGGCGAACACCGCCGACCTCACCGCCGCCCAGCAGGCCGGTTCCCTCGACAACGTCGAGGACGAGCTGTTCCGCTTCGGCCGGATCGTCTCGTCGAACGCCGCGCTCCGTTCCGCGCTCACCGACAAGGCGGCCACCACCGCCGCCAAGAGCGAGCTGCTCCGCAGCCTGCTCGGGGGTCGGGCCGAGCAGGTCACCGAGCGTCTGGTCGTCCGTCTCGTCACGCAGCCCCGTGGACGTAGCCTGGAAGCGGGACTCGACTCCCTCTCCAAGCTCGCCGCGGAGCGCCGCAACCGGATGGTCGCGGAGGTCACCTCAGCGGTGCCCCTCACCGACCAGCAGAAGCAGCGCCTCGGCGCGGCCCTCGCGAAGATCTACGGTCGCGAGATGCACCTGAACCTCGACGTGGACCCCTCGGTCCTCGGCGGCATCCAGGTTCGCGTCGGCGACGAGTTCATCAACGGGACCGTTGCGGAGCGCCTCGACGAGGTCTCCCGGCGCATGGCCGGCTGACGCCTGTCACCCACGCATCGCAGCACCAAGCACTGCCAGTAGTACGCATTGCCAGCGGCCCGGTTGGGCCGCAGAGGATTCCTGGGGGCCGACCCCAGACCCCTAGAAAACTTCGGGCCCAACAAGGAGAGCAGGGAACCCAGATGGCGGAGCTCACGATCCGGCCGGAGGAGATCCGGGACGCACTGGAGAACTTCGTCCAGTCGTACCAGCCGGACGCGGCCTCTCGCGAGGAGGTCGGAACTGTCAGCGTTGCCGGCGACGGCATCGCGAAGATCGAGGGTCTTCCCTCGGCCATGGCGAACGAGCTGCTGAAGTTCGAGGACGGGACCCTCGGTCTCGCCCTGAACCTCGAAGAGCGCGAAATCGGCGCGATCGTCCTCGGCGAGTTCAGCGGTATCGAGGAGGGCCAGCCGGTGCAGCGCACCGGTGAGGTGCTCTCCGTCGGCGTCGGCGAGGGCTACCTCGGCCGCGTCGTCGACCCGCTCGGCAACCCGATCGACGGCCTCGGCGAGATCGAGACCGAGGGCCGCCGCGCCCTGGAGCTTCAGGCTCCGGGCGTCATGGTCCGCAAGTCGGTGCACGAGCCCATGCAGACCGGCTACAAGGCCATCGACGCGATGGTGCCGATCGGCCGTGGCCAGCGTCAGCTGGTCATCGGCGACCGTCAGACCGGCAAGACCGCGCTGGCCGTCGACACGATCATCAACCAGCGTGACAACTGGCGCTCGGGCGACCCGAAGAAGCAGGTCCGCTGCATCTACGTCGCCATCGGTCAGAAGGGCTCCACCATCGCCTCCGTGCGTGGTGCGCTCCAGGAGGCCGGCGCGCTCGAGTACACGACGATCGTCGCCGCCCCGGCGTCCGACCCGGCCGGCTTCAAGTACCTGGCGCCGTACACCGGTTCGGCCATCGGCCAGCACTGGATGTACGACGGCAAGCACGTCCTCATCATCTTCGACGACCTGTCGAAGCAGGCCGACGCCTACCGCGCCGTGTCGCTGCTGCTGCGCCGTCCGCCGGGCCGCGAGGCGTACCCGGGCGACGTCTTCTACTTGCACTCGCGTCTCCTTGAGCGTTGCGCGAAGCTGTCGGACGAGATGGGCGCCGGTTCGATGACGGGTCTGCCGATCGTCGAGACCAAGGCGAACGACGTGTCGGCGTTCATCCCGACCAACGTCATCTCCATCACCGACGGCCAGTGCTTCCTGGAGTCGGACCTCTTCAACGCCAACCAGCGTCCGGCGCTCAACGTCGGTATCTCGGTGTCGCGTGTCGGTGGTTCCGCCCAGCACAAGGCGATGCGTCAGGTCTCCGGCCGACTGCGTCTGGACCTCGCCCAGTACCGCGAGCTGGAGGCGTTCGCCGCCTTCGGTTCCGACCTGGACGCGGCCTCCAAGTCTTCGCTGGAGCGCGGCAAGCGTCTGGTCGAGCTGCTGAAGCAGGGCCAGTACCAGCCGATGCCCGTCGAGGAGCAGGTCGTCTCCGTCTGGGCCGGCACCACCGGCAAGATGGACGAGGTCCCGGTCGAGGACATCCGCCGCTTCGAGAGCGAGCTGCTGGACTACCTGCGCCGCGAGCGCAAGGAACTCCTCACCTCGATCGCCGAGGGCGCGAAGATGTCCGACGACACCATGCAGTCCATCGCCGAGGCGATCACCACGTTCAAGGGACGGTTCGAGACCTCGGACGGCAAGTCCCTGGGCGAGGACGCACCGGCCGTCAACGTCTCCAAGTGACGACGGAAGGGACCTGACTCATGGGAGCCCAGCTCCGGGTCTACAAGCGTCGCATCCGATCCGTCACCGCGACCAAGAAGATCACCAAGGCGATGGAGATGATCGCCGCCTCTCGCATCGTCAAGGCTCAGCGCCAGGTGACGGCTTCCACGCCGTACGCCAGTGAACTGAACCGCGCGGTGGCGGCGGTGGCGACCGGCTCCAACACCAAGCACCCGCTGACGACCGAGGTCGAGGCCCCGACCCGGGCCGCGATCGTGCTCATCACGAGCGACCGCGGCCTGGCCGGCGGTTACTCCTCCAGCGCCATCAAGGCGGCGGAGAAGCTCACCGAGCGGCTGCGCGGCGAGGGCAAGGAGGTCGACACGTACATCGTCGGCCGCAAGGGTGTCGCCTACTACGGGTTCCGTGAGCGCAAGGTCGCGGACTCGTGGACCGGCTTCACCGACAGCCCGACCTACGCGGACGCCAAGCGGGTCGCCGGGCCGCTGATCGAGGCCGTCACGACGGAGACGGCCGAGGGCGGTGTCGACGAACTGCACATCGTCTTCACCGAGTTCGTGTCGATGATGACGCAGAACCCGGTGGAGAACCGGATGCTGCCGCTCAGCCTCGACAAGGCGGAGAAGGCGGAGGGCGCGAAGGACGAGATCCTTCCGCTGTTCGACTTCGAGCCGTCGGCGGAGGACGTCCTCGACGCCCTGCTGCCGCGATACGTCGAAAGCCGTATCTACAACGCACTGCTTCAGTCCGCCGCTTCCGAGCACGCGGCCCGCCGCCGTGCGATGAAGGCGGCGACCGACAACGCCGGGGATCTCATCAAGAGCCTCTCCCGGCTTGCCAACGCGGCCCGCCAGGCCGAAATCACCCAGGAAATCAGCGAGATCGTCGGTGGCTCCAGCGCCCTCGCCGACGCGAACGCGGGGAGTGACAAGTAATGACGACCACTGTGGAGACGGCCGCCGCCACGGGCCGTGTTGCCCGTGTCATCGGCCCTGTCGTCGACGTGGAGTTCCCCGTCGACGCCATGCCGGAGATCTACAACGCCCTCAAGGTCCAGGTCGCCGACCCGGCCGAAGACGGCAAGCTCAAGACGCTGACCCTGGAAGTCGCCCTGCACCTGGGTGACGGCCTGGTCCGTGCGATCTCGATGCAGCCGACCGACGGTCTGGTCCGCCAGGCTCCGGTCGTCAACACCGGCGAGGGCATCACCGTCCCCGTCGGCGAGATCACCAAGGGCAAGGTGTTCAACACCCTCGGCGAGATCCTGAACAAGCCGGAGGCCAACGCCGAGGTGACCGAGCGGTGGCCCATCCACCGCAAGGCCCCGTCGTTCGACCAGCTTGAGTCGAAGACCGAGATGTTCGAGACCGGCATCAAGGTCATCGACCTTCTCACCCCGTACGTCAAGGGTGGAAAGATCGGTCTGTTCGGTGGTGCCGGTGTCGGCAAGACCGTGCTGATCCAGGAAATGATCTACCGCGTGGCCAACAACCACGACGGTGTGTCGGTGTTCGCCGGTGTCGGTGAGCGCACCCGTGAGGGCAACGACCTCATCGAGGAAATGGCCGACTCGGGCGTCATCGACAAGACGGCCCTTGTCTTCGGCCAGATGGACGAGCCGCCGGGCACGCGTCTTCGCGTCGCGCTCTCGGGTCTGACCATGGCGGAGTACTTCCGCGATGTGCAGAAGCAGGACGTGCTCTTCTTCATCGACAACATCTTCCGCTACACGCAGGCGGGTTCCGAGGTCTCCACGCTCCTCGGCCGCATGCCGTCCGCGGTGGGTTACCAGCCGAACCTGGCCGACGAGATGGGTCTCCTCCAGGAGCGCATCACGTCGACCCGTGGTCACTCGATCACCTCGATGCAGGCGATCTACGTCCCCGCGGACGACCTGACCGACCCGGCGCCGGCCACCACCTTCGCCCACCTGGACGCGACGACCGTTCTGTCGCGCCCGATCTCGGAGAAGGGCATCTACCCCGCGGTGGACCCGCTCGACTCCACGTCGCGCATCCTGGACCCCCGCTACATCGCGGCGGACCACTACGCGACCGCCATGCGTGTCAAGGCGATCCTCCAGAAGTACAAGGACCTCCAGGACATCATCGCGATCCTCGGTATCGACGAGCTGGGCGAAGAGGACAAGCTGGTCGTCCACCGCGCCCGTCGCGTCGAGCGCTTCCTGTCGCAGAACACCCACGTCGCCAAGCAGTTCACCGGCGTGGACGGTTCGGACGTTCCGCTGGAAGAGTCGATCCGTGCGTTCAACGCGATCTGCGACGGGGACTACGACCACTTCCCCGAGCAGGCGTTCTTCCTGTGCGGTGGCATTGAGGACCTCAAGGCCAACGCCAAGGAGCTCGGCGTCAGCTGACGCCAGGCCCCACTCGTAGTGCCGTACGCGTGAGAGGGGCGGGCCCGCCCCGCCCCTCTCTCCGTACACCCCCTAGACTTTGACCCAACACCCGGCAGCTGCTGCCGGGTGGTGACCCGAGGAGCCACCCTTGGCTGCTGAGCTGCACGTCGAGCTGGTCGCTGCGGACCGCAACGTCTGGTCCGGCGAGGCCACCCTGGTCGTCGCGCGCACCACGTCCGGCGACATCGGCGTCATGCCCGGTCACCAGCCGCTTCTGGGTGTGCTGGAATCGGGCCCGGTGACCATCCGTACGAGCGAGGGCGGCACCGTCGTCGCCGCCGTCCACGGCGGTTTCATCTCGTTCGCCGACAACAAGCTGTCGCTGCTCGCGGAGATCGCCGAGCTGGCCGACGAGATCGACACGGCGCGCGCCGAGCGTGCGCTGGAAGCGGCGAAGGAGGCGGAGGACTCCGCCGCCGAGCGTCGCGCCGACGTTCGTCTGCGTGCGGTGGCGGGACACTGAGTCCTGCCTCACCCCACGTGATTTGCCCTCAGCCGCGGCTCGTACTGGATACTTCCAGGACGGGTCGCGGCTGACGCGATGCGTCAAGCGCTCGCGCGGGCGCGGCGTTGTAGTGCTGTAGTGCTGAAGTTCATTTCCGTAGCGGTACTGGATGAGGCGAGGAGGTCGTGGGAGATGATCCTCGCTCTGCTTGTGTGCGGCTCTGTCGTCCTGCTGGTGCTGGTGGGACTGTTCGTCTTCGGGCTGCGCCGGAGGCTGATCCAGCGCTCCGGCGGCACCTTCGACTGTTCGCTGCGCTGGGACACCCCCGAGGAGCTGGACACGTCCGGCAAGGGCTGGGTGTACGGCGTGGCCCGCTACAGCGGTGACCGGATCGCCTGGTTCCGGGTCTTCTCGTACGCTCCGAAGCCGCGCCGCGTCCTGGAGCGTTCGGCCATCGAGGTCGTCACGCGCCGCTCGCCGCAGGGCGAGGAGGAGCTGGCGCTGCTGTCCGACGCGCACATCCTGGGCTGCGTCCACCGCGGTACGCGGCTGGAGCTGGCGATGAGCGAGGACGCGCTCACCGGCTTCCTCGCGTGGCTGGAGGCGGCCCCTCCGGGGCAACGAGTCAATGTCGCTTAAGTAGGCTTTTTCGTTGGCAGGGGGTACCCCCGGACGAAGTCTGGGGGAGGGTCAACGTGGCGTGACCTCGGCGACGTACTTCGTACGGACGAAAGCCGGGGGAGACGGGGAGTGATCCCGTCTCCCCCGGCTTCTCCCATGGGGGGAGTCGTGCGTGGGGGGTTACTTCAGGCCGGAGTCGATGGCCGTGACCAGTTCGCCGTTGGCGGTGTCACCGCTGAACTCCCAGAAGAACGCGCCGCCCAGGCCCTGTGCCTTGGACCAGGCCATCTTGGAGTTGATGGTGGCGGGGGTGTCGTAGCTCCACCAGTTGGTGCCGCAGTGGGCGTAGGCGGTCCCGGCGACCAGGCCGTTCGAGGGGCACGTGGTCTTGAGGACCTTGTAGTCCTCGATGCCCTGCTCGTACGTTCCGGCTGCCGGACCCGTGGCGGTGCCGCCCGGCTCCTTCTGGGTGACGCCCGTCCAGCCTCGGCCGTAGAAGCCGATGCCGAGCAGCAGCTTCTTGGCCGGGACGCCCTTGGCCTTCAGCTTGGCGATGGCGTCGGCGGAGTTGAAGCCGGCCTGCGGGATGCCCGGGTACGAGGTGAGCGGGGAGTGCGGGGCCGTCGGGCCCTTCGCCGCCCAGGCGCCGAAGAAGTCGTACGTCATCACGTTGTACCAGTCCATGGACTTGGCCGCGGTGGCGTAGTCGGCGAGGTCGATCTTGCCGCCGTCGGAGGCGTCGGCGGTGATGGCGGCGGTGACCAGGTTGTTCGCGCCGAACTTCGTGCGGAGCGCGGAGGCCACGTTGCCGAGGGCGGCCGGGCCGCTGGTGTCGCAGGTCAGACCGCAGGCGTTCGGGTACTCCCAGTCGATGTCGATGCCGTCGAAGACATCGGCCCAACGCGGGTCCTCGACCAGCTTGTAGCAGGAGTCGGCGAACGCGGCCGGGTTCTGGGCCGCCTGGCCGAAGCCGCCGGACCAGGTCCAGCCGCCGAAGGACCAGATCACCTTGATGTTCGGGAACTTGGCCTTCAGCTTGCGGAGCTGGTTGAAGTTGCCGCGCAGCGGCTGGTCCCAGGTGTCGGCGACACCGTCGACGGACTGGTCGGCGGTGTACGCCTTGTCGTAGTCGGCGAAGGCGTCACCGATGGTGCACTTGCCGCCCTGGACGTTGCCGAACGCGTAGTTGATGTGGGTGATCTTGGCGGCCGAACCGGACGTCACCAGGTTCTTGACGTGGTAATTGCGGCCGTAGACGCCCCAGTTGGTGAAGTAGCCGAGCTTGACCTGGTCGCCGGGGCCCGGCCCCGGGTCGGTGTCGCCGGTGGTCTTCACGGTGACGGATCCGCTGGCGGGTCCGGTCTGGTCGGCGGTGTCGCGGGCCTGGACGGCGTACGAGTAACTGGTGCCCTTGGAGAGGGCGTTGTCCGTGTACGTCAGGCCGGTGACCGTGCTGACCTTCTGGCCGTCGCGCAGGACGTCGTAGTTCTTGACGCCCTTGTCGTCGGTGGCCGCGGTCCAGGTCAGCTTGGCGGAGGTGTCGGTGATGCCGCTGGCGACCGGGGTGCCGGGGGCGGTCGGCGGGGTGTCGCCGGGCTGTGAACCGCCGTCGCAGGAGGCTCCGTTGAGCTTGCAGCCCGAGGGGTTGCCGGGGCCCGTGCCGTTGAACCCGAAGGTGACGGAGGCGCCCGGGTTGAGGGTGCCGTTCCAGGAGAGGTTCTTGGCGGTGTAGTGGTTGCCCGCGCTGGTGAGTGTGGCGTCCCAGGCGGAGCCCGCCTTGGTGCCGGTGGGGAAGTCCCACTCGACGGTCCAAGAGGACAGGGTGGTGGTGCCGGTGTTCTTGACGGTCCACGAGCCTTCGAAGCCCGTGCCCCAGTCCGACTTCTTGGTGTACGTCGCCGTCGCCGAGGGGGCGGCCTGCGCGGGTGAGGCGAGGCCGACCATCGCGGCGAGGGGAAGGGCGAGCGCGGTGAGTCCGGCCGCGAGGCGCTTTCTCATGCGTGAGGTGCGCGGGGGATGTTGGGGGGACGTAGTGCTCAAGGGTTGCTCCCGAGAGAGGTCCGGCATGACGGGGTGGGACCTGTGCGCCGCGCGGTGAGCACGCTCATCAGGGGAGGCATAGCGGGGCGTGCTCACCACTGCGGTGCGGTGAGCGTGCCAAGGTCTGGACCAATCGTCAAGAGGTCTGGACCAGAGAAGGGGAAGTGCCCGTTCGGGACACCTCCCCTTCTCTGGAGAGTTCTTCCGGGTCCTCTCAGATGCCCAATTCCTGAGCCAGGACGGCCGCTTGGACCCTGCTGCGCATCCCGAGCTTGCCCAGAAGTCGGCTGACATGCGTCTTGACGGTGGCCTCCGCCATGTCGAGACGTACGGCGATCTCCGCGTTGGACAGCCCCTCGCCGAGCCGGGCGAGGACCTCGCGCTCGCGCCGGGTCAGCGGGTCGAGGATGGACAGGTCCGCGCCGCTGGCCTTCCGCGCGGGGGCGGGTGCGGCGAACTCCGCGATCAGACGGCGGGTGACGGCGGGGGCGATCAGGCCCTCGCCCCGGGCCACCGTCCGTACGGCTTCGAGCAGGTCCTTGGCCTCGGTGTTCTTGAGCAGGAAGCCCGCCGCTCCGGCGCGCAGCGCGCCGAAGACGTACGCGTCGAGGTCGAAGGTGGTCAGGACCAGGACGTCGGCGTGCCCCGCGTCGACCACCTGCTGCGTCGCGGTCACGCCGTCCAGGCGGGGCATCTGGAGGTCCATCAGCACGATGTCCGGGCGGAGTTCACGGGCCAGGCGCACCGCCTCCTCGCCGTCCGCCGCCTCGCCGACGACCTCGATGTCGGGGGCGCTGCCGAGAATGAGCACGAGCCCGGCCCGTACCGCCGACTGGTCCTCGGCGACGAGCACCCGGATCGCTCTGCTCGTCGTCGCTCCGTCGTTCATATGGGCAGCTCCTTGCTGTCGTCCTCGGCGGGCAGCTCTGCCCGTACCTGCCAGATCTTGGTGTCGTCCGCCCTGGTGACGGGACCCGCTTCGAGCGTGCCGTCCAGGAGGGTCACCCGCTCCTCCATGCCCACCAGGCCCGCCCCGGAGCCGGGTGCCCTCGGCCCCGGGCGATCGCTGCCGAACCGGCTGGTCACGGTCACGGTCAGGGTGCCGTCGGCATGGGCGAGCGCGACGGTGACCGGGCCGGGGGAGGCGTGCTTGAGGGCGTTGGTCAGGGACTCCTGCACGATGCGGTACGCGGCCAGCTCCACCGGGGTCGGCAGCTTGAGCGCGGCGGGGCGGGCGTCGTCGAGCACGAAGGTCAGCCCGGTGTCGGCGACGAAGGCCCGGGACTGTTCCAGCAGCGCGTCGAGCCCGTCGAGGGTGGGCGCGGCGGAGGGCTCCTCGTGTTCGTTGCCCGCCCGCAGCAGCCCGATCAGGCGGCGCATTTCGGCCAGGCCCTGGACGCTGTTCTCGCGGATGACGGCGAGGGCGCGGGAGGACGTTTCGGGGGTGTCTATGGAGAGCGCGGCGGTGGAGTGGATGGCGATGGCGGAGAGGTGGTTGGCCACCATGTCGTGCAACTCGCGGGCCATCCGGGTCCGTTCGGCCAGGACGGCCTGGTTGTGGTCGATCTCGGCGAGCAGGGCCGTCTGCTCGGCGCGCAGCCGGGCGGCCTCGGCCGCCTGCCGGTGGTTGCGCAGGGTGACGCCGGTCATGGCGGGCCCGAAGCTGACCGCGCCGACGATCAGGCCGAACAGCAGGGCGTCCGGCTTCTTGAACCAGGCGAGGAAGCCGATGGTGGCCGCGAGGGTGACCATGCCGGTGGTGATCGGGATGCGCCGGGCCGCCGAGGGAGTGCCGTAGACGACGGCCGCGTACACGATGTCCGCGAACATGATCACGGTGGCGAGGTTGCCCCAGGTGAACTGGTCGGCGACCACCCCGAGGGTGGCGAGGGTGAGCGCGAGCTGCGGGGAGGTCCTGCGGATCAGCTCCACCCCGGCGAGCAGGGTCATCGGGACCAGGGTCACCCAGCTGGGCATCAGGTCGCGGTTGCCCTGGTTGAACAGGCCCAGCTTCCACAGCAGCAGGCCGGCCAGCCAGCTGCCCGCCGAGAGCAGGATGTCGTCGCGGTGGGGGCGGAAGACGGGGAGGCGGAGGGGCACGCTTCCCATTCAATACGGCTCGCGGGCGGGCGTCCTCCCCGCGCGGGCGGAAGCGGCGGTACATCGAAGGATGCAGCGGGGGTTCGTCACTGGCGACGATGCGGCGGCGGGGGAGGGCGGGCGATCATGGGGATGCGCTCGGCAGAGTGCGTACGGGAGGAGTCGGGTCGTGGTCGTCGCGCTGGTCGTCGCGTGTGAAGTGGCTTTCTGGGTGCTGTTGTTCGCCGGGCTGGCGCTGCGGTACCTGGCGAAGATGCCGAGGCTGGGGGCGGCGGTGCTGCTGTGCGAGCCGCTGCTGGAGGTCGTGCTGCTGGTCGTCACCGTGATCGACCTGCGCAACGGGGCGCAGCCGGACTGGAAGCACGGGCTGGCGGCGGTCTACATCGGCTTCACGGTGGTCATGGCGCACCGCACGATCCGCTGGCTGGACGTGCGCTTCGCCCATCGGTACGCCGGGGGGCCGGAGCCGGTGAAGCCGCCGAAGTACGGGTGGGCGCGGACGAAGCACGAGCTGCGGACGGCGGGGCGGTGGATCCTGGCGTGCGCGATCGCGGCGGGGCTGTTGCAGGCGGCGGTGTGGATGGTGGGGTCGGGCGGTGAGGTCGGCTCCCTGCGGGAGTGGCAGATGAGGATGGGGCTCGTGGCGGGGATCAACGCGGTGATCGCGGCGTGTTACGTGGTGTTCCCGAAGCAGGGGGCTCCGGAGGAGCCGGGGCGGGGGGCCGTGCCTGGGGTGGTGGAGAGGCCGGGGGTCTTCACCAAGCGGTGATCCGGGGCTCCGCTTCGGCTTTGCGAGGGGCGGGTGGGGGCGGGCCTGGGGCGGGCTCCGCCCCCATCCGTGCCGTACCCGGGTGGGGGCGGAGCCCGCCCCAGGCCCCTCAAACGTCGGCGAGGCTGATGGTTGCTACCGCTCCCCGCCCGGGACCCACAGGACGTCGCCCACCGACTTGTTGGCCGTCCTGGCCAGGATGAAAAGCAGGTCCGAGAGCCGGTTCAGGTACGTCGCGGTGAGCGGGTTCATCGTGTCGCCGTGCACCTCGAAGGCCGCCCACGTCGACCTCTCCGCCCGCCGCACCACCGTGCACGCCTGGTGCAGCAGGGCCGCGCCCGGTGTTCCCGCCGGGAGGATGAAGGAGCGGAGCTTCTCCAGTTCCGCCAGGTAGGTGTCGCAGTCGGCCTCCAGCTTGTCGATGTACGACTGCTCCACGCGAAGGGGCGGGTACTTCGGGTCCTCGACCACCGGAGTCGACAGATCCGCCCCCACGTCGAAGAGGTCGTTCTGGATGCGGGTGAGGACGGCGACCACGTCCTCCTCCAGATTGCCCAGGGCGATCGCCGTCCCGATCACCGCGTTCGCCTCGTTGGCGTCCGCGTACGCCGAGATCCGCAGATCCGTCTTCGCCGTACGGCTCATGTCGCCCAGCGCCGTGGTGCCCTTGTCGCCGGTACGGGTGTAGATGCGCGTCAGATTGACCATGCCCAGAGCGTAGCGATCAGGCCCCGGCCCGGCGGAACTCGCGGGTGCCCGCGTACACCGCGAGACCCGTGAAGGCGACCGCCACCAGCACCCCGTACAGCATCGTGCTGTTCGCGTACTCCCCGACGTACGCGGATCGCACCGCGTCCACCAGGTAGCGGAACGGCATGAAGTGGGACAGGACGTCCAGCCAGGTCGGGGCCAGGGCCATCGGCAGCATCAGGCCGGAGAGCAGGATCGCGGGCATCGAGACCGCGTTGACCACGGGCCCGAAGCCCTGCGGCGTCGAGACCTTCATCGCCAGGAGGTACGAGAGCGAGGCGAGCGCGATCGTCAGTACGGCGACGAAGGCGAAGCCGATCAGGATGCCGGGCAGCGGGGCGCGCAGGCCCATCAGCAGGGCCGCCGCCACCAGCAGTACGGCCTGGAAGACGAAGAGGACGGCGTCCCGCAGCACCCGCCCCAGGAGCAGGGCGAGGCGGCTGACGGGGGTGACCCGCATCCGCTCCACCACCCCCGTGCCCTTGTCGAGGATGAGCGCGAAGCCCGCGAACGACGCCCCGAACAGGCCGAGTTGGAGGAGCAGGCCGGGGACCAGCACCTGCCAGGAGTCGCCCTTCGACGACAGCGGCAGGTCGGTCAGGAGCGGGCCGAAGAAGAGCAGGTAGAGCAGGGGCATCAGCACGCCGAAGAAGATCTGGAACTTCGAGCGCAGCGTCTGGCGCAGGTACCGGCCCAGGATGAGGGAGGTGTCGGAGAGCAGAGATGGCATGGGGGAGTCCCTAGACCGCTACGGGCGTGTTGTCCTTCGGCGCCGGGGCGGCGCGTCCGGTGATGGCCAGGAAGGTGTCCTGGAGGGAGGCGTCGGGCGAACCCGTGTGACGGAGCTTGAGCGCGTGCGGGGTGCCGTCCGCGACGACCTTGCCCTTGTCGATGATCACGAGCCGGTCGGAGAGCGCGTCGGCCTCGTCGAGGTAGTGGGTGGTGAGGACGACCGTCGTGCCGAACGCGCTGCGCAGGCGGCGGACCAGGTCCCAGAGGTCGCTGCGGCTGGCCGGGTCCAGGCCGGTCGTCGGCTCGTCGAGGAAGAGGACCTCCGGGCGGTGGGTGAGCCCCATCGCGATGTCGAGCCGTCGCCGCTGGCCGCCGGAGAGGGCGGAGCAGTTGCGGTCCAGGAAGGCGGTGAGGTCCAGGGCTTCGGCCAGTTCGTCCGCGCGGGCCGCCGCCTGGGACTTGGTGAGGCGGTAGAGGCGGCCCTGCGTGACCAGTTCCTCGCGCACCGGGATGTGCGGGTCGACGCCGCCCGACTGGGCGACGTAACCGATCTTGCTTCGTACGCCCGTGGGGTCGGTCAGCAGGTCGTGGCCCGCGACCGTGGCGGTGCCGCCGGTCGGGGCGAGGAGCGTGGTGAGCATCCGCAGGGTCGTGGTCTTGCCCGCGCCGTTGGGGCCGAGGAAGCCGAGGATCTCGCCGGGGCGGACGGTCAGGTCGATGCCCCGGACGGCTTCGACCGGGCCCGCCTGGGTCGGGAAGGTGCGGGTCAGGTTCGAGGTGCTGACGATCGGGGGCGGGGGTTCGGGAGCTGTCATGAGGGATAGAAAAGCAGAGGCTCACCAAATTTGCAATCGCCCCAAAAATTAAGAGGGTGCAAGTATTCAGTGAGGCCAAGGACGCTGCGTACGATTGCGGGATGGCTGAGGGACTGAGAGAGCGCAAGAAGCGCCAGACCAGGCAGTACATCTCCGACGTGGCCACCGGGCTGTTCCTGGAGAAGGGCTTCGACGCGGTGACGATCGCCGAGATCGCCGCCGCCAGCGACGTCTCCGTCAACACCGTCTACAACTACTTCCCGGCCAAGGAGGACCTCTTCTTCGACCGCAGCGCGGGCGTCGTCGACCTGCTCGCCCGGTGTGTGCGGGGGCGGGAGAAGGGCGAGTCGGCGGCCCGGGCCGTGCTGCGCGAGCTGCGCATCGACGTCGAGGCCGTCTCGCCCCGGGTCGGGCTGATGGAGGGGTACGACCGCTTCCTGGAGGTCGTGCATGGCGCGCACACGCTGCGCTCCCGGCTCTGGTCCGTCCAGCAGGAGTCGCTGGAGAACCTGGAGAAGGCGCTGCGGGAGGACGTCGGCGCCGAGGACGGGGACGACCTGCCTGAGCTGGTCGCCGGGCAGATCGTCTGGGTGCACTCGACGCTGATGGCGTGGATCGGGCGCGAGATGGTGAAGGGGCGCGTGCCCGCCGAGGTGTCGCGGGAGGCGCTGGTCCTCCTGGACGACATGGAGGGGCTGTTGAGCGAGCACGTGCTCAACTACGCCGTACGGGACGCGAGCTGACGCGCACCCGGGTCGCGGGCCGGTGCGTGCCGGGGCGCGGTCCGGCCCGTACCAGTGTGATGTCCGTCATCTGAGACGTGACGCGCATCTCTTCGCCGCCCCAGCGGCCCCTTCCGGCGATAGCCTCCGCCACAGGACAACGAATACGCGGTAGCACGCGGTAGTCAGTCAGAGGGAGTGTGCAGTGGCCAGGAAGCTCGCCGTCATCGGTGCCGGTCTCATGGGATCGGGCATCGCCCAGGTCTCGGCCCAGGCGGGCTGGGAGGTGGTCCTGCGCGACGTGACGGACGCGGCCCTGACCCGTGGCACGGACGGCATCAAGGCGTCGTACGACAAGTTCGTGAGCAAGGGCAAGCTGTCGGCCGAGGACGCCGAGGCGGCGCTCGGGCGGATCAGCACGACCACCGACCTGGACGCGGTCGCGGACGCCGACATCGTCGTCGAGGCCGTCTTCGAGAAGCTGGAGATCAAGCACGAGATCTTCCGCACGCTGGACAAGCTCGTACGGGACGACGCCGTGCTCGCCTCCAACACCTCCGCCATTCCGATCACCAAGATCGCGGCCGTGACGGAGCGTCCGGAGCGGGTCGTCGGCGCGCACTTCTTCTCGCCGGTCCCGATGATGCAGCTGTGCGAGCTGGTGCGCGGCTACAAGACGAGCGACGAGACGCTGGCGAAGACGCGCGAGTTCGCCGAGTCGGTCGGCAAGACGTGCATCGTCGTCAACCGGGACGTGGCCGGATTCGTGACGACCCGTCTGATCTCCGCGCTGGTCGTCGAGGCCGCCAAGCTGTACGAGTCGGGCGTCGCCAGCGCCGAGGACATCGACCTCGCCTGCAAGCTGGGCTTCGGCCACGCCATGGGGCCGCTCGCCACCGCCGACCTCACCGGCGTCGACATCCTGCTGCACGCCACCGGCAACATCTACACCGAGTCGCAGGACGAGAAGTTCGCCCCGCCGGAGCTCATGCGCCGCATGGTCGACGCGGGCGACATCGGCCGCAAGAGCGGCCAGGGCTTCTACAAGCACGGCTGAGCCGCAGGCGCCTGCGAACTGCGAGCGCCGACGGGCTGCGGGCACTGACGTTCGACGACTGTAGAGCGCAAGGGCGTCATATCGGTCATTGCGTTCACCCACACGGGTGAACTCGGTATCGATTCGCTTACAGACGGCAACTTCTCTGCACTCACGGCAGTCAGTTGATGGAAAGAAATAAAGACGACGAAGACGTCACGGACACGCACTCTCGGGGAGCGCACATGCACATCAGGGGCGATCACGTCGAGCTGGTCGTCGGGGGCCGCCTCGACGTCCGCAGCGCGGCGGACGCCCGTACGGTCCTGCACTCGGCCGTCGACGACGGCGCCGGCGACCTCGTGCTCGACCTGACCGAGCTGGACTCGTGGGACGCCACCGGACTGGGCGTCATCATGGGCGCCCACCGGCGGGCCGGACGGTGCGGGCGACGCCTCGTCCTGCGCGGCGTGCCGCCGCAGATGCAGCGGCTGCTCGTGGCGACCCGGCTGCACCGGATCCTGGCGATCGAGGGCGGGCTCGCGGCGGACTCGCTGCCGCGCGTCTGAGCCCGTCCCACCCCTCGGTCGTGGTGCCGCAATCCTCACAGGACTGTGACGTGCCGGGGCACCCGGGGCACCCGGCATTCGTAGATAATGTGCGAAGGTCTAGGGTTCGGTCGCCTGCCGCTTGACGAGCCCACGCAATGGATGCACCCACGTCGGCGGGCACCGGACCAGAAGCGACAGCGAGCGTGCGAAAGGCCGGGAGGGGCAGTCAGCACGCAACGCATCTGGGGGGCTTTGACCATGGACCCGATGAACCGGGGACCTGAAGAGCACGGTCAGGACAACATCCGCAACCACGACGAGCGGGACACGTCGGGCAGCGCGCGGGAGCGCGACCCGGCGCACCGCGACCCGGCGCACCGCGATCCGGCAGGTCATGATCCGATACGCCGTGATCCCATGACGCGCGACCTGGGTCCGAGCGCGTCGCCTTCGCTCGCCCGCACGATCCAGTTCACCTCGGGGGACTTCCTGCTGACCGTCAATCCGGTCGACGGAAGCGAGATCGAACCCTGCCCGCCCGGTGAACGGCCCGCCGTTCCCGTGCGCCGCCCGGCCGCCGACCGCGCCGAACTGGCGCGGGCGGCCAAGCCGCCGGTCCCGCCGGGCCCCGCCGTGCCCGAACTGCCGCTCCTGGAGCGGCAGGAGGAGCACGAGCAACTGGTGGGGCTGCTGTCGCGCGGACGTTCCGTGCGGCTCGTCGGCTCGCCGGGATCGGGCCGTACGGCGCTGCTCGACGCCGTCGCCGAGGAGTGCGCCGAGCTCGCGCCGGACGGCGTCGTACGGCTCTCCGGTCACCGTCGTACGGCGGCCGAACTGCTCCAGAACCTGTTCGCCGCCGTCTTCCGGGCCCCGCTGCACCGGCCCGACCGGGACGAACTGCTCGGCCACGTCCACGAGATCGGCGCGATCGTCGTCCTGGACGACCTGGAGTTCGGCGGGGAGGCCCTGGAGGAGCTGCTCGCCGCCACGCCCGAGTGCGCGTTCCTGCTCGCCACCACGCCCGAGGCCGCCGCCGAGACGCCCGCCGGATTCCTCGAAGAGGTGCTGCTCGGCGGGCTCGGGCGGGGGGCGTCGCTGGAGCTCCTGGAGCGTGCCGTCGACCGGCCGCTCACCGACGAGGAGGCCAACTGGGCCGGTGATCTGTGGTTCGAGTCGGAGGGGCTGCCGCTCAGGTTCGTGCAGGCGGGGGCGCTGCTGCGGCAGCGTGACGTGCTGCGCGCCGACCCGGGGGCCTTTGACGAGTACGGGTACTTCACCGAGGCGCCGCTCGACGCGCCCTTCGACGCCGAGGACGGGCACGACGTACCGCTGCCCACCCTCGCGGAGGGCATCGCCCCGGTCGCGCCGCTGGCCGCCCGGCTCAGCGAGTCCGCCCGGGACACGCTGCGCTTCGCGCTGGCGCTCGGCGGCGAGGTCCCGCACCAGGCGCACCTGCCCGCGCTGGTGGGCGACACCCACGCGGACGCCGCGCTGGGCGAACTCGTCGCGAGCGGACTGCTGTCCCCGTCCGGCGCGTCCTACCGGCTGGCCGCCGGGGTCGCCGTACAGCTGGAGAACGCGGGGTACGGCGACGACGCGGTCGAGCACGCGTTCAACGCCGCGCAGCACTACGCCTGGTGGGCCGGTCACCCCTCGGTGACGGCGGAGCGGATCTCCGCCGAGTCGGACGCCGTGCTGTCCGCGCTCGCCGCCCTCGTGCCGGGCACGGAGGCGGGGCACCCGAGTGCCGCCGTGCTCCTGGCCCGTACGGCTGCTCCCGCTTTCGCGGCGGGCATGCAGTGGGGCGCCTGGGAGCGGTCGCTGCGCACGGGCGCGGAGGCGGCCCGGATCGCCGGTGAGGTCGGCGAAGAGGCGTACTTCCACCACGAGCTGGGGATCCTGGCGCTCTGCTCCGGTCAACTTGACCGGGCACGCGCCGAGTTGGAGACCTCGGTGGGGCTGCGCGGGGCGCTTTCCGACCGGCGCGGTACGGTCGCCGCCCGGCGGGCCCTGGCGCTGGTCACCGACCGCAGCGGGGGAGCGCGGCCGCCGCTGGTGCTGCCTTCGCCCTCGGCCGGTTCGGTGTCGGTGACGGCGTCGCGCTCGCCGTTCGACAGCCCGTTCAACCCCTTCGAGAACGAGTACGACGGTTACGGATCGGACCGTCCTTCGGCGGGCGAGGAGATGCCCGCCGCCCGGTACGAGGAGTCCGCTTCGCCGCCCGCCGGGGTTCCGGCCTCGATGGGCGCGGACGAACTCACCGAGGCCGCAGGGCCCGTGGTCATCCGCCGCAGCCCTTCGGCGGCGGGCGGCTCCGGTGCGCCGAGCAGGCACTCCATGCTCAGCGGCGCCCGGCGCAACCTGGTCGCGGCGGGGGCGGGTGCGCTGCTGGTCGCCGTGCTGGGCACCGTGGTGACGCTCGGAGCCACCGGCAACAACCCGATCGGAGGGGGAGACCGGGTCTCCCCCGAGCAGTCCGCCAACGAGGACTCCGGCCGGGGCGGCCTCGACGCCGACAAGGCCGACGGCTCCTCGGGCGGCAACTCCACCGGCGGCGGCAAGGGGCCCGCCGACCCGGGCATTCCGGCGGCCGACTCCACCAGCCGGGGCAGGACCACGCCCGGCGCGACCTCGGACCCCGGATCGACCGGCAAGCCGGACGACAAGCCCGGCAGGACGACACCGCCGCCCACCAGCGGCAAGCCCACCGATCCGCCGACGAAGCCTCCGACGACTGATCCGCCGACCAAGCCGCCGACGACGGACCCGCCGACGAAGCCCCCGACGACCGATCCTCCGACGAAGCCTCCGACGACGGACCCGCCGACCAAGCCGCCGACGACCGACCCGCCGACGAAGCCTCCGACGACGGACCCGGGCCCGCCGACGACCAATCCGGACCCCCCGACGACGAAGCCGGACCCGCCGACGACGAAGCCCACCGACGACAAGCCCCCGACGGGCGGAACCTCGCCCACGGGCACGATCGCCTAGGGCCTCGTACGTACGTACGCGGAGAAGTGTGGCGGCCCACCTGGATCCAGGTGGGCCGCCACGGTCGTTGAGGGGGGCGGGATCAGAAGAGCCGCAGTTTGTCGTCCTCGATGCCGCGCATCGCGTTGTAGTCCAGGACCACGCAGCGGATGCCCCGGTCGGTGGCCAGCACGCGGGCCTGCGGCTTGATCTCCTGGGCGGCGAACACGCCGGTCACGGGGGCCAAGTGCGGGTCGCGGTTGAGGAGTTCGAGGTAGCGGGTGAGCTGCTCGACGCCGTCGATGTCGCCGCGCCGCTTCAGCTCGACGGCCACCGTCGCGCCGTCGGCGTCCCGGCAGAGGATGTCGACCGGGCCGATCGCCGTCATGTACTCGCGGCGGATGAGGGTGTAGCCGTCGCCGAGGGTCTCGATGCGGTCGGCGAGGAGTTCCTGAAGGTGCGCTTCCACGCCGTCCTTGATGAGACCGGGGTCGGTGCCCAGGACGTAGGACGAGTCGTGGAGGACTTCCTCCATCGTGATGATCAGTTTCTCGCCCGCCTTGTTGATCACGGTCCAGACACCGGCTTCGTCACCGGTGCCCTCCTTGAGCGTGCAGGGCGGGGACATCCAGTTGAGCGGCTTGTACGCCCTGTCGTCCGCGTGAATGGAGACGCTGCCGTCCGCCTTCACCAGGATCAGACGGGGGGCGGAGGGCAGATGGGCGGTGAGCCTGCCCGCGTAGTCCACGGAGCAACGGGCGATGACGAGACGCATGGGGAGCAACGCTACTCGACAACACGGGGTGGGCGCGATTCGCCCTGTAAGGCCCCCTTCGCAAGGGGCCGACGTGCTTCCCCCCGTGGCCGGTTGTATGCGCAATCCCCTGTCGCGGCACGGATGGCGCGCTTACGGTGGATGCAGGAGGTCGCCGTGCGTGCACGCTGCGTCGCCGCTCTCCAGTCCTGCCCGGAAGACCCCGTCTCTGTGCGGGGTCGCGAGAGGAGAACCCATGTCGCTCGACGTCTCACCGGCACTGTTGGAACAGGCCGAGCGAGGCGAGGTCGACGAAGCCGACTTCGTCGACTGCGTCCGGACCTCCCTGCCCTTCGCATGGGAGATGATCAGCTCGTTGGTGGCCCAGCTGAAGGTCGACGGCGGCCAGTTCGCCGACAACCAGACGCCGCCGCCCAACGAGCAGGCCCGTGGCCAGCTGCTGCGGGCACTGGCGAGTGACGCCATTCGCGGGTCGCTCGAACGTCACTTCGGAGTACGTCTCGCGTTCCAGAACTGCCACCGCGTCGCGGTGTTCCCGCTGGACTCCTCGGTCGACGAGCGGCTCGCCCGCTTCACGTCGATCCGCGGCCAGCTGCTCAACCAATCGCCGGAACTGCGGGACTGCTGACAGCTGAGGCTGCCGCTCCCGTGTCGCGGGAGGTGTACAGACTCAGGGGCGGCAGCCCTCCGGTGCTCAGGCACTCCGGTACTCAGGCACTTCAGTACGAACCACTGCCTCGCGCGTGCGACCGCCGGCGCGCCGCCGCCTCACGCGAACAGATCCCGTACCTCGCCCCGTCAGCTGAGCAGGGACCGCACCTCGGTGCCCAGCCGCCTGACGTTCTCCTCCGTCCCGGCGAGGTCGCCCGAGCCCTCGGTCAGCAGCGCGAACCGCGTGATGCCGGTCCTCTCCGCGGTGGCCGCGAGCCGGTCCGCCGCCAACTGCGGCGTGCCCACCGGGTGTAGTGCGCACAGCTTCTCGGTGTACGCCACCGGGTCCCGCATCACCCGGTGCCGTCCATCTACGGTGACGTGCGCGTCGAGACCCTGTTTCAGCCAGCCGGGCATCGACTTGGTGAGGATCTCGCGGGCGTCCGCCGTGCTGTCGGCGATCTGGACGACCCCCGCCGAGACATGTCCCACGAGCGCGATCTCCTCGGCGCTGCGGCCCACCTCGCGCGCGCAGCGCCGCCACAGGGCGGTCATCTCCGCCTTGTCCTCGTCCCCGCAGTGCATGCCGAGCAGCATCGGCAGCCCGCGCTCGGCGGCCAGCTTCACGCTCTTCGGCGAGGTGCACGCGACGACCACCTCGGGACCCGGCGCACCCTCCAACTGCTCGTCGGGGCGCGGTACGACGGCCACTTCGCGGAAGCGGTACCGCTCGCCCTCCGCCCCCACGCGGGACTCGCGCAGCCAGCGCAGTACGAGGTCCAGGGCCTCCGGGAAGCCCTCCTCGTACGCCTTGAGCCCGCTGCCGAAGACCTCCAGGTCGACCCAGGGCCCACCGCGCCCCAGCCCGAGCGAGAAGCGCCCGCCCGAGGTCAGGTGCAACAGGGCCGCCTGCTCCGCCACGTTGACCGGGTGCGCGGTCGGCAGCACCGTCACCGCCGTGCCGACCCGGATGCGGCGGGTGCGGCCGAGCATCAGCGCGGCCAGCGTCACGGCGGACGGACACACGCCGTACGGAACGAAGTGGTGCTCGGCCAGCCAGACCGCGTCGAGCCCCGCCTCCTCCGCGACCTCGGCCGTCCGCACCGCCCGGTGCAGCGTCTCCCCCTGACCCTGGCCTGGGAACTGGGCCGCCAGTACGAAAGCTCCAATGTGCATCGCCCTCTGCCTCCTTCAGCCTGTCGAACAGACTCCGATTCGGCGATCCCCCACTGGCATTAACGTCTGACAAGTGCCAAAGGCACGGGCCTGCGCAAAGTTCTTGTGATTTTCCGGCTACCTGTGCGCCGGGAGTACCGGAGTACCCACTTCAGTGGTACGCCTACCCCCGCCGGTTGGGCCTAGGCTGGAGGAAACCTGCCCGTCCAGTCCCATGAGGTGCTACGTGTCCCCGCGCCGCAACCGCCCCCGAGGCGGGATGAGTCCGACCGCGAGCAGCGGGGGCGGCGGTGACTCACCGGACCGCTTCGGACTGCAGAGCACCGAGACGTGGCAGGGCGAGGAGTGGCTCGTGCGGCAGGTCAGCGGGGCCAGTGCCCAGGGCAAGCGCTACCGCTGCCCCGGCTGCGACCAGGAGATCCCCTCCGGCGTCCCGCACCTGGTGGCCTGGCCCGACTACGGCGGCGTCGACGACCGCAGGCACTGGCACAAGGCGTGCTGGAACGCGAAGGACCGCCGCACCACGAAGGTGCAGCGGTCCAGGAACGCGCCCCGGCACTGAGCCGGGACCGTGCGCCGTCCGTACGCGGTGTCCCGTCCGGCCGTCCGGCCGTCCGTGCGTGTGTGCGTCAGACGTCGCGCCGGTCCTGCACGTAGAACGCCAGCCCCAGGAAGACGGCCGTCAGCCCGCCCATGATGCCCAGGGCCTCCCAGCCGCCGGGAGCGCCGTCGACCATCGGCGTGCCGTAGAAGACGCCGAGCTGACTGGGGATCGAGTACTCCAGCAGGAAGTTCTGCACCTCGCCCAGCGGCGTCGCGGCCAGGAACAGCGCCGTCACCAGCGGCAGCAGCACGAAGCCGATCATCAGCGTGATCGCGCCCGCCGAGTGCCGCAGCAGCGTGCCGATCGCCAGCGCGAAGAGGCCGATCAGAGCGACGTACGCACTGACGCCCACGGTCGTCCACAGCCACAGGGCGGTGCTGCTCCGGCCGCCGAGCGCACCCGCCAGCAGGGCGGAGGCGAGCGTGGTGGCCACCAGGGTCACCACGAAGGTGAGCACCGCGAAGACGATCGCCTTCGCCGCCAGCACGCGCGCCCGGCTCGGGCAGGCGGTGAGCGTCGTACGGATCATGCCCGTGCCGTACTCGGAGGCGATCGTCATCACGCCGAGGGTCATCACCGGCATGATGCCGAGCAGCACGCCGATGAAGCCGAGCGACAGCGGCGACTGGTCCTGGGGCACGTCGTTGCTGGACAGTGCGGCGGTGATCAGTGCGCCGATGCCGAGGATCAGCGCGAGCAGCACGCCGAAGTTCCACAGGGTGGAGCGCACGGAACGGATCTTCGTCCACTCCGAGGCGAGCGCGTCCGCGAGGGTCGCCCGCCGCTGCGGCACGGGGGAGAGGTAACCGGGCTGCTGCCCGCCACCGGGCCAGTGCTGCTCGGGCGCGGAGACGGCCCCCTGCGGGCCCGGCTGGGGGAACGGCTGCGCGTGCGGGGTCGAGGGGGTCGTCATCGGGCGTCCTCGGGGGTGGTGGTGTCTGCGTCGCTCTTGGTCAGGTCGGCCGGAGGCGGGGCCGGGGCCGGGGTCGGGGCCTGGGCCGGGGTCGGGGCCTGGGCTGCCTCGGCCGGTGCGGTGGGCCGTGCGTACGGGTTGTCCGCCGCCGGTACCGGAGCGGTCGCACCCGACCCCGGCACGCCCGGGTGCGGCACGCCCGGCTGCGGGGGCGGCGGCGCGTACCAGCCCTGCTGCGGCGGGGTCTGCACGACGGCGGTCTGCGCACCCGGCAGGGCACCGCCGGGCAGCGCACCGCCCGGCGGCTGCGGCGGGGCGAAGCCCGCGAGCTGGTCGTCGGTGGAGCGGTAGTCGACCGCGCCCTGCGTCATCCGCATGTACGCCTCCTCCAGCGACGCCTGGTGCGGCGCCAGTTCCCACAGGCGTACGTCCGCCTCGTGCGCGAGGTCGGAGATCCGGGGGAGGGGCAGCCCCGTCACGCGCAGCGCGCCGTCCTGCTCCGGCATCACCCGGCCGCCCGCCTCGGTGAGTACGGAGGTCAGCTTCTCCCGCTGCGCGGGCTCGGTCTGCGGGGTGCGGACCCGGGCGAACCCGGCGGAGTTGGCGGCGATGAAGTCCTTGACGCTCATGTCGGCGAGCAGTTGGCCCCGGCCGATCACGATCAGGTGCTCGGCGGTCAGCGCCATCTCGCTCATCAGGTGCGAGGAGACGAAGACCGTACGGCCCTCGGCGGCCAGCATCTTCATCAGGTTGCGCACCCACAGGATGCCCTCGGGGTCGAGGCCGTTGACCGGCTCGTCGAAGAGCAGCACCTGCGGGTCGCCGAGCAGGGCCGCGGCGATGCCGAGCCGCTGGCCCATGCCGAGCGAGAAGCCGTTGGAACGGCGGCGGGCGACCTCCTGGAGGCCGACGACGCCCAGCACCTCGTCGACCCGGCCGGCCGGGATGCCGGAGAGCTGGGCCAGGGAGAGCAGGTGGTTGCGGGCGCTGCGCCCGCCGTGTACGGCCTTCGCGTCGAGCAGCGCGCCGACCTGGCGGGGCGCGTTGGGCAGGTCGCGGAAGGCGTGGCCGCCGATGGTGACGTGTCCGGACGTGGGACGGTCGAGTCCGAGGATCATGCGCATGGTGGTGGACTTCCCGGAGCCGTTGGGCCCCAGGAACCCGGTCACGGCACCCGGCCGCACCTGGAAGGAAAGGTTGTACACGGCCGTCTTGGCGCCGTAGCGCTTCGTCAGGCCGACTGCCTCGATCATTCTCCAGCCCCATCGACAGATCGTCGGGGCCACGATCACGCGCCGGTCATGCGGTGATCCCTTTTGCCCCCGTAAGCATGAGGAGCTTAACCACCGACGACCGGTTCCGACCAAGAACGACTGTTCGGACGGGCGCGGGTCGCGCGTCCCCTACGGGCGCGGGTCGTGCATCCCCTACGGGCGGGACTCCGCGTCCCGTACGGGTGCGGCCCGCCACCCCTTACGGGCACGGGCCGCACCACCCCTGAGGGTCCTACGCGTCAAGGGTCTTACGCGTCGCGGTTCTTCAGCACCAGCCAGCCGCAGAGCACCGCCAGCGCCGTCCAGGCCACCAGGATCCCCAGGCCGCCCCACGGGCCGTACGGAGCCACGTCGTTCTCCGGCGCGACCACCTGCATGATCTTGATGCCCGCCTGGTCGGGGAGGTACTGCGCGATCTTCCGGGTGGCCTCCACCCCGCCCAGGATCGGCGCGATCAGGAAGAAGACCGGCATCAGGATGCCCAGCGACAGCATCGGCGAGCGCAGGACCGTCGCCACGCCCATCGCGAAGACCGCGATCAGCGTCATGTAGAGCGCGCCGCCGAACACCGCCCGCAGCACCCCCGGGTCGCCGATCGACGCCTTGAACCCGCCCAGCGCGGCCTGTCCGGCGAAGAACGTGACGAAGCTCGTCACCAGCGCCACCAGGAAAGCCAGCAGCGTCGCAATTCCGATCTTGCTGAACAGGAAAGCGCCGCGCCGGGGCACCGCCGCGAGGGAAGTGCGGATCATTCCGGTGCTGTATTCGTTGCCGACGACCAGTACTCCGAAAACGATCATTGCGAGCTGGCCGAGACCCGTCCCCGCGAAACTCGTCATCGTCGGATCGATGAACTGCCGTTCCCGCGCGTTCATCTGCGTGAACTGGTCCTTGGACAGCAGGCTGATCAGCAATCCGAGGGCGACCGTGAAAACGAAGGCCATTCCGAGCGTCCACACGGTGGAACGCACAGATTTGATCTTGGTCCATTCCGACGTCAACACCTGGGCGACCGCCATGTCACTCCTCCCCTCCGAGCGTTCCGGCCTGGCCCCAGCGCGGTTCGTCGGGCGGCCCGGAATGGGCGTGGTACTCGACCGACCCGGCGGTGAGCTGCATGAACGCCTCTTCCAGCGAAGCCTGCTGCGGACTCAGCTCGTGCAGCACCAGCTGATGCCGCGCCGCCAGCTCGCCGAGCTGCTCCGAACCGACCCCGTCGACCTCCAGCGTGCCGTTGCCGTTCTCCACCACCGTGATCCCGGCCTCGTGCAGCACGTCCCGCAGGCGCTCCTGCTGCGGGCTGCGCAGCCGTACGTACGAACGCGAGTTGGTCCGGATGAAGTCCGCCATCGAGGTGTCCGCGAGCAACCTGCCCTGCCCGATGACCACCAGGTGGTCGGCGGTCAGCGCCATCTCGCTCATCAGGTGCGAGGAGACGAAGACCGTACGGCCCTGGGAGGCCAGCGACTTCATCAGATTGCGGATCCAGTGGATGCCCTCGGGGTCCAGCCCGTTCACCGGCTCGTCGAACATCAGGATCTCCGGGTCGCCCAGCAGCGCGCCCGCGATGCCCAGGCGCTGCCCCATGCCCAGCGAGAAGCCCTTGGAGCGCTTCTTCGCCACGGAGGTCAGGCCCACGGTGTCCAGCACCTCACCCACCCGGGACGCGGGGATGCCGTTGCTCTGCGCCAGGCACAGGAGGTGGTTGTACGCGCTCCTGCCGCCGTGCAGCGCCTTGGCGTCCAGCAGGGCGCCCACGTACCTCAGCGGGTCCTTCAGCTCGGTGTAGCGCTTCCCGTCGATGCGGACACCGCCCGCCGTCGGCCGGTCCAGGTCCAGCATCATGCGCATCGTCGTCGACTTGCCCGCGCCGTTCGGTCCCAGGAACCCGGTGACGATGCCCGGACGCACCTGGAAGGTGAGGTCGTCCACGGCCAGTTTCGACCCGTACCGCTTGCTCAGCCCCGCTACGTCGATCATGGAGACACCTCCGTCTTGCGGCCACGCTAAGGGCGCGCGAAGCCCCCCGCCACCGGAAAACGTGACGGGGGGCTGCACGGGGTGCTGCGCGGTACTGCGGAGGCTGCTGAGCCCTGCGAACGGGGCCCGGAGCCGCCCATTCTCGTACTAAGCGGTCGTGCTAGCGGGACTGCTGGGCCGGGACTCCACGGGAGATCGGCTCGTCGTCCACCGGGGCACCGGCGGCGGCCACGGCCGCACCGGTCAGCGTCGCCAGCATCTCGCGGACGTTGGTCAGCTGGGCGTTGATCGAGTCGCGGCGGTTGGTGAGCGCCGCCAGCTCGCGCTCGGACTCGCTGCGGATCCGGTCGGCCTTGGCGTTCGCGTCGGCCACGATGTCCTCGGCCTGGCGCTGTGCCGTCTCCACCGTCTGACGGGCCCGGCGCTCCGCGTCCGTACGCAGCTTCTCGGCCTCCAGGCGCAGCTGCTCCGCCCGGTGCTCGATCTCCGCGAGACGCTTCTCCGCCTTCGCCTGACGCGAGGCCAGGTCGCGCTCCGACTGCTCGCGGCGCTTGGCCAGGTTCGTCTCGAAGTCCGCGGCGGCCTGGGCGGCCTTGGCGCGGGTCTCCTCGAAGAGGGCGTCGGCCTCCTCGCGCTTGGACTGCGCGTCCTTCTGCGCCTCGGAGCGCAGCTGGGCGGAGTCGCCCTTCGCCTTCTCGACGATCCGGACGCCCTCGTCCTCGGCCTTCGCCTTGCGCTCCGCCGCGAACGACTCGGCGTCGTTGCGCACCTGCTGGGCGGCCGACTCGGCCAGCTCGCGGTGCTGCTCGGCGGCGCGACGGGCCTCCTCACGCAGGTCCTTCGCCTCCTCCTCGGCAAGACGGAGGATCTTCTCGACGCGGGCACCGAGACCGGCGTACGACGGCTCGGCGTCGTTCACCTGGGCCTGTGCGTTCTGCGTTTCGAGGTGGAGCTCCTCGATGCGCTTCTCCAGCGAGGTGATCCGGGCAAGCGCGCTGTCACGGTCGGCGAGCAGCTTGGCGATGCGGTCGTCCACCTGACCGCGGTCGTAACCACGCCGCACCTGCTCGAAGCCGTAGGGGGAGGCGGAAGTGTCGCTCATGAGGTTCCTGTCGAATGAGACCGGTGAGGTGATAGGGGGAATCCTAGGGGCCTTAGCGGCGTGTCATCGAGCCATTGCCGGTTTGATCGGGAGAATGACCCTCCTTTTGAGTGGCAACCCGTCGAGCTGCTTGCCACCCGCACGGATGAACACCTCGTCAAACCTGTCTGGAATCACAGCTCAATCACAAGTGGCCCTTCCGTCACGGAAATGGTCTGCCGACCCGTCCGTGACATCCATACCGACTTCCCGCGACGAGCCGCACCATGCGTGCCGCCCGCCGCCCGCGATCGCACCGGGATTCCCGCTAGCCGTCCGAGGACTTGCCACCCGATCGAGTCCCGCCCGCCGCCGCCCCGGCCTTGACGCCGCCCGAACCCGAGCCGCCGGCCGGCTTGCCGCCCCCGGACGGTGCCTCGAATGATTCCAACGCCTCAAGCACGTCCTGGACACGGGAGATCTCGGCCTGAATGTCCTCGCGCCTGCGCACCAGGACGTCCAGCTCGCGCTTGCCCTCGGCGACCATGCGGTCCGCCTCGGCCTTCGCCTCGTCCCTCAACTTCGTTGCCTCGCGGACCAGTTCGGCCTTCTTGGTCTCGGCCTCCTTGAGCAGGGCCTCGGCCTTCTTGACCGCCGCGATACGGACCTTCCCGGCCTCGGAACTCGCCTCGGACACCATGGACTTGGCCTTCGCCTCGGCTTCGGCCTGCTGTTCGGTCGCCGCCCTCATGAGCTTGTCGACGCGCTCGCCCGCGGTCTTCATCTGCTCGGAGGTCTCGCGGCGCGCACGCTCGTGCAGCTCCTCGATCTCGCCCTCCAGACGGGACCGCAGCTCCTCCGCCCGCTCCCTTATGGCGGTCGCGTCCCGGCGCGCCCCGATCAACAGCTCGTCGGCGTCCGTACGGGCCTGCTCCACCAGGGAGTTGCCCTCGACCTTCGACTCCGACACCAGCCGCTCGGCCTCCTTGCGGGCCGCGCCGACCATCGTGTCGGCCTGCTCCTCGGCCTGGGTCGCGGCGCGCAGCGCCTCCTCCTGGGCCTTCGCGACGAGCGTGTCCGCCTGCTGGGCCGCGTCCGCGCGCCGCTTGGACGCCGCCTCACGGGCCTCGTCGAGCAGCCGGTCGGCCTCGGAACGCGCCTCGTTGCGCAGCTGCTCCGCGGCGGCCTCGGTGTCCTCGCGGTGCTTGGCGGCATCGGCGCGGATCCGCTCGGCCGCCTGCTGGGCGCTGCCCACCGTGTCGGCGGCCTCCGCACGCAGCCGCTCGGCCTCGCCGGTGGCGTCCGACACCAGCTGCTCGGACTTCCCCGTCGCGTCCGCGACCAGCTTCTCCGCCTGCTGGAGGGCCTCGGTGGTCAGCTTGTCGGCCTCGGCCGCGGCCTCCGTGATGAGCGTGTCGACCTGCTCGGCGGCGTCCGTACGCCGCTTGTCGGCGGCCTTGCGCGCCGCGTCGAGCACCTGCTCGCCGTCCGCGCGGGCGGCCGCCCGCAACTGCTCGGCCTGCGCCTCGCCGTCCGCCTTGACCTGCTCGGCCTCGGCGCGCAGCCGCTCCGCCTCCTGCTCGGCGGTGTTCAGCGTGGCCGCCGCGTGGGCGGTGATCCGCTCGGCCTCCGCGGTCGCCTCGGCGACGGCCCGGGTGGCTTCCTGGTCGGCCTTGTCGCGTACCTCCGCGGCTTCCCGCTCGATCCGCTCGGCCTCGCTGCGGGCCTCGCCGATCAGCAGGTCCGCCTGGGCGGCCGCGTCGTTGCGGATCCGGTTGGCGTCGTCACGGGCCTCGGCGCGGGACTTCGCCGCCGCCTCCTCGGCCGCCGCGAGGGCGTCGGACGCCTCGGTACGGAGCTGCTGGGCGCGCTCCTGCGCGTCCGTGCGCACCCGCTCGGCCTCGGCGATGGCGTCGCCCACGGTGCGCTCGGCGAGCGCCTTCGCGGCGTCCGACTCCTCCTGGGAGCGGCTGCGGATCCGGGCCGCGTCCTCGGCGGCCCGCTCCCGCTCGGCGTGCGCGTCGGAGCGGACCCGGTCCGCCTCCTCCTGCGCCTCGGTCGTCGTACGCTCCGCCGCGTGCTCGGCCGCGTTGCGCAGCCCGGCGATCTCCTGCTCGGCCTGCTCCTGGAGCCCGGCCACCGCGTCCCGCACCTGCTGCGCGGTCTGCTCGGCCGCCGACACCAGCTCCGACGCCCGCCGGTCCGCGTCCTCGACGAGCCGCTGAGCCTCCGCCTGCGCCTCCTCGACCCGCTTGCGGGCCGACGCGAGAAGCTCCTCGCTCTGCTCGCGGGCCGTGGCGCGCTCCCGCTCGGCCTCCTCGCGGGCGCCGGTCAGCGTCTCCTCGGCCTCACGACGACGTCGTACGGCTTCCTCCTGCGCGGCGGCCAGCGCCTCGGCCGCCTCACCGGACACCCGCTCGGCAGCGGAAGCCGCCTCCGCGCGCACCCGGTCGGCGCTCTCCTGCGCCTCCGCCTTGAGCCGCTCGGCCTCGGCGGAAGCCTCGCTCCGCAGCCGTACGGCGACGGACTCGCCCTCGGCCCGCGACTGCGCGGCGTCGGACGCGGCCTCCGTACGGAGCCGCTCCGCCTCCTCCTCGGCCTGCGCCTGCAACGCCCGCGCCCGCTCGGCGGCCTCGGCGCGCAGCCGGTCGCTCTCCTCGCCGGTCTCGCGGCGGATCCGCTCGGCCTCCGCGCGCGCCCCGAGCAGGGTCTCCTCGGACGAGGTGAGCCGCTGCTCGGCCTCGCCGCGCAGCCGCTCGATCTCCGCGCCCGCCTCGGCCTGCCGGGCGGCGACGGCACGCTCGGCGTCCGCGCGCAGCGCCCGTGCGTCCGTTTCGGCGGCGTCGCGGGTCTGCTCCGCCTGCTCCTGGGTCTCGGCGCGCAGCCGCTCCACCTCGGCGTGCGCGCTCTCCAGCGCGTCCTCGGCCTGCTTGCGCAGCGCGTTCGCCCGCTCGGTGGCCTCGGAGCGCACCCGCTCGCCGTCCGCGCCCGCGGTCTCCCGCAGCTCCTCGGCGTCGGTGCGGGCCTTGGTCAGCAGTTCCTCGGCGGTACGGGCCGCCTCCTCGATCTGCTGGACGGCCTCCCGGCGGGCCTCGCCACGGATCCGCTCGCCCTCGGCGACGGCCTCCGCGCGCAGCTGCTCGGCCTCGCCGCGCAGCCGCCGGGCCTCCTCCTGGAGCTCGACCGTCTTGGCCCGGTACTCCTTGGTGTCGTCCTTGGCCGCGCCCTTGAGCTCGTCGGCCTGCTCGGCGGCGTCCCCGCGCAGCCGCTCCGCCTCGGCCTCGGCCTCGCGGCGGATGCGCTCCGCCTCCTCGGCGGCCTTGCGGGTGGTCTCCTGGGCGTTCTCGGACGCCTTGGTGAGGATTTCCTCCGCCGTACGGGCGGCCTTCGCGAGCTGGGCGGCGGAGTCCTCGGACGCGGCGGTACGGGCCTTGTCCGCGGCCTCCTTCACCAGCCGCTCCGCCTCGGCGCGGGCGTCGGCGAGCGCCTGCTCGGCCTCCGCCTTCAGCGACTCGGACTCCTTGGTCGCCTCGCCGACCAGGCGGGCGATCTCGGTCTTCGCCGTACGGGTGCGCTGCTCGTTGACGGACTCCGCGCCGGAGAGCTGCTTGGCGGCGGCCTCCTTCGCCTCGCTGAGCACCTTCTCCGCTTCGAGCCGCGCCTCGCGCAGCGCCGTCTCGGCCTCCTGCATCCGCGCCTCGGCGGTGCGGGACATCTCCGCGGCCTGCTTGCGGGCCGCGTCGGACTCGGTGGTGGTGGTCGTACGGAGCTGCTCGGCGTGGGTGGTGGCCTCCTGCGCCTGCGTGGACGCGGCGTTCAGGAGGCGCTCGGCGTCCTTGCGGGCGCGCAGCAGCGTCGCCTCGGCCTCGGCGCGGGCGGCCTCGGAGTCGGCGGTGAGCCGCTGGCGGGCCTCCTCGGCGACCCGGGTGGCCTCGGTGCGCGCGGCGGCGAGCGCCTGCTCGGCCTCGGCGCGGGACTCCTCCATGAGCCGCCGGGCCTGCGCCTCCGTACGGGCGCGGAGCTGCTCGGCCCACGCCACGTTCTCGTTGACGTGCGACTCGACGGTCTGCCGCCGCTCCGCCAGCTCCTGGTCCAGGCGCTGACGGCGCGTGACGGCTTCTTGGTGCAACTCCGCCTGGAGCCTTGCCTGGTGCTCGGCGTGCTCCTGGAGGATGCGTTGCGTCTGGGCGCGGGCGTCGCGCAGCTCGCGCTCGGCGTCGGTGCGGAGCTGGTCCGCCTGCACCTGCGCGTTGCGGAGCAACTGCTCGGCCTGGTAGCCGATGTCCGCCGCGTCGTAGGCGGGCCGGGACGCGAGGTTGCGGCGCGCCTCGTGCAACTTGGCGCGCAGCACCTCGACCTGGTAGCCGAGGTCCTCGGCGTGCTGGACCGCCTTCTCCCGCTCGGTCTTCAGCCGGTCCATCTCGGCCTCGAACCGCGAGAGATGGTCGGACTCAGCCCGTAGAGGGCCCTCCTGGCGTTCGTAGCCCCGCACTGCGCGGTCCCATCCGTCCCCTGGTCGCAACTGACTGTCGTGACTCTGTTGTCGTACGTTCGTGGTCGTACGGCGCTTCCGCGCGCGGTGGTTCCGCGCCCGTCCGTTCCGTACGGCCCCACCCTGACAGCGGGCGGGCCCCCGGGGAATGGTGTCAGATCAACAGCGGGCCACAAGTCGCAGGCCCGATTCCCGGCCCCGGCCCGGAATCGCCCACTCTACCGGCCGGGTCGGGCGGGAGTCAGTGGTCCTCCGTACTGCCCTCCTCGCCGCCCTCCCGAGGGGACCGGGCGGCGGTGACCAGTTCGGTGAGGACGCCGTGGCAGTCCTTGGGGTGCAGGAAGGTGATCCGGGAGCCCATGGAGCCGATGCGCGGCTCGTCGTACAGCACCCGTACGCCCTTCTCACGGATGTCGGCGGAGTCCGCGTCGACGTCGGCGGTGCCGAAGGCGATGTGGTGGACGCCCTCGCCGTTCTTCGCCAGCCACTTGCCGACCGCGCTGTCCTCGCGGGTGGGTTCGAGGAGCTGGAGGTAGGTGGCGCCGCCGTCGGAGGCGTCGTTGACCTTGATCATGGCCTCGCGGACGCCCTGCTCCTCGTTGATCTCGGAGTGGTGCACCTCGAAGCCGTACGTGGCCCGGTAGAACTCGACGGTCTTGTCGAGGTCGTGGCAGGCAATTCCGATGTGATCGATTCGCGTCAGCATGCTTGTAGTGCAGCGTGGTTGGGACCGGTTACGCAACGTGCGCGCCGTCACACCGGCTCCCCGGTGACGTGCGAGGGAGCCGTCAGTATCGTCGAGTAAACCCTCGTTCACTCCCTACCTCCCAAGGGGCCGTGCCTCATGTCTGGAACGACCGATACCACTTCTGTCATCGTCTCGGGCGCCCGGACGCCCATGGGCCGTCTCCTCGGCTCCCTGAAGTCCTTCTCCGGAGCCGACCTGGGCGGCTTCGCGATCAAGGCGGCCGTCGAGCGTGCGGGCATCGGCGGCGACCAGGTGCAGTACGTGATCATGGGCCAGGTGCTCCAGGCCGGTGCGGGCCAGATCCCGGCCCGGCAGGCCGCCGTCAAGGCGGGCATCCCGATGAACGTCCCGGCCCTCACCATCAACAAGGTGTGCCTCTCCGGCCTCGACGCCATCGCGCTGGCGGACCAGCTGATCCGCGCGGGCGAGTTCGACATCGTGGTCGCGGGCGGCCAGGAGTCCATGACGAACGCCCCGCACCTGCTGCCGAAGTCCCGCGAGGGCTACAAGTACGGCTCCATCGAGATGCTCGACGCGATGGCGTACGACGGACTCACCGACTCCTTCGAGAACATTCCGATGGGCGAGTCCACCGAGAAGCACAACACCCGCCTGGGCATCGACCGGGCCCCGCAGGACGCCTTCGCCGCCCAGTCGCACCAGCGTGCCGCCGCCGCCCAGAAGAACGGGATCTTCGAGGCCGAGATCACCCCGGTCGAGGTCCCGCAGCGCAAGGGCGACCCGGTCCTGGTGTCCCAGGACGAGGGCATCCGGGCCGAGACCACGGTCGAGTCCCTCGGCAAGCTGCGCCCGGCCTTCGCCAAGGACGGCACGATCACCGCCGGTACGTCGTCGCAGATCTCGGACGGCGCGGCCGCCGTGGTCGTCATGAGCAAGGCCAAGGCCGAGGAGCTGGGCCTGGACTGGATCGCGGAGATCGGCGCGCACGGGAACGTGGCCGGGCCGGACAACTCCCTCCAGTCGCAGCCCTCGAACGCGATCGCGCACGCCCTGAAGAAGGAGGGCATCGGCGTCGACGACCTCGACCTGGTCGAGATCAACGAGGCGTTCGCCGCGGTCGCCGTGCAGTCAATGAAGGACCTCGGGGTGTCCCCGGAAAAGGTGAACGTCAACGGTGGCGCGATTGCCCTGGGCCACCCCATCGGCATGTCCGGCGCGCGGGTCGTCCTGCACCTCGCCCTGGAGCTGAAGCGGCGCGGCGGCGGCGTGGGTGCGGCGGCGCTGTGCGGAGGCGGCGGTCAGGGCGACGCGCTGATCGTCCGCGTGCCCGGCAAGTAACCCTCGTACGTCCCTCGTACGTTCCTCGTACGTACTGAGCTAGTGAGCGGAGCGCTGTGATGCAGGACGTCCCCACGCTGGTGGAACAGGCCCGGGAAGGGCGGCCCAGGGCCGTGGCCCGGCTGATCTCGCTGGTCGAGGGGGCGTCCCCGCAGCTGCGCGAGGTGATGGCGGCGCTGGCGCCGCTGGCGGGCAACGCGTACGTGGTCGGGCTGACCGGATCGCCGGGTGTCGGCAAGTCGACGTCGACGTCGGCGCTGGTGGCCTCGTACCGCAGGGCCGGGAAGCGGGTGGCGGTGCTCGCCGTGGACCCGTCCTCTCCCTTCAGCGGGGGCGCTCTCCTCGGGGACCGGATCCGGATGGCCGACCACGCGTCGGACCCGGGGGTGTACATCCGGTCGATGGCCACGCGCGGGCATCTGGGCGGGCTGGCGTGGGCGGCGCCGCAGGCGATCCGGGTGCTGGACGCGGCGGGCTTCGACGTGGTGCTGGTGGAGACGGTGGGGGTGGGACAGTCGGAGGTGGAGATCGCCTCCCAGGCGGACACCTCGATGGTGCTGCTGGCCCCCGGGATGGGCGACGGGATCCAGGCCGCGAAGGCCGGGATCCTGGAGATCGGTGACGTGTACGTCGTCAACAAGGCGGACCGGGACGGCGCGGACGCGACGGTCCGGGAGCTGAACCACATGCTGGGCCTGGGGGAGTCCCGGGGTCCTGGCGACTGGCGTCCGCCGATCGTGAAGACGGTGGCGGCGCGGGGCGAGGGCGTCGAGGAGGTCGTCGAGGCACTGGAGAAGCACCGCGCGTGGATGGAGGAGCGGGGGGTGCTGGCGGAGCGGCGGGTGGCCCGGGCCGCGCACGAGGTGTCGACGATCGCGGTGACTGCTCTGCGGGAGCGGATCGGTGACTTGCGGGGGGACCGGCGGCTGGAGGCGTTGGCGGGGCGGATCGTGGCGGGCGAGCTGGATCCGTACGCGGCGGCGGACGAACTGGTGGCGGGAGTGACGGAGGGGTAGGGGCGTCGCCCCCGGCCCCGTTGTACGGCAAGGTCGGTCGGCGGGCCGGGGCCTGGGTCAACACCGCGCTGAACGCGGGCACTTCGGTCGGCACGGTCGTCGTCGGGCTGCTGGCGGGGCGGCTTCCGCTGGCCCTGTGCTCCGTGCTCGTGGCCGTGCCGGTGCTGTGCGCGTCGGCCGCGGGGCTCGCGCGGCGGGGCCGGAGGCGGGGCTCGGAGGGGGCCCTGGGCGGGGTCCGGAGGGGGGTCAGTCGTCGGAGGTCGTCGCGGCGCGGTCGTCCGCCGCGTTGTCGGCCCCTGCGTCCGCCCCGGCGTCGTCCTGATCCTTCGGGGCCACGACCGCCTTGCCCGTCGTGGCGTCCACGGTGACGTCCTGGTGGCGGCCGTCCTTGCCGCGGACCTCGATCTCCCAGTGGCCGCGTTCGAGGTCGGCCTCGGTCACGTGACCGGGAACGGTCTTCAGGGCCGAGGCCACTGCCTGCTGCACCGTGACGTCCGCGCCCTTCGGGGCGTGGTCGTCGCGGTCGTCGTCGCCCGCGTCGACGTGGTCGTCCCGCACCTTCGCACCCGACGGGTCCAGCGTCACGTCGTGCCACTTGCCGTCCTCGCCGAACACGTCGACGTCCCACTCCCGGCCGTCGTCCTCCAGGTCCACACCGGTCACGGTGCCGGGCACGGCGGACGCGGCCGTGGAGACGGCCCGGTTCACGTCGGCCGACACTCCCGGCGCCGCCTTCGGGCCGTCCTCCGAGGGGAGACTCAGGGCCGTGGCCGTGCCCCCTCCGACGAGTACGACGACGGCGGCCGCGGCGATGACGGACTTGCGCTTCATCTTCATGGGGTCCTCCCGGGTTCGGTGAGTCTGGTTCGGTGAGTCTGGTTCGGTACGTCTGTCGGTACGTCCACCAATCTGCGCCCGGCACCCTTAACGTCACCTGAAGGCGCCTGAAGCCCGTTTCAGGTTCGCCCTGCGACCCTTGTCCCCATGCGTTTGTTGATCGTGGAGGACGAGAAGCGGCTCGCGGTGTCGCTGGCCAGGGGGCTCACCGCCGAGGGCTTCGCCGTGGACGTCGTGCACGACGGGCTCGAAGGGCTGCACCGCGCGGGCGAGACCGCGTACGACCTGGTCGTCCTCGACATCATGCTGCCCGGCATGAACGGCTACCGGGTCTGCGCCGCCCTCCGCGCCGCCGGGAACGACGTGCCGATCCTGATGCTCACCGCGAAGGACGGCGAGTACGACGAGGCCGAAGGGCTCGACACCGGGGCCGACGACTACCTCACGAAGCCCTTCTCGTACGTCGTCCTGCTCGCCCGCATCCGCGCCCTGCTGCGCCGCCGGGGGAGCACGGGGAACTCGCCGGTGCTCACGGTCGGCGCGCTCACGCTCGACACCGCGAGCCGCCGCGTGCACCGCGACGGTGACGAAGTCACGCTCACGGCCAAGGAGTTCGCCGTACTGGAGCAGCTCGCACTGCGGCCCGACGCGGTCGTCAGCAAGGCGGAGATGCTGGAGCACGTCTGGGACTTCGCCTACGACGGCGACCCGAACATCGTCGAGGTCTACATCTCGACGCTGCGCAGGAAGCTGGGTGCGGAGCGCATCCAGACCGTGCGCGGGGCCGGGTACCGGCTGGTCGCCCTGGGCGGTGGCGCGCGGTGATGCGCTCGGTGCGGGCCAGGGCCGCCGTCGGGGCGACCGCAGTCGTCGCCGTGGCGCTGGTCGCGGCGGGCCTCGCGGTGCTGCTCGTGCTCGGCGCGAAGCTCACGGACCAGACCGACCTGCGGGCCGAGGTCGCCGCGCAGGAGGTCGCGTCACAGGTCGCGCTGGGGGTCGCGTACGAGAAGCTGGAGCTGCCCGACAAGGAGGACAACCCGGTTCAAGTGGTCACCGAAGAGGGGCAGTTGGTGGCCGCGAGCGAGAAGCTGGAGGCGATCTCGGGGGCGGGGAGTCCCCGGGTGAAGCCCGTCGTGGTCGGGACGCGGCCCGCCGACGGCGACGGCGACGGCGGCGACGATGACGACCCGGGCCGTGGCGAGGTCTCCCGCGACGAGCCCCGGATGTCGACCGGCAGCGCCACCGTCGACGGGGACGGCGCCGCGTACCGGTTCGCCGCCGTCGAGGCGACGACGAGCGCCGGGCAGACCGTCACCGTGTACGCGGGAGCGCCGCTCTCCGGCGAGCGCGAGGCCGTCGGCACCGTACGGGACGCGATGCTCACCGGGCTGCCGGTGCTCCTGGTGGTGGTGGCCGGGGTGACCTGGCTGGTGACCCGGCGCGCGCTGCGGCCCGTCGAGGGCATCCGGCGCGAGATGGCCGCCATCACCGCCTCCGAGGACCTCTCGCGCCGGGTTCCCGTACCCGGCACCCGTGACGAGGTGGACCGGCTCGCGGTGACCACGAACGAGACGCTCGCCGCGCTGGAGACCTCGACCGAGCGCCAGCGCCGCTTCGTCGCGGATGCCTCGCACGAGCTGCGCAGCCCGATCGCCTCGCTGCGCACCCAGCTCGAAGTGGGCGCGGCGCACCCGCAGTTGCTGGATCTTCAGGGTGCGGTGGAGGACACCGTACGACTCCAGGACCTGGCTGCGGATCTGCTGCTGCTGGCCCGGCTGGACGCGGGCGAGAAGCCGGGTTCGTCGCGGGTCGACCTGTCCGCGCTCGTACGGAGAGATGTCGCGCGGCGCGCCGACCGGGACCGGTGGCCGGTGACGGTGGAGGTCGCGAACGGGCTGGAAGTGGCTGGATCGCGTGGTCAGCTGGGGCGCGTGCTGGGCAATCTGCTCGACAACGCACAGCGTCACGCGGTGAGTTCGGTCGCGGTGACGCTGCGCGCGGAGGCGGGGCGGGCGGTGCTGGAGGTCGCCGACGACGGGGCCGGAGTGCCCGAGGAGGAGCGGGGGCGGATCTTCGAGCGGTTCGTACGGCTCGACGACGCGCGGAGCCGGGACGAAGGCGGCGCGGGGCTCGGGCTGGCCATCGCCCGGGACGTGGCGCACCGGCACGGCGGGACGCTGACGGTGGACCGGGCGGCGGGCGGGGGCGCACGGTTCAGGCTCGTACTGGAGCTGGCGGGACGGAGCGGGAGCACGGAGCCGGAGCGGTGAGCGGGGGCGGCGGCCCACAGCGGCGGGCCAGGGCGGCGGCCCGGTGTGGCGGCCCGGGGAGCGGTGAGCGGGCCCGCCGGGGTCAGATCCTGCCGCGCTTGCCCCGCAGGTCCTCCGTCACCGGCTTCAGTACGGCGCTCAGCCGGATCAGTTCCTCCGGCATCATCATGTCGATGAAGTGGCGGCGCACGGACGCGACGTGGTGCGGGGCGACCTTCTGCATCATCTCGCCGCCGTCTTCGGTGAGGACCGCGTAGAGGCCGCGCCGGTCGGACTCGCAGTTCTCCCGGCGGACCAGGCCCGCGTTCTCCATGCGGGTGATCTGGTGCGAGAGACGGCTCTTGGACTGGAGGGTGGCCGTCGCCAGGTCGCTCATCCGCAGCCGCTTGTCGGCGGACTCGGAGAGGTTGACGAGGATCTCGTAGTCGTTGTTCGTCAGGCCGAACGGCTGGAGGTCCTTCTCCAGCTGGTGCATCAGCAGCTTGCTGGCGTCCAGGTAGGTGCGCCAGGCGCACTGCTCGGCGTCGCTGAGCCAGGGAGTGTCGGCGTCGGCGATGTCGGCGGTGGCGGTCGCTTCGCGGTCGGTGGGGGGCATGGAGGCATCATACCTAAGAAGTTGAATACTGGACGAAAATCGGGAATCTGCACAGTGTGACACCCGGCACCCTGGGAGGGAATGGCTGTGGCATCGGGGTGTACGTTCGCACCCCCGAGCGGGCGGTCACACTGTGCAGACTACCGCTTACAGTCCGAAGCGCCGCTGGAGATCCCCGAGTTGGCCGGGAAGACGCGGTGCGGCCCCCTGCGAGCCGTGCTGTCCGCCGCCGCCCGGCACCCCCGCATTCTGCCCGGCCGCGCCGCCGACCGCACCCACGGCCTGCTCGGCCATGAGCAGCTCGGTCGACTGGAGCAGCACCGTACCCGCCCCGACGAATTCGAACTGGTGCTCCTCGCCGGAGGCCCCGCCGATGCCGGTCATCGCCCGGAGACCGCCGAGCACGCCCGTCAGGTAGCCGTGGTCGTAGTGGTGGCAGGGGGACGGGCAGTCCGCCCAGCCCACCAGGGCCTGCGGGTCGACGCGGATCGGCGGCTCCATGAAGACGACCGGGCCGTTGGACGCGGCGACGAACTTCCCCGTACCGATCAGGGTGAGGAAGCCCGGCACGATCGACTGCTTGAGGGCGAGGGTGGGCTGGTAGGCGAGGAGGTTGCCCGCGCGGATCGTCAGGTTGCCCTCCTCCAGGTCGAAGGAGTTCACGTCGAAGGCGCGGTCGGCGAGCAGCATCTTGCCGCTGCCCTCGGCCACCACCCAGTCACTGGCGTGCAGCGGGGAGTGGAAGGACGTCCGCAGCAGGCGGTCGAAGCGGCCGTGGCCGATGCCGTTGAACTCGATCTGCCCGTAGTAGGCGATCATCTTGCCCTTCTGCAGGAACCACTGGCTCCCCTTGAGCTCCACGCAGAAGGTGTACGGATTGACGTTGTCGTCCGAGGGGAGGGTGTGCGGGTCGAGCACGACGGGGCCGGTCACAGCTTCTCCTCGGATGCCTGGACGTACACCGCACCGTGGCCGGACAGCTCCAGCTGGAACGCCTCGCCGGAGCCGCGTCCCACCATGTCGCGCCAGCCGAGCGCGGTCGACAGCTTGTTGCGTACGTCCCCGTGGTGGGCGACGTACGCCTGCGGGTCGACGTGCACCGGGCGCTGCGGGGTGATCGGCAGCTCGATGACGCCGCCGTGCGCCATCACGGCGACCGCGCCGTGACCCTTGAGGGTCGTGGTGAACAGGCCCTGCCCGGTGACCTGGCCGCGCACCATGCCCATGACGCCGCCCTGCGAGCCCATGAACATCGTGCCCTGCGTCAGGGTGCCGTCGAAGGCGAGGAGGCGGTCGGCCTCCACGCACAGGGTGTCGCCGGACAGGTTGATCACCTGGATGTGGTGGCCGCCGTGGCCGAACATCACCGTGCCGCTGCCCTCGACCGTCATGAGGGGCGTCGCCTCGTTGGCGACGCGGCGGCCGATCATCGACATGACCCCGCCCTGGCCGCCCTGGATGTTCGGCGTGAAGGACACCTCGCCCTTGTAGGCGAGCATCGCGCCGCGCTGGCTGTACATCTTCTGGCCGGGCAGCACCTGCGCCTCGACCATCCGGGAGTTGATCTCGCGGAACGGCATCAGACGTCGCCCCCGATGGTGTTGCGCTCGCTGGGCTGGACGTACACCAGGCCCTCGCCCTCGAAGCGGATCTGGAACGCCTCGCCCGAACCCTCGCCGATGAAGGTCCGGAAATTGACCCCCGACTGGAAGGACTGGCGGAGGTCGCCGGTGTGCGCGACGTACGCACCCGGGTCGACCTGGAGCGGGTACTGCGCGGAGACGCGCAGGGCGACCGCCTGGCCGTCGGAGGTGATGGCCGCCTGGCCGTGCCCCTCCACGGTCGTGGTGAACAGGCCGTTGCCCGTCGCGCCGCCGCGCAGCCCGGTGAAGGTCGTACCGGTGCGCAGGCTCGCGTCGGTGCACAGCAGGTTGCTGGACTCCACGTAGAGCTTCTCGCCGGTGAGGTTCACCAGGTTGATCTCGCTGGCGCGGTCGGCGAAGTAGCACGTGCCGTGCCCCTTGGCCTCCATCACCGTCATCTGTTCGCCGGTCAGGCGTCGGGTCACCATGCCGCGCACGCCTTCACCGCCGCCGGTCATCTTCTTGAAGGAGATCTGGCCGTCGTACGCCACCATGGAGCCGTTCTTCGCCTTGACGGCGTCCCCGGTGATGTCGACGGCGAGCACCTTGCTGCCTTGCAGTCGGAACTGAGCCACGGGTCGACCGTAGCGGGCGGGCTCCGCCGCGACCAGGGCCCATGGGGGGAGTCCGGCCCTGATGCGACCCTGAGCCAAGGGTTGGCAAAGCCGGATGCCACAATGAGGGGCGCGCTTGTGCATACGTTCACAAGATCGCTTCGTGTGCTTCGCGTCCCGTGAGGCACCTCTCTACTGGTTCCTGGCTGCCGCCACCCCCGACGACGAAGGTTGCCCTTCCGTGGATCTCAAGACCGCCTCCGCCCTCCGCCGCCTCCGCCTGGTCTCCGCTCCCGAAGCGGTGTCCTTCCTGCTGCTGCTCGTCTGCTCGGTGCTCAAGCGCACCACGGACTTCAACGCGGTACCGGCCATGGGCATGATCCACGGCGTGCTCTTCGTGCTGTACGTCCTCTTCTGGGCGGACGCCTGGAACCGGACCAAGTGGCCGCTGAAGACCGCCGCCTTCTACGTCGTGATGTCCGTGCTGCCGCTGGGAGGCTTCTTCGCGGAGCGCAAGCTCAAGGCGGAGGGGGAGCGGGCGGTCATCGCGGCGCGGGCGCGCAAGGAATCGGTCGCCTGAGCATCGTCGTGTGAGGTGGTCCTCGGCCTGCGTGCCGTGCGAAGCCCCCGGCCCTTGGCGAATTCCAGGGGTCGGGGGCTTTCGCGCGCCCGGAGCGGGATCACGCCCCGGGGTAGCCCCTCGCCCCGGGGTAGCCCCTTCGGACCCCCCGAGTCGACACGAACTCATATCTGACGTTTCGTGGCTTTCGTGGGGTATGGGCCTCACGGGAACGGCTGGGAGGCAGTGTGTTGCCGGAGGGCTACGACTACGAGAAGCACAGCCGCCTCGCGGGGCCGCTCACGGACCCGGGCAGCGGCCCTTACACGGTCCAGTACACGAGCCTGCTCTCGAAGGAGACCCACCGAATACGAGCCGTCCTCCTCATGGTGCTCGCCCCGGTGCTCTCGGCCGTGCTGCTCGCCTATCTGGTCTGGCCCACGCACTGGACCGAGCGCGAGAACGCCGACCCCTGGCTGGTCCGTGCCGACTACACGATGCTCGTCGCCATCGCTCTGATCATGTTCTTCATGCTGATGAACGTGGTGTCCATCGCGCACGCCACGATGGTCGCCCGCGATCCGATTCCGGTGACGCCGCAGCAGGGGACGCGGGTCGCGTTCCTGACCACGTACGTCCCGGGCAAGGAGCCCCTGTCGATGGTCCGCGCCACCCTGGAGGGCGCGGTCAAGGTGCGGCACGACGGTCCGCTCGACGTGTGGCTGCTCGACGAAGGGGACGACCCGGCGGCGAAGGCGCTCTGCGAGGAGCTGGGCGTACGGCACTTCACCCGCAAGGGCGTTCCTGCCTGGAACCAGAAGAAGGGCGCGCACCGGGCGAAGACCAAGCACGGCAACTACAACGCCTGGCTGGCCATGCACGGGGGGAACTACGAGTACTTCGCGTCCGTGGACACGGATCACATTCCGCTGCCCAACTACCTGGAGCGGATGCTCGGTTACTTCCGCGACCCCGACATCGCCTTCGTCGTGGGGCCGCAGGTGTACGGCAACTACACCGCCCTCGTCACCAAGGCCGCCGAGTCGCAGCAGTACCTCTTCCACGCGCTCATCCAGCGGGCCGGGAACAGGTACCGCGCACCGATGTTCGTCGGGACCAACAACGTCGTGCGGATCAGTGCGCTGACGCAGATCGGCGGGCTGTACGACTCCATCACCGAGGACATGGCCACCGGTTTCGAGCTGCACCGCAGCAAGAATCCGCGCACCGGTCACTTCTGGCGTTCCGTGTACACGCCCGACGTGCTCGCGGTGGGGGAGGGCCCGGCCTCCTGGACGGACTTCTTCACGCAGCAGATGCGCTGGTCCAGGGGCACGTACGAGACCGTCTTCAAGCAGGTCTGGAAGGCACCTTTCCGCGTCCCGCCCGGCCGTCTCCTCAACTACGGCCTGATGCTCGTGTACTACCCCATGACGGCCGTCAACTGGCTGCTCGGCATCCTGAGTTGCGTGCTCTTCCTGTGGTTCGGGGCGTCCGGCACGCAGGTCTCCACGTCGGTGTGGCTGATGCTGTACAGCGATGCCGTGGCCCTTCAGATCTGCCTGTACCTGTGGAACCGGCGGCACAACGTCTCCCCGCACGAGCCCGAGGGCTCCGGAGGGCTGGCGGGCATGGCGATGTCCGCGATCTGCGCGCCGATCTACCTGAAGTCGCTCGGTGCGGCCCTGGTCGGGCGGCGCGGCACGTTCGTCGTCACCCCCAAGGGCGGCGAGGCCAGCCCCGACCGACTGCTCACCTTCCGCATCCACCTGTTCTGGGCGGCCGTGATCATCGCGTCGCTGTGGGCGTCCGCGCAGTACGGGCACACCCACGCGGCGATGCGCACCTGGGCCGTACTGGCGCTGATCATCTCGCTCGCCCCGGTGGCGCTGTGGGTCTGGAGCCGGTACGCCGAGCGGGGCGAGGCCGCCGGGCCCCGGCGGGCACACGTCGACGTGGGCCCCGAGCCCGCACTCGCCGCCGCACCTGCCGCCGCCACGGCCACCGCCAATCCGGCCACCGCCAACGCGACCGCAGCCACCGCCAACGCCGCCACCGGAGGGAAGTGACATGGCGCCCCGACCGCCCGAGGACCAGCCCGACCCGCAGCCCGAGAAGGCGACAGGTGCTCCTTCCGACGTGCCTTCCGGCGCTCCTTCCGGTGCGCCCAAGCCCCCCGGGAAGCCGCACAGGAAGCTCAAGAACTCCCTGCTCGGCGGCGGCGCGGTCATCCTGCTCGTCGGCCTCAACGCCCCCGCGGCGCTGGACTTCGCGCAGGAGAAGTACCACGCGTACAAGATCGCCCAGCCCGGCTACCTGGCCGAGCACGGCTCCTGGGCGATGCTCGACGTCCCCGTCGAGTACAAGCTCAACGCCATCCACGCCGCCCTGCTGCGCACCGGCAAGGTCCTGCTGATCGCCGGGTCGGGCAACGACCAGAAGAAGTTCGACTCCGGCACCTTCGAGACCGTGCTGTGGGACCCGAAGAAGAACACCTTCAAGAAGATCCCCACCCCCGAGGACTTCTTCTGCGCCGGGCACGCCCAACTCCCCGGCGGCCAGCTCCTGGTGGCCGGTGGCACCGCCCGCTACGAGGTCCTCGACGGCAAGGTCACCCGGGCCGGTGGCGGCATGCGCGTCAAGAACGAGTCGCCTGACCGGGAGGTCACCCTCAAGAAGGGGACGCGGTTCCGGTCGCCCTCGGGGGTCGAGTACGTCTCGAAGTTCGACGTGACCGTCCCCAGGGCCAAGCGTGACTTCAAGATCGGCTACTTCGCGACCGGCCAGATGAAGCCCTGGGAGACCAAGGTGACGGCGGCCGAGGCCCGCGTCTTCGTCGAGGCCGCGAAGGAGGGCGCGTCCGCGCTCACCACGCAGGCCGCGCAGTACGAGGTCGTCGGCCTGGAGGGTGAGGACGCCGACAACGTCTATGGCCTCGCCCAGAAGATCACCACCGAGAAGCAGGACTTCCAGGGCATCAAGGCGGCGTACGAATTCGACCCCAAGGCCGAGAAGTACGTGCCCGTGGCCCCGATGAAGGACGCCCGCTGGTACCCCACGCTGACCACCCTCGAAGACGGCCGGGTGCTCGCCGCGTCCGGGCTCAACGACGTCGGCGACGTCGTCCCCGGTGACAACGAGATCTACGACCCGGAGACGAAGAAATGGGGGAAGGGGCCCTTCCGGTACTTCCCCACCTACCCCGCCCTCTTCCTCACCAAGGGCGGCAAGCTCTTCTACTCCGGCTCCAACGCCGGCTACGGCCCCGCCGAGAAGGGCCGGGTGCCGGGCCTGTGGGACGTGGACACCAACACCTTCCGCACGGTCGGCGGCATGACCGACACCGACCAGCTGGAGACCTCGGCGTCCGTGCTGCTGCCGCCCGCGCAGGACCAGAAGGTGATGGTGCTCGGGGGCGGTGGCGTCGGCGAGTCCGAGAAGGCGACGACCCGCACCGCCATCGCCGACCTGAAGGCCGACAACCCGGCCTTCAAGACCGGCCCGCAGCTCGCCCAGGGCACCCGCTACCTCTCCTCCGTGCTGATGCCCGACGACACGGTCTTCACCAGCGGCGGCTCCAAGGACTACCGGGGCCGGGGCCAGAGCGACATCCTCGCGGCGCAGTTCTACGACCCCACGTCGAACGCCTTCCGCGACGCCGCCGAGCCGACGGTGGGCCGCAACTACCACTCCGAGGCGCTGCTCCTGCCCGACGGCCGCGTCGCCACCTTCGGCTCCGACCCGCTCTACGGCGACGAGGACAACACCAAGCTCGGCACCTTCGAGCAGCGCGTGGAGATCTTCACCCCGCCGTACCTGTACCAGGACAAGCCCCGCCCGGTCCTGGAGGGCGAGGTCGCGGCCTTCGGCGCGGACGACTCGGCGACGTACCGCACGAAGGACGGCGACCGGATCGTCAAGGCGCGGCTGATGCGGCCGAGTGCCGTCACCCACACCACCGACGTCGAACAGCGCTCGATCGCGCTGGGCCTGAAGAAGGAGAAGGGCGAGGTGACGGTGACCGTGCCGGACGACCGCACGCTGGTCCCGGCGGGCTGGTACATGCTCTTCGTCACGGACAAGGACGGCGTGCCGTCCGAGGCGAAGTGGATTCAGGTCACGTAGCCCTGCCTCAGCGGGACTTACGGGCCAGGCCGAGTGCGTAGTCGGGCCACCAGGTCCCCGCAGTGGGGCCGCCCCGGCACTCGCCGTCCGAGTCGCCGGGGCGCTTGACCCACAGGTAGGCGTCGAGGAGCGGGTCGCCGGTCCTGTCCGTGGGCGGTTTGCCGAGCGCCCGCCCGGACGGGTTGCACCAGGCGTCCGCGCGGGCCCCCGGGAGGGGGCCTTCGCCGTTGCGGCTGGAGTCGACGACGAAGTGCGTGCCGCCGAGGAGGGCGGACAGCTTCGCGCCGTACGCCTTGACCGCTTCGTCGCGCTGGAAGTTGGAGACGTTGAGGGAGAAGCCGTCGGCCTTGGCGATTCCGGCGCGCTTCAGGGGTTCGACGAGCTTGCCCGGGTCGGTGATCCAGGCCGGGTTCCCAGCGTCGACGTACACCTGCGTCTTCGGCTGCCGCTTCAGCCGGTCGACGGCCTGGGAGAGGAGCGTGCTGCGCTCGCCGTGGTGCACGCCGGGGGTGCAGCCGTCGACGATGTGCGGGACGGCGTCGGGCTCCAGGATCACGGTGGCGGGCGCGTTCCCGATCGCGGTGGCGAAGGCGTCGAGCCAGCCCCGGTACGCGTTCGAGTCGGCGGCGCCGCCCGCGCTGTGCTGGCCGCAGTCGCGGTGCGGGATGTTGTACGCGACGAGGACGACGCTCTTGCCCGCCTTGGCCGCGCCCCCGGTGACCCGCTGGACGTCGGGGACCGGGTTGTCGCCCGCGGGCCAGTTGGCGACGGGCCGCTCGGAGATCTTCCTGAGCTGGTTCGCGTCGTCGGTACGGCCCTGGGCCGTCCATTCTTCGACCTGGCGGGCGGCGCTGGAGTCGGGGTCGACCCAGAAGGGGGAGGTGTCGGAGGCGGGGCCTTCGGACCGCGCGGGGGCGCTGGATTCGGGGCCGGGGTCGTCGGGGGCGGAGCAGGCGGCGGCCGTGCAGATCACGGCGCTGGTCACAGCGCTCGCGAGCACGGTCGACGTACGCGTACGGAAGATCCTTCGGCCGGACATCCAGCCCCCTCGGGACGACTGCGGGCGGGTGGAACGGGACGCCCAATCGTGACATAACGCCTGGTTTGTGCGGGGTTGCGACCCGGGCCGGGTCCGGGGGTCACGAAGCCGGGTCCGGGGGTCACGAACCGGGGCCCGAGGCGAGCGCGATGCCGAGCGGCGTGCGTTCGTACAGGACCTGGTGTCCGTAGCGGTGCGACACCAGCAGGCCCGCGTCACGCAGTGCGGACAGGTGCTCCGACACGGACGAGGGGGCGAGGCCGAGGCGCAGGGCGAGCGCGGAGGTGGAGGCCGGCTCGGCCAGGGCGCACAGGACGCTGGCGCGGGTGCGGCCGAGGAGGCGGGCGAGGGCGGCGGGGGCGCCGGATCCGGGGCCGGTCTCCGAGGTCCACAGGCCGCCGATGCCCCGGGCGGGGTACGCGAGGGTAGGCTGCCAGGGCGCCTCGACCCCGGACACCAGGTCCGGCCAGCAGAACAGGCTGGGCATCAGCACCAGCCCCTGCCCGTCGAGCGGCCTGCGTTCTTCCCAGCCCGCCCGGGTGGTGAGGGTGAGCGTGGGCGGGGTCCAGGCCAGGCGAGGGTGCAGCTCGCTGAAGAGGGCCTCCAGGCCGCCCTGGGCCAGGCGGCGGGTGTGGAAGAGGAGGTCGGCTTCGAGGAGGGCGCGCAGGCGGGGCCAGTAGGGCTCGACGAGGCGGTGCCAGACGGCTTCGAGGAGGTCGGCCAAGTCCCGTACGGCAGCGGCCGGTTGGGCGAGCAGGGCCCGGCCGGTGGGGGAGTCCGTCGCGCCGGGGGTGCAGGTGAGGGCGAGGGCCAGCTGGGTGTGGGCGGTGCGGGGGTCGGAGGCGCGGAGGGCGGCGATCTCGTCGGAGAAGGGGGTGTCGGGGCCGAGGGGCGGGGGGCAGAGGAAGGTGGGGGTGTAACCGCGGTCCGGCATCAGGAGCCAGAGGGGGTGCAGGTCGAGCTGCTCGTACGCGCTGCGGATGGCGCGGAGCCAGGGGAGGTGGCGGCCCTGGCGGGCCGGGCGCTTGAGGGTACGGACGGCTTCCTGGGTTTCCCAGAGGGGGGAGAGGGCGAAGCGGATGCGGGTGAGGTCGGTGTCGGCGAAGTCGAGGTGGTAGGCCATGGGGCTCCCTTTCCTCTCGGGTTGGGTGGAGGGCTCTGGGTGCGGGTCGGTGGGGGGTGGGGGGGGCTGGGGTTACTGCCGGGGGCTTCGCCCCCGGACCCCCGGACCCGCCTTCGGCGGGTTGCGCAGTTCCCCGCGCCCCTAAATGCCTCCCCCCGAGCCCCCTCGTGCGGCGGGGGCCTTCGCCTCGCCTCCTTGGGCGGCGGGGCCGCCCCCCGGGGGCGGGACGGGCGGGCAAGGGGGCGGCCCCCCTCGCTCCGGGCCCACCCCGGAGCGCCCCGCCCCACCTCCGGGGCCCGTGCCTCCCCGAGTGGCCCTGACATTCGGGCTAGGCCGAAAGAGTAGCTCCGGGCGGGTGGCCCTGACACGCTCCGGGCCATGCCCGATGGCCCCTCAACTCCCGCACCAGCGAAGCGTATTGGCTACCTCGCCCTCTTCCGCGTACGCGAATTCCGGCCCCTCTTCCTCGCCCACCTCCTCTCCCTCCTCGGCGTCGCCGTCAGCGAGATCGCCCTCACCGTTCTCGTCTACGAACTCACCTCCTCCCCCTTCCTCTCCGCCCTCACCTTCGCCCTCGGCCTCCTCCCGTACCTCCTCGGCGGCACCCTTCTCTCCGGCATCGCCGACCGGTACCCCGCGCGCCGCGTCCTCGTCGTCTGCGACCTGATCTGTGCCGTCTGCGTCGCCGTCATGGTGTGGCCCGGCACGCCCGTCGCCGGGCTTCTCGCGCTGCGCTGTCTCGTCGCCGCCGTCGCGCCCGTGTTCGCGGGCACCCGCATGGCCACGCTCGCCGACATCCTCGGCGACGGGGACCTGTACATCCTGGGCCGTTCCCTCCTGCGGATCGTCTCGCAGAGCTCGGTCCTGATCGGGTTCGGCGCGGGCGGACTGCTGCTCGCCGTCGTGTCGCCGCGCGGGGCCATCGCCGTCACCGCGGGCACGTTCCTCTGCTCGGCGCTGCTGCTCCGCTTCGGTACGAGGAAGAGGCCCGCCCGCCTCACGTCGAAGGAGGGCGGCTCCTCGCTCCTGCGGGACTCCCTCGACGGGGCCCGGCTGGTCTTCCGCGACCGGCTGCTGCGCGCCCAGATGCTGCTGTTCTGGATGCCCGCCTTCTTCGTCGTCACCCCGGAGGCCCTGTCCGCCGCGTACGCGGACCGGATCGGTGCGAGCGCGGCGGCCCTCGGGCTGATCATGTGCGGGATGCCGGTCGGGCACATCGCGGCCGAGCTGTACGCGGGCTCCGCGCTCTCCCCGCGCGCCCGCTCCCGGCTGGTGTTCCCGGCCGTCTCGCTCGGGCTCGTCCCCCTCGTCGCGTACCTCGCCGTGCCCGGGATGGCCTGGACCGTCGTCCTCCAGGTCCTCGTCGGGATGAGCGGGGCGTACATCATCGGGCTCGACCAGTGGTTCGTCGAGGCGCTGCCCGAGGAGCTGCGCGGCCGGGCCACGACGCTCCAGACCGCCGGGCTGATGACCGTACAGGGGCTGGGGATGGCGCTGGCCGGGCTGGCGGCCGAATTCGTACCCGTCCAGCTGGTGGTGGCAGGGGCCGGAGCGATCGGCACCCTCTGCACGCTTCTGCTCGTCGGCGAGCTCCGCAGGGCGACGGTGCGGCGGAACACCGGACCCGAACGTACGAGGACCGAACCGCGAGACAAAGCTGACCAGCATATGACTGACCGGTAGGGTCGGGGTTGTGCCGAAGCCGCTCAGCCTCCCCTTCGATCCCATCTCCCGCGCCGACGAACTCTGGCAGCAGCGCTGGGGACCCGTGCCGTCGATGGCCGCGATCACCTCGATCATGCGCGCCCAGCAGATCCTCCTGGCGGAGGTGGACTCGGTCGTCAAGCCGTACGGGCTGACCTTCGCCCGCTACGAGGCGCTGGTCCTGCTGACCTTCTCCAAGGCGGGCGAACTGCCGATGTCGAAGATCGGCGAGCGGCTCATGGTCCACCCGACCTCGGTCACGAACACCGTCGACCGCCTGGTCAGGTCCGGCCTCGTCGACAAGCGCCCCAACCCCAACGACGGCCGGGGCACGCTCGCCTCCATCACGGACAAGGGCCGCGAGGTCGTGGAGTCGGCGACGCGGGACCTGATGGCGATGGAGTTCGGGCTCGGGGTGTACGACGCGGAGGAGTGCGCGGAGATCTTCGCGATGCTGCGCCCTCTGCGGGTGTCGGCCAAGGACTTCGACGAGGAAGGCTGACCCCTGCGGGGAGGCATTGAGGGGCGCGGGGCTGTATCGACTTGCGGCTCCGCCGCGCGGGCGCGACCAGCCACGACGCACCCGCACGTACAAGCCGGCCGCGCGGCGAGCGCCTTCGGGAAGGGGCGGGGCGGGGAGCCTGCCCCGCGCAGCGGCCCGAACCCCAGCCGCCACCTGCCCCGCGCAGCGGACGGCCCGAACCCCAGCCGCCCACCCACCCGCACGGGAGCCCCCGCCCCAGCCGAAGATCACCCCGGCCGTCCCGTTACGCTCGATGTCATGAAACAGAGCGTGCTGACCCGATACCGGGTAATGGCCTACGTCACCGCCGTGTGGCTCCTCGTCTTCACCGGAGCCATCGTTCTGAAGTACGCCTTCGAGATCGGCGACACCATGCTGATCTCCCAGATCCACGGTGTGCTCTTCATCATCTACGTGATCTTCGCCTTCGACCTCGGCACCAAGGCGAAGTGGCCCTTCGGCAAGCTCCTCTGGGTCCTCGCCGCCGGCTGCATCCCCGTGGCCTCCTTCTTCGTCGAGCCGAAGGTCACCCGCGAGGCCAAGCTGCTGGTCAAGGAGCAGGGCCCGGTCACCAGCCCCAGCAAGGCGTAACCCCACCGCCGTACGGACATCCGAATCCGTACGGCGGTAGTCCATCGACATTTACTAGGACGTCCTAGTAAATTGGAGTGCATGGACGCCGAAGCGATCGAAGAGGGCCGCCAGCGATGGCAGGCCCGGTACGACAAGGCACGCAAGCGCGACGCCGACTTCAGCACGCTCTCCGGGGACGAGGTCGAGCCCGTCTACGGCCCCCGCCCCGGCGACACGTACGAAGGCTTCGAGCGCATCGGCTGGCCGGGCGAGTACCCCTTCACCCGGGGTCTGCACGCCACCGGCTACCGGGGCAGGACCTGGACCATCCGCCAGTTCGCGGGCTTCGGCAACGCCGAGCAGACCAACGAGCGCTACAAGATGATCCTCGCGGCGGGCGGCGGCGGACTGAGCGTCGCCTTCGACATGCCCACCCTCATGGGCCGCGACTCCGACGACCCCCGCGCCCTCGGCGAGGTCGGCCACTGTGGCGTGGCCATCGACTCGGCCGCCGACATGGAGATCCTCTTCAGGGACATCCCGCTGGGTGACGTCACGACGTCGATGACGATCAGCGGCCCGGCCGTCCCCGCCTTCTGCATGTACCTGGTCGCCGCCGAGCGTCAGGGCGTCGACCCCGCCGTCCTCAACGGCACGCTCCAGACGGACATCTTCAAGGAGTACATCGCCCAGAAGGAGTGGCTCTTCCAGCCCGAGCCGCACCTCCGCCTCATCGGCGACCTCATGGAGCACTGCGCCGCCGGAATCCCCGCCTACAAGCCCCTCTCCGTCTCCGGCTACCACATCCGCGAGGCGGGCGCGACGGCCGCACAGGAGCTGGCGTACACGCTCGCCGACGGATTCGGTTACGTGGAGCTGGGGTTGAGCCGTGGCCTGGAGGTCGACCACTTCGCCTCCGGCCTCTCCTTCTTCTTCGACGCGCACCTCGACTTCTTCGAGGAGATCGCCAAGTTCCGTGCCGCGCGCAGGATCTGGGCCCGCTGGATGAAGGAGGTGTACGGGGCGAAGAGCGACAAGGCGCAGTGGCTCCGCTTCCACACCCAGACGGCGGGTGTCTCCCTGACCGCCCAGCAGCCGTACAACAACGTCGTCCGCACGGCCGTCGAGGCCCTGTCCGCCGTCCTCGGCGGCACCAACTCCCTCCACACCAACGCCCTCGACGAGACCCTCGCGCTCCCGAGCGAGCAGGCGGCGGAGATCGCCCTGCGCACCCAGCAGGTGCTGATGGAGGAGACCGGCGTCGCCAACGTCGCCGACCCGCTGGGCGGCTCCTGGTACGTCGAGCAGCTCACGGACCGCATCGAGGCCGACGCGGAGAAGATCTTCGAGCAGATCAAGGAGCGCGGGCTGCGCGCCCACCCGGACGGGCAGCACCCGATCGGGCCGATCACCTCGGGCATCCTGCGCGGCATCGAGGACGGCTGGTTCACCGGCGAGATCGCCGAGTCGGCCTTCCAGTACCAGCGCTCGCTGGAGAAGGGCGACAAGAAGGTCGTCGGTGTGAACACCGCCCACGGCTCGGTGACCGGAGACCTCGAAATCCTGCGCGTCAGCCACGAGGTGGAGACCGAGCAGGTGCGGGCCCTCGCCGACCGCAAGGCGCACCGCGACGACGCGAAGGTCCGCTCCTCGCTGGACGCGATGCTGGCCGCCGCCCGCGACGGGTCCAACATGATCGAGCCGATGCTCGCCGCCGTACGGGCGGAGGCGACGCTCGGGGAGATCTGCGGGGTGCTGCGGGACGAGTGGGGCGTGTACGTCGAACCCCCGGGCTTCTAGGGCCTGTTGTCGGTGTGGATCACGCTTGACCTCAACCTCTCTTGAGGTTCTAGCGTGATCCGCATGACGACCACGACGACCACCACGAGCACCGCCCGGGTCCCCGCCACCCCTCAGCACACGGCCAACCCCCAGGCCGCCGACGCCGACCTCGCCTCGCAGCCCGTCGCGTACTGGACGGGGGTGGCGAGCCACGCCGTCAAGAACCTGCTGCGCGACTCGATGGCGCGGTACGACGTGACGCAGCCGCAGTGGTGGGTGCTCAACCGCGTCGACGCCACGCCCACGCGCGCCGAGGTGATCGCCGTCCTCGCGGACGTCGCCGAGACCCGGTACGACGTCCCCCGCGTCATCGACCAGCTCCTGCACCGGGGCTGGCTCGCCGCCGACGCCGACGACCGCCTGTCGCTCACGGAATCGGGCCGCGCGGGCCGGGCGGAGATCAAGCAACTGGTCACGGGCCTGCGCGCCCAGGTCCACGAGGGCGTCACGGACGAGGAGTACGTGGCCGCCCTGAAGGTACTCCGCCGCATGACCGCCAACGCGAGGCAGAGCACGCAGCCCTGGCAGTAGGCGGCAGGGAGGCCGCCCCCGACCTGACGGCCCGTCGCCCTCCTCCTGAGGGAGTCGGCCATACTGGTGCGCGGCATTCCAACGGGGGGCGTGGGGCGAGACATGAGCGAAGTGAATCTGCCGTCTTACGTGGGCAGTTACGCGGTCGAGCGCGAACTGGGCGCGGGCGGCATGGGGACCGTGTACCTGGCGCGTTCCCGGGGCGGGCGCACCGTCGCCGTGAAGGTGGCCCGCCCCGAACTGGCCGCCGATCCGCACTTCCGGGAAAGGTTCCGCGCGGAGGTCGAAGCGGCCCGCAAGGTCGGCGGCTTCCATACGGCGCAGGTCGTCGACGCCGACCCCGAAGCGGCGGCGCCCTGGCTGGCGACCGCCTACATAGCCGGGCCGACCCTGTCGGGGCTGCTCGCCGCCCAGGGGCCGATGGGAGAGGCGGACCTGCGTCTGCTGGGTGCCGCGCTCGCCGAAGCGCTGCAAGCCATCCACGGCTGTGGCCTCGTCCACCGTGACCTCAAGCCGGGCAACATCATCATGGCTGACGACGGGCCGAGGGTGCTCGACTTCGGCATCGCCCGCGCCCTGGAGTCGAGCAGGCTCACCTCCACCGGTGCGGCCTTCGGCACCCCCGGCTTCCTGGCCCCCGAGCAGGCCCAGGGGCTCGAAGTCGACGCGGCTGCTGATGTGTTCGCGTTGGGCGCGGTGCTGGTGGCGGCGGCGGGCGGCAGCGCGTTCGGGGGCGGCACCCCGATGGGGCTGATGTACCGGGCGGTCCACGAGGAGCCGGACCTCTCCGCGCTGCCCCCGCGCATACGACCCACGATCGCCACGTGCCTGGCCAAGAACCCGGCACAACGCCCCACCCCACAAGCCCTGTTGGACCACTTCGCGCCCAGCATCGCTCCGCAGCCGACGGCGGTGGTGCACTCGCTGACCCTGCCGAACGCGGCCGTGCCCCCGACGCCGCCACCCGGGGCGGCGACCTCGCCGGTCGACGGCGGTGTCGCCGGTGCCCTGACCGTCGCCGCCGCACCGCACGCCCGCCCTGGCCCCCCGGCCCCGACCGCACCGGAGCCGGAGCGCCAGCGCCCGGGGCTGCGCATCGCCAAGATCGCCGCAGTCGTGATCGCGGTCGGCGGCGCGGGCTACGGAGCGTACGAGCTCTCCGACGCTTCCTTTCCCGAGGCCACGCACGAACTCACGGCACCCGTAAGCCTGTTGGGCGGCGTCTACGAGCACGACGGCACCTCGCCCCTCACCCCGAACGACCAGCCGAACACGTTGACCGAGAGGAACGTGAAGCACTTCTCGGTCCAGTACAAAGGCACCGCGAAGGCCCCGACGTTCGAGACCGTCCACCTCTACGGCTCGACCGGCCTGTTCAAGTCCGCTTCGCCGGACAGCCTGATCGACGCCATGACCGTCACGGGCAGCGAAGTCGTCCAGGCCGGACTCAGCACGATCCGGGTCCCGGGCTCGGACGTGGACATCCGCTGCGTGACGGTGGACGGTTCGACCGTATGCGGCTGGGGCGACGCCAATACGGAGGTCGCGATCGAGTTCACTCCCAGTGCCCCGCTGGACCTGGCGGCGGCGGAGACCAGCAAGATACGCGACGACATCCGCAAGCCGATCAGACAAGGGACCGGCAAGCCGTGACGGTCAGAGCGCGGTCAGGAACTCCCGCACGTACGCGTTGAAGACGTCCGGCCGCTCCATGCTCGGGTAGTGCGCGGTGTCCTCGACGCGTACGAGGCGGCCGTGCGGGACGGTGCGTACCAGGCGCTCCGCCATCCGGTGGTTGTCGTCGGAGTCGACGCCGCCGACGATCGCCAGCACGGGTGCGTCGATCTTGGTGGCGCGCGCCCAGGTGTCGGTGACCGGGACGACGTAGTGGTGCGGGGCGACCCCGGAGTGCTCGTGCTTGGCGATGGTGTGCGACGCCAGGTCGCGGAGCAGGCGCAGCACGTCGGGGTCGACCTCGTCGAACGATGCGGGTGGGCGGGGCTGGGTGGAGGCCGTGCCGAATCCCGCGCATCAGCGGTCGTCCCTGATCCAGCTCACGGAGGAGGGGCGTGCGGTGATCGACGCCGTCACCGCTCGTGAGCGTGCGCTGTTGCGTCAGGTGGGCGGGGGCTTGGCGGAGGCGGAGGTCGCGGCGTGTGTGCGGGTGCTGGGGCGGATGGTGGCGCTCTTCGACGACGTCGACGTCAACTGAGGGTGCTCAGTGCGGGGTTCGTGATCGGTGCGGCGAGTTCGCACCACACCCCCTTACCCTCCCGCCCATTGATTCCGAGGGGCGCGCCGGGCTCCGTGCCCCATCTTCCATCGGTGAGGACTTCGAGGAGCCAGAGCCCGCGCCCGTTCTCGCCGTCCTCGTCCATGTCGGTGAGGGTGGGTTTGGCGGGGCTGCCGTCGTACACGGTGAGGCGGATGTGGGTGTGCTCGACGGCGAGCCAGAGGAGGTTGCCGATGCCCTGGGCGTGGACGACCGCGTTGGTGACGAGCTCGGACGTGCACATGGTGGCGGCGTCGATCAGGTCGTCCAGTTCGAGGGAGTGCAGCACCGAGGCGACGAACTCACGGGCTATGCGGGGGGAGGTGGGGAGGGGTGGGCAGAACAGGGTGTACGAGTGGGGTACGCCGAGGCCGTTGGGGGGCCAGATGAGGTGGGTGGTGTCCGGTTGCTCTGGCATGAGCATGGCTCATCAACTCCTGTCAAGCGACGTGGTGTTGATCCCGATCGGTGGCAATGCCCGCATGCGTGTGGTGCGGGTGCACTTCCAACTGGGTTTAAGTGGCGCGGTGTTGAGGTGCCAGAGCGCCTGACCGACGTTTCTGGCAGTACGTCGAACGTAGTGGACAGCGTTGCTACGTAGCAATGCTGTCCGGCTAGGTTCCCTCTTTCGGGTCAGGCCGTGGCAGGGTGACCTGGGCAGGTGTAGCTGCGAGGAAAGGGGCGACTCATGCCGCCGAGGAGCAACCCAACGGCACGCCAGGAACGACTGGGCTCGGAGCTGCGCAAGCTGCGTGAGGCGGCGGGCGTGACGGCCCGTGAAGCGGCTGCGTTGCTGGGGTCCGGTGCGACGCAGGTGAGCCATCTCGAAGCAGGGCGCTTCGGGGTTAGCGAGGAGCGGATTCGGCGGCTGGCCGCGCATTACGCCTGTGGCGACCGGGCGTTCGTGGACGAGCTGGTGGAAATGGCGAACGAGCGCGGCCAGGGATGGTGGGAGGAGTACCGGGGTGTGCTTGCCCCGCGCTCACTCGACCTGGCTGAACTAGAGCACCACGCTAGGTATTTGCGTCAGGTGGAGGTCATGCACATCCCTGGCCTGCTCCAGCTAGAGAGCTACATGCGAGCCATCTTCGGCTACTCGGTTCCGGAGCTTCCCGCCAGCGAGCTCGAACCGCGCCTCGCGTACCGGCTTCGGCGGCAGGAGGTGCTCGCAGGCGCGGCGGTTCCGTACGAAGCCGTCATTCACGAAGCGGCCCTCCGCATCAAGGTCGGCAGCGCCAAGGTAGGTCGTGCTCAACTCGAACGCCTGCTGAACGTCTCGGAGTTGGGCAACGTCACGGTAAGGGTTATCCCCTTCGACGTGGAGGGGTTCGCCGGTTCCGGGTACGCCATGCTGTATGCGGGGGGTCCGGTGCCCGAGCTGGACACCGTGCAACTGGATACGGCCCACGGAAGCCTCTTCCTCGACGCCGCTCCCCAACTCCGGAAGTACCGTTCCCTGTACGAGAAGATCGTCAGCGCGGCCCTTCCCGCAGCCAAGTCCCGAGATTTCATCCACCGCATCGCGCAAGAAATGTGAAAGGCGTAGTCGTGCCTTCGACGAACAACTGGCAGAAGTCCTCGTTCTCCGGAACCGGGGACGACAACAACTGCGTGGAGCTGGCTGCATCCGCCACCTCCTCCCACCTCCACCTCCGCGAGAGCGAGGACCCGGGGGTGGTCCTCACCACCGGCCCCGCCCCGCTCCACAGCCTGCTGAAGGCGGTCAAGCGGGGGTTGGGGCACCAGGCGTAGGGCCCTACGCCGGGACGGTGTCGGTGGGGGAGGCCAGCAGGGCCATGTCCTCCGCGCAGAGCCGCAGCGAGGCGGCGGCGACGTTCGCCGTGAGGTGACCTGGGTCGCCCGTGCCCGGGATGGCCAGGACGTGCGGGCCCTGTTGCAGGGTCCAGGCCAGGCGGACCTGGGCGGGGGAGACCTGGTGGGCGCGGGCCACGGCCAGGACGCGGGAGTCCTCCGTGCCCGTCGCACCCGTCTCCCGGCCCGCGCCCGCGATGGCGTAGAAGGGCACGAAGGCGATGCCCTGTTCGCCGCAGGAGCGGAGGAGCGCGGTCTCCTCGGGGGCCGCCCCGGGGCCGTACGGGTTCTGGACGCAGACCACCGGCGCGATGGCCTGGGCCTCGGCGAGGTGAGCGGCCGTGACGTTGGAGAGGCCGAGGTGGCGGATCAGGCCCTCCTCGCGGAGTTCGGCGAGGGCACCGAAGTGCTCGGCGACGGAGCCCGTGGACGTGCTGCGCGGGATGCGGAGGTTGACGACGTCGAGCCGGTCGCGGCCGAGCGCGCGGAGGTTGTCCTGGACCTGGTCGCGGAGCTGGTGAGGTTCGGCGTACCACCACTCGCCGGACGGGGTGCGGTGCGGCCACACCTTGGTGGTGATGACGAGGTCGTCGGCGTACGGGGAGAGGGCCGCGCGGAGCAGGTCGTTGGAGGAGTGCGTGGAGGAGAAGTAGAAGGCGGCGGTGTCGAAGTGGTTCACGCCGAGCTCGACCGCCCGGCGGAGGAGGGCGACGGCCTGGTCGCGGTCGCGCGGGGGCGAGGTGACGTCGAGCGCGGGGCCGGTCTGGGGCAGGCGCATGGTGCCGTAACCGAGGCGGTTGACGGGGAGGTCCCCGCCGAGCTTCCAGGTGCCGGCGGCGGAAGCGGTGGGAGTGAGGGTGGGGCGGAGGGGCATGCAGGTCCTCGGGGTTGGGTGCGCGTAAGGGCGACGGGCGGATGCCGACTCGGAGTATGGGGGTACGGCGGAGGCGTGGAGAAGGGTTGAGGAGTCGGGCAAGAGTCACATCGGAAACGGGAATGCGGGGGCGGGGAACGGAGGTTGACACTGGTGTCACCGGCTGCGGCCAACGGGCCGACCGGGCCGGATCCGAGCCGGATCCGAAGCGCGTTGGACCCTCGCCCGGTCCCCGGCACGCGTACCCCCCCCCCCGCAGCGGAATTCCGGCGTGGGGCCGGGGCCGATACGGGCTCCCGCGTCGCGCGCGGAGACGAGCCGCCCGATGCACTCCAGGGCGGAGGCACCTGCCCCTGAGGAGCGCTTCGCGCGGCCCGCGCGCAGACGGGCTACTGCTGACTCTCGCGTGTCCGGGTCATGGTCCGGACGACGGTACTGGGGACCGTCGCCAGCCGCGGCGGCACGGCAAGCGCCATCTCCGCCCACGCCGGGATGGGATCCGGCGGCAGATGTGCTCCCCGGCGGAGGATCAGCCGCCGCATGAACCGAGACCCCAACTGCCACATCGCGATGTCCATTCCGCCGTCGGGAACCGGATACTCCACCGCGCGCGTCAGTTGGGTCTCGGTGTCGATGCGGACGGTGTTGTTGGTGAGCTTCGTCCATTCCGTCGTCAGTTCCGCTTTGGTCTTGGCGAGCCACACATCGCCTTCGGCGGAAATGTCGAGGCCGACGGTCCTGCCCAGCTGGATGGCCGTCTCGCGGCTGACACCCGCCTGTACCGTCCGGCTCTCGCTGAACTGACTCGGACCCGCCACCGACTCGACGAACAGCAGGTCCCAGAACCTCGTGTGCTCGAAGATGAAGGTCAGGCAATCAGCCACTTCCGCCAGGACTGCGGACGGCAGGACGGCGAAACCGGGCTCGTGGTGCAGCAACTCGTAGGTGAGATCGGGTGCTGAGGCCGCCCGTGACTCCGTCCACGGGGCCGAAGCGTCGGCGAGCTCCCCCAGATGGGATCCGACTGCGCTCCCGAGGAAGCCGGGAGGTTCGTGAGGGCTCATTCTTGCCGCCTCTGGGGTTCCTTGGGGGGACCCAGCCACCGGGCTGCCCACCCGGGCCGGGGATTCTGACTTTTCTGCACCTTGCCGACGAACTTGGCGAAGTCGGTGAAGACCGGCTCCAGGCCGCTCAGTCCGGTGCGGGCGACACCGACGATCCGCACCTCGACGCCCGGAACGTCCACCCCGAAGAGCTCGACCATTCCGTCGTCCCCACCGGGCTGGGACGGGTAGAGCAGTTTGGCCCTGACCGGACCGGCTTCGGTGTAAACGATTCCCTTGGCCAGTAGCCGCCCCTCAGTGGAGTGCAGTCGCAGCCCGTGGAGATCCGGGTACTCGATGAACCGCTGCTCGTCCGCGAGCGCCTGCCGACCTTCGGCGGTGTCGGTCCATCCCGGTATGCGCAGGACGGTCGGCCGCTTGCGGGAGATGTCCTCGTGGGCTGGGGCGCTCGCCGAGTGCACGTCAGGGTGAGCGGCTTGCTGAGGTTCCGATGCTCCGTGACCGTCCTCCCGCCCGACCACCGGCTTCTGCTGGGGCCCGTGCTGTCCGGGCCCGGGGGATTCCGGTGTGTCCTCCTGCGGCGGGCCGAGGTACGGCCGGACTTCGAGGGCCTCGGGCGGAATCAGATAGAAGCTGCCGGAACCCCTGATGAACAGATAGTGCTTCGCCGTCGCGAAACCCTTCCCGTCGACGCCCAGACTGACGAAGAAGTAGTCGTGATGGTGGTCGGGGTGGTTGACCGTGTCCAAGTAGCCTCGGACGTCACCCTCGCTCAACCTCGCCAGACCATTGGGATGATGGCTGTGCCAACTGCCGATGTGCTCGATGGCGGGGTAGCGCTGCTCCCATTGCCGGAACACCTGGGTCTGGTGTCGGGCGTCACCGAGGTGGAACCCCGCGGACCTTTCGGCGTTGGGCCCGGCGTCGATGTAGTCCGTCACCCGGAAGGTGATGTCCGCGAGAGCTGCCTTGCGCGCGTCCAGTGTTTTGTGCCGGGCGACTCCCTCGATGAATCCGACGTACTTTCCCCCGACTTCGATGCTCGGATGCTCCCTGATCTCCTGGGTGAACCTCTGCACCACCTGATCGGAGAGCAGGACCCGCACGGGCGAAGGGATCTGCTTCCCCGTTCCGTGCATCATGGGCGTGCCCCCCGGCAGTGCAGATGGCAGTCCTCGCGCGGCCGTAACAGAGCACGCCACGTCTGGTACATGGCGCCGAACAGTCCGTCGACCCTGCGCAGCGACAGCGTCAGCCAGTTGAAGGACGGCACGGTCAGATACGCCGAGCCCGCCCCCGCGAGCAGCGACAGGACGTAGTGCGCGTGGAACGAGGCGACGACCGAGATGTCCGCGGGGAGCCCCGAGGCCGTGAAGTCCGACTCGCCGAGGCCGTAGATCCTCTTCGTCTCCTCATCGGTGAGTTCGAGGAAGTTCTCGATGTCGTTGCCCTGCTCGAAGTTGTGCCGGTGCAGGCAGTCGTGGCAGCCGGACTCACCGGGCAGGTAGGCGTAGACCTCGCCGCCGAGACCCGTGCGGAACACGGAGCCGAACACACACATCGTCTGCTGTTCCACACAGACCTTGTTGACGAAGCTCCGGGCCGACGGGGTGTCCACCGCGCAGACCACGAGGTCTGCCGACGCGACGTCCTCGGGGAAGCCGCCGTCGGACATGACGTCGCCTCCGACCCTGTCGACGTGGGCGGCGGGGTTGCGGTCGAGCAGCCACTCCCGCGCGATCTCCGTCTTGAGACGGCCGAGATCGCTGCGCCGACCCGGGTGCTTGACCAGGTTGACGGGTTCCAGCACGTCGGGATCGTAGAGCGACCAGCGGCCGATGCCCGACATCGCGAGCCGCTCAAGAACCACCGCCCCACCGCTGCCCAGCCCCACGATCACCACCTTGACGGGGGCGAGGCCCGCGTCTCCGAGGAGGTAGTCGATCCTGGCTGTGTCGAGCCCGGCGGTTTTCAGCCCGGCGGTGTCGAGCCCGGCGTCGGGCACAGCGGTGCCCCCGGTTTCAGAGCTCATGCCAGATCTTCCTCAAGTTGTAGATGGGCCCGTGGCTGTGCTGCTCGCCACCGGGCCAGATGCGCTTGTCGAGATAGATCTCGTACTTGTTGAGCCACAGCGCCGTCTTCGCGACGACGAAGGCGACACTCATGAAGCTGTGCCACTGGGACTCCTTCATGACGCACAGCCCGCCGCCGATCAGGTGCGGGTTGGGGCGGGGCGTCCAGCCGTCCGGCAGGACCTGCGGCAGCTTGTGCGGGTACGAGGCCGACATCACGATCTTCAACGGATAGGTACTGCCGGCGAAGCGCACCGCCAGGGTGCCCTGGGCGACGCCGAGATCTCCGTTCGGTGACCCCCTGCGCACCGACCACCCCTCGAAGTGCAGATCGAGGATGCGCGCCTCCACGGCGAGACGGTCCACGGCGGTGGTGATCAGCAGGCTGCGCGGAACCTTGAACTCGGCGTTCATCGGGACCCGTACTCGCCCTTGGGGTCGGAAATGCCGGGGATGCGCTTGCCCGCGGCCGATGGCGCGCTGCCCACCACGTACACGGTGCCGTCCGCGCCGATCTCGATCAGATCGTCGTCGTTCGCGCTGGAGAGGATGCGTTCGGCTTCTTCGCGACTGGTCATGGTGCCCTCCCGTGGAGGCCCGCAGAAGGCGGACTGTGGCTGATTCCGCAGGGGGCACTGATGCTGAGGTTCCGGAATGCACCGGGGCCGGTGTACGCCCGGGTGCGGCGGCTCTCCAGGAGTGCGGGAATCAGGTGGCTGCTCACAGGCATAGCAGGGTGAATGGGATGTGCGCAACGAATCGGAACAACCTCGCGACGGGCACAAAGCTTCGACACGTAGAGGCAGTTGAGAGCCTGTGCCGCCTGTTTCGGGTGGGCTCCGCGAGAGTGCGGGCGACTGACCCTCCCGTGATCACCCGCCCGTACGGTCCCCGAACCGCAAGCGGAACGACGCCCCGCCCCCCGCGGCCTGTTCGGCCGTCAGCTCGGCCCCGTGGGCGCGGGCGATCTGGCGGGCCATGGCGAGACCCAGGCCCGAACCCGGCAGGGCCCGGGCCGCCTCCGCACGGTAGAAGCGGTCGAAGACGTACGGGAGGTCCTCGGCGGCGATTCCGGGGCCGTGGTCGCGGACGGTGATCTCCAAGTGGCCGCTAGGGAGGGAGAGTTCGACTTCGACGGGCACTCCGGGCGGGCTGAACTTGGCGGCGTTGTCGAGGAGGTTGGTGAGGAGGCGGGTGAGGCGGGCCGGTACGCCGGGGAGGGTGACCGCAGACGCTGCCTCCGCCACGGACAGCGGGAACGGGGTCGTCGGCCAGTGGGCCTCCGCCGTCCGCACCGCGTGCTCCACCACGGACGACATCCGCACCTCCTCCAGGAGGGGCTGGGGTTCCTCGTCGCGGGCCAGTTCGATCAGGTCGTTGACCAGGCCCGTCACCTCGCGGAGCTGGCGGCCGAGTGCTCCCGACGCCCGGTCCCGTTGCGCCGGGCTCAACCGGTCGGCGCGGGCCAGGAGTTCGGCGTTCGTGCGGAGGGCCGTGAGCGGGGTGCGGAGTTCGTGGGAGGCGTCGGCGACCAGGCGGCGTTGGGCGGACACGGACTGCTCCAGTTCGCCGAGCATGGTGTTGAAGCTGGCGGCGAGGCGGGTCACCTCGTCCTCGCGGCCCGGGGGGCCCGGTGGCAGCTCGATGCGGTGGCGGGGGTCGCGGGTGGCGGCGATCCGTTCGGCGGTGGCCGTGAGGCGGGCGACGGGGGCCAGTCCCGTACGGGAGACCCAGTAGCCGAGCGCGGCTGCGAGCAGGACGCCCGCGCCGCCGACGGCGGAGAGGAGGAGGGCGGCCTGGCGGATGCCGCGCTCCACCGAGTCGGCGCGCAGGGCGAGTTGGAGAGCACGGCCGCCGCCGATGGGCGTGACCGCCATGCGGGCCGGGTGGCCTTCGAGGGTGAAGTTGGAGAAGTACGGGGCGCGGTCCCCGGACGCCACCTCGCGGACCGGGGCCGAGACCGGGAGGACGTAGGGACTCGTGGGGTCCTTCACCGGGTCGGCGGGGACGACCTGCGCACACGCCGGGGCGGAGAGGTACCGGCACTCGCCCGCGAGGACGCCGGTGGAGGGGTGCCGGTCGGCCTGGATGGTGCGGGTGCCCGACTGGGTCAGGTTCAGGTCGAGCTGGTGGTACATCTCGTACCGGATGACGACGTACGCGGCCGCGCACACCCCGATCGCGACGAGCGCCACGGCGGCCGAGGCGGCGAGCGCGAGGCGGGTGCGCAGGGGACGGTGGCGACGCCAGCGCGCTCCCAGGGCACGTCTGCGTCGGCCGCCGCTCATGACGGGTCCAGGGGGAGGGAGCCACCAGCGGTGGGGCCGGTGTGCGGGGCCCGCCCGGTCGGGCCTGCCGTGGCCGCGTGCCCGGCGGCGGGTGCGCGGTGGAGCGCGGCCCAGTGAAGTCCGGCGGCAGGCATCCCGTGGAGCCCGGCGGCAGGCGTCCCGTGAAGTCCGGCGGCAGGCGTCCCGTGGAGCCCGGCCCGACGCCACCGTCCCGGCGCGTGCAGGCACCGGTTCCCGCTCACGCCAGGTCCAGTCGGTAGCCGACGCCGTGCACCGTGTGGACGAGGCGGGGTTCGCCCGCCGCCTCCAGCTTGCGGCGCAGGTAACCCACGTACACCGCGAGGGAGTTGGAGTCGGGGCCGAAGTCGCGGCCCCAGACCAGTTCGAGGATCAGCTCGCGGGGGAGGACCTGGCCGGGATGGCGCAACAACAACTCCAGCAGCGCGAATTCGGTGCGGCTGAATTCCAGGGGGCGGCCCGAGCGGTGGCCCGTCCGGGTGACCGGGTCGACGGTCAGGTCGGCGTACGAGAGGGAGCCGTCCTCGTCCGGGAGCGGGGCGGCGCGGCGGATGAGGGCCCGGACGCGGGCGACCAGCTCGTCGAGGGCGAAGGGCTTGACGAGGTAGTCGTCGGCGCCCGCGTCCAGGCCGTCGACCCGGTCGCTCACCGAGTCGAGTGCCGTGAGGACGAGGATCGGGGTGCGGTTGCCGAGGCCGCGCAACTGGCGGCAGACGGCGAGGCCGTCCATGACCGGCATCATCACGTCCAGGACGAGTGCGTCCGGCTGCCAGGCGGCGACGGACGAGAGGGCCGCCAGACCGTCGGGCGCGCCGTGGACCTCGTACCCCTCGATGGAGAGGCCGTCCTCGACGGCGGCCCGCACTTCCGGCTCGTCGTCGACCACCAGGATCTTCGTCATATGACGAATCCTGCCAAACCAGGCTCTTAGAAGCTTCTTAGGGATCTTCGTGAGTGTGGCGGCCATGCGCACACCACTCTCAGTCGGACCCCACCGCGCCGGTCCCCTCTCCGTCGTGATCGGGGCGGGCGGCACCGGGGGCCACATCTACCCGGGGCTCGCACTCGCCGAAGCCCTGCGCCGGGCCGTGCCCGACGCCGTGATCTCGTTCGTCGGGACCACCCGGGGGCTGGAGAAGGACCTCATACCGGGGGCCGGGTACCGGCTGCACACCGTCGACATGATCCCGTTCGACCCGTCGCTGGGGGCGAAGAGATTCCTGCTGCCCGCAGCCCTCCTGAAGTCGGGGGCGCAGGCCCGCGCGATCCTGAAGGAGCAGGGGGCGCACGTCGCCGTCGGCATGGGCGGCTATCCGAGCGCTCCCGTGATCGTCGGCGCGAAGATGGCCGGGCTGCCGAGCATCATCCACGAGTCGAACGCGGTCCCCGGGCGGGCCAACCAGTTCGCCGCCCGGCTGACCGGCAACGTCGCCATCGCCTTCGACCGGAGCCGGGCCCATCTGGCGGGCGGGCAGAACGCCCTCACCGTCGGGATGCCGATCGCCGCCTCCCTCGCCCACCTCGACCGGGAGGGGCTGCGGGCCGAGGCCCGGCGGGCGACGGGCGTCCCCGAGGGGGCGCGGCTCGTGCTCTTCAACGGGGGCAGCCTGGGGGCCGTACGGCTGACCGAGGCGGCCGTCGGGCTCGCCGAGCGGTGGCGCGGGCGGGACGACGTACACCTGCTGATCAAGACCGGTCCTGCCACGCTGGAGGAGACCCGTCAGAGGGTCGGGGGCAACCCCGTCGCCACGGTCGTGAAGTACCTCGACCGGATGGATCTCGCGTACGCCGCCGCCGACCTCGTGGTCTGCCGGGCCGGGTCGGCGACCGTCGCCGAGCTGGAGACCGTCGGCGTCCCCGCCGTCCTCGTGCCCTATCCGCACGCCCCCGGCGACCACCAGACGCACAACGCCCGCGTGCTGTCCGACGCGGGGGCCGCCCATCTCGTACCGGACGCCGAGACCACCGCCGAGCGCCTCGCCGCGCTCGTCGAGCCGCTGCTCGCGGACCCGGCACGGCTCGCCGCGATGGCGCGGGCCGCCGGGCCCAGCACGCACGCGCAGGCCGCCGACCTGCTGGCCGCACAGGTGCTGCGGCTGTCCGGACTTCCCGAACACACCTACCGCGCAATGGAGTTGACCCGATGATCTTCGGTGAGTACAGCAACCGCATCGACTGGAACGGCCGCAAGGTCCTCGTCACCGGCGCCGAGGGCTTCATCGGCTCCACGCTCGTCGACCTGCTGGTGGAGCGCGGCGCGGACGTCCGCGCCTTCGTGCACTACAAGCCGTACGCCGAGAAGGGCTTCCTGAAGCACCATCTGACGAACGATCAGGTGGAGATGTTCACGGGCGACGTCCGTGACGCGGGGCGCGTCTCGGACGCCGTCGAGGGCATGGACACCGTCTTCCACCTCGCCGCGCTCATCGGCATCCCGTACAGCTACTCCTCGCCCGGTGCGTACGTCCAGACGAACGTCGTGGGTACGGAGAACATCGCGGAGGCGTGCCGTCGGCACAGCGTCCGCCGCCTCGTCCACACCTCCACCAGCGAGGTGTACGGGACCGCCCTGACGGCCCCGATCAGCGAGGCCCACCCGCTCCAGCCGCAGTCGCCGTACTCCGCGTCCAAGATCGGCGCCGACATGATGGCGCTCAGCTTCCACCACGCCTTCGAGCTGCCGGTGACGGTCGTACGGCCCTTCAACACGTACGGGCCGAGGCAGTCGGCGCGTGCCGTCATCCCCACCATCCTGGCCCAGCTGCACGCCGGTGCGCGGGAGATCAAGCTCGGCTCGCTCACGCCGACCCGCGACTTCACGTACGTCACGGACACCGCGCGCGGCTTCCTGGCGATGGCGGACTGCGACCGGGCCCTCGGACAGACCGTCAACCTCGGCACCGGACGAGAGATCGCCATCGGCGAGCTGGCGCAGGCCCTGATCGCCGCCTCCGGGCGGGACGCCGAGGTCGTCGTCGACCCGGCGCGCCTGCGGCCCTCCGGCAGTGAGGTCGAGCGGCTGCTCTCCGACAACACCCGGGCGCGCGAATGGGCGGGCTGGGAGCCGGAGACGAGCCTGGAGGAGGGGCTGAAGCGGACGAGCGAGTGGGTCGCGGAGAACGTGCACCTCTTCGCGCCGGACCGCTACCAGGTCTGAATCACCCCGGGAACACCAGGTCGGCGTCACCCCCGGAACACCAGGTCCGCGTCACCCGGGGGACACCCCGCCCAGGCCCCCCACCAGCAGCGCCGTGAAATTGCGCGCCCACGTCGCGTCCACCGGCTCCGCGCTCACCAGGGCCCGGTGCACGACGGCCCCGGCGATCACGTCGAAGATCAGGTCCGCGTTGCGGGCTGCCTGTACGGAGGACTCCTCGTACGGCAGCTCGCCGCGGGCCTGCGCGCGTTCCCGGCCCAGGAGCACGAGGCGCTTCTGGCGGTCCACGATCGCCGAGCGGATGCGCTCGCGCAGGGCCGTGTCCCGGGTCGACTCCGCGACCACCGCCATCAGCGCGGTCTTCGTCTCCGGCCGCTCAAGCAGCGCCGCGAACTGCAGCACCACACCCTGTACGTCCTCCAGCAGGCTGCCCCGGTCGGGCAGCTCCAGCTCGTCGAAGAGGACCGCGACCGCGTCCACGACCAGCTCGTTCTTGTGCGCCCAGCGCCGGTAGAGGGTGGTCTTGGCGACCCCGGCGCGCTGTGCCACGTCGCCCATCGTCAGCTTCGACCAGCCCAGCTCCACCAGCGCGTCCCGCGTCGCCGCGAGGATCGCCTCGTCGGCGGCGGCGCTGCGCGGGCGTCCGGTACGGGGGCCGTTGCCGGGTCCGACACCGGGTCCGACACCGGGTCCGTTGCCGGGTTCGTTACGGGGCTGCGCAGGAGTGGCGGGAGTGGCGGGGGTGGACATGCCTGCGACCATACCGGCGAGTAGGTACGGCTCGGCAGGGGCGCGGCGCACGTCTTTGGGGAAGGAAGTCGTGAGGGAGATCACGAGGCGCTCGGAGGGCTTGTCGAGTTACGCTACGACCTGTAGCGAAAGCCCACGGGAAGTCCCTCGCGGACATCCGGGCGGGCCGAGCGACAACCACAGGCGCCAGGTGGGGACCCGGCGCCACAGGTACCACCCGTCGTGGCACTGCCGCGACGCTTTTCTGAACCGGTCGCCGAGGGGGGAGGATGTACGCATGCAGCCTAGGAACATGTCCATGAGCGGCGTCGTCGACCTCGCCGCGGTGAAAGCGGCCAACGAGGCCAAGCAGAAGGCGGAACAGGCGCGCGCCGAAGCCGCCCGGCAGGGCGGCGCACCGGCCGTACCCGCCTCGAACCTCGTGTTCGACGTCGACGAGGCCGGATTCGAGACCTCCGTACTCCAGCTCGCCTCCGAGGTGCCGGTCGTCGTGGCCTTCTGGTCGCGCCGTTCCGAGCAGAGCGAGCAGCTGGTCCAGCAGCTCGCGGACCTCGCGGTCGAGTACCGGGGGCGCTTCGTCCTCGCCAAGGTCGAGGGCGAGAGCGCCCCGATGCTCCTTCAGCAGTTCGCCGTCCAGGGCGTACCGGCCGTCTTCGCCGTCGTCGCGGGACAGGCGCTGCCGCTCTTCCAGGGCGTCGCGCCCGAGGAGCAGGTCCGGGCCACCCTCGACCAGCTGATCCAGGTCGGCGAGGAGCGCTTCGGGCTGACCGGCATCCCGGTCGCGGACGGCCCCGCGCCGGTCGACGCCCCGGCGCCGGTCGGCCCGTACGACGCGCTGCTCGACGCCGCGATGGACGCGCTGAACGTCAACGACTTCGCGGGCGCGGTCCGGGCGTACCAGAACGTACTCGCCGACGACCCGGCGAACCCGGACGCGAAGGCCGGTCTCGCGCAGGCCGAACTGCTGGGCCGCGTCACGCAGTTGGACCCGCAGCAGACCCGCAAGGACGCCGCCGAGCGCCCGGCGGACGTGCCCGCGCAGATCGCCGCCGCCGAACTCGACCTCGCGGGCGGCCACATCGAGGACGCCTTCGGGCGGCTCGTGGACACGGTGCGCGTGACGGCCGGGGACGACCGGGACGCGGCGCGCGTACGGCTGCTCGAACTCTTCGAGGTCGTCGGGGCGGACGACCCCCGGGTGAGCGCGGCGCGGACGAAGCTGGCGCGGGTGCTGTTCTAGCCCGGACGGCCCGGACGGCCCGGACGGCCCGGACGGCCCAGACGGTCCTGACGCCTTCGGAGGGGCCCGTTCCGCCCTCCGGAACCGTCCGCTCCGTAACGAAGCTTCCTTGTGGAAGTCCTTCGTACGGAAGTGCTCAAAGCTGCCTCGCGGGGTGTCGGTGCTGTGCGCATCGGCACCCCGTGCAGCTCTCCTTGTCGATAAATCACGGCCGCGCTTTGCCAAATCTTGGCAATCGCGGCCGCTGTTACTCGCAGTAAAGCGAACTCGCCCTTCTGTCCGCCTTGTTGCGGCATTCACCCGATATTCCGCGTCACGCGACGCAGCCGTCCGCGACCCAGCGAGACCGCCCGGCGGCGCTTCGGTTATCCGCCCGTTACTAGCCAGTAACGAACCCCCTTGTGCCCGGCCCGTGAATGCACCACGATCGGCCTCGCCTGGTCCATTGCCCGCGTCCTGACAAGCCAGTCGGGGCCCGCGGGTCTTTTGGGTCCCCACCGGGTGGGCCGGCGGCAGTGGTGCCGGCTCTGGACAGGGGGGTCTCCGCTTGTGCGGCGGGGCCTGTCCAGCAGGTTGCGCGAACGCGTGGCCAGTGGTTGTCGCTCGGGGGTGATCGCCGGTGATTCGGACGGCACGGACGTGGCTCACGCCGTGGTTCACGCCTGATGACGCGGGCGCCCGCACTCCGAGGACGTAGCACTTCTCCCATCCCAGGACGGGCCCTCGCCCGCATCCGGAGATGTACGTCCGAGAAGGAGGAAAGTACATGAGTTCCCAAGTACGCGGTGGAACCAGATGGCGTCGCTTCGCGGTCGTCATGGTGCCGAGCGTTGCCGCTACCGCGGCGATAGGCGTGGCCATGGCCCAGGGCGCGCTGGCGGCTTCGTTCAGCGTCTCCGGCCAGGACTTCAAGGTCACCACCGACAAGCTCGACGGCACGGGCTTCGTGCAGTACGGCTCGATCGCCGAAGGCACCGACCTGAAGGGGAACCCGGCCCTTCACCCGGTCGCGGTCTCCGGCTTCAAGTCGGCCAAGATCACGAACATGTGCCAGTCGGTCGTCACGCCCGACGTCCCGATCTTCGGCAGCATCAGCCTGATGCTGAAGGCCGGTACGGACGCGGCCAAGCCGGTCGAGGCCGAGAACATCTACCTCGACGTCGCCGACCTCGACGCCGACGCCGAGTTCTCGAACATCGACATCGGTGTCGCCGCGGGCAAGGCCACCAAGGGCCCCGGCATCCAGAAGGGCACGAAGGCCAACCCCTTCGGCTTCGCGCAGCAGGCCGACAAGGCCGTGCTGACGAACGTGAAGCAGCGCGCCTGGGCGACCTCGGCGGGCACGTTCAAGCTCAACGGCCTGAGCCTGCGCCTGCACAAGGGCGTCAAGGAGTGCTACTAAGCACTCCGCTGCGGGCGGGGTGCTGACAACTGCCCTGTCCGGCAGCTTGATTGACGGTACGTCAGTGACTGTCGGTCTGCGCTGCCGGGCGGGTGCGGGGTGCCTCGCCCGCTCCTCCCTCCCTCATCTTCTGCACAGCAACACCGGTTCCAGGGAGCTGTTTTCATGAGCGCCGAGACCTCGGTTCCGAGCGAGAGCCGCGATTTCCACTACTGGCGGCTGCGTTTCCGCGCCTGGCGGGGCGTCCGGCCGTTCTGGGCGGGACTCCTCACCATCCTCGGTGGCGTCCCGATCATGTATTTCCCGTACAACGACCTCAAAATGGGCGCGCTCACGCTCACCATGGCGACGACGGCGGGCGCGGGCTCGCTGATCATCGGCGTCCTGCTGGTCACTCTCGGCCTCACGATGTGGTTCCACTCCATCGTGCGGATCTTCGCCGGTGTGGCCGCGATCCTGCTGGCCCTGGTCTCCATCCCGGTGTCGAACATCGGCGGCTTCATCGTCGGCTTCCTGCTGGCGCTGCTCGGCGGTGCGATGTCGATCGCGTGGGCCCCGGCGAAGGGGGCGGCCGCACCGGCTCCGGTGGAGCCCGCCGCTTCCGCTCCCGCCGCTTCCGCTCCCGCCGGGGCTGTCGCTTCGGCCGGTACGTACCCGGGCCCGGGCGGTCCGGAAACGCCGGCCGAGCAGACGATGGCCCTGACGCAGGTGCCGCCGCAGGCGGAGCCCTCCGAGGGCTCGCAGCCGAAGGCGAACCTCACGAAGTCCGCGCCCGCGTCCGCGCCCGAGGGCCGGGGGACCGGTCCGGGCGACACGAACACGACGACTGACACATCTGTCGACGCCAATGGCAGGAGGAACAGTGCGGGGTGACGAGGCCCAAGCGACCGCGGGCGGGGGAGCGGAGGCCCGGGTCAGAAGCGGGCCGCGTCACGCGGCCCCCAAGAAGTCGCTGCTGACCAAGTTCCACATGCCCGCGGGCAAGGCGCTCGCCCTCGCGGCGATGCCCACCGCGGTGTTCGTCGGCCTGAGCCTGACGCCGAAGCTGGCGATGGCCGCCGAGGAGCCGGGCAACCCGTTCGTCCCGGGCCCGTGCGTGACGCAGCCGGACGAGGCGGGCCAGGGTGCCGACAAGGCTGACAAGCCTGACAAGGCCGACGGGGCGGAGAAGCCCGACAAGGACGGCGACGGCAAGCCGGACGCCGACAAGGGCGATGAGACGGGCAAGGGCGACAAGCCCGACCCCGCGAAGCCGGACCCCGCGAAGCCCGACCCCGCCGGTCCCGACGCCACGAAGCCGAAGCCGGACCCGGCCGGGACCCCGGCGCCGGACGCGACGAAGCCCCCGGCCGATCCTGCCGACGGCGCGGAGAAGAAGGCCCCGGACGCTCCCGCGCCCGCGCCCACCCCCTCCGAGACGGAGACCAAGAACCCGCTCGACCCGCTCGGCGTGGGTCCCGCGATCAAGGACTTCTTCGAGGGCCTGGGTGGCAAGAAGGAGGAGCCCGCTCCTCCGGCCGAGGCCCCGGCGAAGCCGGACGCGGACGCAGCCAAGGACGCCGAGGCTCCTGCGGACGCCGCGAAGAAGCCCGCTGCGGACGTGGCGGCCCCCAAGCCCGCCCCCACGGCGGACAAGGCCGCCCAGGTCAAGGACGCCAAGGACGCCAAGGCCGCCGAGGACAAGGCTGCCGAGGACGAGGCCAAGGAAAAGCTCGACAAGGAAGCCAAGGCCGCCAAAGAGGCCAAGGAGAAGGCGGACGCCGCCACCGCCAAGACCGAGAAGGCCATCAAGGCCGCCGCCGAGAAGCTCGGCATCAAGGTCGAGGACTTCGACAAGGACGGCGACGGCAAGCCCGACCTCGTCCCCAACGAAGACGGCCTGATCCCCTTCCCCTGCCCGACCGCGGACCCGGACGCCCTGGCCAACGCCAAGCTGGAGCCGGGCATACCGGACCTCCCGGACGACCCCTGGATCCTGGAAACCTCGATGCTCACGCTCCGCGGCCTGGACTACGCGGGCGTCGTGGAGGTCCGCACGGCGGGCGGCAAGATCAAGAAGGTCCTGAAGTTCACCGCCAAGGAAACGGACATCAAGGACCTGCACCAGACGACGGTGGGCCCGGGCGGCACCACGGGCCACGTGCAGGCCCGCAAGGGCTCCACCTCCACCCTCCGCCAGGGCACCGTCACCATGTACACGGAGGAACTGAAGGGCAACCTCTTCGGCCTCATCCCGGTGACCTTCAGCCCGCAGACCCCGCCCCCGCTGAACGTCCCCATCGCGATGTTCACCAAGGTCAAGGTCACGCAGGCAGGCCAGTTCGGCGGCACCCTCACCGTCCCCGGCCTGCACAACTACTTCACCGGCCCCGGCACGGGCCAGGCGGCGGCCAACTGAGTTCCGCCAGCCTTGGCCTTCCACTGACCGCGTCGTAGTGTGCGGACATGCCGGTGAGGGCGGGTCCCGGGGTGAGTTCCCCGGGGCCCGCCCTCACTCGCGTACGAGCGGAGTGGCCGACTGCCGTCAGGCGGTGGCCTCTTCGCCGCCCAGGTGGTGGACCCGGACCATGTTCGTGGTGCCGGGGATGCCGGGGGGCGAGCCCGCAGTGATGATCATGGTGTCACCGTTGTTGTAGCGCTGGAGCTTCAGCAGCTCGGCGTCGACCAGGTCGACCATCGCGTCCGTGTTGTGCACGTGGGGGACCACGAAGGACTCGACGCCCCAGCTCAGCGCGAGCTGGTTGCGGGTGCCCTCGTCCGTGGTGAAGGCCAGGATCGGCTGGGCCGCGCGGTAGCGGGACAGGCGGCGGGCCGTGTCGCCGGACTTGGTGAAGGCGACCAGGGCCTTGCCGTCGAGGAAGTCGGCGATCTCGCAGGCCGCGCGGGCGACGGAGCCGCCCTGGGTGCGGGGCTTCTTGCCGGGGACCAGGGGCTGGAGGCCCTTGGAGAGGAGCTCCTCCTCGGCCGCGACGACGATCTTCGACATCGTCTTGACGGTCTCGATCGGGTACGCGCCGACCGAGGACTCGGCCGAGAGCATGACCGCGTCCGCGCCGTCGAGGATCGCGTTGGCGACGTCGGACGCCTCCGCGCGCGTCGGGCGGGAGTTGGTGATCATCGACTCCATCATCTGGGTCGCCACGATCACCGGCTTGGCGTTGCGGCGGCACAGCTCCACCAGGCGCTTCTGCACCATCGGGACCTTTTCGAGCGGGTACTCGACGGCCAGGTCGCCACGGGCCACCATGACGCCGTCGAAGGCCGCGACGATGCCCTCCATGTGCTCGACGGCCTGCGGCTTCTCCACCTTGGCGATGACGGGGACCCGGCGGCCCTCCTCGTCCATCACCTTGTGGACGTCCTTGACGTCGTTGGCGTCGCGGACGAAGGACAGGGCGACCAGGTCGCAGCCCATGCGCAGTGCGAAGCGGAGGTCCTCGACGTCCTTCTCGGACAGGGCCGGGACGTTCACCGCCGCGCCGGGCAGGTTGATGCCCTTGTGGTCGGAGATGACACCGCCCTCGATGACGATCGTCTTCACGCGCGGGCCGTCGACCGACACGACCTTCAGCTCGACGTTGCCGTCGTTGATGAGGATCGGGTCGCCCTTCTGGACGTCGCCCGGCAGACCCTTGTACGTGGTGCCGCAGATGGACTTGTCGCCCGGGACGTCCTCGGCGGTGATGGTGAACTCGTCACCTCGGACCAGCTCGACGGGGCCCTCGGCGAACTTCGCCAGGCGGATCTTCGGACCCTGGAGGTCGGCGAGCACGCCCACCGCGCGGCCGGTCTCGGCGGCGGCCTTGCGGACGCGGTCGTACCGGCCCTGGTGCTCCTCCTGGGTGCCGTGGCTGAAGTTGAATCGGGCCACGCTCATGCCGGCTTCGATCAGAGCGACGAGCTGCTCGTGCGAGTCGACGGCGGGGCCAAGGGTGCAGACGATTTTGGAACGGCGCATAAGACGATCCTATCGGTTTGTTTCGCTGCGGAATATTCCGTCTGGTGGAATGTACAAATGGGCGCGGTCGCGCTCAGACGGGCTCCGCCGGAGTTTTGGGATTAGGCGCTGACCAGGGAGTAGACCTGGGTCGCGATTTCCAGTTCTTCGTCGGTCGGTACAACGGCCACGGCTACCCGGGCGTACTCCGGCGAAATGATCCGGGGTTCGTCGGAACGTACGGAATTGAGTTCCAGGTCCACCGCCAGACCCAGTTCCGCCAGGCCCGCCACGGCCGCCTCGCGCACCGGGGCGGCGTTCTCACCGACGCCCGCCGTGAAGGCCACCGCGTCCACCTTGCCGAGTACGGCGGAGTAGGCGCCGATGTACTTCTTCAGCCGGTGGATGTAGATCTCGAAGGCGAGTTCGGCCTGCTTGTCGCCCGCGTCGATACGACGGCGGATTTCCCGCATGTCGTTGTCGCCGCAGAGTCCGACGAGACCGCTCTTCTTGTTGAGGAGCGTGTCGATTTCGTCGGTCGACATTCCGGCTACCCGCTCCAGGTGGAAGATCACCGCCGGGTCGAGATCGCCGGAACGGGTGCCCATCACCAGCCCTTCGAGGGGGGTGAGGCCCATGGAGGTGTCCACGCAGCGACCGCCCGCGACGGCGGAGGCGGAGGCTCCGTTGCCGAGGTGCAGGACGATGACGTTGACCTCTTCCGGGGTCTTGCCGAGGAGTTCCGCCGTCTTGCGGGACACGTAGGCGTGTGAGGTGCCGTGGAAGCCGTAGCGGCGGATGCGGTGGGCGTCGGCGGTCTCGACGTCGATCGCGTAGCGGGCCGCGTGCTCCGGCATCGTCGTGTGGAACGCGGTGTCGAAGACGGCGACCTGGGGAAGGTCGGGGCGCAGGGCCTGGGCCGTCTTGATGCCGGTGATGTTGGCGGGGTTGTGCAGGGGCGCGACGGGGACCAGGCGCTCGATCTCCGCCATGACCTCGTCCGTGATGACGGTCGGCGCGGAGAACTTCAGGCCGCCGTGGACGACGCGGTGGCCGATCGCGGCCAGTTCGGGGGAGTCCAGGCCGATGCCGTCGGCGGCGAGCTCCAGGGCGACGGCCTGGAGGGCTTCGGCGTGGTCGGCGAAGCGGGTCTCCTGGGTGCGCTTCTGGCCGGCGGCCGGGCCGAGGAGGGGGGTGTGGGCGAGCGCGGAGGTCTGCTCGCCGATCTTCTCGACGAGGCCGACGGCGAGGCGGGAGCGGTCGCGCATGTCGAGGAGCTGGTACTTGACGGAGGAGGAGCCGGAGTTGAGGACGAGGATGCGGGTGGGGGTGGGGGTGGAGGTCACGGGGGTGGCTTTCTCGTACGGGGGTCAGGGCGGGCGGTACGGGGCCGGGTCGGGCGGTGTCGGGGGTGCGGGGCCCCTTCGGGTGGGGCGGGGCCCCTTTGCGGGGTTCGGCGGTGGCGGGGGCGGGCGGGGGTGCTCCGGGGTGGGCCCGGAGCGAGGGGGGCCGCCCCCTTGCCCGCCCGTTCCGCCCCCGGGGGGCGGCCCCGCCGCCCGAGGGGGCTGGGCGAGGCGGCGCCGCCCGAGGGGGCTGGGCGAGGCGGCGCCGCCCGAGGGGGCTGGGCGAGGCGGCGCCGCCCGAGCTTCGCCGCCCGAGGGGGCTGGGGGGGGAAGCGGAGGCTAGGGGGTCATGACGGGTCTCCCTGGGCCTGGATGGCCGTGATGGCGACCGTGTTGACGATGTCCTGGACCAGGGCGCCGCGCGACAGGTCGTTGACCGGCTTGCGGAGGCCCTGGAGGACCGGGCCGACCGCCACGGCGCCCGCGGAGCGCTGGACCGCCTTGTAGGTGTTGTTGCCCGTGTTCAGGTCCGGGAAGATCAACACGCTTGCCTGGCCCGCGACTTCGGAGCCGGGGAGCTTGGTCGCGGCGACCGAGGGCTCGACGGCGGCGTCGTACTGGATCGGACCCTCGACGAGCAGGTCCGGGCGCGAGGAACGGACCAGCTCCGTCGCCTCGCGGACCTTGTCGACGTCCGCGCCCGCGCCCGAGGTGCCGGTCGAGTAGGACAGCATCGCCATCCGGGGCGCCACCCCGAACTGGGCCGCCGTGCCCGCCGACTGGATCGCGATGTCCGCGAGCTGGACCGCGTTCGGGTCGGGGTTGACCGCGCAGTCGCCGTAGACCAGGACCTTGTCGGCGAGGCACATGAAGAAGACCGAGGAGACGATCTTCGCGTCCGGCTTCGTCTTGATGATCTCGAAGGCGGGGCGGATGGTGGCCGCCGTCGAGTGGACGGAGCCGGAGACCATGCCGTCGGCCAGGCCCTCCTGGACCATCAGCGTGCCGAAGTAGTTCACGTCGGCGACGACGTCGTACGCCAGCTCCACCGTCGCGCCCTTGTGGGCCCGCATCTCCGCGTACCGCTCCGCGAAGCGCTGGCGCAGCTCCGAGGTGTGCGGGTCGATGAGCTGGGTCGAGGCGAGGTCGATGCCCAGGTCGGCGGCCTTCTTGCGGATGACGTCGACGTCGCCGAGGAGGGTCAGGTCGCAGACGTCGCGGCGCAGGAGCACGTCCGCCGCGCGCAGGACGCGCTCCTCGGTGCCCTCGGGGAGGACGACGCGGCGCCGGTCGGCGCGGGCCTGTTCGAGGAGTTCGTGCTCGAACATCATGGGCGTCACGCGACCGCTGCGGGCGACCGAGATCCGGGCCAGCAGGTCCGTGGTGTCGACATGTCGCTCGAAGAGACCGAGGGCGGTCTCCGCCTTGCGCGGGGTGGCCGCGTTCAGCTTGCCCTCCAGCGCGAACAGCTCGCCCGCCGTCGGGAAGGACCCGCCCGCCACCGAGATCACCGGCGTTCCGGGCGCCAGCCGCGAGGCCAGGGTCAGGATCTCCGGGCCGGGGCGCTCGTCCAGGGTGAGCAGGACGCCCGCGATCGGCGGCGTACCGGCGCTGTGCGCGGCCAGCGCGCCGACCACCAGGTCGGAGCGGTCACCGGGGGCGACGACCAGGCAGCCGGGGGTCAGGGCGTTGAGGAAGTTCGGCAGCATCGCACCACCGAAGACGAAGTCCAGGGCGTCGCGGGCGAGCCCCGCGTCGTCGCCCAGCAGGACCGTCCCGCCCAGGGCCTGGGTGATCTGCGCGACCGTCGGCGCGGCGAGGGCGGGCTCGTCGGGGAGGACGTACGCGGGGACCGGCAGGCGGCTCTCCAGGCGCTCGGCGACCACGGCGCGGTCGGCCGGGGCGACCCGGTTGACGACCATCGCCAGGACGTCGCAGCCCAGGCTCGCGTACGCCCGGAAGGCGTTGCGGGCTTCGGAGCGCACGGACTCGGCGGTCTGGTTCTTGCCGCCGACGACGGGTATGACGGACGCGCCGAACTCGTTGGCCAGGCGCGCGTTGAGCGCCAGCTCGTCGGGGAGCTGGGTGTCGGCGAAGTCCGTACCGAGCACGAGGACGACCTCGTAGCCGCGCGCCACCTTGTGGAAGCGGTCGACCAGCTGGGAGACCAGCTCGTCGGTGCCCTTCTCGGCCTGGAGCGCGGACGCCTCTTGGTAGTCCATGCCGTATACCGTCGCCGGGTCCTGGGACAGCCGGTAGCGGGCGCGGAGCAGGTCGAAGAGGCGGTCGGGTCCGTCGTGCACCAGGGGGCGGAAGACGCCCACCCGGTCCACCTGGCGGGTCAGGAGTTCCATGACTCCCAGCTCGACGACCTGACGGCCGTCCCCCCGGTCGATGCCCGTCACGTACACGCTGCGCGTCACGCGTGCTCTCCGTCCCGTCGTAAGTCAGTAAGTCGGTAGGCCAGTAAGTCGGTGGATCGGCAGCTGCTGCCCGGCAGGCAACTTTGCCTATTTTGTGCGGTTAGGGTGGCCTTGCACCCTTGACAATACCTTTGGGGCTGGGTACGGCGCCCGCCGGAAGAAGTCCCGAGAACGAGTCCCGAGGACAGGGAACAAAGACCCCCTGTCCCGCTTGTCCCGGAGTATCCGAAAGCGCGCGGCCTGTTCCGGCCGTGGAACAATCGGAACCTGGCTCACAAGTACCACCAAGAGCAGGAGACACAGCACGATGCGTATCGGAGTTCTCACCGCAGGCGGCGACTGTCCCGGGCTGAACGCAGTGATCCGGTCGGTCGTGCACCGTGCCGTAGCCGGTCACAACGACGAGGTCATCGGGTTCGAGGACGGCTTCAAGGGCCTCCTCGACGGTCACTACCGTCCCCTCGACCTCAACGCGGTCAGTGGCATCCTCCCGCGCGGCGGCACCATCCTCGGCTCGGCCCGCCTGGAGCGCGACCGGCTGCGCGAGGCCGCCGAGAACTGCGCCGAGCTCACCGCCAAGTACGGCATCGACGTCCTCATCCCGATCGGCGGCGAGGGCACCCTCACCGCCGCCCGGATGCTCTCGGACGCCGGAATGCCGGTCGTCGGCGTACCGAAGACCATCGACAACGACATCAACGGCACCGACCGCACCTTCGGCTTCGACACCGCCGTCGGCGTCGCGACCGAGGCCATAGACCGCCTGAAGACGACCGCCGAGTCCCACCAGCGCGTGATGGTCGTCGAGGTCATGGGCCGCCACGCGGGCTGGATCGCCCTGGAGTCCGGCATGGCGGGCGGCGCCCACGGCATCTGCCTGCCCGAGCGCCCCTTCGAGATCGACTCGCTCGTCAAGATGGTCGAGGAGCGCTTCGCGCGCGGCAAGAAGTTCGCCGTCATCTGCGTCGCGGAAGGCGCGCGTCCGGCGCAGGGCACCATGCCGTACGAGAAGGGCGTCATCGACCAGTTCGGTCACGAGCGCTTCACCGGCATCGGCACCCGCCTCGCCGTCGAGCTGGAGACCCGGCTCGGCAAGGAGGCCCGACCGGTCATTCTCGGCCACGTCCAGCGCGGCGGCACCCCCACCGCGTACGACCGCGTCCTCGCGACGCGCTTCGGCTGGCACGCGGTGGAGGCGGCGCACGCCGGGCACTTCGGCAAGATGACCGCGCTGCGCGGCACGAGCATTCGGATGGTTCCGCTGGCAGAGGGCGTGACCGAGCTCAAGACGGTCCCCGAGGACCGGATGTACGAGGCCGAGTCGGTCTTCTAGAGCAGCCCCTGCCTTCTAGAGCAGCCCCGGCCTTCTAGAACGGCTCCGGCGCGAAAACGGCCCCCGTCGTCTCCCCTGTGGACGACCGGGGCCGTTCCGCGTCCCCGGAAGGGTCCTGGGAGTTGGCGGTTCCCACTCTTGAGTTGTGCGGTCGGATCAACAAGGCTTCAGCCTGTCCGGGACATGTCCCAACTCCCTGCCCGCCGCACTCCGGACGCAGGTCAGGTCAGGGGAGAAGGAGCCTTCCGGATGCTGGAGCCCGACCCACGCGGGGCGCGTACGCCCGCCGAGTTCGTCTCGCTGCTGCACGCGCTCAAGGAGTGGTCGGGCCTCACCTACCGCGAACTGACCACCCGCGCCGAGGCCGCGGGCGACGTCCTCCCGCGCAGCACGGTCGCGAACATGCTGTCCCGCACCTCGGTCCCGCGCGAAGAGCTGATGGCGGCCTACGCACGGGCCTGCGGCTGCGCCCCCGCGGCGGTGGAGGAGTGGCTGACAGTACGCAAGGAGCTTGCGGTACGGGGGAGACGCAAGGCGGAATCCAGCTCTCCGGCACCGGAATCCAGCTCTCCGGCACCGGAATCCAGCTCTCCGGCACCGGAATCCAGCTCTCCGGCACCGGAATCCGTAGGTGAATCCTTACGAGAGCCGGGCCCAACGGCCCCCCGTTCCCCGACCGAAGTCCTCGCCGCCACCGACGAACAGCCACCCCCCGCCGGGCCGGAAGTCACCAGTCGGCGGCCCATGTCGAGGACCAAGGTCCTGGTGGTGGCGCTCGCCCTCGCGGTGGTCGGGGCGACGGTCGCATGGGTGGTCCATGCGCCGGGCGACGACTCCGAGGCCCCCGGCGGAGTGCCGGCCGCACCCGCCCCCGGCGACCGCACCCTGCGCGCCACGCACTCCGGGCTGTGCCTGGGGGAGCGCCCCGCCGTCCAGAGCGGCAAGGTCTACCAGCGCCCCTGCGAGGACCGGCTGCCCCAGTACTCCCTGGTCCGCACCGGCGAACTGGACTGGCGCATCGCCTCCTTCCACCCGGAGTTCAAGGAGGGGTGCATGGGTGTGCACTGGTCCTGGAAGAAGCCGGGCGCCTGGGTGGAGGACGACTCCTGCGAGAACCGCGACCCCGGAGCCGAGACGTTCCGCTTCGAGCCGGTGGGCAAGCCGGTCGAGGGCTACCGGATGCGCGTGCAGCACACCGAGATGTGCCTCACGGTGCCGGGGGCCTCGCGCGCCGAGTGGACCGCCCTGGAACAGCGTCCGTGCACGCAGGACGCGGCGGGCCAGCTCTTCCGCTTCGACCCGGCGTGAGCCCGGCACGAACCCGGCATGAGCCCGGCGTGAGTCCCCTGCGGCACGGGGAAGGTGACTACCGCCCCCGGACCCGCGCCCAGAAGTGCCCCACGATCTCCTCCAGGAACTCCCGCCCCGCAGCCCCGTCCCCCGCGTCGCCGACCCCGCCGCCCCACCCCAGGGTCGCCACCATGCGCGACTGGTAGTCGGCGTGCAGCCGGGGCAGGGCGTCCTCCAGCACGGCGCGGTCCACCGGCACGAGCTTGGCGAGCGGCTTCACGTACGCCTGCCAGCGCGTGGTCACCGCGCTCTCCAGCAGCTCGGCCAGCTCGCGGTCCCGTCCGGCGGCGGTGACGAACTGGGCGGGGGAGAGCCCGAGCGCCGCGATGAGCGCGGCCGACTGCCGCTCGGTGCCGCGCCACCGCCCGCTCACCTCCATCTTCTGGTACGCGTCCAGGCTGATCCCGACCCGCCGGGCCAGGTCCGCCGGGGCCACGCCCCGCACCGTACGGTGCTCGCGCAAGGAGCGCGCGGCGTAGAGGAGGTCGGCGGGGTCGCACCACAACACCCCCGCCAGCGCGGACACTTCACGGCTGTCGGGCGCCCGCAGCCCCCGCTCCCACGCGGTGACGAGGTCGGGCCCCACATCCAGCCCGTACTGCGCCCGCAGCCCGTACGCGACATGGCCCGGCAGCATCCCGAGCGCCTCCCGCAGCCTGCGCGCGGCTGCGGCGTCGAACGGCGGGGCTGCGGCAGGCGTGCCGTCTGACGGCGGGGTGGGGTGCACGGGCACACGGTAAGGACGAGATGCCCGAGTTGGCTACGGTGCGTTCGGCCAACGTCACGGCTCAGAGGAACGTCCAGGGCGTACGAAGCCGCCAATCTGTGAACTCTATGACCGCAAGGGGACGTTCGCGCACGTCATCGTGCATAGTCGCGTGACCCACCCCCACGTGGGTGCGAACCGGTGAAGAACGAGGAGGGCCCTGTGGCCGCAGCGGAGACGGAAGCGGAGCGGACGGGCGGGGCGGGGGCCGGTCCGAAGAGGCGGGACCGGTCGCACTTCCTCTATCTGGCGGTGATCCTCGCGGTGCTGCTGGGCATCACCGTCGGATTCCTGGCCCCGGGCGTGGCCAAGGACCTGAAGCCGATCGGCACCGGCTTCGTGAACCTGATCAAGATGCTGATCTCGCCGATCATCTTCTGCACGATCGTGCTGGGCATCGGCTCCGTCCGCAAGGCCGCCAAGGTGGGTGCGGTGGGCGGGCTCGCCCTCGGCTACTTCATGGTGATGTCGACCGTCGCACTCGGCATCGGCCTGATCGTCGGCAACCTGATCCACCCGGGTACGGACCTCGACCTCGACGCCCACAAGGGCGAGGGCGCGAAGCAGGCGCAGGGGGCGAGCGAGAGCACGGCGGACTTCCTGCTGGGCATCATTCCCAAGACCCTCGTGTCCGCCTTCACCGAAGGGTCGGTGCTCCAGACCCTCTTCGTCGCGCTCCTCGTGGGCTTCGCGCTCCAGGCGATGGGCCGGGCGGGGGAGCCGGTGCTGCGCGGCGTCGGACACATCCAGCGGCTCGTCTTCCGCGTGCTGGCGATGGTGATGTGGGCGGCTCCGGTCGGGGCCTTCGGGGCCATCGCGGCGGTGGTCGGCGAGACCGGCGGCAAGGCGCTCGCCGCACTCGCCACGATCATGATCGCCTTCTACATCACGTGTGCGCTCTTCGTCTTCGTCGTGCTCGGCGCGATCCTGAAGCTGTGCACGGGGATGAACATCTTCAGCCTGCTGAAGTACCTGGGCCGCGAATTCCTGCTCATCCTGTCGACCTCGTCATCGGAGACGGCGCTGCCGAGGCTGATCGCGAAGATGGAACACCTGGGCGTGAGCAAGCCGGTCGTCGGCATCACGGTCCCGACGGGCTACTCCTTCAACCTGGACGGCACGGCCATCTACCTGACGATGGCGTCCCTCTTCATCGCGAACGCGCTCGGCGACCCGCTGAAGATCGGCGAGCAGATCGCCCTGCTCGGCTTCATGATCATCGCCTCGAAGGGTGCGGCGGGGGTCACGGGCGCCGGCCTGGCGACCCTGGCGGGCGGACTCCAGTCGCACCGCCCGGAGATGGTCGACGGGGTCGGCCTGATCGTCGGCATCGACCGCTTCATGAGCGAGGCGCGGGCGCTGACGAACTTCGCGGGGAACGCGGTGGCGACGGTGCTGGTGGGGACGTGGACGAAGGAGATCGACAAGGAGCGGGTGGGGCTGGTGCTGTCCGGCCGCGCGCCCTTCGACGAACAGACGCTGCTCGACGACGGGCACGGGGGCGCGGACGCCTCCGTGCCCCACCCGAGCCGCGAACCGTCGGCCGCGGGCCCGTCCCCTGCGAAGTAACGCCGTCGCGTCGCAAGGCGACCACCGGGTCCCAAGGGGCCCCCGGGCAAGGGAGTTGGCCGGAACATCCGCCTGAAGGCCGAAGAGTAACGCGGTGCCGCGCCCCGTCCCGGGTACACGCTCACTGAGGTGTGGTCCCGTACCGGGCTCGCGCCGAGGTGAGCGGGGCGAACGAGGTGATGGGCATGTGCCGGGAGCGCCGGTGGCTGGACGCGTCCGTCCGGCTGACCGAGCTGATGCTGGACCGCCCGGAGGGCGAACCGGAAGTCACCTTCTTCCTGGGGGAGTTCTGCCGCCAGGGCGTCGACCTGCTCGGCGTTCCGGCGGTGGGCGCCATGCTCGCCGAGGAGGGCGGCGCACTGCGGGCGGCCGCCTCGTCCGACGAGAACTCCGAACTCCTCGAACTCATCGCCTCGCAGCGCCAGGAGGGCCCCTGCGTCGAGGGCTACCGGCTGGGCGCGCCGCTGTACGACGTCGACCTGCGGGCCCAGGCCGACCGCTGGCCCGCCTTCTGTGCCCGCGCACTGGAGTACGGCATCAGTCGCGCCGCCGTCCTTCCGCTGCGCCTGCGGGGCGCCTGGCTCGGCACCTGGCAGGTCTACGGCCATGCGGACCTCCCCGGCCGTGAGGAGCTGGAGCTGACGCAGCGGCTGGCGGACATCGCGGTCCTCACCCTGACCCAGTCCGCGTACCTGCGCCATCTCAACCGCTCGGCCGAGGGGTTGCGCACCGCGCTGACCAGTCGCATCGCCATCGAACAGGCCAAGGGGATGCTCGCCGCCCAGTGGGGGGTGAGTCCGGACGACGCCTTCCAGCCGATGCGCGCCTACGCCCGTGCCCGGCAGTGCAAGCTCCGCGAGGTGGCGCGCGACGTCATCGCGGGGCGGCTCCGGCTCCCGCGCCGCTGAAAGCCGTCCCGGGGAACGCCCCGATGGCCCGCGCCGGAACCCGCTGCCCGTCAAGGCGCTTTGCTGGATTCCACTCGTACGTGTCGTATTTGGATGGCTAACCGATTCTGCGCGGGGCCTGTTGCGTACGTTCATCACGGCCATCCCAGACCCCGGTGAGTCCAGCAGACTCCGTTGATCGTCCATGAGGTACCTGGGGTGCAGATCATGCCGGAATCGGTTGTCGAACAGACCGTGGAAGTCCGCCCTGTCGGCGGCGCGCTCGTCCTCGCGCTCGCCGGGGAGCTGGACCTCTATGCCGGGCTCAGGCTCGGCCCGTCCATCGACCGGGCGCTGAGCGGGCGCCCGTCCCGGGTCGTCGCCGACCTGAGCCGCGTCACCTTCATGGACTGCGCAGGGCTCTCCCTGCTGCTGCGGGTGCGCGGCCGGACGACCCGCCGGGGCGGTGCGTTCTCGGTGTACTGCCCCGAGTCGAGCCGGACGTGCCGCATCCTGCGGTACGTGGACCTGGACGAGCCCCTCCACTTCGTCGAGGCCCTGCCGTCCCCCGGGTGACGCCCCGCACGGGAAGCCGCCGCCCACGGGCGGGCGAAAAGGGGCGGGTGGGTAAAAGGGCGGGTGGGCAAAAAGAAATACCCCGGCACATTGACAGCCGGGGTATTTCTCTGCGTATATTGGACGTTTCCATGCCTGCATCTAGAAAAGGTCATGGGGAAGCGCCATGACCACACCCTAACCCAGTGGGGGAAGCCTTGTCAACCGAGGAATTGTCAACCCGTGCATTGCGGCAGGAGCAGCAATTCGTGGAGGGACTCTACGAGCGCCTCGACGTGCTCCGCGCGGAAGCCGAAACCTCCGTTCGGGGCTCCTTCGCCCAGGCGGGCAACGGACTCCAGGCCCGCCTGGAGCGCGACGTGACCGTCTCCGAGCGGTCCGGCACCCTCGCCGCCCTCAACGCCGTGGAATCCGGACTCTGCTTCGGCCGCCTCGACTTCACCCCCGACGGCGTGGGAGAAGCGGACGGCGCCACCCACCACATCGGCCGCATGGGCATCCGCCGCGACGACGCCGAGCGCAGCCCCCTGCTCGTCGACTGGCGCGCACCCGTGGCCCGCCCCTTCTACCTCGCCACCGGCCACACCCCGATGGGCCTGCGCCGCCGCCGTCACCTCACCACCCGGGGCCGCACCGTCACCGCCCTGCACGACGAGATCCTCGACCTCGGCGACACCACGCGCACCGGTTACGAGGACCCCACCGGCGACGCCGTACTCCTCGCCGCGCTGAACGGGGCCCGTACCGGCCGGATGTCCGACATCGTGCGGACCATCCAGGCCGAGCAGGACCGCATCATCCGCGCCCCGCACCGAGGCGTCCTCGTCGTCGAGGGCGGGCCCGGCACCGGAAAGACCGCCGTCGCACTGCACCGCGCCGCCTACCTCCTCTACGCGTACCGCGAGCAGCTCGCCCGCCGTGCCGTCCTCGTCGTCGGCCCCAACCCCGCCTTCCTCGCCTACATCGGCGACGTCCTGCCCTCCCTCGGGGAGACCGGCGTCCTGCTCGCCACCCCCGCCGAGCTCTTCCCCGGCGTCACCGTCACCGGTACGGACACCCCCGAGGCCGCCGCGATCAAGGGCCGCGCCGACCTGGCCGACGTACTGGCGCAGGTCGTACGGGACCGGCAGACCGTGCCCGACGACGTCGAGGAGATCGAGCACGAGCAGTGGACGCTCTCCCTGGAGCGCGCCATCGCCGAGGACGCCCGCCACCACGCCCGCGCCACCCGCCTCCCGCACAACCTGGCCCGCGCGCACTTCGGCCGGTACGTCCTGGACGCGCTGACCGAGCAGCTCGCCGACCGCATCGGCCGCGAGCCGTACGAGGCCATCGCCGAGGAGCTGGGCGAGGAGGCCCCCGAGGGGAACCTGCTCACCCCCGCCGACATCGAGCAGCTCGGCAAGGAGGTGGCGGGAAATCCGGCCGTCACCGCCGCGATCGACGCCCTGTGGCCGGAGCTCACCCCGCACCGGCTGATCACCGACTTCCTGGCCGGTCCCATTCATCTCCCGGACGCCGAGGCCGAGTTGATCCGGCGTGCGCCCGGCGGCGAGTGGACCGCCGCCGACGTCCCCCTCCTCGACGAGGCCGCCGAACTCCTCGGCGAGGACGACCACGCGGCCCGCGCGGCGGCCGCCCGCGACTACGAGGAGCGCGTCGCGTACGCGAAGGGCGTGCTGGACGTCTCGTACGGCTCGCGGACGTACGAGTTCGAGGACCTCGACGACGAGGAGTCGGAAGTGCTCGGTGCGCACGACCTCATCGACGCCGAGCGCTTCGCCGAGCGCCACGAGGAGGACGACCACCGCAGCGCGGCGGCGCGGGCCGCCGCCGACCGGACCTGGGCGTTCGGGCACATCATCGTCGACGAGGCGCAGGAGCTGTCCGCGATGACCTGGCGGCTGCTGATGCGCCGCTGTCCCACCCGGTCGATGACCCTGGTCGGCGACCCGGCGCAGGTCGGCGACGCGGCGGGCTGCGACTCCTGGAAGCAGATCCTGGACCCGTACGTCGGCGACCGTTACGAGCACACCCGGCTCGGCGTGAACTACCGCACCCCGGCCGAGATCATGGACGTCGCGGCACGGGTGATGCGGGACGCCGATCCGACGTTCGAGCCGCCGAGTTCCGTACGTTCCACGGGAGTCGAGCCGTGGGTGCGCGTCAGCGCCGCCCAGGAACTGCCCCGTACCGTCGCCGAGGCGGTCGCGGCGGCGGACGGCGCGGGACGGCTCGCCGTCGTCGCCCCCGCGGACCTGCTCCCGGCGCTGGCGCAGGCGATCCCCGGCGCTTCGTACGGGACCACGCCCGACCTCACCGCCCGGGTCGTCCTGCTCGCGCCGCAGCAGGCGAAGGGGCTCGAATTCGACACGGTGGTCGTGGCGGAACCGGACCGGATCCGGTCCGGCTCGCCGCGCGGGCTGAACGACCTGTACGTGGCACTGACCCGGGCCACCCAGACGCTGGGCCTGGTCCACACCGGGGGCTGGGAGCTGCCGTGACGCTCACGTGGGCCTGAACCACACCGTCGCCAGCGGTGGCAGGGTGACGCGCAGGCTCGCCGGGCGGCCGTGGTGGGGCGTCGCGTCCGGCTTCAGCGCGCCGGAGCTGGCGACCCCGCTCCCGCCGTACGCGGCGGCGTCCGTGTTGAGGACCTCCGTCCACGCCGGTACGTCGTCCGGGACGCCGATCGCGTACTCGTGCCGTACGACGGGGGAGAAGTGGGAGACCGCGAGGAGCGGGTTCCCTGCGGCGTCGTAGCGCAGGAACGCGAACACGTTGTCCTCGGCCGCGTCGCCCGCCACCCAGGCGAAGCCCTCGGGGGCGGTGTCCCGCTCCCACAGGGCCGGGGTGGCGTTGTACGCGGTGTTGAGGTCGCGGACCAGGTCGCGGACGCCACGGTGGTCGGACTCCGCGCCGTACGACGGATCGAGCAGCCACCAGTCCGGGCCGTGCGCCTCCGACCACTCCGCGCCCTGGGCGAACTCCTGTCCCATGAAGAGGAGTTGCTTGCCCGGGTGGGCCCACATGAAGCCCAGGTAGGCGCGGTGCGTGGCACGTTGCTGCCACCAGTCGCCTGGCATCTTGGAGACGAGTGAGCGCTTGCCGTGGACGACCTCGTCGTGGGAGATCGGCAGGACGTAGTTCTCGCTGTACGCGTAGACCATCGAGAAGGTCATCTCGTGGTGGTGGTACCTGCGGTGCACGGGCTCCTTGGAGACGTAGCCGAGGGAGTCGTGCATCCAGCCCATGTTCCACTTCAGGCCGAAGCCGAGACCGCCGAAGCCGCCGGGGCCGTGGTGATGGGTGGCGCGGGTGACGCCGTCCCAGGCGGTGGACTCCTCGGCGATGGTGACGACGCCGGGGTTGCGGCGGTAGACGGTGGCGTTCATCTCCTGGAGGAAGGCGACCGCGTCGAGGTTCTCGCGTCCGCCGTGCGCGTTGGGCGCCCACTGGCCCTCTTCGCGTGAGTAGTCGAGGTAGAGCATCGAGGCGACCGCGTCGACGCGCAGCCCGTCGATGTGGAACTCCTCGCACCAGTACGTGGCGTTCGCCACCAGGAAGTTGCGTACCTCGGGGCGGCCGTAGTCGAATTCCAGGGTGCCCCAGTCGGGGTGCGCCGACTTCAGCGGGTCCTCGTGCTCGTACAGCGGGCGGCCGTCGAACTCGGCGAGCGCCCAGTCGTCACGCGGGAAGTGCGCGGGCACCCAGTCCATGATCACGCCGATCCCGGCCCGGTGCAGCGCGTCGACGAGGAAGCGGAAGTCGTCCGGGGTGCCCAGTCGGGAGGTCGGCGCGTAGAACCCCGTCACCTGGTAGCCCCAGGAGCCGCCGTAGGGGTGCTCGGCGACCGGCATCAGCTCGACGTGCGTGAAACCCAGGTCGGCGACGTAGGCGGGGAGTTGATCGGCGAGCTGGCGGTACGTCAGCCCCGGCCGCCAGGACGGCAGGTGCACCTCGTACACCGACAGCGGGGCCTCGTGCACCGGGCGGGCGGCGCGCGATGCCATCCAGGCCGCGTCCTGCCACGCGTGCCGGGAGGCGGCGACGAGGGACGCGTTCGCCGGGGGCACCTCCGCGCGCCGGGCCATCGGGTCGGCGCGCAGGGTGTGCGAGCCGTCGGGGCGGGTGATCTGGAACTTGTAGAGGGCCCCCTCGCCGACGTCGGGCAGGAAGAGCTCCCAGACCCCCGTGCCGCCGAGCGACCGCATCGGGTAGCCGGTGCCGTCCCAGTAGTTGAAGTCGCCGACGACGCGCACGCCGCGCGCGTTGGGGGCCCAGACGGTGAAGCGCGTGCCGGTGACGTCCTGGTGGGTCATCGGCTGCGCGCCGAGCGCCGTCCACAGTTCCTCGTGGCGGCCCTCGCCGATCAGGTGCAGGTCGAGGTCGCCCAGCGAGGGCAGGAAGCGGTACGGGTCGTGGACCTCGATCTCGTTGTCGTCGTACGTGACGCGCAGGCGGTAGGCCGGGACCTCGGGAAGGGGCAGCGCTCCGGCGAAGAGGCCGTCGCCCTCGTCCAGCAGCGGGGCGTGCAGGCCGGGCGCGACGACGGCGACGGCCTTCGCGTACGGACGCAGCACGCGGAAGGCGACGCCGCCGGGGACGGGATGTGCGCCGAGCAGCTCGTGCGGGGCGTGGTGCGACCCCGCCAGGAGGCGGCTGCGGTCGGCCTCGGAGAGCGGGAGGTGGGGCCCGACGGCCCCGGGCGGGACCGGGGGGGCGGCGACGGGCGGCACGGTCTGCCGCCGCCCTCCTCCGGGGTGCCCGGCGTCGGGCTTCGCCGCCTTCGGCTTCGCCGGGTCCTTGGCCGCCTTCTTGGCCGGGGTCTTTCCGGTGGCCTTCGCCTTCTTCGCCGTGCCGCTCGCCGGACGCCTTCGCGGGGCGGGCGGTACGGGGACCTCCGCGACGGCCTCCGTCTCCGGCTCCGGCACGGATTCCGAGCCGGGCGCGGGAAGGCGCGCGGGCGGGGCCGGGGCCTCGGTCGGGGACGAGGTGCGGCGGGGCGGCCGGGGGGTGTCCCCGCCGGGAGCGGGGGTGGGACGGGGGGTCACGGGAGTGTCCTCCTCGGAAGAGTCAACAGGGCATGGGCGTACGGGAGTTCAGGTGGTGCGGGCGAGCCGGTGGACGGCCGCCATCGGTACGGGCAGCCAGTCCGGCCGGTGCCGCGCCTCGTACAGGACCTCGTACACCGCCTTGTCCGTCTCGTAGGCGCGCAGCAGTACGGCCTGCTCGCGGGGGTCGGTGCCGGACGCGGCGGTGTATCCGTCGAGGAAGGCGGTGCGGCAGTTGGCGGACCAGTCCTGGTTCCAGGGGGATGGGGTCTCCCCTGCTCGAACGGAGTTGAGAGCTTGGAGTGGGGTCTCCCCTGCTCGAACGGAGTTGAGAGCTTGGAGTGGGGTCTCCCCTGCTCGAACGGAGTTGAGAGCTTGGAGTGGGGTCTCCCCTGCTCGAACGGAGTTGAGAGCTTGGGGAAGGGTGCGGGCCGCGTAGTCGAAGGAGCGGAGCATTCCGGCGATGTCGCGGACCACGGGCTGCGGGCGGCGGCGTTCGGTGAGGGGCTTCGCGGGTTCGCCCTCGAAGTCGATCACCGCCCATTCGCCGTTCGCGGCGCGCAGCACCTGGCCGAGGTGCAGGTCGCCGTGTACGCGCTGGGCGGTCACGACGGGTCCCGCCGCACCCAACTCCCGTACGGCGTCGAAGGCGTGGCGCAGCCCGGGAGCGTAAGGGAGCAGTGCGGGGACCGCCTGCACCGTGGCCTCCAGGCGCTCCGACATCTGTGCGGTGAGCAGCTTCGCCTGCGGGCGGCCCAGCGTGAGCGTGGGCAGGGACGCGGCGAGCGCGAGGTGCACTTCGGCGGTGGCCCGGCCCAGCGCGTACGCCTCACTCGTGAAGTCGCGCCCGGTCGCGAGGGAGGCGAGGGCGAGCTGCCAGCCGTCCTCGGCGTCGCGCAGGAAGGGCTGGAGCAGACCGAGGGTGAACGGCTCGAAGGGGTCCTCGGGGTTCGCCCCCTCGAACCAGGCGATCGGTGCGGGCACCCGCGTACTGCCCTCCCCGGCGAGCGCGAGCGGCAGTTCCAGGTCGGGGTTGGCTCCCGCGTGGACCCGTCGGAAGATCTTGAGGATGTACGTGTCGCCGTACACGAGCGAGGAGTTGGACTGCTCCGCCCCGAGGGCCCGGGGAGTGAGTCCGGAACGTACGTCCGTCTTCGGGTCCTTGTCGAAGCGCAGCGAGCCGAGGGCCCCGGGCATCCGGAGGCGCTCCAGGAGCAGCCCGGCGAGCCGGGGATCGGCCAGGCCCTCGTACACGGTGTGCCCGGCCAGGGGCCCGTCCGGCACCCGGCCGATCAGGGCGGAGGCCAGCGTCGGGGGCAGTGACCTGCGGACGCCCAGGAGGAGTTGGTAGCAGTCGGCGGGCGGAGGCGAAACGGTTCCCTGCGCGGGGGTGGCCTGGGCGGGGACGGTCGGCTGCTGGGCCCGTACGAGCAGGTGGAGCAGCCCGGGGGAGCCGGTCAGCGGGAGCAGTTCGGTCGCCGAGACCAGGGTGAAGCCTACGACCGGGCGGCCCTTGCCCGCGAACCAGCGCTGGCGGGGCAGCCAGTCGTGCAGCAGCGGGCTCAGCGAGGCGAGCAGCGCGGCGGAGGCGTGCGGAACGGGCGGAGTGACGAGCGGTGCGGCGAACGGTGTGTTCGTCCCGGGCGTACCAGGTGCACCAGGCGTACCGGGCGTTACTGACGAGGCGGGAGCAGCCTCCGACATGGCATCGCGTCCTTTCCCCGGGCACACCTCAGAATGCGCAGAGTGTCCCGGATTGCGGCAAAGCTGTCCGGCTGTACGGGACGTGCGGGAGAGGGAGATCCATGGGGCGAACCCCGGTTGATCCATGGGCCCGAAGCCCGGCGAACGAACCGTGAATCGCCTACGCGTATGAGTGGGAGGGTGCCCCGGGCGGGGCGGAGAAAACCGGGGGACGGCCGTCCGCCCCGGCCCGGAACGGTCAGTGCGGCGGCTTCGGCGGCCGGACCAGCGAGGTCGTGTCCTTCCGCAGCCGGAACCAGTAGAAGCCGTGTCCCGCAAGGGTCAGCAGATACGGCAGCTCGCCGATCGCGGGGAAGCGCACCCCGCCGATCAGCTCGACCGGGTGGCGGCCGTTGAACACCTGGAGGTCCAGCTCGGTGGGCTGGGCGAACCGGGAGAAGTTGTGCACGCAGAGCACGAGATCGTCCTCTCCGTCCCTCGATGAGGGGGCCTCACGCAGGAACGCCAGCACCGCCGGGTTGGAGGAGGGCAGTTCCGTGTACGACCCCAGCCCGAAGGCGGGGTTCTGCTTGCGGATCTCGATCATGCGCCGGGTCCAGTGCAGCAGTGACGACGGCGAGGTCATGGACGCCTCGACGTTGGTCACCTGGTAGCCGTAGACCGGGTCCATGATCGTGGGGAGGGAGAGCCGTCCCGGGTCGCAGGAGGAGAATCCCGCGTTCCGGTCGGGTGTCCACTGCATGGGCGTGCGGACCGCGTCCCGGTCGCCGAGCCAGATGTTGTCGCCCATGCCGATCTCGTCCCCGTAATAGAGGATCGGGGAGCCGGGGAGCGACAGCAGCAGGGCGGTGAACAGCTCGATCTGGTTGCGGTCGTTGTCCAGGAGGGGGGCCAGGCGGCGGCGGATGCCGATGTTGGCGCGCATCCTCGGGTCCTTGGCGTACTCCGCGTACATGTAGTCGCGCTCTTCGTCCGTGACCATTTCGAGGGTCAGCTCGTCGTGGTTGCGCAGGAAGATGCCCCACTGGGCGCTGGAGGGGATCGCCGGGGTCTTGGCGAGGATCTCCGAGACGGGGTAGCGGGACTCCCGGCGCACGGCCATGAAGATGCGCGGCATGACGGGGAAGTGGAACGCCATGTGGCACTCGTCCCCGCCCTTCGCGAAGTCGCCGAAGTAGTCGACGACGTCCTCCGGCCACTGGTTGGCCTCGGCGAGCAGCACCGTGTCCGGGTACGAGGCGTCGATCTCCTCCCGTACCCGCTTCAGGAAGTCGTGGGTGCGCGGGAGGTTCTCGCAGTTGGTCCCCTCCTCCTGGTAGAGGTACGGGACCGCGTCCAGGCGGAAGCCGTCGATGCCCAGGTCCAGCCAGAAGCGCAGCGCGGAGATGATCTCCTCCTGCACGGCCGGGTTCTCGTAGTTGAGGTCCGGCTGGTGGGAGAAGAAGCGGTGCCAGTAGTACTGCTTGCGGACCGGGTCGAAGGTCCAGTTGGAGGTCTCCGTGTCGACGAAGATGATCCGGGCGTCCTGGTACTGCTTGTCGTCGTCCGCCCAGACGTAGTAGTCGCCGTACGGCCCCGTGGGGTCGCTCCGGGACTGCTGGAACCACTCGTGCTGGTCGCTCGTGTGGTTCATGACGAAGTCGATGATCACGCGCATGCCGCGCTGGTGCGTGGCGTCGACGAACTCCACGAAGTCGGCGAGGTCGCCGAACTCGGGGAGCACGGCGGTGTAGTTGGAGACGTCGTAGCCGCCGTCGCGCAGGGGCGACATGAAGAACGGCGGCAGCCAGAGGCAGTCGACGCCCAGCCACTGGAGGTAGTCCAGTTTGGCGGTGATGCCCTTGAGGTCGCCCACGCCGTCGCCGTTGCTGTCCTGGAAGGACCGGACGAGGACTTCGTAGAAGACGGCCCGCTTGAACCACTCGGGGTCGCGGTCCTTGGCGGGGGTGTCCTCGAAGGTGTCGTGGACGGGCTCGTTGAAGATCATGTGGGTGACCCTCCGGTCAGCGGGGACGGTCGCAGGGTCACGATGTGCGCGGGCAGGACGCCCGGCTCCAGGCGCACGTACGCGAACCTGCCCCAGTGGTAGGTCTCGCCGGTGAGCTCGTCGCTCACCGGGACGACGCTGGGCCAGTCGTGGCCGAGTGCCGGCATGTCCAACGAGACCGTGGCCTCCTGGGTGTGGTGAGGGTCGAGGTTCACGACCACCACAACGGTGTTCGAACCTCCATCACCTCCGGTGGTTCCTGCCGTGCTGCCGGGCATCGCGCGCTTCGAGTACGCGATCACCGCGTCGTTGGACGTGGGATGGAAGTGGATGTCCCGCAGCTGCTGGAGCGCGCGGTGGCTGCGGCGCAGCCGGTTCAGGGTGGTGATCAGGGGTGCGATCGACCGTCCCTCGCGCTCTGCGGACTGCCAGTCGCGGGGGCGCAGTTGGTACTTCTCGGAGTTCAGGTACTCCTCGCTGCCGTCCCGGACCGGGGTGTTCTCGCAGAGCTCGTAGCCCGCGTAGACGCCCCAGGACGGGGACATGGTGGCGGCGAGGACGGCTCGCACCTCGAAGGCGGGCCGGCCGCCGTGCTGGAGGTAGGCGTGCAGGATGTCCGGGGTGTTCACGAAGAAGTTGGGGCGCATGTACGAGGCCGTCTCGTGCGCCAACTCCAGTGCGTAGTCAGTGAGTTCCTGCTTGGTGTTGCGCCAGGTGAAGTACGTGTACGACTGCTGGAAACCGATCGCGCCCAGGGTGCGCATCATCGCGGGCCGGGTGAACGCCTCGGCCAGGAAGATCACGTCGGGGTCGGTCCTGTTGATCTCGCCGAGGACCCGCTCCCAGAAGACGACGGGCTTGGTGTGCGGATTGTCGACCCGGAAGATCCGGATGCCGTGGTCCATCCAGAGGCGGAGGATGCGCAGGGTCTCCGCGACCAGTCCCTCCATGTCCTTGTCGAAGGCGATCGGATAGATGTCCTGGTACTTCTTCGGCGGGTTCTCCGCGTACGCGATGGTGCCGTCGGCCCGGTGGTGGAACCACTCGGGGTGCTCGGTGACCCACGGGTGGTCGGGGGAGCACTGGAGCGCGAAGTCCAGGGCCACCTCCATGCCCAGGTCTCGGGCGGTGGCGACGAAGTGGTCGAAGTCCTCGAAGGTGCCGAGGTCGGGGTGGATGGCGTCGTGGCCGCCGTCGGCCGAGCCGATCGCCCAGGGGACGCCGACGTCCGCCTCGGTGGCGGAGAGGGTGTTGTTGGGGCCCTTGCGGTAGGTGGTGCCGATGGGGTGGATCGGCGGGAGGTAGACGACGTCGAAGCCCATGGCGGCGACGGCGGCCAGGCGCTTGGCTGCGGTGCGGAAGGTGCCGCTGACCGGCGTGGTGGTGCCCGGAACGCCACCTTCGGGTGCTCGTGCGCCTTCGGAGCGCGGAAAGAGCTCGTACCAGGAACCGAAGAGCGCGCGCGGGCGTTCGACGAGCAACGGCAACGGATCGGAGGTGGACACGGGTTCGCGTAGGGGGAAGCGGGAGAGCGCCGCGTCGACCTCCGTGGTGAGGGCTGCGGCGAGCCGGGCCGCGACGGGCCGCCGGGTGTCGCGCAGCGCGTCCACGGCGGCGAGGACGGCCTCGCGCCCGTCCTGCTTCGGCACGCCCTCGGCGGCGCGTTCGTAGAGCTCGGCACCCTCGGCCAGGACGAGTTCGGTGTCCTGACCGGCAGGGATCTTGATCCCGGCGTGGTGCCGCCAGGTCGAGACGGGGTCCCCCCACGCCTCGACGACGTACGACCACAGGCCCTCGGCGTCCGGAGTGACGTCGGCGCCCCACCGGTCGGTGCCGGGGGCGAGTTCACGCATCGGCGTCCAGGGCCCCGGACGCCCCTTCGGGTCGAGGAGGACCACATTGGCGGCGACGGCGTCATGGCCTTCGCGGAAGACGGTGGCGGAGACCTGGAACGTTTCTCCGGACACCGCCTTGGCGGGCCTGCGCCCCCGGTCGACGGCGGGCAGGACGTCAAGGACGGGGATACGACCGATCATGGGCTCACCTGGGGAGGACGGGTCACGATGCTTACGGGGGCGCGCTCTGTGTAGCCGTTCCGTGCTCGGAGTGCTGGGCTTGCGGGCTGGGGGCATGACCGCTCCTGTCAGCGTTCACTCGGCTGGCGGGGGTGCGAGGCGATCCGGCGGTGCGGGGCTGTCCGGGAGTGCGGGGCGCGCTGGTGTTCTCTTCAGCGGGTACTCGGGGGAGGCTTCCCTTACACGGGTGGGAGTCAATCCGGCCTTCTGTTAACTACTGACGCGTAACGGCGTGCGACCGGCATGACGTGGCGAAAAGCAAAGGGCCCCGCCGTTCACGACGAGACCCGTTTGCCCAACCATCAGTGACATATGGCCAGTTGTTGACACCGCACTACGGGTTGCGCACGTGCAGCAGACGGTTCGGGGAGCCGAGACCCGCCCCCTTCACCTTGCCCGTGACGGCCCGGCCGGTGAGTGCCTTGCCCACCTCGGCGGGCGAGGCCCACGCGTGGTCGGCGAGGTAGAGCGCCGCCGCGCCGGTCACGTGCGGCGCGGCCATCGACGTACCCGAGGAGACGCCCTTCGCGGTGTCGTCGGCACTCAGCGCGGAGGTGATGTCGACCCCGGGGGCGTACAGGTCGAGGCGGGTGCCCCAGTTGGAGAAGGGGGCCTGCCGGTCCTTGATGTCACTGGCGCCCACGGTCAGCCCCTCCTTGACCCGGCCCGGGGAGAACAGGCTCGCGGGCAGGCTGTCGTTGCCCGCCGCGAGGACGAAGGTGACGCCGGAGGCGATGGCGTTGCGGACGGCCGCGTCGAGCTGGGCGTTGGCCACGCCGCCCAGGCTCATGTTGGCCACCGCGGGCTTCCTGGCGTTCTTCGCCACCCAGTCGATACCGGCGATCACCGAGGCGGTGGTGCCGCCGCCCTCGCCGTCCAGCACCCGCACGCCGACGACTTCGGCCTTCTTCGCCACCCCGTACGTCTCGCCCACGGCGGTCCCGGCCACGTGCGTGCCGTGCCCGTTCGCGTCCTGGGCGACGGGATCGTTCTCCACGAAGTCCCAGCCGCTGGAGGCCCGGCCGCCGAAGTCCTGGTGCGTGGTGCGCAGGCCGGAGTCGATGACGTACACGTGGACACCCGCACCGGCGCTCTCGGGCCAGGTGTACGAGCGGTCGAGCGGGAGGTCGTCCTGGTCGATCCGGTCGAGCCCCCAGGACGGCGGGTTCTTCTGGGTGTGCTTCAGGGAGACGGTGGTGTCCTGGGTGACCGAGGCCACCTTGGGGTCCGCCGCGAGCCGCCTGGCCTGCGCCGAACTCGCTTTCAGCGCGTATCCGTTGAGAGCGCTGCTGTAGGTGTGGCGTATTTTAGCCCCGTACTTCGCGGCGAGCGCACGGCCCTCCGCCGTCGGGGCCTTGACGCCCCCCGCCCCGGACGCGAGCGTGACGATGTAGCTGTTTCCGACGGAACCGGCGGCCCCGGCTCCCACGACGCGCCCCTCCGCCGCCGGGGCGGCGGCCTGGGCGGGCAGGGTGACGGCCGAAAGACCTGCCGCCAGGGTGACGGCGGTGCAGGCCCCGGCGGCCCGAAGCCAGTGCGGTCGGTGCCGTCGGTGCTGACGCGACAGTGCCATGTGCGAGGGTCCCCTCCTCAACTCGACGCTCCGGGTGCGGAATCGGCCCCTGAGGGGCCCGGTTCGCTCCGGTGGTCCGCCGGATCCCCGTGCGGTACTGAGCAGGGGGCGCGACCCGTGTCCGCGACGAGCGCACTTGTCAGCCTCTCGTGCGGTGTGAACCACAACAAGACCGCCGGAGGGGGCGGAATCGGCCATATCTATCGTGGGGGAAATGTGCGTACATCCCGGAGTGCGAGACGCCCCAGGGCGCCGGGTGTGCGCCGTGGAGGCCGACGGGTGATCGGGCTTACCTTCGGAGGGAAGGGGGGCGCGCCTCATGGCGTGTCCGCCCGGAATCTGCTGCCCCTGCGAAGGTGGTCAAGTGAAGGCAATCCGTCGGTTCACCGTGCGTCCCGTCCTCCCCGATCCCCTCCGGCCGCTCAGTGATCTCGCCCGCAATCTGCGCTGGTCATGGCATACCGAGACCCGGGACCTCTTCCAGTCCATCGACCCGGACGGCTGGCAGGCTTCCGGCCAGGACCCCGTACGGCTGCTGGGGACCGTCTCCGCCGAGCGGCTCGCCGCACTGGCCCAGGACCGCCGCTTCCTGCGCAGGCTCGGCGCGGTCGCCGACGACCTCGCCGACTACCTGGGCGGACGGCGCTGGTACCAGAGCCAGGGAGATGCGGAACTCCCCGCCGCCGTCGGCTACTTCTCGCCCGAGTTCGGCGTCACCGCGGCCCTGCCCCAGTACTCCGGCGGCCTCGGCATCCTCGCCGGGGACCACCTCAAGGCCGCCAGCGACCTCGGCGTGCCCCTCATCGGCGTAGGACTCCTCTACCGGCACGGCTACTTCCGCCAGACCCTGTCCCGCGACGGCTGGCAGCAGGAGCACTATCCGGTCCTGGACCCCAACGAACTCCCCGTCGCCCTGCTGCGCGAGGCCGACGGTACGCCCTGCCGGGTCTCCCTCGCCCTCCCCGGCGGCCGCTGGCTGCACGCCAACATCTGGCAGGCCCGCGTCGGCCGGGTGCCGCTGCTGATGCTCGACTCGGACGTCGAGGAGAACGGTCCCGCCGAGCGGGAGGTCACCGACCGGCTGTACGGCGGGGGCAGCGAGCACCGCCTGTTGCAGGAGATGCTGCTCGGCATCGGCGGAGTGCGCGCGGTCCGTGCGTACTGCCGCCTCACCGGCCACCCCGCCCCCGAGGTCTTCCACACCAACGAGGGCCACGCGGGCTTCCTCGGTCTGGAACGCATCCGCGAACTCGGCGCCCGCCAACTGGGCCACGAGCGACTGGACTTCGACGCCGCCCTGGAGTCGGTCAGGGCGGGCACCCTCTTCACCACCCACACCCCCGTCCCCGCCGGAATCGACCGCTTCGACCGCGAGCTGGTCGCCCGCCACTTCGGCGCCGACGGCGAACTCGACGGGGTCGACGTCGAGCGCGTGCTCCAGCTCGGCATGGAGACCTACCCCGGCGGCGAGTGCAACCTCTTCAACATGGCCGTGATGGGCCTGCGCCTCGCCCAGCGCGCCAACGGCGTCTCCACCCTGCACGGATCCGTCAGCCGTGGGATGTTCGCCGGGCTGTGGCCGGGCTTCGACCCCGACGAGGTACCGATCACCTCCGTCACGAACGGCGTGCACGCGCCGACCTGGGTCGCCCCCGAAGTCGTACGCCTGGGAGCCAAGCAGATCGGTGCGGGGCGGACAGAGGACGCCCTGTCCGTCGGCGGCTCGCCCCGCTGGGACGCCGTGGCCGAGATCGGCGACGCCGAGATCTGGGACCTGCGCCGCACGCTCCGGGAGAACCTCGTCCACGAGGTGCGCGGACGGCTGCGCACCTCCTGGCTCCAGCGCGGCGCGGTCGACGCCGAACTCGGCTGGATCGAAGGGGTGCTGGACCCCGACGTCCTCACCATCGGCTTCGCCCGCCGCGTCCCCTCGTACAAGCGCCTCACCCTCATGCTGCGCGACCGCGACCGGCTGATGGAACTGCTGCTGCACCCCGAGCGGCCTATCCAGATCGTCGTCGCGGGCAAGGCGCACCCGGCGGACGACGGCGGGAAGCGGCTCGTGCAGGAGCTGGTGCGGTTCGCCGACGACCCCCGGGTCAGGCACCGCATCGTGTTCCTCCCCGACTACGGCATGCGGATGGCGCAGAAGCTGTACCCCGGCTGCGACGTGTGGCTGAACAATCCGCTCCGGCCGCTGGAGGCGTGCGGGACGAGCGGGATGAAGGCCGCCCTGAACGGCTGCCTCAACCTGTCCGTCCTGGACGGCTGGTGGGACGAGTGGTTCGAGCCGGACTTCGGCTGGGCGATCCCGACCGCCGACGGCGCCGCCGCCGACGAGGACCGCCGTGACGACCTCGAAGCCAACGCCCTGTACGAGCTGATCGAGGAGCGCGTCGCGCCGCGCTTCTACGAGAAGGGGCGGGGCCAGCTCCCCGACCGCTGGATCGAGATGGTCCGCCAGACCCTGGTCACCCTCGGCCCGAAGGTGCTCGCGGGGCGGATGGTGCGGGAGTACGTGGAGCGCCTGTACGCACCGGCGGCGCGCGCCCACCGGGCCCTCGGCCCCGACGCCGCGCGGGAGTTGGCGGCGTGGAAGGCCCGGGTCAGGGCCGCGTGGCCGGGAGTGGCCGTCGACCACGTGGAGGCCGTGGCCGCCGCAGCGGTCAACGGCACGGCCGAACTGGGCTCGACGCTGTCGCTGCGGGTGCGGGCGGGTCTCGGGGGACTCGGCCCAGACGACGTCGAAGTGCAGGCGGTCGCCGGGCGGGTCGACTCCGAGGACCGGATCACGGGAGCGCAGACCTTCCCGCTGAAGCCTGCTTCGGGGCCCGATCCGGAGGGGCGGTGGGTCTACGAGGGGCCGCTCGCCCTCGACCGGACGGGGCCGTACGGGTACACGGTCCGGGTGCTCCCCGCGCACCGGTTGCTGGCGAGCGGGGCGGACCTGGGGCTGGTGGCCCTGCCCACGGAGGCGACGGGGGAGGGGGCGGGGGTTCTGATGCGTTAGCGGGGCGTACGGGACTCCTCGTTCGGTACGTCGTCGACGAGGTCCTTCGAGGTGAGGGCTCCGGAGGTGAAGCACAGCCGGTACACCGGTGTCAGCTCGAAGCGGTCCGTGCGGAAGTAGGCGCAGGTGTCGGTCCCGGCGGGTTCGGGGCCGACACCCGGGGGCGGGCCGTCCAGGGCGTGGTCGGGGACGCGGTCCCGCAGCGCCGTCCGCCGCTCGCCGAGGTGCAGGCGGTCGACCTGGTCCCGGGTGAGGACCGACCGCGAAGCGCCGTACTCCTGGTAGGCCAGCATCAGCGCCCCGAGGACCGCGACCACCGCGACCGGAGCGACGATCGCCTGTACCAGACCGCGCTTCACCTGGAGACGGGCACGGCTCAACTCCCGTGCTGCGACAGGTGCTTGAGGGGCGAGCGGTACGGGCGTCGCGGTGATCGGCAGGCGTGCGGTCACCGCGAAGCCGCCGTCGCCGGTCGGGCCGTGGACGAGGGTGCCGCCCGCGAGGCGGACGCGTTCGTCCAGGCCCACCAGCCCGGTGCCGCCGGAGACGGGGCCGGAGGGCGGGGCGGCGGTCGGGGCGGGGTGGGTGACGCTGAGCGTCAGGGCCCGCGCGCCCGGGTCCCGTACGATCCGCATCCGTACGGGAGCGCCGGGGGCGTGCTTGGTGGCGTTCGTCAGAGCTTCCTGGGCGACGCGGTGGACGGCCCGGCCGACCATGTCGGGGAGTTCCACGTCCGGCCCGTGAGTGGCGAGTTCGACGGTGATTCCTGAGGCCGTGGCCCGCTCCACCAGCTCCGCGACCGACTCGTCGGCCGGGGTGGTCGGGGCTTCCTCACCGTCGGCGCGCAGGACGCCCACGATGTCGCGCAGTCGGGCCGTGGCGTCGGCGGCGGCCAGGCGCAGCTCGCCCGCGGCGCGTTGTTCGGCGGGCGGGAGGTTGCGGTTGACCTCCAGGGCGGCGGCCCGTACCGCGATCAGGGAGAGGTCGTGGCCGAGCGAGTCGTGCATGTCGCCCGCGATGCGGGAGCGCTCGCGCAGGCGCTCGCGGTCGGCCACGGCGCGCTGCTCGCGCTCCATGCGGTTCGCCAACTCCCAGCCGTCGGCCACCAGTTGGACGTAGCGGCGGACGTATCGGCCGATCAGCCACGGCACGACGACCTGGAGCAGGAGCGAGGTCAGCTGGGCGAACCACACCCACAGCTTGTCGTCGTACGTGAGACTCAAGCCGAGCCCCGCCGCCGCGTACCCGGCGAAGACCAGCACGGCGGGCCGCCCCCGGGCGTCCCTGCGGCCCGCGAGGAAGGCGAACCCGCACATCGCGACGGTGTACGACTGCGTGAACAGCTCCGGGCTGTGCAGGGCGCTGCACACCACCACGACCGTCAGCGAGACCAGCGGTGCGACGCGGCACAGCAGGACACCGAGGCCGAGCGCGGCGACCCCGGCGGCCATCTGCGGCCAGGACCCGCCGTCGTTCGGGTCCTCCTTCATCGTGACGAAGAAGCTCAGGCAGACCCACAGGACGAGGTCGAGCAGCAGTTCGCGGCGGGTGGCACGGCGCAGGACGGAGAGGGCACGCATGCGGGAAACGTATGCGGCGGGCGGTCGACGGACCAGATACGAAAGTGGTGCCCGGGACCGCCGACGGTCCCGGGCACCACTGTCATGTCGTACGAGAGCCTGCCTTCAGCCGATCAGAAGGTGAGCTTCCAGCTGTTGATGTAGCCGACGTCCTGGGACGCCTTGTCCTGGACGCGGAGCTTCCAGGTGCCGTTGGCGACCTCGGAGGAGGCGTTCACGGTGTAGGACTTCACCAGGTTGTCCGCGCTGCCGCCGGACCGGTTGTGCAGGTTGTACACCGAGCCGTCGGGGGCGATCAGGTCGACGACGAGGTCACCGATGTAGGTGTGGACGATGTTCACGTCGACCTTGAGGGTCGCCGGGGCATTGCCGGTGACGCCGGTGACGGTCACCGGGGAGGTGCCGGTGCCGTTGTCCGGTACGGAGACGTCGGCGGCGTTCTCGAAGACCTTGCCGGTCGGCGGGTTGCCGTCGTCCGGACGGGTGCCGACGTTGACCGCGGCCCAGGCGTGCTCGACGCCCTTGACCTCGGGGCTGCCCGCGCCGTACAGCTCGGTGGCGGCGGCGACGGTGCCGTTGCGGGCGTCCGCGTAGTTGGTGCTGGCGGTGAACTTCGACACCAGCGCCTTGAACCAGATCTTCTCGGCCTTGGCGCGGCCGATGCCGACGACCGGCTTGCCGTCGGAGGTCGGGGAGTCGTACGAGACCCCGTTGATGACCTTCGCGCCGCTGCCCTCGGACAGCAGGTAGAAGAAGTGGTTCGCCACGCCCGAGGAGTAGTGGACGTCGATGTTGCCGATGCCCGAGTACCAGGAGTCCTTCGACGAGCCGTCCTTCGAGGGCTTGTCCATGTAGCGCAGCGGGGTGCCGTTGCCACGGATGTCGATCTTCTCGCCGACGTTGTAGTCGCCGACGTCGCTGGCGTTGTTGGCGTTGAACTCGACGGCCGCCGCGAAGATGTCGGAGGTCGCCTCGTTCAGGCCGCCGGACTCGCCGCTGTAGATCAGCTTGGCGGTGACGGAGGTGACGCCGTGCGTCATCTCGTGCGCCGCGACGTCGATCGAGGTCAGCGGCTTCTGGTTGGCCGCGCCGTCGCCGTACGTCATGCAGAAGCAGGAGTCCTGCCAGAAGGCGTTGACGTACGCGTTGCCGTAGTGGACGCGGGAGGTCGCGCCGACGCCGTCACCGCGGATGCCGGAGCGGCCGTGCACGTTCTTGAAGTAGTCCCACGTCGCACCCGCACCGTACGCGGCGTCCGCGCCCGCGGTCTCGCGGTTGGACGGCAGGCCGTTGCCCCAGACGTCGTCCGGGCCGGAGAAGAGGGTGCCGCCCGACGTACCGCCGTTGAGGTCGACCGTCTTGTGGTTGCCGCGCCCGCCGTCGGTGAGGTTCCACGTCGAGCCCGACTGGGTCGAGCCGACGGTGACCTGGCCGCTGTACTGGGTGTTGCCGACACCGTTCTCGACGGCCTGCCACTCGTGCAGCTTCTGGCCGGTGGCGGCGTCGGTGACGACGTGCAGCTCGTTGGGGGTGCCGTCGTGCTGGAACCCGCCGACGACGGTCTCGAACGCGAGGACCGGGGAGCCGGAGCCCATCCACACCACCTGGCGCGGAGCGATCGACGCCTTGGTCTTGTCCGAGCCCTCTTCCTTCGCGAGGCCGAGTGCCTGCTTCTCGGCTGTCGCGGCGGCGATCTTCGGGGTGGCGGCGATGCCCTGGAGCTTCGCGGTCCTCGACTTCGTGACGCCCTGGGTCTTGGCGGCCTTGTCCTTCTTGACGATCAGGTCGCCGCCGAGGACGGGGAGGCCGTCGTAGGTGCGCTCGTAGCGGGTGTGCGTGGTGCCGTCGAGGTCCTGGACGACGTCACGGACGACGAGTGCTTCCTTCGCGCCGAGGCTGAGCTCCTTGGCGGTGGCCGCCTTGGTCTCGTTGGCCTTGGCGATCAGGGCGGCGCGCTGCGCCGGGGTGAGCTTGGCGGGCTGAGCCCCCGGGTTGGGCTTGGCGGCGGCGGGGGCGGCCTGCGCGTTGTCGGCGCTGGCGGAACCCGTCTGCATGCCGACGAGCAGGGCTGCGGCGGCGAGCAGTGCGCCAGTGGCCGTGGCGCGCTTGCGGTGCGTGGATCTCACGCGGAACTCCTTCTGCGAGGGGGGTACCGGAGGGCTGGGTGAGGCCGACCGGGGCTGTACAGGCAGAGCAGGCAGAGCAGTTGGTGCGCGTGGTGCACGGTGGAGCGGGTGCTCCGTGAAGGAGCGGGTGCTCCGGAAGAGAGCGGTGCTGCGTGGAACGTCGGAAGAGTGGCAGCCGGACGGGGGTCATGTCAGGACCGCGTCAACAACTTGGCCGGAAGCGGTTCGTTGCCCGCAAGGTCATGTTCGGTATCCGGATCGTTTGCCTGTGCGTAAGGAAGGGCGGGGGGTGCGTGTGCGGGGAGGGTCTTCACGAGTGCTACGCACTGCCATCGCAAAGAGTGCGGGCTGTGTGCTGGCGTGGGGGGTGCGGAGGGGGTGCCTCCATGCGGTGGTCGCAGATTCCCCGCATGGCCGAAAAGATGCGCCCTGCGCGGCCAGAAATGTTGCAGGCGTGTGAAGTTGGGCGCGCGGCATGACCATACCGGGGGCGTTGTGGGGACCACGTGAGGGGGCCGCGCCCACGTGGCGGAGCCGTGGACGGACGCGGCCCCGCGCCCCTCACAGGGCGTGCTTCGCAGCCCCGCAAGGTGACGCGGCCCCGCTCCTACGAGGGGAGGCTTGCTGTCAGTCAGACCCCGGCGCGCACGGAGGCACCGGCCGTGACCAGTGCCGCGACCTCGTCGAGCACCGCGTCCGCCCCCGCCGTGTGCTCCGGCGTGGCGTGGAAGGCGCCCTGCTCGACCAGCCCCTCGATGCCCGGCACGGACAGCGTCGGCTCGGCCACCCGCAGCCCCACCCGCCCCAGCACCGGCCGGAGCATCTCGATCGCGGGCGCCCCTCCCGACGGACCCGCGCTGTAGCTGATCAGCCCGACCGGCTTGTCCTGCCACTCCGCGTAGAGGGAGTCGATGGCGTTCTTCAGGGGCGCGGTGAAGCCGCCGTTGTACATCGGCATCACGAAGACGTACGCGTCGGCGGCCGACATCGTCTCGCTCCACGCGCGCGTGTGGGGATGGGCGTACCGGCCCGTCGACGGGTACTCCGGCTCGTCCAGGAACGGCAGCGCGACCTCGCCGAGGTCGACGGTGGTCACCTCGAACTCCGGCCGGGCGGAGGCGAGTTCGGCGACCCACTGGGTGAGGGGGCGACCCGAGGAGGTGGGGCGGGTGCTGGCGGAGAGGACGTACAGGCGAGACATGTGAAGGATGTTCCTTTGCTTAAGGGTTAAGGGTTAAGGGTTAAGGGCTGGGGGTTGGGGTTGAGGGCTGGCGATTGAGGAGGTCCGTACGCGTGGATCAGGGAGCGAGCGTGAAGCGCTTCAGCGCGGGCTGGGTCAGCGGGCCTATCGCCGCCGCGAACAGGACGGTGCCCACGCCCACCGTCCCGCCGAGCAGCCACCCCGCCACCAGGACCGTCACCTCGATGCCGGTGCGGGCGACCCGGATCGAGATGCCGCGCCGGGCAAGTCCCGTCATCAGGCCGTCGCGCGGCCCGGGGCCGAGCCCCGCGCCGACGTACAGCCCGGTCGCGACCGCGTTGAGCACGAGCCCGGCGACGAGCAGCGCGATCCGCACGGCCAGACCGTCGAAGGACTCCGGCAGCAGGCTCAGGGTCGCGTCCGCGACCAGGCCGACGACGAGGATGTTGGCTACGGTGCCGATGCCCGGCCGTACCTTCAGCGGTATCCAGGCCAGCAGCACCAGCACCCCGACCCCGTTCACCACGAGGCCGAAGGAGACGCCGGTGCTGCGGGAGAGGCCCTGGTGCAGGACGTCCCAGGAGGCGACGCCCAGGCTCGCGACGACCATCAGTGCCATGCTGACCCCGAAAAGGGTCAGTCCCAGGGCGAGTTGAGCATGCCGACGGCCCCGTGGCGCGGCTGCGGACCGCTCTCCCGGCTCCGTGTCGGTCACCGCACCCCCCGGGTTCGTTGACATGTCACTCATAACGTTAGGGCGACGATCGATGACGTGTCAATCAAATCTCGGTACGCTCGTCCCGTGACCTCCGAACCCCGCTGGCTGACCGCATCCGAGCAGCGCACCTGGCAGGCGTACCGGCGCATGCAGCTCCTGCTCGGCGCGCAGGTTTCCCGCGACCTGGCCGCCGACAGCCGCCTCTCCGACGCCGACTACGACGTCCTCTCCCACCTGAGCTACGCCGACGGAAACCGGTGTCGCATCAGCGGGTTGGCCGATCGCATGCTCTGGTCCCGCAGCCGCCTCTCGCACCACTTGACCCGCATGCAGCAGCGCGGCCTCGTCGTGCGCGAGGGGTGCGCGTCCGACGCCCGGTGTGCGGAGGTCGTGCTGACGGACGAGGGGCTGCGCACCCTGGAGGCCGCCGCCCCGCCGCACGTCGAGTCCGTGCGCCGCAACTTCATCGACCTCCTCACCCCGGAGCAGCAGGCCGCGTTCGCGGAGATCGGCGAGGTCGTCGTACGGCACCTGTCAAAGGGGCGCGAGCCGACCCGGGCGCCGAAGTCGCGGGAGGCGGCGCAGAGCGCCGAACAGGGCTCAGTGCGCGTCGGATGACCCGCCGGGTCCGGGCCGGGGCCGTCCCACCGGCCCCGGCCGCATGCGGCCCGCCTCGGCCACCGGACGGGCCACCGGACGGGCCGTCCTCCCGGCCCGCTGCCGGAAGCGTCAGACCAGACTGTCCCGCCACGCCTTGTGCAGGCCCGCGAACCGGCCGTCCCCGCCGATGAGTTGGGACGGTGCGCCGTCCTCGACGACCCGGCCGTGCTCCATGACCAGCACCCGGTCCGCCACCTCCACCGTCGAGAGGCGGTGCGCGATGACCACGGCCGTACGACCCTTCAGTACGGTGTGCATCGCGTGCTGCACCGCCCGTTCGCCCGGGATGTCCAGGGAGCTGGTGGCCTCGTCGAGGATGAGGACCGAGGGGTCGGCGAGCAGGGCCCGGGCGAAAGCGACCAACTGGCGTTGGCCCGCCGAGATCCGGCCGCCCCGCTTGCGGACGTCCGTGTCGTAGCCGTCCGGCAGGCCCGCGATGAAGTCGTGCGCGCCGATCGCCCTCGCCGCCTGCTCGATGTCCTCGCGGGTGGCCTCCGGGCGGCCGATCGCGATGTTCTCCGCGACCGTTCCGGAGAAGAGGAACGCTTCCTGGGTGACCATGACGACGCCGCGTCGCAGTTCGGGGATGGAGAGGTCGCGCAGGTCCGTGCCGTCGAGGAGGACGCGGCCCTCCGTGGGGTCGTAGAAGCGGGCCAGGAGTTTCGCCAGTGTCGACTTTCCCGCGCCCGTCGAGCCGACCACCGCGACCGTCTCCCCGGCGGACAGCGTCAGGTCGAAGCGCGGCAGCACCTCGCCACCCGTCCGGTACGCGAAGCGCACTCCCTCGAACTCGACCGCACGGCCGGGGTGTTCGGAGTCGTTGACCGGCAGCGGGCGAGGGTCGGCCGTCTCCGGCACGGTCGGCGTCTGGGCCAGCAGGCCCGCGATCTTCTCCAGGGAGGCAGCCGCCGACTGGTAGGAGTTGAGGAACATGCCCAGGCGGTCGATCGGGTCGTACAGGCGGCGCAGATACAGGACGGCGGCCGCCAGCACGCCCAGGGCGAGGGTGTCCGACGCGACCCGGTACGCGCCCCACAGGACGATGCCCGCGACGGCCGTGTTCGCGACGAGGCGCGAGCAGGTGACGTAGAGAGCCATCTCCAACAGGCTGTCCCCGTTGGTGCGTTCGTGCTTGCGGTTGAGCGCGGCGAACGCCTCGTCGTTGGCCTTCTCCCGCCGGAACGCCCGCACCGGCCGGATGCCGTTCAGCGTCTCCGCGAACTTCACGATCACCGCCGCCACGGCCGACGAACGTGCCCCGAAGACGACGCCCACCCGCCTGCGGTACATCCGTACCAGCAGATACAGGGGGCCGAAGGACGCCACCGCGACCCCGCCCAGGCCCAGGTCCAGCCAGAGCAGCATGACCGAGATGGAGACGAAGGACAGGACCACGCCGATGAGCTCCTGGAGGCCCTCCGAGAGCAGCTCGCGCAGCGACTCCACGTCGGTGGTGGAGCGGGAGATCAGGCGGCCCGAGGTGTAGCGCTCGTGGAAGTCGACACTGAGGGCCTGCGCGTGGCGGAAGATGCGGCCGCGCAGGTCGAGCAGGACGTCCTGGTTGAGGCGCGCCGAGACCATCAGGAACGCGTACTGGAGCGCCCCGGCCGCCGCCGAGCACACCAGGTAGCCCACCGCGACGGCGATCAGCGGCCCGTAGTTCTGCTCCCGGAACGCGGGCACGCCCCGGTCGATGGCGTACGCGACGAGCAGCGGGCCCGCCTGCACGGCCACCTGCTGGACCAGCAGCAGGAACACCCCGAGCGCGACCCGGCGGCGGCCGGGACGCAGGAGGGAGAGGAGGAGACGGCGGGTGGCGCCGGGAGGGGAGGGGAGGTCGTCCTTGTCGAAGGGGTCGTCGGCGGACTTCGTCCGTATCTCCTCGACGCCGAGGGCGGCGTCGTCCTCGGCGGGGGCCGCGAGCGCGGGCTTCCCCTGGTCGATGGTGGTCACGCGTCCGCCCTCTCGTGGATCGATTCCCGTACGGTCGCTCCGGTTCCGGTTCCGGTTCTAGTTCCGGCTTGGGCTTCGGCCCCGGATCCGGGCCCGTCGCCCCGCTCTCCCGACATCAGCCACGCGTACTCCGCACTGTCCCGCAGCAGTTCCTGATGCGTGCCCACGGCCGTGATCCGGCCGCCCGACAGCAGCGCCACCCGGTCCGCCAGCAGCACCGTCGACGGCCGGTGGGCCACCACGAGCGCCGTCGTGTCGTCCAGGACGCGGCGCAGCGCCGCCTCCACCAGAGCCTCCGTGTGCACATCGAGTGCCGACAGCGGATCGTCCAGTACGAGGAAACGCGGCTCGCCCACCACCGCCCGCGCCAGCGCCAGACGCTGCCGCTGACCGCCGGACAGGCTCAGACCCTGCTCGCCGACCTGGGTGTCCGCGCCGTCCGGGAGCCTGTGCACGAAGTCGGCCTGGGCGATGGACAGCGCCCGCCGCAGCTCCTCGTCCCCGGCGTCCGGGCCCGCGCCCATCAGCACGTTCTCGCCGACCGACGCCGAGAACAGCGTCGGCTCCTCGAAGGCGACGGCCACCAGCTCGCGCAACTCCTCGCGCGGCAGGGCCGTGATGTCCCGCCCGTCGAGCGTGATCCGCCCGGCGGTCGCCTCGTGCAGCCGGGGCACGAGCGCGGTCAGGGTCGTCTTGCCCGAGCCCGTCGCACCGACGAGCGCGAGGGTCTCACCGGGGCGGATGTGCAGATCGATGTGCTGAAGCAGCGGTACGGAACCGGGCTCGGCGTCCGGGTACCGGAACTCCACCCCCTCGAAACGGATGCCGTCCCGGGAGCCGGGGGAGCCGGGGGAGCCGGACGCGTCCGAAGGCACGTCAGCAGGGGCGGAAACGGCGTCCTCCGTCTCCTCCTCCGCGTCCATCACCTCGAAGAACCGCTCACTCGCCGTCGCCGCCTCCTGCGTCATGGCCAGCAGGAACCCGATCGACTCCACCGGCCACCGCAGCGCCAGCGCCGTCGACAGGAACGCCACCAGCGTGCCCGCCGACAGGCCGCCGTCCGCCACCTGGATCGTGCCCAGCACCAGCGCCGCCCCGATCGCGGCCTCCGGAATGAACGTGATCATCGCCCAGATGCCCGCGAGCAGCCGCGCCTTCAGCAGCTCCGTGCCCCGCAGCTCGCCCGACAGCTCGCGGAACGCCTGCGACTGCGCCCTGTGCCGCCCGAAGCCCTTGATGATCCGGATGCCGAGGACGCTCTCCTCGACCACCGTCGTCAGATCGCCGACCTGGTCCTGCGCCTTCCGCGCCACCAGCGCGTACTTCGCCTCGAACACCGAGAGCAGCACCATCAGCGGAATCACCGGCACCAGCAGCACCAGCCCCAGCGACCAGTCCTGCGCCAGCAGGATCGCGAACCCGACCAGGATCGTCGTGCCGTTGACGATCAGGAAGGTGAGCGGGAACGCCAGGAACATCCGGATCAGCATCAGGTCCGTCGTCCCGCGCGACAGCAACTGCCCCGACGCCCACTTGTCGTGGAACGCCACCGGCAGCCGCTGCACATGCCGGTACAGGTCCGCCCGCAGCCGCGCCTCCACCCCCGCCAGCGGCCGGGCCACCAGCCACCGCCGGAAGCCGAACAGCACCGCCTCGACGATGCCGAGCACGAGCAGCGCGAGCGCGCCCAGCCAGACCCCGCCCGGGTCCCGGCCGGCGACCGGCCCGTCGACCATCCATTTCAGTACGAGCGGGATGACCAGGCTCAGACAGGACGCCACAATCGCGACAACCGCCGCGCTGGCCCAGCGTATTCGCACCGGACGGACGTACGGCCAGAGCCGCAGCAGCACGCGCAGCGACGACCGCCGCCGCGCTTCCGGTCTCATGGCGGACGAGTCGGCGGGCGCGTCGGCGGGCGCGTCGGTGGGCGCGTCGACAGGCGAGTCGCCGGACGCCTCGGGCGCCGGTTCAGGACCAGGTTCGGGGGAGGTGCGTGTATCGCTCATCGGACACGAGAGTACGAGGAGGGGACGTCATCGCCCAGTGAGTATTCGGCGGCGCGGGACAGCCCGCCACGCGCCGTGCGCGGATCCCGCCGCGCTGCCGCCCGTACGACCCCCACACCCCCTACGGGTCGTACGGGAGGGGTCCCCCGACCGGCGCCCCCGTCAACCGATCGGCTGATGCCCGTTCCGAGCCCGATGGCCGATACCACCGGGCCCCGCCCGGCCCGATGCTCGTGCCATGCCTCACGAAGCCAGCATTCGCACCGTGCCCCTGGTGGACGTCAGGGACCTCCGCAAGAGCTACTCCGGCCGCACCGTCGTCGACGGCGTCTCCTTCTCCGTCGAGGAGGGCGAGATCTTCGGCATCCTCGGCCCCAACGGCGCCGGGAAGACCACCACCGTCGAGTGCGTCTCCGGTCTGCGCCACGCCGACTCCGGCACCGTACGGGTCGCCGGACTCGACCCCGTCGCCGACCACCGGAAGGTCACCCACCTCCTCGGCGCCCAGCTCCAGGAGAGCGAACTCCAGCCCAAACTCCTGGTCCGCGAGGCCCTGGAGCTGTACGCGTCCTTCTACCCGAACCCCGCCGACTGGCGGAACCTCGCCGAACGCCTCGGCCTCACCGAGAAGCTGAGCACCCGCTTCGCCAAGCTCTCCGGCGGCCAGAAGCAGCGCCTGTCCATCGCGCTCGCCCTCGTCGGCAACCCCCGCGTGGTCGTCCTCGACGAACTCACCACCGGGCTCGACCCGAGGGCCCGCCGCGACACCTGGAAGCTCATCGAGGAGGTACGGGACTCGGGCGTCACCGTCCTGCTCGTCACCCACTTCATGGAGGAGGCCCAGCGGCTCTGCGACCGTATCGCCGTCATCGACAAGGGCCGGGTCGCCGCCCTGGACTCACCGGCCGGACTGATCCGCCGCTCCGCCAGCTCCACCGTCATCAGCTTCACCCCGTCCCGCCCGCTGGAGCGCGCCGAGCTCGCCGGGCTGCCCGAGGCCGCCTCGGTCGAGCGGGACGGTGAGCGCGTCGTCATCAACGGCACCGACCGCACGGTCAACGCCGTGATCTCGCTCCTCGCCCGCCACCACATCGAGGCGCACCAACTCCGCGTCACCGACGCCACGTTGGACGACGCGTTCCTCGACCTCACCGAGAACGGCGGCCAGGACGCCGTGGCCCCCACCACCACGAAGGTTGCGTGATCACCACCATGTCCGCCAGCACCGCAGTCCTGCGCACCGAAGCCCGCCTCTACCGCCGCGAGCCCGGCGTCCTCTTCTGGGTCCTGCTCTTCCCGACCGTACTGATGGTGATCATCGGCCTGGTCCCCGACTTCCAGAAGCCCTCCGCCGAACTCGGCGGACTGCGGACCATCGACGTCTACGTTCCCGTCGCCGTGCTCCTCGCCCTGATCATGGCCGGTCTCCAGGCCCTCCCGCCGACCCTGTCCGGGTACCGCGAACGCGGGATCCTGCGCCGCATGTCGACCACTCCGGTACGCCCCGCCACGCTGCTGGGCGCGCAGATCGCGGTCAACGCGGTCGCCGCCATCGGCTCCGGTCTGCTGGCCATGACCGTCGGCCGCATCGCCTTCGATGTCGCGCTCCCCCAGCAGCTCGTGGGCTACGTCCTGGCCCTGGTCGTCGCCGCCCTGGCCGCTCTCGCCCTCGGCGGCGTCGTCTGCGCGGTCTCCCGTACGACGAAGATCGCTCAGGCGGTCGGGTCGGTGGTCTTCTTCCCGGCGATGTTCACCGCGGGCGTCTGGCTCCCGGTTCAGCAGATGCCCGAAACCCTGCGCACGATCGTCGAGTTCACCCCGCTCGGGGCCGCCTCGCAGGCCCTCAATGATGCGATGATCGGATCCTGGCCGGGCTGGGACCACCTGGGCGTGCTGGTGGCGTGGACGGTCGTGCTGATCGCCGCCGCGTCCCGCTGGTTCACGTGGGAGTAGCGGTCTCGCGGGCGCGCGTGCGAGCAGCGGTCCACGGTGGAGGGGCGGAGGCGTCGGCCGTCCGCTCCACGAGGGAGGGCACCGCCATGGTGAGCGTCGAAGAGCGCATGGACCAGTTCCACCGCTACGGCCCGTTCGCGCTGCTCTTCCTCTCCACGGTCATCGCGTACGCGGCGGCCCCCATCGTCATGCGGGACGACGCGGACAAGGTCGCCGTCGGCGTGCTGATCGCGGTGCTGGCCGTCCTGCACCTGGTCTGGAACCGGGCCCGCCGGGGCCTTCCCGAGTTCTCCGTCACCGGCCGCGTCTACTACGTCGTCCGCACGGCCCTCGCCTTCGCCGCCTCCTGGGTCAACCCGTTCTTCGCGATCTACGCGAGCATCGGTTACTTCGACTCGGTGTACCTGCTGCCCCCGAGGGCGGCCAGGATCGGCATCCTGGTCACCGCCGTCACCCTCGCGGGCTCCCAGTCCGGCGGAATGCCGCCGACGGACGGCATGTCCTGGACCGCCTTCGGCATTCTGTTCCTGATCCAGGCATGCCTCTCCTCGTTCTTCATGCACATGGGCGCACGGGAGGTGAAGGCGGCCCAGGAGAAGGAGGCCGCCATCGCGGCCCTCGTGGAGACCAACGCCCGCCTGGAGCAGACCCTCGTCGAGAACGCGGGCCTGCACGATCAACTCCTGCTCCAGGCAAGGGAAGCGGGCGTCGCGGACGAGCGCCGCCGCCTCGCCGCCGAGATCCACGACACCATCGCGCAGGGCCTGGCCGGGATCATCACCCAGCTCCAGGTCGTTACCTCCACCACCGACCCGGACACGGCCGCCGTGCACCTCACCCGCGCCCAGGACCTGGCCCGCACCAGCCTGGGCGAGGCCCGCCGCTCGGTGCAGAACCTCAGCCCCGCCGCCCTGGAGCACGACACCCTCGCCGAGGCCCTGAAGAAGACCGTCGCCGCCTACGCCGAACGCACCGGAATCCGCACCGAGTTCACCGTCACCGGCACCGAGGAACCCCTCCACGGCGAGGTTGCCGCCACCCTCCTGCGGATCGCCCAGGAAGCCCTCACCAACACCTCCCGGCACGCCCGTGCCACCCGGGCGGGCATCACCCTCTCCTACATGGACGACGAGGTCGCCCTCGACGTCCGCGACGACGGCACCGGCTTCGACCCGTCGGCCGTCGCCGCCCGGACGGAGGCGGGAGGCTTCGGCCTCGACGGCATGCGCGCCCGCGCCGAACGCATCGCGGGCACCGTCGAGATCGAGTCCGAGCCCGGCTACGGCACGGCCGTCTGTGCCCGCGTACCTTTGGTCAACCATGCCTGAGACCCCCGCTGAGACCCCCGCTGACACCCCCGCTGACGTCCCCGTGATCACCCTCCTCCTCGTCGACGACCACCCGGTCGTCCGGGACGGCCTGCGCGGCATGTTCGCCGAGGCCCCCGGCTTCGAGGTCCTCGGCGAGGCCGAAAGCGGGCCCCGGGGGGTCGAGCTGGCCACCGCGCTGCGCCCCGACGTGGTCCTGATGGACCTCCGGATGCCGGGCGGCGGGGGAGTGGCAGCCATCGCCGAACTCACCCGACGCGGCCTGCCTTCCAAGGTCCTGGTCCTCACCACGTACGACACGGACACCGACACCCTCCCCGCGATCGAGGCGGGCGCGACGGGCTACCTCCTCAAGGACGCCCCCCGCGAGGAGCTCTTCACCGCCGTACGGGCGGCCGCCGAGGGCCGCACGGTCCTCTCGCCGGCGGTCGCCACCCGCCTGGTCACCCAGGTCCGCAAACCGGCACCCGCTGCGGGGACTTCCGCATCCCCCCTCTCGGCCCGCGAACGCGAGGTCCTCGCCCTGGTCGCCAAGGGCACCTCCAACCGCGAGATCGCCCGCATCCTCTTCGTGAGCGAGGCGACGGTGAAGACCCATCTCACCCATCTCTACGCGAAGTTGGGCGTCAACGACCGGGCCGCCGCCGTCGCCACCGGCTACGAACGCGGCATTCTCGGCTGAAACCACCCACCCCTCCCCCCCCCCAAGAGCTGGATCGAGTCGGCGGACGGCTCCTTCCACACCTACCTGAACATCCCCACAGAAGACGGCTACGCCCAGGAGCGCCTGCCCCGCGCGGGCTTCACCGGCTACTCGGTCCCCGGCTGACCCTCCACAACACCACCGCCCTCCCCGGCACCCGCACCACCTCACCCCCCTCGTGCACCGTCCCCGTCCCCTCCGCCCCCTCCCGGGACGTGTCCACGACACACGTGTACGAGGCCGCCCACGGCTCCCCGGGGAGGGCGAATCCCACCGGGTCGGCGCCCGCGTGCAGCACCGCCAAGAAGCTCTCGTCCTCTATCGGCTCGCCCCGCGCGTCCCGCCCCGGGATGTCGCTCCCGGACAGGTACATCCCCAGCGCGGACGTCGGCGCGTACCAGTCCTCCTGCGTCATCTCCTTCCCCTCCGTCGTGAACCACGCCACGTCCCGCAGCCCGTCCTCCCCCTGCGCCCGGCCCGAGAAGAACGCCCGCCGCCGCAGCACCGGATGCGCGTGCCGCAGCGCGAGCAGCCGGGACGTCAGGTCGAAGAGGGCCCGCCACTCCGGCCGGCCGAGCAGTGACCAGTCCACCCAGCTCGTCTCGTTGTCCTGGCAGTACGCGTTGTTGTTGCCGCTCTGCGTGCGCCCCATCTCGTCACCCGCGACCAGCATCGGCACCCCGGTCGACAGGAGCAGCGTCGTCATCAGGTTCCGCACCTGCCGCCGCCGCAGCGCCAGCACGGACGCGTCGTCGCTCTCGCCCTCCTCACCGCAGTTCCAGGACCGGTTGTCGTTCGTGCCGTCCCGGTTGCCCTCGCCGTTGGCCGCGTTGTGCTTCTGCTCGTACGAGACCAGGTCGCGCAGCGTGAAACCGTCGTGCGCCGTCACGAAGTTGACCGAGGCGTACGGCCGCCGCCCGCCCCACGCGTACAGGTCGCTGGACCCGGAGAGGCGATACCCCAGGTCCCGTACGTCCGGCAGCGCGCCCCGCCAGAAGTCCCGTACGGCATCCCGGTAGCGGTCGTTCCACTCCGTCCACAGCGGCGGGAACGCCCCGACCTGGTAACCCCCGTTCCCCACGTCCCACGGCTCCGCGATCAGCTTGACCCGCCGCAGCGTCGGGTCCTGCGCGATCACCGCCAGGAACGGCGAGAGCATGTCCACGTCGTGCATCGAGCGGGCCAGCGCCGCCGCCAGGTCGAAGCGGAAGCCGTCGACGCCCATCTCGTTGACCCAGTACCGCAGGGAATCGGTGATCAGCCGGAGCACGTGCGGCTGGACGACGTGGAGCGTGTTGCCGCAGCCCGTGTAGTCCGCGTACCGGCGGGCGTCCTCCTGGAGGCGGTAGTAGCCCCGGTTGTCGATGCCCCGCATCGAGAGCGTCGGGCCCAGCTCGCCCGCCTCCGCCGTGTGGTTGTAGACCACGTCGAGGATGACCTCGATCCCCGCCGCGTGCAGCGCCTGCACCATCCGCTTGAACTCGCCGACCTGCTGCCCCGTCGTGCCCGACGCCGCGTACCCCGCGTGCGGGGCGAAGTAGCCGATGGAGTTGTAGCCCCAGTAGTTGCGCAGCCCCCGCCGCAGCAGATGGTCCTCGTGCGCGAACTGGTGCACCGGCAGCAGCTCGACGGCCGTGACTCCCAGCCGTACGAGATGGTCGATCGCCGCCGGATGCGCGAGGCCCGCGTACGTGCCGCGCAGCTCGGCGGGGACGTCCGGGTGGCGCATGGTGAAGCCGCGCACGTGGAGCTCGTAGATGACGGAGTCCGCCCACGGCGTCTTCGGACGGCGGTCGTCCGCCCAGTCGTCGTCGTCATGGACGACCACCCCCTTGGGGACGTACGGGGCGGAGTCGCGCCCGTCGCGGACGGTGTCGGCCACGTGCTGCTCGGGCCAGTCGCGGACGTGCCCGTACACCTCGGGCGGGAGGGTGAAGTCGCCGTCGACGGCGCGCGCGTACGGGTCCAGGAGGAGCTTCGCCGGGTTCCAGCGGGCCCCCGTCCAGGGGTCCCAGCGGCCGTGCACCCGGAACCCGTACCGCTGCCCGGGACGCACCCCCGGCACGAAGCCGTGCCACACCTCGTGGGTGAGCTCGCTCAGCGGGCAGCGCGTCTCCGTGCCCGACGCGTCGAACAGGCACAGCTCGACGGCCTCCGCCCCGCCCGCCCACAGCGCGAAGTTGGTGCCCGTGCTCCCGTCGGGGCCGACCCGGAAACGGGCCCCCAGGGGGTTCGGAGCCCCCGGCCACACGGGTGGCCGGGGGCTCTCGCCGGGCTGCTCCCGGGGGCCGTCGGCGTGCCCGGCCCTGATCGCGGCCCTGTCCGGGGGGCTGCGGAGCGCCTCTCCCGCACGTACCACTTGCACGTCCTGTCCGGATGCGTTCCTGGGTGCGCTCTCGGGTGCGCTCGACACCTGTCAGCCTCCTGCGGCTCGTCGGGGACCGGCGAGTCGAGAGGCCCAGCGGCGTCCCGGCCGCCAGGCTCTCCACATGAGGTCCTCCCTGCTGTCATGCCCAGAGTGGCGCTCGCACTCACGTTTCCCCCGCAGGCCGCTGGCCGTTGTCCCGAACGTGAGACACCCAGTGACACGAACCCTCGCCCGCGCCGCGGCCGCCGCCGCCCTGGCTCTCGCCCTCACCGGCTGCTCCGGCGGCCTGGGTTCCTGGTTCGACGGCGAGCCCCTGTCGCCCGAGGAGGCGATCCGCGTCGTCCCCGCCGACAAGGCCCGCGACGTGCTGGTGGGCAGCCCCCTCGAAGTGAGCGTCCCGGAAGGACGCCTGGAACGGGTGAGGGTGCTGCGGGTCGAGGACTCCGAGCGGCAGGAGGTGCGCGGCAGGATCAGCGCCGACGGTACGTCCTGGCAGCCGGAGGCCCCGACGGGCGCGGGGAAGCTGCTGCTTGCCGCCAAGTACACCGTGCACGCGGTCGCCGTCGACGAGGACGGCAAGCGGTCCGCTCGTACGACGTCCTTCACCACGCACGTCCCCGACGAGCGCTTCATCGGGTACTTCAAGCCCGAGAACCGCTCCACCGTCGGCACCGGGATGATCGTCTCCTTCTCCTTCAACCGGCCCATCGAGAACAGGGCGGCCGTCGAGCGCGCCATCCGCGTCACGTCGCAGCCCGCCGTGCCGGTCGTCGGCCACTGGTTCGGCAAGGAGAGGCTCGATTTCCGGCCGCGTACGTACTGGAAGCCAGGCACCCGCGTGACGACCGACATCCGGCTGCGCGACGTCGCCGGAGCGCCCGAGGTCTACGGGATCCAGAACAAGACCGTCACCTTCACCGTCGGCCGCCACCAGACCTCCCTCGTCGACGCCGAAGCGCACACCATGACCGTCACCCGCGACGGCGAGGTGCTCTCGGAGGTGCCGATCAGCGCGGGCACCGCCAAGAACCCCACGTACAACGGAAAGATGGTGGTCAGCGAGATGCAGGACGTGACCCGGATGAACGGCCGCACGGTCGGCTTCGGCGGCGAGTACGACATCGCCGACGTCCCGCACGCCGTCCGGCTCAGCGCCTCGGGAACCTTCCTGCACGGCAACTACTGGGCCAGGGGAGTCTTCGGCTCCAGCAACACCAGCCACGGCTGCATCGGCCTGCGCGACGTGAAGGGCGGCAGCGGATCGACCCCGGCGGGCTGGTTCTTCGACCGCACGCTCGTCGGCGACGTCGTCGAAGTCATCAACTCGACCGACCGGATTGTCGCTCCCGACAACGGCCTCGGCGGCTGGAACATGGGATGGGACCAATGGACGGCGGGCTCCGCCCTGCGCTGACCCCGGACGGCTGCTGTGGCCTGCGACGACGTGGCTCCGTCACCCGCCTGACACCCACCCGTCACTTGGGACGGAACGGTGACATTCCCGGGGAGTTCCCACCGTGCCCGGTGTGATTATCTAGCGCAGTGTGCGCGGTCGTTGCGTACGGGGGTGCGGGCCTGGTCAGGCCGTGCGCGAGGGGAGAATTCCACATTGAACAGGCAGTCGGTCCGGACCTTCGAGGTCCAGGCATCCACAGGTCGCCGGGCGGTACGGGGCAACGGCGGCCGGGCACTGCTCGCGCTCGTGCTCGGCGCCCTGCTGCTCCTCGTCACCGCGTGCGGTGGCGGCACGGAAACGGGTCCCGCGGACAAGGAGAAGCAGGAACCCGGCCAGGCGGACACCAAGGCGTCCCAGGCCGTGGTCACCGTCGCCCCGAAGAACGGTGCGAAGGACGTCGCGACGAGCGGCACCCTGAAGATCACGGCTGACAAGGGCAAGCTCTCCGAGGTGAAGGTCACCGACACCAAGGGCAACGAGATCGAGGGCAAGGTCTCCGCCGACGGCTCCGGCTGGGAACCGGTCCACCACCTCGCGGCGAGCACCACCTACAAGGTGCACGCCATCGCCAAGGACACCGAGGGCCGCGCCTCCGCGCAGGACACCAGCTTCACCACCCTCGTCCCGAAGAACACCTTCATCGGCGACTTCCGCCCGGAGAACGGCTCGACGGTCGGCGTCGGCATGCCGGTGTCCTTCCGCTTCAGCCGGGGCATCACCTCGCCGGACGCCGTCAAGAACGCGATCAAGGTGACGGCCGAGCCGTCCGTGCCGATCGAGGGCCACTGGTTCGGCAACGACCGCCTCGACTTCCGCCCGGAGGAGTACTGGAAGCCCGGCACCAAGGTCACCGTCAAGATCAACCTGGACGGCGTCCAGGGCCGCAAGGGCGTCTACGGCAAGCAGAACCGCACGGTGAAGTTCACCATCGGCCGCAGCCAGGTCTCCACCGTCGACGCGAGCAAGAAGACGATGAAGGTCGTCCGCGACGGCAAGACGATCCGCACCATCCCGATCACCGCGGGCGCGCCGTCCACGACGACGTACAACGGCCAGATGGTCATCAGCGAGAAGCTCAAGGTGACCCGGATGAACGGCGCGACCGTCGGCTTCGGCGGTGAGTACGACATCAAGGACGTCCCGAACGCCATGCGCCTGTCGGACTCCGGCACCTTCATCCACGGCAACTACTGGGCCTCCTCCGGCACCTTCGGCTCCGCCAACGTCAGCCACGGCTGCGTCGGCCTGCGCGACCAGCGCGGTGCGACCAGCACGAGCACGCCCGCCGCCTGGTTCTGGAACGGCTCGATGGTCGGTGACGTGGTCATCGTCAAGAACTCGCGCGACAAGCAGATCGCCCCGGAGAACGGCCTCAACGGCTGGAACATGTCCTGGTCGGACTGGACGAAGTAGCTCCTCCCGCTGTCTGTACGGGTACGGGCCCGGTGCACTGTGACCAAGTGCACCGGGCCCCGTTGCGTGAACGCCGATTAACCTCCCCGTATGACAGTCACCCTCGAAGTCACCTCCGGCGTCGGCACGATCCGCCTCGACCGCCCCCCGATGAACGCCCTCGACGTCGCCACCCAGGACCGCCTGCGCGAGCTCGCCGACGAGGCGACCCGGCGCGAGGACGTCCGCGCGGTCGTGATCTACGGCGGCGAGAAGGTGTTCGCCGCAGGCGCGGACATCAAGGAGATGCAGGCCATGGACCACACCGCCATGGTGGTCCGCTCCCGCGCCCTCCAGGAGTCGTTCACCGCGGTCGCCCGCATCCCCAAGCCCGTCGTCGCCGCCGTCACCGGCTACGCGCTCGGCGGCGGCTGCGAACTCGCCCTCTGCGCGGACTTCCGCATCGCCGCCGACAACGCGAAGCTGGGCCAGCCCGAGATCCTGCTCGGCCTCGTCCCCGGCGCGGGCGGCACCCAGCGCCTGTCCCGCCTGGTGGGCCCCTCCAAGGCCAAGGACCTCATCTTCACCGGCCGCATGGTCAAGGCGGACGAGGCCCTGACCCTCGGCCTCGTCGACCGCGTCGTCCCCGCCGCCGAGGTGTACGAGCAGGCGCACGCCTGGGCCGCGAAGCTCGCCCAGGGCCCGGCTCTGGCCCTGCGCGCCGCGAAGGAGTGCATCGACACGGGCCTGGAGACGGACCTGGAGACCGGCCTCGCCATCGAACGCACGTGGTTCGCGGGCCTGTTCGCCACCGAGGACCGCGAGCGCGGCATGCGCAGCTTCGTGGAGGAGGGCCCCGGCAAGGCCAAGTTCCTCTGATTCGTGGCCAATTGACGGCTGGTCACCCCCGTCGAGGGTTAGCTCAGCCTTAAGTGCGGGTTAAGGGTGACGAGTCCCGCACTGCGGGTGATCACCCGCACTCCCCAGGTCATCGCAGGTCAGCCCCGTAATGGGCGCCCGTTTTTGTCTCTGGCACATGCCAGGTGCCTCCCTGGGGGAGTGGTGTTCCGGGGGTTTGTTTCCCCCGGAACACCCCGTACCGTCCCGGCGGCGGCCATGATGGGGGGCATGGCGGGCCTGGAGGGTGTGGAGGAGCCGCGGCGGCAGGGTCAGGCGACCGCTGCGCGGTGGATGCCGGCCGTTGAGTGCGAACGTACGCGCGGGGAGCGGGAGACGTTCGGGGACCCGACGGACGGCGAGGTGAAGCTGCCCTCGCTGGGCGAGTCGGCGGGCACCGCGCGCCGTCTCACCCTGTGGGTGGTGCAGCACAAGTGGGGTCTCTCCCCGCAGGTCTCCGAATTCGCCGTACTGCTCGTCTCCGAACTGGTCGGCAACGCGGTCCGGCACACGGGCGCGCGCGTCTTCGGCCTGAGGATGCTGCGCCGCCGGGGCTGGATCCGCGTCGAAGTGCGCGACCCCTCCCGCGGCCTGCCGTGCCTGATGCCGGTGAGCGAGCTGGACGTGAGCGGGCGGGGCCTCTTCCTGGTCGACAAGCTCTCGGACCGGTGGGGCGTGGACCTGCTGCCGCGCGGCAAGACGACGTGGTTCGAGATGCGGGTCGTGGACCGCGAACGCTGACGGCCGCCGAGGGTGCCCGGGGATCCGTGTCCGGCCACCCTCTCCCTCGATGATTCACGCACCAAACCCCATACTTATGCAGCGAATGACAGGTCAGTGGTCCACCTCACCAACGATTCACTTCTAAAGTGTGCGTAATTGCCCCACTATGCCCGGCTAAGAACTTTTGGCTTGAAGCCGCCTGTCTGCCATAGTCGGAGACACGAACCCCATTGACCCGGGCCAGTTCGTCAACCAGGCCCTGGAGCACACCCCTTCCGCTCCTCGGCCCCCTCGGAAGCCCCCGCAGTGCGCCCCACCCCGGCGCCTGGGGGCTTCTGGCGTTTACACCCCCAGTCCCCCCTCGGGCGGCGGGGCCTTCGCCTGGCCCCTCGGGCGGCGGGGCCTTCGCCTAGCCTCCTTGGGCGGCGCCTCGCCTCCTTGGGCGGCGGGCCCAGCCCCCTCCGCTTCCGCCTCGCCTCCTTGGGCGGCGGGGCCGCCCCCCCGGGGGCGGAACGGGCGGGCAAGGGGGCGGCCTCTCTCGCTCCGGGCCCACCCCGGAGCACCCCCGCCCCACCCCGCCACCGCCCTCGCACCAAGGCGAGCCCCACCCCACCCCCGTACCCCGTACCCCCGAAACGCCCCCATCGGACCAATCATCAGATTCTGCTCTCTTCACATTTATGGTGCTCACCCGGGGCCCACCACGCCCCCACCCGTCGCCCCACCCAACACCGGCGAGGTGAGCCCCATCGCACCACCGACCGACCGCCGCACCCTCCTGCGCGCCGGAGCAGGCACCGCCCTGACCGCCGCACTGGGCACGGCCTGTGGCAGCCCTCCCCCCTCCACAGCGGTACGGTCCGGAGCCGCGGCCTCCGCCGGACAGAGCGACGGCACCGGAACCACCACCCCCACCGCCCCGGCCACCCCCACGGGCCCGGACGGAATGACGGGCACCGGCGGCACCCCCACCACCCGCACGACCCCCGCCCCGACCGCCACCCACCCCGGCGGCAAGGACTCCGGAGCCGGGGCCTCCGGCCGCAGCGCACCGGCCCCCGCCCCCCACCGCTTCCCCGGCCGCCCCGCCCAGATCGAGCACGGCCCCCGCGACCGCCCCGCGGTCGCCCTCACCTTCCACGGCCAGGGCGACCCCGCCATCGCCACCACCCTCCTCACCGAGGCGGAACGCGCCGGAGCCCGCGTCACCGTCCTCGCCGTCGGCAGCTGGCTCGACGAGCACCCCGCCATGGCCCGCCGCATCCTCGACGGCGGCCACGACCTGGGCAACCACACCCAACGCCACCTCACGATCTCCGACATGCCGGACGCGGAAGCCCTCCGCGAGATCACCGCCTGCGCCCAGCGTCTGCGCCGTCTCACCGGCTCGATCGGCACGTGGTTCCGCCCGTCCCGCACCCAGCACGTGACCCCGCGCCTCCAGCGCCTCGCCCACCGGGCGGGCTACCCCCACGTCCTCTCGTACGACGTGGACTCCCTCGACTTCACCTCGCCCGGCGCGACGGCCGTCACCCGCAAGGTCGCCGGGGAGATCCGTAACGGATCCGTGGTGAGCCTGCACTTCGGCTACGCGGACACGGTCGCCGCGCTGCCCGCCCTCCTCGACGACCTCCACCGCCGCGGTCTGCGCGCGGTCACCACCACGGAGCTGCTGACCCCATGACCACCCGCACCCGCACTCTCTGCCTGGCCGGACTCCTCCTGACCACCCTCGCGGCCTGCGCCGACCCCGGCGACAAGAACAACGTCGAAGCCCTCGGCACGAAGGCCGCCGCCCCGCCCGCGCACCTCAAGAAGTCGATCCCGGCGGGCCTCCCCGGCATGCCCCCGGTCCAGAACCCGAACGACATCTACGCGGCCAACCGTCCCGGCAACATCGCCCCCGTCGCCCGGAACTTCCCCTCCCGCGTCTACGTCCCCAACACCAACTCCAACACGGTCTCCGTCATCGACCCGAAGACCTACAAGGTCCTCGAAACCATCCCCGTCGGCATCCAGCCCCAGCACGTCGTCCCCTCCTGGGACATGAAGACCCTCTGGGTCAACAACAACCGGGGCCACACCCTCACCCCCATCAACCCCGCCAACGGCAAAGCAGGAAACCCCGTCGAGGTCCACGACCCCTACAACCTCTACTTCACCCCGAACGGCAAGCACGCCGTCGTGATGGCCTCCATGGACCGCGAACTCGTCTTCCGCGACCCCCACACCATGAACCGCGTGAAGACCGAACCCGTCACCTGCGCGGGCGTGAACCACGCCGACTTCTCCGCCGACGGCCGCTACTTCGTCGTCTCCTGCGAGTTCTCCGGCGAACTCCTCAAGGTCGACACCGAGAAGATGAAGGTCATCGGCCAACAGAAACTCCCCTTCGAGGGAGCCATGCCGCAGGACGTCAAAATCTCCCCCGACGGCAAGACCTTCTACATCGCCGACATGATGGCGCACGGCATGTGGGTCCTCGACGGGGAGAAGTTCACCACCCCCAAGCTCCTCCCCACCGGCAAGGGCTGCCACGGCCTCTACATCTCCCGCGACTCCAAGGAGATGTACGTCCCGAACCGAGGCGAAGGCTCCATCTCGGTCTTCGACTTCGCCGCAGACAAGCTCACCAAGAAATGGCACCTCCCCGACGGCGGCAGCCCCGACATGGGCGGCGTCTCCGCCGACGGCAAGGTCCTCTGGCTGGCCGGCCGCTACGACTCCGAGGTCTACGCGATCGACACCACCTCGGGCCGCCAACTCGCCCGCATCCCCGTCGGCGACGGCCCCCACGGCCTGGCCGTCTACCCCCAACCCGGCCGCTACTCCCTCGGCCACACCGGAATCTTCCGCTAGACACACAGGGCGCGCCCCGTCAGGGGCGCGGGGAACTGCGCGAGCAACCACGACGCACCCGCACCTACCCGAGACAGCCGCGCGGCGAGCGCTTTAGGTGAAGGGGCGGGGTAGGGGACTCACCCCGCCGAAGGCGGGCCGGGGGCCCGGGGGCGGAGCCCCCGGCAGTAACCCCAGCCACCCACCGGCCCGCACGGACAACCCCCGCCCCCTACCCCCGCACCATCAGGATCTCCGATCCAACCGCCCGAAACCCCGCCCCCTGAAACACCCGCACACTCCTCGCGTTCCCCGGCGGCTGCTCCGCCCACACCACACCCCCACCCGGCACCAAGTGCCGAGCCGCCAAGGCCAGTTGGAGCCCAAGCCCCCGCCCCCGCGCCCCTTCGTCAACCTCGATCGCCGCCTCCCAGCGCCCCGCGACCCCCCGCCCCAGCACCAGCACACCCCCACGCTCCGACCGCCACACCCGCACCCCGTCCCGGAACTTCCTCGCCCGCACCACCCGAGGATGCGCCGCATCCTGGATCTCCACCAACCCCAACCCCGCGTCCGGCGCCCCGGGCAGAGCCTCCGCGACGGTCAGCAGATCAATCGTGTCGTTCATCCGCCTCCCCGCCTTCTCGGCCAACGCCACCAAGAACACCGGATTCATCGACGCCGCCAACGGATCGCAGGGCGTCTGCGCCCAGGTCCGCCGCACCCATTCCGGGTCCTCATCCGTGAAGATCACCGAGTGCGCGCTGAACGACAGCACCCCGGCCACCCGGTCCTCTGCCTGCGGCACCACGGTGATCCCGCCGTCCGGCTCCGGGAACACCCCCCGCGCCGCCGAATCGAGGAACTGCGCAAGCGAGTTGCGCCCGTACGGAACTCCCACGACACCATTCATACGGAGGATCCAAGCACTGCCCTCGGCGGATCCAAGCACTGCCCCGAACAACCCATGGCCCCACCCCCACCCCCACCACCCCACCCACCGTCCGCCCATGCCGCCCCTCCCCAACGTCACCCGCCCCGCCGCCCTCCTCCTGGCCCTGAACGCCACAAACGCCGCAGCGGCCCTGCCCACCACCATCGCCCAGGCCGAGCCCCGTACCCGAACAACAACCCACTACCTCGACTGCACCTCAGGCAACGACAGCGCTGGCGGCGCCCCCCCGGACCGCCTGGCGCACCCTCGCCAAGGCATCCATCGCGTACCGGCTGGGCGACCGCCTCCTCCTCAAGCGCGGCACCACCTGCACCGGCACCCTCGCCCCACCCGACAGGGCACCCCCACCCGCCTCGACGCGCACGGGACCGGCCGCGCCAAACCCCGCATCGAGGGCGACGGCGCCCGCGCCGCCCTCTTCCTGCGCGACTCGCAGGGCTTCGAGATCCGCAACCTCAACCTCTCCAACACGGGCCCCGCCACGACCACCGACCGCCGCGCCGGCCTCCTGGTCCTCCTGACCGACTTCGGCCGCCACTACGCCGTCGACCGCGTCGACGTCCACGACGTCAACGGCTCCGACCACAAGGACCCCGACCCCAGCGGCGGCATCCTCTTCGTCGTCCAGGGCGACAAGACCCCCACCCGCTTCGACGGCGCCCCCACCGGCTCCCCGACCGTCGACACCCTCTCCACCTACTCGGGCAACCTCTACCGGAACACCGCCCAGCCCCGCGATCCCCAGGCCCTGACCGCCGACCCCCTCTTCCGCGTCCCCACCCCGGCCACCTCCGCCGGCGTACGCCTGAAGCCCGCCTCCCCGGCCCGAGGCGCGGGCACCCCCACCCCCGACGACGTCACCCGGAACTACTTCGGCAACCGAATCCCGAACCCGCCCCACCTCGGTGCCGACCAGGGCCGCTAACCTGTCGCCGTATTGGCCTGACTGCACCAAGGGGTGGACCACATGGCGGACATCGACATCGAGTCGGCGCGCAACGCGTTCGACAAGTTCGACAAGAACGGCGACGGCACGATCACGGCGGCCGAGTACAAGAGCGTGATGGCGGAGCTCGGCGACTTCACCGTCACCGAGACCGTGGCCCAGGCCATCATCAACGCGCACGACGGCAACGCCGACGGCCGCCTGAACTTCGACGAGTTCCTGGCCTCCCGCCAGGGCTGAGCCACGCACGAGTTCCTGGCCTCCCGCCAGGGCCGCGTCACACGCGAAGGGCCGGACCCCCACCCGGGGATCCGGCCCTTCGCGCATGCATCAGCTCTCTTTCTCCAACTCCCGCAACTCCACCATGGCCTCCTCCAGCCACTCCACCCAGAACCGCTCCATCTCGACCCCGGCCCGCAGCACCAGATGCTGCAACCGTTCCTCGCGGCCGCTCGCCCGCACCGGAAAGTCCCGCTTCTCGATCTCCCGGTACGTCGCCAGTTGCACGCGGTGCAGCCCCAGATGCCGCTCGACCTCGCCCAGCAACTCCCCGGTCCCCACCATCGCCGCCGCCCGCAGCCGCAGCGCGAAGGCGTCCCGCAGCGGACGCGGGTCCTCCGCCTTCGCCACCCACGCGATCAGCTCCTCGCGCCCGGCGGCCAGCACCTCGTACTCCCGCTTCTGCCCCCGGGTCGGCACGTCCTGCGGCAGCGCCCGGATGAACCCGGACTGCTCCAGCTTCCCGAGCTCGCGATAGATCTGCTGATGCGTGGCCGACCAGAAGTACCCAATGGAAACGTCGAACCGCCGCGTCAGCTCCAGCCCCGACGACGGTTTCTCCAACAGGGCAGTGAGAATCGCATGCGCCAATGACATACCCGCATCCTAGGCACCCCTCCACTTCCGCCGAGCCCCCTTGGACGGCGGCCCCAGCCCCCTCCGCTTCCGCCGAGCCTCCTTGGGCGGCGGGCCCAGCCCCTTCCACTTCCGCCCAGCCTCCTTGGGCGGCGGGGCCGCCCCCCGGGGGCGGGACGGGCGGGCAAGGGGGCGGCCCCCTCGCTCCGGGCCCACCCCGGAGCGCCCCCGCCACACCCCGGTACGGCCGCACCGCCCGAGAGGCCCCCACTCCGGTGCCGCCCGCTGTCACCTCCGCCATCAGGTGCGCCGCACCCGCGTGCGCCTGCGGCGGGCCACCCCACTCCCACCCCTTCACCTAAAGCGCTCGCCGCGCGGCTGCCCCGCACACGTGCAGGCGCGTCGTGGCTGGCCGCACAGTTCCCCGCACCCTTCAAAGGGGGCACGGAGCGGCGGACCACCCCCGCCCCCCAGAGAGCCCTACAGCGAAGCCGCCAACTCCACCCCCTGCTTAATCGCCCGCTTCGCATCCAACTCAGCCGCCACATCCGCCCCCCCAATCAGATGCGCCGCCACACCCCCAGCCACCAGCTCCTCATACACATCCCGCCGCGGCTCCTGCCCCGTACACAGCACCACCGAATCCACCTCCAGCACCCGCCGCTCACCTCCCACCACCACATGCACCCCCGCATCATCAATCCGCTCGTACGTCACCCCAGCCACCATCTCCACCCCCCGCTTGGCCAGCTCCGCCCGGTGAATCCAACCGGTCGTCTTCCCCAGCCCGGCCCCCACCTTCGTCTCCTTCCGCTGCATCAAGTGCACGGTCCGCGTCGCCTTCACCCGCTCCGGAACCCGCAGCCCACCCCGCCCCTCGTACTCCACATCCACACCCCACTGCCGGAAGAACACCTCCGGCGACAGAGCCGCCCCCTCACCCTCATCCGTCAGGAACTCCGCCACATCGAACCCAATGCCCCCCGCCCCCAGGACCGCCACCCGCTCCCCGACCTCCACCTCGCCGCGCAGCACCTCCAGGTAGCGGACCACACTCGGGTGGTCGACCCCCTCGATCTCCGGAACGCGCGGCGTCACACCGGTCGCCACGACCACTTCGTCGTACGACCCCGCCTTCAGCTCCTCCGCGGTCACAGCCGCCCCCAGCCGCACCTCGACCCCGTACTCCTCCAGCCGGTTCCGGAAGTACCGCAGCGTCTCGTCGAACTCGCTCTTCCCCGGCACCAGCCGCGCCACGTTCAGCTGCCCGCCCACCACCTCAGCGGCATCGAACAGCGTCACCGCATGCCCCCGCTCGGCCGCCGTCACCGCACACGCCAGCCCCGCGGGCCCCGCCCCCACCACAGCCACCCGCTTCTTCAGCCGCGTCGGAGCGAGCACCAGCTCCGTCTCGTGACAGGCCCGCGGATTCACCAGACACGACGTGATCTTCCCGCTGAAGGTGTGGTCCAGGCATGCCTGATTGCACCCGATGCACGTATTGATGGACGAAGCCCTCCCGTCCCGCGCCTTGGCCACGAACTCCGGGTCCGCCAGGAACGGCCGCGCCAGCGACACCAGATCCGCGAAACCCCCCGCCAGCAGCTCCTCCGCCAGCTCCGGCGTGTTGATCCGGTTCGTCGTCACGAGCGGAATCCCCACCGCCCCCATGACCTTCTTCGTCACCCACGCGAACGCCCCGCGCGGCACCGACGTCGCGATGGTCGGGATCCGCGCCTCGTGCCACCCGATCCCGGTGTTGATGATGGTCGCGCCAGCCGCCTCGACAGCCTTCGCGAGCCCCACCACTTCCTCGAACGTCGACCCATCCGGCACCAGGTCCAGCATCGACAGCCGGTAGATCACGATGAAGTCGGGCCCCACCCGCTCCCGCACCCGCCGCACGATCTCCAGGGGGAACCTCACCCGGTTCTCGTACGAGCCACCCCACCGGTCGTCCCTCTTATTGGTGTGCTCCGCGATGAACTCATTGATCAGATACCCCTCCGACCCCATGATCTCGACCCCGTCGTACCCGGCCTCCTGCGCCAGCCCCGCCGCCCGGACGAAGTCCTCGACGGTCTCCTCCACCTCCTCATCGGTCAGCTCGTGCGGCACATACGGACTGATCGGAGCCTGAAGCGCACTCGGCGCGACCAGCTCCGGGTGGTACGCGTACCGCCCGAAGTGCAGGATCTGCATCGCGATCCGCCCACCCGCCTCGTGGACCGCATCAGTGATCACCCGATGCTCCGCAGCCTCCTCGGACGTCGTGAGCTTCGCCCCGCCCGGGTACGGCCGCCCCCGGTCGTTGGGCGCGATCCCACCGGTCACCATGAGCCCGACCCCACCCCGCGCCCGCTCCGCGTAGAACGCGGCCATCCGCTCGAACCCGCGCTCAGCCTCCTCAAGGCCCACATGCATGGACCCCATGACGACCCGGTTGGGCAGCGTCACGAACCCCAGGTCCAGCGGGGCCAGCAGGTGCGGGTACTGACTCGAACTCGACGGGCTCGACTGACTCATCCGACGCCTCCATGGGCTCACACGACGACACTTATGCAACTAGTTGCATAATAGAGTCCAGTCGTACGGATGCAGCCTGAGCGCTGAGTCACACCCGGCTCACCTCCCCGGTTTGACGCGGAGGGGGCGCTTCCGTAAGGTTCTGCGGGTTGTCCTATGTGAGTACCGGTCCTGACCGGCCTGAGGGCAGCCATTCCGCGAAAACATGATCAATGACCCGACATCCGTCGTGTCCATTCCCATGCGCTTTTGCGAAATGTGGATTCCGCGTTCGAGAGGGCGCCCCCGATTGGCATCGGGGCCCAGGAATCCGCTAATGTCTCACTCGTCGGAACGGCCCAACAGCCGCAAAGACAAACCCCGCTGACTGGGAATCAGGCCCGAAAGGATCTGATAGAGTCGGAACCGCCGGAAAGGGAAAACGCGAAAGCGAAGAACCTGGAAAGCACCGAGGAAATCGGCACTGGAAACAGTCTGATAGAGTCGGAAACGCAAGAACAAAGCAAAACAAGAAACACCGAACGAAACGTCCGGAGGAAAGCCCGCGAGGGTGAGTACAAAGGAAGCGTCCGTTCCTTGAGAACTCAACAGCGTGCCAAAAGTCAACGCCAAATATGTTGATACCCCGACTTGCTTCGGCAAGTTGAGGTTCCTTTGAAGTCCTGCTGGCCCATGCGGCAAGCAGGCAAACACTAGCGAGGACGCAGGAACACACCGTCTTATTCCGATGGTGGCTGTTCCGCTCTTCCGATGTGTTCACCCGATCACGGGTAAACATTCACGGAGAGTTTGATCCTGGCTCAGGACGAACGCTGGCGGCGTGCTTAACACATGCAAGTCGAACGATGAAGCCCTTCGGGGTGGATTAGTGGCGAACGGGTGAGTAACACGTGGGCAATCTGCCCTTCACTCTGGGACAAGCCCTGGAAACGGGGTCTAATACCGGATAACACTCCTGCCTGCATGGGCGGGGGTTAAAAGCTCCGGCGGTGAAGGATGAGCCCGCGGCCTATCAGCTTGTTGGTGGGGTAATGGCCTACCAAGGCGACGACGGGTAGCCGGCCTGAGAGGGCGACCGGCCACACTGGGACTGAGACACGGCCCAGACTCCTACGGGAGGCAGCAGTGGGGAATATTGCACAATGGGCGAAAGCCTGATGCAGCGACGCCGCGTGAGGGATGACGGCCTTCGGGTTGTAAACCTCTTTCAGCAGGGAAGAAGCGCAAGTGACGGTACCTGCAGAAGAAGCACCGGCTAACTACGTGCCAGCAGCCGCGGTAATACGTAGGGTGCGAGCGTTGTCCGGAATTATTGGGCGTAAAGAGCTCGTAGGCGGCTTGTCACGTCGGATGTGAAAGCCCGGGGCTTAACCCCGGGTCTGCATTCGATACGGGCAGGCTAGAGTGTGGTAGGGGAGATCGGAATTCCTGGTGTAGCGGTGAAATGCGCAGATATCAGGAGGAACACCGGTGGCGAAGGCGGATCTCTGGGCCATTACTGACGCTGAGGAGCGAAAGCGTGGGGAGCGAACAGGATTAGATACCCTGGTAGTCCACGCCGTAAACGTTGGGAACTAGGTGTTGGCGACATTCCACGTCGTCGGTGCCGCAGCTAACGCATTAAGTTCCCCGCCTGGGGAGTACGGCCGCAAGGCTAAAACTCAAAGGAATTGACGGGGGCCCGCACAAGCAGCGGAGCATGTGGCTTAATTCGACGCAACGCGAAGAACCTTACCAAGGCTTGACATATACCGGAAAGCATCAGAGATGGTGCCCCCTTGTGGTCGGTATACAGGTGGTGCATGGCTGTCGTCAGCTCGTGTCGTGAGATGTTGGGTTAAGTCCCGCAACGAGCGCAACCCTTGTTCTGTGTTGCCAGCACGCCCTTCGGGGTGGTGGGGACTCACAGGAGACTGCCGGGGTCAACTCGGAGGAAGGTGGGGACGACGTCAAGTCATCATGCCCCTTATGTCTTGGGCTGCACACGTGCTACAATGGCCGGTACAATGAGCTGCGATGTCGTGAGGCGGAGCGAATCTCAAAAAGCCGGTCTCAGTTCGGATTGGGGTCTGCAACTCGACCCCATGAAGTCGGAGTTGCTAGTAATCGCAGATCAGCATTGCTGCGGTGAATACGTTCCCGGGCCTTGTACACACCGCCCGTCACGTCACGAAAGTCGGTAACACCCGAAGCCGGTGGCCCAACCCCTTGTGGGAGGGAGCTGTCGAAGGTGGGACTGGCGATTGGGACGAAGTCGTAACAAGGTAGCCGTACCGGAAGGTGCGGCTGGATCACCTCCTTTCTAAGGAGCATCTAGACACCACTGGTGTCCAGAGACCATTTCGTCGGCAAATGTCCGGCGGTGGTTGCTCATGGGTGGAACGTTGACTATTCGGCACGGTTCGGTGAGGGACACAAGTACTGCTTCGGCGTGGAACGTGCATCTCATGGAATCGGGTCGGGCACGCTGTTGGGTGTCTGAAGGCACGGCCGTGAGGCTGTACTTCAGTGCCGGTCCCAGTGCACTCGTTCTTCGGAGCGGGGTGATGGGTGGCTGGTCGTTGTTTGAGAACTGCACAGTGGACGCGAGCATCTGTGGCCAAGTTTTTAAGGGCACACGGTGGATGCCTTGGCATCAGGAACCGATGAAGGACGTGGGAGGCCACGATAGGCCCCGGGGAGCTGTCAACCGAGCTTTGATCCGGGGGTGTCCGAATGGGGAAACCCGGCAGTCGTCATGGGCTGTCACCCATACCTGAACACATAGGGTATGTGGAGGGAACGCGGGGAAGTGAAACATCTCAGTACCCGCAGGAAGAGAAAACAACCGTGATTCCGGGAGTAGTGGCGAGCGAAACCGGATGAGGCCAAACCGTATGCGTGTGATACCCGGCAGGGGTTGCGCATGCGGGGTTGTGGGATCTCTCTTTCACGTTCTGCCGGACGTGAGACGAGTCAGAAACCGTTGGTGTAGGCGAAGGACATGCGAAAGGTCCGGCGTAGAGGGTAAGACCCCCGTAGCTGAAACATCAACGGCTCGTTTGAGAGACACCCAAGTAGCACGGGGCCCGAGAAATCCCGTGTGAATCTGGCGGGACCACCCGTTAAGCCTAAATATTCCCTGATGACCGATAGCGGATAGTACCGTGAGGGAATGGTGAAAAGTACCGCGGGAGCGGAGTGAAATAGTACCTGAAACCGTGTGCCTACAAGCCGTGGGAGCGTCGCTGTCATTCTTCGGAATGGCAGTCGTGACTGCGTGCCTTTTGAAGAATGAGCCTGCGAGTTAGCGGTGTGTAGCGAGGTTAACCCGTGTGGGGAAGCCGTAGCGAAAGCGAGTCCGAATAGGGCGATTGAGTTGCACGCTCTAGACCCGAAGCGGAGTGATCTAGCCATGGGCAGGTTGAAGCGGAGGTAAGACTTCGTGGAGGACCGAACCCACCAGGGTTGAAAACCTGGGGGATGACCTGTGGTTAGGGGTGAAAGGCCAATCAAACTCCGTGATAGCTGGTTCTCCCCGAAATGCATTTAGGTGCAGCGTCGTGTGTTTCTTGCCGGAGGTAGAGCACTGGATAGGCGATGGGCCCTACCGGGTTACTGACCTTAGCCAAACTCCGAATGCCGGTAAGTGAGAGCACGGCAGTGAGACTGTGGGGGATAAGCTCCATGGTCGAGAGGGAAACAGCCCAGAGCATCGACTAAGGCCCCTAAGCGTACGCTAAGTGGGAAAGGATGTGGAGTCGCAGAGACAACCAGGAGGTTGGCTTAGAAGCAGCCACCCTTGAAAGAGTGCGTAATAGCTCACTGGTCAAGTGATTCCGCGCCGACAATGTAGCGGGGCTCAAGCGTACCGCCGAAGTCGTGTCATTCCAGCAATAGGGCCAACGCCTGCTGGGATGGGTAGGGGAGCGTCGTGTGCCGGGTGAAGCAGCCGCGGAAGCGAGTTGTGGACGGTTCACGAGTGAGAATGCAGGCATGAGTAGCGATACACACGTGAGAAACGTGTGCGCCGATTGACTAAGGGTTCCTGGGTCAAGCTGATCTGCCCAGGGTAAGTCGGGACCTAAGGCGAGGCCGACAGGCGTAGTCGATGGACAACCGGTTGATATTCCGGTACCCGCTTTGAAACGCCCAATACTGAGCCCATTAATGCTAAGCCCGTGAAGCCGTTCCGGACCCTTCGGGGAAAGGAAAGTGGTGGAGCCGGTGACCCAAGGTGGTAGTAGGTAAGCGATGGGGTGACGCAGGAAGGTAGTCCAACCCGGGCGGTGGTAGTTCCCGGGGTAAGGGTGTAGGGCGTTGTCTAGGCAAATCCGGACAACATATAGCCTGAGACCTGATGCCGAGCCGATTGTGGTGAAGTGGATGATCCTATGCTGTCGAGAAAAGCCTCTAGCGAGTTTCATGGCGGCCCGTACCCTAAACCGACTCAGGTGGTCAGGTAGAGAATACCGAGGCGTTCGGGTGAACTATGGTTAAGGAACTCGGCAAAATGCCCCCGTAACTTCGGGAGAAGGGGGGCCATCACCGGTGATTGAATTTACTTCATGAGCTGGGGGTGGCCGCAGAGACCAGCGAGAAGCGACTGTTTACTAAAAACACAGGTCCGTGCGAAGCCGTAAGGCGATGTATACGGACTGACGCCTGCCCGGTGCTGGAACGTTAAGGGGACCGGTTAGTGATCTTTCGGGGTTGCGAAGCTGAGAACTTAAGCGCCAGTAAACGGCGGTGGTAACTATAACCATCCTAAGGTAGCGAAATTCCTTGTCGGGTAAGTTCCGACCTGCACGAATGGCGTAACGACTTCTCGACTGTCTCAACCATAGGCCCGGTGAAATTGCACTACGAGTAAAGATGCTCGTTTCGCGCAGAAGGACGGAAAGACCCCGGGACCTTTACTACAGTTTGATATTGGTGTTCGGTTCGGCTTGTGTAGGATAGGTGGGAGACTGTGAAGCTGTGACGCCAGTCATGGTGGAGTCGCCGTTGAAATACCACTCTGGTCGTGCTGGATGTCTAACCTAGGTCCGTGATCCGGATCAGGGACAGTGTCTGATGGGTAGTTTAACTGGGGCGGTTGCCTCCTAAAGAGTAACGGAGGCGCCCAAAGGTTCCCTCAGCCTGGTTGGCAATCAGGTGTTGAGTGTAAGTGCACAAGGGAGCTTGACTGTGAGACCGACGGGTCGAGCAGGGACGAAAGTCGGGACTAGTGATCCGGCAGTGGCTTGTGGAAGCGCTGTCGCTCAACGGATAAAAGGTACCCCGGGGATAACAGGCTGATCTTCCCCAAGAGTCCATATCGACGGGATGGTTTGGCACCTCGATGTCGGCTCGTCGCATCCTGGGGCTGGAGTCGGTCCCAAGGGTTGGGCTGTTCGCCCATTAAAGCGGTACGCGAGCTGGGTTTAGAACGTCGTGAGACAGTTCGGTCCCTATCCTCTGTGCGCGTAGGAATATTGAGAAGGGCTGTCCCTAGTACGAGAGGACCGGGACGGACGAACCTCTGGTGTGCCAGTTGTCCTGCCAAGGGCATGGCTGGTTGGCTACGTTCGGAAAGGATAACCGCTGAAAGCATCTAAGCGGGAAGCCTGCTTCGAGATGAGTATTCCCACCCCCTTTGAGGGGTTAAGGCTCCCAGTAGACGACTGGGTTGATAGGCCAGATGTGGAAGCCCGGTAACGGGTGGAGCTGACTGGTACTAATAGGCCGAGGGCTTGTCCTCAGTTGCTCGCGTCCACTGTGTTAGTTCTGAAATAACGAACAGCTGTGAAAACACCAGCGTTCAAATTTCATAGTGTTTCGGTGGTCATAGCGTTAGGGAAACGCCCGGTTACATTCCGAACCCGGAAGCTAAGCCTTTCAGCGCCGATGGTACTGCAGGGGGGACCCTGTGGGAGAGTAGGACGCCGCCGAACAATCATTGTGGAAATGCCCCGTACCGGGAGACCGGTACGGGGCATTTCTGCGTTTAAGGGGCTTTTCCTGAATCCGAGCCGATTCAGGAAAAGCCCCTTTGTCGTATCAGGCCCGGTCGCCCGCCGAGGCCAGTCCCAGCCACGTGTGCGGGTTGCCCTCCCAGCACCAGCCCAGCTTCGGCGCGCCCTTACTGATCCAGATCGCCGGAACCCGCTTGTCCTTCGGGCGGCGCGTGCCCGAAAGCGAGTAGCACTTGTTCTTCACGAGGACCTCGGGAAAGAGCGTGAGCAGGGCGATGCCCTCCTCCATCGTTATCCCGGTCCGTTCGCGCGAAGCCACCGTCTGCATCGCGTCTCGTGGCACCACCGAGCAGAACTCCTCGCCCCGCTCGACGTCGAAGACGACGTACACCAGTGCCTCCGGCGCTCCCATTTCCTTCACCGTGACGAACTGCTCCAGTTCGCCCGGCTTGTAGAACCGCTCGATGACGCCCGGCTTGTCCTTCCCGGCCAGTGTCGTCAGCGGTATCGACTCCTCGATGGCCACCAGCTCGCGCGTGACCACCAGCAGGAACGGCACCCGCCCCGCCTCCGCCGCAGTCATCGACCCCACCCGCTTCGTCACCTGTGCGCGCAGCGGTTCGACGAGCTCACGGAACTCTGCCTCGGTCCGGTCGGCCAGGGGCGCGTACCCCTTGGTCAGCAGTGTCTGGAGCTGGCGGTCGAACTCGTTGCTCACATCGGCAACCTGCATGGGCATCCCCTCGATCGATCGAACCTTGTGGAAAACTTACGTGCGACGTAAAGTTACGCCGAGTCGAGCGAGAAGGTCAAGGGTAAAGTTACGTCGGAGGTAAGATTCTTCGTATGAGTATTGAGGCAGAGCCCGTGATGGGGCTCCGGGAGTCCAAGAAGCACGAGACGCGGCAGCTCATCTCGGATCACGCGACCAGGCTGTTCATCGAGAAGGGCTTCGAGGCGACCACGATCGCCGACGTCGCCACCGCCTCCCGGGTCGCCAAGAAGACGGTCACCAACTACTTCGCCCGCAAGGAGGACATGGCCCTCGACCACCAGGAGGAGTTCGTCGCGGGGCTCGCCCGTACGGTGACCGGCCGGGCCGTGGGGGAGTCCGCGCTCGCCGCGCTGCGGAGGGAGTTCCTATACGGGGTCGAGCGGCGGGATCCGGTGATCGGCTTCGCGGGGGAGCGGTTCTGTCGCATGATCGCGGACAGTCCCACTCTCACCGCCCGCCTGCGCGACCTGCATGACCAGCGGGAGGAGGCGCTCGGGCGCGTCCTCGCGGAGGAGGCCGGCGCGGGCGTGGGCGACTTCACGGCGTACGCCGTCGCGGCCCAACTGGGCTCTGCGCAACGGGTGTTGTTCCAGCGCATCATGCGGCTGACCCTGGCTGGGCGGTCGGCGGACGAGGTCGCCGACACCGTCGCTGCCGACGCCCGTCAGGTCTTCGGCCTGCTGGAGGAATCGTTCGGGGGGTACGGGGTCAAGTGAGGCGGGACCGGGGTGGGGCGTGGGTGCTCCGGGGTGGGCCCGGAGCGAGGGGGGCCGCCTCCTTGCCCGCCCGTTCCGCCCCCGGGGGGCGGCCCCGCCGCCCAAGGAGGCTAGGGAGGCGGAGGGGGCAGGGGGCGCCGTCTAAGCCGTCTCGGGGGGGTTAGGTCAGCACTCGATGACGTTGACCGCGAGGCCGCCGCAGGCCGTCTCCGCGTACTTGACCTCCACGGGGTCCGCAGCCTCCAAAGCAATGCCTTGGTTGGGAATGGGTGTGGCTCTTTGGAAGTGACCGTCCCGATCAGTAAGTGCGGGGTGAGGTGTGTGGTGTCAGCATGGGCAGTGATGCCAGGTGTTCCTCCGGTACGTCGAAGGCTTCGGTCAGGGGCGCAAGGTGCGGGGCGAGGCGTGCGGTGAGGTCGCGCAGGGTGTCGGGGATCGCGCGGACCTGGTCGGTGGTGAGGGCGTGCTCGGTGAGCAGGAGTCCGCTGAGCGGGGCCAGCCGGTCGAGCAGGAACAGCGCTTGCAGGTCGTTCAGGACGGTGCGGGTATCGGCGTGGGCGACCTGGGCGCTTGCCGCGGCGAAGGCGTCGGCGGCCTGGCCCAGCGTGTACGCCTCGACCAGGGCGAGGGCGGGGGCGGACGCGTGGTTCCAGCGCCCGAGTGCGTCACCCGTGCCGGTGCGGATGTCCCGGCGGGCGGCCAGGTGCCAGTGCCGCTCGGCGACGGACAGTGCCCGGCGCAGGAAGGCGGGATCGGTGAGTGCTTCCTTGCCGGTCGCGGGCCCGGCCGCCGGTGCGGCCGGGTGACCGAAGATCATCTCGGCGCCGGCCTTGCACCAGACGGCTAAGTTGTCGCCCTCGGCGGTGATCGCCCCGTCGGCGTTGGCGGTGAACTCCGCCAGTCCGTTCACGGGGAACAGCGCGCGGGCGCCGCAGCGTTCGCGGCTCTCGGTGGTGAGGGCGCGGGCCTGCCAGGTGATCCAGCCCTTGGCCACCGCCACCAGCCGTTCCGTCTCGGCCCGGTTGGCGGGGGTGTGGGTGATCCAGCGTTCGGTAACGGCGCGGTGCAGGAAGGTCATGGCGTACGCGGTGGCCGTACCCGCGAGGAGCCGGGAGTGGTGGCTGCGGTGGGCGGCCAGCGGCACGCGCTGCCCGGCCACCGGCCCGGAGATGTGCCGTTGATAGGCGTAGCGCACCGCGATGGCCAGCGCCGCGCGGCTGCCGCCCAGGGTGCTCGCGCTCATGCACAGTTTGCCGACCGTCACCCGGCGGATCGCGTGCAGGAACCGTTTGCGTGGGCTGCCGACCTCGCTGGTGAACGTGCCGTCAGCCGTCAGCCGACCGTGTTCTCCCTGGAGCAGTGCGGTACGAGGCAGGCGGACGGTCTCGAAGCTGGTGACGCAGTGGTCCACCGGGCTGCCGATGCGGTCGGGCAGCAGGGTCACGGTGATGCCCGGCAGAGTATCGAGCATGACGCGCGTCCAGTCGGACGGCGGCCATCCGGCATGGGCGAGATCGGCAAGGGCGCGAATGTGATGCACCTGCACATCACCGTGGTGCCCGCAGATCTCGCACGTGTCCGCCAAGAGCCGAGTGACCAGCTCTTTATGCGGATAGTCCACCCACGTGGGCCGTCGGTCGGCGATCTTCGCCGACCGCTGCCGATAGAGGGGAATTCCACCGAACCGCGCCACCAGCGGCTTCCTGTTCTCCCGTTCGATTCGAGCCTCGAAGCAGACTCGGGGCCCGTGATCCGTGTCGATTCTGGCTTTGTGCTTGGCCGCCATCTTCGACACGGATGACCGGCGACGGCGAACGCGCGGACGTTCTACGCTCTGCCGGAGCCCCTCGACCACCTCCTTGGCGCGAGCCGCGGTAACGGGCTTCGCGTCCCGTTCCAGCTTCGCCAACGGGATGTTCACGAGTTCGGAGACCAACTCGTCGTCCCCGAAGAGGCGCGGCGCAGCAGCCACCGCCTCCCGCGCTGCGAGATCGGCCTTCTCCTTCTCCGCAGCGGCTTTCGCGGCTGCGGCCCTCTTGGTCAGCAGCTCCGTTGCCGCTAGCTCACGGACCTTGGCACCGAGCGCGGCAGCCTCTCGTGCGCGCCGCAGCAGTTCGGCCGGAGTGAGCGGGGTCTCGGTGGCGTGTCCATGAGGACCCACCCTTCGGGTGGGCGGCCTGGTCGGCCTTCTCCGGGATGACCGGCTCACGAGACGGATGGTGACGTCACGGCGGGGGTGTGCGGGTTGCCGGTCCCCGCGATTGGATCGCGGGGACCGTGCTGCGTGGCGCGTGTCAGGCGCCGACGTTGAAGGTGAGCGTGTGGTTTCGCAGCGTGACCCGGTCCAGGTCGCCGACAGCGCCGTCTTGCGAGTAGGACCCGCCGGTCTTCTCCGCGTGGGTGAAGGTGAGGGTGTAGGTGCCGGACGGCACATCGTCGAGGGCGAACTCCCGCTCGAACCGCAGCGGGTACGGAGGTCTGGCCCCCTTGGCCGTGACCTCCTCGGTGCTGGCCACGGCTCCGTCCGGGCCGGTCAGTGTCAGCGTCCCCGTGACCCGCGGGATCGCGCGGTCGACCAGCCGCACCCACTCCGAGCACCACGCGACCGCGTTCCAGTGGGACGGCTCTGCGGAGAAGGCCGTCCACAGCTTCTGGTACCCGTCACTGTCCCAGCGCAGTTCGGCGCTCAGATGCGAGTCGACCCTGTGGGTCCGCCTCTTCGAGGTCTTGTCGATGTGCTCGCCCGAGGCGGGACTGCGGAACGTGCGGTACACCACGGGGTCGGACGCATTCTCCAGGGTGTTGATCCAGTCGATCGCGCCGAGCGCCCCCGGTCCCCAGCCATACACATAGCCGTCCATGCGGCGCGCGCATCCGCGCGGGTGGGACTCACCGTTCCGAGCGACAGGCCGGTCGAAGTCGGTGTCGGGCTCGGTGCCCGCGCTCCCTCGGACGAGCTGCTTCGTCAGCTCGACGATGACCTCCTTCTTGAACTCATGCGGGAGGGTCACGTCTCTGGTGACGGCCAGGCGGCTCACCTTCCCCTCGTTCACCGTGAAGACCCACCGCACGTCGATGATGCGGTCCACCCGGCGCACCATCCCCGTCAGGGTCAGCCCGTCCTTGTTCTGCTCATGGATCAGCAGTCTGGTACGGGACGCCTGGCCTGGAAGAGCCTGGCGTCGCCGATCCCGTTCTCGTCGGTGTAGCTGAAGTCGTCGGTGACGGCGGCGGCGAACGCCTCCTTGTCCTGCAGGGCCTGCACGAAAGCCCGGACAGCGGGGTTCACCAGCGCACTAGAAGTGATCATGGGCGCAGTCTTCCGAAACGCCTTTCCCCGGATGCACGAAACGGAACAGGCGACTGAAATCGTGCCGGTCAACGACCTGAACCAGCCGCCAGACCCCACCCACCAGTGACAAACCCAAACAACTGCACGGCCGAGGGCCGTTGACACCTCCCCTGCCAAAGCCCCAACGGCAGCCCGAGCTGGACGACGCCGAGCGGTCGGCATCCGCCGTAGGAGTGAAGTTGACGCTGGCGTTGGGGTGATCACGGAGCATGACGGCCACGGCTTGCAACGTTCCCTCCAGGGAGATCCCGGCGAGCCCGCAGTGATGCGTGGCTGATGTGCTGCCGCCCTTCGGTGCTGAGAGAAGTTCGGGGCAGGGCTGCGCAGGCGCAGGGACTCTTCAGGGACTTTCAGCTCTGTCAGAGGGACTTCCCGGGGACTTTCCGCCGTGTGGACGGGAAAGGCTCTGACAGAGCTGAAAGGTAGGAAACACCAGGTCAGGGGGTGGTTGTCAGCACTCGATGACGTTGACGGCGAGGCCGCCTCGGGCCGTTTCCTTGTACTTGACCTTCATGTCGGCGCCGGTCTCCTTCATGGTCTTGATGACCTTGTCGAGGGAGACCTTGTGGCTGCCGTCGCCGCGCATCGCCATCTTCGCGGCGGTGACCGCCTTGACGGCCGCCATGCCGTTGCGCTCGATGCACGGGATCTGGACGAGGCCGCCGACCGGGTCGCAGGTCAGGCCCAGGTTGTGCTCCATGCCGATCTCGGCGGCGTTCTCTACCTGCTCCGGGGTGCCGCCCAGGACCTCGGCGAGCGCGCCCGCGGCCATCGAGCAGGCGGAGCCGACCTCGCCCTGGCAGCCGACCTCGGCGCCCGAGATCGAGGCGTTCTCCTTGAAGAGCATGCCGATCGCGCCGGCGGCGAGGAGGAAGCGGACGATGCCGTCCTCGTCGGCGTTCGGGACGAAGTTCATGTAGTAGTGCAGGACCGCCGGGATGATGCCCGCCGCGCCGTTCGTGGGGGCCGTGACGACGCGGCCGCCCGCGGCGTTCTCCTCGTTGACGGCCATCGCGTAGAGGGTGGTCCACTCCATGGCATGCGTCTTGGGGTCGCCGTCGGCGCGCAGCTGGCGGGCCGTGTTGGCGGCGCGGCGGCGGACCTTGAGGCCGCCGGGGAGGATGCCCTCGTGGGACATGCCGCGCGAGACGCATGCCTGCATGACGCGCCAGATCTCCAGGAGGCCCTCGCGGATCTCCTCCTCGGTGCGCCAGGCCCGCTCGTTCTCCAGCATCATCGAGGAGATGGAGAGGCCGGTTTCGCGGGCCATGCGCAGAAGCTCGTCGCCCGTGCGGAAGGGGTGCTTGAGGACCGTGTCGTCCGGGACGATCGGGTTGTCGCCCGCCACGGCGTCCTCGTCGACGACGAAGCCGCCGCCGACGGAGTAGTAGGTCTTCTCCAGGAGGGGCGCGCCCTGGGCGTCGTACGCGAAGAGGGTCATTCCGTTCGCGTGGTACGGCAGGGAGCGGCGGCGGTGGAGGATCAGCTCGTTGGGCTCGTCGAAGGCGATCTCGTGGGCCTCGCCGATCTCCGTGCCCAGGAGGCGGAGGCGACCGGTGGCGCGGATGCGTTCGACCTCGGCGTCGGCCGTTTCGACGTTCACCGTGCGCGGGGAGTGGCCCTCCAGGCCGAGCAGGACGGCCTTCGGGGTGCCGTGACCGTGGCCGGTGGCGCCGAGCGAGCCGAACAGCTCGGCGCGTACCGACGTGGTCTGGGCGAGCAGGCCGTCCTTCTTGAGGCGTCCCACGAACATGCGGGCGGCCCGCATGGGGCCGACCGTGTGGGAGCTGGACGGGCCTATGCCGATCGAGAACAGGTCGAAGACCGAGATGGCCACAGCAGAACTCCTCAGAAGGGTGGCGGACGCCGTTGTCCGTCGGGCAGAACACGTGCGGAACAAGTGTGCGGGCTGTCCCCTGCCCGCCCTCGGGCGACGAGAGGGGCAAGGGACGGGGCACCGCACTCACTGTCCAGTGTGCGCGGTGCCCCGTTTTTACGTATTGCTGGATTTGGTCGTACAGATGAAGCCTACGGAACTACTCCGTATTACTTCAGACCGGGGTAGAGCGGGTGCTTGTCCGCGAGGGCCGAGACCCGGGCGGAGAGCGCCTTGACGTCGTACGAGGGCTTCAGGGCCTCCGCGATGATGTCGGCGACCTCGGTGAAGTCCTCCGTCTGGAAGCCGCGGGTGGCAAGGGCGGGGGTGCCGATGCGCAGGCCCGAGGTGACCATCGGGGGGCGGGGGTCGTTCGGGATGGCGTTGCGGTTGACCGTGATGCCGACCTCGTGGAGACGGTCCTCGGCCTGCTGGCCGTCCAGCTCCGAGTTGCGCAGGTCGACGAGGACCAGGTGCACGTCGGTGCCGCCGGAGAGGACGGACACGCCGTGCTCGGTGACGTCGGACTGGACCAGGCGCTCGGCCAGGATGCGGGCGCCGTCCAGGGTGCGCTGCTGGCGCTCCTTGAACTCCGGCGAGGCCGCGACCTTGAAGGAGACCGCCTTGGCCGCGATCACGTGCTCCAGCGGACCGCCCTGCTGACCCGGGAAGACCGCGGAGTTGATCTTCTTGGCGAGCTCCTGCGTGGAGAGGATCACACCGCCGCGCGGGCCGCCGAGGGTCTTGTGGGTGGTCGTGGTGACGACGTGGGCGTGCGGGACCGGGTTGGGGTGCAGCCCGGCCGCGACGAGGCCCGCGAAGTGCGCCATGTCGACCATCAGGTACGCGCCGACCTCGTCCGCGATCTCGCGGAACTTGGCGAAGTCCAGCTGGCGCGGGTACGCCGACCAGCCCGCGACGATCAGCTTCGGCTGGGACTCCTTGGCGAGGCGGGCGACCTCCTCCATGTCGACCTGGCCGGTCTCGTCGACGTGGTACGGGACCACGTTGTAGAGCTTGCCGGAGAAGTTGATCTTCATCCCGTGGGTCAGGTGACCGCCGTGGGCCAGGTTCAGGCCCATGATCGTGTCGCCCGGCTTGAGGAGGGCGAACATCGCGGCGGCGTTCGCCTGCGCACCGGAGTGCGGCTGGACGTTCGCGTGCTCGGCACCGAACAGCGCCTTGATGCGGTCGATCGCGATCTGCTCGACGACGTCGACGTGCTCGCAGCCGCCGTAGTAGCGGCGGCCCGGGTAACCCTCGGCGTACTTGTTGGTCAGGACCGAGCCCTGGGCCTCCATGACGGCGACCGGAGCGAAGTTCTCCGAGGCGATCATTTCGAGGGTGGACTGCTGGCGGTGGAGCTCGGCGTCGACGGCGGCGGCGACGTCCGGGTCCAGCTCGTGGAGGGAGGAGTTGAGAAGCGACATCAGGCGAGTCCCTAAGGGTTTCAGTTGCCGGAGAGCGCGGTGTACTCGTCGGCGGAGAGCAGGTCGCCCGGCTCGTCCGTGACGCGCACCTTGAACAGCCAGCCGCCCTCGAAGGGAGCGGAGTTCACCAGCGAGGGGTCGTCCACGACGGCCTGGTTGGCCTCGACGACCTCGCCGGTCACCGGGGAGTACAGGTCGCTGACGGACTTGGTCGACTCCAGCTCGCCGCAGGTCTCGCCCGCGGTCACCGTGTCGCCGACCTCCGGGAGCTGGGCGTAGACGACGTCACCGAGCGCGTTGGCCGCGAACTCCGTGATGCCGACCGTCGCGACGCCGTCCTCGGACGTCGCGAGCCACTCGTGCTCCTTGCTGTAACGCAGCTGCTGGGGGTTGCTCATGGCTGAATTCTCCTGGATGCGGGGGAGTGCTGAGGAACGGGGTCTTGACAGATGAGACGTGAGGACACGCGTGAGGATGCGGCGTTCGTCACTTTCGGCGCGTCGGAGCGGTGCTCGCGGGGCGTCGGAGCGGTGCTTCCGGCGGCCCCGGACGTCACTTCTGGCGCTTGTAGAACGGCAGGGCGACGACCTCGTACGGCTCGTGCGTGCCCCGGATGTCCACGCCGACGCCCGTCGTGCCCGGTGCGGCGAAGGCGGCGTCGACGTACGCCATGGCGATCGGCTTGCCGAGCGTGGGGGACGGGGCGCCCGAGGTGACCTCGCCGACGACCTGGCCGTCCACGACCACCTGGAAGCCGGAGCGCGGGACGCGGCGGCCCTCGGCGATCAGGCCGACCAGCTTGCGCGGCGGAGCGGTCTCGGCGCGCTCGGCGGCCGCTTGGAGGGACGTACGACCGACGAAGTCGCCCTCCTTCTCGAACTTGACGACCCGGCCCAGGCCCGCGTCGAAGGGGGTGAGCTTCGTGGTCAGCTCGTTGCCGTACAGCGGCATGCCCGCCTCCAGGCGCAGCGTGTCCCGGCAGGAGAGGCCGCACGGGATGAGGCCGACGCCCGCGCCCGCCTCGGTCAGCGCCTCCCACAGGGCCACCGCGTGCTGCGGCTCGACGAAGAGCTCGAAGCCGTCCTCGCCGGTGTAGCCCGTACGGGCGATGAGGGCGGGGACGCCCGCGACGGTGCCGGGCAGGCCCGCGTAGTACTTCAGGCCGTCCAGGTCGGCGTCCGTGACGGACTTCAGGATGCCGGGGGACTCCGGGCCCTGCACCGCGATGAGGGCGTACGCGTCGCGGTCGTCGCGGACCTCGGCGTCGAAGCCCCCGGCGCGGGCGACGAGGGCGTCCAGGACGATCTGGGCGTTGCCCGCGTTCGCCACCACCATGTATTCAGATGGTGCGGCCTCGGTCTCGGCCAGGCGGTAGACGATCAGGTCGTCGACGATGCCGCCGTCCTCCTGGCAGATCATCGTGTACCGGGCGCGGCCGAGGCCGACGGTGCCGATGTTGCCGACGAGGGCGTAGTTCAGGAGGTCCACGGCCTGCGGGCCCGTGACCGTGATCTCGCCCATGTGGGAGAGGTCGAAGAGCCCGGCCCGGGTGCGCACGGCGTTGTGCTCGTCGCGCTCCGAGGCGTACCGCAGCGGCATGTCCCAGCCCGCGAAGTCGGTCATGGTCGCGCCCAGCGAACGATGCAGGGCATCGAGGGCGGTGCGGCGGGGGGTGGTGCTCATGAAAGAACTCCCAGGGCGGCAGGCATGCGCAGGGCATGACGACGAGGACGATCCTCCCCATCTGTCATCGGAACCTGAGAGGTTCGCCGGAGCAATTCGGTCCGGCTTGCACCTTGGGTGGGGTCACCTGGTGGGGGACCCGCTTTTCAGATCTGCCTCGCCCGCGCGGTTCGGGGCCTGAGAGATTCAAGGGAGGAGCTTGCTCCTTCGGCGTCCCGGGCACTGCTGCCGAGGACTCTCCCGCGCGGATTCATGCGGCCGTTGTGAAGTTGAGGGTGCGCAGGGGACGCCTGGCGCGCACATCATTGCACGCCCCCTCCGGTCAGCAAATCGCTTGTCCCGCATTACCTATTCTTTACACTTCGTGGGCAAGGGTGAGGGCATACCCACAGGGGGAGGGGTGAGGACGTTGCAGCAGCCCAGTGCATGCGCCACAACCGCGGGCATGGCAGCCGCAGGCGTGGCAGCCGCAGGTGTGCGGGCAGAGGCGGTCGTGGGGGCGGTGGGGCCCGTGCCGGTTCCGGTCGTACGCGATCTCCGGGAGCGGGCGGGGCGGAGTCCGCGTCGGCTGATGTTCGCCACGGGGGACGTGGTGGTGGTGTCGGGCCTGCCCGGCAGCGGCAAGTCCACCCTCATGGGCCGGGCCGCGACGGGGGTGCGGACCATCGATTCGCAGGACGTACGGGAGCGCTGGGACGCGAAGGCGCCGCGCTTGCTGCCGTACGCCCTCTACCGCCCGCTCGTGCGCGTCGCGCACTACGCGGGCCTGCGGAAGGCGCTGCACTCGGGCGAGTCCGTCGTCGTGCACGACTGCGGTACGCAGGCGTGGGTGCGGCGGTGGCTGGCGCGCGAGGCCCGCAGACGCGGGCGCGGGCTGCGGCTCGTCCTGCTCGACGTGACGCCCGGGGTGGCCAGGGACGGTCAGCGCGAGCGCGGACGAGGAGTCTCCGGTTACGCCTTCGCCCGGCACCGCAGGGCCGTCGGCGCGCTGGTCCGCGACGCGGAGGAGGGCAGGCTGCCCGCCGGGTGCGCCTCGGCGGTGCTGCTGGACCGGGACGCGGCGGGAGCGCTGAAGGAGATCGGGTTCGAGGGGAAGTGAGGGGCGTCGGACGGTGCGCCGTCCGACGCCCCCAGGGGTGGATCAGGAGTGCGTCCACGTTCCGATCCTGCCCACGGCGAACTTGGTGATCAGTTCGCCGGAGAGCTTGACGGCCTCGTCGAAGGTCAGCTTCGCCTTGCTCCAGTCGCGGGCGGACACGGCATCGAAGAGCGCTTCGAACTTCACCTTCAGGGCGGTCTTGGCGGCGGCGACGTCGCTGTCCGGCCGGGTCGTGTCCGGCTGGGTCGTGTCCGGCTGGGTCGTGCCGGGTGTCGTCGTGCCGGGTGTCGTCGGGTCGGGTTCGGTCGCACCCTGGATCGGGGCGTTGACGGAGGCGTGGTCCTCGCCGCTCGCCGTGACGCCCGGGCTGTCGCCGGTGGTGGACGGCTCCGGGTCCACGGGCGCGGTGGGCGGTGACACGACGATGGTGGGCACCGGCGTCCCCGGTACCGGTACCGGCTCCGGGTCGGCGGTCGCCGCCGTGAGGCTCGCCAGTGCGGTGGCCAGCGCGGCCTCCACCGCCGGGCGTGCGGAGGGCCGTTCCGCGACGGGCCCGGCGACCAGGCCGCGGGCGGCCTCGGTCAGTGCGGTCAGGTCCTGCTGGGCCGCACGCTGCTGCGGCGTCATGGGTACGACGGGCGAGGAGGCCGCGGGGAGGCGGCCCTCGTGGGCGGGGGCGGCGACGGCGGCACCGGCCGTGCCGAGGATCAGCGCCCCGCAGAGAGAGGTGGCGAGGGCGAGGGCGGCGGTCCTGTTCAGTGCCATGACGGCGGGTTTCCTTCCGGAGGGGGAGTGTCACGTCGGGGAGGGCCGATCGGCCTCGTCGTCCACCCTCGAATCACGCGGCACGCTCCGCAACGCGACGAGTGCGGAACGTCGCCATTCGGGTGCACTCTGCGGGTCCGGTACGGCCCGGCGATAGGCTCGGACCCCAGTACAGGGGCGGGTGGCAGGGCGAGAAGGGGACGGTCCGTGGAGATTCCGGAGACGACGGGGCAGTACGGGGAGCCGGAACAGCCCGGCCCCCACGGCGGCACCCCGGACGCCGACAACCAGTACGCGGTCCCCGGAGGCAACGGGTGGCCCGTCAACGAGCTCGAAGAGGTCCTCGCCGCCTCCCTCGGCAACCCCGGCGCGGGCCCGCGTCTCGTGGAGGTGCTCGGGCGCTCGCAGGTGTGGATCCCGCTGCCGAACGGGGGCGGCCCCGACCAGGGACCGCTGGATCTGCCGACCGTCGAGGTCGACGGGCAGGCGTACGTCCCGGTCTTCAGCTCCGAGCAGCAGTTCTTCGGCTGCGTCGGCGGCGGGATGGGCTTCGCCGTCGCCCCGGCCGTGGAGTTCGCCCGTGGCCTCCCGCCGCAGTTGGGCATCGTCGTGAACCAGGGCGGCGCCGTGGGCGTGCCGCTGCCGCCGCCCGCCGTCGCCGAGCTCTGCCGCACCGGCCGCACCCCGCTGGACGGGACCGCGACCGGCGGTCGGGTGCGGCTCTTCGAGCCGGACTGGCAGGAGGAGCCGGTCGACTTCCTGGCCGCCGCCGCGGGCGAGTTCCAGCAGAGCGGTGTCGTCGTCACCGCCCGCCGCGCGCTGGCGAGCGTGGAGGGCGACGCCCCGCAACTGTTCGTGGGCGTACAGCTGTCCTCGTGGGAGGGGCCCGACCGCAACGCGCCGATGGACGCGCTGGGGCGGGCGCTGGGCCGGGAGTCCGTGCCGTGGCCGGTGCAGCTGCTGCTGCTCGATCTGGCGCAGGACCCGGTGGCCGACTGGATGCTGGAGCAGATCCGGCCGTTCTACACGCGCGAGCACTGAGGCTCCGTACGCGCGAGCACTGAGGTTCCGTACACGCGGGCGCGGAGGTTCCGTACGCGTGGGCGCGGAGGCTGCCGGTGTGCGAGGGCCGAGGCCCGGCGGGCCAGGGGAGCCAAGACTTCCCGCCCGACACCGGTTCGGTGTCAGCGGTGCCGCTTAAGCTGGTTTGATGACCTCGCCACGCGGGGGCGGTTCGTTCGAGCGCGACCAGCGTCGACACGGTGGATCGAAGAGGGGCGGGACCCAGGGTGAGCGCGTCAGGCACCGCGGCGGCCGGACAGGTCGAGCACATGCTGCGCCAGGTGACCCCGGGGCGGTACGACGCGTACGAGGCGCTGCTGAACGCCCTGGCGGACGGCCGGCTGTGGATGCTGCTCTGGCACGGCACCGCCGGGTCCCCCGACGCCCAGTACGGGAACATGGAGGTCGAGGGCTTCGGCTACGCGCCCTGCGTGACCTCCGCCCAGGAGCTCGCCGCGAGCGGCTGGAACCGGGCGTACGAGGTGGGCACCGGCCGTGACCTGGCCCGCGCCCTCTACCCCGACCGCTGGGGGATCTGGCTCAACCCGCACGCCCCCGGCGGCGGCGTCGGCATCCCCTGGCTGGACCTGCGGCGCATCGCCACCGGTCTGGACCGGATGCCCGCCGGGCCTCTGCGGATGTCCGAGCCCACGCTGGAGATCCCGCAGTTCTACGCCCAGCTCGCGCAGAACGCCCACCGCACGTCCGCCGTACGCGCGCTCAGCCGCGCCTGGGTGCAGCCCGCGCTGGGAGCCCCGTACCTCGCCATCGGTCTCGACCTGTACGACACCAGCCGCCAGTCCGTCGAGGCGGTGCGGGCGATGATGCAGCAGTCCGTGGGCGTCGTCCCGGACGGGCTGCCGGTGTCCACGGTCGCGATGACCGACGAGCACGACCCGGTCGGCATGTGGCTGCGCGCCAACGCCCGCCCGTTCTACGACCGCGACGCGCACGCGCCGGCCCCGACCGGCGCTCCCGGGTACGGCTACCCGCCGTCGCGCGCGTACTGAGCCGGCCGCCCGCACCGTCCCACGCACATCTCTGCCCATAAGACCCCTTAGGGGGTCAATCGGCATGCCCGTACGCGGACTTGGGCATGTCTGGATGCCGAGACGGTGTTGCGCGTACGCGAAAAGTGGGTGTGTCCCAATTTAGCGGTAGTGCACGGCAGTTGGGGGGTGCTGCGGGGCGATGCGCCCAATTGCCCACTGTTCGCCCGTCGTTCAGGCCCGTCCGGATACCGGAAAACCGCAGACAGCATCACGGTTGCGCATCCTTTGGCCGGGGGGTCTGGCGGGGCGGTGCACCCGCGTTGAAGACTCCCCGAATCAAGGGGCGTTCGCCCTGTGTTCGACAAGCAGCTTGGCCGCCACTAGCGGCAGCAAGGGCCGGTGACCGCTGGCCGAGAGGGGTCGCTACCACGATGACGGCACCACTTCACGACGCGCCCGCGGCGGAACCCGCAACGGCTGACGTCGCGGCCGGTGTACCGGCGAAGAAGATCGAGGGCCGCTCCCTGTGGGCCATCGCCTGGCTGCGGCTGAAGCGCGACAAGCTGGCACTCGCGGGCGGCATCATCGTCCTCGTGCTGGTGATCATCGCGCTTCTCGCACCAGTCATCTCCTCGCTGACCGGGCAGACGCCCGAGGCCCGCAACGAGAGCCTGATCGACCCGCTGTTCGGCACACCCATCGGGTCGTTCGGCGGGATGAGCGGCGAGCACTGGCTCGGCGTGGAGCCGACCAGTGGCCGCGACGTCTTCATCCGCATCGTCTACGGTGCCCGGGTCTCACTGATCGTCGGCTTCCTGGCGGCGGTCGTCGCCGTGGTCTTCGGCACTCTGTTCGGCACGCTGGCGGGCTACTTCGGCGGCTGGGTCGACACGGTCATCAGCCGCGTCATGGACATGCTGCTGGCCTTCCCGCAGCTGCTCTTCGTGATCTCGCTGATCTCCGTGATGCCGGGCTCCCTGTTCGGGCTCACGGGAAGCGGGCTGCGGCTGCTGGTGATGATCCTTGTCATCGGCTTCTTCGGCTGGCCCTACATCGGACGCATCGTCCGGGGTCAGGTGCTGTCGCTGCGCGAGCGCGAGTACGTCGAGGCGGCGCGCAGCCTGGGAGCGGGTCGCAGCTACATCGTGACCAAGGAGCTGCTGCCGAACCTGGTGGCACCGATCACCGTCTACACGACGCTGATGATCCCCACCAACATCCTCACCGAGGCGGCCCTGAGCTTCCTGGGCGTGGGCGTGAAGCCGCCCACGGCCTCCTGGGGTTCGATGCTCTCCGACGCGGTGCAGTACTACGAGTCCGACCCGATGTACATGATCGTTCCGGGTGTGGCCATCTTCCTCACGGTGCTCGCCTTCAACCTCTTCGGTGACGGCGTACGGGACGCGATCGACCCCAAGGGGTCCCGCTGAGCAGCACCTCACCCGCTTTCTTCATACGAGCCACAGCTGACCAGCCCTGGTCGCAAGGGCCGCATTACTCACGGAGGTTGCGAGACAGTGAAATCAACCGGCATGCGCATGGGGAGGGTCGCGGCGATCGCGACCGTCGCGGCCACCACGCTCCTGGTCACCACGGCCTGTAGCGGTGGCGGCGGCAAGGGCGGCAGCGGCGGCAGCGGCGGCAGCAGCAAGGGCGCGGGCTTCAACGCCGGCGTCGAGAAGATCGCGAACCCTTCCGACAAGAAGGGCGGGACGCTGAAGTTCGTCGGCGTCCAGGACGCCGACTCGTGGGACACCACGATGATGTACTACGGCTTCGCGTTCGACTTCGCGCGCTACTACAGCCGCACGCTCGTCAGCTACACCGCGGCCCCCGGCCAGAAGTCGATCGACCTCCAGCCGGACCTCGCCAAGGCCAAGGGCACGGTGAGCCCCGACGGCCTGACGTACACGTACGAGCTGAAGGACGGCATCAAGTGGGAGGACGGTAAGGAAATTACCTCCCAGGATGTCAAGTACGGCATCGAGCGCCAGTGGGCGCAGGAGGCGCTGTCCGGCGGTCCGGTCTACCTCCGCGACATCCTGGACCCGGAGAAGAAGTTCAAGGGCCCGTACAAGGACCCCAAGGGCATCGACGCCATCCAGACGCCCACGGACAAGAAGATCGTCTTCAAGCTCCCCAAGGCGAACGGCGACTTCGAGCAGATCCTCGCGATGGCGACCAACTCGCCGATCCGCAAGGACAAGGACACGAAGACCAAGTACGCCCTGAAGCCGTTCTCCTCGGGTCCGTACAAGTTCGACAGCTACTCCCCGGGCAAGGGCCTGAAGCTCTCGCGCAACACGAACTACGACCCGAAGACGGACGGCCTGCGCAAGGCGCTGCCGGACAACATCGAGGTCACCATCCTCACCAACGCCGACGAGCGCGACAAGCGCCTCATCAACGGCGACGCGGACCTGGACCTGAACCAGCGCGGCATGAACACCTCGGGCCGCACCACCGCGCTGAAGAAGCACAAGGAGAACCTCGACAACCCGCAGACCGGGTTCATCTCCTACGTGGCCATGCCGCAGAGCGTGAAGCCGTTCGACAACATCGAGTGCCGCAAGGCCGTCATCTACGGCACGGACCACAAGTCCGTGCAGAACGCGCGCGGCGGCCCGATCGCTGCCGGTGACATCGCGGTGAACATGCTGCCGCCGGTCATCCCCGGTTACGACGAGAAGGACGACCAGTACGGCCTGCGCGCCAACGGCGGCGCCGCCGACCCGGTCAAGGCCAAGGAAGCCCTGAAGAAGTGCGGCCAGGAGAAGGGCTTCAAGACCACTCTCGCCGTCCGCAACACCGACGAGTCCGACAAGAAGGCCGCCGAGGCCATCCAGGCGTCGCTCGGCAAGGTCGGCATCACGGTCGAGATCGACCAGTTCAACGGCAAGGAGGGGTCGTCGATCGTCGGCAACACCGCCAACGTCATCAAGAAGAACTACGGTCTGATCCTCTACGGCTGGGGCCCGGACTTCCCCTCCGGCCAGGGCTACGGCCTGCCGCTGTGGCACAGCGACTACATCCTTGAGAACGGCAACAACAACTACGCCCTGATCAAGGACAAGGCCATCGACGAGGGCTTCGCGAAGGCCATCGCCGAGCAGGACCCGACCAAGGCCGCCGCGCTCTACGGCGAGGTCAACAAGAAGGTCATGGAAGGCGCCTACTACCTTCCGCTGGTCAACATCAAGGCAGTCAACTGGCGTTCGCCCCGACTGACGAACGTCTACGCCTCCGACGCCTTCAGCGGCTGGTACGACTTCGCGCAGATCGGCGTCATGAAGTAGTAACGCGCCACCCACACGTACATCACCATCTGACGGCGTCACCCGCCGCTGGCACGAAGGGCAGGTGAAGGCAGCCGCCCCCACGAGGGGCGGCTGCCGAGCACAGTGCTGACATATCTGATCAGGCGGCTGTTCGCCGTCGCAGTGATGCTGATCGTCGTGATCCTCGCGGTCTTCAGCATCTTCTTCCTGATCCCGAAGTGGACCGGTCAGGACCCCGCACTCTTCTTCGTCGGAAAGCAGGCCGACGCGGCCGCCATCGAGGGCGTCCGCGAGAAGCTGGGACTCGGCGATCCGATCCTCTTGCAGGCATGGGAGTTCATCCGGGGCATCTTCGCCGGGCGGACCTACATCGGCGGCGGCGACGTCATCGAGTGCCCGGCACCCTGCTTCGGCTACTCCTTCAAGAGTCAGCAGGCGGTCTGGCCGGTGCTCCTCGACCGGCTGCCCGTCACCCTCTTCCTGGCGCTGGGCGCCGCCGTGGTCTGGCTGTTCATCGGCCTGACCGTGGGCGTCCTGTCCGCGCTCAAGCGAGGCACGATCTGGGACCGGGTGGCGATGTCCACCGCGCTCGCGGGCGTCTCCCTGCCGGTCTACTTCACCGGTCTGCTCTCGCTGGCGATCTTCGCCTATTCGCTGGGCTGGGTGAACAACGCGTTCACCGAGTTCGGCGAGGATCCGGCGGCGTGGTTCAGCGGCATGATCCTGCCCTGGATCAGCCTCGCCTTCCTCTTCGGCGCGATGTACGCCCGTATGACCAGGGCGTCCATGCTCGAAGTCATGGGCGAGGACTACATCCGTACCGCTCGCGCCAAGGGCCTCGGTGAGAAGACGGTCATCGGCAAGCACGCCATGCGCTCGACGATGACCCCCATCCTCACCCTGCTCGGCATCGACCTCGGTGCCCTGATGGGCGGCGCGATCCTCACCGAGACCACGTTCAGCCTGCCGGGCCTGGGCCAGGCGGTGCTGATCGCGATCACCGACAAGGACCTGCCGATCATCCTGGCGGTCACGCTCATCACCGCCAGTGCGGTGGTGCTCGCCAACCTCCTCGTGGACCTCCTGTACGCCGTGATCGACCCCCGTGTGAGGCTCACATGACAGACATGACCAAGACGGGGGCCGTGGGGGAGCCGGTGGCACAGACGCCGCCGTCCTCCGCCTTCCTCGACGTACGCGACCTGAAGGTCCACTTCCCGACCGACGACGGCCTGGTGAAGTCCGTCAACGGGCTCTCCTTCCAGCTGGAGAAGGGCAAGACCCTCGGCATCGTGGGCGAGTCCGGGTCCGGCAAGTCGGTGACCTCGCTCGGCATCATGGGGCTGCACACGGCGGGCCAGTACGGCCGCCGCAAGGCGCAGCTCAGCGGTGAGATCTGGCTCGACGGCAAGGAGCTGCTGAGCGCGGACCCCGAAGAGGTCCGGCGGCTGCGCGGCCGCGACATGGCGATGATCTTCCAGGACCCGCTGTCCGCGCTGCACCCGTACTTCACCATCGGGCACCAGATCGTGGAGGCGTACCGGATCCACCACGACGTGGACAAGAAGGTCGCGCGCAAGCGTGCCGTCGAGATGCTGGACCGGGTCGGCATTCCGGAGCCGAGCAAGCGGGTGGACAGCTACCCGCACGAGTTCTCCGGCGGCATGCGGCAGCGCGCGATGATCGCGATGTCGCTGGTCAACAACCCGTCGCTGCTGATCGCCGACGAGCCGACCACCGCACTCGACGTCACCGTGCAGGCGCAGATCCTCAGCCTGATCACCGACCTCCAGAAGGAGTTCGGCTCGGCGGTCATCATCATCACCCACGACCTCGGCGTGGTCGCCGAGCTCGCGGACGACATCGTGGTGATGTACGGCGGCCGGTGCATCGAGCGCGGTCCGGCCGAGAAGATCTTCTACGAGCCCCAGCACCCCTACACCTGGGGCCTGTTGGGATCGATGCCGCGCATCGACCGCGAGGACACCGAGCGGCTCATCCCGGTCAAGGGCTCCCCGCCCAGCCTCATCAACGTGCCGGACGGCTGCGCCTTCAACCCCCGCTGCCCGTACGCCGACAAGCCGGCCGACAACGCCAGCCGTACCGTCGTACCGGAACTCCGGGAGGTCGGCGGCAAGCACTTCTCGGCCTGCCACATGACCCAGGAACAGCGCACGCGGATCTGGACCGAAGAGATTGCGCCGAAGCTGTGAGCGGGACGGACGCGGTGAGTGAGACGGGTGCTGTGAGCGAGACAAAGGAATCCGCGATGACGGTGCCGAAGCAGAGCACGTCCTCTCCCGAGCCGCTGCTCAGGGTCTCCGGCCTGACCAAGCACTTCCCGATCCGCAAGGGTCTGCTCCAACGGCAGACCGGCGCGGTGCGGGCGGTGGACGGCCTGGACTTCGACGTGCGTCCCGGGGAGACCCTGGGCGTCGTGGGTGAGTCCGGCTGCGGCAAGTCGACCATGGGGCGCCTCATCACGCGCCTTCTGGAGCCGACCGGCGGGAAGATCGAGTTCCAGGGGCAGGACATCACGCACCTCGGCGTCGGCCAGATGCGTCCGCTGCGCCGCGACGTACAGATGATCTTCCAGGACCCGTACTCCTCGCTGAACCCGCGGCACACCATCGGCACCATCGTCAGCGCGCCCTTCCACCTCCAGGGCGTCAAGCCCGAGGGGGGGATCAAGGCCGAGGTGCAGCGCCTCCTTGAGGTCGTGGGGCTCAACCCCGAGCACTACAACCGCTATCCGCACGAGTTCTCCGGCGGCCAGCGCCAGCGCATCGGCATCGCCCGGGCGCTCGCGCTCAAGCCGAAGCTGGTCGTCGCGGACGAGCCGGTCTCGGCGCTGGACGTCTCCATCCAGGCCCAGGTGGTCAACCTGATGGAGGACCTCCAGGACGAGCTGGGTCTGACGTACGTGATCATCGCGCACGACCTGTCGGTCATCCGGCACGTCTCGGACCGGATCGCGGTGATGTACCTCGGCAAGATCGTCGAGCTGGCGGACCGCACGTCGCTGTACCGGGCGCCGATGCATCCGTACACCAAGGCGCTCATGTCGGCGGTGCCGGTGCCCGACCCGAAGCGGCGCGGCATGAAGAGCGAGCGCATCCTGCTCAAGGGCGACGTGCCGTCGCCGATCGCGCCGCCGAGCGGCTGCCGGTTCCACACCCGGTGCTGGAAGGCGACGGAGATCTGCAAGACGCAGGACCCGCCGCTGCTCGAACTGAAGGTGGGCCAGCAGGTGGCCTGCCACCACCCGGAGAACGCTCCGGACCAGGCTCCGGGCGAGACGGTCGTGGCCGAGGCGCGGGACGCGGTGCAGATCGTGGACGTTGCCAAGGACGCCTAGGCGCAAGGGAGTTGACGGGTTGGAATCCGGACGTACGAGTACGGTGAATCCGGACGTACGAGTACGGTGAATCCGTGCGTACGAGTGCGGTGAATCCGGACGTACGGGTTCCAACTGGTCGGTAGGGCACGACTTGGTAAAGTCATGTACATGCCCGTCGCTTCCGGGAACGGGAGAGTGCAGAGTCGGCGCGTCCGCCCCACACACCGTGGGGCGGGACAACGCGTTCGAAGGGAAGACTCATGGCACTCTCCCGTTCGGCACGTCTGGCGGCGATCGCACTCGCGACCTCCTCTTTCTGTCTGGTCGCGGTCGCGGCGGCCCCCGGCCCGAAACCCGGCTCGCCGGGCATCGGCGACCCGTACTTCCCCCACCTCGGCAACGGCGGCTTCGACATCCGCCACTACGACCTGGGGCTCGACTACGACCCCGGCACCGACCGCCTCGACGCCCGCGCCACCATCACCGCGAAGGCGCTGAAGAACCTCTCCTCCTTCCACCTGGACCTCCAGAAGCTCACGGTCTCCTCGGTCAAGGTCGACGGCAGACGCGCGGACTTCAGCCGCAAGGGCGACGACATCCGCATCACGCCCCGCCACTGGCTGGAGAAGGGCGACAGGTTCACCGTCGAGGTGGTGTACGGGGGAGTGCCCGAGCCGCTCTCCGGGCCGATCGTCTTCGGCTCCGACTACGGCTGGATGAAGACCGGCGACGGCGTCTTCGTCGCCTGCGAGCCGAACGCCGCCTCCACCTGGTTCCCCGGCAGCGACCACCCCTCCGACAAGGCCACCTTCGACATCCGCATCAAGGCCCCCAAGGGTCTGACGGGCGTCTCCAACGGGCGGCTGGTGTCGACGAAGACACAGGGCGACAAGACCACCCACCACTGGCGCACCGACACGCCGATGGCGACCTACCTGGCCACCGCCACCATCGGCAAGTTCGACGTCCAGAAGGGCGTCACCCCCGGCGGCACCCCGATCTACGTCGCGATCGACCCCGTACTGAAGAACGCCAGCAGCGTCGACGTGTACGGCCTGACCGCCGAGATCACCGACTACTGGTCGAAGCTCTTCGGCAAGTACCCCTTCGAGGAGACCGGCGCGATCGTCGACGACATGCCGCAGGCCGGATTCTCCCTGGAGACCCAGACCAAGCCGGTGTACTCGGCGATCCGCAGCGAGGGAACCATCGCGCACGAACTGGCCCACCAGTGGTTCGGCGACTCGGTCTCGCCCGAGGAGTGGGACGACATCTGGCTCAACGAGGGCTTCGCCACGTACAGCCAGTGGCTGTGGGAGGAGCACAAGGGCCGGGGCACAGCGCACGACCTGATGCGCGCCTCGTACAACGGGCGGCCCGCCGCGTCGCCCTTCTGGCAGACGGTGGTCGGCGACCCGCAGCGCGACACGATGTTCGCCTCCGCCGTCTACAACCGGGGCGCCATGACGCTCCAGGTGCTGCGCGAGAAGATCGGCGACAAGGCGTTCTTCACGCTGCTGCGGACGTGGGTCTCGGACTACAAGTACGCGAACGCCGAGACCAGCGAGTTCATCAAGTACGCGGAGCGGATCAGCGGGCAGCAGCTCGACGGGCTCTTCGACACCTGGCTCTTCACGAAGGGCAAGCCCGCGCTGTAGCGCTTCGGGCTTTCCGGGCCCTGCGTCGTGAGGTTCGGGCTCTCCCGGGCTCTGCGTCGTGAGGCCGTTCGGCGCCCGTACGTAGGTAACAATGTCGGGTGCTTCAGGAACTCTTCAGCCCCTCCGTCCAACACGTGCTCGACCTCGTCGGGATCTTCGTCTTCGCGATCTCCGGCGCTCTGCTCGCCGTCCGCAAGAACTTCGACGTCTTCGGCATGGCGGTTCTGGCGGAGGTCACGGCACTGGGCGGGGGGCTGTTCCGCGACCTCATCATCGGCGCGGTGCCGCCCGCCGCCTTCAGCGACCTGGGGTACTTCGTGACCCCGCTGATCGCGACGGCCCTGGTCTTCTTCCTGCACCCCGAGGTGGAGCGCATCCAGCTCGGGGTGAACGTCTTCGACGCGGCGGGCCTCGGCCTCTTCGCCGTCACCGGCACGGCGAAGGCGTACGACTACGGGCTCGGCCTGACCGCGTCCGCGACGCTGGGCCTGGCCTCGGCGGTCGGTGGCGGCGTCCTGCGCGACGTTCTCGCGAACGAGGTGCCGTCGCTGCTGCGCTGGGACCGGGACCTGTACGCGGTGCCCGCGATCGTGGGCGCGGCGATGGTGGCCCTGTGCATCCGCTTCGACGTGCTGAACCCGTACACGAGCGGGCTCGCGGTGGTGACGTCCTTCGGGCTGCGGCTGGCCGCGCTGAAGTTCCACTGGCGGGCGCCGAGGGCGTGGCACAGGTCGTCGGTGAAGGTGGACGCGCCGGATCAGGCGGGATAGCGGGACCGGCTCGCCGCTCGGGGCGGCTGCTGTACGGGGCTCGGGGCGGCTGCGGTACGGGGCTTCGGGGCGGCTGCCGCACGAGAAAAGCTACCGCTCAGTAATCGGGCGGTGTAGCGTGCCGGGCATGGCACAGATACCCACCGGTTCCCTCGGGGACAGCGAGTTCGACCGCGACACCGCAGTGGTGCGGCGCGAGCCGGGCGTGTACGACGCGGAGCTCTCCGCGGGCTGGACGATCATCAACGCCGTCAACGGCGGCTACCTCCTCGCCGTCATCGGCCGCGCCCTCGCCGACGCGCTCCCGCACCCGGACCCGTTCACGGTGTCCGCGCACTACTTCACGCCGTCCGTGCCCGGACCGGCCGTCATCCGTACGGATGTCGTACGGAGCGGGCGCACGCTCTCCTCCGGGCAGGCGTCCCTCTTCCAGTACGACGCGGAGGGCAACGAGGTCGAGCGCATCCGCGTCCTCGCCTCCTACGGCGACCTCGACGCCCTCACCGACGACGTCCGTACGACCGCCAAGCCGCCCGCCATTCCGCCGGTGGAGCACTGCTTCGGGGCGACCGACGGGCCCGCCCCGCCGATCCCCGGCTCCAACGCCATCGCCGACCGCCTCGACCTGCGGCTGGACCCGGCGACGGTCGGCTGGGCGCTCGGGGCGCCGTCGGGCAAGGGCGAGATGCGGGCCTGGTTCGGGCTCGCGGACGGCCGGGACGCGGACCCGCTGTCGCTGCTCCTGACGGTCGACGCGCTGCCCCCGACCAGCTTCGAGCTGGGGCTGAAGGGGTGGACGCCGACCGTCGAGCTGACCTGCCACGTGCGGTGCCGTCCGGCCCCGGGGCCGCTGCGGGTCTCCATCGTCACCCGCAACCTGGCGGGGGGCTTCCTGGAGGAGGACGCGGAGGTCTGGGACAGCGCGGACCGGCTGGTCGCCCAGTCGCGACAGCTGGCGCGGGCGCCGAGGGCGTAGGTTTCCGGATTTCCGGGCTTCCGTGTGCGCTGGTGTACGGGGTCGTCGGCCGCTGCTCGGTCAGCGGCGGCGGCCCCGTCCCGCGCTCCAGCCGGCGCCGATGCCCGCCACGTGCAGGGCCAGGAAGGCCAGGCCGAGCAGCATCAGGCTGGTCGGCATGAAGATCCTGTTCGCCGAGATCTCGGCCGCGTTGATGATGAACGCGATGACGAAGAGTGCGGCTCCCACGATTGCCAGCATCTGAACTCCCCTTGTGTGCTTGCCGGTTGACTGGCCCCGTGTCCCTCTTTGCGGCTTCCTCGCGGAACCTTCATGGGCCCCTTATGGATTCCTTATGCGCCGGGTGCCCCCGGGTGGGGCGGGCATGCGGTGGGAGGGTGGCCGTTGTGAAATCCGACCGGTTGCTGTCGATCCTGCTGCTGCTCCAGACCCGGGGGCTGGTCCGGGCCGCCGAACTGGCGGAGCGGCTGGAGGTGTCCGTACGCACCGTCCACCGCGACATCGAGGCGCTGTCGGCGGCGGGCGTGCCCGTGTACGCGGAGCGGGGGAGGCGGGGCGGGTTCGCGCTGCTGCCCGGGTACCGGACCGATGTCACCGGGCTCACCAGCGACGAGGCGCGCGCCCTGTTCGTCCTGGCCTCGCGGAGCACGCATGCGGATCTGGGGCTCGACCGGGCGCTGGGGACCGCGCTGCGGAAGGTGATGGCGGCGCTGCCGGAACCGCACCGGCCCGCCGCCGAGCTGACGAGCCGGCGGATCATCGTGGACCCGGTGCGGTGGCGGTCCTCCGCCGCTTCGGACGGGTCGGCCGGGGTCGACCTCGGGGTGCTGCACGAGGCGGTCTTCGCCGACCGGCGGGTGCGGCTGCGGTACCGGCACGCGGACTCTTCCGCGGTGCGGGCGTACACGGTGGATCCGTACGGGCTCGTGTCGAAGGCGGGGACCTGGTACCTGGTCGCCGACCACCGTGGTGTCCCTCGGCTCTACCGGGCCGACCGGGTGCGGGCGGCGGTCCTGCTGGACGATCCGGTGCGGCGGCGGGCGGGTGTGGAGCTGGCGGAGGTGTGGGAGGGGCTGCGGCAGGGGGTGGAGTCGCGGGAGTCAGGGGTGGTGCTGCGGGTGAGGGTGCGCAGGGAGCGGCTGGACATGTTCCTGCGGATCCACGGGGCGGATGTGGTGGAGGGGGCTTGTGGCTCCGCCGGGGAGTGGGCCGAGCTTTCGGTCGCGTACCCGGATCTGCGGTGGGTGCGGGGGCTGCTGGACTTCGGCGCGAGCCTGGAGGTGCTGGGTCCGCCGGAGGCCCGCGCGGAGCTCCTGCGCGCGGCCCGCGACGTGGTCACCCTCTATACCCCGGACCCCCCGTCCCCTTAGACCCTGCGGGGCTCCGGCCCCGCCCCGGCGCCGTCCCCCGCCCCCCTCCTCGTACAATCGGCCCACCATGGCTTACCTCGACCACGCCGCGACCACGCCCATGCTGCCCGAGGCGGTCGAGGCGATGACCGCCCAGTTGACCGTCACCGGCAACGCCTCCTCCCTGCACGCCGCCGGGCGGCGCGCCCGTCGTACCGTCGAAGAGGGGCGCGAAGCCTTCGCCGCGTCCCTCGGGGCGCGTCCCAGCGAGGTGGTGTTCACCGGGGGAGGCACCGAGGCCGACAACCTCGCCGTCAAGGGGTTGTACTGGGCCCGCCTGGCGGAGGATCCTCGCCGCACCCGCGTCCTGGCCAGTCCCGTCGAGCACCACGCGGTCCTCGACGCCGTCGACTGGCTGGCCACCCACGAGGGGGCGAACGTCGAGTACCTGGCCGTCGACGCGTACGGCCGGGTCCACCCCGACACCCTTCGCGAGGCCATCGCCCGTGACCCCGACGACGTCGCGCTGGCCACCGTCATGTGGGCGAACAACGAGATCGGCACCGTCATGCCGGTTCGTGAACTCGCCGATGTGGCAACGGAGTTCGGGGTTCCGCTGCATGCTGACGCCGTCCAGGCGTACGGGCAGCTCGACGTCGACTTCGCCGCCTCCGGGCTCGCCGCCATGACCGTGTCCGGCCACAAGGTCGGCGGGCCCTACGGCATCGGGGCGCTGCTGCTCGGCCGTCAGTACACCCCCGTCCCCGTGCTGCACGGCGGCGGCCAGGAGCGGCACGTGCGGTCCGGCACCCTCGACGTACCGGCCGTCGCCGCCTTCGCCGTCGCGGGCGTCCTCGCCGCCGAGCGGCGTGAAGACTTCGCCCGTACCATCGGCGGGCTGCGCGACGATCTGGTGAAGGCCGTTCTGGCCGCCGCCCCCGATGCGATCCTCGGCGGTGACCCGGCCCCGGGCGGCCGACTGCCCGCCAACGCGCACTTCACCTTCCCCGGCTGCGAGGGGGACTCGCTGCTCCTGCTGCTCGACGCCCAGGGCATCGAGTGCTCCACCGGCTCCGCCTGCACCGCGGGCGTCGCCCAGCCCTCGCACGTACTTCTCGCGACGGGTACCGACCCCGATCTGGCACGCGGAACCCTGCGTTTCAGCCTCGGGCACACCTCCACCGAGGCGGACGTCGCGGCGGTCGCCGCCGCGATCGGTCCGGCCGTGGAGCGGGCCCGCACGGCGGGCCTCAGCTGACCCCGCCCAGGGGCCGCGCGCTGCCCCCTCACCCTTCCTGACCTGCGAGTAAGTATCAGGACAGGAAGCGGAGGGTCACTCTGTTTTATGTAACCATCATCACGCTCAACCCTGATGGCCCACAATCGCTCTTTATAGTTGAGACCTCTGAAGTCCCTCAGAAGTCGCAGAAGTCACGCGCCGCGCGGTCGGGCCGCACGACGACCCATGGAGTTCACGTTGAAGGCGACCCTCCGTTCCCGCATCACCGCGCGGATCGGGCGCATGTACCTGGCCAGGATCCAGAAGCACGGCATCAGCTCATCGCTGCTCAACCGGCTTCCCGAGAACCTGCTCCTGCCCATGCGCCGAGACGGCCTCGACCCGGTGGCCAAGCTGTCCGCCAAGGCGGCCCAGTCCCCGATCTACCAGGTGCCCCTGCCCTTCGGCATGGACGCCTGGGTGGTGACCGGGTACGACGAGGTCAAGGAGGTCCTCGGCTCGACCGACGGCTTCAGCAGTGACTTCACCAACCTCGCGGGCAACGCCGGTGTCGAGGCGGAGCACAACCCCGGCGGCCTCGGCTTCGCGGACCCGCCGGTCCACACGCACCTGCGCCGCATCCTGACCCCCGAGTTCACCATGCGCCGCCTGCGCCGCCTCACCCCGCGCATCGAGACCCTCATCGAGGAGCAGCTCGACGCGATGGAGGCCGCGGGCGCGGCAGGCGGACCGGTCGACCTGGTGGCGAACTTCGCCCTGCCGATACCCTCCCTCACCATCTGCGAACTGCTCGGCGTCCCCTACGAGGACCGCCACGACTTCCAGCAGCTCGCCATGGAGCGCTTCGACCTGTTCAGCGGGGCCACCGCGCCCTTCGGTGCGATGTCCGAGTCGCTCTCGTACTTCCGCGACGTCGTCAAGAAGCAGCGGGAGAATCCGGGTGACGGCCTCATCGGCATGATCATCCGGGACCACGGCGACACCGTCGGCGACGAGGAGCTGGCCGGTCTCGCCGACGGAGTCCTCACCGGCGGCTTCGAGACCACCGCGAGCATGCTCGCCCTCGGCTCCCTGCTCCTCCTCCAGAACCCCGACGCCTTCGCTCGCCTGCGCGACGACGACGCGGCCGCCGCGCCCTTCGTCGAGGAGGCGCTGCGCTACCTCACCGTCGTGCAGGTCGCCTTCCCGCGCTTCGCACGCGCGGACATCGAGATAGCCGGCGTGCACATCCCCAAGGGCGACCTGGTGCTGTGCTCCCTGGCCGGCGGCAACCGCGACGCCTCGTACACCCCCGACAAGGGGGGCTTCGACCCGGACCGCAAGGCGTCGGGACACCTCGCCTTCGGATACGGCATCCACCGCTGCATCGGCGCGGAACTCGCACGGATGGAGCTGCGGGCGGCCTACCCGGCACTCGTGCGGCGCTTCCCGGAGATGAAGCTGGCGGTGCAGCCCGAGGACCTCGACTTCCGCAAGCTCTCGATCGTGTACGGAGTGGACTCGCTCCCGGTGCATTTGCGTTAGGTGCTCCGCACGGGGGTGGGCCTGGGGCGCTTCGCCTCCTCCCGGACCAGCTTCAGGTAGTGGTCCCAGTCCCAGTACGGGCCCGGGTCCGTGTGGTCCGTGCCCGGGATCTCGACGTGGCCCACGATGTGCTCGCGGTCGACCGGTATGCCGTACCGGGCACAGATCCCGGCGGCCAGCCGGGCGGACGACCGGTACATGACCTCCGTCAGGGTCCCCTTCCGGTGGGCGAACGCCTCGTGCTCGATGCCGATGCTGCGCTCGTTGAAGCCCCGGTTGCCCGCGTGGTACGCCACGTCCAGCTCCCGGGCCATCTGCGTGATCTTCCCGTCCCTGGCCCGGACCACGTAGTGCGCGGCGGCCGCGTGCAGCGGGTCGCGGAAGACCCGTATCGCCGTGTCGTAACTGCCCTCCGTGGTGTGGATCACGATCCGGTCGATCGAGTAGTCGGCGGGCCGGTCGGCCGTCCGCAGATTGCCCGCCGACGCCGCCACCCACTGCGCGCCCGGCTGGTCCACCACACCGTCCGTGCGCTGCTTGTCCACGCCCGGCATCTTCCACCACAGCCGGGACGCCTCGTCGCCCCACACCACGGCGGCGCCGGTCACCACCAGCCCCGTACCGATCAGGAAGCCGCGTCTGCTCGGCTTCTTCGCCGACGGCTTCGGCCTGGCCTTCTTGGATTTCCCGGCCATCACGACCCCCTGTCCCCCCTCGGCACCGTTCCTGCACTCCTAACGCTTGGGAGTCCCGGGATGGTTCCGACTACTCTGGAACAGCTATGACCGATACCCCGCGCCCCGCAGCCCCGCGCCCCCTCCGCGTCCTCGCCGCCATGTCCGGCGGCGTCGACTCCGCCGTCGCCGCCGCCCGAGCCGTCGAGGCCGGACACGACGTGACCGGAGTCCACCTCGCGCTCTCCGCCAACCCGCAGTCCTTCAGGACCGGCGCGCGCGGCTGTTGCACCATCGAGGACTCCCGGGACGCCCGCAGGGCCGCCGACGTCATCGGCATCCCGTTCTACGTGTGGGACCTCGCCGAGCGCTTCCGCGAGGACGTCGTCGAGGACTTCGTCGCCGAGTACGAGGCCGGGCGCACGCCCAATCCCTGCCTGCGCTGCAACGAGAAGATCAAGTTCGCGGCCCTCCTCGACAAGGCCCTCGCGCTGGGCTTCGACGCCGTGTGCACCGGCCACTACGCCACCGTCGTCCGGGGCGAGGACGGCACCCGCGAGCTGCACCGCGCCTCCGACATGGCCAAGGACCAGTCGTACGTCCTCGGAGTCCTCGACGAGAAGCAGCTCGCGCACGCGATGTTCCCGCTCGGCGACACCCTCACCACCAAGGAAGAGATCCGCGCCGAGGCCGAGCGCCGCGACCTGGCCGTCGCGAAGAAGCCCGACAGCCACGACATCTGCTTCATCGCCGACGGCGACACCCAGGGCTTCCTCGCCAACCGCCTCGGCGGCAAGGCCGAGGGCGACATCCTCGACGAGTCAGGTACGAAGCTGGGCACCCACGACGGCGCCTTCGGCTTCACCATCGGCCAGCGCAAGGGCCTGCGCATCGGCCACCCCGCCCCCGACGGCAAGCCGCGCTACGTCCTGGACATCTCCCCGGTCAACAACACCGTGACCGTCGGCCCTGCGGAAGCCCTCGACGTCACCGCCCTGACCGCCATCCGCCCCCGCTGGTGCGGCTCGAACCCGGCGGCCCCCGGCACGTACACCGCCCAGCTGCGCGCCCACGGCGGTGAGACCGAGGTGCACGCCGAGGTCGTCGAAGGCGAGCTGCACGTCACCTTCACCGAACCGGTGCGCGGCGTCGCACCCGGCCAGGCGATCGTGCTGTACGACGGCACGCGCGTGGTCGGCTCGGCGACCATCGCGACGACGTCGCGGCGCACCGAAGCGTCCGTCTGACCTCACCGCCCGCAGAGGTGCGCGCCCCACCCCCGTGGGAGCGCGCACCCGTCAGGCGGCGGTGAAGAACTCCTCCAGCACAGGTGCGAGTTTCCTGGGGTCGACGTCGTGCGTCTGCCGAGGCAGCGAGACGTGGCGGCCGTCGGGCACCGCCTCCGTGGTCCGGCGGGCCGCGTCCCGCATGACGCCGGGGCTGGCGTCCCCCGACACCACCAGCACCGGTTGCGTCAGGGCGCTCAGACGCTCCACCGGCACCGTTCCGTCACCCATCACGGCGTCGTCGTACGCCAGTGTCGGCGCGAGGGACTCGAAGGAGCGCCACACCGGTGCGCGCTTCATCTGCGCGACGAACTCCCTCGGCATCCCGACGACGGACAGGAACAGCTCCACCGCCTCGCCCCTGCGCTCCTCGTCCAGGAGTGTCTTCAGACGCTCCGTGTACGCGGCCTTCTCGGCGCGGGTGTCCGCCAGGACCGTGAACGGCGGCTCGTACACGGCGATGCGCGGCACGCTCAGTCCGGCCGCCGCAGCGCGCAGAACCAGAGCGCCGCCCGAGGACATCCCGTACAGGCAGGCGCTGCCGCCGACCTCCTCGATCAGCGCCGCCAGGTCCTCCACCTCGCGCGCCACCGCGTAGGGGACGGTGTCGCCGCTGCCGCCCCGGCCCCTGCGGTCGTACGTGACGACGCTGAAGCCCGGGGCGAGCAGGTTCGCGAGGGGGTCCTCCGCCGTACCCGTGCTGAAGGCGCCGCCCACCAGGATCAGCGGCGCGCCCTCGCCCTTGCGCTCGTACGCGAGAGGGGTGCCGTCACGCGAAATCACTTTGCTCATACCGACTTGGACTGCGGGCGCGCGCGGAACTCATCGCTCGGGGCGAGAAGTTCTTCGCGGAGTTTTTCGTGCGGTCCCACGCCCCCGTCGGCGCCGTCGGGCCCGGCGTTAGGTTGGGGGTCATGAACATCTGTGTCTTCCTCTCCGCGGCCGACCTCGACGAGCGCTACACCCGCCCCGCCCGGGAGTTCGCCGAACTCCTCGGCAAGGGCGGCCACACCCTGGTCTGGGGCGGTTCCGACGTCGGTCTGATGAAGGTCGTCGCCGACGGGGTCGAGCGGGCGGGCGGCAGGCTCGTCGGGGTGTCCGTCGAGTTTCTCCAGGCGAAGGCCCGCCCGCAGGCCGACGAGATGGTCGTCGCCAAGGACCTCGCCGAGCGCAAGGCCCTGCTCCTCGGCAAGTCCGACGCGATCGTGATCATGGTGGGCGGCACCGGAACGCTCGACGAGGCGACCGAGATCCTGGAGCTGAAGAAGCACGGATTGACGGACAAGCCGGTGGTGCTGCTCAACACAGAGGGTTTCTACGACGGGCTCAAGCAGCAGTTCCAGCGCATGGACGAAGAGGGCTTCCTGCCGGTGCCCCTCACTGACCTGGTCTTCTTCGCCGACGACGGGGTGGCGGCGCTCGCCTACCTGGAGGAGTCCGCCGGGGTCCAGTAGCCCCCGCAAGGGTGCGAGCATGGGGCGCATGGCTACTCATGTGATCACCGGGGCGGGGTCGGGCATCGGCGCCGCCGTCGCCCGCCGTCTGCACGAGCGCGGCGACGACGTCGTCCTCATGGCACGCGACGCGGGCCGCGCCAAGCAACTGGCCGCCCAGCTCCCCGGCGCGCGCACCCTCGTCGGCGACCTGTCCAACCCCGACCGGCTGTCCTGGGCGTTCTCGCACCAGGCGATGCCCGAGCGGGTGGACTCGCTGCTGCACATCGCCGGTGTCGTCGACCTCGGTGCGGTCGGCGACCTGGGCGTGCGCGCCTGGCACAGCCAGCTCAACACCAACCTGATCGCCCCCGCCGAGCTCACCCGGCTCTTCCTGCCGCAACTGCGGCTCGACAAGGGGCACGTGATCTTCGTGAACTCCGGCGCCGGGCTGAACGCGCACGCCGAGTGGGGCGCGTACGCGGCCAGCAAGCACGGTCTGAAGGCCCTGGCGGACTCCCTGCGGCACGAGGAGCACGCCAACGGGGTGCGGGTCACCTCGGTCTACCCCGGGCGCACCGCGAGCCCCATGCAGGAGAAGGTGCACTCGCAGGAGGGCACGGCGTACGACCCGTCGAAGTTCATCGCCCCGGAGTCCGTGGCCACCACGATCCTGATGGCGCTCGACCTGCCGCGCGACGCCGAGGTCAACGACCTGACGGTGCGGCCCGGACGATGAGCGACCAGGCTGCACAGAAGTGGTGGGGGCCCGCCACGGGCGTCGGCTCCATGCCCGGCGGCGACGCCCGGGAGACCGCCAGGACCGTCACCGGAAGCTTCGAGGACTTCCCGTACCTCGCCGAGCTGCCCGCGCGCGGGCCCGGCGCGGACATGATCGGCCGCACGGCCGGAATGCTCGCCGAGATGTACGTCCACCTGGAGCCCAGCGGGTGGCGCTTCAGCGACCGGCCGGGCCGCGACACCCGGCGGGCCCGCTCCTGGCTGGGCGAGGACCTGGACGCCCTGGAGGAGTTCACCCAGGGGTACCAGGGGCCGGTCAAGGTGCAGGCGGTGGGGCCGTGGACGCTCGCCGCAGCCCTCGAACTGCGCGGCGGCGAGGCATCGCTCGGCGACCCCGGCGCCTGCCGCGACCTGGCCTCCTCGCTCGCCGAAGGGCTGCGCGGGCACCTCGCGGAGGTCCGGCGGCGCATCCCCGGGGGGCAGATCGTCCTCCAGCTCGACGAGCCCTCGCTCATCGCCGTACTGCGCGGGCAGGTCAGGTCCGCCAGCGGCTACCGCACCTACCGGGCCCCCGACCGGCAGGTCGTGGAGGGCGCCCTGCGCGACGTGCTCGCCGTCCACGACGGGCCGACCGTCGTGCACTCCTGCGCCCCCGACGTCCCGTTCGCGCTGCTGCGCAGGGCGGGCGTGGACGGGATCTCCTTCGACTTCACACTGCTCACCGAGCGTGACGACGACGCGATCGGCGAGGCGGTCGAGGGCGGCACCAAACTCTTCGCGGGCGTCGTGGCGAGCGTGGAAGGACCATTGTCAGACCCGGGCGGTAGCGTCATGGGTGTCAGGCAGTTGTGGCGCAGGCTGGGGCTGAATCCCGGACTTCTGTACGAGTCCGTGGTGGTCACTCCGACGTGCGGGCTGGCCGGGGCTTCCCCGGCGTACGCCCGTGCGGCGCTCGCCCACAGCGGCCGGGCGGCACGGTCGCTCGCGGACAACCCAGAGTGACGAGTAGTCCCCTCACGGGGCCAACGGGAGGATGAAGACGGTGGCTGGCGAACAGCACGCAGCGGTACCCGCAGAGGCACGGGAGAAGCACGCGCGGCTCGCTGAGCAGATCGAGGAGCACCGCTTCCGGTACTACGTCAACGACCAACCGGTCGTCAGCGACGCCGAGTTCGACAAGCAGCTCCGCTCCCTCCAGGCGCTGGAGGAGGAGTACTCCGAGCTGCGCACGCCCGACTCGCCGACCCAGAAGGTCGCCGGGGCGTACGAGACGGAGTTCACCTCCGTCCAGCACCGCGAGCGGATGCTCTCCCTCGACAACGCCTTCGACGACGAGGAGCTCGCCGCCTGGGCCGAGCGCCTCGCGGGTGAGCTCAGCGGCATCGAGTACCACCTGCTGTGCGAGCTCAAGGTCGACGGCCTCGCCGTCAACCTGACGTACGAGAAGGGCAGGCTGACCCGCGCCGCGACCCGGGGCGACGGGCGTACGGGCGAGGACATCACGCCCAACGTGCGGACGATCGCGCAGATCCCGCAGACCCTGAAGGGCGACCGCGTTCCGGATCTGGTCGAGATCCGGGGCGAGGTCTACATCCCGATGGAGGAGTTCGGCGAGCTGAACGCCCGGCTGGCGGAAGCCGAGCGCGTGGCGAAGGCCGAGGGCAAAGCGGTCAAGGAGAAGCCCTTCGCCAACCCGCGCAACGCGGCGGCCGGTTCGCTGCGCCAGAAGGACCCCAGGGTCAGCGCGAGCCGACCGCTGCGAATGGTCGTGCACGGCATCGGCGCCCGCGAGGGCCTCGACATCGCCCGTCTCTCCGAGGCGTACGAACTGCTGGGGGAGTGGGGTCTGCCCACCGCGCAGGCGAACCGGGTGGTCGACGATCTCGACGGCGTACGGGAGTTCATCGCCCACATCGGCAAGAACCGGCACTCCGTCGCCGAGCACGAGATCGACGGCGTCGTGATCAAGCTCGACGAGATCCCGCTCCAGGGACGCCTCGGCTCCACCTCGCGCGCCCCGCGCTGGGCGATCGCCTGGAAGTTCCCGCCGGAGGAGGTCAACTCCAAGCTGATCAACATCCGGGTCGGCGTCGGCCGCACCGGCCGCGTCACTCCGTACGCCCAGGTCGAGCCGGTGACGGTGGCCGGTTCGGAGGTCGAGTTCGCGACGCTCCACAACCAGGAGGTCGTGAAGAAGAAGGGCGTCCTGATCGGCGACACCGTCGTGCTGCGCAAGGCGGGCGACGTGATCCCGGAGATCCTCGGCCCGGTGGCCGACCTGCGGGACGGCACCGAGCGCGAGTTCGTGATGCCCGCCGAGTGCCCCGAGTGCGGGACGGCGCTGCGCCCGATGAAGGAGGGCGACATCGACCTGCGCTGTCCCAACGCGCAGACCTGCCCCGCCCAGTTGCGCGAGCGCCTCTTCTACCTCGCCGGCCGCAAGAGCCTCGACATCGAGAACTTCGGCCTGGTCGCCGCGGGAGCGCTGACCAAGCCCCTGGAACCGAGCGAGCCGCCGCTGCTCGACGAGGGCGACCTCTTCGACCTCACCATCGAACAGCTGCTGCCCATCAAGGCGTACGTCCTGGACGCCGACTCCGGCCTGCCCAAGAAGGACCCGAAGACCGGCGAGGACAAGACCGCCACCCCCTTCACCAACAAGGAGGGCGAACCCCGCAAGAATGCCCTCGCCATGCTGGAGAACATCAAGGCCGCGAAGGAGATGCCGCTCGCCCGCATCCTCACCGGGCTCTCCGTCCGGCACGTGGGCCCCGTCGCCGCCGAGGCGCTGGCCCGCGAGTTCCGGTCGATCGAGAAGATCGAGCAGGCCACCGAGGAAGAGCTGGCGGGGGTCGACGGGGTCGGCGGGATCATCGCCGCCTCGCTCAAGGAGTGGTTCGCGGTCGACTGGCACCAGGAGATCCTCCGCAAGTGGCGGGCCGCCGGGGTCCGGATGGAGGAGGAGGGGGCGGACGAGGAGCAGGGGCCGCGTCCGCTGGAGGGGCTGACCGTCGTCGTCACCGGAACGCTGGAGAACCACACCCGGGATGGCGCGAAAGAGTCCCTACAGAACCTCGGAGCGAAAGTGACCGGTTCCGTTTCGAAGAAGACCTCCTTCGTCGTGGTCGGGGACAGCCCGGGTTCGAAGTACGACAAGGCGATGCAGCTGAAGGTGCCGGTCCTCAACGAGGAAGGATTCGGGGTCCTTCTCGCAGAAGGGCCGGAAGCCGCACGTGAAGCTGCGGTTCCGGTCGTGCAGTAACGGGAAGAACAGCGGCCGGAGGGCCACCCGTTCGGCGCATACCAGACGTCGCCGGGTGGCCGGGTCGCATTCGGGCAACAGCGGGCTACCGCTGCCCGGGAGAGCCTGCTGCGGCCTACTGTGGGGAGGTGCGCCTGTCGTGCACGGCTGTGGAACCGCTTGCCGCCTTCGGGGTGTCTGCACACTCTGAAGGGACGCCCGAAGGGCCGAGGGAAGTGGGACAGCGGCCGTGATGGCATGACAACGGGGCCATCTCGCGTGACACGGGCACAGCCGGCTGTGAGAGGGACGGAATGAAACCGACCGAGAGTGCCGATTCGGCCTCCCGGCTGCGCGGTCTGGCCGGGCTGGCCGGACTGTTCGGCCGCCGGGCCGGAGGCCCCCGGCGCCGGCCGAGTGCCTCGCACCCGCCGCAGCAGCCAGGGCAACCGCTGCAATCCGGACAACCTCTGCCGACCGGGCAACCACATCGGCCCGAATCGCCTCAGCCGCCCCCGTCCGAACGGCTTCAGCAGCCCGGACAGGTGTCGCAGCCAGGAGCGTTCCAGCCGCACGGACTGCCGCAGCGCAACGGCAGGGCCACCGGTCCGCAGCCGTTCGGCGGCCCCCCGCACCTCGCTTCCCCGCACCCCGCCCTTCCCCCGTCGGCTCAGCTCCCGTCGCGCCCGCCCACGCAGTCCGTGCCGCCGGTGCAGTCCGTCCACGTGCAGCCCGCCGCGAGACAGGGCGTCCCCAGGGAGGAGACCAGGGGACGCCGACTGGGACGGCTGTGGGGGCCGATGCTTCCCGCCGCCTCGGCCGGGCTCGCCGCCCTCGTCCTCGGCGTGGGCATCGTACGAACCCTCGGACAGGGCCACGCCCTGTTCCCCGCCGGGGCGACGGGCTGGTCGCTGGCCGTCCTCACCGGAGTCATCGTCGGCCACCTCGTCGCCCTCGGCCGGGACAGGTGGTGGGGCGGCACGGGATCGGGGGCGGCGCTCACCCTCGCCGTCCTGCTGCTGTACGGATGGGTCCCGGCCGGGCTGGTCAGCCTGGCCGTTGTCGTGCTGGTCGGCACCGCACGCAGGCGCCGCTGGCGGCAGGGCCTGCTGCACGGCGCCGCCGACATCCTCGGCATCGTCGCCGCCGCCCTCACCCTGAACCTCTTCGGCGACGTACCGACCGTGGAGCACCCCTGGCAGCCGCTCGGCTGGGACTGGGGCGCACTGCCCGAAGTGGTCCTCACCGCGGGCACCTACCTGGTGGTGACCCGGCTGCTGCTGTGGCTGGCGCAGGCCCCGCAGCAGGGGCGGCTGCCGTCCGTCGCCCGAACGTCCCTGGTCCGCCAGGGGCTTGTCGCCGGGGCGCTGCTGGGCATCGCCCCGCTGATCTGCGTGGTGGCCGTCGCGCTGCCCGTACTGCTGCCGCTGTTCGCCGTACCGCTGATCGCTCTCGACTCCACCCTCTGGATAGCCAGGGCGCGGGCCGAGGAGCAGTTGCGCGACCCGCTGACGGGGCTGCCCAACCGGCAGTGGCTGCTGGAGCGGGCCTGGCCCGCGCTGGAGGAGGCGGAGTCGCTGGGGTCCAGGTCGGCACTGGTCCTGATCGACATGGACAGGTTCCGCTCGGTGAACGACACCCTCGGTCATCTCGCGGGCGACCGGCTGCTGTTGCAGATAGCCGACCGGCTGCGCACGGCGCTTCCCAAGGGGGCGGAGGCGGCAAGGCTCGGCGGGGACGAGTTCGCCGTACTGCTGCCGCGCACGGAGTCCGCGACGAGTGCGCAGCGCATCGCGCGGCACCTGGTGGCCGAGCTGGGCTCGCCGCTCGACCTGGACGGGCTGACGCTCGTACTGGAGGCGAGCGCCGGGGTGGCCGTCTTCCCGGACCACGCGCTGGACGCGGAGGGGCTGCTGCGGCGGGCGGACGTGGCGATGTACCAGGCGAAGCGGGACCGCAGCGGGGTCGAGGTGTACGAGTCGAAGCGCGACTCCAACACGCCTGACCGGCTCGGGCTGTTGGGGGATCTGAGGCGGGCCCTGGACGCGGGGGACGTCGAACTCCACTACCAGCCCAAGGTGCGCTTCGACGGGCAGGTCGCCGGTCTTGAGGCACTGGTGCGATGGGTGCACCCGGAGCGCGGGCGGGTCTCTCCGGACGAGTTCATCGCCATCGCGGAGTCGTCGGGGCTGATGCCGCATCTGACGGAGTACGTACTGGAGACCGCCTTGGCGCAGGTCGCGCGGTGGCGGGCGCAGGGCCTGTTCGTACCGGTCGCGGTGAACGTCTCGCCGCGCGACGTGCACACGCCGGGCTTCGCGGGAGCGGTCGCGGCGAGGCTGGCGCGGCACGGGGTCCCGGCGGGGTCGTTGCAGCTGGAGATAACCGAGCATGTGCTCCTGGAGGACCCGCAGCGGGCCGCGGACACCCTGGCCGGGCTGACCGGGCACGGCGTGAAGATGTCGCTCGACGACTTCGGGACGGGCTATTCCTCGCTGGTGCACCTGAGGCGGCTGCCGGTGAGCGAGCTGAAGATCGACCGGTCGTTCGTGGCGCGGCTGGCGGTGGACAACGAGGACGCGGAGATCGTGCGGTGCACGGTCGACCTGGCGCACTCGCTGGGGTTGCTGGTGGTCGCGGAGGGCGTCGAGGACGACGAGACGTGGGAGCGGCTGAGGGACCTGCGGTGCGATGCGGTGCAGGGGTGGCTGGTGGCGGCGGCGATGCCTCCGGAGGAGGCGACGGCGTGGTTGCTGGCGCGGGGGTCGAGGGGGTGGCAGCGACCGGCGGAGCTGGCGGCGGCTGCGGCTGCGGCGGCGGATTCGGTGCGGGTGGAGGGGGAGTAGGGGTCTTGGCCGCGCCCCTTTAGGGGCGCGGGGCTGTATCTCTGTGCGGCTCCGCCGCGCGGACGCGCCCCGTTAGGGGCGCGGGGAACTGCGCGACCAGCCACGACGCGCCTGCACGTGTGCGGGACAGCCGCGCGGCGAGCGCTTTAGGTGAAGGGGTGGGGAGGGGCGGCCCGCCGCAGGCGCACCCGGGTGCGGCGCGCGCATCGGGCGGGGTAACGGCGGGCGGCTCCGGGGTGGGCCCGGAGCGAGGAGTGCCGCCCCCTTGCCCGCCCGTTCCGCCCCCGGGGGGCGGCCCCGCCGCCCAAGGGGGCTGGGCGGAAGCGGAGGGTGGAGCCCAAGGGGCGAGGCGGGGGCGGGAGGGGTGGTCCAGCCTGCCCGAGGGGGCTGGGCGGGGAAGGGGGTTGGTGAAGCGGGGGACCGCGTTAGGCGAGGGGGCCTGGGAGGCAGGGGTGACCCGGCTGCCAAAGAGCCAAAGGGGCCGAGGGGCAAAGGGCCAAAGGGGGCAAGGATCAAAGGGGCCAAGGGGGGGGCAAGGGGGTTGTGGAGCAGTGGTGGGGGTGGTGACCGTCGGGGGTCCTCGGGTGGGGCGGAGGCGACCGAGGCCCCCAGCCGGAACTGTTTCGCGGGCATGCGACCGCGACCCATAGGATTGGGGGCAATAACCACACCGCACACCAACCCCTGAGGATCGCTGCATGCCTGGCATCACGCGCGAGGAGGTCGCACACCTCGCACGGCTGGCGCGTCTGGAGCTGAAGCCCGAAGAGCTTGAGCACTTCGCCGGTCAGCTCGACGACATCATCGGCGCGGTCGCCCGCGTCTCCGAGGTCGCCGACCAAGACGTTCCGCCGACCTCCCACCCGCTGCCGCTGACGAACGTCATGCGCAAGGACGAGGTACGCCCGTCGCTCACCCCCGAGCAGGCGCTCTCCGGCGCCCCGGCCCAGGAGCAGCAGCGTTTCAAGGTGCCGCAGATCCTGGGGGAGGACTAAAACAGCATGACGATCGACATCATCAAGCTCACCGCTGCCCAGACGGCGGAGAAGATCGCTTCCGGCGAGCTCACCGCCGTCGAGGTCACCGAGGCCCACCTGGCCCGGATCGAAGCCGTGGACGAGAAGGTCCACGCCTTCCTGCACGTCGACCGCGAGGGCGCCCTCGCGCAGGCCCGCGCCGTCGACGAGAAGCGCGCGAAGGGCGAGAAGCTGGGCCCGCTGGCCGGAGTCCCGCTCGCGCTCAAGGACATCTTCACCACCGAGGGCATCCCGACCACCGTCGGCTCGAAGATCCTCGAAGGCTGGATCCCGCCGTACGACGCGACGGTCACGAAGCGGCTGAAGGCCGCCGACGTCGTCATCCTCGGCAAGACCAACATGGACGAGTTCGCCATGGGGTCGTCCACCGAGAACAGCGCGTACGGTCCGACCGGCAACCCGTGGGACCTCACCAAGATCCCCGGCGGTTCGGGCGGCGGCTCCTCGGCCGCCCTCGCCGCCTACGAGGCCCCGCTCGCCATCGGCACGGACACCGGCGGCTCCATCCGCCAGCCCGCCTCCGTCACCGGCACCGTCGGCGTCAAGCCCACGTACGGCGCGGTCTCCCGCTACGGCATGGTGGCCTTCAGCAGCAGCCTCGACCAGGGCGGGCCCTGCGCCCGTACGGTCCTGGACGCGGCGCTCCTGCACGAGGTCATCGCCGGGCACGACCCGCTCGACTCGACCTCCATCGACGCCCCGGTCCCGCCGGTCGTCGAGGCCGCCCGCAACGGCTCCGTCGACGGCATGCGCGTCGGCGTCGTCAAGCAGTTCCGCGGCGAGGGCTACCAGGCCGGTGTCATCCAGCGCTTCGACGAGTCCGTCGAACTGCTGAAGAAGCTCGGCGCCGAGATCGTCGAGCTGGACTGCCCGTCCTTCGATCTGGCGCTCTCCGCGTACTACCTGATCGCCCCCTCGGAGTGCTCCTCCAACCTGGCCCGCTTCGACGCGATGCGCTACGGCCTGCGCGTCGGCGACGACGGCACGAGGTCCGCCGAGGACGTCACCGCGCTCACCCGCGAGGCCGGGTTCGGCGACGAGGTCAAGCGCCGCATCATCCTCGGTACGTACGCCCTGTCGAGCGGTTACTACGACGCGTACTACGGCAGCGCCCAGAAGGTCCGCACGCTCATCACGAAGGACTTCGAGAAGGCGTTCGAGCAGGTCGACGTGATCGTCTCGCCGACGACGCCGACCACCGCCTTCGCGATCGGCGAGCGCGCCGACGACCCGATGGCGATGTACCTCGCCGACCTGTGCACCATCCCGACGAACATGGCGGGCAACGCCGCCATGTCGCTGCCCTGCGGCCTCGCGCCGGAGGACAACATGCCGGTCGGGCTCCAGATCATCGCCCCCGCGATGAAGGACGACCGCCTGTACAAGGTGGGCGCCGCCGTAGAGGCCGCCTTCGTGGAAAAGTGGGGGCACCCGTTGCTTGAGGAGGCGCCGTCATTGTGAGAGACGCACGCACGGCCGCCGGGCCGCACGTGACCGTGAATGCCGCACCGCTGCGCCGTGCGGGCCAAGAAGCGAACGGAGAGACGCAGTGAGCACACTCGCCAAGGCCAAGGGCTTCAAGAAGTCCCGCACCGGCACGTACCTGTCCATCGGCACCACCGCGTTCGGCGCGCTGAGCGTGATCAAGCAGGCCCGCAAGGCCCGCACGGACAACGACACGCTCCAGCTCATCGACGCCGTCGTCTCCGCCGCCGCCATCGCCACCGGCGTCGCCATCCTCCTGCGGGAGCTGAAGCGCCTGGGCGACGACGACGTCCTGCTGGGCTGAGAGGGAAAGTTTCACCGTGACTGTCACCACCGACCTCGTGTCGTACGAGGACGCCCTCGCGACGTACGACCCCGTCATGGGTCTTGAGGTCCACGTCGAGCTCGGCACCAAGACCAAGATGTTCTGCGGCTGCTCCACCGAGCTCGGCCAGGACGCGAACACCCAGACCTGCCCGACCTGTCTCGGACTGCCCGGCGCCCTGCCGGTCGTCAACGAGATCGGCGTCGAGTCGGCCATCAAGATCGGCCTCGCGCTCAACTGCGAGATCGCCGAGTGGTGCCGCTTCGCCCGGAAGAACTACTTCTATCCGGACATGCCGAAGAACTTCCAGACCTCCCAGTACGACGAGCCCATCGCCTTCAACGGCTACCTCGACGTACAGCTGGAGGACGGCGAGATCTTCCGCGTGGAGATCGAGCGCGCCCACATGGAGGAGGACACCGGCAAGTCCACGCACGTGGGTGGCGCGACCGGCCGCATCCACGGCGCCTCGCACTCGCTGCTCGACTACAACCGCGCGGGCATCCCGCTCATCGAGATCGTCACCAAGCCGATCGAGGGAGCGGGCGAGCGCGCCCCCGAGGTCGCCAAGGCGTACGTCGCCGAGCTGCGCGAGGTCATCAAGGCGCTCGACGTGTCCGAGGCCCGCATGGACAAGGGCCAGATGCGCTGCGACGTGAACCTGTCGCTGCGCCCGCACGGCCGCGAGCGGTTCGGCACCCGCAGCGAGACCAAGAACGTCAACTCGCTGCGCTCCGTCGAGCGCGCCGCACGCTTCGAGATCCAGCGGCACGCCGCCGTTCTCAACGCGGGCGGGACGATCATCCAGGAGACCCGGCACTTCCACGAGGAAGACGGTTCGACGACGTCCGGCCGCATCAAGGACAACGCCGAAGACTACCGCTACTTCCCCGAGCCGGACCTCGTTCCGGTGGCCCCCGCACGCGAGTGGGTCGAGGAACTGCGCGCCGGTCTGCCCGAGATGCCCCGGGTCCGTCGCAACCGGCTCCGCGAGGAGTGGGGGGTCAACGAGCACGACATGCAGTCGATCCTCAACGCCGGTGCGGTCGACCCGATCGTCGCCACCATCGAGGCCGGAGCCGACTCGGCGTCCGCCCGCAAGTGGTGGATGGGCGAGCTGGCCCGCAACGCCAACGAGACCGGCCGCGCGATCGACGAGCTGCCGATCACCCCGGCGCAGGTGGCCCGGGTGACCGCTCTGGTCGCCGCCGGTGACCTGAACGACAAGCTGGCCCGCCAGGTCATCGAGGGCGTCCTCGCAGGTGAGGGCGGCCCCGACGAGGTCGTCGAGAAGCGCGGCCTGAAGGTCGTCTCGGACGACGGCGCGCTGGGCGCGGCCGTGGACGAGGCGATCGCCTCCAACGCGGCCATCGCGGACAAGATCCGCGGCGGCAAGGTCGCGGCGGCGGGTGCTCTCGTCGGCGCCGTCATGAAGACGACCCGGGGTCAGGCGGACGCGGCACGTGTCCGCGAGCTGATCCTGGAGAAGCTGGGCGTCGAGGGCTGATCCGTCCTCGTTCCCGTACGAGTTGAGGGGCCCCGGTCGAGATTCCGCGACCGGGGCCCTTCGGCGTGTCCCGTGGTGAACCATCTGCCGCGATGCCGCGTCCTCCACGGGAACGGGGTACGACGACGGGAGAGCAGGTGAACGGCACGTACGAGGACGGCAGCACGTACGAGGACGGCGCGTACCAGGACGACCCGAGGGAGCCGCCCGTGCGCGGAGCCTGGCCCGACGGCCGCCACTGGGGCGTGGACGCGCACGGGCGCTCCACCTGGCAGCGCGGACGGATCCTCGGGCTGTGCGCCGTACTGCTCGGGCTGCTGCCGGTCTTCCACCGGGTCGTGCCGGACGCACGCGGTCTGGGGAGCCTGCTCGAAACGTTTCTGCCGTGGTTCGGGCTGTTGATCCTGCCGCTGCTGCTCCTGGCCAGGCGGCGCAGGTCGGCGCTGGTGCTCCTGGCGCTGGTGGTGCCGATCGGGGCGTGGGCCGGGCTGATCGGCGGGGCGTTCCTCGGGGGCCCGGGATCCGGGCCGTACGACTTCAGCGTCGTCCAGCACAACATCGCCGACGACAACCGCGATCCGGCGGGCGCGGCACGGGCGCTGGCGGCGGCGGGCCCCCGGCTGATCGCCCTGGAGGAGGTCACGCCCGAGGCGCTCCCGGCGATCTCCGGCGTACTGGACGCGGCCTATCCGCACCACGCGGTGCGCGGGACGGTCGGGCTCTGGTCGAAGGACCCGCTGCGGGAGGTGCGCACCGTGGATCTCAAACCCCGGGAGATCGGGGAGGGGTGGTCGCGGGGGCTGCGGGCCGTGGCGACGACGCCGGTCGGGTACGTGACGGTGTACGTCGCGCACCTGCCGTCGGTACGGGCGAGCTGGCCGCAGGGTCTCAGGACGGGGTGGCGCGACGAGTCGGCGGGCCTGCTGGGGGCCGCGCTCCGGGCCGAGCAGGGGGAACGGGTGCTGCTGCTGGGGGACTTGAACGCGTCGGCGGACGACCGGGGGCTCGATCCGGTGCTGGCGCAGATGGACGACAACGGGGGCGGCTTCGGGTTCAGCTGGCCGGAGCGGTTCCCGGTGGTGCGGGTGGACCACGTGATGGTGCGGGGCGGGACGATCACGGATCTCGACCGGCTGGCGTCCACCGGGAGCGATCATGTGCCGGTGGCGGCGCGGCTGCGGTTCTAGGGCACTGCCCGTCCCGCCCCTGGCGGGATGTCCGTTCACCATTGATCTTGTTCAGGTACTTCTCCGGGTCACCCCCGCCCCGTACTTTCCGGGCAGAACACCATTCACCCGGGAGGACCCCATGCCCACCGACCTCAGCCGTCGCCGCCTTCTCGCCATGAGCGGCGGTGCCCTCGGAGCCGCCGCCGCGGGTTCGCTCCTGCCGCCGTCCCTCCAGGCGGCCATCGCGGCCGAGCGGCCGCAGGCCGGGGGGCTCCGTGCGGTCAAGCACGTCGTCGTACTGATGCAGGAGAACAGATCCTTCGACCACTACTTCGGCACCCTGCGCGGAGTGCGGGGCTTCGGGGACCGCAACGCCATCGAACTCCCCGACGGGAAGCCGGTGTTCGAGCAGCCGGGGCCGCTGAAGAGCGTGCTGCCGTTCCCGGTGCGGGACGCCGCCGCGTCGCAGAAGAAGGACCTCCAGTACATCGGGGACCTCGACCACTCGTGGGACGGCGGCCACAAGGCATGGGGTCAGGGCTGGATGAACGGGTGGGTGACGGCGAAGACCGGCGCCACCATGGCGTACTACGACCGGCGTGACCTGCCGCTGCACTACGAGCTCGCCGACACCTTCACTCTCTGCGACGCCTACCACTCGTCGATCCACACCTCGACCAGCCCCAACCGCAACCACCTGTGGAGCGGCTGGACGGGGTACGAGGCGAACGGCAGCCGCGCCGTGACGAACGCCGCGTACTCCGAGGGCACCCACCCTGGCTACCCGTGGCCGACGTACGCCGAGCGCTTGGAGAAGGCGGGGCACACCTGGCAGACGTACACCGAGTGGGAGAACTTCACCGACAACAACATCGAGTTCTTCACCAGCTTCAAGAACGTCGCCCGCAAGGCGCTCGCCAAGACCGGCGGGCACACCTTCATGGAGTCCTTCTACGCGAAGGTCCGCGAGACGAAGGACGCCGGGGAGCGGGCGAAGCTGCTCGCGCTCCTGGAGGAGGGCGTGGCGACGCTCGACAAGAAGGAGCGGTCGCTGTTCGAGCGCGGGCTGCGGCGCGGGGAGACCGGCAGCCTGGCGAAGAACTTCCGGGCGGACGTCGCGGCCGGGAAGCTGCCCGAGGTGTCGTACCTGGTGCCGTCCGCGATCGACTCGGAGCACCCGGGGTCGTCGTCGCCGGTGGCGAGCGCCTCGCTGGTGTACCAGGTGCTGGACGCGCTGGGGTCGCATCCGGAGGTGTGGCGGCACACCGTCGTACTGATCAATTACGACGAGAACGACGGCTTCTTCGACCACGTTCCGCCGCCCGTTCCGCCGACCGACAACACCGACGAGCGGTGGAAGGGGCGGCCGACCGGGCTCGGCATCCGGGTGCCGATGCTGGTGGTCTCGCCGTGGTCGGTGGGCGGGTACGTGTGTTCCGAGACGTTCGACCACACGTCCGTGATCCGCTTCCTGGAGCAGTGGACCGGGGTGCGCGAGCCCAACATCACGCCGTGGCGACGGCAGGTGACGGGGGACCTGACCTCGGCGTTCGACTTCAAGCGCACGCACCGGCAGCCGTCCGTGGACCAGCCGGGGGCGATCCCGCCGTTCACCGGCCGGTGGCGGCCGGTGCCGCCCGCCGTGCAGCGGATGCCGAAGCAGGAGCCGGGCGCGCGGCGGGCGCGGGCCCTGCCGTACCAGCCCGACGCGCACGGCCGGGTGGTGGCGGGGGGTGCGTCCTTCCGGCTGAACGTGAGCAACGCGGGGCGCAGCAGCGCGCACTTCGCGCTGTATCCGTACGCGGGCGAGTTCGCGGTGCCGCAGCACCTGGACGTGGTGGGGCGGGGGCGGGTCGACTGGACCTTGCCGCTCGCGGGGGACGCGTACCGCTTCGTCGTGACCGGGCCGAACGGCTTCCGGCGCGAGTTCGCGGGGACGAAGACGGCGACGGTCGAGGTCGCGAGCCGGATCGAGAAGCGGGACCGGGACCTGCATCTGACGCTGACCAACCGGGGGCGCAAGGCGGTCACTTTCGTGGTGCAGCCGCTGGCGTACGCGGACGAGGACGACCTCGACGTGCGGCGGCCGAGGAGGGTCACCGTGCGGCCGGGGAGGAGTCGGGAGATCGTGCACTCGGCGGACGACGCGCACGGCTGGTACGACCTGGCGGTCACCGTGGAGGGCGAACAGGGCTTCCGGCGGAGGCTGATGGGGCACATCGAGAACGGTCGGGCGAGCGTCTCCGGCTGACGCCGGAGAGGGGGAGCGGGGGCGGGGCGGGTGGGGCGGGGTGGGATGGGGCACCTCGGTCCGTTTCCGTCCCGTCCGCTTTCGGCCGGTCCGTTTCCGTCCCGTCCGCTTTCGCCCGGCCCGCTTTCGCCCGTGCGTGCGAAGATCCCCCGGACGGCTCTCCGCCGGGGAGCTGCCGACCGGGAAGCAGGGGCGGGATGTTCGCGATTGACCTGGGTGCGGCGGGGGACGGCGGCCGGGGGGAGCTGAGGCCGCTGGAGCCGTGGCAGGCCGAGGAGTTCTGGGCCCACATGCAGCGGGGCAGCGACTTCATCGGGCAGTACGTCGGGCTGCCGGACGTGGTGAAGGACCTGGAGTCGGCGCGTGGGCTGCTCCAGCGGTACGCGGAGAAGGCCGCGGCGGACCAGGGGCGGATGTACGGGATCTGGCTCGACGGCACGCTCGTCGGGGCCGTGACGCTGCGGCTCTTCGACGCGGAGGCCCGTACATGTGAGGTGGGCTGCTGGGTGGAACCTGCGGCGGCGGGGAAGGGGCTGGTCACGCGGGCCTGTCGGGTGCTGATCGACTGGGCGGTGGGGGTGCGGGGCATCCACCGGGTGGAGTGGATCTGCGACCGGGAGAACCTTCCCAGCATCAACGTCGCGAAGCGGCTGGGGATGCGGCGGGACGGGGTGCTGCGGGAGGCGTACTTCTACCGGGGGGTGTGGCACGACGAGGAGGTGTGGTCGGTGCTGGGGCCGGAGTGGCTCGAAGCTCGTTAAGGGGTCTCTCATCCGGGCCGCCTAGCGTGCGGGGCATGAATGCGACGACCCGTACCGAGGACAAGAGCGACGACGAGACTGTGAAGGTGGAGGCGGCTGAGGCCACTGAGGCCACTGAGGTTCCTGAGGGCGAGGTCGAGGATGTGGAGGAGCCGCGTCCCGCGTCGGCAGGGGTCGGGGCGGGAGCCGGAGCGGTCGTTTCGGCGGCGCTCGGGCTGGCGGCCCTGGCCGGGACCTGGCCGAGCCGGGTGCTCGCCGAGCGGGAGACGCTGGTGGGCCAGCTGGGCCTGTCCAAGGCGAGTGCGCCGAGTGCGCAGATCGAGGGGCTGTACGGGAACGGCTGGCACATGACTGCGCTGGTCAACGGGGGGTTCGCGCTGCTTGCCCTGCTCGTGGGGGTGGGCGTGCTGGTCGCTCTGCGTGCGGCGGGTTCGGGGGCCGATGTGGATGCGGGTGTGGCCGTGCGGCCGGTGTGGATGCGGGCGGTGGCGTGGGGTGGGGTGATCCTGGGGCTGATCGGGCTCCTGGTCTCCACCGGAATGTACTTCGACCTCTTCGCCTCCCTTCCGACCCCTCCGGCGGCCTAAGGCGGATGCCCGCCGGAGCCACTCCCCAGGGCCTCCGCCCACCCAGCCCCCTTAGGCCCCACTCCGCCTAACCCCCTCCGGGCTCCGCTTCCGCCTAGCCTCCTTGGGCGGCGGGGCCGCCCCCCCCGGGGGGGGGCGGGACGGGCGGGCAAGGGGGCGGCACCTCTCGCTCCGGGCCCGCCCCGGTGCCGCCCGCCGTTACCTCGCCCCATGGGTGCGCCGCACCCCGGTGCGCCTGCGGCGGGCTGCCCCTCCCCGCCCCTTCACCTAAAGCGCTCGCCGCGCGGCTGTCCCGCACACGCGCAGGCGCGTCGTGGCTGGTCGCGCAGTTCCCCGCGCCCCTAACGGGGCGCGTCCGTGCGGCGGAGCCGCACAGTTATGCAGCCTCGCGCCCCTCGCGGGGACCGCCTAAGGCCCCCCGGGTGCTGCCTAAGGCCCCCGCCCGCTCCCAAGATCGGGCACACTCCCCATGCGCTCGACCCCCCTGGCAAACGAGAGTTGAGGCATCGCAAGGAGCGATGGACCGAAACCCCCACCAGGGAGCACCAGATGCACGAGTACGAGATCCAGACCCGCCACGCCGACCTCGTCGAGGCCGCCGCCCACGCCCGCCTCGTCCGTGAGGCACGTCAGGCCCGTGAGGCCCGGCGACAGGCCGCCCGCCGCGTCCGGGAGGCGGGCACCCGCACCCCCGCCCGCAGCGGACTGAGCGCCCTCCGCAGCCACTTCACCCGCGCCGCCTGATCGGGCACCCGCCATGCGGACAGTGGGTGCCGGTCACTCGAAGGGCTGTGCGATGCTCAGCGACGTGGAGACCAGGTCAGTCAGCCCCGTGTTCGTCGGCCGCACCGGCGAACTGAGCACCCTCACCGATGCGCTCGCCCGCGCCAACGCGGGCGAGCCGCAGGCGTTGCTGCTCGGCGGCGAGGCCGGAGTGGGCAAGACCCGTCTGGTGGAGGAGTTCCTCACCAGGGCCGCCACCCCCGGCGAGCACACCACCCCCGGAATCCGCGCCGTCGCCCCCACCCCCACGACCGTCATCGCCGTCGGCGGCTGCGTCGAGATCGGCGCCGAAGGACTCCCCTTCGCCCCCTTCTCCGCGGCCCTGCGCACCCTCCACCGGCTCGTCCCCGACGCCCTGGCCACCGCCTCCGCCGGGCAGGAGGACGAGCTCGCCCGACTTCTGCCGGAGCTGAGCGAGGCCCCGTACACCAACCAGCTCGCGTCCGGTCCCGGCCGCACCGGCAGCGAGGACGCCACCGCGCGGCTCTTCGAGCTGACCGTGCGCCTCTTGGAGAGCATCGCCGCCGACCGCACCGTCGTCCTCGTACTCGAAGACCTGCACTGGGCCGACGCCTCGACGCGGCATCTGCTGTCGTACCTGTTCCGTACGTTGCGGAGCGGGCGGCTGCTGGTGCTCGGGACGTACCGTGCCGACGACATCCACCGGCGGCACCCGCTCCGGCCCCTCCTCGCCGAACTCGACCGGCTGCGCACCGTGCGACGCATCGAGCTGCCCCGGTTCACGCGCGAGGAAGTGCAGCACCAGCTCACCGGAATCCTCGAATCCACCCCCGGGCCCGCCCTCCTGGACGAGGTGTTCGGGCGGTCCGACGGGAACGCCTTCTTCGTCGAGGAGCTTGCCGTTTCGATCGGGGACGGCTGCCGGTCCGGGCTCACCGACTCCCTCCGCGACCTGCTGCTCGTCCGGGTGGAGGCACTCCCCGACGACGCCCAGCGGGTCGTACGGATCGTCGCCGAGGGCGGGTCGACCGTCGAGTATCCGCTGCTGCTGGCTGTCGCCCGGCTCGCGGAGGACGATCTGATCGAGGCGCTGCGGGCCGCCGTGGGGGCCAATCTGCTCCAGGCGGCACCGGACGGGGAGGGGTATCGCTTCCGGCACTCGCTCGTGCGGGAGGCGGTCAGTGACGATCTGCTGCCCGGTGAGCGGTCGCGGATCAACCGGCGGTACGCCGAAGTGCTGGAGGCCGATCCCTCGCTCGTCTGTCACGAGGCGCGTGCCACCCGTCTCGCCAGCTACTGGTACGCCGCCCACGACGCGGCGAAGGCCCTGCCCGCCGTGCTGTCGGCCGCCGTTCAGGCGCGGAAGCGGTACGCGCGGTCCGAGCAGTTGCAGTTGCTGGAGCGGGCGTTGGAGCTGTGGGACGACGCCTCCGCCGAGGTGCGCGCCGCGCTGCGGCCCATCGACTACGCCGAGGTGTACCCGCCGTGCGGCTGCGACCCCGTCGCCACCCCGCTGCGCTATCTCGACCTGATGGCCGAGGCCACCGTCGCCGCCCGTCTCGCCGGCGAGCGGGAGCGTGCTCTCAAGCTCGCCAAGCGTGCCCTGCGGATCCTGGAGGAGGAGACCGGGGACGCGGTGGGCAACGAGTCGGACGCCCTGCGTGCCGCCTGGTTCTGGGTGCAGCGCGGCAAGGCGGTCAGCGGGCTCTCCCGGGGCGACGGATGGGAGGAGCTGGCCACCGCGCAGGAGCTGCTGCGCGGACAGCCGCCGTCCGCCGTGCACGCCGACATCCTCACCCAGGCCGCCAGCTGGGCCATGCTCCACCAGCCGGGGCCCGAGGCCATCGCCACCGCCGAGCGGGCCGTGGAGTACGCCCGGATGGTCGGGGCCGAGGACACCGAACTCCGTTCCCGCCTCACCCTCGGCGGCCTGCTGGTCGACTCCGGCGAGGTCGAGGAGGGGCTCGCCGAGATGAAGGCGGTCCGCGAACTCGCCCTCGCCCGGGGCGTCGTCACCGCCGTCAACCACGCCCACACCAACCTCCCCTCCCACCTCGAAGCCGTCGGCCGCTCCCAGGAGTCCGTCGACCTCTGCGCCGAGGGCCTCGTCTACGCCAGGGACCACAATCTGGTCGACGGCGAGCACTGGATACTCGGCAACCAGGCCGAGTCCTACTTCTCCCTCGGCCGCTGGGAGGAGGCCGCCGCGAACTTCCTGCGCACCGAACTCTCCGCCACGCCCAGCGTCCGGCCGCGCGGCACCGCCGCCCGCTGGCGAGCGGAACTCGCCCTGCACCGGGGCGAGATCGAGGAGGCCAAGGCGCAGCTGGCCAAATCGGCCGGGTACTTCGGCCCGCACGACCGGATGCCCCAGCACGAACTGCCCCGCCACCAGCTCGGCATCGCCATCGCCGCCCGCGAGGGCCGCGTGCTCGACGCCCGTACCCAGCTCGTCGCGGCGATCGGCGACGGCTTCCCCCTCGGCATCCACCGCTACGCCTGGCCGCTCCTCCTGGAGGGCGCCGCCATGGAGGCCGACACCCGCACCCTGCCCGCCGCGGCCCCCGGTCGCGCCGACGCCCTCGCGCTCCTGCGCACGCACGCCCGGCGGCTCGTCACCGGGGTGCCGGTGTGGAGCGCGTACGAACTGTGGGTGCGTGCGGAACTCCGGCGTGCCGAAGCTCTGGACACCCCTGCGGAATGGGCCGCGGCCGTCACCGCCTTCGAGCCCCTGGACCGGCCCTACGACCTGGCCAGGGTCCAGCTGAGGCTGGCCGTTTCGCTCCTGGACCCGGGGGCGGGGGCCGGGGCTGATTCCGGGTCCGGCGGTACGGGGGAGACGGGTGGCCGGGAGCGGGCAGCGGAGCTGTTGCGGCTGGCGGGGGAGACCGCAGGGCGGCTGGCCGCCAGACCCCTCGCCGAACAGATCGCCGCCGTCTCCCGGCGTTCCCGCCTGGCCCCTGCCCCGGTGCCCGTCGCGTCCGCGCCGGTGGGGCAGGGCTTCCACCTGACGCCGCGCGAGCGCGATGTGCTGCGCCTCGTCGCGGCCGGTCGCAGCAACCGGCAGATCGCCGAGGAGCTCTACATCTCGCCCAAGACGGCGAGCGTGCACGTCTCCAACATCCTCGCCAAGCTGGAGGTCACCGGCCGGGGCGAGGCGGCGGCCGTGGCACACCGGCTGGGGCTTTTCCAGGGGGAGGCGGTGGCGTAGGGGCGGCCGGCGCGGGCCGTTCCGGACTGCCCCCGGGCCGACGCGGGCTATTTCACCGTCACCTTCAGGATGCGGTCGTCGCCGGATTCCGGGGTGCCTCGGGAGTCCGTTTCGCTGGTCACGAGCAGCAACTGGTCGCCGCCCGTGGCCAGTACCGTTCGCAGGCGTCCGTACTTCTCCGTGAAGAAGGGCTCGGGATCGGCCACCGGCTCCGTGCCGTTCAGCGGGATGCGCCACAGGCGTTCGCCGCGCAGGCCCGCCATCCAGACCGAGCCCTCGGCCACGGCGATCCCGCTCGGGGAGGCGTCGGACGTCTTCCACTGGGCGACCGGGGCGACGAAGCCGTCCTTCTGCTCCTTGCCCTCGACCTCCGGCCAGCCGTAGTTCTTGCCCGGCTCGATGAGGTTGAGCTCGTCCCAGGTGTTCTGGCCGAACTCCGCCGCCCACAGACGGCCCTCCTTGTCCCAGGCCAGGCCCTGTACGTTGCGGTGGCCCAGGGAGTAGACGACCGAGTCGGCCTCGGGGTTGCCGTGGACCGGTTCGCCGTCCTTCGTCATGCGGAGGATCTTGCCGCCGAGGGACTTCGGGTCCTGGGCCAGGCTCGTGTCGCCGGTCTCGCCCGTGCCCGCGTACAGCATCTTGTCCGGGCCGAAGGCGATCCGGCCGCCGTTGTGGGTGACCCCCTTGGGGATGCCCTTGAACACCGTGTCGGGTGCGCCGAGTTGCTGCCCGGAAGGGCGCTTCTCGTCGTAGAGCATCCGGGCGATGCGGTTGTCGGACGCGGTGGTGAAGTACGCGTAGACCTGGTGGTCCGTGGCGTACGAGGGGGAGAGGGCGAGGCCCATCAGACCGCCCTCTCCGGCGGGGGCGGCACCGGCCACCTGGCCGACCGGGGTGAGTCTGCCGGTCTCGGCGTCGACGCGGGTGATCGTGCCCTCGTCGCGGGAGGAGACGAGGAGGTCCCCGTCGGGGAGGGCGGCCAGGCCCCAGGGGGACTTGAGGTCCGTGGCGACCGTGGCGGTCACGGTGGCGGAGCCCTTGGCGGGGGCTCCCTGGGGGGTGGGTGTCGGGGTGGGGGCCGCGCTTCCGGTCGGCTCCCGGTGGGCGGGTGAACTGCCGCTGGGAGAAGCGGAGTTGGGGGTGCCGCTGGAGCAGCCCGTGGCGAGGAGGAGGGCGGTGCTGGCGAGTACGGCTGCGGTGGTTGCGGGGTGTCGCACGGTCAGGGGTCCCTCCGTCGATGAGCCTGGTACCTGTTCATACACCGGTCGGTCGGTTCGCGTTCCCGAGATCCCTGTGGTGGGTGCGGTTCGGTCGGTGGGTGCGGTGACTGCCGGGGAGCTCCGCCCCCGGGCCCCCGGCCCCCTGACGGGGCTCTCAGTCCCAGGAGCCCGTTGCGTCCGGGAGGCTCGCAATCTCCGCCAGGTCGGCGTCCGTCAGGCGCAGGGCTGCCGAAGCCGCGTTCTCCGCCACCCAGCGGGACCGTTTCGTGCCCGGTACCGGGATGACGTGGCGGCTGCGGGAGAGGACCCAGGCCAGGGCCACCTGGGCGGGGGTGACCGTGTCGCCGTGGCGTACGGCCACCCGGCGCAGGCCCGCCACCACCACCTGGTTGGAGGCCATCATCTCGGCGGTGAAGCGCGGATGCCGGGCCCGTACGTCGTCCGGTTCGAAGCCCTCGCCGGGGACGAGGGTTCCGGTCAGGAAGCCGTTCCCCAGGGGCATCGCGGCGAGGAAGCCGACCCCGCGCGCCTCGCACCAGGGGAGGAGAGCGGACAGCGCCTCGGGGGCCCAGACCGAGAGCTCCGCCTCGACCGCGGCGACGGGGAACACCTGCTGGACCCGCTCCAGTTGGCGGATCGTTCCGTCGTGCAGCCCGCCCGCGACGGGGCGGCCCACCCCCGTGCCCGAGCGGCGCGACGCCCGCGCGCCCACCGCGCACAGGCCCAGGGCCCGCACCTTTCCGGCCCGTACCAGATCCGCCATCGCACCCCAGGTCTCCTCAACGGGTATCTCCGGGTCCGCGCGGTGCAGTTGGTAGAGGTCGATGACGTCCGTCTGGAGGCGGCGGAGGGAGGCGTCGCAGGCGCGGCGGATGTACGAGGGGCGGCCGTTGGCGACGATGTGCTGGTCGCCGACGAGCAGGCCCGCCTTCGTGGAGACGAACGCCTCGCTGCGGCGCTCCTTCAGGACCCGCCCCAGCAGGAGTTCGTTGGTGAAGGGGCCGTACATGTCGGCGGTGTCGAGGAGGTTCGAGCCCAGATCCAGGGCCTTGTGCAGGGCCCGGACGGACTCCTCGCCGCGCTGACGCGAACTCGTGTAGGCCCAGCTCATCGGCATGCAGCCGAGTCCGACTGCCCCCGCTTCGAGCGCTGTCGCCCCGATTGTCCTGCGCTCCACCGTGCCGTACCCCTCCGTCTTGCCGCGCCCCCAAACTAACCGTTGCAGGTCAGACGAGTTCGCATAGCCTCGTGATCATGACCACGGCTCTGGAAGTGAACGACGCCCCGCAACGCCCCTTCGACGTGTGGCTGCCCATGGACCCCGCCGGGATCGACGGGCTGCCCGAAGCCGGGACGGGCGGCCTCCAATACCGCGCCTGGGACGGAGAGGACGACTTCCCGGCCGATCCCGCCGACTGCGCCTTCTACGTCGTGCCCTACCTGAAGGGCACCGAGGTCTCGCTGCGGCCCCTTCCCGAGATGACCTCCCTGCGCGTCGTGCAGACCCTCACCGCCGGCGTCGACGACGTGCGGGGGGCGGTGCGGGCGGGAGTGCGGCTGTGCAACGCCAAGGGGGTGCACGAGGCGAGCACGGCCGAGCTGACCCTCGCGCTCGTACTGGCCTCGCTGCGCGGCATCCCCGGGTTCGTCGAGGGGCAGCGGAAGGAGGAGTGGCGGTCCGGGTTCTATCCGGCGCTGGCCGACAAGAACGTGGTCATCGTCGGGTACGGGTCGGTGGGCGCGGCGATCGAGGACCGGCTCGCCCCCTTCGAGTGTGCGCGGGTGGCGCGCGTCGCGCGCTCCGCCCGCACCACGGAGCGCGGCGACGTGCACGCGTTCACCGCGCTGCCGGGGCTGTTGGCTAAGGCGGACGTCGTGATTCTGTCCACTCCGCTGACCGCCGACACCGCCGGAATGGTCGACTCCGAGTTCCTGGGGCGGATGAAGGACGGTGCCTTGCTGGTGAATGTGGCGCGGGGACGGGTCGTCGACACGAAGGCGCTGCTCGCCGAGGTCGGCTCGGGGCGGCTGCGTGCCGCGCTCGACGTCACGGACCCGGAGCCGCTCCCCGCCGGGCATCCCCTGTGGCACGCCCCGAACGTTCTGATCAGCCCGCACGTCGGGGGCAGTTCCTCCGCCTTCCTGCCCCGCGCCAAGCGGCTGATGGCCCGGCAGGTGAGCCGGTTCGTCGCCGGGGAGCCCCTCGACAACGTGATCGGGAGCGGTGGCTGAGCCGTTTCCCGAGGAGAGCGGGCGACGCCCGAAAAGTCCGCTCACGAACACGCTCCGGAATCGGACAACCGCAACCAGTTCCCGTAATCCCGCTGGTAGTTACGCAGAGTAGAGGAAGTATGTCCCTGTGTGACCGGGCTGGTGTATCGTCCCGACCTAGGGGCTGCGCCATGCACCACTCCCACGGCGCTGGGGAGCACGACGGACACGGCAAGGGGGGCGACGGGCGATGCACTGCCAATGGAGAGACGATCCGACGCGGTGGGGCCAACAGAATCACCGGCAGCGCCCCGCTCGCCCGGGGCTCCGGAGCGGGCCGCCGCACGGGACCGGCCGCCCGAGGCGCGCGTGCCGGGCCGCAGGTCACCCGAAACCGCCGTGCAAGGAGGCCCGGTGAGTGCCCCGGGGGCCGTGCTGGCCCAGCGCCCGACCACCGGTCGCAGCGGATCGGGGATGGTGCCCCAGCTCGTGCTCGCCCTCCTCTGCGGAGGGTATGCCGCAGGGTCCTTCCTCGGCTGGGGGTCGAAGCAACTCGCTCACATCATGGGTGACTTCGGTCTCGCCGTCGCCGCTCTCGTCGCCGCCGTCTCCTGTTACCTCTATGCGCGGACCCGGGAGAGTCGCTTCAGGCCCGCCTGGCTGCTGTTCTCCGCCTCCTCCTTGATGGCGGCTTGCGGGAACGCGGTCTGGGGCTGGTACGAGGTGGTGCTGAGGGACCCCGTACCGGCCCTTTCGCTTGCCAACCTCTTCTTCCTCTGTTTCGGGCCGCCCGCCATCATCGGTCTGCTGCTCCTCGCCAAGAGGCCCGTCACCCGGGCCGGTTGGGTGTGCCTGGCGCTGGACGCCTGGCTGATCGCGGGCTCGCTGCTCACGCTCTGCTGGAGCCTGGCGCTGGCCCACCCCGCCAACTTCAAGGGCGCCAACGTCGCCCAGTCCGCGCTCACGCTCGCGTATCCGTTCCTCGACATCATCCTCGTGAGCATGGTGATGGCCCTGCACTTCCGGCGCTCGTCGGCCAACCGGGGCGCGGTCAACACCGCGATCGCGGCCTTCGCCACGACCGTCCTGTGCGACGCCCTGTTCACCTCGCCGCTGCTGCGCGAGGAATACCACTCCGGGCAGATCCTGGACGCGGGCTGGTTCGCGGGTTCCCTGCTGCTGGCGTACGCGCCGTGGGGCGGGAGCTGGACCGCGCAGCGGAGCACGCACCAACAGCCCCGGGGCGGACCGCAGCAGGCCGTCTCCCGCACCGGACCGCAGGGGCGGGCCGTGCTGCGGGTCGGGTCGAGCCGGCCCATCGCGGGATCGCTGGCCGCCCTCACCCCGTACCTCGCCGCCGCCGTCTGCGTGGTCGGCATCCTCTACAACGTCATGAACGGCCACAAGTTCGACCGGCTGGTCCTGTTCACCGGGTGCACGGTCGTGCTGGCCCTGGTCGTGCGCCAGGGCATCATGCTCGTCGACAACATCTCCCTCACCCAGGAACTGGCCCAGAAGGAGAACCACTTCAGGTCGCTGGTGCAGGGATCCAGCGACGTCATCATGATCGCCGCACCGACCGGGATACTGCGGTACGTCAGCCCGGCCGCCTCCGGGGTCTACGGGCGGGACGCGGAGGAGCTGGTCGGCTCGGAGCTGGCCTCGATCATCCACCCCGCCGACCTGGGTTCTGTCGTGCACGAGGTGCGGCGCTTCCTCGCCGCGTCCCCGATGGAGGAGCCGACCACCCGCATCGAATGCCGTTTCAAATCCGGGACGGGGGACTGGCTCAACGTCGAGTCCACCGTCAACCGCCACCAGGGCGGCCTCATCTTCAACAGCCGGGACGTCACCGAACGGGTCCGTCTCCAGGCACAGTTGCAGCACAACGCCGAACACGACCCGCTCACCGACCTGCCCAACCGGGCCCTGTTCACCCAACGGGTGCGCCAGGCGCTCGCCGGGCGGCGAACCACCGACATCGGCACCGCCGTCCTCTTCATCGACCTGGACGGCTTCAAGGCGGTGAACGACCGCTTGGGTCATCAGGCGGGCGACGAACTGCTCATCCAGGCCGCCCGCCGCCTCCAGGACTCGGTCAGGATGGGAGACACCGCCGCCCGCCTCGGCGGCGACGAGTTCGCCGCCCTCATCCTCGGTGACGGCACCCGCGACCAGGCCGCCCGCGAGTACCAGGTGCGCGAGATCGCCGACCGGCTGAGGCTCACCCTCTCGCAGCCGTACAAAGTGGACGGCAACGATGTCCGGGTCGCCGCCTCCATCGGCGTCGCCTTCGCCGAACCCGGGATCACCCCGACCGACCTGATGCGCAACGCCGACCTCGCCATGTACCGCGCGAAGGCGGCGGGCAAGGACCGGGTGGAGCTGTACGCACCGCAGATGCAGGCCGAGGTCGTACGGCGGACGGAACTGGCCACCCGGCTGCGCACCGCCCTGCACGACGGAGAGTTCGCCCTGCTGCACCAACCCGTGGTGAACCTGACGACGGGGCGGGTCGCCGCCGTCGCCGCCCAGGCCCGCTGGCGCTCCGCGCAGGGGATCCTCTTCACCCCGGCCGAGTTCCTGCGGGTCGCCGACGACAGCGACCGCACGGCGGAGCTGGGGCGCTGGCTCCTGGAGGAGTCCGTCGAGCAGGCCGCCGAGCGCAACCGGGCCGGGCACCCCGTGCCCGTCACCGTCCGCCTCACCGCCCGCCGCCTCCTGGACCGGTCCATGCCGCTCGGGTCGGTGGAGGCCCTGCTGACCCGGCACGGGCTGCCGTCCGGGGCGCTGGTCATCGAGATCTCCGACAGCGACCCCCGCGTCTCGTACGACGATCTGGAGCACCGGCTGTCCGCGCTGCGCCGCCTCGGGGTGCGGGTCGCCCTCGACGGCTTCGGCAGCGGGTACGCGGCCATCAACGCGCTGCGGCGGCTGCCCATCGACGTACTGAAGCTCGACCGGGGACTCATCGAAGGAGTGGTGGAGTCGGCCCGGCTGCACAAGATCACCAGTGGGCTGCTGCGGATCGCCACCGACCTCGGCATGCAGTCGGTCGCGGACGGGGTCGACCTGCCCGAGCAGGTGCAGGCCCTGCGCGCGATGGGCTGTACGCACGGGCAGGGAATGGCGTTCTCCGGGCCGCTGGACGAGTACCGGCTGCGGCGTGCGCTCGTTCGGGGGGACTTCCCCGTGCCGGGCGGCGAGGGCGGCGCGCTGCCCGTGCTGGCCGGGGGGCCGGGCGTGGGTCTCGCGGGCGCACCCGGAATCGACTCGTTCACACATCCGCCATTGCGCTCAAATACTGAGACGTCCGTCCCACCCACTTGACACACCCAGTGGGCCGGAGGGAGGGTCAATGCCATGCGCACCCGAATTCTCGTACTTGGAAAGCGCGTCGGCTGAAGCAGGGTTCACCGCTGAACCTGCTTGTCTGTCTCCGACGCGCTCCCCTCGCTTGCCTGACGGCACGGGGGGTTTTTTGTTGCACCGGCACACCGCAAAACCACGCAAAGCCCTCAGCTCAAACCCTCAGCTTCGAGAAGAGAATGCCGATGACCGAGCAGGCCACCGGGGCCCACCATCCGCAGCCCCGGCCCCGTCACCACGGATCCCCCGCCAGCCCGATCGAGCACGTGACGGGCGCGCAGTCGCTCATCCGGGCGCTCGAAGAGGTCGGGGCCGACACGGTATTCGGCATTCCGGGCGGCACGATCCTGCCGGCCTACGACCCGATGATGGACTCCACCCGGGTCCGCCACGTGCTGGTGCGGCACGAGCAGGGCGCGGGCCACGCGGCCACCGGTTACGCCCAGGCCACCGGCAAGGTCGGCGTCTGCATGGCGACCAGCGGCCCCGGCGCGACGAACCTGGTCACCCCGATCGCCGACGCGATGATGGACTCGGTGCCGCTGGTGGCGATCACCGGCCAGGTCGTCTCCAAGGCGATCGGCACCGACGCCTTCCAGGAGGCGGACATCTGCGGCATCACGATGCCGATCACCAAGCACAACTTCCTGGTCACCGACGCGGCCGACATCCCGCGCGCCATCGCCGAAGCCTTCCACATCGCCTCCACCGGCCGTCCGGGCCCCGTCCTCGTCGACATCCCCAAGGACCTGCTCCAGGCGCAGACCACCTTCTCCTGGCCGCCCACCAACGACCTGCCCGGCTACCGGCCCGTCACCAAGCCGCACGCCAAGCAGATCCGCGAGGCCGCCAAGCTGATCACCGCCGCCAAGCGGCCCGTCCTGTACGTCGGCGGAGGCGTCCTCAAGGCGCGGGCCACCGCCGAGCTGAGGGTTCTCGCGGAGCTCACCGGAGCGCCCGTTACCACCACGCTGATGGCGCTCGGCTCCTTCCCCGACAGTCACCCGCTGCACGTCGGAATGCCGGGCATGCACGGTGCGGTCACCGCCGTCACCGCGCTCCAGAAGGCCGACCTGATCGTCGCCCTCGGCGCCCGCTTCGACGACCGCGTCACCGGCAAGCTGGACAGCTTCGCGCCCTTCGCGAAGATCGTCCACGCCGACATCGACCCCGCCGAGATCGGCAAGAACCGCGCCGCCGACGTCCCGATCGTGGGCGACGCCCGCGAGGTCATCGCCGACCTGGTGCAGGCCGTCCAGGCCGAGTACACCGAGGGCAACCAGGGCGACTACACCGCCTGGTGGAAGGACCTCAGCCGCTGGCGGGACACCTACCCGCTGGGCTACGACCAGCCCGACGACGGTTCGCTGTCGCCGCAGCAGGTCATCCAGCGGATCGGCGAACTCGCCCCCGCGGACACCATCTACGCGGCGGGCGTCGGCCAGCACCAGATGTGGGCCTCGCACTTCATCCAGTACGAGCAGCCCGCGACCTGGCTCAACTCCGGCGGCGCCGGGACGATGGGCTACGCGGTCCCCGCCGCGATGGGCGCGAAGGCCGGCATGCCGGACCGCACCGTCTGGGCGATCGACGGCGACGGCTGCTTCCAGATGACCAATCAGGAACTCACCACCTGCGCCCTGAACAACATCCCGATCAAGGTCGCCATCATCAACAACGGCGCCCTCGGCATGGTCCGCCAGTGGCAGACGCTGTTCTACAACCAGCGCTACTCCAACACCGTGCTGCACAGCGGCCAGGACTGCGAAGGCAACGAGGCCAAGGGCACCCGCGTCCCCGACTTCGTGAAGCTGTCCGAGGCGATGGGCTGCTACGCGATCCGCTGCGAGCGTCCCGAGGACCTCGACAAGTGCATCGAGGAGGCCAACGCCATCAACGACCGCCCGGTCGTCATCGACTTCATCGTCCACGAGGACGCCATGGTCTGGCCGATGGTCGCCGCCGGAACCTCCAACGACGAGGTCATGGCCGCCCGGGGCGTCCGCCCCGACTTCGGCGACAACGAAGACGACTAGAGCCAGAGAAGAGCAGAGAGAGAATCATGTCCAAGCACACGCTCTCCGTCCTGGTGGAGAACAAGCCCGGCGTCCTCGCCCGCATCACCGCCCTCTTCTCCCGGCGCGGCTTCAACATCGACTCGCTCGCCGTGGGGACCACCGAACACCCCGAGATCTCGCGCATCACCATCGTGGTGAACGTGATCGAGGCCCTGCCGCTGGAGCAGGTGACGAAGCAGCTCAACAAGCTCGTCAACGTACTGAAGATCGTCGAACTGGAGCCCGCCGCTGCGATCCAGCGCGAGCTCGTCCTGGTGAAGGTCCGCGCCGACAACGAGACCCGCTCCCAGATCGTCGAGATCGTCCAGCTGTTCCGCGCCAAGACCGTGGACGTGTCGCCCGACGCCGTGACCATCGAGGCCACGGGCGGCGCCGACAAGCTCGAAGCGATGCTGAAGATGCTGGAGCAGTTCGGCATCAAGGAGCTCGTGCAGTCCGGGACGATCGCCATAGGGCGTGGTGCCAGGTCCATCACGGACCGTTCGCTGCGCGCGCTCGACCGCACGGCCTGACCGGGGGGTGCGCGGTGGGTTCGTACGTTACCCGCGGGTGCGTCGTGGCTGGTCGCGCAGTTCCCCGCGCCCCTAGGGCGCTTTAGCAAGACCCGAGTTCTTACCTTCCTCCGCCCGCCGTACGGTGGGTCGCACAACCCGCACACAAGGAGAATTCCAGTGGCCGAGCTGTTCTACGACGCCGACGCAGACCTTTCCGTCATCCAGGGCCGCAAGGTCGCGGTTCTCGGTTACGGCAGCCAGGGCCACGCCCACGCGCTGTCGCTCCGCGACTCGGGCGTCGACGTGCGCGTCGGTCTGCACGAGGGCTCCAAGTCCAAGGCCAAGGCCGAGGAGCAGGGCCTGCGCGTCGTCACCCCGGCCGAGGCTTCGGCCGAGGCCGACGTCATCATGATCCTCGTCCCGGACCCGATCCAGGCCCAGGTCTACGAGGAGTCCGTCAAGGACAACCTGAAGGACGGCGACGCCCTCTTCTTCGGCCACGGCCTGAACATCCGCTACGGCTTCATCAAGCCGCCGGCCGGTGTCGACGTCGCCATGGTCGCCCCGAAGGGCCCGGGCCACCTGGTCCGCCGCCAGTACGAGGAGGGCCGGGGCGTTCCGTGCATCGCGGCCGTCGAGCAGGACGCCACGGGCAAGGGCTTCGAGCTGGCCCTCTCGTACGCGAAGGCCATCGGCGGCACCCGCGCCGGCGTCATCAAGACGACCTTCACCGAGGAGACCGAGACCGACCTGTTCGGTGAGCAGGCCGTTCTCTGCGGTGGTACGGCCGCCCTGGTCAAGGCCGGTTTCGAGACCCTGACCGAGGCCGGTTACCAGCCGGAGATCGCCTACTTCGAGTGCCTCCACGAGCTGAAGCTCATCGTCGACCTGATGTACGAGGGCGGCCTGGAGAAGATGCGCTGGTCGGTCTCCGAGACCGCCGAGTGGGGCGACTACATCACCGGCCCCCGCATCATCACCGCCGACACCAAGGCGGAGATGAAGAAGGTCCTGGGCGAGATCCAGGACGGCACCTTCGCGCAGCAGTGGATGGACGAGTACCACGGCGGTCTGAAGAAGTACAACGAGTACAAGACCGCTGACGAGAACCACCTGCTGGAGACCACCGGCAAGGAGCTCCGCAAGCTCATGAGCTGGGTGAACGACGACGAGGCGTAAGCCTCGTGGGGGAGAGGGGCCGCAGCCCGACAGCTGCGGCCCCTCTCCCGCATCCGCGCCTTCCACGACTGCGGACCCGACACCGTCCGCACTTTCCATGGTTGTGGACTCGCCACCGTCCGCACCTTCCACGACTGCGGACCCGACATCGTCCGCACCTTCCGCGGCTACGGACTCGACACAACGTCCAGCCACGGACGAGTGATCCTGCCGAACGGGCGAAGAATCGCCCGCCCGGCACCACTAGACTTCAACTGACGTTTGCGGGGCTGAGCGTCGCAGCGTCACGGTACGGTGGACGAGTCAGTCCGCAAGCCCGCCAAGGCACGAACCGGCTCACCCCGGGGACACGGTTGGTGGGTGTCGACCGGAATGACGTCACCGGTATCTCCCGTGTTCACGGCAGAGAAGGTGACAACCACATCTACGCGTCAGGCCCACAGCGTCGTGCGTCTTCCACGCGGCAAGCCCCTCCACCGCCTGCGGCCGTCGGGACGGCCGTCCGCAAAGGACCAGTGAGGACTCACGTGAGCACTGCCAAGCCTGTCGTACTCATCGCTGAAGAGCTGTCGCCCGCCACTGTCGACGCCCTGGGGCCGGACTTCGAGATCCGGCACTGCAACGGAGCCGACCGCGCGGAACTCCTGCCCGCCATCGCCGACGTGGACGCGATCCTCGTCCGGTCGGCGACCAAGGTCGACGCGGAGGCCATCGCCGCCGCGAAGAAACTGCGGGTCGTCGCCCGCGCCGGAGTCGGCCTCGACAACGTCGACGTCTCCTCCGCCACCAAGTCGGGCGTGATGGTCGTCAACGCGCCGACCTCCAACATCGTCACCGCCGCCGAGCTCGCGTGCGGCCTGATCCTGGCCACCGCGCGCAACATCCCGCAGGCCAACTCCGCGCTGAAGAACGGCGAGTGGAAGCGCTCGAAGTACAGCGGCGTGGAGCTGGCCGAGAAGACGCTGGGCGTCGTCGGGTTGGGGCGCATCGGTGCGCTGGTCGCCCAGCGGATGTCCGCCTTCGGGATGAAGGTCGTCGCGTACGACCCGTACGTGCAGCCCGCGCGGGCTGCGCAGATGGGCGTGAAGGTCCTGACGCTGGACGAGCTGCTGGAGGTTTCGGACTTCATCACGGTGCACCTGCCGAAGACCCCGGAGACGCTGGGGCTGATCGGTGACGAGGCGCTCAACAAGGTGAAGCCCTCGGTGCGGATCGTCAACGCGGCCCGTGGCGGCATCGTCGACGAGGCCGCGCTGTACTCGGCGCTCAAGGAGGGCCGCGTCGCGGGTGCGGGCCTGGACGTGTACGCGAAGGAGCCCTGCACGGACTCCCCGCTCTTCGAGCTCGACCAGGTCGTCTGCACGCCGCACCTCGGCGCCTCGACGGACGAGGCGCAGGAGAAGGCCGGTATCGCGGTCGCCAAGTCGGTGCGCCTCGCGCTGGCGGGCGAGCTGGTGCCGGATGCGGTCAACGTGCAGGGCGGCGTGATCGCGGAGGACGTGCGGCCGGGGCTGCCGCTGGCGGAGAAGCTCGGGCGGATCTTCACGGCGCTGGCCGGTGAGGTCGCGGCGCGGCTCGACGTCGAGGTGTACGGCGAGATCACCCAGCACGATGTGAAGGTGCTCGAACTGTCCGCGCTCAAGGGCGTGTTCGAGGACGTCGTCGACGAGACCGTCTCGTACGTCAATGCTCCGCTGTTCGCGCAGGAGCGGGGGGTCGAGGTTCGGCTCACGACGTCGTCCGAGTCGAGTGAGCACCGGAACGTGGTGACCGTGCGGGGCACCCTGACCGGTGGGGAGGAGGTTTCGGTCTCCGGCACGCTGGCCGGTCCGAAGAACCTCAAGAAGATCGTCGCCATCGGTGACTACGACGTGGACCTGGCGCTCGCCGACCACATGGTCGTCCTGCGCTACCAGGACCGTCCGGGCGTCGTCGGCACGGTGGGCCGCGTGCTCGGCGAGGCGGGCCTGAACATCGCGGGCATGCAGGTCGCCCGTGCCGACGCCGGTGGCGAGGCCCTCGCGGTGCTCACCGTCGACGACACGGTGCCGCAGAGCGTGCTGACGGAGCTGGCGGAGGAGATCGGGGCGGCTTCGGCCCGTTCGGTCAATCTGGCCGACTAGTACTAGTACGGCGGTTGTTCCGCGCGTACCTCCGTGCGTTCGTACCCCTGCGTACCCTTGCGTACCCCTGATCTAGACGTGTGTCTTACACGAGTGTCTAGGTCGGGGGTACGCTGCGTTTATGGGACATCGTGAGGATCTGCTCGAAGGCGCCAAGCAGTGTCTGCTGGAGAAGGGGTACGCCCGGACCACCGCCCGTGACATCGTCGCGGCGTCCGGCACCAACCTCGCCTCCATCGGCTACCACTACGGCTCCAAGGAGGCCCTGCTCAACCAGGCGTTCCTGACGCTGACCGAGGAGTGGGGGAACGCGGTCGGCCCGGCGACGCGGGAGGGGGCGGCGCTGCTGCCCGCCGATCCGTACGAGCGCTTCGAGACCGTCTGGGGGCGGTTCATCGACTCCTTCGAGATGAGCCGCAAGGTGTGGAAGCTCCAGCTGGAGGTCGTGACCAGGCTGGAGCACGACGAGGCGCTGCGCGAGGCGATCAAGGGACCGCAGGAGGAGGGGCGGCTGGGGGTGGCCGAAGCCTTCCTGGGGATGGACCAGGAGGCCGATCCGGAGAGGGCGCGGGTGGCGGGGACGCTGACGCAGGCGCTGATGGCGGGCGTGATGATCCAGTGGATGACGGATCCGGAGACGGCGCCGTCGGCGGGGGATCTGACGGAGGGGTTGCGGGTTCTGATGGAGCGGGGGCCTGCGGCGGGCTGAGGGCCGGATCTCCCGGGCCCCGCCCACCCCACCTCCCCCTCTCGGACTCCGCCCCGCCCGGCCCCCTTGGGTGTCGCCCCGCTTGACCTCCTTCGGGCTCCGCCTCGCCTGGCCCTCTTGGGCTCTGCTTCTGCCTGGCCTCCCGTGGGCTCCGCCCGCCTCACCTCCTTGGGCTCCGCCCTGCCTCGTCCCCTCCGGGCTCCGCTTCCGCCTAGCCTCCTTGGGCGGCGGGGCCGCCCCCCGGGGGCGGAACGGGCGGGCAAGGGGGCGGCCCCCTCCGCTCCGGGCCCACCCCGGAGCCGCCCGCCGTTACCCCGCCCGATGCGTGCGCCGCACCCGGGTGCGCCTGCGGCGGGCTGCCCCTCCCCGCCCCTTCACCTAAAGCGCTCGCCGCGCGGCTGTCCCGGAGACGTGCGGGTGCGTGGGGGCTGGGCGCGCAGTTCCCCGCGCCCCTAAAGGGGCACGTTCACGCAAGCCCCGGCGAAGCAGGGAGCGCCCCGCGCGGCGGAGCCGCACAGTGACACAGCCCCGCGCCCCTAAAGGGGCACGTCCACGCAAGCCCCAGCGGAGCCGGGAGCGCCCCGCGCCCCTAAAGGGGCACGTCCCGCCCGGCCCCAGCGGAGCCGGGAGCGCCCGCGCGGCGGAGCCGCAGAGTGATACAGCCCCGCCGGTGGGTCCGGAGTGGGGTCCTGGGGCCCATGACGGCCCGGCCGGTGCGTCCTAGCGTTTGCCGTCTCCTCCGCACGGCACTCCGCTTGCGGGGAACGGCGGTTGGGGTGGTGCATGTCTGCGGTCGACGGCATACCTGCGGGACCGGTTCCCGTACGTTCCGGGCCTCGGCCTCCGCTGCCCTTTCCGCTGGCGGCCGCGCGGGCGCTGGTCCAACTCCTCTTCGTACTGACCCTGTTGGGCGGTTTCGGGCTGCTCGGGTCAGGGCTGGCGGCGGACGGCCCCTTCGCCCCGCTGCTCGGGCTGGTGCTGTACGGGGCCGCGCCCGGGGTGGCGGGGCTGCTGCTCGTCGGCCGAGTGCGTACGGGTGGGCGGCGGGTGTGGGCCGGGCTGATCGGCGTACAGGCGTGGGTGATCGCCGGAGGGATCGGCAACATCGGGGGCGGGTCGGGGCGTGGGTTCACGCAGGTGGTGGTGCCGCTACTGGTGCTGTGGTTTCTGACGAGGCCAGCGAGCCGGGCGTGGTTCGTCCGCCCGGACAAGGAGTTACGTCCCCGCGGGGGGCGGCGCTTCTCGCTCTCCCGGATGATCACCTGGCGACGGGACCGGGGGCAGTCCACGGCCGAGTACGCGGGCCTGGTCGTCATCATCGCGGGCATCGTGCTCGCCCTCACCCTGTCCGGCTTCGGCGCGCAGATCGTGGACGGCATCCGTACGGCTGTCTGCACGATCACGAGCGGTACGGACTGCGGTGGGGGTGGGGGTGGGGAGGGAGGTGCAGGCGGGGGTGACGGCACCGGTCAGCCGCAGGCCCAGCCGCCAACGGGCGTCGGAGACACGGTGGTTGGCGGCACGGACGGTGGGGGTGCCGATGGCGGGGGCGGCGGCACCGGGGGTGGCGGCGCCGGGGGTGCGGGTGGAGCTTCGGGCGGTACGGGAGGGCCTGACGGTGGTCCCGGTGGTCCTGGTGGTCCTGGTGGTCCTGGTGGTCCCGGTGGCGCTGGGGGTACTGGGGGTCCCGGGGGTGGCACGGGTGGTCCTGCGGTCGACGAGGACGTGTCCGCCGTCGACGGCCTCGACGGGCAGGGCGAGGAGCAGGAGCCCGAAGCCCAGTACGACGTACCGGAGAGCGACCCCGACGACCCCCAGCAGCAGGTCGACGACAAGCAGCCGGGGGGAGAGGGGGAGGGGGAGGGAGAGAAGGAGGAGGACTGTTCCGGGTGGGGGTGGTTCGGGTGTGCGGGCGACAGGGTCGGTCAGGTTTTTCAGGGCGTCGTCGTCGACGGGATCTGGGGGGACGTCACCGGATTCGTCGACCTCTTCAAGGGCGAGACCTGGGAAGGCATCGGCGAGTACGGCAAGCAGCTCGGCTCCACCTGGATGGACGACTCCCAGGGCGCCGCCGACAAGTGGGCGGACGGCGACTACTGGGGGGCCCTGGGCGACTGGGGCAAGGCCAGCTGGAACACCGGGGTCAAGGTCGCCGACGACCTCTTCGTCGGCGACGAGGTCCGCGAGCGCTGGAACAACGGTGAGAAGACCCGCGCCGTCACCGACGTCGCCTGGAACATCGGCTCCCTCTTCATCCCCGGCTACGACGTCGCCAAGGTCGTCGGGAAGTTCTCCCACCTGGGCAAGGCCGCCAAGAGCGTCGCCGAGGCCGCGGAAGCCGCCGGGGACGCGGGCGCCGCCGCCAAGCGGGCCCGCAAGGCCGCCGACGCGGGTGACGTCGAGGGGGCGCGCAAGGCCGCCAAGGAGGCGGACGAGGCGGCGGACAAGGCGGAGGAGCGGGCCCGGAAGACGGGCTGTCCCATCGCGCGTGGCCCCGGTTCAGGAGGCGTCCCCGGCTCCGGTACGGGACTGATCGCGGCCGGAGCCGCGCCCCGCGTGCGCTACCTCGCGGACGACGGCTGCGACACGCAAGCCAAGAAGCAGGCGCAGGAGGCCCGCCAGCAGGAGCGGGCCGCCTGGGTGGCCAAGAAGCGCGCGGAGGAACCGGCGCGTGCGGCGAAGGCGCTCAAGGAGAAGAAGCCGTACCCCGACCCGGTGCGCGGCGACACCAAGGACCCCCGTAACTACGAGAAGCCGGACTGGGCCAAGGACCTCGACACCCCGAAGCTCGGCGACGCCGACAAGGGCGACGGCTACTGGGCGGGACGCGACCGCAATCCCGCCCCCGTCTGGCCCAACGAGTCCTGGCTCCGCTATCAGGAACAGGTGACCGGCAAGACCCGGGGGCACGAGTACGTCGTTCCGCACCCCGACAAGGGCAAGAAGGCGGTGGAGTACGACGGTTGGGACTCCTCGCGGCAGACCTTCCTGGAGGCCAAGAACGGCTACGACAGCTATCTGTCCGCGACGGAGAAGGGCAGGCTCACCGACTCGGGGAGGGCCAAGTTCATCAAGGAGGCGAAGGAACAGGAGAAGGCGGCGGGCGGGCGCATTGTGGAGTGGCACTTCTCCAATGCGGACGTGGCCAAGGCGGCGGCGAGGGAGTTCCGGGGCGCCGGGCTGAAGCGGATCAAGGTTCGCCACACCGGACAGGACCGGACCGAGAGTGCCCGGAAGCCCGGCGCGTTCGACTGACCCGGCTACCTTGGCCAGCGAGAACGAAGACCCGTCCGGCCCGCGCCTCCGCGGGCCGGACGGACCACGAGAACGGGAGCGAGAGACAGATGCGACGAGTCGTCAGAGCCTTCTGGGGCCCCCGCCCCCAATCCGTCGGAGACCTGGCGGAGCGCTGGGAAGCCACGCTGGACCGGATCGCCGCCCTCCTCCCGCACTTGAGGCCACCGGACTCCCGGGGCCCCTGGACCTGGAACCGGATCGTCGACGACACCAGCACCCCCCTGACCGCCGACCGGGAGTCCCTGGCCGGGGCGCTCCAGGAGGAGTCGGACAGCAGCGGCCTGCTGTTCCTCGTGCTCGTGGGCCCGTCCGGCTGGAAGGCGGACCTGCACGGGGTGGGGGGTGAGGTGAGTGAGTACTTGTCCAACTCGTTGGTCGTCACCCTCAGATCGCCGGACGACGCCCCCGTCCCGGAGGCCGAACTGCTCGCTGGGATCGCCGAGTTGTGGAACCCCGACACCGGGAACGTCATCGACGACGACGTCTTCGACCTTCTGGAGGAGCGCGCCGACTACGAGACCGGCGACCCCGCCACGGGCTGGCTGACCTACCTCTCCCCGGCGCGCGCCGCCCTCGTCCCCGAAGACCTCAAAGCCGTACGCAGGCAACTGTCCACCGGTGGCGTGCTGTTGGACCTCGGTGCGCCGGACGACCACGACGCCGTACTCGCCGCCCATCTGCGGCTGCGCGAAGCGGGCGCGCTGCGCCCCCTTCCGGAACCCATGGACCGGAGCATGCTGTGACCCCACCCGAAGGCGCCCCCTTCGACCTCGACCGGGCTCTCGCCGGGGTCGACGCCCTGCTGGCCGGGCCGGTTCCGGCGGGCGGGCCGCCCGAGTACGAGATCGAGCCGTACACCGGTGCGGCGCTCTCCGTGCGCGGCGAGGGGTACGCCATCACCGAACTCTGGTCAGGGCACGACCTGTTGGGCGTCTACGAGGCCAAGTGGCAAGCCGCGCAGGACCTCGCGTACGGACACGGCGACGAGCTGCTGAAGCGGTTGGACGCCCGCTGGGGAGCCCACCGCGACGTCGGTACCTACGTGGCGGTCATGTGGTCGGAGGGCGACCCGGACCTGCCGCCGCTCTACGAGGAACTGCGCGGCATGGACGCGCTGGGGACCCTGCACGTCTGGGGCCCCGTACGCGCGCCGGGCGGTGACGCGGACCGCTGGGTCGGGATCTCCGTCAACCAGATCGACGGCGACCGCCCCTTCTTCCTGACCGCCGTGGTCGCCGACCGTCCCATCGAGGAGCTGGAGGAGGGCGGGGGCTGACTTGCTCCCGTACGAGAGGGAGCAAGTCGGACCGCGTACCTACAGCTTGGCCGCCTTCAGCGACATGTGCAGCAGCAGCCGGTCCTCGCCCTCGTGCAGGTCGAGCCCGGTGAGCTGCTCGACGCGGGAGAGCCGGTAGTAGAGGGTCTGCCGGTGGATGTTGAGGGCGGTCGCGGTGCGGCCCGCCTGTCCGGCGCAGTCGAGGAACACCTCGGCGGTGCGGGCGAGTTCGGCGTGCGCGGGAGCGAGGAGGGGGCTCACGGCGGGGTCCACCGGGTGCCCCGGGCCGCTGTCGGGCAGGGCGGCGAGCAGCCGGTACGGGCCGATCGCCGACCACTCCGCGACCGGGCCGAGGTGCGGGCGGGCCAGCGCGGCCCGGGCGGCGGCGGACGCCTCGCGCCAGGCGGCGGGCAGGTCGGCGAGGTCGCGGACGGGGGTGCTGAGGCCGACGGAGGCAGCCGTCCCCACGGCTGTCCCCACGGTCGGCCCCGCTGTGGCTCCCGCCGTGGCCCCCGTTGTCGTTCCCAGCAGCGCCTTCGCCGCCCCGTGCGCCGGGCCCAGGTCCGCGCCCGCGCTCAGCCGGACCAGGGCGGCGAGGCGCGGGCCCGAAGCGCCGGGCACCGGGACCAGGGTCAGGACCGACGCGCCCGGCACCGTGCGCACGCCGGGGACCGCGCCCGTCCACGGGGCCACGCACAGCAGCCCGTACGGACCGCCCGTGCCCAGCGGGGCCGACAGGGTGGCCAGCGCCGTGGCGCGGCGGCCGTCGGAGTCCGAGGTCAGGAGGGTGTTCAGGTGCGGGCCGAGGTCCGCGCGGGCCCTGGCCTCGTCCGCGAGCTGGGTGCCGATCCGGCCGCACACCGCCATCGCCGCGTCGAGGGCGCTGTCGGGGAGGGAGGGGGCCGCCCCGGCGTCGGAGTCGGCCGCGAGCAGCCAGACGTACCCGTAGACCGTGCCCCGGTGACGTACCGGAAGACACAGACGGCCGCGCAGCACACCCGCGGCGGGGTCCGCCGGGATGCGGACGGGGGCGGCGGCCTGGGCGATGCCGAAGCGTTCGAACCAGGCGCGGACCTCCGTCGTGGAACGCCGGGTCAGGATCGAGCGGGTGCGGACCGGGTCCATCGCGCCCGCGTCCTCGCTGTCGTGCGCACCGAAGGCGATCAGCCGGAAATCCCGGTCCTCAAGGGTCGCGGGAGCGCCGAGGAGCGCGGAGATTTCGTCGACCAGATCCTGGTAATCGGCATTCACGCCTCCCATTCTCGCACCGCCGAAAGGCTTCTTCAGACATCTGTATGAGGCGTGGCGTCCGGATGCGTGACAGCTGTCGGTAGTCCAGGCTCAGCGCGATACCTAGATTTCACCGTGGTTATCCGTGCCGTCCCAGTTCTGTCACAAAAGACCTGGTAGACGGCCCCTTCGACACTTATTCGTGGAGGTGCCCCGTGCTGGGTCCCGTGATCCTCGCCGCATCGCGCAGCGACCAGATGCGCCGTTTCGTCTCGGCTGCCCCGGGCACCAAACAGGTCGTGGACCGGTTCATCGCCGGTGAGACCGTCGAGCACGTCGTGCCGATCGTCGTCGAAGCCACCGACAAGGGCCTGGAAGTCACCCTCGACGTCGTCGGCGAGGACATCACGACGCGCGAGCAGGCGTACGCCGCCCGCGACGCGTACCTCGACCTGATCGCGCACCTCAAGGACCTGGGCCTGGGCACCCGCGCCGAGATGTCCGTGAAGCTGTCCATGTTCGGGCAGGCGCTGGAGGGCGGACACGAGCTCGCCCTCGCGAACGTACGCCCCGTCGTCGAGGCCGCCGCCGCGATCGGCACCACGGTCACCCTGGACGCCGAGGACCACACCACCCTCGACTCGATGTTCGCCATCCACGAGGAGCTGCGGAAGGACTTCCCGCAGACCGGCTGCGTCATCCAGGCGTACCTCTTCCGCACCGAGGACGACGCCCGCCGACTGGCCGCCGCGGGCAGCCGCGTGCGCATCGTGAAGGGCGCCTACAAGGAGCCCGCCTCCGTCGCGTACCAGGACAAGGCCGAGATCGACAAGGCGTACGTCCGGATCACGAAGATCCTCATGGAGGGCGACGGCTACCCGATGATCGGGTCCCACGACCCGCGCCTGATCGCCATCGCGCAGGAGCTGGGCCGCCGCGCCGGGCGCAAGCTGGACGAGTACGAGTTCCAGATGCTGTACGGCATCCGCAGCGAGGAGCACGTGCGCCTGGCCGCCGAGGGCCACCGGATGCGCGTGTACACGGCGTACGGCACCGACTGGTACGGCTACTTCATGCGCCGCCTCGCCGAGAAGCCCGCGAACCTGCTCTTCTTCGGGCGCTCCATCATCACCAAGAACTGACGCCCGTCACCAAGAACTGATCCCCCCACGGATCCCCCTCGACGACACGCAACCCGACGACACGCAACTCGACGCAAGGAGCCAAGGAACACATGGACGCAGTGACCCAGGTCCCCGCCCCGGTCAACGAGCCGGTGCACTCCTACGCCCCCGGTTCGCCGGAGCGCGCCCGCCTCGAAGCCAAGCTCAAGGAGCTGGCCGAGAACCCCATCGACCTCCCGATGACGATCAACGGCGAGAAGCGGATGGGCGGCGGCGAGCGCTTCGACGTCGTACAGCCGCACAACCACGCCAAGGTCCTCGGCACCTACGCCAACGCCACCACCCAGGACGCCCAGGACGCGATCGACGCCGCCCTGGCCGCCGCCCCGGCGTGGCGTGCGATGGCCTTCGACGACCGCGCCGCGATCATCCTGCGCGCCGCCGAGCTGCTGAGCGGCCCGTGGCGCGAGACGCTGGCCGCCTCCACCATGCTCGGCCAGTCCAAGACCGCCCAGCAGGCCGAGATCGACACCCCGTGCGAGCTCGTCGACTTCTGGCGCTTCAACGTCAAGTACGCCCGCGACATCCTGTCCGAGCAGCCCCCGGCGAACGCGCCCGGCGTGTGGAACCGCATGGACCACCGCCCGCTCGAAGGCTTCGTCTACGCGATCACGCCGTTCAACTTCACGGCCATCGCGGGCAACCTGCCGACCGCCCCGGCCCTGATGGGCAACGTGGTCGTGTGGAAGCCGTCCCCGACGCAGACGCACGCCGCCGTGCTGCTCATGCAGCTCCTCGAAGAGGCCGGTCTGCCCAAGGGCGTCATCAACCTGGTCACCGGTGACGGCATCGCCGTCTCCGAGATCGCGCTGAACCACCGCGACCTGGCCGGCATCCACTTCACCGGCTCCACCCCGACCTTCCAGTACCTGTGGAAGACGGTCGGCGAGAACATCGCGAAGTACCGCACGTACCCGCGCCTCGTCGGCGAGACGGGCGGCAAGGACTTCGTCGTCGCGCACCCCAGCGCCGACCGCGCCGTCCTGAAGACGGCACTGACCCGCGGCTCCTTCGAGTACCAGGGCCAGAAGTGCTCGGCCTCCTCCCGCGCCTACGTTCCGGCCTCCATCTGGAACGACGGCTTCAAGGAGGAGTTCGCGGCCGAGGTCGACTCCATCACCATGGGTGACGTCACCAACCTCGACAACTTCATCGGCGCCGTCATCGACGCCCGCTCCTTCGCGAAGAACAAGGCCGCGATCGACCGCGCCGCCGCCGACCCGACCTGCACCATCGTCGCGGGCGGCAGCTACGACGACTCGGTCGGCTACTTCGTCCGCCCGACCGTCATCGCGTGCACGGACCCGGCCAACGAGGTCTTCACGACCGAGTACTTCGGCCCGATCCTGGCCGTCTACGTCTACGAGGACGACCAGTACGACGCGATGCTGGAGCAGATGGAGTCGGTCTCCGACTACGCGCTGACCGGTGCCGTCATCTCCAACGACCGCGCCGCCGCCGCGCACACGATGGAGAAGCTGCGCTACGCCGCGGGCAACTTCTACATCAACGACAAGTCGACGGGCGCCGTCGTCGGCCAGCAGCCGTTCGGCGGAGGCCGCGCCTCCGGCACGAACGACAAGGCCGGTGCCCCCCAGAACCTCCAGCGCTGGACGCTCACCCGCGCCATCAAGGAGACCCTGGTCCCGCCGACCGACTACCGCTACCCGCACCAGGGCTGAGCCCCTGGGCCGCCTCGGTAGCCCCTGAACCCCGCCCCCGTCCGACCCCACATCGGACGGGGGCGGTGTCGTGTCCGCCGCCTGCCGCTGGTTGGCCGCCCGCTACCGCTCCGCACCGGCGAGCGTCGCGTCCGTGCCCCAGCTGGCGAGCAGCCGCAGGGCCTGGGCCGAAGCCGAGTCCGGCGGCGCGTGGTAGGTCACGAGGGACTGGTCGTGGTCGTCGGGCAGGCGCAGCGTCTCGTACGAGAGGGTCAGGTCGCCGACCAGGGGGTGGTGCATGCGCTTGACGCCGTGACCCTTCTCCTGCACGTCGTGCCGGGCCCACAGGGTGCGGAACTCCTCGCTCTTCACGGAGAGTTCCCCGACGAGGGCGGAGAGCAGCGGATCGTTGGGGAAGCAGCCCGCGTCCATCCGCAGGTAACTCACCATGTCGGAAGCCTTCTGTTCCCAGTCCACGAACAGGTCGCGCGCCGCCGGGTGGAGGAAGCAGATGCGCGCCCAGTTCCGCTCCTCGGGGGGCAGCGCGGCCCAGTCGCCGAAGAGGGCCGCGGCCATGCGGTTCCAGGCGAGGATGTCGGAGCGGCGGCCGACCACGTAGGCGGGAACGCCGTCCATCGCGTCCATCAGGTGGTGCAGGGCCGGGCGCGCGTGCTGGCGGCGGGCCGGGCGCTTCTTCTTGTGCTGCTTGGGCTTGGCCAGGTGCATCAGATGGGAGTGCTCGGCGTCCGTGAGGCGCAGGGCGCGGGCGATCGCGTCGAGCACCTCGCCCGAGACGTTCTGGCCGTTGCCCTGTTCGAGGCGCGTGTAGTACGCGACGGACACCCCGGCGAGCTGGGCGAGCTCCTCGCGGCGCAGTCCTGGCACCCGGCGGTGGCGTCCGAAGTTCGGCAGGCCGACGTCCTCGGGCTGGAGCCGGGCCCTGCGGGTGCGCAGGAACTCGCTGAGTTCGGCGCGGCTGTCGAGGGGCCTGGAGGCGGGCTCGGAGGCGGGCTCGGAGGCGGGCTCTGGGGCGGGCTCGGGGGTGGGCTCTGGGGCTGGGGAGGGTGTCGGCCGGGCGTCCATGAATTCCAGTATCCAGGGTCGTACGCCCAGGAGGCTGTCCCCACCAGTAGTAGGACCACTGGACGTAGGCAGGACTCTGACCTGGGTAGATGCCGGTACGGCTGGCACGGTGGACACCATGACCGCACAGACCAGCACCAGCACCAGCCCCACGACCGTCTCCGCCTACGCCGCACCGTCCGCCAAGGCTCCGCTGGAGCGGACGACCGTTCCGCGCCGCCCCGTGGGCCCCTCCGACGTACTGATCGACATCAAGTACGCGGGCATCTGCCACTCGGACATCCACCAGGCGCGCGACGGCTGGGGCGAGGGCATCTTCCCGATGGTGCCGGGCCACGAGATCGCCGGTGTCGTCACCGAGGTCGGTGCCGCCGTCACCAAGTTCGCCGTCGGCGACCGGGTGGGCGTCGGCTGCATGGTGGACTCCTGCCGCGAGTGCGAGAACTGCCGGGCGGGCCTGGAGCAGTACTGCCTCCAGGGCAACATCGGCACGTACAACGCCCTCGACAAGAACGGCGAGCCCACCTACGGCGGCTACTCCACCCACATCGTCGTGGACGAGGCGTTCACCCTCCGCATCCCCGACGGCCTCTCCCTGGACGTCGCCGCGCCGCTGCTGTGCGCGGGCATCACCACGTACTCCCCGCTGGCCCACTGGAACGCGGGCCCCGGCAAGAAGGTCGCCGTCGTCGGCCTCGGCGGTCTCGGCCACATGGCCGTCAAGATCGCGCACGCGATGGGCGCCGAGGTCACCGTGCTCTCGCAGAGCCTGCGCAAGAAGGACGACGGGCTGAAGCTGGGCGCCGACCACTACTACGCGACCAGCGACGCCGCGACCTTCGAGCAGCTCAGGGCGAGCTTCGACCTGATCGTCTCGACCGTCTCCGCGCCGCTCCCGCTCGACAAGTACCTGAGCCTCCTGCGCACGGACGGCGCCATGGTGAACGTCGGCGCCCCCGAGGAGCCGGTCTCGCTCAACCTCTTCTCGGTCATCGCGGGCCGCAAGACCCTCGCAGGCTCCGGCATCGGCGGCATTCGCGAGACCCAGGACATGCTGGACTTCTGCGCCGAGCACGGCCTGGGTGCGGAGATCGAACTGATCGGCGCCGACCGGATCAACGAGGCGTACGAGCGGGTCCTGGCCAGCGACGTGCGCTACCGCTTCGTGATCGACGCGTCGACGATCTGAGGCATCCGCGATCTGAGGCGCCCGCGATCTGACGCGTCCGCGATCTGAGGGGCCCACGACCTGACGCCGGTCGTGGGCCCCGCCCCGTCGCTACGGGCGCGAGGGGCGCGGCGGGTGCGGGGGCTTGTGGAGGACGGCGGCCAGGCGGTCCGGTGGCGGCAAGTGCCGTGGGCGGGCGGTCAGTTCGAGCGTGCCCGTGGGCGTGGGCACGGTGATGACACGGCCGTCTCGCAGGCCGAACGCGACCGTGTCCCGGTCCGCCTCGTGCAGGAGACGGGTCGGTACGTCGAGGAAACGGTCGTGGCCGTACAGGAGGAGGCGGCGCTCAGTGAGGACGACGAAGGCGTCCCGCAGGGCGCGACCGGGCCCGGACGCCGCCGGGCTCCGTACCGGGACGACCATGAGCGGGTTTTCCCCGTCCGTCAGCAGCTTGCGCACGCGGGCGGAGTCCTTCCACGCCCAACCGCTACAGGCGAAGGTCAGGCTCGCCGGGACCAGGACGGCGTTGTGGACGGGGATCCGGTCGGGGTTCACCAGGCAGCCGAGCCCCAGCACCAGTGCCGGGGGTATCGTCCACAGCCCGGCGAGCAGCAGCACCCTGCGTCGGATTCCCACCCGTCGCGCCTGCCGCACGCGTATCGCGCCGTCGCCCACGGTCCCCCCCCGTCGTTCAGGGAAGGCTATAGCTTGCGCCAGCGGGCCATCGCGAACGAGAACACCCCGAACAGCATCAGGCCGACGGCCAGGACCACCAGCAGCCACGGACCCACCGGGGTCTCCCGGAAGCTGCGGATCGTGTCGTCCATGCCCTTCGCCTTGTCCGGGTCGTACGTCACGGCTGCCGCGACCGCGAAGCCACCCGCCACCGCGAAGACCACGCCGCGCGCGATGCCGCCGCCGACGCCGGTGATGTCGACCAACTGCCGTACCCGCTGCGACATTTGGCCCATCTTCAGGTGCTTGTGGTACTTGCGCAGCGCGGCCCGTACGCCGATCCAGACGCCCGCGCCGACGATCACGAGCCCGCCCGCGCCGACCAGCCACTGACCGGCCGGGAGTTCCATCGCCTTCGCCGTGACGTCCCGCGACTGCTGGTCGCTGGAGCCGCCGCCGCTGCCGCTGTCGCCCGCCGCGAAGGCCAGTACGGAGTACGCGACGAAGCCGTAGAAGACGAAGCGGGCGGCGGACAGCAGCCGCTTCTTGGCCTTGTGGCCTTCGGGGCCCGCCGCGCCGAACAGCGCTTCGGAGAGCCGCCACAGCGCCATGCCGACCAGGGCGACGCCCATCGCCCAGAGAAGGAACTTCCCGAAGGGCTTCTCCGCTATCTCGGCCAGCGCCCCGCCCCGGTCGGCGGACCTGCCCCCGCCGCCGAAGGCGATGTTCAGGGCGAGCAGGCCGACCAGGAGGTAGATCAGCCCGCGCGCGACGAACCCCGCGCGGGCCGCGTGCTTCACCGTGTCGCTGCGGGCGGCCCGGCGGGCGGTTCCCGTCGCTGTCGTGGCGTTCATCCGCCGTCGCCTCCTCGTCCTTCGTCGGCCCGGTGGCCGGTCGGCAGACGTGTGCCCCCGGTGGAGATACGGAAACGAGTGCGGGGACGGCGTCAGAGTCCCGGACCCGGGGGTGTGCCCGGGCCCGGGGGCGCCTGCGGCGGGATCCGTGGAGCGGGCAGGGGGGGGCAGGCGGTCTTGCGGGTTGGAGGTGGGCATGTCAAATTCATCGCTGGTGTCCCCACGGCACCACGGGCATCCGTGACCCGGGTGCCCGCGCACGCGTACCTCCCTCATCCCAGAAGGAGATCCCCCATGCGCACCAGACGTACCGCAGCCCTCGCGACCCTCTTCCTCCTCTCCTCGCTCGGCCTCGGCGCCGCTCCCGCCGGGGCCGCGCCCGTGCCCGCCGCCGACCCCACGCCCCTCGCCGGGGCCTCGCTGTACGCCCAGGACTCCGCGCTGAGGGGCGAGTTGGGGGCCGACAGTGCCGGAACGTACGTCGACGCGAAGACCGGTGGGCTGGTCGTCACCGTGACCAGTGAGCGCGCCGCCGCGAAGGTGCGCGCGGCCGGGGGGACCGCGCGGGTCGTGGCCCGGAGTGCGGCTCGACTCGCCGGTGCCGTAGCGGTTCTGGAGGAGCGGGCGAAGATCGCCGGGACGTCCTGGGGGCTTGATCCCCGTACCAACCAGATAGCGGTCGAGGCAGACCGGACCGTCTCCGCGCGGGACCTGGCGCGGCTGCGGAAGGTCGCCGACTCGCTCGGCGGTGCGGTGCGGATCGCCCGGGTACCGGGTGTGCTGAAGAAGGAGATCATCGGCGGTGACGCCATCTACGGGGGCGGCTACCGCTGCTCCTCCGCCTTCAACGTCAAGAAGGGCACGGCCACCTACTTCGTCACGGCCGGGCACTGCACCAACGCGGCGGCCAGTTGGTCGGCCACCTCCGGCGGGCCGGTCGTCGGCGCCCGCGAAGGCACCAGCTTCCCCACCAACGACTACGGCCTCGTCCGCTTCACCGACGGCTCCAGCCCCGGCGGCACCGTGAACAAGTACAACGGCTCCGCCCAGGACATCTCGTCGGCCGCCGACGCCGTGGTCGGGCAGTCGCTCCAGAAGAGCGGGTCCACGACGAAGCTGACGAGCGGCAAGGTCACCGCCGTGAACGTCACCGTGAACTACGGGGACGGACCGGTCTACGGCATGGTCCGTACGACCGCCTGCTCGGCCGGGGGCGACAGCGGCGGCGCGCACTTCGCGGGCGGCGTCGCGCTCGGCATCCACTCGGGCAGCTCCGGCTGCACCGGAACGGCGGGCTCCGCCATCCATCAGCCGGTGAAGGAGGCGCTGTCGGTGTACGGGGTGAGCGTGTACTGATGCGCTGACGTGATGACGGGCGGGGGCATCTCCGGATGCTCCGGAGCCCCCGACCGTGCGAGGGTGCGAAGGTGTTCGAGATTCTGCCGGACCGTGGAGTGGTCCTTCCGCGCGGCGCGGGGGAGTTGTTCTCCGGGACGTCGGAGCGGGCCGCCCAGTGGGCCGTCGCGACGCTGTGCGACGTGCGCGAGACGTGGGTGTGCGGGCTTGAGTGGTCGTTCGGGGCCACGTACGAGGGGCTGGAGCTGCTGGTCGGCGGGGAGGACGTCGGCGGGCTGACCACCGTGTGCCTCGAACGGGTGGGCCCGCCGCTCGCACCGGCCGCCGTGCCCGTCGTCCTGGACGGCGTCGACGTGTGCGGCTTCCCGCAGGACGAGGTGGGGGAGGCGCTGGCCGACGGGCCCGCGTACCGCTCGGTGAAGTTGTGGCGCAGCCACCTTCCGGATGCCTATCTGCACGCCGTGCACCTCAGCTTCGTCAGCTCTGGCCGCTCTGTCAGCTCTGCCCGCTCTGGCCGGGCTATCCGCTCCAGCCGAGCACGATGAGGGTGAGCCCGACCGTGAAACCGGCCCCGAGCAGCACCAGGTACCCCGGATAGAACCTCCGCCAGCGCCGCATCAGCATCCCGAAGGCCGCGAAGCCCAGGCCCACGGCGAGCGTGCGGGTGCCGCGTGCCGTCGCGGAGGCGACCAGCCAGTCGGCCCTGGGCACGTCCGCGCGGCCCGCCTCGGCCGCGTACACCTTGAAGGGAATGCCGTTCCAGGGCTGGTGGCGGACGGCCGCGGCGCCCTCGGCGGCGAGTTGGGTGCGGACGGTGGAGTACATGCGGTCGGTGGTGAGCGGAGCGGGCAAGGGGGTCCCGGAGGAAGCCAGTTGGAGGGCGAGGAGGCTTCCGGCGAGGCTGCCCGCGAGCGCCGTGACGGAGAGCTTCAGGGCCGCGCGGGGAGCGGCGACGCAGGCGACCGCGAGGAGGAGTTCGGGCATGAGCGGCCAGCTCAGGGCCTCAGCGCCCGCCCAGAGAAAAGCGATCGGGAGCCCCCGGCGGGAGGCGGCGACCGCTGCGACGCGGCGGCGTACGACCGAGTCCCGGAGGGATTCCTCGTTCGTACGGCGATGGAGCGCGGCCACCGCGTCGCGGGCCTGCTCCGGGGTGACCGAGGCGGGGAGGGGCTCGCCGATCCGGATGCGGACCAGGGCGGAGCGGAGCCTGCCGTGCTTGGGCAGGAGGCGGTTCGTGCCCGCGATGCCGACCGGAACGACGGGGACCTGGGCGTGTTCGGCGAGGAGGAGGGCGCCCCGGTGGAAGGAGCCGACCTCGCTGTCCGCCGCGCCGGGAGCGCGGGTGCCCTCCGGGAAGAGGACCACCGCGCGGCCCGCCCGCAGGTCGTCGCTCATGGCGAGCAGGTCGTCCGTGCCACCGCCCTTGCGGCGTACGGGAAAGCCCGCCGCGAGGCGGCGGCAGATCCGGCTGCGCCACGGGGAGGCGAACCAGTAGTCGGCCGCCGCGCCGATCGCCGGGGTGTGCCGGGCGTCGAGCGCGGCGAGCAGGGCGGCGGTGTCGGCGTGCGAGGAGTGGTTCGCGACGACGACGCAGCCGCCCTCGGGGAGCCGCCCGCGCCGCTCGACACCGCCGGTGAGGGTGAGGACGCCCCACCACAGGGCGCGGCGCAGGAGGGCCGGGCCCCGGCGCGGGGCGGGAACGGTGAGGTCCTTCGCGGACAGGGTCGGGCGGGTGGTCGTACGGGCGGTCGTGCGTGTGGGCATGCGCATTACAGGGTCACCACCATGGCGAGCAGCAGGGCCAGGAGCAGGGAGTCGATGCGGTCGAGCAGGCCGCCGAAGCCGGGGAGCCAGGAACCCGCGTCCTTCACCCCGGACTCGCGCTTGACCATGGATTCGAGGAGGTCGCCGAGGAGGCAGCCCAGGAGGACCGCCGCCCAGAGGGCGGGGGTGAAGGCGCCGACTGCCGCCAGGGCGGCGGCGGTCGCGGCCGCGCAGCCCGCGACTCCGGCCCAGGTCTTGTTGGGGGAGATCGGCGAGAGGCGGCGGGCGAGCGGACCGTGCCTGCCGAGGGCGGTGCCGCCGCACCACGCGCCGACGTCACCGAGGGCGACGGCGAGGCCGACCGCCAGGGCGGTGTCCTGGCCGAGGAGGACGAGTCCGGTCAGGGGGAGCGGGATCCAGAGCATTCCGAAGGCGGTGCGGGCGGTGCGGGTGAAGCCGTGTCGGGCGTCGCCGGTCAGGATCGCCGGGAGGGCGGCGGCGACGAGGAGGAGGGCGGCGGTGCGGAGGTCGAGGGTGGTGGGGGAGAGGTGGGCGAGGAGGGGGAGGGCGAGGGAGGCTGCGACCAGGGGGAGGAGGTCGGTGGGGAAGGGGGCCCGTGGTGCGGTCGGCCCTTCCGGAGAGGTGGGGCGGGGGCATGGGAACGCCATGCGGCCGTACTCCAGTACTGCCACCAGGCCCAGGCCCGTCGCCAGGGCGATCGCGCCCGGGGCGCCCAGCCACAGGGCCCCCACGTACAGGGGAGCTGCCAGGGCCCAGGTCCGCCACCTCTTCCAGAGCTCGGCCCGCATGCGTACCCGGGACGGTACGAGTGCCAGGGCCAGCCCGCTCACCGTCAGGACGCCCGCCACCAGCACCGGAACCCGCGCGCTCACAACGACCTCCACAGGCGTGCGCAGCGGATGACGGCCGTCAGGGCCGAGCCCGCCGCCAGGACCGCCAGGACCCCGAAGGCCCAGCCCGGTACGGCCGCCGCCACGACCACCAGCAGGCAGCGTTCCGTCTTGCCGACCGGGCCGCCGTTCAGCCGTTCCGCGCCCGCCGCCGCTCCCGCGAGGGAGATCCAGGAGGGGAGGGTGGCGGCCAGTGCCGCGACCGCCACCAGCCAGAGGGGGGCGAGGGTCAGGAAGCCCGCGAGGACGATCAAGTCGGCTGCCCGGTCGCCCAGTTCGTTGACGAGCGCCCCGCGCCGGGTGGTGCGGCCCGTGTCGCGGGCCAGCGCCCCGTCCAGGTTCGCGAAGGCGAGCCGGGCCGCGAGCAGCACGGCCACCGGGAGCGCCGCGTACGGGGCGGGCAGCCGGGCGAGTACCGCCGCCGCGCCCGCCGCGCACACCACTCCCGCCGCGGTCAGTGCGTCGGGCGACACCCCGCGTCGGGCCAGCGCGGTACGGATCCCGGACAGCCGGGCCGCGTACCAGGGCTTCAGGGCGTACAGCCCGGCGCCCCGCGAGGGGGGAGAGGTCTTCGAGGACATGGCCCCAACTTTCCTGCGGGGCACGCCCGTACGACACGGCACAGCTACTCAGAAACGTACTGAGTACCCGTCACGGCCGGGGCCTGAGAGAGTGCTGCGCATGACTGAGTACGGGATGCCGCGCACCGTCCACACCGCCCACCTCACCCCCGCCGAGCTCGTCGGCATCCGCGCCCTCCTCGACACCGCCTTCGACGGCGACTTCGCCGACGAGGACTGGGAGCACGCCCTCGGCGGCATGCACGCCCTGATCACTGACGAGGAGGGGGAACTCCTCGCCCACGGCAGCCTCGTGGCGCGCCGGGTCCTGCACCGCGAGCGCTCGCTGCGGATCGGGTACGTCGAGGCGGTCGCGGTGCGACCGGACCGGCAGCGGGAGGGGCTGGGCAGCCGGATCATGGCGGCGCTGGAGGAGATCGTCGACGGGGCGTACGTCTTCGGAGCGCTGTCGGCGTCGGACGCGGGGGCCGCGTTGTACGCGGGGCGGGGGTGGCAGGTGTGGCCCGGGGGGCTGGCGGCGTTGGGGCCGGTGGGGGTCGTGCCGTTGCCGGAGGAGGAGGGGACGACGTATGTGCGGGCCGGGGTGGGGCGGAGTCTGCCTGACCCGCAGGCGACGCTCTTCTTCGACTGGCGGGACGGGGACGTGCTGTGACCCCCCGCCTCGTCCCCCTGAGTTCCCCGTGCTGAGCGCTGCGGTGAGCGTGTTCGGTGCCGACGTGTCCGGTGACGCATCAAGCCCCGCAAGGGGTTCCGCATGATCGCGTCTCAGATAGTAGGAAGTCCGAGTAATTGTGGAGACAGCTGCCCGAACCTGCCCTAGCGTTGTAGGAGCCGAACGTCTCGCTCCATCAGCGAATGGCGGTCGCGGGCCGGTGCCCCGAAGCAGGCAACCCCTGCCGCACCCGCTCCCCGCCTCATTCCGGCGCCTCACAGATGCAGCAATCCCCTCGTGCACGTACATGCCTCTGAAGGAGTCGATCCCTCATGTCCGAGACCTCGATCACCCTGCACTCCGGCACCTCCCGCCGCGTCCGCCACGCCTCCCGCTCCACCGAGTCGGCCGACCGCAAGCAGGCCGCCGCCGCCCTCCAGCGGGCGCTGGACCGCCGCGACAACGGCGGCGAGACCGGCCACTGAGCCCCGCTGTCCGTACGAGACCCCTCCGCGTCCACATGGCGGACACGACGTGTCATCCCCTGGGACGCGGAGTAGGGTCCCGGACATGTCTCGCAGCATCAATCTCGCAGTGATCCCCGGTGACGGCATCGGCCAGGAGGTCGTGGCCCAGGGCCTGAAGGTCCTCAACTCCGTACTCCCGCAGGACGTGAAGCTGGAGACCAAGGAGTACGACCTCGGCGCCCAGCGCTGGCACCGCACGGGGGAGACCCTTCCCGACGCGGAGATGGCCGCCCTCCAGCAGCACGACGCGATCCTCCTCGGCGCGATCGGCGACCCCTCGGTCCCGTCCGGCGTCCTGGAGCGCGGTCTGCTCCTGAAGCTGCGCTTCGCGTTCGACCACTACATCAACCTCCGCCCCTCGAAGCTGTTCCCGAACACCTCGACGCCGCTGGCCGGTGACCCGGAGATCGACTTCGTCGTCGTACGCGAAGGCACCGAGGGCCCGTACACGGGCAACGGCGGCAGCCTGCGCACCGGCACGCCCGCCGAGGTGGCCACCGAGGTCAGCCTCAACACGGCGTACGGCGTGGAGCGCGTGGTCCGCGACGCCTTCGAGCGCGCGGCGGCCCGGCCCCGCAAGAAGCTCACGCTCGTGCACAAGAACAACGTGCTCGTCTACGCCGGCCACCTGTGGAAGAACACCTTCGACCGCATCGCCGCCGAGTACCCGTCCGTCACCACGGACTACCTGCACGTCGACGCCGCGACGATCTTCTTCGTGACGCAGCCGGAACGCTTCGACGTCATCGTCACCGACAACCTCTTCGGCGACATCCTCACCGACCTCGCCGCCGCCGTCTCCGGCGGAATCGGCCTGGCCGCCTCCGGAAACATCAACCCGACGGGCGCGTTCCCGTCGATGTTCGAGCCCGTGCACGGCTCCGCGCCCGACATCGCGGGCCAGGGCAAGGCCGACCCGACGGCCACGGTCCTCTCCGTCGCCCTCCTGCTGCGCCACCTCGGTTACGAGCCCGAGGCCGCCCGCATCGAAGCGGCGGTCTCCGCCGACCTGACCGAGCGCACCGCATCCGTCGTCCGCACCACGGACGAGATCGGCGACGCGCTCGCCGCCCGGGTAGCGGGCTGACCCGCCGGTAGTTCCGCTCGTTCCGCAGTGACAGCCGCCGGGTCCCGACACCCGGCGGCTGTTCCTTTCACGGCCCCGGGTGCGACCATCGACCCCTGGGCCGCACCCCACGTCAAAGACCCCATTTCGTACCTACCCCTGCGCGCGCGATAATCGAACGCAGGGTCGCGGTAGGAGAGGAAGCTCGGACGTCCTCCATGTCACGGGAACGTGCAGGAGACGGAAGGCGTGACGCGGCCCTCCCCAGACAACCGGTGAAGGACACGCACTCATGACGACGCCCACGACGATCGAGCTCAAGCCCTCCTCCACGCCGCTTTCCGCAGCGGAGCGCGAGGCGATCCTCGCCAATCCCGGGTTCGGCCGCTACTTCACCGACCACATGGTGACCATCCGCTGGACGGAGGGCCGCGGCTGGCACGACGCCCAGCTCACGCCGTACGCCCCGCTGTCCATCGACCCGGCGAACATGACCCTGCACTACGCGCAGGAGATCTTCGAGGGCCTGAAGGCGTACCGCCGCCCCGACGGCTCGGTCGCCACCTTCCGTCCGGAGGCCAACGCCAAGCGCTTCCAGTCCTCCGCGCACCGCCTCGCGATGCCGGAACTCCCCGTCGAGACCTTCATCGCCGCCTGCGACGCCCTCGTCAAGCAGGACGAGGCATGGGTCCCGCCGCACGGCGGCGAGGAGTCCCTCTACCTGCGCCCCTTCATGATCGCGACCGAGGTCGGCCTGGGCGTCCGCCCCGCGAACGAGTACCTCTTCATCGTGATCGCCTCCCCGGCGGGCGCCTACTTCCCGGGCGGCGTCAAGCCGGTCTCGGTCTGGCTCTCGGAGAACTACGTCCGCGCCGTGCCCGGCGGCATGGGCTACGCCAAGACCGGCGGCAACTACGCCGCCTCGCTCCTCGCCCAGGCCGAGGCCGCCGAGAAGGGCTGCGACCAGGTCGTCTGGCTGGACGCGCTCGACCACAAGTGGGTCGAGGAGATGGGCGGCATGAACCTGTACTTCGTGTACGGCGCTGCGTCCAATGAAAAGCCTGTGATCGTCACCCCGGAACTGACTGGCTCCCTCCTCGCGGGCGTCACCCGCGACACCCTCCTGAAGCTCGCGGGCGACCTGGGCTACACCTCGTCCGAGGGCCGCGTCTCCACCGACCAGTGGCGCGCGGACGCCGAGTCCGGTGCCCTCACCGAGGTCTTCGCCTGCGGTACGGCGGCGGTCATCACCCCCGTCGGCCACGTGAAGTCGGCCTCCGGCGAATGGACGACGGCGGACGGCGAGCCCGGCAAGGTCACGATGGCCCTCCGCAAGGCCCTCCTGGAGATCCAGACGGGGTCGGCGGCCGACACGCACGGCTGGATGCACGAGCTGGCGTAGCCGGTGTACGGGTGCGGCGGGGCCTCGGGCGGCCCCGCCGCCCACGCACCCGCACATCACCCGTCACGCGGACGCCTCAGACGGGCGCCTCACTCGGGCGCCTCACTCGGGCGCCTCCTTCAGGTCGACGCGTACCCCCGCGTGGTCCGACGGCCACACCCCGTCCACCGCCCCGTGCCCGAAGCGGGCCACGTCCAGCACCTCGCCCTCCCCGCGAGCGCCGGGCCGCCCCACGTGGATGTAGTCGATCCGGACCGTCGGCCCGGGCGTGTGGTACGCGTTCGAGGAGTCCCAGGTCGCCGAGGGGGCGGCCGGATCGGCGTACTCCCACACGTCGACGAAGCACTGCTTGGGCACGGGCGGGGCGGTCTTGTACCCGCCGAGCAGCCGGATCTCGTCCGAGTCGGGCCATGCGTTGAAGTCCCCGGCGATCACCGGCGGATAGGACTCCCCCCACCCCTTCTCCGCCACGAACTCCGCGAGCACCCGCACCTGCGCACACCGCACACCCGAGTCGTACGGGGGCGAGTTGAGGTGGGTGGTGAAGACCGGGACGTTCCCCCCGGGCGTGTCCAGACGCGCGTACAGCGCCACCCGGCCGTTGTCCGCACCCCCGTCCGCAGGGAGCGGAAGCACCGCCTCCGCGCCGATCGGCCACCGGCTGAGCACGGCGACGCCGATGTCCGACGTGTCCCCGGGCACCCGCCGCTGCCAGTGCTCGGGACGGCTGAACCGGGCGTACGTCCAGTGCCCGAGCCCCAGTTCGTCGGCCAGCCAGCCCGCCAGGTTCTCCCCGTCGTTCGCCCACACCTCCTGGAGCGCGACGACGTCCGGCCGCTGCTCCCGCAACACGTCGAGGATGGCCTTCCGGCGGGCGTCCCACGGGCCGAACCGCCACCACAGGTTCCACGTCAGTACGCGCATACGGCGAACCTACCGGCCCGTTGGCACGCCGCAGCGCGGAGGCCGAGTTCCGTGGTCGGGCGAGGGCCTGAACGGGCTCTTCCGCCGCGACCTGCCGGCCGGCCGCGCGACCCTCGTCGATCCCTCGCTCCAGTCCGAGCCGGACAACTCCCCGCCGGACCCGTCCTCGCCCGGCATATGCCAATCCACGCCCTTCCGTGCCGTCTCTTCCGGAGGAGTGAACCAAGCCGCCGAAGCCCTCGTCCTTTCTTCCGACAGGCCGCCACACCCGGCCCGCCAACCACCGCACCAACACGGGGAGTTCCACCATGCACGCAGCCACCCGCACCACACTGGGCACGGCTCTCGTCGCCGCCTTGACGGCTCTGACCCTGCCGTCCGCGACCGCAGCCGCACCCGCACCCGGTCCTCGTACCGAAAAGGTCAGCGTCGCCACCGGCGGGGCCGAGGCCGACCAGGGCGCGACCGGCCTGTCCATCAGCCGCGACGGCCGGTACGTCGTCTTCGCGTCCGCCGCCGCCAACCTCGTCCCCGGCGACACCAACAACGCCTCGGACATCTTCCTGCGCGACCTCACCCAGGGCACCACCGTGCGGGTGTCCACCCGCGCCGACGGCTCCCAGGCCGACGGCCCCTCCACGGACCCGACGATCAGCGCCGACGGCAGCCACATCGGCTTCTCCTCGGACGCCGCGAACCTCGCTCCCGGCGCCACCGGCGGCCGTACCCACGGCTACGTCAAGAACCTCCGCACCGGAGCCGTCGAGCGCGTCAACGACGCCGTCGCCCCCGGCTACGACACCTCCTCCGGGGTGCAGTTGAGCGCCGACGGCCGGTACGCGGCCTTCCAGGCTGCGCGCTCGGAGTACTCGTACGAGCCCGACCAGCACAGCCGCGCCTACCGTCTCGACCGCACCACCGGCAAGACCGTCCGTGTCAGCGCGCCGTCGACGGCGCAGGTCCAGCGGGCGGTGAAGTCCCTGTCGATCAGCGGCGACGGCAAGCGGGTCGCGTACCAGTTCTTCTCCCCGCACCCCGCGCAGGGCGACTGGAGCGACATCCACGTCCGCGACGTACCGACCGGGAAGCTGTACGAGGCGGACAAGCCGCCCGCCGGGGCGACCTCCGACGGGCAGTCCGAGGACGCGCAGCTCAGCGCGGACGGCCGCCATGTCGTCTTCCACTCGCTGGACTCCCGGCTCACCCCCGGCGACACCAACAAGGCGCACAACGTGCACATCCGCGACCTGACCACCAACGCGGTGCGGCGCATCGACGCCGCGTCCAAGGCCGACCACACCTCCGCCGGAGCGCTGAGCGCGGACGGCCGGTACCTCGCCTTCAACACCTCCACCGCCGGTGACACCAGCTACGTCGGCCGCGTCCAGCTGCGCGACCTGAAGACCGGCGCCACCCGCCTGATCAGTGCCAACACGGCGGGCGCGCCCAGCAAGGACGGTGCGTACGGCTCGGCGATCAGCGGCGACGGCACGCGGGTCGTCTTCGGCTCGTACTCCTCGGACCTGGTCCCGGGCGACACGTACGACAGCACCCACGTCTACGTGCGCCACACGGGCTGAGCCCCCGACCGCATCCTGAGACGAGGTGAGACACGGGGGCGGCCGTGTGCCAGACTGCCCCTGTGTCCTCGTTCGCCATGATTATCGGCAGCAGGCGCGCCGGTCCGCAGTGACCGTCCCGTACACCCACAAGACCGTACGGCGCGGCCACCGAGCTCCAGACCCGCGCGCAGACCTCTCGCACCCGCGAGGGGTTTTTTCGTTTTCCGGCCCCATCCCCGGCCGAGAGCGAGGCGCACGCGAAGATGGAGGCAAGTGGAGCAAGCCATTCCGACTGTGTTGAATTAACCGCCTGGGAAGTACGCCCAGGACCCGACAGGAGTCAGACGCATGACGACCGCAGGCAGTGCAGACAGCGCAGGCAGCAGCGCGGACAGCGCGGGCAGTAGCGCAGGCAGTGCAGCAGACAGCCTTGACGACGGCTTCCACGTCTTCGACACCACGCTGCGCGACGGCGCCCAGCGCGAGGGAATCAACCTGACCGTCGCGGACAAGCTGGCCATCGCCCGTCATCTGGACGACTTCGGGGTGGGCTTCATCGAGGGCGGCTGGCCCGGTGCCAACCCCCGCGACACCGAGTTCTTCTCCCGCGTGAGGCAGGAGATCACCTTCCGCAACGCCCAGTTGGTGGCCTTCGGCGCGACCCGCCGCCCGGGGGCCAAGGCGTCGGAGGACCCGCAGGTCAAGGCGTTGGTCGCGTCCGGTGCGCCCGTGATCACCCTGGTCGCCAAGTCCCACGACCGGCACGTCGAACTCGCCCTGCGCACGACGCTGGACGAGAACGTCGCCATGGTCCGCGACACCGTCTCCTACCTCCGCGAGCAGGGCCGCCGCGTCTTCGTCGACTGCGAGCACTTCTTCGACGGGTACCGGGCGAACCCGGAGTACGCGAAGGCCGTCGTGCGGGCGGCGTCCGAGGCGGGCGCGGACGTCGTCATCCTCTGCGACACCAACGGCGGCATGCTCCCGGCCCAGATCCAGGCCGTCGTGGCGACCGTACTCGCCGACACGGGGGCCCGGCTCGGCATCCACGCCCAGGACGACACCGGCTGCGCCGTCGCCAACACCCTCGCCGCTGTGGACGCGGGCGCCACACACGTCCAGTGCACCGCCAACGGCTACGGCGAGCGCGTCGGCAACGCCAACCTCTTCCCCGTCGTCGCCGCCCTGGAACTGAAGTACGGCAAGAAGGTCCTGCCCGAGGGCTCCCTGCGCGAGATGACCCGCATCTCCCACGCCATCGCCGAGGTCGTCAACCTCACGCCCTCCACCCACCAGCCGTACGTCGGCGTCTCGGCCTTCGCGCACAAGGCGGGCCTGCACGCCTCCGCGATCAAGGTCGACCCGGACCTCTACCAGCACATCGATCCCGACCTCGTCGGCAACCGCATCCGCATGCTCGTCTCCGACATGGCGGGCCGCGCCTCCATCGAGCTCAAGGGCAAGGAGCTGGGCGTCGAACTCGGCGACGACCGCGAGCTGGTGGGCCGCGTCGTCGACCGGGTCAAGGAGCGCGAGCTCAAGGGCTACACGTACGAGGCCGCCGACGCCTCCTTCGAGCTGCTGCTGCGCGAGGAGGCCGAGGGCAGGGCCCGCCGCTACTTCCGCGTCGAGTCCTGGCGGGCCATCGTCGAGGACCGCCCCGACGGCACGCACGCCAACGAGGCGACCGTGAAGCTGTGGGCCAAGGGCGAGCGCATCGTCGCGACCGCCGAGGGGAACGGTCCGGTCAACGCCCTGGACCGGGCGCTGCGCGTCGGCCTGGAGCGGATCTACCCGCAGCTCGCCAAGCTGGAGCTGGTGGACTACAAGGTCCGCATCCTGGAGGGCACCCACGGCACCGAGTCCACCACCCGGGTCCTCATCACCACCGGCGACGGCAGCGGCGAGGGCGGCGGCGACTGGTCGACGGTCGGGGTCGCGGAGAACGTCATCGCGGCGTCCTGGCAGGCCCTGGAGGACGCGTACACGTACGGACTGCTGCGGGCGGGCGTCGAGCCGACGGAGTGACCTGGGGTTTCGGAGTGACCCACGTCTCTTTTGGGCCGCGCTGAGGTTCAATGGACAACTAGTAAGCGCTCGTTCACCCTCCGTCAAGAGAGGGGAACTCGTCACGTGTGCAGGTGATCAAGCCATCTCCGGAGTCCGGGGGTGCACAGGAGTTCGGGAAGCGGATCAACTGTCTCCGGCCGTCACGGAGTCCACACCGTGCACTTCCGCAACAGCCGCTTCTTACTCAGTGCACCCCCAACTTACGGAGAGGACGTGACGACGATGAAGAAGACCTACGTCAAGCCGTCGCTGTTCAACCAGGGCGACTTCAGCAAGAAGACCGCGGGCATGTTCTATGCCTCGTGCAAGGAGTTCTGGTCCCGTCGGCTCTGTATCTGAGCTGCGGAAACCGGTAACTGAGTAATGGAGATGCCCGGCCGTTCGAGCCTGCGTGACTTCTTTGTCGTCCTTCCGGACACCGATGAAGGCGAGGCGGCGGCCGGGCGTCTTCGCTCGGCGGCCGCCGATGCCACCGACCCCGGCGAAGCCGCCGGTGCCTTCCAGACCGTCCCCCACCCCTCCGGCCGTCCGTGGATCCTCGCCCGGCTGCTCGTACGGAACCTGGTCCAGGTCACCCGGGGCGACGACGCCCTGGTGCTGATCGGCCCGAACAAGACACCCGCCGCGCGCCTGGACGCCGTCCTCGGCCCGGCCCGCGACACCCTCGACCTGCACCGCCGCCTGACCGAACTGCCCGGCCTCGGCCATGTGGTGACACGTATCGGCGACGAGACCTGCGTACGCGGCACCGCCTCCGGCCACCGCCGCGTCTACCACGCCGCGTTGTCTGTGGGCGGCGGCGAGCGGGACGATCGGCTGGGGGTCCGGGGGTCGCCCCCCGGGTCAACACGGCACGCCGCGTTGTCTGCGGGCGGCCGGGTCGCCTCCGACCGCCCCGCCGTCCTCGCCCGCCTCACCGGCGCGGACCTCGACGAAGGCGCGCTCGCGCTGCGCCTCCTCGACTTCGTCCCGCACCCGCTGCGCGAACGCCCGGTCTGGCAGGGCGTCGAGGAGATCGACCCCGCGTACGCGCTGCTGCTGAGCGCGGGCGCGCGCTCGGGCACGGGACCCGCCTTCTCGGTACGCCGCTGGTGGCAGCCGCCCGTACCCCGCCTGACCATGGCCGAGGGCGCCCCGCTCGTCGCCGCCGCGCTCGCCGCTTCGGTCGCCGCGCACCTTCAGGGCCGCACCCGGGTCAGCGGCGAACTCTCCGGCGGCATGGACTCCACCTCCGTCACCTTCCTCGCCCAGCAGGCCGGGGCGCCGGACACCGCGCTCCTGACGGTCGCCGCCCGCGACGACCGCTCCGAGGACCAGGTCTGGGCGGAACGGGGAGTGGCCGAAGCCCGCAAGGACGGGTCGTACCAGAACGGGTCGCGCAAGATCGAGCACACCGTCGTCCCCGCCGACGACGCCCCCCTCTTCTACGCCGACCTCCGCGCCACCTCCGGCGAACTCCTCGACGAGCCCTTCCCCGTCGCCCCCGCCCGCGCCCGCGCCGCGATGCTGCTCGGGCGGGCCGCCGCCACCGGCTCCGAGTACCACCTCACCGGCTACGGCGGCGACGAACTCTTCAACGGCCTCGCCTCTGCCTGCCAGGACCTCCTCCCGGGCAAACCCCTCAAGGCGTGGAACCGGATCAGCGCCCTGCGCCACCAGTCCGGCTGGCCCCTGCTCCCCACCCTGCGCGGCATGCTCTTCCCGCCGTCCTTCGGCAACTGGCTGGCGGGCTCCCTCATCGACACCGCGACCGCCGACTCCCGTACCCCGCAGGTCTCCTGGGGGATGCGGCAGGCGATGCGGCCCTGGTTCACGGACAAGGCGAAGAGCCTGATCCGGGAGGAGTTCCGTACGGCGGCGGCCCACGCGCAGCCCATCGCGCCGCGCCCCGGCCGACACATGGACCTCGACACCGTCCGGCTCGGCGCGCGCTACTTCCAGGCCATGGAGGACCTCGGGGCGGGCCTCGGCCTGCCGGTCGCCGCGCCGTTCTTCGACGACCGGGTCGTCGAAGCGGTCATGTCCGTACGGGTCGAGGACCGCGTGGTCCCGTGGCGGTACAAGCCCCTCCTGGTGGAGGCCATGCGCGGAGTCGTACCCGACGTACTCCTCGCCCGTACCACCAAGGACCACATGTCCGCCGACGACATCCAGGGGCTGCGCGAACACGCCGGCTCCCTGCGGGAGTTGTGGACCGGATCCCTCCTCGACGAACGCGGCCTGATCGACGCGAAGCAGCTCCGCCGCCTCGCCGACGACCCGTACTCGCCGCTCCTCCAGCAGCACCCCATCGACTCCACGGTGTCCTGCGAAGCCTGGCTGCGCACGGCCCAGGACGCCTGGCCCTCCACCACGAACAGCGAGGCACGCACATGAGCGAGTGGCAGCTCCGCAAGGGGATCGCCGTCACCACCACCGAGTACGGCGGGGTCCTCCTGGACGAGAAGGACGGCACCTACTGGCAGTTGAACGAGTGCGGCACCCTCGTCGTGACCGCCATCGCCGAGGGCCGCTCCCCGTCCGACGCCGTCGACCAGCTCCTCGCCGAGTACGAGGTGGAGCGGGCCGAGGTCGAGGCGGACGTCGCCGAACTCACCGACCAGCTCCTCAAGGCGAAGATCGTCACGCGGGCGGGGGCCTCCCGATGACCACCGAGATGACGATGCCGCGTCGCGGTGCGGGCCCCGGCGGCCTGCGCCTGCGCGCGGCCGTCGCGGCGGCGCTCCTCCTCGCCAAGCTCAAGCCGGGCCGCCTGCGCCAGGTCCTCACCCTGCTCAGCAGGGGCGCGCGACCGGCCACGTACGACCAGACCCTCGAAACGTACGAACGGGTCGTGGCGACGAGCCGCAAGTGCGCGGGCTGGTACGGCTGCCTTCCCCGCTCCATCGCCATCTCCCTCGTCTGCCGGATGTCCGGCACCTTCCCCGACTGGCACGCGGGCGTCCGCAACGCCCCGCCCTTCCAGCCCCACGCCTGGGTCTCGGCGGAGTCCCGCACGGTCGGCGAACAGAACGTGACGGACTTCCGCCCCCTGATGAAGGTGACCCCGGGTGGGCGGTGAGGCCACCTCCGGCGAGGGCGAGCGGGGCCGCACGCCTCGCCCCCTCCGCTTCCGCCTAGCCTCCTTGGGCGGCGGGGCCGCCCCCCGGGGGCGAGTGGGGCATCCCCTGCTCGAGCGAAGCCGAGAGCTTGGGGAAGGGCGGGCAAGGGGGCGGCCCTTCTCGCTCCGGGCCCACCCCGGAGCCGCCCCGCCCAGCCCCGGTACCGCCCGCACTTCGAACGAGGCCCCGCCCCAACCCCGTACCCCCTGGCCCCTCCTCCTCGCCCACGCCCGCCCCCACCGCAGACTCCTCCTCACCGGCACCTTCCTCTCCCTCCTCGGCTCCGCCACCGGCCTCGCCATGCCGCTGGCCGCCCAGTACGCCGTCGACGCCTTCAGCGGCGGCGAAGCCGGGGGAGTAGGGGGAGCCGGGGGAGCCGAGGGGGCGGGTTCCACCACGGGCCCCCTCCTCGCCCTCCTCGCCGTCGTCGTCGGCGGAGCCCTCCTCGCCGCCGCCGGCCGCTACCTCCTCGCCCGCACCGGCGAAGCCGTCGTCCTGCGCGCCCGCCGCCACCTCGTGACCCGCATGCTCCGCCTCAAGGTGGCCGCCGTCGACCGCCTCACCCCCGGCGACCTCCTCTCCCGTGCCACCGGCGACACGACCCTCCTCCACACCGTCCTCTCCCGCTCCGTCGTCGAAGCCGCGAGCGGCATCCTCACCCTCGTCGGCACGATCGTCCTGATGGCCGTGGTCGACGCCCTCCTCCTCGGCGTCACCGTCCTCGTCCTGTCCCTGTCCGCCGCCGTACTCGTCCTCCTCATGCCCCGCATCCAGCGCGCCCAGCTCCAGGCCCAGGAGGCCGTGGGCGCGATGGGCTCGCTGCTCGACCGGTCGCTCCAGGCGTTCCGTACGGTCAAGGCCAGCGGCATCGAGGACCGCGAGGCCGCCGCGATCGGCGCAGCGGCGCAGACGGCGCACGACCGGGGGATCACCGTCGCCCGCTGGACCTCGGCCTCCGAAGTCGCCATGTTCCTCGCCACGCAGCTCGCCTTCCTCGCCGTACTCGGCGTCGGCGGCGCCCGCGTGGTCTCCGGCGCGATGGAGGTCTCCGCCCTCGTCGCCTTCCTCCTGTACGTCTTCGGCCTGATGGCGCCCCTCAGCCAGCTCACGGAGGGCTGGACCGGTCTGCACACGGGCCTCGCCGCGGTCCGCCGCATCGACGAGATCGCCTCCCTCCCGGGCGAGGCCCGCCCGGCGCCGACCGCGCCGAGCCCTCGACGCGCGCCCCTGGAAGTGGACTTCAAGGACGTCGCCTTCGCCTACGCCGAAGCCCGCTCCCCGGCCCACCACGGCATCACCTTCACCGCGTCCCCCGGCACCCTCACCGCCCTCGTGGGCCCCTCCGGCGCGGGCAAGACCACCGTCTTCGCCCTGCTGGAACGCTTCTACGACCACGACTCGGGCACCCTCACCGTCGGCGACCGCGACATCCGCGACTGGCCCCTCGCGGAACTCCGCGCCGCCCTCGCCTACGTCGAACAGGACGCCCCCGTCCTCGCCGGAACCCTCCGCGACAACCTCCTCCTCGCCGCCCCGGACGCCACCACCGACGAACTCGCCCACGCCGTCACCCGCACCCGCCTCGACGACCTGGTCGCCCGCCTTCCCGAGGGCCTGGACACCCAGGTCGGCCACCGGGGCGTCCTGCTCTCCGGAGGCGAACGCCAACGCATCGCGCTGGCAAGGGCGTTGCTCCGCAAACCGGCGCTGCTCCTCCTCGACGAAGTCACCTCGCAGCTCGACGCCGTCAACGAGGAGCGCCTGCGCGAGGTGATCCTCGAACTCGCCGCCGGCACCACGGTCCTGGTCATCGCCCACCGCCTGTCCACCGTCGTACGGGCCGACCGCATCGTCGTCATGGAGGCGGGCCGCGTCCGCGCCGTCGGTACGCACGCCGAGCTGGTCCGGTCCGACACCCTGTACGCGGAGCTGGCCGCGACCCAGTTCTCCACGGAGCGCGTGCTCACGCAGGGGTGAAACTCCGCGTCCCTTCGTGTCAGAACCCCGTCAGGTAAATTCGGACAAATGATGAACAGGGCTTCGAAGGCGGCGACGTCTCGGGCTCCGACTTCGACTCCTCGGCCTTCGGTGGCGGCGACTTCGGCGGAGGCGGCGACTTCGGTGGAGGCGGTGGCGACTTCGGCGGCGGCAGCTTCTGACCCTCGGCGGGGGCATTTCCAGCCCGTCCGGCAGGCCCGGCCACCGTCGGCCGAGCAGGGCGGACCCACGGGGTCAGCCGGTGCGCACGCTCAGGCGGCGTCCTTGATGGCCGAGATGTCGAAGTTCAGCTTGATCTTGTCGCTGACCAGGACCCCACCGGCCTCCAGTGCCGCGTTCCACGTCAGGCCCCAGTCCGAGCGCAGGATCGTCGCCGAGCCCTCGAAGCCGACGCGCTCGTTGCCGAAGGGGTCGGTGGCCGAGCCGTTGAACTCCAGGTCGATGGAGAGCGGGCGGGTGGTGTCCTTGATGGTCAGGTCGCCCGTGATCCGGTAGTCCGAGCCGCCCAGCTGCTCCGCCTTCGTCGAGCGGAACGTCATCTCCGGGAAGGTCTCCGCGTCGAAGAAGTCCGCGCTGCGCAGGTGGCCGTCGCGGTCCGCCGCACCCGTGTCGATGCTGGCCATGCGGATGGTGATGGACGCCTTTGAGCCCGACGGGTCCGAGCCGTCCAGCTTCAGGGTGCCGTCGAGGTCGGTGAAGGCTCCCCGGACGTTGGTGACCATCGCGTGGCGGGCGGTGAAGCCGACGCGGGTGTGGCTCGCGTCGACCGTGTAGGTGCCGGTCAGGGCGGCCAGGGCCGGGTCCACGGCGGTGGGGGTGGTGGTGGTGGTGGTGGACGTGGTGGTGTTGCCCTTGCGGCCGAAGATGCCCATGACGTTCGTTCCTCCAGAGGGAAGTGGTGCTGATTTGTTGAACCTTCAACGTGTTTCGATGTCCCTGACTCTAGAGCAAAGATGGTCAAGTTTCAACCTTCGTGGTCGGGTGGCCGGACGGATTCGGCCGTTCGGGGGAGTGCGGGGCCTCTTGGACTTCCGGACGGGGGTTCTTGGACTGCCGGGACCCAGGGGGTCCGATTCCGTTGACGGGGCCCCCGGGGGCGGGCTTACTCAAGCCCCATGTCGCTGAGATTCCGTGCGTCGTGCGCCGTCGCCGCCGCCTCGTCCGTCGTGTTCGCGCTGGCAGGACCAGCGCTCCCCACGTCGGCCGCCGCTCCGGCCCCTGCCCCCGCCGCCGACACCGCCGTCATCCAGTCCCCGCAGCTCACCGTCACCGTGGCCAAGGACTTCCCCCGCGTCCTGGCGTACACCGACCGCGCCCGAGGGGCTCAGCTCCTCGGCAGTACGAAGCCGGTCACCGAGATCGTCCTGAACGGCACGGCCCGCCCGGTCCAGGCGAAGGCCGCACCCTGGGTGCGGTCCGACTCCGCCGCGTACACCCTGCTCGTGCCCTCCCTCCCCGGCGTCGAGATCGACGCCACGCTGTCCGTCAGCGGGCGCGCCACCACCTTCAAGGTGACGGCGATCCGGGACACGGAGGCGTTCCGCGTCGGGACGCTCGACATACCCGGCCACGACCTCGTCTCCGTCGGCAGCGGGGAGAGCGGTGCCCAGACCGCGTTCACCCGGCTCGACCCCGACTCCACGCGCACCGCCGACGTCTTCGGGAAGGTGACAGCCGCGACCCCCGTCGAGGCCGCCCCCGTCGGAGCCTCGTACGGGATCGTGAACACCGGGGCCCTCGCCGCCGCCGTCGAGTCCAACTCCTCGTACGACAAGCCGAGCGGGGCCGCCGCCCGGGACGGCGCCCGTCTCTGGCACCGGGCGACCAAGGCCGACGACGGGTCCGTCCGCGTCGGGGTCTGGTCCGGGCAGTGGACGTATCGCGGAGAGGGCGCGCCGAAGCCCGAGAGCGGCAAGGACCTGCCCTGGGCGAAGGTCGTGGTGACCCCCGACGCCAACGGCGACAGGCAAGTGGACTGGCAGGACGGAGCGGTCGCCTTCCGCTCGATCGGGATCGAGGCGCCGGGCTCGAAGGAGACCGCCGACCGGGTCGTCACCCACATCCCCTTCAACTTCGCCAGCCAGGCCACCCACCCCTTCCTGCGCACCCTCGACGACGTCAAGCGCGTCTCGCAGGCCACGGACGGGCTGGGACAGCTGGCAGTGCTGAAGGGGTACGGGTCCGAGGGGCACGACTCCGCCCACCCCGACTACGGCGGCAACTACAACAAGCGCGCGGGCGGCCTCACCGACCTCAACAAGCTGCTCAAGGCGGGCAAGAAGTGGGGTGCCGCCTTCGGCGTCCACGTCAACGCCACCGAGTCGTACCCCGAGGCCAAGAACTTCAGCGAGACCCTCGTCGACAAGACCAAGCCCGGCTGGAACTGGCTCAACCAGAGCTACTACATGGACCAGCGGCGCGACGTGAACAGCGGCGACCTGGCCAAGCGCTTCCAGCAACTCCGCGACGAGACCGACCGCAACCTCAACTTCCTCTACATCGACGTCTACTACACCCACGGCTGGATCGCGGACAAGACCCTCCAGGCCGTCCAGAAGCAGGGCTGGACCGTCGGCACCGAGTGGTCGGAGAAGTTCGAGCACGCCTCGCTCTGGTCGCACTGGGCGAACGACCTCAACTACGGCGGCAAGACCAACAAGGGCCTCAACTCCCAGATCATCCGCTTCATCCGCAACGGCGAGAAGGACATCTGGAACGACCACCCGATCCTCGGCCAGAGTGCCATCGAGGAGTTCGAGGGCTGGACCGGCGAGAGCGACTGGAACGCCTTCTACGCCAACATCTGGCAGCGCAACCTCCCCGCCAAGTTCCTCCAGCAGGAGAAGATCCAGCACTGGGACAAGGACCGCATCGACTTCACCGGCGGCGTGCGCGGCACCGTCGAGAACGGCAAGCGGGCGTACTACGTCGGCGACGCCAAGGTCCTCGACGGCGCGGACTACCTCCTCCCGTGGGACGGCGGCAAGAAGCTCTACCACTACAACAAGGCCGGGGGGACGACGAGTTGGACCGTTCCGGCCGCCTTCCGGCAGGCCGGTTCCTTCACCGTCAGCAAGCTCACCGACAACGGCCGCGTGCAGACCGCGACCGTGCCGGTGAAGGACGGCAAGGTGACACTGGAGGCGACCGCAGGACAGCCGTACGTCCTCTACCCCGTGGGCCGCACCCCCGCCGCCCGTGACGCGGACTGGGGCGAGGGCGGCAAGGTCGCCGACCCCGGCTTCAACTCCGCGAAGCTCGCCGACTGGCGTACGACGGGCAAGGCCGTCCGCGACACCGACGACCAGGGCCGCAACAGCGCCGCCCTCTCCGGCACCGCCCCCGCCGCCCTCTCCCAGCGCGTCACGGGACTCACGGCGGGCCGGCGCTACACCGCCTCCGCGTGGGTGGAGGTCCAGCCGGGCGCTTCCCGCCGTACGACCCTGAGCATCGGCGGCAAGGAGGTCGCCGTCGAACGCTCCACCGCCAAGGAGCAGACCGCCGCCAACGACTGGCACGGCACCCACTTCCAGCGCGCCAAGGTCAACTTCACCGCCCCGGCCTCGGGGACCGCCACCCTCACCGTCCGGGCGGCGCAGGCGACGTCGGACGTACGGGTACGGGTGGACGACGTACGCCTCGTCGCCAACGCCCCCGCCACCACGCCGGGCGCCCTCGTCCACGAGGACTTCGAGGCCGTCGACCAGGGCTGGGGCCCCTTCTTGAAGGGCGACGCGGGCGGCGACACCGACCCCCGCACCCACATCGCCCAGAAGCACGCCCCGTACACGCAGGCCGGATGGAACGGCAAGCGCGTCGACGACGTGCTCGGCGGCGGCGAATCCCTGAAGTCCCACGAGGAGAACGACGGGCTCGTCTACCGCACCGCCCCCTGGACCGTCCCGATGCAGGACGGCCGCCAGTACAAGGTCGAGTTCGACCACCAGTCCAGCCACGCCCGGTCCTACGAGTGGGTGACCGGCTACGACCGCGTCGGCGCGGACGGCAAGAGCGCCTCCGTCGAGACCCGCCGCACCCCGATCGCCGAACAGCGCACCACCGCCCGCTTCTCCGAGACCGTCACGGCGGGCTGCGGCGACACCTGGGTCGGTCTGCGCAAGAAGGGCGGGGCCCCGGACGGGGCCGACTTCGTCCTCGACGGCTTCACCGTGACCGACCTGGGCCCGGCCCCCGAGCGCGCCGCCTGCGGCACCCTCGCCCTGACCCCGGCCGCCGGAGCCTTCGAGCCCGGCCGGAAGCACCAGGTCAGCGCCGCCTTCACCAACAACGAGGCGACCGAGGCCACCGACGTGAAGCTGACCCTGGGCCTGCCCGACGGCTGGACCGCCGAGCCCGCGGGGCCCGTCGCCTTCCCGTCCGTCGCGCCGGGTGCCAAAGTCGGCGGAAGCTGGCAGGTCACCCCGCCCGTCGACGCGAAGTACCAGCCCTACGAGCTGACCTCGGCCGCCTCGTACGCCGTCGGCGGCACGACGCGCGAGCTCGCCGCCACCGCGAGCGTCCGCACGCTCCCGCCGCCGCCCACCCAGGACACGTACGCCAGCGACCTCGACTGGACGTCCATGGAGAACGGCTGGGGGCCCGCCGAGAAGGACCTGTCCAACGGCGAGACCGCACCCGGCGACGGCAAGCCGATCACCCTGGGCGGCGTCGTCCACGCCAAGGGCCTCGGCACCGCCTCACCCGGCACGATCCGCTACTACCTGGGCGGCAGGTGCACCTCCTTCACCGCGTCGGTCGGGCTCGACGACGTGCAGAGCAGTCGCGGGAGTGTGCAGTTCGGCGTCCTGGCCGACGGCGCGGAGAAGGTGAAGTCGCCGGTGCTGAAGGGTGCCGACGCGGGGTGGCCGCTGACCGCCGACGTGACCGGTGCGACGTACGTCGACCTGGTGACGGGCGACGGCGGCGACGGGCCGGGCAACGACCACGCGGACTGGGGCAGCGCACGCTTCCAGTGCGGCGGCTGAGCCAGGAGGGCCCGGAAAGCCCCTATGGGGTCCCAGGGGGTTTCAGGGGGTTCCCGGGATCCCCGTAGGGGTCCGACCCCAGAGAATGTGCGGCGAGCCACACCGGCGGCCTTTGTGACCTCTTTACAAAGGCCGCCCTCGCCGAACAGGGATTTCCTCCGTATCCGGGCACGGTTCTGTTCGGCCCCCACAGGGATACGGTCCGGAGACTGTGCAGAGTCGACGGACCGTTTTCTTGACGTTCTTCGTAGGGTCGACACATGACCGTTTTGGATACTCCGGGTGCTCCGGGCGAGCCCACCGACTCCCGCGGCCGGGTGGCCGAGCTGCACGCGCTGCGTGAGCAGGCGCGCAGGGGGCCGAGTGAGCGGGCCACCGAGGCCCAGCACGCGAAGGGCAAGCTGACGGCGCGCGAGCGCATCGGGCTGCTGCTGGACCCGGACTCCTTCCAGGAGGTCGAGCAGTTGCGCAGGCACCGGGCGACCGGTTTCGGCCTGGAGAACAAGAAGCCGTACACCGACGGTGTCATCACCGGCTGGGGCACGGTCGAGGGCCGCACGGTCTTCGTGTACGCGCACGACTTCCGGATCTTCGGCGGCGCGCTGGGCGAGGCCCACGCCACGAAGATCCACAAGATCATGGACATGGCCATCTCGGCCGGTGCCCCGCTGGTCTCCCTGAACGACGGAGCGGGCGCCCGCATCCAGGAGGGCGTCTCCGCCCTCGCCGGATACGGCGGCATCTTCCAGCGCAACACCCGTGCCTCGGGCGTCATCCCGCAGATCAGTGTGATGCTCGGTCCGTGCGCGGGCGGTGCCGCCTACAGTCCGGCGCTGACCGACTTCGTGTTCATGGTCCGCGAGACCTCGCAGATGTTCATCACCGGGCCGGACGTGGTGCGGGCGGTGACGGGCGAGGAGATCACGCAGAACGGGCTCGGCGGGGCCGACGTCCACGCCGAGACCTCCGGCGTCGCGCACTTCGCGTACGACGACGAGGAGACCTGCATCGCCGAGGTCCGCTACCTCATCTCGATGCTCCCCTCCAACAACCGCGAGAACCCGCCCACGGTCGTCTCCGAAGACCCGGCGGACCGGCGCGGGGACGTCCTCCTGGACCTCGTCCCGGCCGACGGCAACCGCCCGTACGACATGCGCAAGGTCATCGAGGAGCTCGTCGACGACGGCGACTACCTGGAGATCCACGAGCGCTGGGCCACCAACATCCTGTGCGCCCTGGCCCGCCTCGACGGTCAGGTCGTCGGCATCGTCGCCAACCAGCCGCAGTCGCTGGCGGGTGTCCTGGACATCGAGGCCAGTGAAAAAGCTGCCCGGTTCGTCCAGATGTGCGATGCTTTCAACATTCCCATCGTGACGCTGCTCGACGTCCCGGGCTTCCTGCCGGGCGTCGACCAGGAGCACGGCGGCATCATCCGGCACGGCGCGAAGCTGCTGTACGCCTACTGCAACGCGACGGTGCCCCGCATCTCGCTCATCCTGCGCAAGGCGTACGGCGGCGCGTACATCGTCATGGACTCGCAGTCCATCGGTGCCGACCTGACCTACGCCTGGCCGACCAACGAGATCGCCGTGATGGGCGCGGAGGGCGCGGCCAACGTGATCTTCCGCAAGCAGATCGCGGAGGCCCAGGACCCGGAGGCGATGCGGGCGCGCATGGTCAAGGAGTACAAGGCCGAGCTGATGCACCCGTACTACGCGGCCGAGCGCGGACTGGTCGACGACGTGATCGACCCGGCGGAGACCCGCCAGGTCCTCATCTCCTCCCTCGCGATGCTGCGCAACAAGCACGCGGACCTGCCGTCGCGCAAGCACGGCAACCCGCCCCAGTGATGTCGCGACATCCCTGCCTGCTGAAGACGACGAAGACGACGGAGACGATAGACCTATGACCACCCCTGCTGCCGATACGAAGAACCTCCTGCGCGTGGAGAAGGGCGAGGCGGCCCCCGAGGAACTGGCCGCCATCACCGCGATCCTCCTCGCCCGTGCCGCCGCCCGCCCCGCCGAGGTCTCGGCCGCGCACGGCCGCACCGCTGCGGGCTGGCGCCGCCTGGAGCGCACCCCGGGCTTCCGCGCCCCCCACAGCTGGCAGGGCTAACCCCCTTTCGAAGGCCCGGCCCTCCCCACCTCGGGAAGCGCCGGGCCTTCCGCGCATCCGCCCCGGATGGGGGCTACGCCCCTCGCCCCCTGCACGGCTTCGCCGCGCGTCCTCAATCGCCGGACGGGCTTAAGATGCAGGGCCTTTAGGGGCGCGGGGAACTGCGCGCCCAGCCACGACGCACCCGCACGGAACGGGACCAGCCGCGCGGCAAGCGCTTTAGGGAAGGGGCGGAGAGGGGAGAAATGCCCCGCGCAGCGGCCTGAACCCCAGCCAGCGTCCCACCCGCACGGTAAAGGGCCCGCACTCACCCCCGGCCAAAGCCGGAAAGGAGCACGGGCCCTCCCGTACACGATCAACGAGCGCGTCAGCGCAACCGCGCCATCAGCGCATGCTCCACCAGCGTGATCAGCGCACTCTTCGCATCCGCCCGGTGCCGCGCATCCGTCGTGATGATCGGAGTGTCCGGCCCGATCTGCAGGGCCTCCCGGACCTCCTCCGGGTTGTACGGCTGATGCCCGTCAAAGCCGTTCAGCGCGATGACGAAGGGCAGACCACTGTTCTCGAAGTAGTCCACCGCCGGGAAGCAGTCCGCGAGACGGCGCGTGTCGACCAGCACGACCGCGCCGATCGCACCGCGCACCAGGTCGTCCCACATGAACCAGAACCGGTCCTGTCCGGGCGTACCGAAGAGGTACAGGATCAGATCCTGGTCCAGCGTGATGCGGCCGAAGTCCATCGCGACCGTCGTGGTCGTCTTGTCCCCGGTGTGGGTGAGGTCGTCGATGCCCGCCGACGCGGACGTCATGACGGCCTCGGTACGCAGCGGGTTGATCTCCGACACGGCTCCGACGAACGTCGTCTTGCCGACGCCGAAGCCGCCCGCCACCACGATCTTCGCGGAGGTTGTGGAGCGGGCTGCTCCGCTGCTAGAGCTTGCGAAGTCCACTGAGCACCCTTTCGAGCAGTGTCACATCTGGCTGACCGCCCGCGGCTTCGTCGCCGCCGGGCTGGTGAATGGCGACGAGTCCGGCCTCTGCCAGGTCGGCGACGAGGATTCGGGCTACGCCGAGGGGGATGGAGAGCAGTGCGGAGATCTCGGCGACCGACTTGATCTCACGGCACAGGTGGCAGATCCGCTGGTGCTCGGGCAACTGCCCTTGCAGCCTGCTGGGTTCCGCCGTGGTGTGCACCAGCGCCTCGATGGCGAGCTGGTAGCGGGGCCTGGTCCGGCCGCCCGTCATGGCGTACGGACGTACCAGGGGGTTGTGTCCGCCGTTCCCTGAGGAAGAGGAGGACGGGGAGCCCGCGCGGCCCGCCGCCTGCCGGGGCGGCACCGGCTGGATGCCGGAGTGCTGCCCGCGGTGCTGCGGGGACTGCGGGGGCTGCTGCTGATAGGGGCGCTGCTCGTACGGCTGCTGCTGGTAGCCCGAGGGCGGGGGGCCGCCCTGCGGGGAACGGCTCGGCGCAGAGGGGAAGTTGAACCGGTTCTGCGAGGGGTCGCTCTGACCACCCTGGCCCTGACCCGGGCCACGGCCATAGGGCCAGTCGGCCGACGAACCGTTTGGGGGCGTTGCCACGTTCTCCTCCTCCGACTGCACTGCGGGGCACCATCACCTGTGGAGCCACATCCCCGAACCCTAAAGCCCGGGGATGCCAATACGCACGGGGTGTCTGCCAGTTGAACAGACTTCGTCAAGAACCCTCAGCCGGGGAAAGAACCCCGGACCAAGACCTCAGTTCAGCAGACTCCCCTGGAGTTCGGCCCGCAGATCCGGGGTCAGCACCGTGCCGGCCCGGTCCACCAGCAGTGCCATCTCGTAGCCTACGAGGCCGATGTCGGCATCGGGGTGCGCGAGAACAGCGAGGGAAGATCCGTCGGAGATGGACATGATGAAAAGGAATCCTCGCTCCATCTCCACCACGGTCTGGTTGACGGCGCCGCCCTCGAAGATCCGAGAGGCACCTGCCGTCAGTGACGTCAAACCGGAGGCGACGGCCGCCAGTTGATCGGCACGGTCACGCGGGAATCCTTCGGACATCGCCAGCAGGAGTCCGTCGGCGGAGACCACCACCGTGTGGGAAACACCGGGGGTGTTGTCCACGAAGTTGGTGATCAACCAGTTCAGATTCTGCGCCGCCTGGCTCATCGGGCTCACACTAACGCTCCTGGTTGTAGGTACTACCCGGTCCACTGTGCTGATCGTAAGTGGCCGCTTGGTTCTGGTCGGTTCCCGCACTGCGCCCCCGCTGGACGCCCCGGCGCAGGTTGCTCAGCCTGCCCCGTACGTCCTCCGGTGCGCGGGAGACCTGGGGGCCGCCCTGCGGGCTCTGCTCGGCGGTGCCCTCGACCAGGTTGGCCTTGGGCACCCGCTTGGGGAGGCCGGAGGGGGTGATCCCGCCCGCCTTCGGGTCCTTGAGCTTCTCGGCCCGCTGCCAGCGCTCGTCGTTCGACGTGCGCCAGCCGCTGTCGGCCGGGGGCTCCTGCCGTGCCGGGGCGGGCCGCTGCGGCTGCTCCGGCACGGACGGCGCGGCCGTCGGGGCCGGTTCGGTGGGCTGCTGCGGCTTCCGGGAGGGAAGCGAGGGCTGCCGGTCCTCGCGGGCCGGGGCCGCGTCCTGTTCGGGGCGCTGGGACTTGCTGTGCCGGCTGAGCAGGCTCTCCTGGCCGGGCTGGCTGCCTCGGCGGGGGAGTCCGGCGTCCGTCAGCGCGTGACCTTCGCGCGGTGCGTCGTCGGCGGCGTGGGGACGGTCGAAGCCTACGGGGTCGCCGGCCGCCGGGGGAGTCTCCTGCGAAGACTGTCCTGAAGGCGCGGTGCCGGATTCCGTTTGCGCCGGGTAGGAGGGGTCGAAGCCGCCCTGGTAGCCGTTCTGGTCCTGCCAGTTGGACTGCTGGGGCTGCTGGGACGGGTCCTCGTACGCCTGGTACTCGGGTTCCGGATATCCCTGCTGAGCCGGTGCCTGCTGGGCCGGGAAGCGGTCCGTGGAACCGAAGGCGTCGCGTGCGCCGAAGCCGTCGAAGCCGCCCTGCGCGCCGTGAGTGCCCTGAGCGGGCTGTTCCGGGTAGGCGTTCGGGTCGTACGAGGACTGCGGGTCGTAGGACGTCTGCGGGTACGCCTGCTGCCGCTGGTCGTAGGCGTTCTCGTCATAGCCCTGCGGGGCGGCCGTCTGCGGGTCGTAACCCTGCTCCTGCCGGCCGTACGGAGCCTGCTGCTCCTGCACCTCGTCGCGGAACAGCGGGCGCCCTTCGGCCGGAGCGGTACGGCCCTCCAGGGCCGCCCTGCGCTCCTCGCGGTGCAGCGAACGGTTCACCGGATCGAGCGGTGTGCGCTCGCCGAGCTGGCCCTGCCCGGCGTCGTAGCGCGAGTCGTCGAAGCCGAGTTCGGCGGCCGTGCGCATCGGCGCGGCCTCGAAGGACGGCTGCTGCGGCGCCTCCTGCTCAGCCATGATCGAGGAGACGGTGAAGTCGCCCTGCGGCAGGTTCTCGCCACCGCCACCGTGGGTGATCGCGTCCGGGAGCATGACCAGCGAGGTCGTGCCCGCCTGCTCGCCAGAGGGGCGGAGCTGGACGCGGATGCCGTGCCGGTCGGCGAGGCGGCCGACCACGAACAGGCCCATGCGCTGCGAGACGGCGGCGTCCACCGTCGGCGGGTTGGCCAGTTTGTGGTTGATGTCCGCGAAGTCCTCGGGGGTGAGCCCGATGCCCTTGTCGTGGATCTCGACCATCACGCGGCCGTCGGGCAGCCGGGTCGCGTTGACGCGGACCTTGGTCTGCGGGGAGGAGAACGTGGTGGCGTTCTCCAGGAGCTCGGCGAGGAGGTGCACGAGGTCGGTCACGGCCTGGCCGTGGATCTCGGACTCCGGCATGCCGGTCAGTTCGATGCGCTCGTACGACTCCACCTCGGAGGAGGCGGCGCGCAGCACGTCGACCAGGGGGACCGGCTGGTTCCAGCGGCGGCCCGGCTCCTCGCCGGCGAGGACCAGGAGGTTCTCGCCGTTGCGGCGCATGCGGGTCGCCAGGTGGTCCAGGCGGAAGAGGCTTTCGAGCTGGTCGGGGTCGGCCTCGTTGTTCTCCAGGTCGGTGATGAGGGTCAGCTGGCCCTCGATCAGGGACTGGTTGCGGCGCGAGAGGTTGGTGAAGATCGCGTTGACGTTGCCCCGGAGCATGGCCTGCTCGGCGGCGAGCCGCACCGCCTCGCGGTGCACCTGGTCGAAGGCGCGGGCGACTTCGCCGATCTCGTCGTGCGAGGTGATCGGGATGGGCTGCACGCGGGTGTCCACGCGGCCCGGTTCCGTCCGGGAGAGCTGGTCGACCAGCATCGGCAGGCGCTGCTCGGCGACGTTGAACGCGGCCGTGCGCAGGCGCTTCATCGAGCGGCTCATCTGACGGGCGACCGTACCGGCCAGCACGAAGGCGGCAAGCAGGGCGACGATCACGATGGCGCCGTTGATGATGGCGTCGTTGCGGGAGTCCGCGGAGATCTGCGCGGCGTCCTTCACCGCCTTGGTGACGAGCTCGTTCTCGATCTCGGTGTAGCCGTCGAACTTGGCCGTCGCCGCGGCCTGCCAGGTCAGCGGGACGATGCCCTTGGCGGCCAGCGTGCTCTGCTTCTGGCCCTTGCAGATCTCGGCGGCCATGCCGTCGAAGAGCGAACCGTCCTTGGACGGCGGCGTCGGGAAGGGCTTGTTCGCCGCCTTCGCGGCGGCCTGCGCCTGGGCGAGCTTCTTGCCGCCCTCCTCGGCCTTGCCCTTCATGACCTCGCGGAGCCGGTCCACGTCGTGCTGGGTGCCGCCCGAGACGTACTCGCCGAGGGCGATCGTCTCCAGGTAGTTGTACGAGCAGAACGCCTTGACCTGACCCTTGAAGATCGCGTCCTCGCCGTTGGGCCGGATCAACAGGTGCTGGCCGATCGCGCGCTGGAGGGACTCGGCGGCCTTCGCCAGCTCCACCGCGTACACGGTCCTGCCGTACGAGGTGATGTTGCCGGAGCCGATGCTCAGCTCGTTCGACACCTCCATCAGGAAGTGCTGGACGTCGCGGTAGCCCTCTTCGGTGGCGACCGGGTTCTTGCTCTCGACGGCCGCCGTGTACGCGGTCTGGCGCAGCGCGGGGAGCTTCGGCTCGGCCTGCCGGATGCGGTTCAGACGGTTCTTGAGGCCCTGGTTGTCGGGCAGGCTGGTGACGGCGGCGTCGAACTTCCTCTTCGCCGCGTCCGTCGCCGACCTGGTCTCTTCGACGGACTTCGCGGTCCGCTTGCCGGCCAGCAGCGGCTCGGCCGTCAGGTCGCGCTCGTCGAGCAGCGCGTGCCCGTACGCGGCGGCGGCGCGCACGATGAGCGCGGTCTTCTCCGCGTCCTGGGCCTCCCGCCAGTTCTGGACGGAGCCGTTGACCTGGAAGCCGCCCATGACGAGGGCCACCAGCACGGGTATGAGGAGAATCGCGTTCAGCCGGGTGGCCACGCGCCAGTTGCGCGGGGACATCCGGCTGGAACTGCCGCCTGCCGGGGGACCCTGCACGGGCACCTCGGCGGCAGAGGGCGCCACAGGGCGCGACGGCGGGGTGAAGTTGCCCCGTGTCTGCTGCTCTGCGGCGCTTTTCTTGCTTCGCCTCACTCGACCAACAACCTCTCGGCGTCGGCACCTTCGCTGTGCCGGGATTCGTTCGGGCCGTACTTCTGTGCGTACTGCACTCAGGGACGCACGTACTTACTCAGGAGTTTCGCCGAATTCCAGCACGCCCGACGGTTATGGACCAAACAGCTGGGAGACGGCCCGTCGAGTGGCCCATCCCTCAGATAAAACGGGCATAAAGAACGAGCCCCGCCAAAAGGCGGGGCTCGTGTGAGCGCAGCGACACCGGATGACCGCACCGGGTTGCCTCGCTCGGGCAATTCTCTTTCGAAACGTTATGAATTCCACGGCGGAGCCGAGGCGGCCTGTGTCGTACGACACAGACCGTCTCTGTAGGACTACGACAACTTCCGTACCCCCGGCCCTACTTGTGAAGTACCTGTGCCCTACTTCAACCGCGCCATCAAAGCGTGCTCCACCAGCGTGATCAGGCCACTCTTCGCATCCGCGCGGTGGCGCGCGTCGGTGGTGATGATCGGGGTGTCCGGACCGATCTGGAGCGCCTCGCGCACCTCGTCCGGCGTGTACGGCTGGTGGCCGTCGAAGCCGTTGAGGGCGATGACGAAGGGCAGGCCGCTGTTCTCGAAGTAGTCGACCGCCGGGAAGCAGTCGGCGAGACGGCGGGTGTCGACGAGGACGACCGCGCCGATCGCGCCGCGCACCAGGTCGTCCCACATGAACCAGAAGCGGTCCTGGCCCGGCGTACCGAAGAGGTACAGGATCAGGTCCTGGTCCAGCGTGATGCGGCCGAAGTCCATCGCCACCGTGGTGGTGGTCTTGCCCCCGGTGTGGGTGAGGTCGTCGATCCCCGCCGAGGCGGAGGTCATGACGGCCTCCGTGCGCAGCGGGTTGATCTCCGAGACAGCACCCACGAACGTGGTCTTGCCGACGCCGAAGCCACCCGCCACGACGATCTTGGCGGAGGTGGTGGAACGGGCCGCGCCCGTCGCGCCGTCAGAGCTTGCGAAGTCCACTGAGAACCCTTTCCAGCAGCGTCACGGCCGGCGTTCCGTCGGCTTCCGCGCCCTCGCCCGGCTGGTGGATGGCGACCATTCCGGCCTCGGCCAGGTCGGCGACCAGGATGCGCGCGACACCCAGCGGCATCGACAGCAGCGCCGAGACCTCGGCCACCGACTTGACCTCGCGGCACAGGTGGCAGATGCGCTGGTGCTCGGGGAGCAGCGTGGCCAGGTGCGCCGGGTCGGCCGTGGTGGAGACCAGCGCCTCGATGGCGAGCTGGTAGCGCGGCCTGGTCCGGCCACCGGTCATGGCGTAGGGACGTACCAGCGGCTGATCGCCCTCGTACGCGTCGTACGGCGCGTCGAGATGTGCGCCACCGTACGAATCGTGAGAGGCGGGGGGCGGGGTCATGGGTCCTCCGGGCATGACAGCAGGGTGTCGGCGTGCCGTCTGACGGGGCCGGTGGGGGAATCGGACTACGGCCGGACGGTGTGAAGACTGGTCAAATGCGGTGCTGCTGGGGGTGCAGCTGAGGGTGTGCGGTGGCGCCGCCTAGTGGAGCAGGCTGCCCTGGAGTTCCGCGCGGAGGTCCGGGGTGAGGACCGTGCCCGCCCGGTCGACCAGCAGCGCCATCTCGTAACCGACCAGACCGATGTCGGCGTCGGGGTGCGCCAGGACGGCCAGGGACGAGCCGTCCGAGATCGACATGAGGAAGAGGAAGCCGCGCTCCATCTCCACCACGGTCTGGCTGACCGGGCCGCCCTCGAAGATCCGGGACGCGCCCGCCGTCAGCGAGGTGAGCCCGGAGGCCACCGCCGCCAACTGGTCGGCACGGTCACGGGGGAATCCTTCGGACATCGCCAGAAGGAGTCCGTCGGCGGAGACCACCACCGTGTGGGACACCCCAGGGGTGTTGTCCACGAAGTTGGTGATCAACCAGTTCAGATTTTGCGCCGCCTGGCTCATCGGACTCAACTAACGCTCCTGCTGGTGAGTGGGGTCAACGGTGCGGAAGGTGCCAGTGTTGCCGTTACTTCCGGCCTGGCGGCCCTGCTGGATTCCCCGACGAAGGTTGGTCAGCCGGCCGCGCACCTCTTCGGGTGCACGGGAGACCTGCGGACCGGTCTGGTGGTTCTGTTCCTGCGCGGTGCCCGGGACCAGGTTGGCCTTCGGGACACGACGCGGAAGTCCTGAGGTGGTGACGCCTCCGGCAGCGGGCTTGCGCACCCGCTCGGCCTGCCGGACGAGTTCGTCGTTCGGCGAGGGCCGCCACGCTGCCTCTGTGCCTTCGCGCTCGGGAGCGGAGGCCGTCGGCTGCTGCGGTACGGAAGCGGACTGCGGTGCGCCGCCCTGTTCCTGGTGGAACCAGTTCGACTCCAGCGTGTCGAAGAGCGGCGTACGGCCGTCTCCGGGACCCGCGGGCGGCAGCGCGTCGGGCTGCCGCTGAACCTGCGGGACCTGCTGGGTCTCGTCGGCCCGCTGGGGCTGCTGGGGCTGGGGAGTCTGCGGTGCCTGGGGCGACTGCGCGTACGCGGACGGCGCACCCTGGCCCGGCAGGCTCGCGACGGGACGCGGCGGACGGAAGGCCGCGTCGTCCCGGCCGCCCTCGGTGCCGCGCGGACGCGGAGCACCGGGGCCCTGCGGCACACCGGCGGCCGGAGCGGCGCCGAGCCCGGGACGGTCGTACGGGCCGGTGTGGTGCGAACCGGTGTCGTACGGGTCCGGGCGGCGCTGCGGCTCCCGCACGTCGGGGCGCTCGAAGCCACCTGCCTGACCGGGCTGCCCGGCCTGACCGGTCGCCGCCGCGAAGTCGGACGAGTCGAACTGGCCGGTGGCGGAGGGGTCCTGGAAGCCGCCGTGCTGGGCCTGCGGGTACTGGCCCGTGGCGGCGGGGTCCTGGTAGCCGCGGGTGTCGGCCTGCGGGTACTGCCCGGTGGAGGCGGGGTCCTGGGGGCCGCGGACCTGGGGGAACTGGCCGGTGGAGCCGGGTCCCTGCGGGGCGCGTGCGTCCTGGCCCTGCGCACCGCGCACGTCCGGACGCTCGTACTGACCGGTCGACGACGGGTCCTGGAAGCCCCGGTCCTGATAGCCGCGGTCCTGGGGACCACGGTCCGCCTGCGGGAACTGGCCGGTGGCGGAGGGGTCCTGGAAGCCGCCGTGCTGGGCCTGCGGGTACTGGCCCGTGGCGGCGGGGTCCTGGTAGCCGCGGGTGTCGGCCTGCGGGTACTGCCCGGTGGAGGCCGGGTCCTGGGGGCCGCGGACCTGCGGGAACTGGCCGGTGGAGCCGGGTCCCTGCGGGGCGCGTGCGTCCTGGCCCTGCGCACCGCGCACGTCCGGACGCTCGTACTGACCGGTCGACCCGGTCGACGACGGGGTCTGCCGTACGTCCGGGCGCTCGAACTGACCCGTCGGGGAACCCGTGCCGGGCGGCGGCCCGTTGAAGTCCGGACGGTCGAACTCAGCCGTGGCACCGGGACCCTGACGACTCTCCGTCTCCTCGTGACCGCGCGGCGCGTCGACCGGGTTCGGCCGGGCGCCCCAGGCGGTGGGCTGACCGCCCTGCGGCGGAGTGGAGCTGCCACCGGGCAGTTCCGCCCGCGGACCGTTCGCCCGGGGCAGACCGCGCTCCGGCTCGGGAGCGTGCGACTGGCGTACGTCCTCACGCCCGCCGCGCCCGCCGCCGAAGGCACCGGCGAGACCGCCGCGCTTGGCGGGAGAGGCCGGCGGGGTACCGGTCAGACCGGCGCCGGGGGTACGGCCGGGCAGCGCGGCCCGGGGACCCGAACCGGCCGGGACCTGACGGCGCGAGGGCTCGGAGCCGAGCATGCCGTTGCCCTGCGGAGCGCCGGGACGGCTGCCGGGGCCGCCGCCCGCACCGGGACCGCCGGGCAGACCCGGACGGTTGCCCTGGCCCGAGGGCATCTGCGGCGCACCGCCCTGGCCGCCGGGGAGACCGGGGCCACCGGGCTTGCCGGGAAGCTTCTTGCCGCCCTGCGCGACGTCCACGGGCAGCATGACCAGCGCGGTCGTGCCGCCGGAGTCGGACGGGCGGAGCTGGATGCGGATGCCGTGTCGCAGGGACAGACGGCCGACCACGAACAGACCCATGCGGCGCGACACCGAGACGTCCACGGTCGGCGGAGCGGCGAGCCGCTCGTTGATCGCGGAGAGGTCCTCGGGCGACAGGCCGATGCCGGTGTCGTGGATCTCGACGAGCACCCGGCCGTCGGGCAGCGCGTGACCGGTCACCCGGACCTTGGTCTGCGGCGAGGAGAACGACGTCGCGTTCTCCAGGAGCTCGGCGAGGAGGTGCACGAGGTCGTTGACGACGCGTCCCGCGACCTCGGTCGAGGGCACCGAGGAGAGTTCGATGCGCTCGTACTGCTCCACCTCGGAGGCGGCGGCACGGAGCACGTCGACCAGCGGCACGGGGCGCGTCCAGCGACGGCCCGGCTCCTCACCGGCGAGGACGAGGAGGTTCTCGCCGTTCCGGCGCATACGGGTCGCGAGGTGGTCGAGCTTGAAGAGCGAGGACAGCTGGTCCGGGTCGGCCTCGCGGGCCTCCAGCTCGGAGATCAGCGACAGCTGGCGCTGGATGAGGCCCTGGGAGCGGCGCGAGAGGTTGGTGAACATCGCGTTGACGTTGCCTCGCAGCAACGCCTGCTCGGCGGCGAGTCGTACCGCTTCGCGGTGCACGTCGTCGAACGCGGTGGCCACCCGGCCGATCTCGTCCTTGCTGTGCACGCCGACGGACTCCACGGAGGTGTCGACGTCCTGCGGGTCGGACTCGGAGAGCGCCTTGACGAGCTCCGGCAGACGTTCCTGGGCGACCCGGGTCGCGGTGTCCTGGAGGCGGCGCAGCGAACGGATCATGGACCGGGCCATGATGAACGCGCCGACGAGCGAGACGCCGAGCACGAGCAGGATGACCGCACCCGAGATGATCGTGGAGCGCTCGGAGTCCGCCCGCAGCTCACGGGCCTTCTGCTCCATGTCGTCGAGAAGCGTCGCCTCGATGCGCTTCATCGTGTCGATCTCGTTGCTCGCCTGGTCGCTCCAGTCCATGTAGGACCGCTTGTCGAGCTGCTGGATGCCGTCCTGACTACCGAGGGCCTTGCCCGCGTAGTCCTCGGCGCGCTTGGCGTCCGGGTTGTTGTTGGTGAGGACGCTCAGGAGCTCTTCGGCCTTGGGGCCGTAGATGCTGGAGAAGGTCTCCAGCGAGGTCTTCTCGTTCGTCCGGGCGGTCTGGCCGAACAGCCGGTCGGCCTCGGGGAGGTGGACCTTCTGCTCCTCGGGGTTCATCGGCAGGGCGGCGGCGATGATCGCGCGCTGCACCGACGCGTACTCCTTGGCGTTCGAGAACGCTGCCAGCGCACGGGTGCGCTTGATCATCTCGGGGCTGGAGGTGGCCTGCGCCATGTCCTGGGAGAGGCTCAGCAACGAGGTGATCAGACCGCTGTACGCGCTGACCGTCTGCGAGTTGCCCGCCTCGGTGCGGTTCTGGAACGCCTTGCCGCGGATGTCCTTCAGGCTCCCGAGCCGCTGGCTGATGTCGCTGAGGCTGGCCCGGATGCTCTTGAGGGACTCGTCGCCCTCTTCCCCGAGATCGACCCCCGAGGTGCCTTGGATGAAGGCTTCCTGGTAGCGGTCGCTCTTGGCTTGCTCCGCCTTGACGGTGGCGTCGTTCATCGGGGTGCCGTTGGCGAGCGGACCCGCGGTCTTGTCGCGCTCGTTCTGGAGGGCGGCGGCGAGGTCGGTCGCCTTGCGGGTCATGTCGGTCAGCAGCTGCATGTGCTCCAGCTGCTGCACGTCGCTCAGGGACTGGTTGATACGGAGTCCGCCGAGCGCGGTGGCCGCGACCACGGGGAGAGCCAGCAGCGACACCAGTCGCGTGCTGATGCTCCAGTTGCGCAGAGATATTCGGGTGCCCTCGGTGATGGGCTTGGGGGCCTTGGGCTTCTTGCCCTTGGCCGCGCCGGGAGCCGCCGGGGGCTCCTGTGCGGGGCCGCCGCCGAAAGCGTTCGTACCGCCTCCGAAGTTGCCGCCCGCGCCGCCGGGCGCGCCGGGACCACCCTGGCCACCCGTCGGGCCGGGCCTGCCGGGTCCACCGCCGGGCTGGGCCGGCCCCTGGTTCTGGGCGTGCGGGTGCTGGGGTGACGAGCCCTGGGCGGCCCCGCCGCGCGGCTCCTGCTCGGCCGGGGTGTCCCCACGGCCCTGGCGGGCCTGGGGAGACCCCATGCCGTCCCTCTTGAAACGTCCCTGCACTAGCGTCGCAACCTCTGGACCAGGCGTCGTGCCGCAGAACGGAACAACGGTGTCGAGTCGTGGGGTACCGGATCATCCCCATTGGGTGGTCGTGAGTGACCGCGGTCCGGGGAATTCCAGCACAGTGCCGGATCTCCAACAAGGCCCGAGGGAACCGGTGCACCTGGAGTGACGCTTTGTGCCTGAGGTGTCACCAGTCGTAGAATCCTTTCCCACACGAAAGAGACATTTACGTACGAGTCGCTTACGGGTGGGGGGTGCCCCAGTCGAGACGATCAGGAGCGGAATCAGTCCTTCAGGGATGCAATGTCCGTTTCTGCCCGCAAGATCAACAGTCCGAATTGCGGCAATTGCCCAACAACTCGTGAGCAAACTCACACGAAGATCCCTGCACATTCCCGGCTTTGGCCGGGAAGCGGATGTTTAGCCTGACGCTTTACAGGGATTGCGAATCCGACCACCGGCGCCCGTCCGGCGCCCTCATCGACAAGGCGCGACCACTCTCATGATGCCCACGACAACGACCACGAAGTCGGCCAAGAAGTCCGCCCCGGCGATCCGCAACCTGGCGAACCCGCAGCGCACCACCCTCGCCCACCTGGACAAGCGGACCGGCACCCCCAAGCCGGCCGCCCTCCCGGAGTACGCGCAGGAGCTGCCCACCGCCACCGCGAACGTCCGCCGCACCATCCTGATGGTCGCCCCGGAGATCCAGCAGCTCCCCGAGGCCGTCCCCGCCGCCTGAGCCAGGGTGAACCAGGGAGGCCGCCGAGTCATCCCGAGTTAGCCTGGAGCGTCAGACTTCGGCCAGCTCAGGTAAGGGGCGCAGGCATCCCGTGCGCATCGCCAGATTCTCCATCGACGGCAATGTCGCCTTCGGCGCGGTCGAGGGCGAGGGAACACCCGAGTCGGGTGACCTCGTCCTCGACATCATCAAGGGCATTCCGTACGCCGACCACGAACTCTCCGGCGTCAAGGTCCCGCTGAACAAGGTGCGGCTCCTTCCCCCGGTGCTCCCCAGCAAGGTCGTGGCCATCGGCCGCAACTACGCGGAGCACGCGGCGGAGCTCGGCAACGCCATCTTTGACGAACATGGCCGTCCGGACGTCCCGGTCGCCTTCTTCAAGCCCTCGACCTCCGTCATCGGCTCCGGCGACTCGATCGCGTACCCCTCCTTCTCCTCCGATCTGCACCACGAGGCGGAACTCGCCGTGGTCATCGGCCGCATGTGCCGCGAGGTGCCTCCGTCCCGCGCCAAGGACGTGATCTTCGGCTACACCTGCGCCAACGACGTCACCGCCCGCGACGTCCAGCAGCGCGAGAAGCAGTGGGCCCGCGCCAAGGGCTTCGACACGGCCTGCCCGCTGGGCCCCTGGGTCGAGACCGACCTCGACCCCACCGACCTCGCCATCCAGTGCACGGTCAACGGGGAACAGCGCCAGCTCGGCCGCACCAACGACATGGTCCGCGCCATCCCCGAGCTGATCGCGCACATCTCCGAAGCGATGACCCTCCTCCCCGGAGACGTCATCCTCACCGGCACCCCCGCGGGTGTCGGACCCCTGAACGTCGGCGACGAGGTCGCCGTCACCATCGAAGGCATCGGCACTCTCACCAACAAGGTGATCAAGCGTGGCTAACACCCCCTCGTCCCCCGTCCGCGTCCGGTTCTGCCCCTCCCCGACGGGCAACCCGCACGTGGGCCTCATCCGTACCGCCCTCTTCAACTGGGCCTACGCCCGGCACACGGGCGGCACCATGGTCTTCCGCATCGAAGACACCGACGCCGCCCGCGACTCCGAGGAGAGCTACCACCAGCTCCTGGACTCGCTGCGCTGGCTCGGCCTCGACTGGGACGAGGGCCCCGAGGTCGGCGGCCCGCACGCGCCGTACCGCCAGTCCGAGCGCATGGACCTGTACAAGGACGTCGCCGAGAAGCTCCTGGCCGCCGGTCACGCGTACCACTGCTACTGCACCACCGAGGAACTGGACGCCCGCCGCGACGCCGCCCGCGCCGCAGGCAAGCCCTCCGGCTACGACGGCCACTGCCGCGACCTCACCGCCGAGCAGGTCGCCGCGTACGAGGCCGAGGGCCGCCCCGCCATCGTCCGCTTCCGGATGCCCGACGAGGCGATCACCTTCACGGACCTGGTCCGGGGCGAGATCACCGTCCAGCCCGAGAACGTCCCGGACTACGGCATCGTCCGCGCCAACGGCGCGCCGCTGTACACCCTGGTCAACCCGGTCGACGACGCCCTGATGGAGATCACCCACGTCCTGCGCGGCGAGGACCTGCTGTCCTCCACCCCCCGCCAGATCGCCCTCTACCGGGCCCTGATCTCGCTGGGCGTCGCCCAGGACATCCCCGCCTTCGGCCACCTGCCGTACGTCATGGGCGAGGGCAACAAGAAGCTCTCCAAGCGCGACCCGCAGGCGTCCCTCAACATCTACCGGGAGCGCGGCTTCCTCCCCGAGGGCCTCCTCAACTACCTCTCCCTGCTCGGCTGGTCCTTCTCCGCCGACCAGGACATCTTCACGATCCCCGAGCTGATCGAGAAGTTCGACGTCGCCGACGTCAACGCCAACCCGGCCCGCTTCGACCTCAAGAAGGCCGAATCGATCAACGCCGACCACATCCGCCTCCTCGACCCCAAGGCGTTCGCCGACGCCTGCGAGCCCTGGCTGACGGCCCCGCACGCCAACTGGGCCCCCGAGGACTTCGACCGCGCCGCCTGGGAGGCCATCGCCCCCCACGCCCAGACCCGCGTCACGGTCCTCTCCGACATCACGGCCAACGTCGACTTCCTCTTCCTCCCGGAGCCGGTGGAGGACGAGGCGTCCTGGACCAAGGCCATGAAGGGCGAGCCCGCCGCCCTCCTGACCACGGCCCGCGCCCACCTGGAAGCCGCCGACTGGAGTGACCCCGAGTCCCTCAAGAACGCGGTCCTCACCGCGGGCGAGGCCCACGGCCTCAAGCTCGGCAAGGCCCAGGCCCCGGTCCGCGTCGCCGTCACCGGCCGCACGGTCGGCCTGCCCCTCTTCGAGTCCCTCGAAATCCTGGGCAAGGACAAGACCCTGGCCCGCATCGACGCCGCGCTGGCCAAGCTCGCCGCGTAAGCGTCTCCCGTACGCCCGAGGAGGGGCGGCAGCCGGTGCCCACCGGCCGCCGCCCCTCCTCGCGTCGTATGCCGTACGTCGTCCGTGGAAAACCCCTCGGCCCGGGGCGCCCTTCCGCCTAGCCTGGCCGCATGCCGAGCCGAGCCACCATCCGTGCCGTCGTCTGGGACGTCGACGACACCCTCTTCGACTACGCCTCCGCCGACATCGCCGGAATGCGCGCGCAGTTCGCCGCCGAGGGGCTGCCCGACGGGTACGGCACCGCCGAGCAGGCCCTCGACCGGTGGCGGGAGCTGACGCGGCTGCACTGGGCGCGCTTCGCCGCCGGGGAGTGCACCTTCGCCGAGCAGCGGCGGGATCGCATCGAGGGCTTCCTCGGCGGCCCGCTGAGCGACCGGGCGGCCGACGACTGGTTCGCCCGGCACGTCGTCCACTTCGAGGCCGCCTGGACTCTCTTCCCGGACACCGTGCCCGTACTGGACGCCCTCGCGGACGGGTACCGGCATGCGGTGCTGTCGAATTCCAGTCTGCTCAACCAGGAGCCGAAGCTGAAGGCCCTGGGCGTCTGGGACCGCTTCGAGGCCGTGCTGTGCGCCGTGGAGCTCGGGGTCTCCAAGCCCGCCGCCGCGGCCTTCCACGCCGTCTGTGACGCCCTGGGGCTGCCGCCGGAGCAGGTCGCGTACATCGGGGACGAGCCGGACATCGACGCGGGCGGGGCCGTCGCCGCCGGGCTCACCGGGATCTGGCTGGACCGCTCGGGGGTGGGCGGACGGCCCGAGCTGGTGAGCGTCTCGGGGCTGGATCAGGTCCCTGACCTGCTGGCGGGCAATACCCGTTTTGGAGCCCCGGGAACCTTCGGGTAATGTTCTTTCTGCGCCGCCCGAGAGGGCCGAAAGGTCCGGCCGGGAAGCGCAAGCCGAACAGAGACCCCCGGTCAGGGGGTTGAGTTTTGGTGGGCTATGGTGTAATTGGCAACACTACGGTTTCTGGTACCGTCATTCTAGGTTCGAGTCCTGGTAGCCCAGCTTGCGAGAGCTGTTGAAGTTCATAGATCAAGATGCAGCTCAGCTAGGGCCCCCGTTGTGTAGCGGCCTAGCACGCCGCCCTCTCAAGGCGGTAGCGCCGGTTCGAATCCGGTCGGGGGTACAGATCCTTTCTTTCCGACACCTTCAGGTCGCTCCTGGATGTATCGACGCAAGGATCGCTAGGGCCCCCGTTGTGTAGCGGCCTAGCACGCCGCCCTCTCAAGGCGGTAGCGCCGGTTCGAATCCGGTCGGGGGTACTGGTTAACACCACTTGGATATCAATTCAAAATGGTCTCAACCACCATGGGCTATGGTGTAATTGGCAACACTACGGTTTCTGGTACCGTCATTCTAGGTTCGAGTCCTGGTAGCCCAGCGCAGATCACAACTGCACATAAAGCAAGCCCCCGTTGTGTAGCGGCCTAGCACGCCGCCCTCTCAAGGCGGTAGCGCCGGTTCGAATCCGGTCGGGGGTACGCACCGAGAAGGTCCCCGCATCACTGATGCGGGGACCTTCTCGCATGTCAGGGCCCCGGGTCCGGTGCTCCCCGGCCTCCGTGGAATTCCACCGCCCCGCGCGAGTTCCGGAATGCGCATCACGGCAAGGGGACACGGGGATACAGGGGAGTGGGATAACGGGGAAAGGATGCGGGAATTCCGCAGTGAATTCCCCCCCGTCCGTACGGAATTCGTCAGGCGCCCGTACGGCATCCGCACGGCAGGGGAGCGGCCCGCCGCGAGAGCCCCGCGCCCCCGCAACGACCGAAGCCCCGAACTCCGCCGCGTGACGCGGGAGTTCGGGGCTTCGTGCGAAGTGCCCTACGGAGGAAGGAAGTTGAGCGGAGTGAAGGCTCAACTGCCCGAGCGGCGCAGGGATTCCGAGAGTCGGGCCGCGGAGTCGATGACCGCCTGGGCGTGCATCCGGCCCGGGTGGCGGGTCAGGCGCTCGATCGGGCCGGAGACCGAGACGGCGGCGACGACGCGGTTCGAGGGGCCGCGCACCGGGGCGGAGACCGAGGCCACGCCCGGTTCGCGCTCGCCGATCGACTGGGCCCAGCCCCGGCGACGTACGCCGGAGAGGGCGGTGGCCGTGAACCGGGCGCCCTGGAGGCCGCGGTGCAGGCGCTCCGGCTCCTCCCAGGCCATCAGGATCTGCGCCGAGGAGCCCGCTTTCATGGTGAGCGTGGAGCCCACCGGGACCGTGTCCCGAAGTCCGGACAGGCGTTCCGCGGCGGCGACGCAGATGCGCATGTCGCCCTGGCGGCGGTAGAGCTGGGCGCTCTCGCCCGTCACGTCGCGCAGGTGGGTCAGTACCGGTCCCGCCGTGGCGAGGAGACGGTCCTCGCCGGCCGCGGCGGCGAGCTCCGAGAGGCGGGGGCCGAGAATGAAACGGCCCTGCATGTCCCGGGCCACCAGCCGGTGGTGTTCCAGTGCCACGGCGAGCCGGTGTGCCGTGGGTCGTGCGAGCCCGGTGGCCGCGACCAACCCCGCGAGGGTGGCCGGACCGGACTCCAGGGCGCTCAGCACGAGCGCCGCCTTGTCGAGAACGCCGACGCCGCTAGAGTTGTCCATGCGTCGATACTCGCGTCTCACTCTGTGAAACGCAAGTTCAATTTTCCAACGAACTTGTCACGCTGTACCGGCGGCCCCACGAAGGACCGCGGTCACCGCCCCGCACGGGGGTCCGGGCGGGGTGAACCGACATCTCTAGTTGAGCCGGCAAAGCCGCCGGCCGGAGGGAAAGCGATGGGTAGGACACTCGCGGAGAAGGTCTGGGACGACCATGTCGTCCGGCGCGCCGAAGGGGAGCCCGACCTGCTCTTCATCGACCTTCACCTGCTGCACGAGGTCACCAGCCCGCAGGCGTTCGACGGGCTGCGCAAGAACGGCCGCCCGGTGCGGCGCCTCGACCTCACCATCGCCACCGAGGACCACAACACCCCTACCCTCGACATCGACAAGCCGATCGCGGACCCCGTCTCCCGGGTCCAGCTGGAGACGCTGCGCAAGAACTGCGCCGAGTTCGGGGTGCGGCTGCACCCGCTGGGCGACGTCGAGCAGGGCGTCGTCCACGTGGTGGGACCCCAGCTGGGACTGACCCAGCCGGGCACCACCGTGGTCTGCGGAGACTCGCACACCTCCACGCACGGCGCGTTCGGCGCCCTCGCCTTCGGCATCGGCACCTCGCAGGTGGAGCACGTCCTGGCCACCCAGACGCTGCCGCTGGCCCGCCCGAAGACGATGGCCATCACCATCGACGGCGAACTGCCCGCCGAGGTCACCGCCAAGGACCTGATCCTCGCCATCATCACGAAGATCGGCACCGGCGGCGGCCAGGGCTACATCCTCGAATACCGGGGTTCCGCGATCGAGAAGCTGTCGATGGAAGCCCGCATGACCATCTGCAACATGTCGATCGAGGCCGGAGCGCGGGCGGGCATGATCGCCCCCGACGCCACCACCTTCGACTACCTGCAGGGCCGCGACCACGCGCCCCGGGGCGAGGACTGGGACGCCGCCGTGGCGTACTGGAAGACGCTGAGGACTGACGACGACGCGGTCTTCGACGCGGAGGTCGTCATCGACGCCGCCTCGCTGGCCCCGTTCGTGACGTGGGGGACCAACCCCGGCCAGGGCGCGCCGCTCTCCGCCAACGTCCCCGACCCGGCTTCGTACGAAGACCCTTCGGAGCGGAACGCCGCCGAAAAGGCCCTGGAGTACATGGGGTTGACCGCCGGGCAGGCGCTGCGCGACATCAAGGTCGACACCGTCTTCGTGGGGTCCTGCACGAACGGCCGTATCGAGGACCTCCGCGCCGCCGCCTCCGTCGTCGAAGGCCGCTCGGTGGCCGACGGCGTCCGGATGCTGGTCGTCCCCGGTTCCGTACGGGTGGCGCTCCAGGCCATGGACGAGGGCCTGGACAAGGTGTTCACCGCCGCCGGGGCCGAATGGCGGCACGCGGGCTGCTCGATGTGCCTGGGCATGAACCCCGACCAGCTCGCCCCCGGCGAGCGCTCCGCCTCCACCTCCAACCGCAACTTCGAGGGACGGCAGGGCAAGGGCGGCCGTACGCACCTCGTATCGCCGCAGGTCGCGGCGGCAACGGCCGTACTCGGCCACCTGGCGTCGCCCGCCGACCTGTCCGACGAAGCCGCAACCGCCCTCGTGGAGGCATGAGAACCATGGAAGCTTTCACCGCGCACACCGGCCGGGCCGTGCCCCTGCGCCGCTCCAACGTGGACACCGACCAGATCATCCCCGCGCACTGGCTGAAGAAGGTGACCCGGGACGGCTTCGAGGACGGGCTCTTCGAGGCGTGGCGCAAGGACCCTCAGTTCGTGCTCAACAAGCCCGAGCGCGAGGGGGCCTCCGTCCTGGTCGCCGGACCCGACTTCGGCACCGGTTCGTCGCGCGAGCACGCCGTCTGGGCCCTTCAGAACTACGGTTTCAAGACAGTTGTCTCCTCCCGCTTCGCGGACATCTTCCGGGGCAATTCGCTCAAGAACGGCCTGCTCACGGTGGTTCTGCCGCAGGAGACCGTGGACCGTCTGTGGGCGCTCGTGGAGGCCGACCCGACCGCCGAAATCACCGTTGATCTCCAGGACAGGCAGGTCCGGGCCCAGGGCATCACGGCCGACTTCGAGTTGGACGAGAACGCCCGCTGGCGCCTCCTCAACGGCCTCGACGACATCTCCATCACGCTCCAGAACGAGGACGCGATCGCGACGTACGAATCCAGCCGCCCGGCCCACAAGCCGAGTACGATCCGCGCCTGATCCCCCGCCGGACGTCGCAGCGGACCCCGTTTCCGGGTCCCGGGTAGCCCGTTCGGCCTGAGATCCACGCCTCACTTTCGGCGCCCCCCGCCATTCGTGGCAGGGGGCGCCGAACTGTGTTCCGGGTCTCAACTGCACTTGTGAGTACGGGAGTTGGGCAGTGGGTCAGAAGTGACTTGTGGGGCTGATGGAGCCTGGAATTCCGTTAGTTGCCCCCGGCGGAGGCGACAACTCGCCCCAGATGGCACAATCGGTGCATGGAACGAGACAGCCAACTCAAGCTGTACGAGGCAGTCGCGGACCAACTGAAAGAAGCACACACACGGTTGCGTGCACTGCAAGTCCCGGAGGGCGTACGGATGGCGCTGTCCCGGCAGCTGCTGGTCATATCGGCTGCGGCGAAACACGATCTCGCGACGGCCGACAGGCGTCTGAGCAGGTTCCTGATGGACCTCGACGAAGGCCGATTCCCTGAAGGCAACTAGGGCTTCGGAACTCCCGTTAGGACTCCCGTAAGACCTACAACGTTGCGGCACTAGGGTGATTAGCCCGTTTCGTGTTTGATTTGCGGTATATATCTGCCTAACGTGCGAATAAGCCTGGACATTTCGTTCCGGCAATGTCTCCGAAGGGGAAGACGTGAACAAGGCCCAGCTCGTAGAAGCGATTGCCGACAAGGTCGGCGGCCGTCAGCAGGCCGCTGACGCCGTGGACGCCGTCCTGGACGCGATCGTCCGCGCCGTCGTCGCCGGCGACCGCGTCTCGGTCACCGGTTTCGGCTCGTTCGAGAAGGTGGACCGTCCGGCCCGCTACGCCCGCAACCCGCAGACGGGTGAGCGCGTTCGGGTCAAGAAGACGTCCGTGCCGCGCTTCCGCGCCGGTCAGGGCTTCAAGGACCTCGTCGCGGGCTCGAAGAAGCTCCCGAAGAACGACGTGGCCGTGAAGAAGGCGCCCAAGGGCAGCCTGTCGGGCGGTTCTTCCACCCGTACGACCGCCAAGGCCGCGGCCAAGAAGGCCACCGCCAAGAAGGCGACCGCGACGAAGAAGGCCACCGCCGCGAAGAAGACGACCGCGACGGCCGCCAAGAAGACCACGGCGACGGCGAAGAAGACGACCGCCAAGAAGGCCACCCCGGCCGTCAAGAAGGCGACCGCCACGGCCAAGAAGGCCGCTCCGGCCAAGAAGGCCGCCACCACCGCCAAGAAGGCCGTGGCCAAGAAGACCGCTCCGGCGAAGAAGGCCACCGCCAAGAAGGCGCCCGCCAAGAAGACCACGGCGCGCAAGACCACCGCGAAGAAGACCACCGCCAAGAAGAAGTAGTTCTGGGCGACGCGGTACTCACACGCCGGGCCGGGCTCCCTCCGGGGAGCCCGGCCCGCGGTGTTTTCTCAGGGGTTCAGGGGTGGCGAAGGAGAAGGGGCTGACTCTCGCGCGTCACGGGGGCCTCAAGGGCCCCAGGGGCCCCGCTCAGAAGGTCTGGAGGGTCACGAGGGTGATCCGGAGGCCCGTGCCGCAGTCGGCGCCCCCACCGGTCTTCTCGCCGGTCGCCCGGACCGGCGCCCCGCCCGGGGTCCCGTCCGCCGTCTCGATGCGTACGCGCTGACCCGCGCGCAGCAGCCGCAGCCCGCCCGCGTCGAAGGCCGCCGCGTCGAAGGGCACCGGGGTGCCGTCGTCGAGCAGCACACTGCCGCTGCGGGTCTCGGGGTCGTACGTGTACGCGGTCGCCTGCATGCCCGAAAGCCTAGGCCCTGTCGGGCGAAAGCCAGGGCCTGTCCGGTGAGAGCAGGGCGGAAGCCTCGGCGAAGGCGGGGGAGAGGGCCGCCGTGTGCGGGCCCACGCCCAGGGCGAACGCGGTGCGCAGGTCCTCGCCGGTATCCACGTCCTGCCGTACGGAATCCACCAATTCGAGCAGCAGTTCCTCGGCGCCCGAAATCATGTGCCGGATACGGGAAGGTCCCCCGAACGAGGGCAGGAATTCCACTTCTGGCGCAGCGGAAAGGAATGTAGTTCCGATTCCGGCGGCATCGGTCAGAAATGCGCGCGGAAATTCCGCCGCACGGTCCAGCACCCGCTGCAATTCGGCGGGGCGCAGTGCGGGCAGATCCGCGTTGAGGGCGGCGACGAAGGCGGCGGGCCTGCGGGACCGCACCGTACGCACCCCGTGCGACAGTGCGGCGTTGAGACCGGCGGCCGGAGTGTCGGGGACGGTCCGCGCGCCCAACTCCGTGAGCGCGGCGGACGCGGTGGGGTCGTCCGTGACGACCACCACATCGCGGACCGAGGGACAGGCGAGCACGGCGGCGACCGTGTCCTGCGCGAACGCCAGGGCGAGGCCGGGTCGCAGCGCGTCCCCGGCGGCGGGCACGAGCCTGCTCTTCGCCCGCGCCAAGGGCTTCAGCGGGACCACCAGGGACCAGCGGGGGGTCCGGGACGCGTTCAGGGGACGGGCCTTTCGTCCGGCGCCCTGCCGGGCGGCGCGAGGGGTTCGGGAGGCGGACGGGCCCATTGTCGCCCGAGGTCCGTCCCGGCCAGGAGGCCCCTTCCCCGGGCCGGGGCGTACGGTGTTCTCGACAGACGAGGGACCCGGGGCGACACTTGTCCGCCTGAACCAGGCGCACAAGTGCACACGGGGTGCAGTGGCCAGGGTCCTAGAGGAAGGTGTCCCGAGTGTCCCGCCGCAGAATCGGCTTCTGGTACCGCCTGGCCGCGGTCATCGCCAAACCCCCGCTGCTTGTGCTCTTCAAGCGGGACTGGCGCGGAATGGAGCACATTCCGGCGGACGGCGGCTTCATCACCGCCGTTAACCACAACTCCTACGTGGACCCGCTCTCCTACGCGCACTGGCAGTACAACACCGGCCGGGTGCCGCGCTTCCTGGCCAAGGCGGGCCTCTTCAAGACCCCGTTCGTCGGCATGATGCTGCGCGGCACCGGCCAGATCCCGGTCTACCGCGAGACCACCGACGCGATGAACGCCTTCCGGGCCGCCATCGACGCCATCGAGCGCGGCGAGTGCGTCGCCTTCTACCCGGAGGGCACCCTCACCCGCGACCCCGACATGTGGCCGATGGCGGGCAAGACCGGGGCCGCCCGGGTCGCGCTGGAGACCAGGGTGCCCGTCATCCCGGTCGCCCAGTGGGGTGCGAACCTCGCCATGCCGCCGTACGCGAAGGGCAGGAAGACGCACTTCTTCCCGCGCAAGACCCTCCAGGTGCAGGCCGGACCACCGGTGGACCTGGAGCGGTTCTACGACAAGGAACCCACGCCGGACGTGCTCCGCGAGGCGACCGAGGTCATCATGGCCGCCATCACCGAACTCCTCGCGGAAGTGCGGCAGGAGCCGGTGCCCGCCGAGGTGTACGACCACCGCAAGGCACGGGCCGAGCTGCGCCGCAAGGCCGCGGAGAAGAAGAAGCAGCAGTCGCAGACGAAGCAGTCGGGGGAGAACGACAAGTGACACGGGTCGCCGTCTTCGGCAACGGCTCCTGGGGGACCGCCTTCGCCATGGTGCTCGCCGACGCGGGCTGCGAGGTGTCCCTGTGGGGCCGCAACGCCTCCCGCGCGGACGTCATCAACGCCACGCGCACGAACCCCGACTACCTGCCAGGAGTGCAGCTCCCGGACGGCATCACCGCCACCGCGGACGCCGCCGAGGCGGCTGCGGGCGCGGACTTCGCGGTGCTGTGCATCCCCTCCCAGACGCTCCGGGAGAACCTGAGCGGCTGGAAGGACCTGCTGCCCGCCGACTCCGTCCTCGTCTCGCTGATGAAGGGCGTCGAACTCGGCACCGCCAAGCGGATGAGCGAGGTCATCGCCGAGGTCGCGAAGGTGCCCGAGGAGCGGGTCGCCGTACTCAGCGGCCCCAACCTCTCCAAGGAGATCGCCGCCAGGCACCCCGCCGCAGCCGTGGTCGCCTGCCGCGACGAGGACGCCGCCGTACGGTTCCAGGCCGCCTGCCACACCCCGTACTTCCGCCCGTACACCACCACCGACGTGGTCGGCGTGGAACTGGGCGGCGCGGTCAAGAACGTCATCGCGCTGGCCGTCGGCATCACCAACGGCATGGGCATGGGCGACAACACCAAGGCGTCCCTGATCACGCGCGGGCTCGCCGAGACGACCCGGCTCGGCCTCGCGATGGGCGCCGACGCGCACACCTTCGCCGGGCTCGCGGGCATGGGCGACCTCGTCGCCACCTGCTCCTCGCCGCTGTCGCGCAACAACACCTTCGGCACCAACCTGGGGCGTGGCATGACGCTCCAGGAGGCCGTCGCCGCCACCAAGCAGACCGCCGAGGGCGTCAAGTCCTGCGAGTCCGTACTGGATCTGGCGACGCGGCACGGCGTCGAGATGCCGATCACCGAGACGGTGGTGAGCATCGTCCACGAGGGCAAGCCGCCGCTGGTCGCGGTGAAGGAGCTGATGTCGCGCAGCGCCAAGCCGGAACGCTGAGTTCCACGCGGCGTCCGCTACGGATGCGCAAGGGCTCCTCGGGTACCCTCAAGCCGATATGAGCAGCGAGAACCTCCCCCAGAGCCCTGACCAGGAGCCCCGCAAGCCGCGTGTGGCCGTCGTCTTCGGCGGTCGCAGCTCCGAACACGGAATCTCGGTCGTCACGGCCGGTGCCGTCATGCGGGCCATCGACCGCGAGAAGTACGACGTGCTGCCGATCGGCATCACCCTGGAAGGGCGTTGGGTGCTGGCCGCCGACGAACCCGACCGGATGGCGATCACCGAGCGCAAGGTCCCCAACGTCGAGCAGCTCACGGACTCCTCCGACAGCACGGTCGTCCTCTCCGTGGACCCGGCCAACCGCGAGGTCGTCTACAGCGAGCCGGGCTCGGTGCCCAAGGCGCTCGGCGAGGTCGACGTCGTCTTCCCCGTGCTCCACGGCCCGTACGGCGAGGACGGCACCCTGCAGGGCCTCCTCGAACTCTCCGGCGTCCCGTACGTCGGCTCGGGCGTGCTCTCCTCGGCCGTCGGCCAGGACAAGGAGTACATGAAGCGGGTCTTCCTCTCCTTCGGGCTGCCGGTCGGCCCCTACGAGGTGATCCGCCCGCGTGAGTGGGCGGCCGACCCCTCCGCCGCCCGTGCGCGCATCGTCGACTTCGCCGCAGAGCACGGCTGGCCGCTCTTCGTGAAGCCCGCGCGCGGCGGCTCCTCGATGGGCATCACCAAGGTGGGCGACCTCTCCGGGCTCGACGAGGCGATCGAGGAGGCCCGGCGCCACGACCCCAAGGTGCTCGTCGAGTCGCTGCTCACCGGGCGCGAGATCGAGTGCGGAGTGCTGGAGTTCGAGGACGGCCCGCGCGCGAGCGTGCCCGCCGAGATCCCGCCGGTCTCCGCGCACGACTTCTACGACTTCGAGGCGAAGTACATCGACTCGGCGGCCGGAATCGTCCCCGCGCCGCTGACCGAGGCGCAGACCGCCGAACTCCAGCGCCTCGCGGTCGCGGCGTTCGACGCGGCGTCCTGCGAGGGCCTGGTCCGGGCGGACTTCTTCCTCCAGGACAACGGCGAGTTCGTGATCAACGAGATCAACACGATGCCGGGCTTCACGCCGATCTCGATGTACCCGCGCATGTGGCAGGAGACCGGCGTCTCCTACCCGGAGCTGGTCGACCTGCTGATCCAGGCGGCGCTGCGCCGCCCGACGGGCCTGCGCTGAACCCTCCCGAGACGTGAGCCGGTCCGCCCCCGGGCGGACCGGCTCAGTCGTCGATGGTCTTGGGGATCGACTTCTCGACGGGCTTCGCGAACTCCACGAGGATGCCCGCGTCCGCCTGGTACGAGGCGGGCACCAGGAGTTCCACGTACGCCTCCCGGTAGCGGGAGATGAAGCGGATCCCGTCGTCGCCCCGGTCGTCGACGACCCAGCCGACGCCGTTGACCTCGACGGCGTTGTTGTCCGGGTCGATGGCCTCGGCGGGCCGCTCGATCCCGCAGCGCAGTACGATCGCGGGGTCGCCCCAGGCCGCCGTGTACGGGGATTCGGGCGACGCGTCCCGTCGGGGCACGTCCTCGATGACCTTCTCCGGGAGCTCCTTGTGGAGTGCCTTGCAGTACCCCGCGACCTCGGCGTCCGGCGAAGGAACCGCCACGGACGCGGAACCGTCGGCGGGAGAACAGGCAACGGCCGCCGACAGCAGTATCGCTGCGGCGGCCGAGGTGCGGCGGAGCCGGTGGGTCGAGGAAGTCACCCGACCAAGCGTAGACGGGGGCAGGAGCTGTCCGGCGGGTCGGGTCGCATGACGGTGACCTCACCTTTCTCGGTGCGGCTGAGCGGGGCCGATGGGGTCTTCCCCCCGGTCGAGCGAAGCCGAGAGCTTGGGGGAAGCGTGCAGCTGCAAGGCGGAGGAGGGAGACATGGCGAGTGACGACAACGCCGCAGGGGGTCCCCCTGGTCCTTAAGACCTTGGGGGAGTGCGTGCCAGGGCACGCGACTGCGGCCGGAACCGCCGGACAGCCCCTACAGGTGGACGACCGGGCAGGTCAGAGTGCGGGTGATGCCGTCCACCTGCTGGATCTTGGCGACCACCATGCGGCCGAGCTCGTCGACCGTTTCCGACTGGGCCCGCACGATCACGTCGTAGGGTCCTGTCACGTCCTCGGCCTGGATGACTCCCGTTATCTTGCCGATCGTGTCGGCGACCGTCGAAGCCTTGCCGACTTCGGTCTGGATGAGGATGTACGCCTGTACCACGGAACCTCCAAGGCGGCCACGAGGATCATGTGGGGTGGGGGAAAGAGACGCCACCGTACCGTGTCGTCGCGGGTGGTGGGGAGACTTGCGCGGCCGGTCACGCCCGTACGCGAGAAGCGCGTCGTGGCGTGCGGCGAACAGAAGTTGACGTACGTGTTGACGGTACCTAGAGCAGTGCTGGCTCGCGACCGCAAGCGCACTGGGGCAGAAGGGGCACATTCATGAAGGGCACCGTGGGCGAGCTGGGAGAGTTCGGCCTCATCAGAGAGCTGACCTCCCGCCTCACCTCCACCCCGGCCGTACGGCTCGGGCCCGGCGACGACGCGGCTGTCGTCGCGGCACCGGACCGCAGGGTCGTCGCGAGCACCGACATCCTCCTGGAGGGACGGCACTTCCGGCGCGACTGGTCGACGGCGTACGACGTGGGCCGCAAGGCCGCCGCCCAGAACCTGGCGGACATCGCGGCCATGGGCGCCGTACCGACCGCACTCCTGCTGGGCCTCGTCGTCCCCGCCGAACTCCCGGCCACCTGGCCGACCGAGCTGATGGACGGGCTGCGCGACGAGTGCCAGGTCGCGGGCGCGGCCGTGGTCGGCGGGGACGTCGTACGCGGAGACACCATCACGGTCGCCATCACCGCTCTCGGCGACCTGCGCAACCACGAACCCGTGGTGCGCTCGGGCGCCCGGCCGGGCGACGTCGTCGCCGTGACCGGCTGGCTCGGCTGGTCGGCCGCGGGCCACGCCGTCCTCTCGCGCGGCTTCCGCTCGCCGCGCGCCTTCGTCGAGGCGCACCGCCGCCCCGAACCCCCGTACCACGCGGGCCCCGCGGCGGCCGGGCTCGGTGCGACCGCGATGACCGACGTCAGCGACGGCCTGGTCGCCGACCTCGGGCACATCGCCGAGGCGAGCAAGGTCCGCATCGACCTGCGTTCCGGTCTCATCGACATCCCCACCCAGATGTCGGACATCGGTCAGGCGGTGGGCGTCGACCCGCTCCAGTGGGTGCTGACCGGGGGAGAGGACCACGCGATCGTGGCGACCTTCCCGCCGGACGTGAAGCTCCCGGCCCGCTGGAAGGTCATCGGCGAGGTTCTCAACCCGTCCGCGCTGCCGCAGGTGACGGTCGACGGGGCGCCCTGGACGAACAAGGGCGGCTGGGACCACTTCGGCGACATCGAGGGCTGAGGGTCCCCCGCGCGGCCGCGCTACATTCGCAGGTATGCGAATAACTCCTGCCGCACGTCACGGCGTGCTCCCCTGCGTGCTCACCGTCGCCGGTTCCGACTCCGGCGGCGGTGCGGGCATTCAGGCGGACCTGAAGACGATGCTGGCGCTGGGTGTGCACGGGATGAGCGTGCTGACCGCCGTCACCGCCCAGAACTCCCTTGGCGTACAAGGGGTTTGGGATCTTCCGGTGGAGGCCGTCCGCGCCCAGTACCGCAGCGTCGTCGACGACATCGGCGTCCAGGCCGTGAAGACCGGCATGCTGTCGTCCGCCGAACTGGTGGAGGAGGTGGCGGCCCTCCTCGCCGCCACGGACGCGCCGGTCGTCGTCGACCCGGTGGGCGTCTCCAAGCACGGCGACTCCCTCCTCGCCGCCTCGGCCGTGCAGTCCGTACGCAAGCACCTGCTGCCGACCGCCACGGTCGCCACCCCCAACCTCGACGAGGTGGCCCAACTCACGGGCGTACGCGTGGAGTCGGAGTCGGGCATGCGCGAGGCGGCGGACGCACTCCTGGCCTGCGGTCCGCGTTGGGTGCTGATCAAGGGCGGCCATCTCCCGGGCGACGCCGTCGACTTGCTCACCGACGGCACCGACGAACACTGGCTCCGCGCCCCCCGCTACGACAACCGCCATACGCACGGCACCGGTTGCACGCTCGCCTCCGCCATCGCCTCGGGCCTCGCGAAGGGCCTCGACGTGCCGCAGGCGGTCTCGGCCGCGAAGGAGTACGTCACGGAGGCCATCGCGGCGGGCTTCGCGCTGGGCGCGGGCATCGGCCCCGTCGACCACGGCTGGCGACTGCGGAACCCGGCGGAGGGGACGACGCGGTCCGGCCGCTGATGACCGCTCGGGAGCACCGGGGCCACCGGGGGCACCAAGAGCACCAGGACCATCAGGGATAGTCGCGCAGCACGATGTCCGTCGCCGCCTTCTCGGTCAGCTTCTTGAAGAAGCGGGCGAGGGGGCGCGCGGAGAGCATCCGGTACATGAGGTCCCGCTGACGGATCTTGCGTGCGGTGGGCGGTGCGAGGAACGGGCCCGCGTTGCCCGCGACCTTCTGGCAGCCCTTGGCGAAGTCCCGGAACCCGGCCTCGTACGCGGCGAAGGCGGTGCGGTGGTCGCCGCCCGCCTCGGCCAGCTCACCGGCCAGGACGTACGCGGCGACGACGGCCGCCCCCGTCCCCATGCCCCCCATGGTCGCCCCGTATCCCGCGTCACCGATGAGCACCACGCGCCCGACGGACAGCCGGTCGACGTGGATCTGCGCGATGGCGTCGAAGTACAGCTCCTCGGCGGAAGCGAGCCCCGCCAGTGCCTCCAGCACCTTGGGCGCCTCCCACCCCATCCCCCGGAACCGTTCGGTGAGGATCTTCTGCTGCTGGGCGAGGTCGCGCCGGTCGAAGTCGAGCCGCTCGGCGGAGGAGAAGACGAGGCAGGCACCGGCGTGGCCGGGCACGCCGTTCCCGTTCCCGATGCTCAGCATGCGGCCGGGGTCGCTGTGGAGGCGGGCGGTGCGGTGCAGCTCCAGGTGGTTGGGCACGTCGAACACGGCGACGTAGTAGCCGAGGTACGTCAGGTAGCGGGACTCGTCGCCGAAGGCGAGGGCGCGGGTGCGGGAGTGCAGGCCGTCGGCGCCGACGACCAGGTCGAAGGTGTGGGGCGGGGCGTTCTCGAAGGTGACGTCGACGCCGGTCGGGGTCTCGTGGAGGGTCTTGACCGAGTCCCCGAAGACGTACGTGACGTTGTCCAGCTCCCTGGTGCGCTCGTACATGATCGCGGCGAGGTCGCCGCGGGTGATCTCGACGTCCCCGCTCATGAGGCTGGAGGGGAGATCGAGGCGGGGCGTCCCGTCGGCGTCGACGAGGGTCTGCACGCCCATGCGGGTCTGGCGGGCGTGCACCTCGTCCCAAATCCCCATGTCCTGAAGGACCTTGCGGTGCACGTGCCCCCGGAAGTCGACGGCGAACCCGCCGGGGCGGGGCGCGGGCGCCTTCTCGACGACGGTGACGCGGGCGCCGCGGCGGGCGAGCTGGAGGGCGAGGGCGGGGCCGGCGATGCTGGCGCCGGAGATGAGGAGGTGGAGGTGGGCGAGGGACTGCGTCTGCTGGGTCATGGGGGGAGCGTGGCGGGGGCGCCTTACCGCCCGCTGACCGTGGGCTGACGGGGGGTGTGTCACTGTGCGGCTCGGCCGCGCGGACGTGCCCCTTGAGGGGCGCGGGGCTGTGTCGTTGTGCGGCTCCGCCGCGCGGGGCGCTCCCCGGCTGCGCTGGGTCTGGGAGGGTGCGCCCCTTTAGGGGCGCGGGGAACTGCGCGGCCAGCCACGACGCGCCCGCACGTACGACCCCTAAGCCTCGCGAGTTTAGGTGAAGGATGGGGTCTCCCCTGCTCGAACGAAGTTGAGAGCTTGGGGAAGGGTCTGGGGCGGCCCGCCGCAGGCGCACCGGGGTGCGGCGCACCCATGGGGCGGGGTAACGGCGGGGGTGCTCCGGGGTGGGCCCGGAGCGGAGAGGGCCGCCCCCTTGCCCGCCCGTTCCGCCCCCGGGGGGCGGCCCCGCCGCCCAAGGGGGCTGGGGGAGCGGAGAGCGGAGCCCAAGGGGGCTAGGCGGAAGCGGAGCCGGAGGGGCTGGGCGGAGCCGGAGGGGGCTGGGCGGAGGCGGAGCCCAAGGGAGGCGGGCGGAGGCGGAGGGCAAGGGAGGTGGGCGGAGGCGGAGCACAAGGGGGCGAGGCAGGGCGGAGCCCAGGGGGGATGGGGAAGCGGAGGGGGAGTCTAGGCGGTGAGGGAAGCGGAGGGGGGAGTCCAAGGGGTGAGGGGAGTGGAGGGGGGAGTCCCAGGGGGTGAGGTGGAAGTGGAAGGGGCAGGGATCGCTGGCCGTGGGGGTTGGGAGCGGGGAGTCCGAAGAGGCGGAGGGGCTACTCGATGCCGATCAGCAGGGGGGAGGGCTGATGGCCGCCCCGGTAGACCACCGTGTCCACCGCCAAGTGCCTCTCCCGCACATGAGCCTCCAAGGACTCACCAAGCCCCGAAGGCACCCCCTCCCCCTCCCCGAGTACGAGCGTCACCAGCTCACCCCCCGCCGACAGCATCCGATCCAGCACGGTCCGCGCCGTAGCCGCGACATCGGTCCCGATCACCGCCACGTCCCCGTCGATCAGCCCGAGCACGTCCCCCGCCTGGCACACACCGGCCGTCGTCCACGACTGCCGTTCCGCGACGGCCAGTTCGGCGTACCGCGTGGCCCCCGCCGCCGACGTCATCGCGACGACGTCCTCGTCGAAGCGCCGGTCCGGCTCGTGCACCGCGAGGGCCGCGATGCCCTGCACCGCCGCCCGCGTCGGGATCAGCGAAACCCGTACGCCCTCCGTCCGTACCTGCTGGGCCGCCGCCGCAGCCGTGTGCCGCAGGTCCGCGTCGTTCGGCAGCAGCACCACCTCCCGCGCGTGCGCCCGCCGGATCGCGTCGACCAGCTCCCCACTGGCCGGTGGCTCCCCGGGCCGCGCCAGCACGGTCGTCGCCCCCGCCTGCGCACACAGCTCCATGAGCCCCTCGCCCGGAACCACCACCACGACGGCCCGCTGCGCCCGCTCACGCGGCGGAGCCACCCGGTCCGCACCGAAGTGCGTGATGCGGATCCGGTACGGCCGCCCGGCCTCGATCCCCGCCTCGACGGCAGCCCCCGCGTCGTCCACATGCACGTGTACGTTCCACAGCCCGTCCCCGCCCACCACCACCAGCGAGTCCCCCAGCCCGTCCAGCCGGTGCCGCAGCCGGTCCACGGCCGCGTCGTCCGCCTCCAGCAGGTAGATCACCTCGAAGGCCGGCCCGCCCTCGTCGGCGTGGTCGGCGGCACAGTCGTCCGCCGCCTCCAGCGGATGGACCGCCGCTTTCGCCCGTACGGCCACCGCCTCACCCGTGACGGCCTCGACCAGTACCCCGAGCACGGCCACGAGCCCCCGGCCGCCCGCGTCGACGACTCCGGCCCGGCCGAGGACCGCGAGCTGCCCGGTGGTCTGCGGCAGGGCGCTCCTGGCCCCTTCGTACGCGGCCCGGGCGACACCGGACACGGACACGGACGCACCGTCCAGGGCGGCCGCCGCCCGCGCGGCCGCCGTGGCGACCGTCAGCACCGTGCCCTCGACCGGATGCGCCACCGCCTCGTACGCCGAGGCCGCGGCCCGCTCCAGGGCCCTGCACAGCGCTGCCCCGTCGGCCCGCTCCACGGCGGCCAGCTCTTCCGACATGCCTCGCAACAGCTGGGAGAGGATCGTCCCGGAGTTGCCCCGTGCGCCTATCAGCGCTCCGTGCGCCATGGCCCGTACGGCATCGGACAGCAGCGGAACCGAGGCCGCAGGACCCGTCACCGTCTCGTGGGCGGCGAAGACGGCTTCCACGGCCTGGGCGGCGGACTCCATCGTCAGATACAGATTCGTCCCGGTGTCCCCGTCGGCGACCGGATAGACGTTGATCGCGTCGATCTCCTCGCGCTCCGCCCCCAGGGCCGCGAGGGCCAGCGAGCACCAGGTGCGTACCGCGACGGCGTCGAGGTCGTCGGGGGACTGCGGCACCTGGGCCTCCTCCTTGAGCAGCGGGAACTGTCGCAGATTAGCCCCCGGAGGAGAGGCGGCGGCAGAAGGGGCCGGGGCGAGGTGCCCGGGAGCCATGGTAGTTTCGTTGTACGAGAGCAGCCGTTGTATGCTGCTCCGGTTGCCCGATGAAAATCGGGACATTCCCCCGGCTACGCCACAGGATCCTCGGATCTTTCGGCATGCCGGAATTCACTGTAAGTGCATCTGAAGTCTTTGGAGTGACCGTGGCTGCCAACTGCGACGTCTGCGGCAAGGGGCCGGGCTTCGGCAACAACATTTCGCACTCGCACCGCCGTACCCCGCGTCGTTGGAACCCCAACATTCAGCGCGTGCGTGCAGTGGTCGGGCGGACGCCGAAGCGGCTTAACGTCTGCACCTCGTGCATCAAGGCCGGCAAGGTCTCGCGCTGACGTCTCGATAGCGCGGCCACCTCGCTGGTTGCTTGAAAAACCGGTCCACCCTCGGGTGGGCCGGTTTTTTCTTGCCCTCCTACCGACTTTTTCTTGCCCTCCTACCGACCCTCCTCCCCGGTGTCCCGGGCACAATCGCCGGGTGCACTTCGGACTGCTGGGCCCCACGGAGATACGTACCGACGGCGGAGAGGCCCTCGACCCCGGCGGGGAACGCCCGCGCACCCTCCTCGCACTGCTGCTCCTGAACACGGGCCGTGCGGTCTCCGCCGAGCGGCTGATCGAGGGCCTGTACGGCGACGAGCCGCCCGTCGGGGCCGCGAACGCGCTCCAGTCGCAGGTGTCCCGGCTGCGCAGGCGCGTCGGGGCACTCGACGTACGCATCGAGTCAGTTCCCTTCGGATACCGACTGGACGCGGATCCGGCATCCCTCGACGTGCACCTCTTCGAGGACGCACTGCGCGCCGGACGCACAGCGCTGGCCGCAGGGGAGTACGCACGCGCGGCGGCACTGCTGCGCGAGGGTCTCGCCCTGTGGCGGGGGAACGCCCTCGCGGACCTCGCGCCCACCCCCGTCGCCGAGGCGGAGGCCCACCGGCTCAGTGAGGCGCGGCAGGACGCCAGGGAGGACCTCGCGGCGGCCGAGCTGGGGCTCGGGGGCGGCACCGCGCTGGTGCCGGAGCTGCGCGAGCTGATCGCCGTACACCCGCTCAGGGAGCGCCCGTACGGGCTCTTGATGCGGGCACTGCGGGCGGCGGGGCGGCCCGCGGAGGCGCTCGCCGTCCACGAGGACGCCCGCCGCACCCTCGCCGAGCAGCTCGGCGCGGACCCCTCGCCCGAGCTGGCCGCCCTGCACCTGGAACTCCTCAACCCACCGAGCGCCGCCGTGCCGCGCCCCCTGCCCGCCCGGCTCACCAGCTTCGTCGGGCGCGACGAGGACCTGGCACGGCTCGGCGGGCTGCTCCGTACGGCACGCCTGGTGACCCTCACCGGGCCCGGCGGGGCGGGCAAGACGCGGCTGGCACAGGAGGGTGCGGGGCGCTGGCCCGGCGAGGTCTGTTACGTGGAGCTGGCACCGGTGCCGGACGCGGCGGGCCTGCCGTACGCCGTGCTGGCGGCCCTCGGCGTGCGGGAGAACGGCTTCCCGGACCGGGCAGGCGCGGGAGACGCCCTGGAACGGCTGCTGGCGGCGCTGGCCGCGTTCGCCGGACGGGAGATGCTGCTCGTCCTGGACAACTGCGAGCACCTGGTCGACGGCGCGGCAGGACTGGCCGTACGGCTGCTGGGAGCCTGCCCGGACCTGCGGGTGCTGGCCACCAGCAGGGAGGCCCTCGGGATCACCGGGGAGACGCTGGTCACAGTGGAGCCGCTGGAGGCGCCCGAGGCGGTACGCCTCTTCGAGGAGCGTGCGGCGGCCGTACGGCCAGGACTCGACCTGCGCCCCGGCAGCGCGGGGCACGCGCGGGCCGAGCGCCTGTGCGCCGCACTGGACGGGCTGCCGCTCGCCCTCGAACTCGCGGCGGCACGCCTGCGCACCCTCTCCGTGGAAGACCTCGCCGACCGGCTCGGCGACCGGCTCGGCGCACCGGGCCCGGGCGACGACCGCTTCCGGCTCCTGTCGCGCGGCGACCGCACCAAGGAGCCCCGGCACCGCACCCTGCGCGCGGTGGTGGAGTGGAGCTGGGAACTCCTCGACGAGCCGGAACGGGAGCTGGCGCGCAGGTTCACCGTCTTCGCCGGAGGGGCCACCGCGGACGCCGTGCAGCGCGTGTGCGGGGTCGCCGAAGCGGAGGACGTCCTGGCCTCCCTGGTGGAGAAGTCCTTCGTGGCGGCCTCCGAGGGGCGCTACCGGATGCTGGAGACGATCAGGGCCTTCTGCGCGGAGCAGCTGGGGCGACCGGGCGCGGAGGAGGAGCGCTACCGGGCGGCCCACACCGCGTACTTCCTGGACCTCGCGGAGCAGGCCGAACCCCACCTGCGCGGGGCGGCACAGCTGCTGTGGCTCGACCGCCTCGAAGCCGAGCACACCGACCTCCTGGCGGCCGTGCGCCGAAGCGACACCGCCTCCTCCCTGAAGCTGCTCGCGTGCCTGTCCTGGTACGCACCGCTGCGCGGACGCTCCGGGGAGCTGGCGCAGGCGGCACGCGAGGTGCTGTTGACCGTGGGCGAGCACCCTCCCGAGGGTCTCGCCGAGGAGTACGCCCTGTGCCTGCTGGCGGCGGTCGACTACCGGTCCTGCCCGGACGGCAGCCCGGCCGACGAGGGGCTGACCGCCCGCGCCGACCGGCTGATCGAGAGCCTGATCGGGAGCCTGCGCCGACCGCACGTCCTGACCCTGTGGTCCCTGGCGTCCGGCCCGCGCATGAGCACGGGGGCGACGCGGGAGGCGGAGAAGGCGTACGGCGACAGCAGCCCGTGGGCGGCGGCGCTGCTGCGGATGGGCCGCGCCTACCAGCACCTGTTCGCGGGACGCCCGGGGCCGTCCGAGGAGGAGTTCGCGGCCGCACTGACCGACTTCCGGGCGACCGGGGACCGTTGGGGCATCGCCAACGCCCTCGATCCGCTGGCCGTGTTCGCGTACTGGCGCGGCGACCACGAGCGGGCGCTCGCCCTCCTGGACGGGGCGCTCGTCCTCGTCACCGAGCTGCGTTCCCCCGAGGAGACCGCCGACATGCTGATGCGGCGCGGCCACGTCCTGCTGCACGCGGGCAGGGCGGCCGAGGCGGTCGGCCTCTTCACCCGCTCCGCCGAACTGGCCCGTGGCATCGGCGTCCCCGACAAGGCCGCCGGGGCGCTGCGCGGACTCGGCGACGCGGCCCGCCTCGCGGGAGACACGGCACGCGCACGCCAGCACTACGAGGCGGCGATCGAAGGCGGCACCGCCAGCTGGTTCGGTACGGGGGAGACCCTGCGCGTGTTCCTGGGCCTCGGCCGCACGGCCCTGGCCGAGGGGGACCCGGCCCAGGCCGAGGAGTGGTTCGCCCAGGCCGCGGTCCTGGCCGAGGACCAGCCCGGCCGCCTGATCCTCGCCGAACTCGCCGAGACCCGGGCGCAGGCGTGCCCTCCGGAGCGGGCGGCGGAACTGCTGGGGGAGGCGGAGGGGCTGCGCGGGACGGCGCTGCTGGGCGACCTCGACGTCGTACGGACGAGGCGGGACGCGCGGTCGCGGCTGACGCCGGAGGTCTACCGGGCGGCGTACGAACGCGGCCGGGCCCGTGCCTGACGGGAGCACGGGAATCGGAAGCCGTCCCCAGGAAGCCGTCCCCAGGAAGTTGTCCACAGGCCGGACGGCCCTGGCCCCCGCTGTCAGACCCATGGTGTCCAATGGATCTCGTGCCCTCGCTCGACGAACCACTCAAGAAGACACTCGGCGGCACCACCGCGAAGGTGATGGCCGAGCACCTCGACCTGCACACGGTCGGCGACCTGCTGCACCACTACCCGCGGCGGTACGCCGAGCGCGGCGAGCTCACCCAGCTCGCCGACCTCCCGCTCGACGAGCACGCCACCGTCGTCGCCCAGGTCGCGGACGCCCGCGTCCTGCGCTTCAACAACGGCAAGGGCCAGCGCCTCGAAGTCACCCTCACCGACGGCAGCGGACGCCTCCAGCTGGTCTTCTTCGGCAAGACGATCTACCACCACCAGAAGGAACTCCTGCCCGGCCGCAAGGGAATGTTCTCCGGCAAGGTCGGCATGTTCCGCAACATCCGCCAGCTGTCCCACCCCGCGTACGAGATGCTCGGCAAGGACGCGGGCGAGGACGCCGTCGAGGCGTGGGCGAACCAGCTGATCCCGCTCTATCCGGCCTGCGCCCAGATGGAGAGCTGGAAGATCGCCAAGACCGTCGACCTGGTCCTGGCCTCCATGGAAGCCACCACCTGGTCCGAGCTCGTCGACCCCCTGCCCTCCGCTCTCCGCGAGGGCCGGGGCCTGATCCCCCTCCCGGACGCCTTCCGCAAGATCCACCGCCCGCGCACCAAGGCGGAGATCGCCGACGCCCGCGACCGCCTCAAGTGGGACGAGGCGTTCGTCCTCCAAGTCGCCCTGGCCCGCCGCCGGTTCGCCGAGACCCAGCTCCCGGCCGTCGCCCGCAGACCCACCCCCGACGGCCTCCTCGACGCCTTCGACGCCAAGCTCCCCTTCACCCTCACCGACGGCCAGCAGAAGGTCTCCCGGGAGATCTTCGACGACCTCGCCACCGAGCACCCGATGCACCGCCTCCTCCAGGGAGAAGTCGGTTCCGGGAAAACGATGGTGGCCCTGCGCGCCATGCTCACCGTCGTCGACGCGGGCGGGCAGGCGGCCATGCTCGCGCCCACCGAGGTGCTCGCCCAGCAGCACCACCGCTCCATCGTCGAGATGATGGGCGAGCTGGCCGAGGGGGGCATGCTCGGCGGGTCCTCGCTCGGGACGAAGGTGGTGCTGCTCACCGGGTCGATGGGGATGCCCGCCCGCAGGCAGGCGCTCCTCGACCTGGTGACAGGCGAGGCGGGCCTCGTCATCGGCACGCACGCGCTGATCGAGGACAAGGTGCAGTTCCACGACCTGGGGCTGGTCGTGGTCGACGAGCAGCACCGCTTCGGCGTCGAGCAGCGCGACGCGCTCCGCTCCAAGGGCAAGCAGCCCCCGCACCTCCTCGTCATGACGGCCACGCCCATTCCGCGCACGGTCGCGATGACCGTCTTCGGCGACCTGGAGACGTCCGTACTGGACCAGCTCCCCGCCGGACGCTCGCCCATCGCCACCCATGTCGTACCGGCCAAGGACAAGCCGCACTTCCTGACCCGGGCCTGGGAACGGGTGCGGGAGGAAGTGGAGAACGGGCACCAGGCGTACGTCGTCTGCCCGCGCATCGGGGACGGCGAGGACGAGCCGAAGAAGAAGTCCAAGAAGGCGGCCGAGGAGGCCGAGGACCCCGAGAAGCGGCCGCCGCTCGCCGTGCTGGAGATCGCCGAACAGCTCCGCACCGGCGCGCTCCACGGTCTGCGCGTCGAGGTGCTGCACGGGCGGATGCAGCCCGACGACAAGGACGACGTGATGCGCCGCTTCGCCGCCGGGGACGTGGACGTGCTGGTCGCGACCACCGTCATCGAGGTCGGGGTGAACGTGCCGAACGCCACCGCGATGGTGATCATGGACGCCGACCGCTTCGGCGTCTCCCAACTGCACCAGCTGCGCGGCCGGGTCGGCCGAGGATCGGCCCCCGGGCTGTGTCTGCTGGTCAGCGAGATGCCCGAGGCCAGTCCTGCCAGGGCCCGGCTCGCCGCCGTCGCCGCCACCCTCGACGGGTTCGAGCTGTCCCGCATCGACCTCGAACAACGGCGTGAGGGCGATGTGCTCGGGCAGGCCCAGTCCGGTGTGCGGTCCTCGCTGCGGGTCCTCGCCGTCATCGAGGACGAGGAGGTCATCGCGGCCGCCCGCGAGGAGGCCGTCACGATCGTCGCCGACGATCCCGAACTGGAGCGGCTCCCGGAGCTGCGGACGGCGCTGGACGCGCTCCTCGACAAGGACCGGGAGGAGTACCTGGACAAGGGGTGACCGGCCCCTACGTCCTATCGTGGGACAGCAGACACCACCCTGCGGACACCACCAGCAGGCCGACCCAGAGGAACCCATGACCCGCGTGATCGCAGGCACCGCCGGCGGACGCCGCCTGGCCGTACCGCCGGGCAACGGCACCCGCCCCACCTCCGACCGCGCGCGCGAGGGCCTGTTCTCGACGTGGGAGGCGCTGCGCGGAACGCTGGAAGGGGTCAGGATCGCGGACCTGTACGCGGGGTCCGGGGCCGTCGGCCTCGAAGCACTGTCCCGCGGCGGGGTGCACGCCCTGCTCGTCGAGGCGGACCAGAAGGCCGTGCGGACCATTCGGGACAACGTGCGCACCCTGGGACTGCCCGGCGCCGAGGTCCGGGCGGGCAAGGCCGAGCAGGTCGTGACGGGGGCCGCGCCCGCCGATCCGTACGACGTCGTCTTCCTGGACCCGCCGTACGCGGTCACCGACGACGATCTTCGGGAGATTCTCCTCACACTGCGAACCCAGGAATGGCTCACGGAGGACGCGATCGTCACCGTGGAACGCAGCACCAGGGGCGGAGAATTCAAGTGGCCCAAGGGATTTGAGCCGTTGCGGGCCCGCCGTTATGGCGAAGGGACCCTTTGGTACGGTCACGCCGCCTCGTCGTGCGAAGACGCACGATGACCGGACCGGAGAGCGAGGGACCTCAGATGCGCCGGGCAGTCTGTCCCGGGTCGTTCGACCCCATCACCAACGGACATCTTGACATCATCGGCCGAGCCTCCAGGCTGTACGACGTCGTGCACGTCGCGGTGATGATCAACCAGTCGAAGAAAGGTCTCTTCTCGGTAGAGGAGCGGATCGAACTGATCAGAGAGGCCACCGCCGACTACGGCAACCTCGTGATCGAGTCCCACCACGGGCTGCTCGTCGACTTCTGCAAGGACCGCGACATCCCCGCGATCGTCAAGGGGCTGCGGGCCGTCAGCGACTTCGACTACGAACTCCAGATGGCACAGATGAACAACGGGCTCGCGGGCGTCGACACCCTGTTCATGCCGACCAACCCCACCTACAGCTTCCTCTCCTCCAGTCTGGTCAAGGAGGTCGCCGCCTGGGGCGGCGACGTCGCCCACCTGCTGCCGGAACACGTCCACGCGGCGCTGATGAAGCGCCTCGCGGAGAACCGCGCCGAAGCACAGGAGAACTGACAGTCCGTCACCCGGTGTCGGACGGGAGCCGACTGGCCTTACAGTCGTCCCGTCCGTCTCCAAACCAGGCCGAGAGAGTGGCGAGCACACGGTGGACGTGCAGAACAAGCTGGACGAGATCGTCGAGGCGATCGGCAGCGCCCGGTCCATGCCCATGTCGGCCTCGTGCGTGGTCAACCGCGCCGACCTGCTGGACATGCTCGAAGAGGTGCGGCAGGCCCTGCCGAACTCCCTCGCCCATGCCCAGGAGCTGATCGGCGGCCGCGAGCAGATGGTCGAGCAGGCCCGCCAGGAGGCGACGCGGATCATCGAGTCCGCCCAGGCCCAGCGCGGCGACCTGATCTCCGACACCGAGGTCGCCCGCCGCTCCCAGGCCGAGGCCGACCGCATCCTCGCCGAGGCCCGCCAGGAGGCCGACGAGATCCGCGCGGAGGCCGACGAGTACGTCGACTCCAAGCTCGCCAACTTCGAGGTCGTCCTCACCAAGACCATCGGTTCGGTGGGCCGGGGCCGCGAGAAGCTGCTCGGCCGGGGCCCCGGCCTCGACGAGCAGGGTTACTCCGACGAGGACGCCCCCGACTACAGCCCGGACCCCGCCACCCTCCTCGGCCGCGCCGACGAGTACGTCGACACCAAGCTCGGCGCCTTCGAGGCCGTCCTCGCCAAGACCCTCGAAGCGGTCGGCAAGGGCCGCCAGAAGCTGCACGGCCGGGTCGCGTCCGACGACCTCGGCCTGCACATGGCCGAGCAGGACGGCCTGGACCACTCGCAGCTGCGCGGCTCCGACGCGGACTTCCTCGCCGACCTGGCCGAGCCCCAGCCCGCCGCCCCGCTGCGCACCCCGGAGCCCCCTCGGCTCCAGCCCCAGGTCCCCGCCCAGCAGCCGTACGACCCGTACGCGGCGCAGTACGGCCAGCAGCCCCAGCCCCCGCAGCAGGACCCCTACGCGGCCTCGTACGGGCAGCAGCCGGATCCGTACGGCTACCAGCAGGACCCGTACGCGGCCTCCTACGCCCAGCACGGCGCGGTCCACGGCGAGCAGCAGGGTTACGACCAGTACGGCCGGCCCGCGCAGCAGCAGCCCCAACAGCAGCCCCAGCAGTCGCACCAGCAGCAGGGCTCCCTCGACGAGACCAGCATGTTCGACACGAGCATGATCAATCTCGACCAGCTGCGCGAGTACGAGCAGGGCCGCTAGGGGCTGGTCGAGGTCGCCAGGGGACCGGATTGGGCCCTGGGCGAAGCGTCAAGTATCCTGGCCATTCGTCGCGGACCACGTCTGCGATCTCGGCTGCCCGATTCGCCATGGATTTCCGTCCTGCGACGCTACGGCAGCCCCTCCACAGCAATCCGAAAGCAGGAAATCCCCTGAACGCGCGCCTCGACCACCGCAACCCTCTCGTGTTCGACACACACGAGCTGGGCCGGCGTCCCGGTGCGCTCCAGCGGCTGACCCGCTCCGCGGAGGCCCCCAAGGACTTCGGTGTCGAAGGGGTCATCGGCGTACCGGAAGGTGCGCCCTTGGAGATCAGGCTCCGCCTCGAATCCGTCATGGAAGGGGTGCTTGTCACAGGCACCGTCCGTGCGGACGCCGAGGGGGAGTGCGTAAGGTGTCTGGAGCCGGTGCGACTCAACGTCAAGGCGGACTTCCAGGAGATGTTCTCGTACCCTGACGCCGACGACCGGGGCCGTGCACAAGCGGAACCGGGCGACGACGCCGAGGACGACGAGGACACTCTCTTCCTTGAGGACGGCTTGTTCGACCTCGAACCGGTGCTGCGTGATGCGGTAGTGCTCGCACTGCCCATGCAGCCGGTGTGCCGGGAGGACTGTGCAGGTATGTGCTCGCAGTGCGGGACCAGCCTGAACGAGAACCCCGACCACCACCATGACGCCGTCGACATCCGTTGGGCGGCATTGCAGGGACTCGTCGAGACCGGCCAGGTCGACGAGAAGGACAACGTGAACGACGCTGAATCTGGCGTCGACGAGAAGCAGGAGAAGTAGCCGTGGCTGTTCCGAAGCGGAAGATGTCGCGCAGCAACACGCGCCACCGCCGGTCGCAGTGGAAGGCTGCGGTCCCCACCCTGGTTTCGTGCGAGCGCTGCCAGGAGCCGAAGCTCCAGCACATTGCGTGCCCGAGCTGCGGCACGTACAACAAGCGCCAGGTCCTCGAGGTCTGAGCGGCTGGTGAGAGGCACCATGTCTGAGTCACACAAGACGGACAATGCCTCGTCTCACACGCTTCTGGAAGGGCGGCTCGGGTATCACCTCGAGTCCGCCCTTCTGGTGCGTGCGCTGACCCATCGTTCGTACGCGTACGAGAACGGCGGCCTGCCGACGAACGAGCGTTTGGAGTTCCTCGGGGACTCCGTGCTCGGCCTCGTCGTCACGGACACGCTGTACCGCACCCACCCCGATCTCCCGGAAGGCCAGTTGGCCAAACTCCGGGCCGCGGTGGTCAACTCTCGTGCGCTGGCGGAAGTGGGCCGCGGCCTCGAACTCGGCTCCTTCATCCGGCTCGGCCGGGGCGAAGAGGGCACGGGAGGCAGGGACAAGGCATCCATTCTGGCCGACACCCTTGAAGCGGTGATCGGTGCGGTCTATCTCGACCAGGGTCTGGACACCGCTTCCGAGCTGGTGCACCGGCTCTTCGATCCGCTGATCGAGAAGTCGTCCAGCCTCGGCGCCGGCCTGGACTGGAAGACCAGTCTCCAGGAGCTCACCGCGGCCGAGGGACTCGGTGTTCCCGAGTACCTGGTCACGGAGACGGGCCCGGACCACGAGAAGACCTTCACTGCTGCCGCCCGCGTCGGTGGTGTCTCGTACGGCACCGGCACCGGCCGCAGCAAGAAGGAAGCGGAACAGCAGGCGGCGGAGTCCGCATGGCGCGCGATCAGCGCGGCGGCGGCGGAGCGCGAGGCGGCGGCGAAGGCCGAAGCCGAGGCTCCGGCGGCTCCCGCTTCCCAGCCGGACGACGAGAACTCGTCGCCGGTCGTCTGACCAGCAGTACTCGCTTCATCAGTAAGCACGTGCCCGGCCCCGGTACCGCCCCTCGCAGGGCGGCGCCGGGGCCGGACGCGTACCCGCAACGCATCACCCGAGGAGAGCCGTGCCCGAGCTGCCCGAAGTGGAAGTCGTACGCCGTGGACTGGAACGGTGGGTCGCCGGGCGGACGGTCGCCTCGGTGCAGGTGCTGCACCCGCGTGCGGTGCGCAGGCACCTCGCGGGCGGCGAGGACTTCGCGTCGCGGCTGCGCGGGCACCGCGTCGGGACGGCGCAGCGTCGCGGCAAGTACCTGTGGCTGCCGCTGGACGACGCTCCGCTCGCGGTCCTCGGCCACCTCGGGATGAGCGGGCAACTGCTCGTGCAGCCCGAGGAGGCGTCGGACGAGAAGCACCTGCGGGTGCGGGTGCGGTTCGAGGACGGTCTCGGTACGGAACTGCGCTTCGTCGACCAGCGCACCTTCGGCGGGCTCTCGCTCCACGACACCACCCCCGACGGGCTGCCGGACGTCATCGGGCACATCGCCCGCGACCCGCTCGACGGGGCCTTCGACGACGCCGCGTTCCACACGGCACTGCGGCTGCGGCGTACGACGATCAAGCGGGCGCTGCTCGACCAGTCGCTGATCAGCGGCGTCGGCAACATCTACGCGGACGAGGCGCTGTGGCGCTCGAAGCTGCACTACGACCGGCCCACCGCCACCATGACCCGGCCGCGCTCGGCCGAACTGCTCGGTCACGTACGGGACGTGATGAACGCGGCGCTCGCCGTCGGCGGGACCAGCTTCGACAGCCTGTACGTCAACGTGAACGGGGAGTCGGGCTACTTCGACCGCTCGCTCGACGCGTACGGGCGCGAGGGCGAGCCGTGCGGACGGTGCGGCACCCTGATGCGACGCCGCCCGTGGATGAACCGGTCGAGCTACTTCTGCCCGAAGTGCCAGCGCCCGCCGCGCCCGACCCTCGCGTGAGGGCGTGGGCGTCGTGAGGACCGTGGGCGTCGTGAGGTCCGTGGGTGTCGTGAGGGTCTAGAACCCGAAGTCCTGCGTCCACCACGGGCCGCCATCGGCGACGTGCACGCCGACGCCCAGCGTCGTGTACTCGCAGTTCAGGATGTTCTTGCGGTGGCCTTCGCTCTTCATCCAGGCGTCCATGACGGCCTGGGCGTCGGCCTGACCGCGGGCGATGTTCTCGCCGCCGAGGTTCTTGATGCCCGCCTTCGCGGCGCGGTCCCACGGGGTCGCGCCGTCCGGGTCGGTGTGGTCGAAGAAGCCTCGGGCCGCCATGTCGCGGCTGAAGTTGGCGGCGAGCGTGGCCAGACCCGTGTCCGGGCGGAGCGGGCTGCACCCGACCTTGGCGCGCTCCTGGTTGACCAGGGACAGGACGGCCGCCGCCGCGTCGTTCGCCGAGGCGGGGGCCTTGCGCAGCTGGGGTGCTGCCGGGGTGGCCGCCGCGGCGGGGGTGTTCTCCGCGCGCTGCGGGGTCGCGGCCTCGGGAGCCTTCACGGACTCCTTCTTCGCGTCGTCCGCCTTCGTCTGCTTCTGCGAATCGGCGTCGTCCGCCTGGTGGGCGTCGGGCAGGGCGGGGCGCTCGGGGGACGGGGTCTTCGAGGGGCCCTGCGGCCGTTCCGCCCCGCGTGCCGAGGCAGGGGCGGAGGCGCGGTCGGTCGGGGACGGGGCGGCGCCGCCCTGGGCCCTCAGATCCACCGCGCCACCCGCGGTGACCCGGTCGCCGGAGCTGGTTCCGCCGCTGCCGAAGGTGTAGTTCTCACCGCCGGGGAGGATTCCGGAGGCGACCGCCACAGCACCGAAGGCCACGGCTGCGGAGACTCCGAGCAGTCCGGTGCGAACGGGCGCGGGGCGCTTCTTGCGGCGGCCACCGGCCTGGTTGCCGCCTGCCGTTCCGTCCGCGAATTCCGCTGCGGCGGGCCCGGCGGCAGTGCGTCGATGGCGTCCCATCTGCTGTGCCTTCCTCAACTACTCGACGGTCAATGTGTTCACCCGTAAGGATGAGCCTCATTGGGTCGGGACTGTACGGCATGACGGGTGGGGGCGAAGTGCCGCTTGAGCATTTGGCCGGTTAGCGTGCAGTCATGAACGAAGATGCACGACCCGACGCACGGCTCACCGCATGGGTGCGCGGTCGGGTACAGGGAGTGGGCTTTCGCTGGTTCACCAGGGCAAACGCTTTGCAGATCGGCGACCTCACGGGCTTCGCCCTCAACCTCGACGACGGGCGGGTGCAGGTGGTCGCCGAGGGGCCGCGTGAGAATTGCCACCGTCTCCTGGAATGGCTCCGCTCGGACGACACTCCCGGCCGGGTCGACGGCGTCACTGAGATATGGGGCACACCCCGTGGGGGGTACACAGGCTTCGCGATCCGCTGACGGGGTCGGCCGGGGGAAGCACCCCGTCGGCCTCGCGGGAGGGGCGGGCGAGGGTGCCTCGGTCACGTGCGTCCGGCAGAAACGCCCTGGTGGTTGCCAGAAACAGCTTGCCGTGGAAGGCTGCCCGTACGAGGATGATCTCCACGCCCGCAGGGCCCCGAAGAGAGAGCGTCGCCGCCGACACCGCGTGTCGCAGACGGCCGAACGCCCCCGGGTTGCCCGTCGATACGGGCTGTGATCGTGTTGACCGTCAAACTTTTTGGTGAGACTCTGGAATCCCCGCGCACCTTAGCTGTTTGGCAGCGAGAACCGCAGTGAAACAACAGCACTGCCAAGCACCGCGGGTGCGATTCCCTCACGACCCACACCGCTCTCGGTCGGTCACTCAGTGTGGAGGACCACTCATCATGGCAAAGGCGCTTCTCGGTTACGTCGGCGGCTCCGACCCGCGACTCCTCGCCGAGATGCGACGGCTTCAGCAGCGTGTCCAGGATCTGGAATCCGAGCTCAACCGGATCCAGAACGAGAACGACACGCTCACCGCCGCCGCTCAGCACCGCGGAGACTCTTCTCTGCTCGACGAGGACTTCGACATCGACGTCCCGCGCGCGGAGCCCGCGCTCACCTGATTCAGTCGTTTCCGCTCCAGCCGCTCCGGGTCGTCACCTGTGCGGCCAGGAATCCCGAGGAAACTCCATGAATCCTGCAAGGGACGTTTCGGCGTCCCTTCTCTCTTTCGTCGGCTTCCGCCGACTCCTCGTCGTCTCCGGTCGACCCCCCGGTCACACCACGTTTTCCTAACGTCTGATGTGCCCTGCACGTTCATCGGTGAAACCGGGACCGCCCGGCGAGTCCGGTGTGAGAGCGCGGCATCCCGGTAAAGTCCGGCTGCGTGCATCTCAAGGCCATGACCCTCCGAGGTTTCAAGTCGTTCGCTTCCGCCACGACGCTCCGTTTCGAGCCGGGCATCACGTGTGTCGTGGGCCCCAACGGCTCGGGCAAGTCCAACGTGGTGGACGCGCTCTCCTGGGTCATGGGCGAGCAGGGTGCCAAATCCCTGCGCGGCGGCAAGATGGAGGACGTCATCTTCGCCGGCACGACCGGGCGGCCTCCGCTCGGCCGTGCCGAGGTGTCGCTCACCATCGACAACTCCGACGGCGCGCTGCCCATCGAGTACGCCGAGGTCACCATCACGCGGATCATGTTCCGCAACGGCGGCAGCGAGTACCAGATCAACGGCGACACCTGCCGTCTGCTCGACATCCAGGACCTGCTGTCCGACTCCGGCATCGGCCGCGAGATGCACGTCATCGTCGGGCAGGGGCAGCTCGACTCGGTCCTGCACGCCGACCCGATGGGCCGTCGCGCCTTCATCGAGGAGGCGGCGGGCGTCCTCAAGCACCGCAAGCGCAAGGAGAAGGCGCTGCGGAAGCTGGAGGCGATGAAGGCGAACCTGGCCCGCGTCGAGGACCTCACCGGTGAACTCCGCCGCCAGCTCAAGCCGTTGGGCCGTCAGGCCGCCGTGGCGCGGCGGGCCGCCGTCATCCAGGCCGACCTGCGTGACGTACGGCTGCGGCTGCTCGCCGACGATCTCGTCACGATGCGGGAGGCGCTGGGCGCGGAGATCGCCGACGAGGCGGCGCTCAAGACGCGCAAGGAGGCCGCCGAGGCCCAGCTCAAGGCCGCCCTCCAACGGGAGGCGGAGCTTGAGGAGGAGGTGCGCAGGCTCGCGCCCAGGCTTCAGCGGGCGCAGCAGACCTGGTACGAGCTGTCGCAGTTCGCCGAGCGGGTGCGCGGCACGATCTCGCTGGCCGACGCCCGCGTGACCAGCGCGAACGCCGCTCCCGCCGAGGAGCGCAGAGGCCGCGACCCCGAGGAGATGGAGCGTGAGGCCGCCCGCGTCCGCGAGCAGGAGGCCGAGCTGGAGGCCGCCCTGGAGGCCGCGCAGCACGCCCTGGAGAACACCGTCGAGCACCGCGCCGAGCTGGAGCGCGACCTCGCGGCGGAGGAGCGTCGGCTCAAGGACCTGGCACGGGCGATCGCCGACCGGCGGGAGGGCCTCGCCCGGCTGCACGGTCAGGTCAACGCGGCCCGTGGCAGGGCCGGTTCGGCGCAGGCCGAGATCGACCGGCTCGCCGAGGCCAGGGACGCAGCGCAGGAGCGTGCCGCCGCCGCTCAGGAGGAGTACGAGCAGCTCAAGGCGGAGGTCGAAGGGCTCGACGCGGGCGACGAGGAGCTGGCCGTACGGCACGAGGACGCCAAGCGTGAACTGGCCGACGCCGAAGAGAACGTGAGTGACGTACGCGACGAGCTGACGGCCGTCGAGCGCAAGCGGGCGGCGACGTCCGCCCGGCGGGACGCACTCGCGCTCGGGCTGCGGCGCAAGGACGGGACGGGTGCGCTCCTCGCCGCCGGTGAGACGCTCGCCGGGCTGCTCGGTCCGGCGGCGGAGCTGCTGACCGTCACCCCCGGGTACGAGACGCAGGTCGCGGCGGCGCTCGGCGCGGCGGCGGACGCGGTCGCCGTGCAGGGGCCGGGGGCCGCCGCCGAGGCCATCCGGCTGCTGCGCAAGCAGGACGCGGGGCGGGCGGCGCTGCTGCTGGCGGGGGAGGGGCACGGGGCTGTGGTGCCGGAAGGGGCTCCCGCGCCGTACGCCGTGGACTTCGTGCGCGGTCCCGACGGGCTGATGGGGGCCGTACGGCGGCTGCTGAGCGGGATCGTCGTCGTGGGGACCCTGGAAGACGCCGAGGATCTCGTCTACGCGCACCCCGGGCTGACCGCCGTCACCGCCGAGGGCGACGTGCTGGGGGCGCACTTCGCGCAGGGCGGTTCGGCGGGAGCGCCGAGCCTGCTGGAGGTGCAGGCGTCCGTGGACGAGGCGGACGCCGAGCTGGCCGAGCTGTCCCTGCGGTGCGAGGAACTGGCCGGGGCACAGACGGCGGCGAAGGAGCGCAAGGCCCGATGTGCCGTACGGGTCGAGGAGTTGGGGGAGGTGCGGCGCGCCGGGGACCGGGAGCGGTCGGCGGTGGCGCAGCAGCTCGGGCGGCTCGCCGGGCAGGCGCGCGGAGCCTCCGGCGAGGCCGAGCGGTCGGCCACTGCGGCGGCGAAGGCGCAGGACGCGCTGGAGCGGGCCGTGGAGGAGGCCGAGGTGCTGGCCGAGCGGCTGGAGGTCGCCGAGGAGGCACCCGTCGAGGAGGAGCCGGACACCGCGATGCGGGACCGGCTCGCGGCGGACGGGGCGAACGCCCGGCAGACCGAGATGGAGGCCAGGCTCCAGGTCCGTACGCACGAGGAGCGCGTGAAGGCGCTGGCCGGACGGGCGGACTCGCTCGACCGGGGAGCCCGCGCCGAGCGCGAGGCCCGGGCGCGGGCCGAGCAGCGGCGGGCCCGGATGCGGTACGAGGCCCAGGTCGCGGCGGCGGTCGCGGCCGGTGCCCGGCAGCTCCTCGCGCACGCCGAGGTCTCTCTCGTACGGGCGGACGAGGAGCGGTCCGTCGCGGAGGCGGCGAAGGCGGAGTGGGAGAAGGAGCTCGCCGCGGAGCGGGCCCGGGGGCGGGAGCTCAAGCAGGAACTCGACAAGCTGACGGACTCGGTGCACCGGGGCGAGGTGCTCGGCGCGGAGAAGCGGCTGCGGATCGAGCAGCTGGAGACCAGGGCGCTGGAGGAGCTGGGGGTGGAACCGGCGTCGCTGGCGGCGGAGTACGGCCCCGCCCAGCTCGTACCGCCGTCCCTCGCGGCGGAGGGGGAGGAGCTGCCGGACGACCCGGAGCATCCGCGCAATCTGCCCCGGCCCTTCGTGCGCGGGGAGCAGGAGAAGCGGCTGAAGTCCGCCGAACGGGCGTATCAGCAGCTCGGGAAGGTGAATCCGCTGGCCCTTGAGGAGTTCGCGGCGCTGGAGGAGCGGCATCAGTTCCTGTCCGAGCAACTGGAGGACCTCAAGCGGACCCGGGCCGACCTGATGCAGGTGATCAAGGAGGTCGACGAGCGGGTGGAGCAGGTCTTCACCGAGGCGTACCGGGACACGGCGCGCGAGTTCGAGGGCGTCTTCTCCCGGCTGTTCCCGGGCGGTGAGGGGCGGCTGGTCCTCACCGACCCCGACAACATGCTGACCACGGGCGTCGACGTGGAGGCGCGTCCGCCGGGGAAGAAGGTCAAGCGGCTGTCGCTGCTCTCGGGCGGTGAGCGTTCACTGACCGCCGTCGCCCTGCTCGTCTCGATCTTCAAGGCGCGGCCCAGTCCCTTCTACGTGATGGACGAGGTGGAGGCGGCGCTCGACGACACGAACCTCCAGCGGCTGATCCGGATCATGAAGGAACTCCAGGAGAGCTCCCAGCTGATCGTCATCACCCACCAGAAGCGCACGATGGAGGTGGCGGACGCCCTCTACGGCGTCTCGATGCAGGGTGACGGGGTGTCGAAGGTGATCAGTCAGCGGCTGAGCTGAGCCGTTCGGGGCAGGAGGCTTCGAGTGGTGGACAACGCGCAGGTGTGCGCCACTGGTAGTCCACTTGAAGAGCCTGCCCCCACGGACATGCCCGGCGACGCGGCCGGGTCCAGGAGTTCACGTGACCAGCAGCACAGCGCAGATGCCGTCCGGAGGCCGGGAAGCCGCTCCCGAACACCTCGGCCACGTCATCTTCATCACCGCCGCCGCCGCGATGGGCGGCTTCCTCTTCGGCTACGACAGCTCCGTGATCAACGGTGCCACCAAGGCCATCGGTGACAAGTACGACATCGGAGCCGGTGCCCTCGGGCAGGTCATCGCCGTCGCCCTGATCGGCTGTGCGATCGGCGCCGCGACCGCCGGCCGCGTCGCCGACCGGATCGGCCGCATCCGCGTCATGCAGATCGCCGCCGTGCTGTTCACCATCAGCGCCGTCGGTTCCTCCCTGCCGTTCGCGCTGTGGGACCTGACGATGTGGCGCTTCCTCGGCGGCATCGCGATCGGCATGGCGTCCGTGATCGGCCCGGCGTACATCGCGGAGGTCGCCCCGCCCGCGTACCGGGGCCGTCTCGGTTCCTTCCAGCAGGGCGCGATCGTCCTGGGCATCGCGATCTCCCAGCTCGTCAACTGGGGCATCCTCAACTGGGCGGGCGGCGACGACCGGCACAAGGTCTTCGCGGGCATGGAAGCCTGGCAGGTCATGCTCGGCGTGATGGTCATCCCCGCCGTCATCTACGGTCTGCTCTCCTTCGTGATCCCGGAGTCGCCCCGCTTCCTGGTCTCCGTCGGCAAGACCGAGAAGGCCAAGAAGATCCTGGCCGAGGTCGAGGGCGAGCACATCGACCTCGACGCGCGCGTCGCCGAGATCGAGCAGGGCATGCGCAGCGAGCACAAGTCGACCTTCAAGGACCTGCTGGGCAGCAGGTTCGGCTTCCTGCCGATCGTCTGGATCGGCATCGGCCTCTCCGTCTTCCAGCAACTGGTCGGCATCAACGTCGCGTTCTACTACTCCGCGACGCTGTGGCAGTCCGTGGGCATCGACCCGAGCGACTCGTTCTTCTACTCGTTCACCACGTCGATCATCAACATCATCGGCACCGTGATCGCGATGATCTTCGTCGACCGGATCGGCCGCCGCCCGCTCGCCCTGATCGGTTCGGTCGGCATGGCCATCGCCCTCGCCTTCGAGGCGTGGGCCTTCTCCGCCGACATGGTGAACGGCAAACTCCCGGACACGCAGGGCATGGTGGCGCTGATCGCCGCCCACGTCTTCGTGCTCTTCTTCGCCCTGTCGTGGGGTGTCGTCGTCTGGGTCTTCCTCGGCGAGATGTTCCCCAACCGCATCCGCGCCGCGGCGCTCGGCGTGGCCGCGGCGGCGCAGTGGATCGCCAACTGGGCCATCACCGCGAGCTTCCCGAGCCTCTCCGACTGGAACCTCTCGGGGACGTACGTCATCTACACCGTCTTCGCGGTGCTCTCGATCCCCTTCGTGCTCAAGTTCGTGAAGGAGACCAAGGGCAAGAAGCTGGAGGACATGGGCTGACGCCCACCGCGTCCATGAAGGTGCTGCCCCGGCTCATCCCCTGAACCGGGGCAGCACGCGTTTCAGGCCGGGGGTCCGGGGGCTGACCCCCGGGAAAGCACCGTCGCGAACAGCGCCAGGCTGCGCCGCCCCTCCTCCACCGGCATGCCGCCGCACAGCGGATGCAGGACGAGGCTCTGCGCGTCCAGCGCCGCGCACTGCTCCGGCGTCAGGATCCGGTACACCCCTTCGGCGCGCAGCTCCTCGACGGTGGTCGCGGAGGACCGCACCGCCGAGCGGATGTCCTTGGACTGCCAGGAGGCGTACGTGCGGGCCTCGTGCAGGAAGTGCTTCCCGTACGTCGCCCAGGCGCGCTCCGGGTCCTCGCTGAGGTGCAGCAGCGGGGTCTCGGCCCCCGGCATCATGCAGAAGCCCCGCGTCCCGTGGGCCGTGCACTGCTCCTCGTAGTACGTCTGGAGCTCCGGCAGGTGCGCGCTCGGGAAGAACGGCAGCCCGAGCCGGGCCGCCCGCCGGGCCGCCGCCTTCGAGCTGCCGCCGACCAGGAGCATCGGGTGGGGCTGGGTGTACGGACGCGGAGTGACCCGCACGGTCCGGCCGCGGAAGACGAACGGCTCGCCCGACCACGCCTTCAGCAGGGTCTCCAGGAGCTCGTCCTGGAGCTTGCCGCGCCTGCCCCACTCGGCGCCGAGCTGCTCGTACTCCTCGGGGCGGTAGCCGATCCCCGCGACGGTGACCAGACGGCCGCCGCTCAGCAGGTCGAGCACGGCGATGTCCTCGGCCAGGCGCAGCGGATCGTACAGCGGGCCGATGATCGCGGAGACGGTGACGGCGATGCGCCGGGTCGCGCCGAAGACCGCGCCCGCGAAGGCGAAGGGGGAGGGCAGCCAGCCGTTGGCCGCGCCGTGGTGCTCCTCCGTCTGGACGGTGTCGACGCCGTGCTCGTCGGCGTACGCGGCCATCTCCAGCGCGGCGCGGTAGCGGGCGGACAGGGACGCGGGAGTCGCGTCGGGATCGACCAGGTTGAACCGGACCACTGAGAACGCCATGACGCGAAATCCCCCTCCGCCGGTGTGGGAACGGCGAAGGGGGACGCTAGCTGACGAGGAGTCAGATGGACAGGGTCCCGGACGTTTCCGCAGCGGCCTTCTCGACGGGCTTCTGGCGCGGCAGCACCGCGTACAGGGCGGCGGCGACCAGGATCGTCACGACCCAGCCGAGACCGTTCTCGCCGAGCCAGGTGGTGGCCAGCGGGCCGGTGAACCACTCGACCTTGGTGAAGAGCAGGCCCACGACCAGCGCGACGCCCCAGGCGACCATCGCGGTCCAGGCGAAGCCGCCCTTGTACCAGTAGGCGCTGGTGCGCGTGGTGTCCATGAGGGCCTCGCCGTCGTACGACGTGCGCGTGAACATGTCGACACCGAAGACGCCGATCCACGCCGAGAACGCCACCGCGAGCAGCGTCAGGAAGGAGATGAACGAGCCGATGAAGCTGGTCGCCACCACCATCAGCAGGAAGCCGAAGATCAGGCTGATGATCGCGTTGACGCTGACCGCCCAGGCGCGCGGCACCTTGATGCCGAGGGTCTGCGCGGTGAAACCGGCCGAGTACATCGACATCGAGTTGATGAGCAGCATCCCGATCAGGGCGATGACCAGGTACGGAACCGAGATCCACATCGGCAGCAGCTCACCGATGAACGACACCGGGTCCTGCGCCTTCGCCAGGTCCGGGGTCGAGACGGCCATGACCGCGCCCATCAGGACCATCGGCAGCACCACGATGCCCGCGCCGCCGATCGACGCACCGACCATGCCCTTGGGGGACGCGGTACGCGGCAGGTAGCGGGTGAAGTCGGGGCCGGAGGGGACCCAGCTGATGCCGCCTGCGGCGATGGTGCCGATGCCCGCGATCAGCATCGCGGTGGAGCCCGCGGGCTTGGCGAAGACGGACGCCCAGTCCGTGTTCGCGATCAGGTAGACCAGGACGAGGACGCTGAAGACGCCGAAGAGGTACGTCGACCACTTCTGGCACACGCGCAGCGCGTTGATGCCCAGGCCCGAGACGACGAAGGTGCACGCCACGAACAGCAGCAGGGTGACGATGACCAGCGTGGTGTTGCTCTGCACGCCGAAGAGCAGGTCCAGCACGGTCAGGACGGCGTACGCGCCGGTCACCGCGTTGATCGTCTCCCAGCCCCAGCGGGCCACCCAGATGAGCGAGCCGGGGAAGAGGTTGCCGCGCTGGCCGAAGACCGCCCGGGAGAGCGCCATGCCGGGGGAGCCGCCGCGCTTGCCCGCGATGGAGATCAGGCCGACCAGACCGTACGAGACGATCGGGGCGGTGATCGCGACGATCAGCACCTGCCAGAAGTTCAGGCCGTTGAAGACGATGAGACCCGCACCCATGGTGAGCAGAAGCACACTGATGTTCGCGGCGACCCAGGTCGGGAACAGTTCGCCGACGCGGCCGTTGCGCTCGTCGTCGGGTACGGGTTCCAGGCCGCGGGTCTCGACCGTGCTCTCGTTGCCCTCGGCAGGAGGGGTTTTCGCGGTGGTGCTGCTCATGGTGTGGGGTTCCATGCCTCTCGCTCGGCACGCCACGTTGCGAGCCGGTGGGGGAGTGATCGTGAGGGACTCTACGCGCGTTGATACAGGCTGGGCCATCGTACTTTGACCCGACTGCGTCCCTGAAAAGGGGTATGTCGCTTGGAGGAAGCCACGACGAGGGCCCCGGGCGAACTCGTGGCCGATACTGGTGGGGTTATGGACATCCTCACGCTTGTCGTAGTCATCGCCGTCATCGCCCTGGTCGCGGTCGGTGCGATCAGCGGGCTCGTGGTCAGCAGCCGCAAGAAGAAGAAGCTGCCGCCCTCGGCGCCGCCGAGCACGCCGACCATCACTGCCCCGCCCGCCGAACCTCAGGTCGGTGAGGACGCCGCTCCGCCGAAGGACGAAGCGCGCCGCACCATCGAGGAGGTGGACCTCCCCGACGCGCCCGTCGTCGAGGGCCCTGCCGGGGAAACAGCCCCGGCGGAGCCGGAGGCTCCCGCACTCGACGTACCCGAGCCCACCGCGGGCCGCCTGGTGCGGCTGCGCGCCCGGCTCGCCCGCTCGCAGAACTCCCTGGGCAAGGGCCTGCTCACGCTGCTCTCCCGGGACAACCTCGACGAGGACACCTGGGAGGAGATCGAGGACACCCTCCTCACCGCCGACGTCGGCGTCGCCCCCACCCAGGAGCTCGTCGAGCGCCTGCGCGAGCGCGTCCGCGTGCTCGGCACCCGTACCCCCGACGAGCTGCGCACCCTGCTCCGCGAGGAACTGCTCAACCTCCTCGGTACCGACTTCGACCGCGCCGTGAAGACGGAGAGCGGCGTCGACACCCCCGGCGTCGTCATGGTCGTCGGCGTCAACGGCACCGGAAAGACCACCACCACCGGCAAGCTCGCCCGCGTCCTGGTGGCCGACGGCCGCTCGGTCGTGCTCGGCGCGGCCGACACCTTCCGCGCCGCCGCCGCCGACCAGCTCCAGACCTGGGGCGACCGGGTGGGCGCCCGTACGGTACGGGGCCCGGAGGGCGGCGACCCGGCGTCGATCGCCTTCGACGCCGTCAAGGAAGGCATCGCCCAGGGCGCGGACGTCGTGCTCATCGACACCGCGGGCCGCCTGCACACCAAGACCGGCCTCATGGACGAGCTCGGCAAGGTCAAGCGCGTCGTCGAGAAGCACGGCCCGCTCGACGAGATCCTGCTCGTCCTCGACGCCACCACCGGGCAGAACGGCCTGGTGCAGGCGCGGGTCTTCGCCGAGGTCGTCGACATCACCGGCATCGTGCTCACCAAGCTCGACGGCACCGCCAAGGGCGGCATCGTCATCGCCGTGCAGCGCGAGCTGGGCGTGCCGGTGAAGCTGGTGGGTCTGGGCGAGGGCGCGGACGACCTGGCTCCGTTCGAGCCGGAGGCGTTCGTGGACGCGCTCATCGGGGACTGACGTTCCGCACGCGTACGCGAAAGGGCCACCGGACGATGCGTCCGGTGGCCCTTTTACGTAGGCGGGCTCAGGCCAGATGCCGGTGGCAGATGTACGCCAGCGTGCCCAGCAGAAGCCGTGCCTGCGGAGGCTTCGTCGCGGTGTCCAGGGACGGCGGGCGCAGCCACTGGACGTGACCCAGGCCCGCGTGGTCGGAGGGGGGAGCGGTCAGGTACGAACCCGGGCCCAGACAGCGCAGATCGAGGTCCGCGTCGTCCCAGCCCATCCGGTACAGCAGCTCCGGCAGCGCCGCCGCCGCGCCGGGCGCCACGAAGAAGTGCGCCCGCCCGTCCGGGGACACGCTCACCGGGCCCAGCGGCACACCCATCCGTTCCAGCCGGACCAGCGCCCGGCGGCCCGCCGCCTCCGCCACCTCCAGCACGTCGAAGGTCCGCCCGACCGGCAGCAGCACCGCCGCACCGGGGAACTGCGCCCAGGCCGCCGTGACCTCGTCCAGCGTCGCCCCGGCCGGAACCACCTGCGCGAAGTCGAAGGGGTGGGCGCCGGGCGCCGCGCAGACCGCGTCGCCGCAGGAGCAGACTCCCGCGACGGCCCTCGCTCCCGGGACCACGTCCCAGCCCCACAGCCCGGTGTACTCCGCCACCGCTGTGCCCTCTGACGTACGGCTGCGGCGCCGAGTGCCGGAGCGCATGTCCCGGATGCCGCCGATCGTGAAGCCCATGCCCCCTCCAACGGGTCGAACTCGCCGGTGGTTACGACGCGGAGTGCTGTCGTGACGCTCCGTCATCTTGCCGGAGCCGCCGATCCGGCTTCGGCGGCGCGCCGGGGCTCCCTGGGTGGTGCGGGGTGGTGCGCGCGCTGGGGCGTGCGTCGCTCCGCCAGTTCCTGATCGTCCCGTGTCAAGTGAATCGCGCCCGGCCGGAACGGAGTTCACTCGGAGGGGTGGCGAATGGTGGCGTTTCTGTAAGTGCCCTCGCTGTGGGGGTGATCGTAGGATTACTTTCAGTACATGGACCCCGGAGGTGTGCGCGTTCATGGGTATGCCGGGGGCAAGCCGGATTCCCGTTCGAGGGGGCGCATCGTGGGGACAGAGGGCGTCAACTCGCGGCATTCTGTAGGGGGTTCCACCCCGGCGGGTGGTGTGGGTACGGACCCGAGGCAGGGCATGGAAGCGGCAGGAATCCCGGAGCGCGGTGTGCGGCCCGCTCCGGACGACGGACGACGAATGGGGGGCGTTCCCGTGGGCGGCAGCAGCGCTGGTACAGGAAACGCTGGAAAGCGCCCGAACGAGCAGCTCGGTTCGTGGTTCGCGCGCAGCGGCTGGTCCAAGGGCGAACTGGCCCGCCAGGTCAACCGCAGGGCGCGCCAGATGGGCGCCCACCACATCAGCACCGACACCTCCCGGGTGCGCCGCTGGCTGGACGGGGAGAATCCGCGCGAGCCCATTCCGCGCATCCTCTCCGAGCTGTTCTCCGAGCGCTTCGGCGCGGTCGTCGCCATCGAGGACCTCGGGCTGCGCGCCGCCCACCAGTCGCCGTCCGTGTCCGGCGTGGACCTGCCCTGGGCCGGACCGCAGACCGTGTCGCTGCTCAGCGAGTTCTCCCGCAGCGACCTGATGCTCGCCCGGCGCGGCTTCCTCGGCTCCTCGCTCGCCCTGTCCGCGGGCCCCGCCCTGATCGAGCCGATGCAGCGCTGGCTGGTCCCCTCGCCCGCCGGTGCCCCGGGGCCCGCCGAGACCGCGGGAGCCTCCCGGCGGCCGTCCCGGCTGTCCGAACCCGAGCTCAGACTGCTCGAAGAGACCACCAAGATGTTCCGCCAGTGGGACGCCCAGTGCGGCGGCGGGCTGCGCCGCAAGGCCGTCGTCGGGCAGCTCCACGAGGTCACCGACCTGCTCCAGGAGCCGCAGCCGGCCGCCACCGCCCAGCGCCTCTTCCGGTGCGCCGCCGAACTCGCCGAACTGGCGGGCTGGATGAGCTACGACATCGGGCTCCAGCCCACCGCCCAGAAGTACTTCGTCCTCGCGCTGCACGCCGCCAAGGAGGCGGGCGACAAGCCGCTGGGTTCGTACGTCCTGTCCAGCATGAGCCGCCAGATGATCCACCTCGGCCGCCCCGACGACGCACTGGAACTGGTCCACCTCGCCCAGTACGGCAGCCGCGAGTGCGCCACCGCCCGCACCCAGGCGATGCTGTATGCGATGGAGGCCCGCGCCTACGCCAACATGGGGCAGCCCAGCAAGTGCAAGCGGGCCGTCCGGATGGCCGAGGACACCTTCGTCGACGCGGGGCTCGACGACGAGCAGGACCCCGACTGGATCCGCTTCTTCTCCGAGGCCGAACTCAACGGCGAGAACTCGCACTCCTACCGCGACCTCGCCTACGTCGCCGGGCGCAGCCCCACCTACGCCTCGCTCGCCGAACCCGTCATGGAGCGCGCCGTACAGCTCTTCGAGAAGGACGAGGAGCACCAGCGGTCGTACGCGCTCAACCTCGTCGGCATGGCCACCGTGCACCTCCTCAAGAGGCAGCCCGAACAGGCCGTCCAGTACTCGGAGCTGGCCCTCGACGTCGCCGGGAAGATCCGCTCCGAGCGGGTCAACAACCGGCTGCGCAAGACCGTCGAGGGAGCGGTGCGGGAATTCGGCGACGTCGCCGAAGTGCACGATCTGACCGACCAGCTGGGGGCGAAGCTCCCCGAAGCCGCGGAAGCGGTGTAGCCCTGCGGGCCCTCGCTCGTACGGGCCCCGAGAACCCGGCCGCGACAGCGACCCCGTGAAGCCCGACTCGGCTCCCCCACGCCAGGTCACCCGGGTAGCTGTCGCGGTCGGCCCCTGTCAGAACGGGGTGTGCCGCTGCCCGGACCGGGTGCGCCGCTGCCCGATCGGGTGCGCCGCGCGAGATCGGTCCGTTCATTTCCGCGTAACACGTACGTCGTCATCGTCACCCCCGCGAAACACCCAGCGGCATCCGCCGAAACCGTGCTCCGCCAATCTCAGGGCCCATAACCAGCCACCCCGCACTGGCCGCCCCGAGACGAGGAGACGCCGATGCCCCCAGGCATCACGACGTTGACGCTTGCCGCAGACGCTCCCACGCTGTCCGCCGCCAACACCGGCTTCATGCTCATCTGCTCCGCCCTGGTGATGCTGATGACACCGGGCCTGGCCTTCTTCTACGGAGGCATGGTCCGGGTCAAGTCCACCCTGAACATGCTGATGATGAGCTTCATCAGCCTCGGGATCGTCACGATCCTGTGGGTGCTCTTCGGCTTCAGCCTCGCCTTCGGCGACGACATCGGCTCCGTGATCGGCTGGAGCTCGGACTTCGTCGGCCTCAGCGGCATCGGCGTCACCGAACTCTGGGACGGCTACACCATCCCGGTGTACGTCTTCGCCGTCTTCCAGCTGATGTTCGCGGTCCTCACACCCGCCCTGATCAGCGGGGCGCTCGCGGACCGGGTGAAGTTCACCGCCTGGGCGCTGTTCGTCGTGCTCTGGGTGTCCGTCGTGTACTTCCCCGTCGCGCACTGGGTGTGGGGCGCGGGCGGCTGGCTCTTCGAGCTGGGCGTCATCGACTTCGCGGGCGGCACGGCCGTCCACATCAACGCGGGCGCGGCGGCACTCGGCGTGATCCTGGTGATCGGCAAGCGGATCGGCTTCAAGAAGGACCCGATGCGACCGCACAGCCTGCCGCTGGTGATGCTCGGCGCCGGCCTGCTGTGGTTCGGCTGGTTCGGTTTCAACGCCGGGTCCTGGCTGGGCAACGACGACGGCGTGGGCGCGGTCATGTTCGTCAACACCCAGGTCGCCACGGCCGCCGCGATGCTCGCCTGGCTGGCGTACGAGAAGATCCGGCACGGCGCGTTCACCACGCTGGGCGCGGCCTCGGGCGCGGTGGCCGGTCTGGTCGCCATCACCCCGTCCGGCGGCTCCTGCTCCCCGCTCGGCGCGATCGCCATCGGGCTCATCGCCGGTGTGGTCTGCGCGATGGCCGTGGGGCTCAAGTTCAAGCTGGGGTACGACGACTCGCTGGACGTCATCGGCGTCCACCTCGTCGGCGGTGTCATCGGCTCGCTGCTGGTCGGTCTCTTCGCCACCGGAGGCGTCCAGTCCGACGCCAAGGGCCTCTTCTACGGCGGCGGCTTCGAGCAGCTCGGCAAGCAGGCCGTCGGCGTCTTCGCCGTACTCGCCTACTCCCTGCTCGTCTCCGCACTGCTCGCCTTCGTCATCGACAAGGTGATGGGCATGCGCGTCGAGGAGGACGTCGAGGTCTCCGGCATCGACCGCACCGAACACGCGGAGACGGCATACGACTTCACGGGGGCGGGCGGCGGCACGGCCCCGCGCACCCCCGTCCCCGCACCCCCCGCCGAGGCCGGCCCCGCCGAGGGCACGAGCACGGGCACGAGCAAGAAGGTGGACGCATGAAGCTGATCACGGCGGTCGTCAAGCCGCACCGGCTCGACGAGATCAAGGAAGCCCTCCAGGCATTCGGAGTGCAGGGCCTCACCGTCACCGAGGCCAGCGGCTACGGCCGCCAGCGCGGCCACACCGAGGTCTACCGGGGCGCCGAGTACACCGTCGACCTGGTCCCGAAGATCCGCATCGAGGTACTCGTCGAGGACGAGGACGCCGAGCAGCTGATCGACGTCGTCGTCAAGGCGGCCCGCACCGGAAAGATCGGCGACGGCAAGGTGTGGAGCGTGCCGGTCGAGACGGCGGTACGGGTGCGCACCGGCGAGCGCGGACCGGACGCGCTCTGACACTCCGCCCGGTGCGGGTGCGCGGCTGAGGCCGCGGTGCCGGGGCACGCCCGGACGGCGGCCCCGGGCCCTCGCGGGGCCCGAATCCCTGATGACCAACCCCTGGGTGGCGAGAGTGCACGAGAACGACGAGACCCCTTCCTCCGGACCCAGCGGCTACGCGGCGGCCCGGCTGCGACTCCTCGACACGGAGTCGCGGTCCGGGCCGTCGCGCCGTTCCGGCCTCTCCCGGATCACCGACGAGTGGGTGGCGGCGCTCTTCGACACCGCCGCCCGCGAGTCCGGGGTGCGCGGTGCGGCACTCGTGGCCGTCGGCGGCTACGGCAGGGGCGAACTCTCCCCGCGCAGCGACCTCGACCTGCTGCTGTTGCACGACGGCGGTGACAGCGGTGCGGTCGCCGCCCTCGCCGACCGGATCTGGTACCCGGTCTGGGACCTCGGCATCGCCCTCGACCACTCGGTACGCACCCCCGCAGAGGCGCGCAAGATCGCGGGCGACGACCTCAAGGCCCACCTCGGCCTGCTCGACGCCCGCCACGTCGCGGGCGACCTCGGTCTCACCGCGGGACTGCGCACCGCCGTCCTCGCCGACTGGCGCAACCAGGCCGTCAAACGCCTCCCCGCCCTGCGCGAACTGTGCCTCGAACGGGCCGAGCGGGCGGGGGAGTTGCAGTACCTCCTGGAACCCGACCTCAAGGAGGCGCACGGCGGCCTCCGCGACGCCACCGCCCTGCGCGCCGTCGCCGCCTCCTGGGTCGCCGACGCCCCGCGCGAGGGCCTCGCCGCCGCCCGCCGCACCCTCCTCGACGTACGCGACGCCCTGCACCTGACCACCGGACGCGCCACCGACCGGCTCGCCCTCCAGGAACAGGACCAGGTGGCGGACGCCCTCGGGCTGCTCGACGCGGACGTGCTGCTGCGCCATGTGTACGAGGCCGCGCGCACCCTGTCGTACGCGAGTGAGGTGACGTGGCGGGAAGTCGAGCGCGTGCTCACGTCCCGTTCCGCGCGTCCTCGCCTCAAGGCTCTCCTCGGGGGGCGTCCGGCACCGGAGCGCACGCCGCTCGCCGACGGGGTGGTCGAACAGGACGGCGAGGCGGTCCTCGCCCGCACCGCCCGGCCGGAGAAGGACGCGGTGCTGGTGCTGCGGGCCGCCGCCGCGGCCGCGCAGGCGGGGCTGCCGGTCAACCTCCATGTCGTACGACGACTGGCGAAGGTCTCGCCGCCGCTGCCGGTGCCCTGGCCCGCAGAGGCCAGGGAGGAACTCGTCACGCTGCTCGGGGCGGCACAGGCGGCGGTTCCGGTGTGGGAGGCGCTGGAGGCGGAAGGGCTGATCACCCGGCTCCTGCCGGACTGGGAGCGGGTGCGGTGCAGGCCGCAGCGCAACCCCGTGCACACCTGGACCGTGGACCGGCACCTGGTGGAGACGGCGGTCCGGGCGGCCGGGATGACACGGCGGGTGGGGCGCCCGGACCTGCTGCTTGTGGCCGCGCTGCTGCACGACATCGGCAAGGGGTGGCCGGGGGACCACTCGGTCGCGGGGGAGACGATCGCGCGGGACATGGCGGCGCGGATCGGGTTCGACGCGGCGGACGTGGGCGTCGTCGCCGCTCTCGTACGGCATCACCTGCTGCTGGTCGACACGGCGACGCGGCGCGACCTGGACGATCCGGCGACGGTGCGAGGGGTGGCGGAGGCGGTGGGGTCGCTCTCCACTCTGGAACTGCTGCACGCCCTGACGGAGGCGGACGCGCTGGCCACGGGACCTGCCGCGTGGTCGGCGTGGCGGGCGTCGCTGGTGGCCGATCTGGTGAAGCGGGTGGGGGCCGTGCTGGCGGGGGAGCCCCTGGCGGAGGCTGAGCCCGGTGCGTTGAGCGCGGAGCAGGAGCGGCTGACGGTCGAGGCGCACCGCACGGGCGGTCCGGTGCTGACGCTGCGGGCGCGGGAGGAGGGTGACGCGGCACTGGGGGTGGAGCTGTCGATCGCCGTGCCCGATCAGCCGGGGGTGCTGCCGTCGGTGGCCGGGGTGCTGGCGATGCACCGGCTGACCGTGCGGACGGCGGAGATCCGGTCGGCGGACGTACCGGTGGAGGGGGCAGAGCCGGTGCTGCTGCTGGTGTGGCGGGTGGCGGCGGCGTACGGGGGGCTGCCCGACGCTTCGCGGCTGCGGGCGGACCTGGTGCGCGCGCTGGACGGCTCACTGGACCTGCCGTCCCGGCTGGCGGAGCGGGAGAAGGCGTACGCGGCGGGGGTGCGGCGCAGGTCGGTGCAGCCTCCGCCGCCGAGGGTGACGGTGGCGGCTTCGGCGTCCCGGCACGCGACGGTGCTGGAGGTACGGGCGCAGGACGCCCCGGGGCTGCTGCACCGGATCGGGCGGGCGTTGGAGGGGGCGGGGGTGCGGGTGAGGAGTGCGCATGTGTCGACGTTGGGGGCGAGTGCGGTCGACACGGTCTATGTGACGGGGCCCTCCGGGGCGGAGCTGTCCGGTGGTGAAGCGGCTCAGCTGGCCAAGGTGGTGGAGCAAGCCTTGGGGTGAGGCGTAACGGGGTGGCGATGCCTTCGTTGAAGTGGGCAAATCCCCGCACGTGCGGGGGTGGTCCGGCGTCTACCGCGCTCGCGCCCAGCGTCGATACCTGGTCCCCGCCGTACGCGGGGGTGTTCCACAGTTGGACGTGGTCGTCGTCGAGACCGCCGGTTGCTCCCCGCCCACGCGGGGCTCCAGCCCCTGTCCGCTGAAAACCGGCGGGCGGGGGCTGACGTTTTGTCGGGCCGGATACTCTGGGGGCCAAGGACTCCGCCCCCAACCCGAGGATCTGCGACCACAGTGTTCGATACCCTCTCCGATCGCCTTTCCGCGACTTTCAAGAATCTCCGGGGCAAGGGCCGCTTGTCCGAGGCGGACATCGACGCCACCGCCCGCGAGATCCGCATCGCCCTGCTGGAAGCGGACGTCGCCCTGCCCGTCGTCCGGGCCTTCATCAAGAAGGTGAAGGAGCGTGCCGCCGGAGCCGAGGTCTCGAAGGCGCTGAACCCTGCTCAGCAGGTGCTCAAGATCGTCAACGAGGAACTCGTCACCATCCTCGGCGGCGAGACCCGCCGCCTGAGGTTCGCCAAGTCCGGCCCGACCGTGATCATGCTCGCGGGTCTCCAGGGTGCTGGTAAGACGACCCTTGCCGGAAAGCTCGGCCTCTGGCTCAAGGAGCAGGGTCACTCTCCGATCCTCGTCGCCTGTGACCTTCAGCGCCCCAACGCCGTCAACCAGCTCAGCGTGGTCGCTCAGCGCGCGGGCGTGGCGGTCTACGCCCCCGAGCCCGGCAACGGCGTGGGTGACCCGGTCAAGGTCGCCAAGGACTCGATCGAGTACGCCAAGAACAAGCTCCACGACGTGGTCGTCGTCGACACCGCCGGTCGCCTCGGCATCGACCAGGAGCTGATGCAGCAGGCCGCGGACATCCGCGACGCCGTCAGCCCGGACGAGATCCTCTTCGTCGTCGACGCGATGATCGGTCAGGACGCGGTCAACACCGCGGAGGCGTTCCGCGACGGCGTCGGCTTCGACGGTGTGGTCCTGTCGAAGCTCGACGGTGACGCCCGTGGTGGTGCCGCGCTGTCGATCGCGCACGTCACCGGCCGTCAGATCATGTTCGCCTCCAACGGCGAGAAGCTGGACGAGTTCGACGCGTTCCACCCGGACCGCATGGCCTCCCGCATCCTCGACATGGGTGACCTGCTCACCCTGATCGAGCAGGCGGAGAAGACCTTCAGCCAGGAAGAGGCCGCCAAAATGGCCTCCAAGCTGGCGTCCTCCAAGGGCGGCAAGGACTTCACGCTCGACGACTTCCTGGCCCAGATGGAGCAGGTCAGGAAGATGGGTTCGATCTCCAAGCTGCTCGGCATGCTGCCGGGCATGGGGCAGATCAAGGACCAGATCGCCAACCTGGACGAGAAGGACGTCGACCGTACGGCGGCCATCATCAAGTCGATGACCCCGGCCGAGCGCCACGAGCCGACCATCATCAACGGCTCGCGCCGTGCCCGTATCGCCAAGGGTTCCGGCGTCGAGGTCAGCGCCGTGAAGAACCTGGTGGAGCGGTTCTTCGACGCCCGCAAGATGATGTCGAAGATGGCCCAGGGCGGCGGAATGCCCGGCATGCCGGGGATGCCCGGGATGGGTGGCGGTCCCGGCAAGCAGAAGAAGCAGGTCAAGCAGGCCAAGGGCAAGCGCAAGTCCGGCAACCCGATGAAGCGCAAGGCGGAGGAGCAGGCCGAGGCCGAGCGCCGCGAGCAGGCCGCGCAGGGGGGTGGCGCGTTCGGCCTTCCCGCGGGTCAGGACGGCAAGGACTTCGAGCTCCCGGACGAGTTCAAGAAGTTCATGGGCTAGCCGTCCCGGCTGGTCGTACGACGCCGTGGGCGCCCTCCTCCGAGGGTGCCCACGGCGTTCTCGTGGTGAGCTCCCGCGCATGCCCGGCGGGCCCATGTGTCGTAACGTCCCGGTATGACCAACCCCGTGCCGCCGCGCCAGACCCCGGACCAGCCGTGGCGGTCCGAGGGTGCCCCGCCACCGCCGCCCGAGAAGAAGAAGATGCCCGGCGGTTGGGGCAGGCTCGCGATGACGGCGCTGATCGTCTATCTGCTCACCAACATCGTGCTCGGTCTCTTCAACGAGGGCGACGAGCCGACGGTCGCCTACACCGAGTTCAGCAAGCAGGTGACCTCGAACAACGTCTCCAAGATCTACTCCAAGGGCGACGCGATCCAGGGCGAGCTGAAGAAGGAACAGCCTGTTCCGGACGGTGCGAAGGACGCGAAGTACACCAAGTTCCTGACCCAGCGCCCGGCCTTCGCCGACGACAAGCTGTGGGACGAGCTGACCAAGGACGGCGTCACCGTCACCGCGAAGCCGGTCGTGGAGGAGCGTTCCTTCCTGGCCAACCTCCTCATCTCGCTCGCCCCGATGCTGCTCCTCGTCGCCCTGTGGGTGATCATCGCCCGGCGGATGAGCGGCGGGCTGGGCGGCGGAGGGATGGGCGGCCTCGGCCGCAAGGCACCGCCGAAGCCCGTCGAGGTGGCCGCCGACAAGCGCACCACCTTCGAGGACGTGGCGGGCATCGACGAGGTCGAGGGAGAGCTGGAGGAGGTCGTCGACTTCCTCAAGAACCCGGAGGAGTACCGGAAGCTGGGCGCCCGGATGCCCGGCGGCGTGCTCCTCGCGGGTCCGCCCGGCACCGGGAAGACCCTGCTCGCGCGGGCCGTCGCGGGTGAGGCCGGGGTTCCGTTCTTCTCGGCCTCGGCCTCCGAGTTCATCGAGATGATCGTGGGTGTGGGTGCGGGGCGGGTGCGCGAACTGTTCGCGGAGGCCCGCAAGGTGGCTCCCGCGATCATCTTCATCGACGAGATCGACACCATCGGCCGGGCCCGCGGCGGCGGCGCGGGCATGGGCGGTCACGACGAGCGGGAGCAGACGCTCAACCAGATCCTCACCGAGATGGACGGCTTCTCCGGTTCCGAGGGCGTCGTCGTCATCGCCGCCACCAACCGCGTCGACGTCCTGGACCCCGCCCTCACCCGGCCGGGCCGCTTCGACCGCGTCGTCACCGTCAGCCCGCCCGACCGGGGCGGCCGCGAGGCCATCCTCAAGATCCACACCCGGTCCATCCCGCTCGCCGACGGCGTCGACCTCGCCCAGGTCGCCCGTACGACACCGGGCATGACCGGCGCGGACCTCGCCAACCTCGCCAACGAGGCGGCCCTCCTCGCCGTCAAGCGCAAGCAGAGCGCCGTCACCCAGACGGACCTCTCGGACGCCCTGGAGAAGGTGCAGCTGGGTGCGGAGCGTCCCCTCGTGATGCCGGAGGAGGAGCGCCGCAGGACCGCGTACCACGAGAGCGGGCACGCCCTCCTCGGCATGCTCCAGCCCGGCGCGGACCCCGTACGCAAGATCACGATCGTGCCGCGCGGCCGGGCGCTCGGCGTCACGCTCTCCACGCCGGACGCCGACAAGTACGCGTACACCGAGGAATATCTGCGCGGCAGAATCATCGGAGCCCTCGGCGGCATGGCCGCCGAGCAGGTCGTCTTCGACGTGATTACGACAGGTGCCGAGAACGACTTGGAGCAGGTCACCAACCTGGCCAGGGGCATGGTGGGCCGCTGGGGGATGAGCGAGCGGGTCGGCCGTCTCACCGCCATCCCGTCCGATGCGCAGCAGGCGTACGGACTGTCCGCGGCCCCCGCGACGCTCGACGCGGTCGACAGCGAGATGCGCCGGATCGTCGACGAGTGCTACGCGAAGGCGATCCGCCTCCTGGAGGAGAACCGGCCCAAGCTGGACGCCCTCTCGCAGGCGCTCCTGGAGAACGAGACCTTGGAGGAGGCGGCCGCGTACCGGGCGGCGGGCATCACGCGCCTGTCGAAGCCGGACGCGTGACGCCCGTGAGCGAGATCTACGGCTTGCGGGTGATCAAGTACCGGAACACGTTCGGCATCCAGACCGTTCCGTCCGCCCGCTGATGCGGATGCAGCGCCTCCGCCAGCTCCTTCTCCACCTGTGCCGGGTCCGTCGCCCGTACCGCCGCGTCGAAGAAGCCGGTCGACATCAGACCCCGCACCGCGCTGTCCATGTCGCCGTACCCGAACGGGCAGGCCACCCGCCCCGAGCCGTCCGGCTTGAGGCCGGCCCGTGCCGCCACGTCCTCCAGGTCGTCCCGCAGCGCGGGGCGCCACGTTCCCGGGTTGCGGCCGGACTCGGTCAGTCGCGAGGCCACCCGCAGCACTCCTGTCGTGGTGCACCGCTCCGGCGGGCCCCAGCCGGTGAGGACCACGGGGGTGCCTCGGCCGACGAGCGGCACGGCCTCCTCCAGTACCGGACCGATCCAGTCGGTCTCGCGTGCGGCACAGCCGATCGGCGAGAAGGCGGTGACCAGGTTGTACGGCGCCTCGTCCGCCGCGTCGGCGGGGCTGCCGCACAGCACGGACGCCGTGCCGTCGCCCGGTGCGCCGTCGTCGTGCAGCCGTTGCCGCGCGTGCGTGACGAGTGCGGGTTGCGAGTCGACGCCCGTGACCCGTGCGCCCCGGGAGGCCGCGACGAGCAGGGCCAGGCCCGCGCCGCAGTCGAGGCCGAGCAGCCGGGTGGCAGGGCCTACCTCAAGCCGCTCGTACACCGCTTCGTAGAGCGGAACCAGCATCCGTTCCTGGATCTCGGCCCAGTCACGCGCGCGGGCGTGCGCGCGCGTGCCCGTACGGGCCGAGGCCGCGCTCGGGTGGTGCTGGACGAGCGTTGGTGTCATCGAAAGCGCCCCAATCCGCCATGAGGTCGGTTGTGCCCGTGTGTGGCAACCCCCGTGCTGTGTGCGCTACGGCACTTCCCCCGTATGTCAGGGAACTCCGCATCCGTCCCCAAGTCCAGGGGGCAACAGGCAATGCTTGCGCCCGCACCTGCGCCTCGTGCGCGGTGCGTCGCGCTCCCGGCTCCGGACGCGCGGGCGACCGTACGGTGTCTGTCCGACCGGCGTCCTCCGCGCGGGCGCCGTCACGGTGGGACGGGTGCTCCGCACCGGTGGCAGCGCGACTCTGCCGTGAGGGCCGGGATGCCGCCGTCACCACACGTGGCACAGGGGCCGACCGAGGCCCCCGACCGGCGGGCGGGCTACCTGCGGGGGCGTAGCCGGGGATACGTACCGCCTTGGCGCGCACTGCGCGGGTCCTCCACAGATCGGCGCACCCGCCCTCGTCGGGAAGCATCAGCGGGAACTGACTGGTACGTGCAAATTATTTGGGATGCCCCGGAATAGGAACACGGGGGCACTCCCGGTCGTTGTCACGTCGTGAGCACGACACCACCTGTCCTCGCCGCAGAACTGGCGCAGGCGTGGGCCGACATTCAGCGGTACCACCCCGAGCTGCCCGATCTTGCCGCGCCCGAGTCCCTGATCGGAGAGTCCTCGTCCGCCTGCGGCGCGGCTCTCTCCTTCGAACGACTGCTGCACGAGGCAGTCCACGGCATCGCCGCAGCCCGCGGCATCCGTGACACCTCGCGTGCCGGTCGCTACCACAACCGCCGATTCCTGGCGATCGCCGAGGAGTTGGGCCTGGACCACCCGGAGGAACCGCATCCCAGCAGCGGTTTCTCCCTGGTCGCGCTCAACTCCGAGGCGAAGCGCCGCTACCGGCCCACGATCGAGCGACTGACGCGCGCGCTGAAGGCGCACACGGTCGCGACGGCCGCCGATACCAAGAGGTCCTTCCGCGGCCCCGCCGCCCGGCACGGGTCCTCCGGGGGAGGGGTGCGGGTCAAGGCCGTCTGCGACTGCGGGCGCAACGTCCGCGTCGTGCCGTCGGTGCTGGCCCAGGCCCCGATCGTGTGCGGCGGCTGCGGCAAGCCGTTCCGCATTCCGGACGTGGTGGGTGCCGCGAGCTGAGGCCATAGAGCACGACCAGGGCCGGGGAACGGCGTGTGCCGCAGCTGTGGCACAATGGGTAGCTGTACTCGACAGCCGCACAGGACCCCTCTCTCCTCCGGCTGACGCGTCCATCGGGCACCCCGAGTACCGCAACCCCACGTGGCATCCCGTTGTGCCCAACCACGTCAATTCCAGGAGAGAACACTCCAGTGCTCAAGATCAAGCTGAAGCGCCTCGGTAAGATCCGTTCGCCGCACTACCGCATCGTCGTCGCCGATGCCCGTGTGCGCCGTGACGGCCGTGCCATCGAAGAGATCGGCCTGTACCACCCGGTGCAGAACCCGTCGCGCATCGAGGTCAACGCCGAGCGTGCCCAGTACTGGCTGTCCGTCGGCGCCCAGCCGACCGAGGCCGTCCTCGCCATCCTGAAGCTCACCGGCGACTGGCAGGCCCACAAGGGTCTCCCGGCCCCGGCCCCGCTGCTCCAGCCGGCGACGAAGGAAGACAAGCGCGCTTCCTTCGACGCGTTCGCGAAGGCCCTTGAGGGTGGCGACGCCAAGGGCGAGGCCATCACCCCGAAGGCGAAGAAGGCCGACAAGAAGGCGGAAGAGGCTCCGGCCGACGCCGCTGAGTCGACCGAGGCCTGAGCATGCTCGAGGAGGCTCTTGAGCACCTCGTGAAGGGCATCGTGGACAACCCCGACGACGTGCAGGTCGCCTCGCGCACCCTGCGTCGCGGACGCGTCCTTGAGGTTCGGGTGCACCCCGACGACCTCGGCAAGGTGATCGGCCGCAACGGCCGTACCGCCCGCGCCCTGCGTACCGTCGTGGGGGCCATCGGTGGCCGTGGCATTCGCGTCGACCTCGTCGACGTGGACCAGGCCCACTGAGCATCAGGCAGTAGAGCATTACCGGCAGGGGCCGGGGAGGGCTGAGGCCCGCCCCGGCCCGTTGTCATTTCTGCGTCATTCCCCGCAGATCGCAGTCACGCAGATCGCAGTCGCGTAGATCGAAGTCGCGTAGATCGCCGTCGCGCGGGATCGCCGTCGTACGAAACAGGAGAGAACGAGAGTGCAGCTGGTAGTCGCGCGGATCGGCCGCGCCCACGGGATCAAGGGCGAGGTCACCGTCGAGGTGCGCACGGACGAGCCCGAACTGCGGCTCGGACCCGGCGCCGTACTGACCACGGACCCCGCAGGCGTGGGCCCGCTGACCGTCGAGACGGGCCGGGTGCACAGCGGTCGGCTGCTGCTGCGCTTCGAGGGCGTCAAGGACCGCACCGGGGCCGAGGCCCTGCGCAACACCCTGCTGATCTCCGACGTCGACCCCGAGCAGCGTCCCGAGGACCCCGAGGAGTTCTACGACCACCAGCTGGTCGACCTCGACGTGGTGCTCGCCGACGGCACGGTGATCGGCCGGATCAGCGAGATCACGCACCTGCCCTCGCAGGACCTGTTCATCGTGGAGCGCGAGGACGGCAGCGAGGTGATGATCCCGTTCGTCGAGGAGATCGTCACCTCGATCGACCTGGAGGAGCAGCGCGCCGTCATCGACCCGCCGCCGGGTCTGATCGACGACAGCGAGGCCGTCGTGGCCTCCACCAGGGACGCCGAAGAGGACGCCCCAGGGGACGCCGAGAAGGACGCGAACTGATGCGGCTCGACGTCGTCACGATCTTCCCGGAGTACCTGGAACCGCTGAACGTCTCCCTCGTCGGCAAGGCCCGCGCCCGAGGCGTCCTCGACGTCCACGCGCACGACCTCCGCGCATGGACGTACGACCGCCACAACACCGTCGACGACACCCCGTACGGCGGCGGCCCCGGCATGGTCATGAAGCCCGACCCGTGGGGCGCCTGCGTCGACGAGGCCCTCGCCGACGGGTACGAGGCGGGCGCGCACGGCCCCGTCATGGTCGTTCCCACGCCCAGCGGCCGCCCCTTCACCCAGGAGCTCGCCGTCGAGCTCTCCGAGCAGCCGTGGCTGGTCTTCGCCCCGGCCCGCTACGAGGGCATCGACCGGCGCGTCATGGACGAGTACGCGACCCGGATGCCGGTGTACGAGGTCTCCATCGGCGACTACGTCCTCGCGGGCGGCGAAGCGGCCGTCCTCGTCATCACTGAGGCCGTCGCCCGTCTGCTCCCCGGCGTCCTCGGCAACGCCGAGTCCCACCAGGACGACTCCTTCGCCCCCGGCGCGATGGCCAACCTCCTGGAGGGGCCCGTCTACACGAAGCCCCCCGAGTGGCGCGGCCGGGGCATCCCCGACGTACTCCTCAGCGGGCACCACGGGAAGATCGCCCGCTGGCGGCGCGACGAGGCATTCCGCCGTACGACCGCGAACCGGCCCGACCTGATCGAGCGAACGGACCCGGCCGCCTTCGACAAGAAGGACCGCGAGATGCTCTCGATCCTGGGCTGGAAGCCCGGCCCCGACGGCCGATTTGGGCCGAGCCCCGAGGCCGTGGAAGAATAAGCAGCTGTTGTCCGTCCACGTGCGCCCCTGCCACAGGGGGAACGACGCCCGGAGCGACGCGAACAGCACTCCCTTTCATCTCGATACATGCCGCTGATGACCTGTGGCATCAGCGAAGAAAGCAGACACACATGTCTCACCTGCTCGACTCCCTCGACGCTGCGTCGATCCGCAGCGACGTCCCGTCCTTCCGCCCGGGTGACACCGTCAACGTGCACGTGCGCGTCATCGAAGGCAACCGCTCCCGTGTGCAGCAGTTCAAGGGTGTCGTCATCCGTCGCCAGGGTGCGGGCGTCCGCGAGACCTTCACGGTCCGCAAGGTCTCCTTCTCCGTCGGCGTCGAGCGCACCTTCCCGGTGAACTCCCCGATCTTCGAGAAGATCGAGGTCGTCACCCGCGGTGACGTGCGTCGCGCGAAGCTGTACTACCTGCGCGAGCTGCGCGGCAAGGCCGCCAAGATCAAGGAGAAGCGCGACAACTGATCGCGCCTGAGGCGTCCGGAACCCGCCGGATAGGCTCGGGTTCCGATGGACACCGAAGCAGCACAGCACGAGGAGCGCGACCGCTCTTCCGACTCCCCTCCGGGGGACGAGGAGCGGTCGCGCTCCGCGCGTTTCTCCAGCCCTCTCGTGTACGCCGCCGCCTGCCTCGTCTTCCTGCTGCTGCTCAGCGGCTTCGTGATGCAGCCCTTCCTGATTCCCAGCACCTCGATGCAGCCCACCTTGGAGGTGGGCGACCGGGTGCTGGTCAACAAGCTGGCGTACCGTTTCGGGGCCGAGCCGCAGCGCGGGGACGTGGTGGTCTTCGACGGAGAGGGTTCCTTCGTACGGGAACGGCCCGCGGGCAACCCCGTCACGGGCGCGCTGCACTGGGCCGGCGCCTCGCTCGGCCTGGCGGAGCCCGACGAGACCGACTTCGTGAAACGGGTGGTGGGCGTGGGCGGCGACCGCGTCGTCTGTGACGAGCGGGGGAGGCTCCGGGTGAACGGGCGGGGCGTGGACGAGGCGTACCTGTATCCCGGCGACAGCGCGTCCCGGGTGCCCTTCGACATCGTGGTGCCCGAAGGGAAGCTGTGGGTGATGGGCGACCACCGCTCCCGTTCCAGCGACTCCCGCGACCACCTGGGCAGTCCCGGCGGGGGCATGGTGCCGGTCGAGCGGGTGATCGGCCGGGCGGACTGGACCGTGTGGCCGCTGGGCCGCTGGGGCGCTCCGCAGCGTACGGACGCCTTCGACGGCATACGGGAGCCGGGCGGGGCCCATGGGTAGCCGAGGCCGGGACAGGGCGCAGGCACCGGCCCCGCTGCCGACGGGCAGCCGTTCCACGCTGCCGCCTTCCGGTGGCGAGGAGCGGACGGGCGGCCGGGCCGAGCGGCGCAAACTGGCCCGCCGGGTGAAGCGGCGGCGGCGCAGGTCCGCCGTCAAGGAGATACCCGTCCTCATCGTCGTGGCGCTGTTCATCGCGTTGGTGCTGAAGACGTTCCTGGTGCAGGCGTTCGTGATTCCGTCGGGCTCGATGGAGCAGACGATCCGGATCGGCGACCGGGTGCTGGTCGACAAACTGACCCCGTGGTTCGGCTCGCGGCCCGAGCGGGGCGAGGTCGTCGTCTTCAAGGACCCGGGCGGCTGGCTGGAGCAGGAGAAGAAGCCCGCGAAGGACGACCCCGTGGTGATCAAGCAGGTGAAGGAGGGGCTGACCTTCATAGGGCTGCTGCCGTCGGCGGACGAGCAGGACCTCATCAAGAGGGTGGTCGCGGTCGGCGGCGACACGGTGAAGTGCTGCGACAAGAATGGTCAGGTCACCGTCAACGGCGTACCGCTCAGTGAACCCTATGTGTTTCCGAACGACCGGCCGTCCAAGACCTCGTTCGAGGTGAAGGTCCCCGAGGGGCGGGTCTTCGTTCTCGGAGACCACCGGTCGAACTCGGCCGATTCCCGATTCCACCTGAACGAGAAGTACCAGGGAACGGTCTCGGAAGAGGACGTTCTGGGCCGGGCCTTCGTCATCGGCTGGCCGATCGGTCACTGGCGTCGGCTGGAGGTCCCGGAGACCTTCGCCCGGGTCCCCGAACCGCGTGCCGGGGCGGCGGACGCGGGACCGCCGTCGAATAGGGTGGCGTCCCAGGATCGTCAGGTCCTACTCCCGAGCCCAGGGGAACTCCCGCTCGTTATGGGAGTGGTGGGCCTGCGCCTTCTCGGGCGCGGGCGGTGGCACGGAGTGAGGAGTGGACGTGGGGGATGTGGCGGTCGGTGCCCGGTCCGGACACGAAGGACCCGAGGAGAAGCCCGAGCCCGAGCGGCGTGCCGATGCGTCCCCGCACGTGACCGGCCCTCCGGCGGCGGAGCAGCAGAGCGGTGGAACGGTGAGTGACGCACAGGACGTCCAGGGCGGCGGCGGAAGCAGCGACGACAGCAGCGGTGAGGACGAGGGCGCCAAGAAGCCGCGTTCCTTCTGGAAGGAACTGCCGCTGCTCATCGGCATCGCCCTGCTCTTGGCGCTGCTGATCAAGACCTTCCTGGTCCAGGCATTCTCGATTCCCTCCGAATCGATGCAGGAGACCCTCCAGAAGGGCGACCGGGTACTGGTCGACAAGCTGACCCCGTGGTTCGGCGCGGAGCCGGAGCGCGGCGAGGTCGTCGTCTTCCACGACCCGGGCAAGTGGCTGCCGCCGGGCGAAGTGGCCGAGCCCAACGCCGTGCAGAAGGTGCTGAGCTTCATCGGACTGATGCCGTCCGCCGAGGACAAGGACCTGATCAAGCGGGTCATCGCGGTCGGCGGCGACACCGTGGAGTGCAAGACCGGCGGCTCGGTGCACGTCAACGGCAAGGCGCTGGACGACAAGTCGTACATCTCGCCGCAGGGCACCCCGTGCGACGACAATCCCTTCGGCCCGCTGAAGGTGCCGGAAGGCAAGATCTGGGTGATGGGCGACAACCGGAAGAACTCGCTCGACTCCCGCTACCACACCAAGCTCCCGACCAAGGGCTTCGTCGACACCGACGAGGTCGTCGGGCGGGCCGTGGTGGTGGCCTGGCCGATCAGCCGCTGGGCGACGCTGCCGGTGCCGGACACGTTCGACCAGCCGGGGCTGGCGAGCGCGACGGCCGCCGCGGTGTCGGTGGCGCCGGGAGCGCTGGGTCTGGCGGGTGCTGTGCCGATGGTTCTCTGGCGGCGGAAGAGGCTGTCCGGGGCACGTACCGACCGGTAGGGTGCCGTCCCAGATCGTTGATCTCCGAAACAGGGGGAGCGCTGGGATGAGCGAAGCAGGACGTACGGACGGCGGCCGCGGCCGCCTCGGCAATGTGTTGTCGGGGCTGGCCGTGGCCGTCGGCTGTGTGCTCTTCCTCGGCGGCTTCGCCTGGGGAGCGCTGGTGTACAAGCCGTACACCGTGCCGTCGGACTCGATGACCCCGTCGATCAAGACCGGGGACCGGGTGCTCGCGCAGCGGATATCCGGCGACCAGGTGCGGCGCGGGGACGTCGTGGTCTTCACCGACGAGGTGTGGGGCGCGATGCCGATGGTGAAGCGCGTGGTCGGCGTCGGCGGCGACAAGGTCGTCTGCTGCGACAAGCAAAACCGCCTCCAGGTGAACGGGAAGGCGCTCGACGAAACGTATCTGCCTGCCGCGTCCCGGCAGGGGTCGGCGATCGAGTCCTTCAGCGCCTCGGTGCCCGAGGGGGAGCTCTTCCTCCTCGGCGACGAGCGGCGCACCTCGGTGGACTCCCGCAAGCACCTCGGGGACTCCACGAACGGCACGGTGCCGCTGGCCAAGGTGGATGCCAGGGTGGACGCCGTGGCCTGGCCGATCGGTGGCGTACTGGACCGGCCGGGGGCCTTCGCGGAGCTGCCGGGCGGAGTCTCCGAACCGGGTCCTGTGCGGCTGCTGGTGGCGGCCGTGGTGGCGGGCGTGGTGCTGATCTTCGGCGGGGCGGCGTACGGGCCGCTCGCCAAGCTGGCCGGACGACGGAAGGTGCGGGCGTGACGGAAAGTACGGGCGTGTCGGCGGAAACGGCGAAGTCGGCGGGCACGAGGGACGTGGCGGGCGCGACGGACGTGGCGGGCGCGACGGATACGGACAACGTGCTGGGCAGACCGCTGCGGAAGGTCGCACGGGTCGTCCTGCTCGACCCCGAGGACCGGGTGCTGTTGATGCACGGCTTCGAGCCCGAGGACCCCGCCCGCAAGTGGTGGTTCACCCCGGGCGGCGGCCTGGAGGGCGACGAGACGCCCGAGGAGGCGGCGCTGCGGGAGGTCGCGGAGGAGACGGGGATCACGGACATCGAGCTGGGTCCGGTGCTGTGGCGGCGCGTCTGCTCGTTCGTGTTCGACGGGCGCCGCTGGGACCAGGAGGAATGGTTCTTCTTGGCGCGTACCCGGCAGACCGAGACGGTGCTGACCGGTCTCACGGAGCTGGAACGGCGCAGCACGGCGGGACTGCGGTGGTGGTCCTCCACTGCCCTTCTCGCGACGCGTGAGACGGTGTACCCGACCAGGCTCGCCGAGCTGCTGCGCACGCTGCTCGACGAGGGTCCTCCGAGTACGCCGATCGTCCTGGCCCCGGAAATCGCATAGGGGCGTACGGGGCTGGCGCACAATAGGGGGACGCACGGCTGAAGGGGAACATGCCATGAGCGCCGAGGACCTCGAAAAGTACGAGACCGAGATGGAGCTGAAGCTCTACCGGGAGTACCGCGATGTCGTCGGTCTGTTCAAATATGTGATCGAGACCGAACGGCGCTTCTACCTCACCAACGACTACGAGATGCAAGTGCACTCGGTCCAGGGCGAGGTGTTTTTCGAAGTATCGATGGCGGACGCGTGGGTCTGGGACATGTACCGGCCCGCCAGGTTCGTCAAGCAGGTGCGGGTGCTCACGTTCAAGGACGTGAACGTGGAAGAGCTCAACAAGAGCGATCTGGAGCTGCCGGGGAGCTGATCACGGTTGATCGTGGCTGATCCGGACACTTCCGGGTGACGGAGTTTTCCACAACGACCCCGTTGTCCACCAAGATCCACTAGTTCGCGGGGATTGCGTCACATTCGGTTCCGGAGGTGGAACCGAATGAACGCGAAGAACACACAGCCCGCCAGCGAACGACCCCTCAACGAACGACCCCTGAACGAACGATCCCCCAAGAGCGCACGCGGAGGTCTCGGCCGGTACGGCGAGGACCTCGCCGTCCGGCGTCTGACCGAGGCCGGAATGACCGTCCTGGAGCGCAACTGGCGCTGCCGGACGGGAGAGATCGACATCGTGGCCCGCGACGGCGACGCGCTCGTCGTCTGCGAGGTCAAGACCCGGCGGACCGGCGCCTTCCAGCAACCCATGGAAGGCGTCACCGCCGAAAAGGCCCGACGCCTGCACACCCTCGCCGAGCTCTGGCTGCACGAGCACGGCGGCCCGCCCCCGGGAGGTGCCCGGATCGACGTCGTGGGCGTCACCCTGCCCCGGCGCGGGGCTCCCGTCGTGGAACACGTGCGGGGGGTGGCCTGATGGGATTCGCGCGTACGTGCTCGGTGGCGCTGGTCGGCGTCGAAGGCGTGGTCGTCGAGGTGCAGGCCGACCTGGAACCGGGTGTGGCGGCCTTCGCCCTGGTGGGCCTGCCGGACAAGAGCCTGGTGGAGAGCCGGGACCGGGTGCGGGCCGCGGTGGTCAACTCCGGTGTCGGCTGGCCGCAGAAGAAGCTCACGGTGGGGCTCAGCCCGGCATCGGTGCCCAAGGGCGGGTCGGGGTTCGACCTCGCCGTCGCGGTGGCCGTGCTCGGGGCGGCCGAACGGATCGATCCCCGGGAGATCGCCGACCTGGTGGTGATCGGCGAACTGGGCCTCGACGGCCGGGTCCGACCGGTGCGCGGGATCCTCCCGGCGGTGCTCGCCGCCGCCGAGGCGGGTTACCGCCAGGTGGTCGTGCCCGAACAGTGCGCGGCGGAGGCCGCGCTGGTGCCGGGCATCTCGGTCCTCGGCGTACGCAGCCTGCGCCAGGTCATCGCGGTACTCGCCGGGGAGGAGGTGCCCGAGGAGGAACCCGCGGAGGAGGGCAGGCCCGACGCCATGCTGGCCGGGCTCATGGTGCCCGGCGCGGGAGCGGGCACCGGACTGTCCTGCGGCGGCGACGAGCTGGCCGACCTCGCGGACGTGAGCGGTCAGGAGCCGGCCCGCTTCGCGCTGGAGGTCGCCGCGGCGGGCGGACACCACCTGCTGCTGCACGGGCCGCCGGGCGCGGGCAAGACCATGCTCGCGGAACGGCTCCGCGGTCTCCTGCCGCCGCTCACCCGGCAGGAGTCCCTCGAAGTCACCGCCGTGCACTCGGTCGCCGGGATCCTCCCGCCCGGCGAACCCCTGGTCACCCGGGCGCCCTACTGCGCGCCCCACCACTCCGCGACCATGCAGTCCCTCATCGGCGGCGGCAACGGATTCCCTCGCCCCGGCGCGGTGTCGCTCGCCCACCGAGGGATGCTCTTCATGGACGAGGCCCCGGAGTTCACGGCCAAGGCGCTCGACTCGCTGCGCCAGCCGCTGGAGTCGGGGCACGTGGTGGTGGCCCGCAGTGCCGGGGTGGTGCGGCTGCCCGCCCGCTTCCAGATGGTGCTGGCCGCGAACCCGTGCCCCTGCGGGCGGCACGGGCAGAAGGACGCGGTGTGCGACTGCGGTTCCGCGACGGTCCGGCGCTACCAGGCGAGGCTGTCCGGGCCGCTCATCGACCGGATCGACCTCAGGGTCAGGGTCGAGGCCGTGATGCGGGCGGACCTGATGGACCAGGGGGGCCGGGGCGAGTCCACCGAGACGGTCGCCGAGCGGGTGCGCGCCGCCAGACAGCGGGCCGCCGCACGGCTGGAGGGCACCCCCTGGACCAACAACAGCGAGGTGCCGGGCCACGAACTGCGGACCCGCTGGGTGTCGGCCCCCGAGGCGCTCGGCGCCGCCGAGCGGGACATGGAGCGGGGGCTGCTCACCGCCCGGGGGTTCGACCGGGTGCTGCGCGTCGCCTGGACCATCGCCGATCTGCACGGCCACGACCGGCCCGACCGCAACGACCTGGGACTGGCCCTCCAGATGCGCACCGGGGTCGACCGGGGCGCGGTCAGACCGCAAGGGGTGGTCCCTGCGGTCCTGGTGGGCGGGGGAGTGACGTGAACCCGGGGAACGACGGGGCGGCCGGGCCGGAGGCGGCCGGGCCACAGACACCGGAAGCGGAGGGGACGGTACGGGCGGGCGGGGAGGAGCCGGCGGCCCGGGTGGACGCGCAGGAGCGGGCCGCGCGGGCCGCCCTCACCGGGATCATCGAGCCCGGTGACGAGACCGGCGGACGCTGGCTGCGCGAGCACGGCCCCGTCGAGGTGCTGAGACGGCTGACCGCCTCCGTGCCCTGGCCCGACGAGGCCCTGACCGGAGCCGGCGCGAAACGGCTCGACGGCTACCGCAGCCGGGCCGCCGCGGTCGACCCGCGACGCTACGAGGAGGCGGCGGCCTCCGTCGGCGGGCGTCTGGTCTGTCCCGGCGACGGGGAGTGGCCGAGGCAGCTCGACGACCTGGGGGACGCCCGGCCGGTCGGACTGTGGGTCAGGGGCCGCCCGAACCTGCGGATGTGGGCCCTGCGCTCCGTCGCCGTCGTGGGCGCCCGCGCCTGCACTCCGTACGGGGCGCACATGGCGACCACCCTCGGCGCGGGCCTCGCGGAACGCGGCTGGGTGGTGGTGTCGGGGGCCGCCTTCGTTCTATAGCCATAAAGCTGTTGTAGTAGTTGCATGCTTGTGGCTGAAGAGAGTGAAGTGGTCGCCAACTCCGTTGGTTGGCAGGTGTATCGGTACGACTTGGAGCGTCCAGCGCGTGCGCTCCCTGAGCACTTATCTCTGTACGCGCCGGACCTGCGTACGTGGATAGAGAAGCTCGGCGGGCGGCACGGGCAACGGTTCCTGCTCGGTCCCGATGGTCTGCCCGATCTGAGGGTGAACGCGTTCTTCGCGTCCCCGACGATGAGGAACCGGTCCGATCTGACGAACCGGGACTACGCGTACTCCCTGGCGCTGTGGCTGAACTTCCTGCTGGTGCTGGGCCGGGGCTGGTGGGATGCGACCGAGGACGATGCAACGGAGTTCCAGTTCTGGCGGCTGACCGACCCGAGGAACGAGGAACGGGTGCGGAAGTCGTCGTTCGCGAAGGACGTCGCCGGCTGCAAGAAGTTCTACAAGTGGGCGGGCAAGCGCTACCAGGTCGTCGACCCCTTCGACGAGTTGGAGTACGAGCGCGGACGGCGGCAGGACAACGTGAAGTGGCTCGACCCGGCCGCGATCCGGCGGTGGCGTGACCTGGGGGTTCGGGGACGTGGACTGGACGGCCGTCGGGACCGTCGGTGGCGGGGCCGCAATGACCAACGCGACGGTGCGTTCGTGGACGGGCTCTACGGCACCGGTCTGCGGCTGACGTCCTGGTCGAGCGTGCTCCTGCCCGAGCTGCCCCGCATGGCGCCGGGCCGCGGGTATTTCACCTGTGAGCTGGCTGATCAGTGCGCCAAGCGCGAGAACGGCTACACCTATTGGATGCCGCGGTCGGTGGCGGCCGGAGCCCACGGTTATCGCGAGGGGGCACGCGCCCGAGCGGTTCGAAGAGCTCAGGAATCGGGTCTCTACGAGTCCGTTCGCGGGCTCCGGGTGGTTCAGCTGTCCGGCAAGGGCAAGGGCGTCCACCTGCCGGACGAGAAGGGCGGCACGGTCGAGAAACCGTGGAACGACCTCCCGCCGCAGATCAGGAAACGGCTGTTCACGGAGACGCCGCAGGGCCTGGAACCGCTGTCGTTGTGGCTCAACGAGGACGGACTGCCGCGCGACGCACATAGCTGGCACCACACCTTCGAAGCGGCCAACACGCGGATCGAGGATCTCGGGCTGGAGAACTTCTCCTGCACCGCCCACATGCACCGGCACTCCTTTGCCCTGCGGTGGTTCTCCGTCGGCAAGCTCATCTGGGCCCAGCGGCTGGGGCACCTGACGGAGGAGGAGAGCCAGGACTTCCGGGAACAGTTCGGCGACCACTGGCACCTGGTGCAGACGATGCTCGGGCACCTGCGGGTGGAGACCACGAAAGAGGTCTACCTTGGCCCCTTCAGGAACCTCCAGGTCGAGGTGCTGCTTGCCCACGCGGAAGGCTTCCCCGTGGGCAAGTTCATGGCCGACGTGTTCGCCAGGCATCCCCGGGTCCGCACCGACCCGCTGGCGGTGACTAGATGAGCCCTCGCGGCAGGCGGGCCAACCTGCCAGGCCAGGGTGGCAGAACCGCCCATGGCCTCATGGAGGGCCTGGTCGTGCGGTGCTTCGCTGAGGACGGCACCGAATCACGTGACTACCCCTTCGATGGCCTGCTGGTCGCCCCGGGACTGCGACAGGGTCTCGCGGAGGCCTTCAGCCGCCGCACCGCTCCTGGCTCTGGTCTCACGTCACTGCACTCGACCGACAAGCCTTACAAAGCGGCGAGGTTCTTCACCCGTTACCTGGCCACGCTGGCCTGGCCGCCGACTGAGCTCGTCCATCTGCAGCCCGCGCACCTGGATGGGTTCTTCGACAAACGCAAGGACGAGACCCATGTGGCTGCGCGGGAACTGGCCTGCCTCAAGCTGCTGCTGAAGCATGCCGAGGGCTTGTCCGATGCGATGCTGGCCAAGCTGCGCGAGAGAAGCCCGCGCCGTCAGCCGTCCAAAGAGCCGAAGAAGAGCTACAGCCAGCACGAGCTCAAACGCATCGCCGACGCCGCCCGCGCCGACCTTCGTCTCGCGGCTGCCCGGATCCGTGAGAACCGCGAGGCCCTGGCTCGGTTCCGGCAAGGCGAGCTGAGCTCCGGCAAGAGCCGGCGCCTGGAACTGCTGGATTGGGTCGACCGCTTCGGAGACGTCCCGCGCCGGCGCCGTGCAAGCGGCGTTCACGGCGGGTCTGAAGTCGTCCGCGAGTGGGTCTTGGACTACGGCCGAGTTGAACAGATCGTGCCCTGGCTGCACCCGACCGGCATGGAGGTCACGGCCGGTGCTGTCCTGCTGGCCGCCATGACCGGGCAGAACAAGAGCGTGATCTTGAAGACCCCGGCGGTCCATCACCGGGCCGACGGCTACACCGGCCAGACCCCGACAGCGATCTTGGAGACGCACAAACCCAGACGTGGGCGGAGGGCCCACATGAACCTGGCCTTGAGTGACCTGCCGGACTGGATCAGCATCCCCGCTGACCTGGAGAACATCTCGGCCCGCGACGAGCTGCACACCCCGTTCGGGCTCTATGCGCTACTGCACGAACTGACCTCCCGGTCCCGGGAACTGGCCGGCAGCGATCGACTGCTGATCGGATGGAACGTTAGTGGCGGTCGCGGAGCCGGGCGGGGAATGAGACAGCCGACATCGTCCGACTGGGCCACTCGGTGGGCAGTCCCGCACGGCCTGAAGGCAGATGAGCCCGACATGAAGGGCCGCCCGGTTCAACTGCACGTCACACTGGACCTGATTCGGCTCACTTACCTCGAGCTTCATCAGGCTCCAGTGGGCCACACGGAACAGACCCTGGCCACCGACTATCTGGCTCGCAACCGCGGCAACCTCACCGAGTACCAAAAAGTGGTCGCCGCGGCTTTGCAGGAGGAAGTCGCTAAAGCCCGGGTCCGGGGCGTGATGACCGTGCTTACCCGCACCGATCTCGAGCGGGCCAGCACCGATGCCGAGACGGTCGCAGCGGAGTACGGCATCGACGCGGTGACGCTGAAACGGATGATTGCCGGCGAGCTGGACACCGTCATGAACGCCTGCAGCGATCACCAAAACGGACCGCATGCTCCACCTGGCGAGTCCTGCCGGGCTTCGTTCATGCTCTGCCTGGGCTGTCCTTGCGCCCGCGCTCTCCCCCGCCACCTGCCTGTTCAGGTCCTGGTCCACGACCGGCTGGCTGAACGACGGACCGAGATGACCCCGCTCCAGTGGACCCAGCGGTTCGCCCTGCCGCACACCCAACTCGCCGACCTGTTGTCTCGGCATGACGAGGTGGACATCGACGATGCCCGGGCGAACGTCACAGAGACCGACCAGGCCGTGGTGACACGGTTCCTGAACAGAGAGCTTGATCTTCGATGAGTGCTGTTTCCCCGCTGGTCGCCGACTGGGACGTGCCCCCCGAGGGCACAGAATGGCCCGGCCCCGACACTCTCGTGTTGCTCCACCGCCCACTGCGGCCAGGCACCGACCTCAAACGTCTGTCCCGGTTCGCCGACGACCGCTGGGATCTCGACCCCGCGATCTTCGAGGACCACGCCAAGGCCAAGAGCCTGAACTTCGCTCCCATTCCCGGACCGTTGCGGCTGGAGGCGAAGCACTACGTCTGGCAGCTGTTGAACCATCCCAGACCAGGGACTATGCGCCGAGGAACTGGTAACCGCCCCGCACCCGGCACAGTCCTTGCAGCCTTCAACCCGTTCAAATCGTTCCTGAGCTGGCTTCACCGGCAGAACGTCACCGCCTTCGGCCACGTCACTTCAGCACTGCTGGATGACTACCTCGCCGACTTGGGTGACGAGCAGATCAGCCTGGAACGCAAATACCGGCGCGTCACCGAAGTGCGAAGACTGTGGTCAGTCCGCAGCCTCCTGCCAGAGCGCATGAGGCTGCCCGCCACGCCGCCCGGAGGCGGCGAGGACTCCCGAGAGATCTTCGGACGGGTCCGCACCGAACGGGACAACCGCACCCGTCGAATAGGCGAGCTGACAATGCAACACCTGCTGGTCTGGGCGATCCGGTTCGTTGAAGACTTCGCCGAGGACATCCTGGCCGCACACGCCGAGCACCTGGAGCTTCACGGGCGCCAGCCGGAGGATCGTCGCCGAACAGGTCAGAACGCGCGGCCACCACGCGGTGATGTCCACCGACGGATGAGCGCCTACCTGGACGGACTACGACGGCACGGCGGGATGCTGCCTGGCAAGTTGACGGACGACGGCACCCTCAGGATCGACTGGAGGCACATCGGCAGGATTGTGTCCTGCTCGGACGCAATCCAGCACTCCGTGAGCGGCCGGATGGCGACCGAATCGGGCATCCCCATCGCCGACAACTCCTACCTCGACGCCCCGATCACGGGCCGGCTCGACGGCCGGCCTTGGCGAGAGAAGCGCATCACCTACCGCGAAGCCAAGAAGCTCGCCCGACTGCTGAGCACGGCCTGCTTCGTCATCGTCGCTTACCTTTCGGGCGCTCGTCCCGGTGAGGTCTTGAACCTGCGACGCGGCTGCATCGCCCATGACGCTGAGAACGACCTGTGGTTGATGAAGGGCCTCTACTACAAGAACGCCGTCGACAAGGACGGCAACAAGCTCCCGGCAGGTGAGCTCCGCCGCGATCCCTGGGTCGTCATCGAGATCGTCGCCCAAGCCGTCCGGGTACTGGAACGGCTACATCCGAGCCCGCTGCTGTTCCCGAGGTGGATCGAGCCCTACCACCTGCGCAAAGGCGCCAAGCGTTTGGGAGAAGCTCGCACCGACGACTCGATGGCCGAGGACGTCGACGCATTCGTCGCCTGGGTCAATGCTGAATGCCGGGGCCTGGGCCGGAGCGACCTCATCCCCGGCGAGGGACAGGGACGTCTGTCGACTTCCCGCTTTCGCAGGACTCTGGCCTGGTTCATCAGGCGCCGTCCTCGCGGGCTGGTGGCCGCCTCGATTCAGTACGGCCATCTGCATACACGGCTCCTCCAGGGCTACGCAGGCTCCTACGAATCCGGCTTCCCCGACGAGTACGCCTTCGAGGACTGGCTCTACCGCATCGAGATCCTCGCCGAAGATGCCGAGGCCCTCGAGAACGGCGAACACGTCAGCGGACCCGCAGCCGACGCCTACCGCCAGCGCGTCGCCGCAGCCAACCGCCAGTTCGCCGGGCATGTCCTGACCAATGAGCGCCAGGCTCGCGACCTGGTCGGCAATCCGCTCTTGCAGATCCACCACGGACAAGGGATGACCTGCGTTCTCGAGCCCGCCCAGGCCGCCTGCCGACTTCGAGGAACCATCGACGATCCGCTGGTCACCCCGGACACCGACGACTGCCGACCCAATTGTCGATGCCTTGCCCGCACCGACCGCGATATCGCGGAGGTCAGACAACAGGAAGTACAACTCGCGGAGGCCGTTGCTGACCCTCTTGCTCCGTCCATCCGCCACGAACGTGAGCGCCATGAACTCCAACGACTTCAACGCATCATCGACGAGCATGAGGAAGGCGACCAGTGACCGCCCGCTCAACCGCAGCAGACCCGGTCCGCGACGTGATCCTCGCCGCGATGGACCGTCTTCTCGCCGGAACTCCGCTCCGCTCCACTGGGCGTCTCAGCGTTTCTCAGCTGGCCGTCGAAGCCGACGTCAAGCGCTGGCAACTCACCCACCAGCACCTTGATCTCAAGGAGCTCTTCCAAGCCCGGGTGAAGGCTCAGGGCAGCACCCCCGCGGCCTTCAGCAAGGAGCTGAGCGAGCACGAGGAGCTCAAAAGGAAGTACGCAGATCTCCGCCAGCACTGCGCTGACCTGGAGGAACGGCTACGGGTCTATGCCGCCGCGATCAACCTTCTCTCTCTGGAGAACGGTGTCCTCACCGGCCGAGAGGAGGGCGCCCGGGTGATCCACATGCCCCGGGCGCAGGGGCCCTCCGAGCTCTCGTCTGAATGACCCAGAACAGCACCAACGCAAGACGGCAAGCTGTTGCTACCTGCAGGCCCGGAGGATATGGGTCTGACCTGGAGACCCTCTGTCCTAGAGGAGAGATTCAACAACAGGTAAAACATGCGAGATAACCTTCGGTATCGACGGGGCGGCACACCGCGGGGTGCTGGGCGCGGGTGGGGCCACCGTCGCGGTGCTCGCCTGCGGGATCGACGTCGTCTATCCGCGCGGGCACGCCGAGTTGATCGGCCGCATCGCCGAACAGGGCCTTGTGGTAGGTGAGTTGCCGCCGGGAAGCCATCCCACGCCGAGTCGCTTCGTGCTGCGCAACCGGGTCATCGCCGCCCTCACCCGGGGCACCGTCGTCGTGGAGGCCGAGTACCGCAGCGGCTCGCTCGTCACCGCCCGCGGCGCCCAGCGCCTCGGCCGGTTCACCATGGGCGTCCCGGGGCCCGTCACCAGTGGCCTCTCGGCGGGAGTGCACGAACTGCTCCGCGGCGAGGGAGTGCTGGTGACCGACGCCGCCGAAATCGTCGAACTCGTCGGCGAAATCGGTGAACTCGCCCCCGCCCGGCGCGGACCCGTCCTGCCCAAGGACCTGCTCGACCCCGTCACCGCCCGGGTGCTGGAGGCGCTGCCCGGCCGTTGTGCCGTCGACGCGCGCGACGTCGCACGGGAAGCGGCGACCACCCGGGACGAGGCGCTCGCGAGACTGTACGAACTGCACTCCCTCGGGTTCGTCGAACGTCACGGAGACGACTGGAAGTTGGCGTCAAGCGCCGTACGCGCCGGGCGAGCCCGGCGAGGCGGTGCTTGACCAGGGGCATCCGGGTGAAAGGGTGTCCGGAATGACTGTCGAACCAGGCGCCGGAGCCCGGCGGGAGCAGCCGTGCGCGACCACGGCTCCCACGGCGCGGCGCTGCCTGCGGCCGTCAACCGGACGATTCAGTTCCATGTCCTTCGCGCACCGCGACGCCTCTGTCACGCTACGCTCGCAAGGTTTTCGCCCCGCTCAGGCAGCACGCACGGCACCAAGTCCCCCTCACGTCACAGCAGAACGGCTCAAGGCAACGCATGCCCCAGCACACCTCCGGGTCTGACCGCGCGGCAGCGCCCCCGGCTGCCCGCGGAGCCGTACGGCCCCCGGCGCCCTCGTCCGTGGACGAGTTGTGGCGGTCGTACAAGACCACGGGCGACGAGCGGCTGCGGGAGCAGCTGATCCTGCACTACTCGCCGCTGGTGAAGTACGTCGCGGGCCGGGTCAGCGTGGGCCTGCCCGCCAACGTCGAGCAGGCCGACTTCGTGTCCTCCGGGGTCTTCGGGCTGATTGATGCCATCGAGAAGTTCGACATCGAACGCTCGATCAAGTTCGAGACGTACGCCATCACCCGCATCCGCGGCGCGATGATCGACGAGCTGCGTGCCCTTGACTGGATTCCCCGCTCCGTGCGCCAGAAGGCCAAGGCCGTCGAGCGGGCCTACGCCACCCTGGAGGCGAAGCTGCGCCGCACCCCCTCCGAGGGTGAGGTCGCCTCCGAGATGGGCATCGCGGTCGAGGAACTGCACGCCGTCTTCAGCCAGTTGTCGCTCGCCAACGTCGTCGCGCTGGAGGAGCTGCTGCACGCGGGCGGCGAGGGCGACCGGCTGAGCCTGATGGAGACGCTGGAGGACACCAGCGCCGACAACCCCGTCGAGGTCGCCGAGGACCGCGAGCTGCGCCGCCTGCTCGCCCGCTCCATCAACACCCTCCCCGACCGCGAGAAGACCGTGATCACCCTCTACTACTACGAGGGCCTCACCCTCGCCGAGATCGGCAACGTGCTCGGCGTCACGGAGAGCCGGGTCAGCCAGATCCACACCAAGTCGGTCCTCCAGCTCAGGGCCAAGCTCGCCGACGTCGGCCGCTGACCGGGCAAGCGGCGCAAATCCCGAGGAATCGTCCCTGCCGGGTGTACCCCGTCGTCATCTCCGGCGGGCATCCGTAGAGTGGATGCGTGCCAAGGATTCGAGCGGCCTCCGTGGCCGAGCACCGGACGATGCAGCGCAGCGCCCTTCTGGACGCTGCCCGATCCCTCCTGTCCGAAGGCGGTACGGAGGCTCTGACCTTCCCCGCCCTCGCCGAGCGCACGGGCCTGGCCCGTTCCTCGGTCTACGAGTATTTCCGCTCCCGGGGGGCGGTCGTCGAGGAGCTGTGCGCCGTCGACTTCCCCGTTTGGGCGGCCGAGGTCGAGGACGCCATGGCGGCCGCCGACACCGCCGAGGGCAAGGTCGAGGCGTACGTACGGCAACAGCTGACGCTGGTCGCCGACCGTCGCCACCGTGCCGTCGTCGCGATCTCCGCGAGCGAGCTGGACGCCGGTGCCCGCGAGAAGATCCGCGCCGCGCACGGCGGACTCGTCACGATGATCGGCGACGCCCTGCGCGACCTGGGCCACGAGCAGCCCCGGCTGGCGGCCATGATGCTCCAGGGCGTGGTCGACGCGGCCGTGCGCCGTCTGGAGCTCGGCGGCGCCGCCGAGGATCCCGCCCTGATCACCGACGCGGCCGTCTCGATGGCCCTGCGGGGCGTCCGGGGCTGAGACTCCGCCGCCACCACGGCACGGGGCACGCCAGTACCGCCACCGGCAGCGCTCCGTCCCGTACGGCTGCCGACAGCGCTCGGTCCTGTACGGCTGCCGACGGTGATCGGTCCCGTACGGCTGCCGGAAGCGGCTCGGTGGCGGGTGCCGGGACCCCGAACACCGGCAGCAGGCGGGGCGGGCCCCGGTGCAGCAGGCCGGGCGGGAGCAGGGACAGCGGATCCAGGTAGTCCGCGCCCCGCAGCAGGCCCCAGTGCAGACAGCTGACCGCCGGGCAGTGGTACGCACCGGACTCCAGCACCCCCACCACCTGGCCCGCCGCCACCTCCTCGCCCTCCGCGACCAGCGGGCGCACCGGTTCGTACGTCGTGCGCAGCGGTGGGTCCCCGCTGCCGGGCAGCGTGATCGAGAGCACTCCGCGCCCGGCCACCCGGCCCGCGAAGGACACCTTTCCCGCCGCCGCGGCCCGTACCCCCTCGCCGGGAACGGCCGCCAGGTCCACGCCCCGGTGCCCGGCCGCGTACCGCGAAGGCGGCGGCTCCCAGGCCCGTACGACAGGGGGGCGGACGCCCACCGGCCACGAGCGGTCGGGACCCTCGGCGGCGAAGGCAGGGGAGGGGCGTACGAAGAGCGCGGCGACGGTCAGGGACAGGGTCAGGAACACCATTCGGTACATGCCGAGAACGGTCCCGCAACGAGCGTTCTCGCGGGGATCATGGACCGCTTCTGTGGACGGCCGACCGGTTGTGGACAACGCCGTCACCCGGCACTGTGCGGGTCCCGTACACTTCTTGTGGCGATCCGGGTCACCGGGTCGACTTCGCACGTCCCGCCACCACCCACTCTTCAGCGGTCAGTGGCAGCGCTGCTCGGTCCTCAGAGTCTCCGACCACACGGTCCGGACCTCATGGGCACAGCGCGTGGGGCGTCAGGCGCGACCGCCGTCCGGCGGAAGCGATAACCGAGTACCTCAAGGAGTACGGCCATGGCCGTCGTCACGATGCGGGAGCTGCTGGAAAGCGGCGTCCACTTCGGTCACCAGACCCGTCGTTGGAACCCGAAGATGAAGCGCTTCATCTTCACGGAGCGCAACGGCATCTACATCATCGACCTGCTCCAGTCGCTGTCGTACATCGACCGCGCCTACGAGTTCGTCAAGGAGACCGTCGCGCACGGTGGCTCCATCATGTTCGTCGGCACCAAGAAGCAGGCGCAGGAAGCGATCGCCGAGCAGGCGACGCGCGTGGGCATGCCCTACGTCAACCAGCGCTGGCTCGGCGGCATGCTGACCAACTTCTCCACCGTCTACAAGCGCCTCCAGCGCCTGAAGGAGCTGGAGCTCATCGACTTCGAGGACGTGGCCGCGTCGGGCCTCACCAAGAAGGAGCTCCTGGTTCTCTCGCGCGAGAAGGCCAAGCTGGAGAAGACCCTCGGCGGTATCCGCGAGATGTCGAAGGTTCCCAGCGCCGTCTGGATCGTCGACACCAAGAAGGAGCACATCGCCGTCGGCGAGGCGCGCAAGCTGCGCATCCCGGTCGTCGCGATCCTCGACACCAACTGCGACCCCGACGAGGTCGACTACAAGATCCCCGGCAACGACGACGCGATCCGCTCTGTCACGCTGCTCACCCGCGTGATCGCCGACGCCGTCGCCGAGGGCCTCATCGCCCGTTCCGGTGCCGCCACCGGTGACTCCAAGCCGGGCGAGAAGGCCGCCGGCGAGCCCCTCGCCGAGTGGGAGCGCGACCTGCTTGAGGGCGACAAGAAGGCTGACGAGGCTCCGGCCGCCGACGCCGCTGCCGCTCCGGCCGAGGCTGCTCCGGCCGCCGACGCCGAGGCTGCCCCGGTCGCCGAGGCCGAGAAGCCGGCCGAGGCCGCCGCCGAGGCTCCGGCCGCGGACGCCGAGCAGTCCTGACCCAGCCCGTAACGGCTGACTGACGGCGGGGGAGGGTACGCCCACAGGCGTACCGCCCCCGCCGTTCACCCGTAGATCACGTAGACGCTGACTTCACCGTCGACGCGGATCACGTAGATCACGACCTTCGACTTTCGAGAAGAGATTCACAGACTCATGGCGAACTACACCGCCGCTGACGTCAAGAAGCTCCGCGAGCTCACCGGCGCCGGCATGATGGACTGCAAGAAGGCCCTCGACGAGGCCGACGGCAGCGTCGACAAGGCCGTCGAAGCCCTTCGCATCAAGGGCCAGAAGGGCGTCGCCAAGCGCGAGGGCCGTTCGGCCGAGAACGGCGCCGTCGTCTCCCTGATCGCCGACGACAACACCTCCGGTGTCATCGTCGAGCTCAAGTGCGAGACCGACTTCGTCGCCAAGGGCGAGAAGTTCCAGGCCGTCGCCAACCAGCTCGCCGAGCACGTCGCCGCCACCAAGCCGGCCGACCTCGCGACCCTGCTAGCCTCCGAGATCGAGGCCGGCAAGACCGTGCAGGCGTTCGTCGACGAGGCCAACGCCAACCTCGGCGAGAAGATCGTCCTGGAGCGCTTCGCCCAGTACGAGGGTGCCTTCGTCTCCGCGTACATGCACCGCACCATGCCCGACCTGCCCCCGCAGATCGGTGTTCTGGTCGAGCTGGACAAGGCCGACGCCGAGCTCGCTCGCGGCATCGCCCAGCACATCGCCGCCTTCGCGCCGAAGTACCTCACCAAGGAAGACGTTCCGGCCGAGGTCGTCGAGACCGAGCGCCGCGTCGCCGAGGAGACCACGCGCGCCGAGGGCAAGCCCGAGGCCGCCCTCCCGAAGATCGTCGAGGGCCGCGTGAACGGCTTCTTCAAGGAGGCCACCCTCCTCGGCCAGCCGTACGCGCTGGACAACAAGAAGTCCGTCCAGAAGGTCCTGGACGAGGCCGGCGTCACCCTGAAGCGCTTCGCGCGCATCAAGGTCGGCATCTGAGTCCGTACGTCCGACCCTGTCGACGTAACGCGAACATCGCCAGACCCGGCTAGGGTCTGATGCAGCCGCCCGGAGTACGCACCGGGCGGCCGCAGATCTGACGAGGAGGCCATTGCCGCAGAGGGAACCGCAAGGATTTCCACCGGCAATGGCCTTCTTCGTATGTGCACGAGGAGATATCACCCCCATGAATCAGGACAGCGGCAAGAAGACCGGGCGCTTCATGCTGAAGCTCTCCGGCGAGGCGTTCGCCGGCGGCGGTGCCCTCGGTGTCGACCCCGACGTCGTCCACGCCATCGCGCGTGAGATCGCCGCGGTCGTACGCGACGGCGCGGAGATCGCGGTCGTCATCGGCGGCGGTAACTTCTTCCGCGGCGCCGAACTCCAGCAGCGCGGCATGGACCGGGCCCGCTCGGACTACATGGGCATGCTCGGCACCGTCATGAACTGCCTCGCCCTCCAGGACTTCCTGGAGAAGGAGGGCATCGACTCCCGTGTCCAGACCGCCATCACCATGGGCCAGGTCGCGGAGCCGTACATCCCGCTGCGCGCCGTGCGCCACCTGGAGAAGGGGCGCGTCGTGATCTTCGGCGCGGGCATGGGCATGCCGTACTTCTCCACGGACACCACCGCCGCCCAGCGCGCGCTGGAGATCGACGCGGAAGCCCTGCTCATGGGCAAGAACGGGGTCGACGGGGTCTACGACTCCGACCCCAAGAAGAACCCCGAAGCGGTCAAGTTCGACGCGCTGGAGTATAGCGAGGTGCTGTCCCGCGACCTCAAGGTCGCCGACGCCACCGCGATCACCCTCTGCCGCGACAACGACCTGCCGATCCTGGTCTTCGAACTGCTGGCCGAGGGCAATATCGCCCGCGCGGTCAAGGGTGAGAAGATCGGCACGCTCGTCAACGCCCGGGGCAACCGGGACTGACAGGTTTCCGTTTCGTCCTCCTGGCCCGGCCGGGGGATGGACAATGTCCTGCCGGTCGGACACCGTGCAGGAGAAGACGCACGCAGCAGCAGCAGTCCAAGACATGCAGCAGCAGTTCCAGACATGCAGGAGTACGTGGTGATTGAAGAAATCCTCCTCGAGGCCGAGGAGAAAATGGAGAAGGCCGTCGTGGTCGCCAAGGAGGACTTCGCCGCGATCCGCACCGGCCGTGCGCACCCGGCGATGTTCAACAAGATCGTGGCCGACTACTACGGTGCCCTGACGCCCATCAACCAGCTGGCGTCGTTCTCGGTCCCCGAGCCGCGCATGGCCGTGGTGACCCCCTTCGACGCGACCGCCCTGCGCAACATCGAGCAGGCGATCCGCGACTCGGACCTCGGCGTCAACCCGAGCAACGACGGCCGCATCATCCGAGTGACGTTCCCGCAGCTGACGGAAGAGCGCCGCAAGGACTACATCAAGGTCGCGCGCAACAAGGCCGAGGACTCCCGGATCTCGATCCGCTCCATCCGCCGCAAGGCCAAGGAGACCCTCGACAAGCTCGTCAAGGACAAGGAGTCCGGCGAGGACGAGGTCCGCCGTGCGGAGAAGGAGCTCGACGACACCACCGCGAAGTACGTGGCGCAGGTGGACGAGCTGCTGAAGCACAAGGAAGCCGAGCTGCTCGAGGTCTGATGAACGACTCTTCCTGGGGGGCCCGGCCGAGGGCGGGCTACGCCGGTGAATGGACCGCCCCCGACCAGGGGCCCCTCCCGGCGGGTCCCGCGTACGATGCGCATGACGCCCAGCACACTCGGCCCATGCCCATCGTGCCCGAGACAGGCAGAGACGCCGACGACCGCGACGACCGGAACCGGGGGGCCGCTCCTGCGAGCGGTCCCCCGTTCCGCGACGAGATGCCGCAGGAGCCCATGTCCACCCCGCCCCCGGCGCCGCCGCAGCAGCCCGCGGCACCGCAGCCTCCCCAGAAGAAGCGGGCCGGCCGCGACCTGCGGTCCGCCATAGGAGTCGGCCTTGGCCTCGGCGCGGTGATCTTCGCGTCGCTGTTCATCCGGAAGGAAGCGTTCGTCGGCGTCATAGCGGTCGCCGTGGTCGTCGGGCTGTGGGAGCTGACCTCGCGGCTGGAGGAGCGCAAGGGCATCAAGGCTCCGCTGGTGCCGCTCGCGGTCGGCGGTGCGGCCATGGTCGTCGCCGGTTTCGTGCGCGGTCCTGAGGGCGCGTGGGTCGCGATGGCGCTCACGGCTCTGGCCGTACTGGTCTGGCGGATGACCGAGCCGCCGGAGGGGTACCTCAAGGACGTCACGGCGGGTGTCTTCGCCGCGTTCTACGTGCCGTTCCTGGCCACCTTCGTCGCTCTGATGCTCAGGGCCGAGGACGGGGCGCCGCGGGTGCTCACCTTCCTGCTGCTCACCGTGGTCAGCGACACCGGTGCGTACGCGGTGGGCTGGCGCTTCGGCAAGCACAAGCTGGCGCCGAAGATCAGCCCGGGGAAGACCCGGGAGGGCCTGCTCGGAGCGATCGCCTTCGCGATGGTGGCGGGCGTGCTCTGCATGACGCTGCTGATCGACGGCGGTACGTGGTGGCAGGGCATGCTGCTCGGCCTCGCGGTCGCGGCCAGTGCGACGCTCGGCGACCTGGGCGAGTCCATGATCAAGAGGGACCTCGGGATCAAGGACATGGGCACGCTGCTGCCGGGGCACGGCGGGATCATGGACCGGCTGGACTCGCTGCTGCCGACGGCTCCGGTGGTCTGGCTGATGCTGGTGATCTTCGTAGGGTCGGCTTGATCTTGGGTCTGTAGGCGCCTGCGAGGCGTCTGACCTGCTGTGTTGTTGGGTGAGGGGCCCGTTGTCCACAGGACGGCGGGCCTCTTGTCGTACATCTGAGACACTGGTATGACCATGCCTGTACCTGGAGAACTCACTTTCATCGCGCCCCGCGGAGCCAAGAAGCCCCCGCGGCACCTCGCCGACCTCACGCCCGCCGAGCGCAAGGAAGCGGTTGCCGAGATCGGCGAGAAGCCGTTCCGTGCCAAGCAGCTGTCCCAGCACTACTTCGCCCGGTATGCCCACGACCCGGCGGAGTGGACCGACATCCCCGCCGGTTCGCGCGACAAGCTGCGGGACGCACTGCTCCCCGAGCTGATGACCGTCGTACGTCATCTCTCGACCGACCAGGAGACCACGCGCAAGACGCTGTGGAAGATGCACGACGGCACGCTGGTCGAGTCGGTGCTCATGCGCTATCCGGACCGGGTGACCATGTGCATCTCCTCGCAGGCGGGCTGCGGCATGAACTGCCCGTTCTGCGCCACCGGGCAGGCCGGTCTCGACCGGAACCTGTCGACGGCGGAGATCGTGCACCAGATCGTGGACGGCATGCGGGCGCTGCGTGACGGCGAGGTTCCGGGCGGTCCGGCGCGGCTCTCGAACATCGTCTTCATGGGCATGGGCGAGCCGCTGGCCAACTACAAGCGCGTCGTCGGCGCGATCCGTCGGCTCACCGACCCCGAGCCGGACGGGCTGGGTCTTTCGCAGCGTGGCATCACCGTCTCCACCGTGGGCCTGGTGCCCGCGATGCTGCGGTTCGCGGACGAGGGCTTCAAGTGCCGTCTCGCCGTGTCGCTGCACGCCCCGGACGACGAGCTGCGCGACACCCTGGTGCCGGTCAACACGCGCTGGAAGGTGCGGGAGGTGCTGGACGCCGCGTGGGAGTACGCGGAGAAGTCCGGTCGCCGGATCTCGATCGAGTACGCGCTGATCCGCGACATCAACGACCAGGCGTGGCGGGGCGACCTGCTGGGACGGCTCCTGAAGAACAAGCGGGTGCACGTCAACCTGATCCCGCTGAACCCGACGCCGGGGTCCAAGTGGACGGCTTCGCGGCCCGAGGACGAGAAGGCGTTCGTCGCCGCCATCGCGGCGCACGGGGTGCCGGTGACCGTACGGGACACCAGGGGCCAGGAGATCGACGGGGCCTGCGGGCAGCTGGCGGCCTCCGAGCGCTAGTCCGAAGGGGCCCATGTAATCTGGGCTGCACATTTACATATTTCCGACAGGGGAGCGCCACAGCGCTGAGAGTGCGGCACCGATCGTCTTCGTACGGACAAGGCCGCAGACCCTCTGAACCTTGCCCAGGTCATTCTGGGTAGGAAGTTCGGTCGTTACTCAAGCTGTTGCGCCCTGCCCGCATCCTTTTCCGGTGCGGGCAGGGCCGCGTCTCTTCCTGGTCATGTCCAGGAGGAAAACCACCAGTGAGCACCATCAAGAGGTACGCCGCCACGGCCATCGCCGCCGCGCTCGGCGTCAGCGCGCTCGCCGCCTGCGGGGGCACCGACTCCGGCGACTCCGCCAAGAAGGGCGACGGGGCCGGGTCGAAGACCGTCACGCTCGTCAGCCACGACTCGTTCGACGTGTCGCCCGCCGTGCTGAAGGCGTTCACGCAGGCGACCGGCTACACGGTCAAGGTGCTCAAGAGCGGGGACGCGGGCGCCGCCCTCAACCAGGAGATCCTCACCAAGGGCTCGCCGCGCGGCGACGTCTTCTTCGGCGTCGACAACACCCTCCTCTCCCGCGCGCTCGACAACGGTCTCTTCCAGTCGTACGAGGCCAAGGGCCTGGATCGAATACCCGCCGACCTCCAGCTCGACAAGGGCGAGCACCGGGTGACGCCCGTCGACACCGGTGACATCTGCGTCAACTACGACAAGAAGTACTTCGCCGACAAGAAGCTCGCACCGCCGAAGACCCTCGACGACCTGGCCGAGCCCGCGTACAAGGACCTCCTCGTCGTCGAGGACGCCGCGACCTCGTCGCCCGGCCTCGGCTTCCTCCTCGCGACCGCCGGACAGTACGGCGACGACGGCTGGCAGGGCTACTGGCAGAAGCTCAAGGACAACGGCGTCAAGGTCGTCGACGGCTGGGAGCAGGCGTACAACGAGGAGTTCTCCGGGTCCGCCGGTGGCAAGAAGGCCAAGGCGGACCGCCCGCTCGTCGTCTCCTACGCCTCCAGCCCGCCCGTCGAGGTGCTGTACGCCGACCCGCGCCCGACCGAGGCGCCGACCGGTGTCGCCACCGGGACCTGCTTCCGTCAGATCGAGTTCGCCGGGCTGCTGGACGGCGCGAAGAACGCGGCGGGCGGCAAGGCGCTCCTCGACTTCCTCATCGGCAAGCAGTTCCAGGAGGACCTGCCGCTGAAGATGTTCGTCAACCCGGCGGTCAAGGACACCAAGCTGCCCGAGGTCTACGCGAAGTTCGGCGAGAAGGCCGACAAGCCGCTGACCGTGGACCCGAAGAAGATCACCGAGAAGCGTGAGCAGTGGGTCAAGTCGTGGTCCTCGCTGGTGAAGAAGTAGCCGAGAGGCGGCCGGGCGCCCGCAGGGGTGCCCGGCGCGGGGGAGCGGTGCGGCTCGCTCTGATGGCCGTGCCGCTCGCGTTCTTCGCGCTGTTCTTCGCCTACCCCGTCGTCGCGATCGTGGGGCGCGGGCTGAAGTCCGGCGGGAGCTGGCAGTTCGGGCGGATCGGGGAGGTGCTCGGCGACCCCGACATCGGCGGGGTCCTGTGGTTCACCACCTGGCAGGCCGTGGCCTCCACCGCGCTCACCCTGCTGCTCGCCCTTCCGGCGGCGTACGTCTTCGCCCGGTTCGACTTCCCCGGCAAGCAGCTGCTGCGGGCCGTGGTGACCGTGCCGTTCGTCCTGCCGACCGTCGTCGTGGGCAGTGCCTTCCTGGCCGTCCTCGGCAGGGGCGGTCTGCTGGACGAACTGTGGGGCGTACGGCTGGACACCAGTGTGTGGGCGATCCTGCTCGCGCACGTCTTCTTCAACTACGCGGTCGTCGTACGGACCGTGGGCGGGCTGTGGTCGCAGCTCGACCCCCGCCAGGAGGAGGCGGCCCGGGTCCTCGGCGCGGGGCGTTTCGCCGCCTGGCGGCGGGTGACACTGCCCGCGCTGGCACCCTCGGTGGCGGCGGCCGCGCTGATGGTGTTCCTCTTCACCTTCACCTCCTTCGGCGTGGTGCAGATCCTGGGCGGGCCCTCCTTCTCCACCCTGGAGGTGGAGATCTACCGGCAGACCGCCCAGTTCCTGGACCTGCCGACCGCGGCCGTGCTCACCCTCGTCCAGTTCGCCGCGGTCGGCGCGATCCTCGCCCTGCACGCCTGGACCGTACGGCGGCGGGAGAGCGCGCTGCGGCTCGTCGACCCGGCCCGTACGGCGCGCCGACCGCGCGGAGCGGGGCAGTGGGCGCTGCTCGGCGGGGTGCTGGCCACGGTCCTCGTACTGATCCTGCTGCCCCTCGCGGTACTGATCGAGCGCTCCTTCGACGGCCCCGACGGCTACGGCTTCCGCTACTACCGGGCTCTCCAGTCGGCCGACGGGGGCGGCGGGACCTTCCTCGTACCGCCGCTGGAAGCTGTCTGGAACTCCCTCCAGTACGCGATCGTGGCGACCCTCATCGCCCTGGCCGTGGGCGGTCTGGCCGCCGCCGCACTGACCCGGCGCGCGGGACGCCTCGTGCGGGGCTTCGACGCGCTGCTGATGCTGCCGCTCGGGGTGTCCGCGGTGACGGTCGGCTTCGGCTTCCTCATCACCCTCAACCAGCCCCCGCTGGACCTGCGGACCTCGTGGATCCTGGTGCCGCTCGCGCAGGCCCTGGTGGGTGTTCCCTTCGTCGTACGGACCATGCTGCCGGTCCTCCGCGCGGTCGACGGGCGGCTGCGGGAGGCCGCAGCCGTGCTCGGGGCGTCGCCGCTGCGGGCCTGGCGGGAGGTGGACCTGCCCATGGTGCGGCGGGCGCTGCTCGTCGCGGCGGGGTTCGCCTTCGCGGTCTCGCTCGGTGAGTTCGGCGCGACCGTCTTCATCGCGAGGCCCGACAACCCGACGCTGCCGGTGGCCGTGGCCCGGCTGCTCGGGCGCGCCGGAGACCTCAACTACGGGCAGGCGATGGCACTCAGCACGATCCTGATGGTCGTGTGCGCGGTGTCGCTGCTGGTGCTGGAACGCATCCGGCCCGACCGATCCGTATCCGGCGAGTTCTGAATGAACAGGGAGTTCTGCATGACCGACGCCGTGAAGCCGCTGCTGGACCTGGAGAAGGTCACCGTGCGCTTCGGCGCGCGGGCGGCGCTCGACGCCGTCGATCTGCGGGTCGCCGCGCACGAGATCGTGTGCGTGCTCGGGCCGAGCGGCAGCGGCAAGTCGACCTTGCTGCGGGTGGTGGCCGGGCTCCAGCCGCTGGACTCCGGGCGGGTGCTCCTGGAGGGGGCCGACCGGACCGGAACCCCGGTGCACAAGCGGGGGGTGGGCCTGATGTTCCAGGACCACCAGCTCTTCCCCCAGCGCGACGTGGGCGGCAACGTCGCCTTCGGCCTGCGGATGCACGGCGCGGGCCGGGCCGAACAGGTGGCCCGCGTCGGGGAACTCCTCGAACTCGTCGGCCTGCCCGGCGCCCAGCGCAGGGCCGTCGCCACCCTCTCCGGCGGCGAACAGCAACGCGTCGCCCTCGCCCGCGCCCTGGCCCCCCGCCCCGCCCTGCTGATGCTCGACGAACCCCTCGGCCAGCTCGACCGCAGCCTGCGCGAACGCCTCGTCGTGGAACTCCGCCAGCTCTTCGGCCGGCTGGGCACCACGGTCCTCGCCGTCACCCACGACCAGGGCGAGGCATTCGCGCTCGCCGACCGGGTCGTCGTCATGCGGGACGGCCGGATCGCCCAGTCCGGCACGCCCCTTGAGGTGTGGCAGCGGCCCGCCTCGGAGTTCGTCGCCCGCTTCCTCGGCTTCGACAACGTGGTGGGGGCGACGGTCGGCGGCGAGGCCGCCGACACCGTCTGGGGCAAGATCCCGGTCCCGCCCGGCACCCCGCAGGGCGAGGCCCGCCTGCTGGTGCGCCCCGCGGGCGTCCGCCTGGTGCCGACCGAGGAGGGCCTGCCCTGCACGGTCCTCGCCCGCACCTTCCGAGGCCACCACGTCGCCGTACGGCTGGGTCCGGCGGACGGCCCGCCGCTGGAGGCCGAGTGCCCGCTGCGGGACGCACCCGAGGTCGGCTCGCAGGTGGGCGCGGCGTTCGCGGTGGACGAGGTCGTGCTGCTGGAGGGGTGACCTCCGGGAACTAGCGCGGCGCGTCCACCAGGGGGCGCGGGGTGTCGGGTGCCGTGCTGGACTCGCCCTCGTGCTTGCCGTACCAGGCGACCGCGACGGCACCCGCCACCGCCAGCAGGAAGCCGACGACGGCGACCCAGCCGAATCCCGGGCGGGACGCGTCGCCCAGCCAGACCACGCCGATCAGACCGGGCAGGACCGTCTCGCCCACGACGAGGGCGGCGGTGGCTCCGTTGACCGAGCCGATCTGGAGGGCCACCGTGTGCAGGTACATGCCGCCGATGCCCGCGACCAGGACGGCGTAGAAGGCCGGGTCGGCGAGGAGGGTCCCGAGGTCGAAGGGGTCCACGCCGTCGAGGATGCGTACGCCGACCCCCAGCGCGCCGAAGCCGAGGCCCGAGAGGAGACCCGCGAGGATCGCGGCGCCCGCACCCATCAGGCGTACGGCCACCGTTCCCAGGACCATCAGGGCGACCGACACGGCGAGCAGCCACCAGTGGGTGGCCCGGTCGGCGTGGTTGCTGCCCTCGTGGCCCGCCGCCGTCGCCAGCAGCACCAGCGAGCCGCAGACGACCGCGATCGAGGTCCACTCCTTGCGGCTGAGCCTGATGCCGAGCATCTTGACGCTCAGCACCGCCGTGATCACCAGGTTGGCGCTGATGACGGTCTGGGAGAGGAACAGCGGCAGCATCCGGGCCGCCAGCGCACCGAGCCCGAAGCCGACGAAGTCGAGGATGGTCCCGACGATGAATTCCCAGGTCATCGCGGCCTTGGCGGTGGATGACAGGTTGGGTCCGCCGTGCTGGGTGACACCGGCGGAGGCGGTGGCCGAGGCCGCCTCGCGGCGGGCGGACTTCCGCGAGCCGACGGCTTGCAGGACGGAGCCCGTGCCGTAGCAGACCGAGGCCGCAATGGCGGTGATGAGGCCGATGAGCACCAAAAGCTCCGTTCACGGAAGTGCGAGTCGTACGCGTCGTCGGGTGAGGACGTTCAGTGTCCTCCGACTACGAGACGTGAGAATCGCCGTGAACGTTGCTTCGGGTCCGGCCGTACGCGCCGGAGTCGGTCAGCCCGTCCGCTCGGCGGCACTGCGTTCGACGCAGAACTCGTTGCCCTCCGGGTCTCCCAGCACACAGAACTAGACGTTCTGGAGTGCAGCCATGTCGGCATCTACGCTGGTCAAGCCCGGTAGCGGGAACCTTTCCGCCCCTACAGGGGGGATGACAGACACACCCCGAAACCCCGTGGCGGGAACGGTGTACGAGACCGAGACCCTTCGGGGCGTGCGGTGCGTACGCCTCTCCGTGCTCACCGACGAGACCACCAGCCCCGAGCGGCAGCGCGAAGCCGACGACATGGCAGCCGCAGCACTCAACATCAACTTTGGCGAGGGCGACCAGCTACGCGAAGCGGTCGACCTTGACGTGTCAGCTTCCAAGTTCGGCCCGTTCGAGCGGGAACAGCTCGGTGCCTGGCTTGCCCGCCCCGATGACTTTGACGCGCTGGTGTGGTGGCGCTTTGACCGTGCCATCCGGTCCATGGCGCACATGCACGAGCTTGCGAAGTGGGCCAAGCAGCACCGAAAGATGCTCGTCTTCGCCGAGGGCATCGGCGCGGGTCGGCTCGTCTTTGACTTCCGCAACCCCATGGACCCCATGAGCGAACTCATGATGATGATGCTCGCTTTCGCCGCTCAGGTGGAGTCGCAGAGCATCAAAGACCGTGTCACCGGGGCCATGGCAGCCATACGCAAGATGCCGTTCCGGTGGCGTGGCTCGCGCCCCCCGTACGGCTACATGCCCGCCCCCATGCCCGCCGAACACGGTGGGTCCGGCTGGACGCTCGTCCCGGACCCGGACGCCGTGCTGATCATTGAACGCATCGTGCGGGAGTTGCTGGAGACCGAGACCGGCAAGACAAAGACCGTGTCCGCCATTGCCACCGGACTCAACGCGGATGGCATCCCGAGCCCGCGCGATCACTGGGCAGTGAAGAACGGGCGCAAGACCGGCGGCAAGACGGGAGGGGCCAAGGGTTCGCACGTCGTGCGGGAGGTATTCAAGTGGGCACCCGCCTCCATCACGCGCATGCTCCGCAGTGAATCGCTCCTCGGGTGGAAGATGCACAAGGGGAAGCCGGTACGTGACGCAGACGGCAACCCCGTCATGGCGAGTGAAACCCCGATCCTCACGCGTACCGAGTTCGACCGCATCGGGGCGTTGCTCGACTCCCGCAGCGTCGACAACACCGAGCGCACCGACACGGACGCACTGCTGTTGCGGGTCATCCACTGCGACTCGTGCGGGGGACGCATGTACCTCAACAAGCAGGAAAGCAAGAAGAACCAAGCACCGGTCTACAAGTGCAATTTCCACGCCCGGGGCGACGACTGCGAAGCCCCCGCGCACGTCCGGGGGGACTGGGTGGACGACTACGTCACCGCCGAGTTCCTGGCACGGGTCGGCTCCGTCCAGACGATGCACATAGTTGAGATTCCCGGGTATGACCCCGAGCCGGAACTACGCGCCACGGTCGCCGAGTTCGCCGAGCACCAGAAGCAGCAGGGCCGGCAGAAGTCGAAGCACGCAGCGGCAGAGTGGCAGTCCCGCGCGGACGCACTCGACAACCGCATAGCCACGCTCGAAGCGGCAGAGAAGACCGAACCGCAGCGCATCGTGACCCCCACGGGCCGTACGTTCGCCGACGAGTGGGCCACAAAGGACACAGCGGGCAAGCGCGCCATGCTCACCGAAGCCGGGGTGCGACTCGACGTGCGACGTGGTGTGCGGGGCGGGTGGCGCAAGCTCGACGTACGGCGCGTGGACTTCACCATGTCGGGTGAGCTGGACCCCGCAGCGGAAGCCGTCGACGGTGTAGCAACCGCGCTGGACTCCGAAGCACGCGGAGACACCCCGACCGAGGGGGCAAGCGTGCGCGTGGTCGCCGAGCCGGTCCGCGAACTGGTGGCCGCGTAGCGCTCACAGCCGCTCTGAGAGCCCCGCGCGTCCGGTGTGGCGTCCGGGGCTCTCGCGTGCTCCCAGACCGCCTATAGGCTTGTGTGACCCCTTGCCGACATGGGTGCACGGGTGAGGCACGGTGCCTTACAGGTTCGTCCTGGAATGCAGTACGGCCGTGCCGACCTAGCCCCGGTAGTCCCCGTGACCGCCGGGGCTTCCCCATGCCCGCCCACGGTGCCCCGGGCTGCCCCGACCAGCGAGGGAGGGCATGACGGTATGACGGTTAGAACCTATTTTTTAGATCACGTATAAAAAAATAGAAAGAAACCCACCACGGCACCTTGAACGTCATCCCGTCATGGTCAGTCGGTGCGGGAATCCGTCCGCCCCTACTACTGGGGCAAGAGGAGAGACCAACGTCCCGCAGGGGGCTCGGGAATTCCTCCGCCCCTACTACTGGGGCAAGAGGAGAGACCAGCGTCCCGCAGGGGATACGGGAATCTCTCCGCCCCTACTACTGGGGCAAGAGAGACCGGATTACCGCGCACCCACCCAACGGGGGAAAACGGCGGACCGAGTGCCTGTCTCTGACTTGCAGCTCTGAACTCTGCCCGCTGTGACAGTGCGGAGCGTCTCTCAATTCCGAGCATGACCTATGGAGTGACCATCTATGAGTGAAATCCTGAACCAAGTCGTCTTCCTGGACGGGAAGCGCGACAAGGGGCAGAACCGGGCCGACATGTGGCGGTGGAACGAATCGATGGAGCACCTTGCAACTCTCCGTGATTCGCACCCGAACATGTTCGAGCGCATGGGGCTGACGGCTCGTATGAGCCTTGGCTACTACGAGAACGACAAGCAGATTGCTGCGCAGTACGGGCGCGACGTGAGCAAGGGCGGTAAGTGACTATGGCTACGGAGATTGAGAAGGCGGCCGAGCGCGTTGCGAAGCTGCGGGCGCAGGCGGAGAAGGTGTCGGCTCCGCTGGCGGATGCCGAAGCGCAGTTGCGGGCGGCGCACGAGGCGGAATTGGTGCGGCGTGCGGAGCGAGCGGCGGTGTACAACCGTCAGGTGGTCGAGACGTGGCGGGAGCGCGCCGACGCTGCGGCCCACTCCGGAGACACGGCCCGCGAAACCTTCCTGGAAGCCCTCGCCGTGGAACCGTGGTTTGCGGCGTACGTCGAATACCGTGCAGCCCGCCACAAGCGCGGACACGTACTCACAGAGGCGCAGCGGGCAGAGACCGCCTTGGGTGAGGTGCCGACCGTTCCCGAACAGCGCTGGTACGACGCGCGCATGTTGGAAGAGATTGTGTCCCACGCCGACAGCAAGGCTGCCGCACTCGGTGTCGAGTTCGACCAGGAACTCAGCGACAAGCGCGAAGCCTACATATCCGGGACGGACTGACCATGGCCGTAGACGCTCTCGACCCCGGGCCGAACGGGGACTACCCGTATTTCCCGCGAGACGCCAACGGGCACCCCGTGTGGTCCGATACGCGCGGAGGGATACGGGAGGGTGAGACCGTGATGCCGCGAGGGACTCAGCAGATGCGAGACCCTGCCGACCATGCCCGACGGGTGCTGGTGGATCTCACACCACGTCTGCCGGACGGAACCCCGGTCGACCCGCCCGTCATTCCCCCGGAGCCACCACACGCAGCGTGAGGTCCTACCGCCCCTTCCGCGCTGGAACCGCCCTAGACGGCTCGTCCTGGTGCGGAAGGGTGTAGCGACGCCGAGCACGGGCCGGACGAGCTTGCCGAGATTGCCGACACCGTGACGGTGGTGCTTCGCCGGCGGAAGGGTGCGGGGACGTCCTCGCCGGTGTGGACGACGAGCACGGCTACAGACTTCGGGGTGCCTGACCCCCCGGCTTAGAACCGCATCGGGTCGGCTTTGACCGGTCGTCCCGGGTGCGTAGGGGTGCCATGGTGCACGCGGCGGCGAGTAGGGCGGGCTAGTCACCTGTTCCGAAACCGGCTGCAACGGGGTTCGACTCCCCCCACCCCGCGATGTAACGCATGTCGATGTAGGGCAGCGTTACGGTCCCTGCCTGCCCCGCTGCGGGTGCGCCGATCTTCAAAACTCCGCCCTAGACCAGCCCTAACCTGGCTCGTCCTGGTGCGAAAGGGGTGCGGTGTAGGTGTGCACTCTGCCGCGTGGACCACGTGCAGCCGCTCACGTTGGGTGGGTCGGACACGGACGGAAACGTTCAACCGTTCTGCCGTCCGTGCCACCGACTCAAGGCGTGCAAGGAATTCGCGGGCGGAAGCACTCATTTCAAGTGAGTGAGTTGGAACCCACTTGCACGCTCGCCCTTACCCTACTTCACTGCGTCCTTGAGGGACTTGCCTGGCGCGAAGTGCGGCACCCGACCTTCCGGGACATTGATTTCCTTCCCGTTCTGGTCTGTACCCGTGCGCGCACTCCGAGTTTTGACTGCGAAAGTGCCGAACCCAACGAGGCTCAGACTGTCGTCAGCTGCCAAGACATCGGTGACGGCATGCATGAAGGCATCTAGGGCACTGTTCGCCTGCTCAGTCGTCAGTTCTGCCCGCTTGGCAATTACTTCAATCAGCTCGGTCTTTTTCATATTACCTACCCGGATGCGGTCTTTGGCCGACTGTTGTCGGTGGCAGCCATCATCCTCGCGAACGTAGAACGCTACAAGATCCATTCTGGTCAATTGTCGAAAGTCCGCAGCTGCCCCTCACCCTTCGGGAGGTGATCCCCCATGCCCCGTAAGCCCCGCCCCCCGTGCTCTGTCCCGGGGTGCCCTGAACTGACCACGGGCGGGCGGTGCCCCGCTCATGAGAAGGAAGCGAACGCACAGCGGGTGACACCGGGGACGAGTGCGTACGGCCGGCGTTGGCCGCTGATCCGTAAGCGGTACCTGTACGCGCATCCGTGGTGCGTGCTCTGCTCGCGCACTGCGACGGTTGCCGACCACTTCCCTTTGAGTCGACGTCAGTTGCTCACGCGGCGTGTCGTGAATCCGGATGCGTTCGAGCGTCTGCGTCCGCTGTGCACGTCGTGCCACAACCGCGAGACCGCGAAGCACCAGCCGGGCGGATGGGCTGCCGAGAGGGTCTAGCCCCGCCGGCAGTGACCCCACCCCCAGGCAGGGACCCCCCGCTCACGCCCTAGAAGCACGGCAGGGAGGCAAAAGACTCGCGCCGCAGGTAGGGGTGTTTGCGCGGGGGCTCCGCGCTGCCCACAGAGCCCCCGTGCTCGTCACCCTCACGGGCGGCGGGTACGGGGGCTTCCTGCTGTCCACTCACTACAGATATGCGACAACGCGAATATCCGCGCTGCCGCATAGACGCTGACCGACGCCCCCTCGTACGGTCATGCCAGGCAGCCCAACGAGGCTGACTGACAAGGGGGTTCACCATGGCACGTGAGGAACTGATTCGACTTACCGGGAACGTTGATGACCCCGAGTGCAACAAGAACGACTGCCCAAACGTCTACCGCACCGCTCACGGATCGATCGTGGTGCAGGGAGACTTGTCCTACGCGTTCACCCCGCCCGCTGGGGAAGGACTCGTAGAGATCCCCGAATCGGTACTGAAGGAGGCTTTCCGTGCTCTTGGATGGTGAGGCATGGGCCAATCGCTTTGAGAGCTTCCAGCGGGAAGCTTGGCGGCTGGAGACCCTGCCGGAGTACCGCGTACCACAGGAAGAGCAAGAGATCCGGTCCTTCCTCGCGGGTGAACGCATCGACCCTCACGCATACTCGAATGAGTACACCGATGATCTGAAGCGGGTACGTCGTGAAGGTAAGTCCAAAGGGCGCGTCCACGTCGTCACCCGACCTCTCTCGGACTATCTCCGATACGAGTTCATGTACTACCTCCCGCACGCGTGGGCAGGGGAAGAAATCCGCATTCTCGACGTGACGGGCCGCCCGAACCCTCTTGAAGGGGTTCAAGATTTCTGGATGTTCGACCGGGCCGAAGTAGTACTCATGCACTATCAGCCGGACGGAACACAGATCAGCCGAGAAGTGTACGAGGGGGACCCAGCACCGTTCATCGAGCATCAGCGAATCGCGGTAGCTGAGTCGGTGCCCTTTGAGGAGTACGTGAAGGGCCTTGACGCTTGACCCCGTAGAGCTGGGCCAGTCCCGAGCTGACCTAGCAGAGACGCTAAAGGCGCTACGCAAGCGAGCCGGGAACACTCAGACCTGGCTCGCTAAGCGCTGCAATATGTCACAGACAAAGATCAGTAATATCGAGAGCGGAAGGGTTACCCCTACCCTAATCGATGTTGAGTTGATCCTTAAGGCACTTGATGCGCCCTCTAAGCTCAATGCCGAGATAACTGCCCTCACCCGGATCGCTAATACTGAGTGGCAAGACAACTGGTCTCTGCGTCGCAGAGGACTGGAGAAGCGTCAGAATGACTTGGCCGGGTTTGAGAAGTCATCAGTAGAGTTTCGGTACTTCTTGCCATCCATGGTCACGGGCCTACTGGCCACACCTGAATATGTGCGGGCAAGCCTCGCCGACGTTCCGGAGCAACAGAGCAGGAAGACAGTAGCGCGGAAGCTGGAGCGGCAACAGGTTCTCTACGACCGGTCCAAGTCGTTCACATTCATTCTCACTGAACAAGCGGTCAGATGGCCGGTCGTCCCTCCTGACGCATTGGCTATGCAGATTGACCGACTGGCATCCCTTACTCATTTGCCGAACGTGCGCCTCGGCGTGATCCCTATAAGCACAGCGGTCATGCCTGGTGCGCTGAGTACATTCACGGTCTACGACGAACGCGTAGCAACAGTGGAAATTCCTACAGGAGTGCTTATCTTCCGGGATCACCGGGACGTCTCCGCGTACATTGATGAGTTCAACTACTACGACGCGCAGGCAATTTTCGGGGAAGACGCCAGGGAGAGGCTCGCCGGCTGGTCGGTTCAATGCCGCTCATGATCCTTACCCGACAAGAGCAATAAACGTTAAGGTGTGTCGCTCGCAGGACGACACTGTTCCCACGCACAGTAGAGCGAGGGGAAGCCATGACGACGCCACGCGGAACCCAAGAGTCACCTATCGAACTCGAAATTGACCCGTGGCTGTACGGCTGCAATCCAGTTGATGGTTGCGGTGTGTGCACAGCGTTGGCGAATCAACTTGCCAATGCCGAGACGCACGAAGAGAGATTCGATGCTGCAAGGGAGATCCGCAACCACCCTCACGAGAGGGGGCGGAAGTGATCGACCAGAAGGACATTGGCAAACGCGTCACAGACCGTGCCGGGAATATCGGCATCCTGCGCGCAGTGATCATGGACTACGCAGATCCCGCCTCACTGGCATGGCAGCGCAAGGAAGTCCCCACGGCGTTCGTGTGGGACGAGCAGACCGCCCGTGAGTGGCTGGCCCCTCCGGGCAAGCTCGAACGCATGTGATCCCCGGTCCTCTGGTGCACGTCGACCCTGCACGGCGGACCGGCCCAACGCCCCACCGGTACGGGAGGCACGTAGACACAGCGTGTCGGGCCCGTACCGGTGGGGCTTTCCACGTTCTGACTACTCGCTGTCCGCCGCTTCCCCCTGGTCGGCTACGTACGTCCCGCGCTGTGGCACCGTGAAGACGAGCCCATCGGTGACGAGGGCGGCAATGGCGCGGCGGACGGTGGGCCGCGAGAGTCCGAATTCGGCGCACAGTCGCGACTCGGAAGCGATTGGCCGCCGGGGCTTCCAGTCTCCTCGCGCGATGCGTGCCCGCAGGATGCTCGCGAGCTGCTGAAACGGGGGCTCGGGGGCGTCGCGCTCGATTTCGTCGTCTGGGCCGTAGTCCATGTTCCGAACGGTATCGGGGCTCATTCGACAGGTCACTTCCAGCCACGTCACTTGACATGCCTTTACAAGTGCTTACGTGTCTTGACGTCAAGGGCTACTCTCGACAACGAAAACGCCCCGACAGACCGCTTAGGACCGGTCCGCCGGGGCTCCGCCGCAACAGCTATCAGAGAGCTGAAACGACATGCGCGACTCTATCGCCCGACTCATCACATGGGTGCTGTCCGTCCTCGCCCCGAGTACCCGCACACCCGGCAAGCACAGTGCCGCCTACCTCACCGACCGACCGGCAGCCGAGCCCGAGACCGTAAGCCCGTGGGCGCGACCGTGGACCGGACCAAGCGCCGAAACGGTGCGCGGCATCTTCCACGCCGAAGAGACGGACGGACTCAACCCGGACCAGCGCGAGCGGTGGCGGGCAGTCGCATTCAGCGAACTCGGACTTGACTACGACTTCCCCACCGTCAACATCCACGCCGTTCGCCGGACGGTGGCGGCATGAGCACGGCAGCCACGGCAGACCAGTGCGGAGCCCGTCGTCCCGGATGGGAACACGGACCGGCCATCGGCATAAACCGCATCCCGTGCGTGCTCCCGAAGCACGACCAGGGCGACCACGCCAACGCCTACGCACAGACGTGGACCAACACCAGCACGGACACCGGGCAGACCGACACCGACGGGGACGAGCACATGACGCGCGAGTGGCTGAACGGCACGCTTCCCGAGCCCACCCCGGCACTCTGCATCGGCTGTAAATGCCTCACCACGGCCCCCGTGGTCGTCCGCTGCATAGAGAGTGCGAGCGGCCCCGGAACGACGCTCTACGCCTGCCCCACGTGCGCACCGAAGCTCACCCCGGGCCCGACACCGGACCACACGGTGATGCGTCGCCGGTAAGCCCGCAGAAGATCCAGAGAGCCCCGTTCGGACACTCGTCCGGGCGGGGTTCCTGCGTTTCCGGGCTGCCCGCCTACCGTCCCCGCTACCGTCCCCCTATGACCGCCACGGACTATGAAGCCCTCGCCGTAGACCTACTCCACCGCACCGAAAGGGCGGTTGAAACGGTCGCCTCTCTCGCTGTGGATACCGGGATCACGTTCAAGGTTGACGACATCGTGCAACGGGTCGAGGACGAGCTACCCGCCAACTACCCCGATGCCACCACGGGCGACCGCACCCGGCGGGACGTGATCGCCGAAATGGCACGGGACATCCTCTCTGGCGAGGCGTACGACGACTGACCAACCCAGACAGCAAATCGCCCCGTGCGGCCCAAGTGCCGTGCGGGGCTTCCGTGTTCTCTGACCTGTACGTATCCTTAGAACTGGTAGTCAGGTGTGTTGGGGTCGGCGAGCGTTGCCCAGCCGGTGCCGTCGGGCTTGCGGTGGTCGTCCACCAGCGTGGCGCCGAGCGCGAGGATCCGCTCGACTTCCTCGTCGCGGGTGCGGTCCTGGGGCTGGATGTCGAGGTGGACGCGGTTCTTGACCGTCTTCGCGTCGGGGACCTGGACGAAGAGGACCCCGACGCCCGGCGTCTGGAGCAGGGCCTCGGGGTCACCGGGGAAGTCGTCGTCGGCGAGCGGAGATTCGAGCACCGCCGCCCAGAAGGTTCCCAGCTTGTGGGCGTCGGCGCAGTCGATGGTCACGTGTCGTACGAGGGATGCCATGCGCGCCACTATGACCGCGTGTTCGTGCGGGGGCTAATGGTTTTGCGGGGCGGTCTCCGGCGAGGGAGGCACGGCGGCCCGGAGGCGTTCCAGGGCGGCGGGGGCTTCGTCGACGCTGTCGACCAGGGCGATGCGGTGGTCCATCGGGCGGTCCTTGGCGAGGGACTGGAGGAGGGGCCAGGCGGGAAGGCGTTCGGTCCAGTGGGCGCGGTCCACCAGGACCATGGGGGTGGGTTCGCCGCGCGACTCGTAGTAGTTCGGGGTCGCGTTGTCGAAGATCTCCTGGACCGTGCCGGCCGCTCCCGGGAGGAAGACGACACCGGCGGTGCAGCGGGCGAGCAGGCCGTCCTCGCGGGTGGCGTTGGCGAAGTACTTGGCGATGTGGGAGGCGAAGGCGTTCGGCGGCTCGTGGCCGTAGAACCAGGTGGGGATGCCGACCGAATCTCCGCCCTCCGGCCAGCGGGAGCGTACGGCGAAGGCCGCCGCCGCCCAGTCGGTGACGGACGGGGTGAAGGACGGGGTCTTGCCGAGGAGGGCGCAGGCGTCGTCCAGCATCCTGTCCGGGTGCGGGGCGGCGTAGGCGCCGAGGTTCGCCGCCTCCATCGCGCCCGGTCCGCCGCCGGTCGCGACGGTCAGTCCCGCGCGGGCGAGGCTGCGGCCGAGGCGGGCGGCTCCGGCGTAGGCGTCGGTGCCTCGGGCCATGGCGTGACCGCCCATGACGCCCACCACCGGGGAGTCCAGGACGTACTCGTCGAGGGCGTCGGAGATCGCGTCGTCGTGGATCGAGCGCAGCATCGAGGCGTATATATCGCCGTCGGCCTTGGTCCGCTGGAACCAGGCGTAGGCGAGGGCGTCGGGGGTCGTTTCGTACCCGCCACCGGAGAGGCCGTCGAAGAGCGCCTCGGGGGAGTAGAGGAGCCCCCGGTACGGGTCGAAGGGGAGGTTCGGGACGGGCGGGAAGACGAGCGCCCCGTCGCTGCGGACCTTGGCACTCGCCTCGTCGGCCATCGGGCAGCCCAGGAAGACCGCCTCCGCCGCGTCGGTGCCCAGCAGGGCTTTCGTACGGTCCGTCAGATCGACGGACTGGACGCGGTAGCCGGTGAGGGGTCCGCGGGCGACGACCTGGTCGAACTCGGCCAGGGTCTCGATCTCGTTGTCGTGATCCGGGTGTGGGCGCACGGGGTCATCGTAGGCGGAGGCAATCAGTGTCCGGGACGGGGGCCGGGGGAGCGGACGGGGGTGGGCGGGGGAGCGTACGGGGGTGCGGCGTCAGGGGGCGAGGGGAGCGGCCGCCAAGGTGGCCAGGACCCAGGTGAGCGGGGCGAACAGGGCGAGCAGGGCGAACATCCGGGTGAGGGCTGCCGCCCGCAGCGTCTGGGCGGCGGCTCCCTGGCGCAGGAGGGCCCGGGTGGTGGAGGCACGTGCCTGCTTGGTCTCCAGGGCCACCAGGAGAAGGGTCGCCGCCGTGCAGGCCAGGACCAGGGTGGCGCCGAGCCCGGTGAGCGGGCCGAAGGCAGGCACGGAGGAGGGGCCGGTGGCCCGGGAGTACAGGGTGGCGGCCGCGATCAGGCCCGAGGCGGTCGCGCAGACGACCCCGAGGGGGCGGCCGATGCGCCGGGCCTCGCCCTGGAGCACCCGCCCGGCCAGGAGGCGTACCGCGCCGGGACGTACGGCCTGGAGCAGGAAGCCGCACAGGTGGACCAGCCCGGGACCCGCCAGCGCGAGGCCCAGCGCGGTCAGGGACCAGCCCGCCAGGACGCCCGCCGGGGCGATGTCCGCGTGACCGGGCAGCGGCAGCACGCGGCCCGGCCCGCCGCCCCGGCTGGTGTACGTCTCGACGGCGAGCCCGGCGGCGGTCAGCGCGATGCCCCACGGGAGGCCCGCGGGAGGGGCCGTGGTGACGGACGCGTCGGAGGGCGGGGCGGGGGCGGGCGGGAGCAGGAGAGCGGTGGTGCCCGCACCGGCAGAACCCGTGCCGGGCGAGTGGGCGTGGGCGGTGGGGGAGCCCGGGAGATGCGTGACCCGGGTGCGGGTGCCTCCCGGGTGCGGGGCGCGGAGGCCGCGGGGGCGCAGGGTCCAGGCGCTCGCCGCGGAGGCCGTGAGGGGGACCAGGGCGAGGAGGATGACGACCGCGGCCAGGGGCAGCGAGCGGTCGGCGGCGAGGAGTTCGGTGGCCGCGCCGTCGAAGGGCAGGCCCGTCAGGTCGCCGCGCAGGTGCAGGAAGACCAGGAGGGCGACCATGCTGCCGAGCGTGCAGGACAGGGCCGTGGAGGCGGCTGCCGTGGCTGCGAGGCGGGCCGGGCCCAGGCCCACGGCGGAGAGCCCGGGGCGGGGCCGGGTGCTCGGGTCCGTACGGGCGACGGCCACCGCGAACTGCACCGTCGCGGCGAGCGGGGCGAGGCACCACAGGAGGCGCAGGAGGGAGGGGGTGGTGTGGGAGGGGTGGGAAAGGGCGTAGCCCAGCGTGCACAGCAGGAGGAAGCCGACGCCCGCCGAGGCCGCCGCGACCAGGAGGCGGCGCAGCAGGACGAGGGGGTGGGCGCCCCGGGCTAGGCGGAGAGCGAGCACGCGGCCCGGCCTTCCGCCCCGGGGACCGCCGCGGTGGCCGCCCGGCGGCCGTCGAGCAGGGGCACCGCGCGGTCCGCGAGGGCGGCGACCTCGGGGTCGTGCGTGGCCAGGACGACGGTGAGGGAGTGCGAGCGGGCCGCCGTGGTGAGGGTGCGCAGCACCTGGGCGGCGTCCGGGCGGTGCAGCGGGGCCGTGGGTTCGTCGGCGAAGAGGACGGAGGGGCTGGTGGCCAGGGCGCGGGCGATGGCGACGCGCTGGCGCTGGGCCTGGAGGAGAGCGGCCGGGCGCTTGCGGGCGACGGGGCCGATGTCGAGGCGTTCCAGCCACTCCAGGGCGGTGGCCTTGGCGGCCTTGTGGCCCTCGCCGCGCAGGAGGAGGGGGAGGGCGGTGTTCTCCCAGGCGGTGAGTTCCGGGACGAGGTCCGGTGCGGAGGAGATCCACGCGAAGCGGTCCCGGCGCAGGCGTTCACGGGTGAGCGCGCCCATGGTGTGCACGGGGACGCCGGTGAACCAGACCTCGCCGTCGTCGGGGACGAGGTGCCCGGAGAGGCAGTTGAGGAGGGTGGTCTTGCCGCTGCCGCGCGGGCCGGTGACGGCCAGGATCTCGCCCTCGCGGACGGTCAGTGACACGTCGACGAGGGCGGGGGACCCGCCGTGGGCGTGGTGCAGCGAGAGGGCCCGCAGGATGTCGTCGTCCGGCGGGGTCCTGCCCGGGACGGTCTTCTCCGGGACGGTCCTGCCCGGCGCGGTCCTGTCCGGCGCGGTCTTGTCCGGCGGGGTCTTGTCCGGCGGGGTGTGGACCGGCGGGGCGTTGTCCGGCGGGGTCACCATGGCGTACACCTCGAATCAGGTTCAGATCGGATTTCCCGTCCCCCCTGCGGGGGAACGAACGACGGAGCCGATCGGTCACTGGGCACCGTAAGGATTCGCGGTGCGGAGGTGGGCGTGGCGCGGCAGACGTACGGCCCGGACGCTCCCCGTTCTCACTGGAACGGGTGCATCCGGGCCGTACGGACAGATCAACGGAGGCCGACGCGGATCACGGCAGATCGACGCACCTGCTGGTTAGAGCTTGGTCCATGCCTCCGTGAGGACCGCCCGCAGGATGGACTCGATCTCGTCGAAGGTCTCCTGGGTGGAGATCAGCGGCGGCGCGAGCTGCACGACCGGGTCGCCCCGGTCGTCGGCCCGGCAGTACAGGCCGTTCTCGTACAGCGCCTTGGAGAGGAAGCCGTACAGGACGCGCTCGGTCTCCTCGTCGGTGAAGGTCTCCTTGGTGACCTTGTCCTTCACCAGCTCGATGCCGTAGAAGAAACCGTTGCCCCGGACGTCGCCGACGATCGGCAGGTCGTGGAGCTTGCGGAGCGTCTGGAAGAACGCGTCCTCGTTGTCCAGGACGTGCTGGTTGAGGCCCTCGCGCTCGAAGATGTCGAGGTTGGCGAGGCCGACCGCCGCGGAGACCGGGTGGCCGCCGAAGGTGTAGCCGTGCAGGAAGGTGTTGTCGCCCTCGTAGAACGGCTCGGCGAGCTTGTCCGAGATGATGCAGGCGCCGATCGGGGAGTAGCCCGAGGTCATGCCCTTGGCGCAGGTGATCATGTCGGGGACGTAGTCGAACTTGTCGCAGGCGAACATCGTGCCGAGGCGGCCGAAGGCGCAGATGACCTCGTCCGAGACCAGCAGCACGTCGTACTTGTCGCAGATCTCGCGGACCCGCTGGAAGTAGCCGGGCGGCGGCGGGAAGCAGCCGCCCGCGTTCTGCACCGGCTCCAGGAAGACCGCGGCGACGGTCTCCGGGCCCTCGAAGAGGATCTCCTGCTCGATCTGGTCGGCGGCCCAGCGGCCGAACGCCTCCGGGTCGTCGCCGTGGATCGGGGCGCGGTAGATGTTGGTGTTCGGCACCTTGTGCGCACCCGGTACGAGCGGCTCGAAGGGGGCCTTCAGGGCCGGCAGGCCGGTGATGGACAGGGCGCCCTGCGGGGTGCCGTGGTAGGCGACCGCACGCGAGATGACCTTGTACTTGGTGTGGTGGCCGCGCAGCTTCCAGTACTGCTTGGCCAGCTTCCACGCGGTCTCGACGGCCTCGCCGCCGCCGGTGGTGAAGAAGACCTTGTTCAGGTCGCCCGGCGCGTAGTGCGCGAGCCGCTCGGCGAGCTCGACGGCCTTCGGGTGGGCGTAGGACCACACCGGGAAGAAGGCCAGCTCCTGGGCCTGCTTGTACGCGGCCTCGGCGAGCTCGTGGCGGCCGTGACCGGCGTTCACCACGAACAGGCCGGAGAGGCCGTCGAGGTAGCGCTTGCCCTTGTCGTCGAAGATGTACGTTCCCTCGCCGCGCACGATGGTCGGCACGGGGGCGTTCTCGTACGACGACATGCGGGTGAAGTGCATCCACAGGTGGTCGTACGCGGTCTTCGAGAGGTCCTTGCCCGCGGCAGGGTTGCTGGTGGCAGTCACGACTATCGGGTTCCCCACATGTAGGTCTGCTTCTTGAGCTTGAGGTAGACGAAGCTCTCGGTGGAGCGCACTCCGGGGAGGGTCCGGATGCGTTTGTTGATCATCTCCAGGAGGTGGTCGTCGTCCTCGCACACGATCTCGGCGAGGAGGTCGAAGGAGCCCGCCGTCACGACGACGTACTCGACCTCCGCCATGCCGGTGAGCGCGTCCGCGACCGGATCGAGGTCGCCCTCCACGTTGATGCCGACCATCGCCTGCCGACGGAAGCCCACGGTGAGCGGGTCTGTGACGGCGACGATCTGCATGACGCCCTGGTCGAGCAGCTTCTGTACGCGCTGGCGCACGGCGGCCTCGGAGAGACCGACCGCCTTGCCTATGGCGGCGTACGGACGACGGCCGTCCTCCTGGAGCTGCTCGATGATCGCCAGAGAGACGGCGTCGATCGCCGGGGAGCTTCCGCTGCCGGGCCTGGGTTCTGCGCTACGACTGACCACAGGGCCACTCTGCACGAGGTCTCGCCCGTCTCGCAAGAGCAAACCGATGAAATTCGTTGTTCGAGGACGTGGTTTTGACTGAATCCGAAGTTGTTGACGGGGAGGTATGTCGAAAGCGATACCCCACTGACTAATGTGGGTGTCTCACCCACCGGACATCTGAGAGGGAGAGTGGCCGTGACCACCGAGCTGCGCCGTCTGCGCAACTACATCGCCGGGGAGTTCCAGGACGCCGCCGACGGCCGGACCACCGACGTGATCAACCCGGTGACGGGCGAGGCGTACGCGACCGCGCCGCTCTCCGGTCAGGCGGACGTCGACGCCGCGATGGCCGCCGCCGCCGAGGCGTTCCCCGCCTGGCGCGACCAGACGCCCGCCGAGCGCCAGAAGGCCCTGCTGAAGATCGCGGACGCCTTCGAGGAGCGCGCGGAGGAGCTGATCGCCGCCGAGTCGGAGAACTGCGGCAAGCCGGTCGGCATCACCCGCACCGAGGAAATCCCGCCGATGGTGGACCAGATCCGCTTCTTCGCGGGCGCGGCACGCCTCCTTGAGGGCCGCAGCGCGGGCGAGTACATGGAGGGCATGACCTCCATCGTGCGCCGCGAGCCGGTCGGCGTCTGCGCGCAGGTCGCGCCGTGGAACTACCCGATGATGATGGCCGTGTGGAAGTTCGCCCCGGCGCTCGCCGCGGGCAACACGGTCGTCCTGAAGCCGTCGGACACGACGCCCGCCTCGACCGTGCTGATGGCCGAGATCATCGGCTCGATCGTCCCCAAGGGCGTCTTCAACGTGGTCTGCGGCGACCGTGACACGGGCCGCGCCATGGTCGAGCACAAGACGCCCGCGATGGCCTCCATCACCGGTTCGGTACGGGCGGGCATGCAGGTCGCCGAGTCCGCGGCCAAGGACCTCAAGCGGGTCCACCTGGAGCTGGGCGGCAAGGCGCCGGTCGTCGTGTTCGAGGACACCGACATCGCCAAGGCCGTCGAGGACATCTCCGTGGCGGGCTTCTTCAACGCCGGTCAGGACTGTACGGCCGCCACGCGCGTCCTCGTGCAGGAGTCGATCCACGACGAGTTCGTGACCGCGCTCGCGAAGGCGGCGGCGGACACGAAGACCGGCCTGCCGGACGACGAGGACGTGCTCTACGGGCCGCTCAACAACGCCAACCAGCTGAAGCAGGTCACCGGCTTCGTCGAGCGGCTGCCCGCGCACGCCAAGGTCGAGGCGGGCGGCCACCGGGTCGGCGAGCAGGGCTACTTCTACGCCCCGACCGTCGTCTCGGGCCTGAAGCAGGACGACGAGATCATCCAGAACGAGGTGTTCGGACCGGTCATCACCGTCCAGTCCTTCACCGACGAGGCGCAGGCCCTGGAGTGGGCGAACGGCGTCGAGTACGCCCTCGCCTCCTCCGTCTGGACCAAGGACCACGCGCGCGCCATGCGCATGTCCAAGAACCTCGACTTCGGCTGCGTCTGGATCAACACGCACATCCCGCTCGTCGCGGAGATGCCGCACGGCGGCTACAAGAAGTCCGGCTACGGCAAGGACCTCTCGGCGTACGGCTTCGAGGACTACACCCGCATCAAGCACGTCATGACGTCGCTCGACGGCTGAGCCGGACGGTCCCCCGACCGCGGACACGGGGTGACGGATTGAGGGGCGGGCAGTAGGCACTGTGTCTATTGCCCGCCCCTCGCACCTCGGGAAAGGGTGAGCACCATGGGTGATCTTGGTCGCGTTTCGCGTCGTCTCTCGCGCCGTACGGTGCTCCGCGGTTTCGGATACGGAATCGGTACGGCGGGCGCGCTCGCCGCGCTCACCGGGTGCGGTGTCCCCGCCGCCTACGTGAAGCCGGGCGACCGGGCGGGCACGGACACCTCGGACCGGGACAAGAACCTCCAGTTCGCGAACTGGCCCCTCTACATCGACACCGATGAGGAGGACAAGTCGAAGCGGCCGACGCTCGACGAGTTCACCAGGCGGACCGGGATCTCGGTGCGGTACACCGAGGAGATCAACGACAACGACGAGTTCTTCGGCAAGGTCAGCCCGGCGCTGATGAACCACCAGGCGACCGGCCGCGACCTCATCGTCATCAGCGACTGGATGGCCGCCCGTTTCGTACGGCTCGGCTGGGTCCAGGAGATGGACCGAACCAAGCAGCCGAACGTGGCGAAGTATCTGGACCCGCAACTGCTCAACCCGGCCTTCGACACGGGCCGCCGGCACGCCGTGCCGTGGCAGTCGGGCATCACCGGCATCGCGTACAACCGAAAGAAGCTCGGGCGCGAGATCAAGCACACCTCCGACCTGTGGCGGCCCGAGCTCAAGGGCAAGGTCACGCTCTTCTCCGGCCTCGACGAGAGCTTCTCGCTGTTGATGCAGGGGCTCGGGGCCGACGTCACGAAGTGGGTCGCGGACGACTTTCACCGGATGTGCGAGCAGGTCGAGAAGCTGGTCAAGACCCAGCACATCCGCCGCTTCACCGGCAACGACTACGTCAAGGACCTGGCGAGCGGCGACGTGCTGGCCTGCCAGGCGTACTCGGGCGACGTCATCCAACTCCAGGCGGACAACCCGGACATCGAGTTCGTGGTGCCGGAGGAGGGCGCGGAGCTGTGGGCCGAGTCCCTGATGATCCCGAACCTCGCGCAGCACAAGCGCAACGCCGAGCGGCTGATCGACTACTACTACGACCCGGAGGTGGCGGCCGAGCTGGCCACCTGGGTGAACTACGTGTGTCCTGTGCCCGCCGCGCGGGACATCATCGCCTCGTCGAAGGACGAGGAGACGGCGGCACTGGCCGAGGACCCGCTGATCTTCCCCGACGGCGCGGTGCGCAAGCGGCTCGCCATCGCGCGGGACATCACCGCCGAGGAGCGGCTGGAGTTCGCGAAGCGGTGGAACGGGATCGTGGGGCTGTAGCGGCCCAAACCACCAGTGTCTCCTGCGTGCCCCAGGCGGGAGATGCGGGGGACCCGTAAAGCTCGCGTAAAGGTCCTCGTACGCTGCGGAGATGAACGAGCCCGCCGCCCTTCTGAGGCGCATCCGCGTGTGGTTGATCTTCTTCATCGTGTGCCTCGTGCTGAGCGGGCTGACGGCCTTCCCGCTCGTCACCGAACTCGACTGGCTCACCGACGTGCTGCGGTCGTCCCCGCTGCCCGACGCGATGCCCGGGTTCATGGAGTGGATCGAGCGCTGCCGCGACGGCCTCGTCGCCACCGAGGCGGCGTACCCGTTCATCCTGTACGGAACGGACTGGCTCGCCTTCGCCCACCTGGTGATCGCGGTCGCGTTCTACGGGCCGTACCGCGATCCGGTCCGGAACGTCTGGGTGATCGAGTTCGGGATGATCGCCTGCGCCGGGATCATCCCGCTCGCCCTGATCTGCGGACCGATCCGGGGAATTCCCTTCGGGTGGTCACTGATCGACATGGCCTTCGGGGTGTTCGGGGTGATCCCGCTGGCGATCGTACGGAGGAAGATCAAGCGGCTGGAGGCGCTGACGGCGCCGATCGGGGTGGCGGCGCGGGCCGCCCTCAGCGGCTGAAGGCGGCACGGACCACGCGTTCGGCGGTCGGGTTCATGCCCTCGCCCTTGGCGTCGGTGGAGTTGACCGAGTAGACCAGGGTGCGGGAGAGGTCGCGCGGGGCCGCGATGATGGCGTTGTAGCCCCAGCGCCCGCCGGTCTTCAGCCAGACGATCAGGCCGTTGCCCGCCTCACGCTTCTGGAGACCGGCACTCATCGTCGCGCCCTCGATGTCGGGCACGGTGAACATCTCCTCAAGGAGCGGGCCGCGCACGACCTCCCCGCCGAACAGCGCCTTCATGAAGCGTTCCAGGTCGGCGGTGGTCGAGACGAGGTCGCCCGCCGCCCAGGTGTCGGTGACGGTCCACGCGCTCACGTCACGGAGCTCGGTGCTGCCGTCGGGCCGGGGGAAGACCTGGTAGCCGTGGTTGTACGGGCCCCGGATGCGCGGGCTCCGGCCGGGGGAGTACGTGTCCCGCAGGCCCAGCGGACGCAGGACGCGGCGGGCGACGGCCTCTTCGTACGACGTACCGGCCACGCGCTCGATCAGGAGGCCCGCGATGGTGTAGCCGGTGTTCGAGTACTCCTGGACGGTGCCCGGGGTCTTCCGGTCCTTCTCCTTGGCCTTCGAGGTCGAGTCGGCGACCATGGCGCGCGGGTCGCGGAGGTCGAAGCGGTGTGCGTACAGCTCTTCGATGCCGCCCGGGGTGGAGTCCGGGGAGGGGATGCCGTGGGTGTGGTTGAGCAGCTGGCGGACGGTGACCTCGCCGTACGCGGCCGGGATCAGGTCCGGGAGGTAGGCGCGGACCGGCCGGTCGAGGCTGACGCGGCCCTCTTCGGCGAGGCGCAGCACGGTGGCGGCGGTGAAGACCTTGGTGACGGAACCGATCCGGAAGCGGCCGTTCGGGTTGGCGGGGCGGTTCGAGCGGAGGTCGTGCACACCGGAACTGCCCTGCCAGGCGCGGCCCTTGCCGCCGACGCGGACGAGTGCGGCGGTGGTGCTGGCGTTCGGGAGGCCGGCGAGGGCCGCCTGGAGGGCGGTGGTGTTGGGACCGGTCTCCTCCTGGGCGGCGGCGGTGGCCTGGGCGGTGACCGGAGTCCCGGCGAAGGCGGGTCCCGCGGCGGCGACGGGCCCCGCGGCGATGCCGAGTACCAGGGCGGCGGCGAGGGCGGTGCGGGTGCGGGCGCTCAGGCGGTTCATGGTGGGGCCTCTCGGGTGCCGGAGCCGGTGGATTTCCGTAACTCCTCGATGGCTCCATCCTGTTGCCTGCGGGGCCTGGGCGGATCGCCGGTGAGAGGGGTTCCGGCGGGGCGGTTTCCTCCCCCGTGCGGGGGAGGCGGGGCCCGGCCGGGTGGCTATCCCTCCCCCGTCGGGGCGACGAGCCCCGTCTCGTACGCGCAGATCACCGCCTGGATCCGGTCCCGCAGCCCCAACTTGGCCAGCACGTTGCCCACATGGGTCTTCACCGTGTGGTCGCTGACGGTCAGGGCCGCCGCGATCTCCGCGTTCGACAGACCGCGCGCCAGATGGAGGAGGGTTTCGCGCTCGCGGGCGGTCAGCACGTCGAGCCTGTCGGACGGGGTGCGGGGGGCCGTCGCGGGGCGCGAGGTGAACTCCGAGATCAGACGGCGGGCCACCGACGGCGCGACCAGGGACTCCCCGGCCGCCACCACCCGCACCGCGTGCACGAGGTCGTCCCTGCGCACGTCCTTGAGCAGGAAGCCGCTGGCCCCCGCGCGCAGCGCGTCGTAGACGTACGCGTCGGAGTCGAAGGTCGTCAGCATCACGGTGCGGGTGGGGCCGCCGGAGGTGATGGCGCGGCATGCCTCGATGCCGTCCATCAGCGGCATCCGGATGTCGAGCAGCGCGACCTCCGGCCGCAGCCGCCGTACCGCGTCGACGGCCTCCGCGCCGTCGCCCGCCTCCGCGACCACCTCGATGTCCGGCTGCGCGCCCAGGATCATCGCGAACCCGCTGCGGACCAGCTCCTGGTCGTCCGCCACCACCACGCGAATGCTCAACTCGCCACCCCCGAAGCCTCGGCAGGGGTGATGAGGAGGACGGCGCGCACGCTGAATCCGGTGCCGTCCGGTCCTGGCCCCGCCGTCACCGACCCGCCGTGGGCCGCCGCGCGCTCCTGGATGCCGATGAGGCCGTGGCCCGCCGTGCGGGCGGCCGGACCGGGGCGGCCACGCCCGTCGTCGGTGATGGTGAGGGTCAATTCCTGCTCCTGGTAGTGGAGTCGCACCCGCGCGTGCCGGGCGTGGGCGTGCTTGACGATGTTGGTCAGTGCTTCCTGCACGATGCGGTACGCCGTCGCTTCGAGCACGGGGGGCAGGGAGTGCGGCCGACCGGTGGTCTCGTACGCCACGGAGAGGCCACTGCGCCCCACCCGCTCCACGAGCCTCGGCAGTTCGCCGATGGTGGGCTGGGGACCACGGGACACATCCGGGTCCGACGGCGCGTCCCGCAGCAGCCCCAGCATCTGCCGGAGCTGCGTCATCGCCTCCCGCCCGGTCTCCGAGATCGCGTCGAACGCCGCCTCCGCCCGCTCGGGCGCGACGCGCACCGCGACCGGTCCGGCCTCCGCCTGGACGACCATGATGCTGACCGCGTGCGACAGGATGTCGTGCATCTCCCGTGCGATGCGGGCCCGTTCGCGGGCCGCCGCCTGCTCGGCCTCGATGCGGTTCGCGCGCTCCAGCTCGGCCGACCGCTCCTCGACCGCCCGCGCCCGCTCCTCCACCGCCCGCGTGTACGCCTGCCGGGTGTGGGTCAGGCGGCCGAAGGCGTACGACGCGGCGAAGACGACGAGCGTGAGCATCAGCTCGCGCAGCCAGTCGTCCCGCCCCCGCCCCACCACCGACACGGCGGCCACCGCGAGCGTCAGCCCGCCCGTGACCTGCCGCAGCGGGGAGGGTGTGCAAGCGGCGAGCGAGTACAGCGCCACCATGCTCGTGTACGGGAGGGTCTGGCCGGGCCCGTCGGCGGCGACCCCGTACAGCACCTGCGCGCACAGCACCGCCGCCAGGACCGTCACCGGCGCCCGCCGCCGCCAGACGAGCGGCAGTACGGTCAGCGCCGTCAGCCCGTACGCCAGGAGGGTGGCGGGCGAAGAGCCCGCCGGGCGCGGAATCAACCACGGCACGCTGACCACGAGTTGGACGAGCAGGGCCACGCCGATGTCGGCCGCCCACGGGTGCGCGCGCAGGGTGGTGCCGATGTCCGCCGCGCGGGAGCGGACGCGGGCCCGGGGCCGGACGCGCGCTCGGAGCGGAGGCGTCACGCGCGCTTGACCGCCACCGCGCCGAACTGGGCCACCGAAGGGTCCTCGCCGCGCCACCGCGCGCACGACACGACGCCCGGTTCGAGGAGGTCGAGGCCGTCCAGGAACGAGGCGAACTCCGCGCCCGTACGGGTCCGGATGGGCGGGGTCGCGTTCTCGTTCCAGAACGCCATCGCCGCCTCGTTGCCCTCGCCGCCCAGTTCCAGGGTCGGGTGGGTCAGGGCGAGGTGGCTGCCCGGCGGGAGGGCGTCGAGGAGGGTGCGTACGACGGACCGGGCCTGGCCGGTGTCCGGTACGAAGTTGAGGATGCCCAGCAGCATGACGGCGACCGGGCGGTCCAGGTCCAGGGTCCGCGCGGCGGCTTCGAGGATCTTCTCCGGGTCGCGGGCGTCCGCGTCCACGTAGTCGGTGCGGCCCTCGGGGGTGCCCTTCAGCAGGGCGCGGGCGTGGGCCAGGACGACAGGGTCGTGGTCGACGTACACGATCCGCGAGTCCGGGGCGATGCGCTGGGCGACCTCGTGGGTGTTGTCGGCGGTGGGCAGACCGGTGCCGATGTCGAGGAACTGCCGGATGCCCGCGTCGCCCGCCAGGTACGACACCGCGCGGCCGAGGAACTTCCGGTCGGCGCGGGCGACTTCGCCGATGCTCGGGTAGAGGGAGGTGACCCGGTCGCCCACGGCGGCGTCCACGGGGTAGTGGTCCTTGCCGCCCAGCCAGTAGTTCCAGACGCGGGCGTTGTGGGCGATGTCGGTACGTATCTCTTCGGGCATCGGGCGTTCTCTCCTCCGGTGTGGGGGTGACGGAACGTCATGATGCCGGACGGGTCAATGGTGCTGGGCGGCGCGGTACTTGGTGATGGTGCGGGAGAGCAGGCCGAGGCGGTTGGTGGTGATCGCGTCGACGCCCGCGACGAGCAGACCGTGCATGCTGCGGGCCGTGTCAGGAGTCCAGGCGGACACCAGGAGACCGCTGCGATGGAAGTGGTCGACGAGCGGGCGGTCGACGATGCCGAAGCGGCAGTTCAGCCAGCGCGGGGTGAGCGCGGCGAGCAGTTCGGGGCGGGGCGGGGCGACGGTCGTCCAGGTCAGGGCAGTCTCCGCGTGCGGGTCGGCGGCGCGGACGCGGAGCATCGCCGAGGGGCCTCCGCAGTAGTACGTGCGCTCGCTCGCGCCCGCCTCGTGGACGGTGCCCACGACCTTGCGTACGACCTCGTCGTGCGCGCCGGGGAGGTCGAGCATCAGACGGTGCGGGCCCACCGCGAGGATCGCCTCGCGCAGAGTCGGCACGCCGTGCCCCGTCAGGTCGTCGACCTCGGCTTTCGTGAGATCGACGAGCCAGCGGTCGTGGCCCCAGAGCCGCTCCAGCTTCTCGTCGTGCAGGAGGACGGGCACGCCGTCGCGGGTCAGCCGTACGTCCACCTCGACCGCGCCCGCGCCCCGGTCCAGCGCGGAACGGATCGAGGCGAGCGTGTTCTCGCGGAAGCGGTACGGGTCGCCTCGGTGGCCCACCGCGAGGACGGAGTCGCGGAGGGCCGAGGCGAGGACGGTGTGACGGTCGGCGCTCATGGGGTCATTCTTAGGCGATGCGGCGAGAGGCCGCCCGCTGAGACCGGCGGACCTCCCGCCGGTTTCAGCGGGCGAGCCAGGCGGTCGTGTACGCGTCGATCTCGGCGGCCAGCTTCGCCTTGCCGGACTCGTCCAGGAAGGAGGCGCGGACCGCGTTCTTCGCCAGCTCGGCCACGCCCCGCTCGTCCAGGTCCAGGAGGCGGGCGGCGACCACGTACTCGTTGTTCAGGTCGGTGCCGAACATCGGCGGGTCGTCGCTGTTGATCGTGACCAGGCAGCCCGCCGCGACCATCTCCTTGATCGGGTGCTCGTCGAGGGTGGCGACGGCGCGGGTGGCGATGTTGGAGGTCGGGCAGACCTCCAGCGGAATCTGCCTCTCCGCGAGGTGCGCGAGCAGCTTCGGGTCCTGGACGGCGCTCGTGCCGTGCCCGATCCGCTCGGCGCGCAGGTCGCCCAGGGCGTCCCAGACGGTCTCGGGGCCCGTCGTCTCGCCCGCGTGCGGGACGGAGTGCAGACCGGCCTCGATCGCCCTGTCGAAGTACGGCTTGAACTGGGGGCGCGGCACACCGATCTCCGGCCCGCCGAGCCCGAAGGAGACCAGCCCCTCGGGGCGGTGCTCCAGGGCGAGCCGTACCGTCTCCTCGGCCGACTCCAGGCCCGCCTCGCCGGGGATGTCGAAGCACCAGCGCAGGACGACCCCGAGTTCGGACTCGGCGGCCTTGCGGGCGTCCTCGATGGCCTCCATGAACGCCGCTTCCGGGATGCCCCGGCGGGTCGAGCTGTACGGGGTCACGGTCAGCTCGGCGTACCGGATGTTCTGGCGGGCCATGTCGCGGGCCACCTCGTAGGTGAGGAGGCGGACGTCGTCGGGGGTGCGGATCACGTCGACCACGGACAGGTACACGTCGATGAAGTGCGCGAAGTCGGTGAAGGTGAAGAACTCCTTCAGCGCCTCCGGGTCGGTGGGCACCGTGGAGTCCGGGTGCCGGGCGGCCAGCTCGGCGACGATCCGGGGAGAGGCGGAACCGACGTGGTGGACGTGGAGCTCTGCCTTGGGCAGGCCCGCGACGAAGGGGCGCAGGTCTGACATCGGGTCCTCCTGGTGCGGTACGGGTCCTGCGGCGGGCGCGTACCAGGGGTGTACGGATCGGGATACGGGCGCGTCGTGGACGGTTCGGGATCATCGTAGGCGGGGCACTGGGCCATGTGGGGTACGTCGTAGCATGACCGGGAATCGCCTATGGGGGAGAGCCATGTCAGACAGCACGCCGCAGCCGAACGGACCGGAATCCACGGGACCTGCGGGGGCTCCGGACCCGTGGGCGCCGCCGGAGGACTCGGTGAACCGGGTGCCGATGGTCAAGCCGGGGGCGGGTGCGCCGGGTTCTGTGGGCGCTCCCTCCGCGCATCCCGTGCACGACCAGCCGACGATGACGTCGATGCCGGGGGCGGGGACGGACGGGCTGCCCGCCGCTCCCGCCGCTCCCGCGGCCTACGGGTATCCGTCGGGGGCTCCGGCAGGGGAGTACGGGTATCCGCCCGCGTACCCGACGACGCCGGGAGCACCGGGCGGGGCCGCGCCGTACCCCGGATATCCGGGCTACCCGGGGTACCCCGGGGGCACCGGGTGGACCGGGCAGGGGCAGCCGCAGAACGGGTTCGGCGTGGCGGGGATGGTGCTGGGCATCCTCTCCATCTGCCTCTTCTGCATGTACGGCGTGCTCAGCGTGATCCTGGGTGTGCTGGGCCTGATCTTCGGGATCATGGGGCGGAAGAAGGCGGCGCGGGGTGAGGCGACGAATGGCGGGATGGCTCTGGCGGGGATCATCACGGGGTCGATCGGGATCGCGATCGGTGTGATGATCATCGGCTTCATCGTGTGGGCGGTGGTGACGCACCAGGGGTGAGGCATTCAGGGGCGCCCCTTTAGGGGCGCGGGGAACTGCGCGACCAGCCCCAACGCACCCGCACGTGTCCGGGACAGCCGCGCGGCGAGCGCTTTAGGTGAAGGGGTGGGTCTGGGGCGGCTCGCCGCAGGCGCACCGGGGTGCGGCGCACCCGTGGGGCGAGGTAACGGCGGGCGGCACCGGGGTGGGCCCGGAGCGAGGGGGGCCGCCCCCTTGCCCGCCCGTTCCGCCCCCGGGGGGCGGCCCCGCCGCCCAAGGGGACGAGGCGGAAGCGGAGGGGACAGGCCCCGCCGTCCGAGGGGGCTGGGCGGAAGCGGAGGGGATAAGCCCCGCCGTCCGAGGGGGCTGGGGGGTACCCCCGTGGTCGGGGGCCGGAGGGCTCCGCGAGGGGACGCGTACTCAGCGAGCCAGTGCAGCCCTGGTGTCCATCAGGGCGAAGCCCAGGAGGTTCTGGCCGGGCCAGGCGGAGGGAACGTCCGCCCGGGGATCGTCGGCGGCGAGCCCCGTGCCCCAGATGCGGTCGAGGGGGCTCGCCTCGACCAGGACGCGGGAGCCCGTGCCGAGCAGGTACGCGCCCAGGTCCGGGTGCTGGGTGAACTTGTGGATGTTGCCGGAGACGACGATGTCGTAGCGCGCGGCTACCCAGGCCCCATCGTCGAAGCCGCGGACCAGTCGGCCCGCCTTCTTCGCGGCGGCGGGCGAGGAGGCCGCGAGCACCGCCCGCTCCGCCTCCGCGTCGCCGAAGAGCACCGCCTTGCGGGCCATCATCCAGTGCTCGGCGGTGGCGTACGCGACCCCGTCGACGGTGAACGGCGACGGCCACCACTGGCTGAAAACGCTCGGCCCGAGCGCCCCGTCCGGTCGCGGACGGTGACCCCAGAAGTGCAGGAACTTCACCCGCTCGCCCCTGCTGACCTGCGCCGCCAGCTCTTCGATCTTCCCCATGCATGCGAGTCTGACATCCGCCACTGACACTCCGTACGGAATTTCCTCGCCGACTCGACACACGGTCGACCGAATCCGTCGCGTAACCAAAAGGCAACAACGGAATCACTTGTTGGTGGCGAACTGCTCTGTCAGGATCGGCAATCAAATCAAGCTGGAGCTACGCCGACCCCCGTATGACGGGGTGAGCGGCGGAGGAGAGCGTCATGGGCAACCGCTTCCAGGTGCAGGACCGCTTCGCAGGCGGCGCACAGTACATCGGCGGGCAGTTGCGTCCCGGTACCTCGGGTCGTACTCACACGGTCGTGAACCCCGCCACGGGCGAGGGGATCTACACGTACGAGTTGGCCGGAAGAGACGAGGTCGACGCCGCCGTGGCGGCGGCCAAGGCGGCCTTCCCCGGCTGGTCCGGCGCCACCCCGGGCGAGCGCTCCGACGCGATGCACAGGTTCGCCGCCGTACTCGCCGAGCAGGCCGAGGACTTCGCGTACGCCGAGTCGCTCCAGTGCGGCAAGCCCATCAAGCTGTCGCGGGAGTTCGACGTACCGGGCACGGTCGACAACGTCGCCTTCTTCGCCGGGGCAGCCCGCCACCTGGAGGGCAAGTCCGCCGGGGAGTACGACGGCGACCACACCTCGTACGTCCGCCGTGAGGCGATCGGCGTCGTCGGGTCCATCGCGCCCTGGAACTACCCGCTCCAGATGGCCGCCTGGAAGATCCTCCCGGCCATCGCCGCGGGCAACACCATCGTGCTGAAGCCCGCCGAGATGACCCCGCTCACCTCGCTCATGTTCGCGCAGGCGGCCAAGGAGGCCGGGCTTCCCGACGGAGTCGTCAACATCGTCACGGGCGCGGGCAAGGACGCGGGCGAGCACCTCGTCGGCCACCCGGACGTCGCCATGACGTCCTTCACCGGCTCCACCCCGGTCGGCAAGCGCGTCGCCGAGATCGCCACCTCGACGGTCAAGCGGCTGCACCTGGAGCTGGGCGGCAAGGCCCCGTTCGTCGTGTTCGACGACGCCGACCTCGAAGCGGCGGTCAACGGCGCGGTCGCCGGAGCCCTCATCAACACCGGCCAGGACTGCACCGCCGCCACCCGCGCCTACGTCCAGCGTCCGCTGTACGACGCGTTCGTGACGGGCGTCGCGGAGCTCATGGAGTCCGTGCGTCTCGGCGACCCCTTCGCGGAGACCACCGACCTCGGCCCGCTCATCAGCTTCGCCCAGCGCGACAGGGTCGCGGCCATCGTCGACAGGGCACGCGGTTACGCCCGCGTCGTCACCGGTGGCGAGGCCCCGCAGGGCGACCTCAAGGACGGCGCGTACTACCGGCCGACCCTGATCGCCGACGCCGCCCAGGACAGCGAGGTCGTCCAGGACGAGATCTTCGGCCCCGTCCTGGTGGTCCTGCCCTTCGACACCGACGACGAGGGCATCGAGCTCGCCAACGACACTCCGTACGGTCTGGCCTCCTCGGCCTGGACCCGCGACGTGTTCCGCGCGAACCGCGCCACCCGCGAGATCAAGGCGGGCTGTGTGTGGGTCAACGACCACATCCCGATCCTCAGCGAGATGCCGCACGGCGGGTACAAGGCCAGCGGCTTCGGCAAGGACATGTCGGCGTACTCCTTCGAGGAGTACACGCAGGTCAAGCACGTCATGTTCGACAACACCGCGGTGGCCCGCAAGGACTGGCACCGCACGATCTTCGGGGACCGATAAAGAGTCCGCCTCACCAGCGGCAACCCACCCGAAAGGGCAATCGCGCATGGAGCAGTTCCAGCACGGGTCAGCCACCGCCACGAGCGCGGTGGAGAGAGCCACGCGGCGCAGCATCACCAGCGGCCGGGGCGCACTCACCCGCCGTTCGCTGATGCGCGCCGCGGGCGGCGGCGCCCTCGCCCTCGGCGGCATCGGCGCGCTGAGCGCCTGCGGCATTCCGGCCGCGGGCGGCAAGGACAAGGCGGCGGCAGGAGTCTCGGACGACTTCTCGGCCGAGGAGAAGCAGGTCGTCTTCTCCAACTGGACCGAGTACATGGACGTCGGCGAGAACGACAAGGGCTATCCGAGCCTCGAAGCCTTCACGAAGCGCACCGGGATATCCGTCAAATACACGGCGGACATCAACGACAACAACGAGTTCTTCGGCAAGATCCAGCAGCAGCTGAACAACGGCCAGGCCATCGGCCGTGACCTCATCTGCGTCACCGACTGGATGGCCGCCCGGCTGATCCGGCTCGGCTGGGTCCAGAAGCTCGACCCCACGCACCTGCCCCACGCGTACGCCAACCTCAGCGCCCAGTTCCGCAGCCCCGCCTGGGACCCGGGCCGCGCCTACTCGTACCCCTGGACGGGCATCTCCACGGTCATCGCGTACAACGAGAAGGCGACCGGCGGGCGCAAGGTCGACTCGATCTCGCAGCTCCTCGACGACCCCGCGCTCAAGGGCAAGGTCGGCTTCCTGTCGGAGATGCGCGACAGCATCGGGATGACGCTGCTCGACCTGGGCAAGGACCCCGCGCAGTTCACCGGCGACGACTACGACGCGGCCGTCGCCCGGCTTCAGAAGGGCGTCGACAGCAAGCAGATCCGCCGCTTCACCGGCAACGACTACACGTCCGACCTGGAGAAGGGCGACCTGGCCGCCTGCGTGGCCTGGGCCGGTGACGTCGTACAGCTCCAGGCGGACAACCCGTCGGTGAAGTTCGCGATCCCGAAGGCCGGGTACATCTCCTCCTCGGACAACCTGCTGGTCCCGGCGAAGGCCCGGCACAAGACCAACGCCGAGAAGCTGATCGACTACTACTACGAGCCAGGACCCGCCGCACAGCTCGCCGCGTACATCAACTACGTCTGCCCCGTCGAGGGCGTCGCCAAGGAACTCGCCAAGCTGGACAAGGCGCTGGCCGACTCCACGCTGATCCTCCCCGACAAGGAGATGGCGGCCAAGGCGCATCCCTTCCGCACGCTCAGCGAGGCGGAGGAGAAGACGTACGAGGAGAAGTTCGCCAAGCTCATCGGCGCCTAGCCGCCCTCCACGAGGGCCGGCGCCACCCGGTGCCCGCACGTGTCACCGCGTGCGGGCGGCCCCCCACGCATTCCTGCCGTACCCCGACTCCCCCCTGGGACCGCAACCCATGACTCAGAAGACCGAAGGCGGCGACGTCCGCCTCGCCGGGATCAGCAAGACCTACGGCTCCTTCACCGCCGTGCACCCGCTCGACCTGACCGTCCCGCAGGGCTCCTTCTTCGCCCTGCTCGGCGCGTCCGGCTGCGGCAAGACGACGACGCTGCGGATGATCGCCGGACTGGAGGACCCCTCCACCGGCACCGTCTCCCTCGGCGACCGGGACGTCACGCACCTGCCGCCGTACAAGCGCCCGGTGAACACCGTCTTCCAGAGCTACGCGCTCTTCCCGCACCTGGACATCAGCGAGAACGTCGCCTTCGGGCTGCGCCGCCGAGGCATCAAGTCCGTGAAGAAGCAGGTCGACGACATGCTCGACCTCGTCCAGCTCGGGCAGTTCGCGAAGCGCAAGCCGCACCAGCTCTCCGGCGGCCAGCAGCAGCGCGTCGCCGTCGCCCGCGCCCTCATCAACCACCCGCAGGTGCTGCTCCTCGACGAGCCGCTGGGTGCCCTGGACCTCAAGCTGCGCCGTCAGATGCAGTTGGAGCTCAAGCGCATCCAGACCGAGGTCGGCATCACCTTCGTGCACGTCACCCACGACCAGGAGGAGGCCATGACGATGGCCGACCAGGTCGCGGTCATGAACGGCGGCCGGGTCGAGCAGCTCGGCGCCCCCGCCGACCTGTACGAGAACCCGCAGACCACCTTCGTCGCCAACTTCCTCGGCACCTCCAACCTCATCGAGGCCGAGGTCGCTGCCACCACCTCCGACGTCATCACCGTGACCTGCGGCGACGCCAAGATCAAGGTGCCCGGCAAGCGATGTCAGGCCCAGACCTCCACCGGCGACAAGCTCCTCGTGGGCGTCCGCCCCGAGAAGGTGTCGATCACGCCCACCGACGACGCGGGCAAGATCCCCGACGGGCGCAACCGCATGACCGGCCGCATCACCGCCTCCAGCTTCATCGGCGTCTCCACCCAGTTCATCGTGGACAGCCCCGCCTGCGCCGACTTCGAGGTGTACGTCCAGAACGTCGAGCGCGACTCCCGCCTCGCCCCCGGCGCCGAGGTCGTCCTGCACTGGAACCCGGAGCACACCTTCGGCCTCGACGCCGACCAGGCCATCGACGCGGGCGTGCAGTCGGTGGAGGACGCCTCGTGACCGTCACCGACGCCCCTCCCGTCACGACAGACCCCCCGGTCCACAAGGCGTCGACGCGCAAGCGCCTCATCCCGTACTGGCTGCTGCTCCCCGGCATCCTGTGGCTGCTGGTCTTCTTCGCACTGCCGCTGGTCTACCAGGCGTCGACCTCCGTCCAGGAGGGCTCCCTGGAGGCCGGGTTCAAGGTCACCTGGCACTTCCAGACGTACTGGAACGCACTCGCCGAGTACTGGCCGCAGTTCGTCCGCTCGCTGCTCTACGCGGGCACGGCGACGATCCTGTGCCTGCTGCTCGGCTACCCGCTCGCGTACCTCATCGCCTTCAAGGCGGGGCGCTGGCGGAACCTGGTGCTGGTGCTGGTCATCGCGCCGTTCTTCACCAGCTTCCTGATCCGCACCCTCGCCTGGAAGACGATCCTCGCGGACGGCGGGCCGGTCGTCGACGTCCTCAACACCCTGCACGTCCTGGACGTGACGAGCTGGCTGGGCTGGACCGAGGGAGGCCGTCTGCTGGCCACGCCGCTCGCGGTGGTCTGCGGTCTGACGTACAACTTCCTGCCCTTCATGATCCTGCCGCTCTACACCTCGCTGGAGCGGATCGACGGCAGGCTGCACGAGGCGGCGGGCGACCTGTACGCGACCCCGGCGACGACCTTCCGGAAGGTGACGTTCCCGCTGTCCATGCCGGGTGTCGTCTCCGGCACGCTGCTGACCTTCATCCCGGCGGCCGGTGACTACGTCAACGCCGAACTGCTCGGCTCGACCGACACCAAGATGGTCGGCTCGGTCATCCAGTCGCAGTTCCTGCGGGTGCTCGACTATCCGACGGCCGCCGCGCTGTCCTTCATCCTCATGGCGATCGTGCTGATCATGGTCACCGTCTACATGCGCAAGTCCGGGACGGAGGACCTCGTCTGATGGCCGCATCTCTGAAAACACCGATCAAGTGGCTTCGCCGCAATTTTGTCGTCATCGCGGGTCTTTTGACGCTCGCGTACATGATCCTGCCGAACGTCGTCGTGATGGTCTTCTCGTTCAACAAGCCGAACGGGCGCTTCAACTACGCGTGGCAGAAGTTCTCCACGGACGCCTGGCAGGACCCGTGCGGCGTCGCCGACCTGTGCGGATCGCTGGCGCTCTCGCTCCAGCTCGCCGCCTGGGCGACGCTCGGCGCGACCGTACTCGGCACGATGATCGCCTTCGCGCTGGTCCGCTACCGCTTCCGGGCGCGCGGTGCGATCAACTCGCTGATCTTCCTGCCGATGGCCATGCCCGAGGTCGTCATGGCGGCCTCCCTGCTCACGCTCTTCCTCAACATGGGCGCGCCGCTCGGCTTCTGGACCGTGCTCATCGCCCACATCATGTTCTGCCTCAGCTTCGTCGTGACGGCCGTCAAGGCGCGCGTCATGTCGATGGACCCGAGGCTGGAGGAAGCGGCCCGCGACCTCTACGCGGGTCCGGTTCAGACTTTCGTACGAGTGACCCTGCCGATCGCCGCACCCGGCATCGCGGCGGGCGCGCTGCTGGCCTTCTCGCTGTCGTTCGACGACTTCATCATCACGAACTTCAACGCGGGCTCGACCGTCACCTTCCCCATGTTCGTGTGGGGCTCGGCGCAGCGCGGCACACCCGTACAAATCAACGTCATTGGTACAGCTATGTTCGTCATCGCCGTACTGGTGGTCCTCGGCGGCCAGTTCATCGCCGGCCGCCGGAAGAACAGCGCATCACCCAAGTAGTTCCTCTTCGAGGAGCTTGAAGGAGTTGGAAACCATGGCCCCGGTCGCCATGCGTACTGCCGCACAATCCCTTTCCGGCGCGAAGCCGCTGTCGTTCTGGCTGGACGACCCGGACCGCCCCGCCCCCGAGCCGTCGCTCACCGGCGACGAGCGCTGCGACCTGCTGGTCATCGGCGGCGGCTACAGCGGACTGTGGACCGCGCTGATCGCCAAGGAGCGCGACCCGCAGCGCGACGTCGTCCTCATCGAGGCGAACGAGGTGGGCTGGGCCGCCTCCGGGCGCAACGGCGGATTCTGCGCCGCGTCCCTCACCCACGGGCTCGGCAACGGCATCGCCCGCTGGCCGGACGAGATCGAGAAGCTCGAAGCGCTCGGCGAGGCCAACCTCGACGCCATCGAGGAGGCCGTCGCGACGTACGGCATCGACTGCGCCTTCGAGCGCACCGGCGAGATCGACGTCGCCACCGAGCCGCACCAGCTCGCAGAGCTGAAGGAGATGTACGAGGAGGCCGAGAAGCTCGGTCTCGCCGCGCACATGGAGCTCCTCGACGCGGACGCCGTCCGTGCCGAGGTGGACTCGCCGACCTTCCTGGGCGGCCTCTGGGACAAACGCGGCGTCGCCATGCTCAACCCGGCCCGGCTCGCCTGGGGCCTCAAGCGGGCCTGCCTCGACCTCGGTGTCCGTATCTACGAGAACACCAAGGGCACCCAGCTCGCCTCGGACGCGGGCGGCACCGCCGTGCGCACCTCGTACGGCCGGATCTTCGCCCGCAGGGTGGCGCTGGGCACCAACGTCTTTCCGTCGCTCGTGAAGCGGCTGCGGCCCTTCACGGTCCCGGTCTACGACTACGCGCTGATGACCGAGCCCCTCAGCGAGGAGCAGCTCGCCTCGATCGGCTGGAAGAACCGCGCGGGCCTGGGAGACAGCGCCAACCAGTTCCACTACTTCCGCATCTCCGAGGACAACCGCATCCTGTGGGGCGGCTACGACGCCGTCTACCACTACGGCGGCAAGCTCAGCGGCGAACTGGACTCCCGCCCGGAGACCTTCCTCAAGCTCGCCGAGCACTTCTTCACCTGCTTCCCGCAGCTCGCGGGCCTGCGCTTCACGCACGCGTGGGGCGGTGCGATCGACACCTGCACCCGCTTCTCCGCGTTCTTCGGCACGGCGCACGCGGGCAAGGTCGCGTACGCGGCCGGGTACACCGGCCTCGGCGTCGGCGCGACCCGCTTCGGCGCGGAGGTCATGCTCGACCTCCTCGACGGCAGGAAGACCGAGCGCACCGAGCTGGAGATGGTCCGCAGCAAGCCGCTCCCGTTCCCGCCCGAGCCGATCGCCTGGGCGGGCATCGAGATCACCAAGCGCTCGATGGCGCGCTCCGACGACAACGGCGGCAAGCGCAACCTGTGGCTGAAGGCCATGGACAAGGTGGGCCTGGGCTTCGACAGCTGAGCCCCTGCTCCACAGGTGTGTGCGCCCCCGGTTTCCCCGGGGGCGCACAACTGTTACCTGCGGTGACCCCACCTCACTACCAACAAGTAGCGAAACCCGCGTCATAGTCCGGCCCGACCCCCTTCTCTCCTGTGTACGCACTGATCCGTGCACAGCGAAGGAAGAAGGAGGCCCGCCCGCGATGGTTGGCTCGGAAGCGAAGACCGCAGTGGAATGGCTGGTCTCGGTGGCCCCGGACCCCGACGCCTGCCGATGGGAGTGGGAGCGCAACCCCCTGGGCGTCGCGCTCCTGCCCGCCGGAAGGTACTGGGACGTCCTGATCCTGCCGGGCGAACTCGGCTACCCCACCCTCGACGTACTGACCCGCCTGGTCGACCGCCCGGGCCCCGTGCTCGCCGACTTCGGGGACTCCCGCATGGGGTTCTTCGTCCCCGCGGGCACCGCAGCCCGCTGGCTCGGTACCGGGGTGCGGGGCGCGGGGCGGGGCACCTGGATCGTCGTCCCGTACCCGGGCCGCGCCACCACCGGAGGCGTCCGCTGGCTGGTCGCCCCGGACGGCCGGGGCACCCTCACGGACCCCACGATCCTGGAACTGGCGATGCACGAGGCGGCGAGCCGGATGGTGCGGGCGCAGCGCGCGGAGCGGGACCTCAGGCCCGAGGGCGACGGCTGAGCGGCCCACGGCCGAGGGGCCGGGGGCTGAGCGGCGGACGGCTGAGCGGCCGTCGTCCGAGCCACCGCAGCGGCCCCAGCAGCAGCACGCCCAGGCACCCGCTGCCCACCACGTCCAGCGGCCAGTGGTAGCCGTGCAGGACGAGACCGGTGCCGGTCGCGAGCGACAGGGCCGTCGCGACGGGCATCGGCCATCGGGCGTGCCCGCAGGCGTGCAGCAGCAGAGCGGCCCCGCCGTACGCGACGGCCGCCGTCGCCGTGTGCCCCGACGGGTAGTACCCCGACAGCGCGGCGTCCAGCGGTGCGGGCCGGTCGATCCCGGCCTTCAGCGGTACGACGAGGAGCGGCACCGCCCCCATGGCGAGCACGGCCGCGAGCGGCGCCGCCCGCAGGCCCCGCCACAGCGCGTGTGCGACGGCCGCCGCGAGGACTGGGAGCGCGACGCGCATGCTGCCGAGGTCGGCGAGGAACCCGGTGAGCCACCGGGGCCCCGAGCCGACGACCGCCCGGTCGAGGCGCACATCGGCGTGCCACAGCGGCCCGTGCGCCACGACCTGCCAGGTGACCAGGGCGAAGAGCAGCGCGGCCGCTACGAGCGTGAGCAGGAACGCGCGCGGGAAGGTGCGCGGACATGCCGACTGCCCCGGAGCAGGGGGGGAAGCTCCGGGGCAGTCGGGCGGACCGGAGTGGCGGACGCCCCGGGGGGTGTGGGGCGTACCGTCGTCCGATCGGTGAAGAGATCCGGAGCCAGAGGCTCCGGGGGTGTTGTGCGCGAAGGCACGACCAGGGAAGTGCTGCGGAAGCCCCGCCCCGGAATCGCCCGCAGTCCCCTGCGGGCGGGGTGTTTCTCTCATCTGTCAGGAACCGTACGGCAGGAGCGGGGGGACCGACAGCGGGACCCCGATCCCGCCATTGGCCCCCCACACGTTCTTCACAGGCGGACTCTCGGCGCTTCCCGCCCGGTACGGATCAGATGCCCGCGAAGGCGTTCTCGATGATGTCCAGGCCCTCGTTCAGCAGGTCCTCGCCGATGACGAGCGGCGGCAGGAAACGCAGCACGTTGCCGTAGGTTCCGCAGGTCAGGACCAGCAGACCCTCCTGGTGGCACGCCTTGGCGAGCGCGGCGGCAGCGGCGGCGTTCGGGGTCTTGTCCCCGTCCTTGGTGCCGGACACGACCAGCTCGATCGCGATCATCGCGCCACGGCCGCGGATGTCACCGATGACGTCGTGCTTCTCCGCCATCGCGGCGAGGCGGCCCTTCATGACCTCCTCGATGCGCTTCGCCTTCCCGTTGAGGTCCAGCTCCTTCATCGTCTCGATCGCGCCGAGCGCGGCGGCGCACGCCACCGGGTTGCCGCCGTACGTGCCGCCCAGGCCGCCCGCGTGCGGGGCGTCCATGATCTCGGCGCGGCCCGTCACGGCGGCGAGCGGCAGACCGCCCGCGATGCCCTTGGCGGTCGTGATCAGGTCCGGGACGACACCCTCGTCCTCGCACGCGAACCACTGGCCGGTGCGGCAGAAGCCGGACTGGATCTCGTCCGCGACGAACACGATGCCGTTGTCGGTGGCGAACTTCGAGATCGCGGGCAGGAAGCCCTTCGCGGGCTCGATGAAGCCGCCCTCGCCGAGCACCGGCTCGATGATGATCGCGGCGACGTTCTCCGCGCCGATCTGCTTGGTGATCATGTCGATGGCCTGGGCGGACGCCTCGGCACCCGCGTTCTCGGCACCCGTCGGCCAGCGGTAGCCGTACGCGACCGGGACGCGGTAGATCTCCGGGGCGAACGGACCGAAGCCGTGCTTGTACGGCATGTTCTTGGCGGTCATGCCCATGGTGAGGTTCGTACGGCCGTGGTAGCCGTGGTCGAAGACGACGACGGCCGTGCGCTTGGTGTACGCGCGGGCGATCTTCACCGCGTTCTCGACGGCCTCGGCGCCGGAGTTGAACAGGGCCGACTTCTTGGCGTGGTCGCCCGGCGTCAGCTCGGCGAGCTGCTCGCAGACCTCGACGTAGCCCTCGTACGGCGTGACCATGAAACAGGTGTGCGTGAAGTCCTGGAGCTGCGCGGTCGCGCGGCGCACCACGGCCTCGGCGGACGCGCCGACCGAGGTCACGGCGATGCCGGAGCCGAAGTCGATCAGGCGGTTGCCGTCGACGTCCTCCACGATGCCGCCACCGGCGCGCGTCGTGAACACGGGAAGTACAGAACCCACCCCACCGGCGACCGCCGCCGTGCGGCGGGCCTGAAGCTCCTGCGACTTCGGGCCGGGGATGGCGGTGACGACGCGGCGCTCCTGCGGGACTGCGCTCATGAGGGGCTCCTGGTGGGGATGGGGTGAATCGGACGCTTCGGTTACTCCGCAGGCTAGGGGCGGCGCGGCGCGGGGGGCATGTTCCGCCGCGGAGAAGTACGGGGGGCGTGTTGTCCGGTACGGACATAGCGGGCCCTCGGTGTGCGGGGACGCCGCTCGGGCCGTGCAGGCCCTAGATTGGCCGTCTGGGCAGGACGTACAGCTGGTTCGTGGGGACGAGGGGCAGCACATGAACACCGGTGACAGGCACGAGGCTCGTGACACCCGCACGGGTTCGGTGCCCCGCCCGGCCGGACCGCCGCCCGCCCACCTGCCGCCGGTGCCCGCCGCCGCGCCGCCGTTGTCCCGTACCGAGGACTGGCTGACGAAGGCGCGGCCGGCGGCCGGGGCGGGGATCTGGCGGTACGGGCACGTGCCGAGGGCCGACCGGCCGGACGAGGAAGAGGTCGGCGACCGGTCGCTGCTCGTCGGCGCGGTCATCTCGCTGCTGTCCGGGCTGCTGCTCTGGTCGCTGTGGCGCAACGCCTACATTCCGTACCAGCTCGTGCCGCTCAAGCTCTTCACCCCCGGGGAGTGGTGGAACTTCGGGATGTTCGGCGGCGCCAGAACCGCCGAGGCCGCCGAGGCGGTGGTGATCTACAACGGGCTCGTGGGCGCGGCGCTCGTGTACTGGTTCGGCAGGCTCGGCAACTGGTCCGAGGTCTTCCGCCGCTTCGTCAGCAGTCGCCCGCAGCCCGGCCGGGCGCTGACCGCCCTCGGGCTCGCCGCCATCGTCCAGGTGCTCACCTGGTCGCGCACCCTCCTCGTCGTCGACCCCGTCTTCCTGCTGCTTCCCGAGGAGTGGCTCCAGCCGGACGCGGCGGGCGACGTCACCCGGGCCATGACCGTCTCGTACTTCCTGTACGCCGTGATCACCCTCGCCCTGCTCTGGCCCTTCGCCCGCATGGGCGGCTGGCTCGGCCTCCTGCGCCGTACGAAGACGCCCGACCCGGTCGCCCCCGCCCACCCCACCGCCGACCCCGCCCGCTGGCCCGAGCTGCGGGCGGCGGGCGAGCGCGAGGCCGCCGAGCGGCTCACCGCCGAGGTGCGCGGCGGGCGGATGAGCGACCTCGACGTCGTACGGGTCCGGGCGGTCTGGGACACGGTGGGCGACGACCCGGCACGGCGCGAGAGGTTCGCCGCCACCGTCCTGCGCGACGGCGCCGCCGCCTTCGCCCACCCCTCCGGCGACCGCGACCTGCCGCGCCGCACCGCCCGCCACGATCTCCTCGCCGGGCAGGTGCGGATCGGCAGGTACGTCGACGCGGAGCCCAATCCGTACCGGTGGAGGGGCGTCGGAGTCGCCCTGGAACCCGCCGTGCTCGGCACCTCCCTGCTGGCCGTCGGCCCGCCCGGCACGGGCAAGACGCGGCGGCTCACCGCCCCCGTCGTCGAGTCCCTCGCCCTCCAGGCGCTCGCCGGGACGTGCGCCGTCCTCGCGGTCTGCGCCGCCGGGACGCCGCTCGGCGAGGACGCCGCGTACGACGTCGTGGTCCGGATCGGCGACCCCGCCTCCGTCCACGACCTCGACCTCTACGGCGGCACCACCGACGTCGAAGCAGCGTCGGCCGTCCTCGCCGAGGCCCTCGTCGGCGACCTCGACGCCGTCGACACCGGGCGGGCGGCGACCGCGCTGGCCCAGCTGATCGGCCCCCACCACGTGGTGCACGGCCGCTTCCCCGCCGTCCCCGAGCTGTACGAACTCCTGCGCGCCGACCCGGCCGCCCTCCAGCGCTTGGCGGGCGACCTCGACGCGGCGGGGGAGGCCGCGATGCTGCGCGACCTCTCGTCGCGGGTGCGCCAGATGGGCACCGCCGCCGACCCGTGCCCGGCCCTCGCCGACCGGCTGGCACTCCTCGACCGGCCCGCCTTCTCGGACTTCTTCGCGACCGACCCGGCGGCCCGCCCGTTCTCGCTGCGCGCCCTCCAGCACCACCCGATGCGGGTCCGCGTGGAGCTGCCCGAGCAGGGGCACGCGGAGGCGTCGAGGCTGCTGGCCCGGCTGGTCCTGGCCCAGTTCCTGACCGCCGTCACCGCGCGCGCCGACCGTTCGCTCTTCGCCTGCCTGGTCCTGGACGACGCCACGGCCACCCTCACCGCCGACACCGTGCGCGGCATCGGGCGGCTCCGCTCGGCGAACGCGGGGGTCGTGCTCAACCTCCGTACGGTCGACGACGTGCCGGAGGCGCTGCACATTCCGTTGCTGGGGGCGGTCGGCTGCCACATGGCGTTCTCCGGGGTGACCACCTGGGACGGGCGGCGCTTCACCGAGGCGTGGGGGACGGAGTGGGTGGAGACCACCGAGGTCGCCCAGCACACCGTCTTCGCGAACCAGCCCTTCACGCGGGCCGTGCACGCGTTGCGCAAGCTCGTGACGGGGAAGGCCGTCGTGACCAGGGCGGTCACCGTCAAGAAGGTGGAGCGCGAACGCTGGTCCGCATCCGAGCTGGCGCGCGGGGTACCCGCAGGGCACGCGGTGCTGTCGCTGACGACGGTGGGCGGGGAGCACGCCCCGCCGCTGCTGGTGGATCTGCGGGAGTGAGACCGGTGGTCCTCGGGGCTCGGCGACACGCGCTTTAGGTACGCCCTGGCAGAATTGGCAGTGCCGTTCATACGGGACGGCACATTTCCCCCGAGAAGGTTCCGCCCTCCGATGCCGCCCACGCTCGCCTCCCTCGTCCACCACTCCGCGCTCAAACTCGTCGTGCGCGCCGGGGAGGACCGGCTGGAGACCCCGGTGCGCTGGGCGCACGTCAGCGAACTCGCCGACCCCGTCCCGTACATGGAGGGCGGCGAGCTGCTCCTCATCACCGCGATGAAGCTCGACGCCGAGAACCCGGAGGCGATGCGCCGGTACGTGCGCCGCCTCGTCGGCGCGGGGGTGGTCGGGCTGGGCTTCGCGGTCGGCGTCTCGTACGACGACATCCCGCAGGCCCTGCTCGCGGCGGCGAAGGAGGAGGGGCTTCCGCTTCTCGAAGTGCCGCGCCGCACCCCCTTCCTCGCCATCTCCAAGGCGGTCTCGGCGGCCATCGCGGCCGACCAGTACCGGGCGGTCACCGCCGGTTTCGAGGCGCAGCGCGAGCTGACCAGGGCGGCGCTGACCGGGCCCGGCGACCTGGTGGCGAGGCTCGCCGCGCACGTCGACGGCTGGGCCGCCGTGTACGACGCGTCGGGCGCGCTCGTCGCCGCCGCCCCGGAGTGGGCGGCCAGGCGGGCCGCCCGGATCGTTCCGGACGTGGAGAGGCTGCGGGACCGGCCCGCCCCGGCCAGCGCGGTCGTGGCCGGGGTCGCGGGGGCGGCCGACGAGGGGCCCGGCGAGGACCGCGTCGAACTCCAGTCGCTGGGGGCCGGACGCCGGGCACGCGGCACCCTCGCCGTCGGCACCGCGGCCCCGCTCGGCACGGCGGAGCGGTACGCCGTCCACTCCGCAGTGGCGCTGCTGACGCTGACCACGGAACGGACCCGGGCCCTCCAGGCCGCCGAGACACGGCTCGGCGCGGCGGTGCTGCGGATGCTGCTCGCGGGGGAGCCCGACCACGCCCGCGCGGTCGCCGGGGATCTGTACGGAGGGCTGCTCGACGCGCCCTTCCGGTTGGTGATCGCCGAGGCGGCGGTGGAGGGCGCGGACGTGGACGAACCGCTCCAGGCCCTGGTCGACGCGCTGGAGTCGGCGGCGGCACGGGCGGGCGAGGTCATCCTCGTCGTGCCCGACGGGGGCCGGGTGGTGATCCTGGCGGCGGACGGCGGCGAATCGGTCGCGGCGTGCGCGGCACACATGGCGGAGCGGCGGGGGGAGGCGGCGCGGCCGATGGAACCGGCGGAGGACGGCGACGTGGTCGTCGGCCTCTCCGCCCCGGCCGGGCCGATCGCGGCGGCCACCGCCTTCAAACAGGCCGAACAGGCCCTTTCGGTGGCCCGGCGGCGCGGGCGGGCGCTCGTCGAGCACGAGGAGCTGGCGACGGGCTCGGTCCTTCCCCTCCTCGCGGACGACGCGGTACGGGCCTTCGCCGACGGCATGCTGCGGGCGCTGCGCGAGCACGACGCGACCGGGCGGGGGGATCTGGTCGCCTCCCTCCGGGCCTGGCTCTCCCGGCACGGCCAGTGGGACGCGGCGGCGGCCCAGCTCGGTGTGCACCGGCACACGCTGCGGTACCGGATGCGGCGGGTCGAGGAGATCCTGGGCCGCTCCCTGGACGACCCGGACGTCCGCATGGAGCTGTGGCTCGCCCTGAAGGCGACGTCGGGGTCCTGATCCCGTGCGCGTGCGCGGCCACCCTGTTCGGCCTGCGGGGCTCGTGGGGTCGCTGTTCCCACCGGGGGCTGCGCCCCTCGCCCCCTGCACGGCTTCGCCGCGCGTCCCCAAACGCCGGACGGGCTTGGAATTGCCCCCCGCCAATCCGGCACCCACCCCATCCCCAACACTCCACCCCGGACAAGCGACGCGGTCCGTCCCCACCCCTACCGTGGACCCGTAATCCAACCCCACCCCTCGGAAGGGCCGGACCCCGACATGACTTCCACCCACGCCTTCTGGCTCGCCGGCCGCCAGGCCACCGGCGACGACACCTTCGACGTCACCTCCCCCTGGGACGGCCGCACCGTCGGCACCGTCAGCATCCCGACCGACGCCCAGGTCGAAGAGGCCGTAGCCGCCGCGTACGCAGTGCGCGAGAGCTTCTCCGCCACCCCGGCCCACACCCGTGCCGCCGCCCTCGTCCACGTCGCCGACCGCCTCCTTGAGCGCACCGAGGAGATCGCCCAGCTGATCTCCGCCGAGAACGGCAAGCCCATCAAGTGGGCCCGTGGCGAAGTCGGCCGTGCCGTGTCCGTCTTCCGCTTCGCGGCCGAAGAGGCGCGCCGCTTCAACGGCGGCGAGGCCCAGCGCCTCGACACCGACGCGGGCGGCGTCGGCCGCCTCGCGCTCACCCGCCGCTTCAACCGGGGCGTCGTCCTCGGCATCGCGCCGTTCAACTTCCCGCTGAACCTCTGCGCGCACAAGGTCGCCCCGGCCATCGCCGTCGGCGCGCCGATCATCCTCAAGCCCGCCCCGGCCACCCCCCTCTCCGGGCTGATCCTCGGCGAGCTGCTGGCCGAGACCGACCTGCCCACCGGCTCCTGGTCGGTCCTGCCCGTCGCGAACGACAAGATGCCCGCCCTGGTGCAGGACGAGCGGCTGCCCGTCGTGTCCTTCACCGGCTCGGAGACGGTCGGGTACGCGATCCTCGACTCCGTCCCGCGCAAGCACTGCACCCTGGAGCTGGGCGGCAACGGCGCGGCCGTCGTCCTCGGCGACTTCTCCGACGAGAAGGACCTCGACTGGGCCGCGACCCGCATCGCGACCTTCTCGAACTACCAGGGCGGCCAGTCCTGCATCTCCGTGCAGCGCGTCATCGCGGACGCCTCCGTCTACGACCGGCTGGTGCCGAAGATCGTCGCCGCCGTCGAGGCCCAGGTCACCGGCGATCCGTCCGACGCCTCCACCGACGTCGGCCCGCTCGTCAGCGAGGACGCCGCCAAGCGCGTCGAGTCCTGGGTCGACGAGGCGGTCAAGGCCGGTGCCGAGCTGCTGACCGGCGGCAAGCGCGACGGCGCCTCCTACGCGCCGACCGTCCTCGCCGCCCTCCCGGCCGACACGACCCTCTCCTGCGAGGAGGTCTTCGGCCCGGTCCTCTCCGTCCAGAAGGTCGACGGGGAGCAGGAGGCGTTCGAGGCCGTCAACTCCTCCAAGTACGGCCTCCAGGCCGGTCTGTTCACCCACGACATCCAGGCGGCCTTCCGGGGCCACCGCGCCCTGGAGGTCGGCGGCGTGATCGTCGGCGACGTCCCCTCCTACCGTGCCGACCAGATGCCGTACGGCGGCGTCAAGCAGTCCGGCATCGGCCGCGAGGGCGTCCGCTACGCCATGGACGACTACACGTACGAGCGGGTCATGGTCCTCACGGGCATCGACCTGTAGGCGAAGGCGCGCGAGGGGAGGCCGGTGGTCTCGTCACCACCGTGACGAGCAGCTCACCGGCCTCCCCTCCGTCAATTCCCGCCCTTCCCTCTACCTCCCCACCAGGGGAAATGCAACGATGGGCCCATGATGATCATTGTGCTGCTCGGAGTTGTGGTGCTCGCCGTCGGAGGGTGTGTGTGCGTGGTGTGGGCGGACCGAGGCGGACCCCGTTGGGCCCGCGTCGTCGCCTCCGTGACGATCGGCGTGAGCGACCTGTTGCGCAGCTCCGCCAAGCGCAACAGGAAGCGCCGCATGCTGGGCGGCCCGAGCAGCGGTTCGACCGGCAGCATGGGCGGCGACTCGGGCGGCGGTGACTCCTGAGCCACCCGGCGGGGCGTGCGCCGCACACCGATCCGCCTCCGCCCCAGCCCTGGTGGCCATGAGCGCGATGAGGTAGATACGAGTGGGTAGAACCGGTCGGTAGCCGTACGCGGCTCCTTGCGGCGGTACGGCACCCTCCGGGCCCCTTGATCCCGACGCGCGGCGAGGTGAGCCTCATGTCCGCACCACACACCCACGACCCGTCCGGCCAGCAGCCCAAGGTCACCGGCCCCAAAGTCTCAGAACGTGAGGCCCGGCAGGTCGCCGAGGCCGCCCGCGAGCAGGACTGGCGCAAACCCAGCTTCGCCAAGGAGCTCTTCCTCGGCCGTTTCCGCCTGGACCTCATCCACCCGCACCCGATGCCCCGGGCCGAGGACGCCCAGCGCGGCGAGGCGTTCCTCGCCAAGCTGAAGGCGTTCTGCGCGACCGAGATCGACAGCGCCCGCATCGAGCGTGAGGCCCGCATCCCCGACGAGACGATCCGCGGGCTCAAGGAGCTCGGCGCGCTCGGCATGAAGATCGACGTGAAGTACGGGGGCCTCGGCCTCACCCAGGTGTACTACAACAAGGCGCTCGCCCTCGTCGGCTCCGCCAATCCGGCGCTCGGCGCGCTCCTCTCCGCCCACCAGTCCATCGGCGTACCGCAGCCGCTGAAACTGTTCGGCACCCAGGAGCAGAAGGACGCGTTCCTGCCGCGCCTGGCCCGCACCGACATCTCCGCCTTCCTGCTCACCGAGCCGGACGTCGGTTCCGACCCCGCCCGGCTCGCCACCACCGCCGTGCCCGACGGCGACGACGCGTACGTCCTCGACGGCGTGAAGCTGTGGACGACGAACGGCGTCGTCGCCGACCTCCTCGTCGTCATGGCACGCGTGCCCAGGACGGAGAAGGGCAAGGGAGGCATCACCGCCTTCGTCGTCGAGGCCGACTCGCCCGGCGTCACCGTCGAGCACCGCAACGCCTTCATGGGCCTGCGCGGCCTGGAGAACGGCGTCACCCGCTTCCACCAGGTGCGCGTCCCCGCCGCGAACCGCATCGGGCCCGAGGGGGCGGGGCTGAAGATCGCGCTCACCACCCTCAACACCGGGCGGCTCTCGCTGCCCGCCATGTGCGTCGGCGCGGGCAAGTGGTGCCTGAAGATCGCCCGCGAGTGGTCCTCGGTGCGCGAGCAGTGGGGTAAGCCGGTCGCCCACCACGAGGCCGTGGGAGCCAAGATCTCCTTCATCGCGGCCACCACCTTCGCCCTCGAAGCCGTACTCGACCTGTCCTCGCAGATGGCCGACGAGGACCGCAACGACATCCGCATCGAGGCGGCCCTCGCCAAGCTGTACGGATCCGAGATGGCCTGGCTGATGGCCGACGAACTGGTCCAGATCCGGGGCGGACGCGGCTTCGAGACCGCCGAGTCGCTCGCCGCACGCGGCGAACGCGCCGTCCCCGCCGAACAGGTCCTGCGCGACCTGCGCATCAACCGCATCTTCGAGGGCTCGACGGAGATCATGCACCTCCTGATCGCCCGCGAGGCCGTGGACGCCCACCTGAAGGTGGCGGGGGACCTGATCGACCCCGACAAGACGCTCTCCGACAAGGCGCGGGCGGGCGCCCAGGCCACCGGCTTCTACGCCCGCTGGCTGCCCAAGCTCGTCGCGGGGCCCGGTCAACTCCCGCGCAGCTTCAGCGAGTTCCACCCGGACGGCCACGCCGACCTCTCCGGCCACCTGCGGTACGTCGAACGCACCTCCCGCAAGCTCGCCCGCTCCACCTTCTACGCGATGTCCCGCTGGCAGGGCCGCATGGAGACCAAGCAGGGCTTCCTCGGCAGGATCGTCGACATCGGCGCGGAACTCTTCGCCATGAGCGCCGCCTGCGTGCGCGCCGAACTCCTGCGCACCACCGAGGACCACGGCCGCGAGGCGTACCAGCTCGCCGACGTGTTCTGCCGCCAGTCCCGCATCCGTACCGAAGAACTCGTCAACCGCCTCTGGACCAACACCGACGACCTCGACCACAAGGTCGTCCAGGGAGTCCTGTCCGGCACGTACACCTGGCTGGAGGAGGGCATCGTCGACCCGAGCGGCGACGGCCCCTGGATAGCCGACGCCACCCCGGGACCCGCGAAGGCGGACAACGTCCACCGCCCCCTCCGCTGAACCCGGCCACCCGGCGGAACGGGTGACACCGCTGCTTCCCGTGCCCCACGATGTCCCTATGAACCAGGGGTACGGGAAGCACCGGCACGGCAGGCTCGCATCGACACGGACGATCCTGGCGGTGCTCTCCTGCGCCGCCGCGCTCACGGCCTGCGCGGGTTCCGCCGACCCCGCCGCCCGCGCCGACGCCAAGCCCTCCGCCGCCCCGAAGCCCCTGACGCAGGCCGCGCTCGCCGCCCGCGCGCTCGCCCCCGGCGCGGAGGTCGGCCCGTACCGCACGGGCGAATACACCGTCTCCGGCGGCCCGTTGAGCGACGCCTACACCGCGCGGCCGGCCGTCTGCCAGCCGCTCGTCTCGCTGCGGGCGACCCGGGGCGGGCCCGCCGCCCAGGTGCACCGCAGACTCACCGACCCCGCGCACCCCCAGGGCGCCGACGTCGCCGTGCAGTCGCGTACGTACGCGCACGGGTCCGCGGCCAAGGTGATGGACGACCTGCGCGCCGCCGGGAAGCGGTGCGCGGGCGGGCTCACCGAGGTGCGGGGGAGCGCGACGGGCACGTACACCGCCGTCGAGGGGACGTCCGCCCCGGCCGGGACCGGCGACGAGGCGCAAGCGTTCCGGCTGGCGCTGCGCGACGGGAAGGGCGGGACGGCCTCGTACGAGTACCTCACCGCGGTGCGGTACGGGCCGACCGTGATCACCTTCCGGGCCCAGTCCCTCGACGACAAGGACCTTGGAGGCGTTCCCAAGGAGATCGTGGACGCGCAGACCGAGAAATTCAGCAGCCTCGGTCAGTGAACTCAGCAGCCCCGGTGAGTGAATTCCGCCGCGCTGGTTGAATTCCGCCCCACCCGTCAGAACTCTCCTTGCGGCAACCGTGCTTGCCCCCGACACTGGGCGGTCGGGGACAAGGGGAGTTCCGATGCCGAAACTCGGTCTGACGCACCTCACGAACCGCATCATGCGCGCCGGAGAAGGCCGTATGCTGCGCAAGCTGGAGAAAATCGTCGCAGAGGTCAATCTCTTCGACACGGAGTTCCGGAAACTCCCCGACAGTGAACTCCAGTCCCTCACCGGGGAATTCAAGGAGCGGTACGCCGAAGGGGAATCCCTCGACGAACTCCTCCCGGAAGCCTTCGCCGCCATGCGCGAAGCCGCCGCCCGCACCCTCGGAATGCGCCACTTCGACGTGCAGATCATGGGCGGGGCCGCGCTCCACCTCCAGTGCGTCGCCGAAATGCGCACCGGCGAGGGCAAGACCCTCGTCGCCACCCTCCCGCTCTACCTCAACGCCCTCACCGGCGAGGGCGCCCACCTGGTCACCGTCAACGACTACCTCGCCGAGCGCGACGCGACCTGGATGGGCGCCGCGTACCGCTTCCTGGGGTTGACCGTCGGCGTCATCAAGGCCGACATGAGCCCCGCCGACCGTCGCGCCGCGTACGCCTGCGACATCACGTACGGCACCAACACCGAGTTCGGCTTCGACTACCTGCGCGACAACATGGCCTGGACGCTGGGCGAACTCGTCCAGCGCGGGCACCACTTCGCCGTCGTCGACGAGGCCGACTCGATCCTCGTCGACGAGGCCCGCACCCCGCTGATCATCTCCGGGCCCGCCGACCAGCCCACCCAGTGGTACGACGCGTTCGTGAAGTTCGCCGCCGCCATGAACGGCGTACTGGTCCAGGAGGAACGCTTCACCAGCCCCCTCCAGAAGGACGAGCTCGCCGAGATCCGCTCCCGCCACCACTACGAGTACGACCCCAAGAAGCGCACCGTCGCCATCCTCGAAAGCGGCGTCGCCTTCCTGGAGGACCAGCTCGGCATCGACAACTTCTACGACTCCGTGCACACCCCCCTCATCGGTCACCTCAACAACGCGCTCAAGGCGAAGGAACTCTTCAAGAAGGACAAGGACTACGTCGTCATGGGCGGCGAGGTACTGATCGTCGACGAACACACCGGCCGCCTCCTGACCGGCCGCCGCTACAACGACGGCCTGCACCAGGCCATCGAGGCGAAAGAGGGGGTGGAAATAAAGAACGAGAACCAGACCCTCGCCACCGTCACCCTCCAGAACTTCTTCCGTCTGTACGGAAAAGGACTGTCCGGAATGACCGGCACCGCCATGACGGAGGCCGCCGAATTCCACCAGATCTACCAACTCCAGGTCGTCCCCATTCCGACCAACCGCCCCATGGTCCGGCGCGACGAACCCGACCTCGTGTACCGCACCGAGGACGCCAAGTACCAGGCCGTCGTCACCGACATCGCCGAGCGGTACGCGACCGGGCAGCCGGTCCTCGTCGGCACGGTCTCCGTCGAGAAGTCCGAACACCTCTCCGGCCTGCTGCGCCGCAGGGGCATCCCGCACGAGGTCCTCAACGCCCGCAACCACCGCCGCGAGGCCGAGATCGTCGCCCGCGCCGGACGCCGGGGCGCGGTCACCGTCGCCACCAACATGGCGGGCCGGGGCACCGACATCATGCTCGGCGGCGGCGAACTCCCTCAGCCGGCCGAGGAGGCCCCCGGACAGGCTCCCGCCGAGGCCCCGCCCGCCGGGGCCCCGCCCGTCGAGGACCCGCACGCCGCGGACATGGCGTACGACCGCGAGGCCGAAGCCGAAGAGGTCAAGAGCCTCGGCGGCCTCTACGTCCTGGGCACCGAACGCCACGAGTCCCGCCGCATCGACAACCAGCTCCGCGGCCGCGCCGGACGCCAGGGCGACCCCGGCGCCTCCCGTTTCTACCTCTCCCTCGAAGACAGCCTGATGCTGCTCTTCCGCGCCCAGGCCGTCGACCGCGTCATGACCATGGCGAACCTCCCCGACGACGTACCCATCGAGAACAAGCTGGTCACCCGTGCCGTCGCCGCCGCCCAGTCGCAGCTGGAGCGGCAGAACTTCGAGGCCCGCAAGGACCTCCTCAAGTACGACGAGGTCATGGACCGCCAGCGCAAGCTGATCTACGCCGAACGCCGCCGGGTGCTCGAAGGCGAGGACCTGCGGAGCCAGGTCGGCCACTTCATGGACGACACCACCGACGCGTACGTCGCCGCCGCGACCGCCGAGGGGTACGCCGAGGAGTGGGACCTCGAACGGCTCTGGACCGCCCTGCGCGAGCTGTACCCGATCACCCTCGACTACGACGAGCTCCTCGCCGACCCCGAAGGTCTCACCGCCGAAGCCCTCGCGGCAGCCGTCCGCGCCGACATCCACGAGAGGTACGCCGCCCGCGAGAGTGAGCTCGGCGGCGAGGTCCTGCGCGAACTGGAACGCCGGGTCCTGCTCGCCGTACTCGACCGCAAGTGGCGCGAGCACCTCTACGAGATGGACTACCTGCGCGAGGGCATCGGTCTGCGCAGCATGCTGGGCCGCGAGCCCGTCTTCGAGTACCAGCGCGACGGCTTCGAGATGTTCACGGCGATGATGGACGCCATCAAGGAGGAGACGGTCGGATTCCTCTTCCACCTCAGGGTCGACGTCGCGGAGGAACCCGCCGACCTGGCCCCGCCGCCCGAGGAGGGCCTGCGTTTCAGCGCCCCCACGATGGACACCGAGGACGGCGTCGTCACCCGGGGCACGGACGACCGCCGTGGTGGCGCAAAGGACACCCGCCGGGACGCCCGTCGCGACGGATGAGGGGCGCGCTGTCCACGGCCCCCCGCGCGCGGGCCACAATGGGGGGATGACCGACAGTCCAGCCCCTCTCGCCGACCCGCACCTCCGCTACGGAGCCGTGACCGAAGGGCCGCGCGACGTCGTGGTCCTCGGTTCCACCGGGTCGATCGGCACGCAGGCCATCGACCTGGTGCAGCGCAACCCCGACCGTTTCCGCATCACCGCGCTCTCCGCGGCGGGCTCCCAGGTCGGCCTGCTCGCCGACCAGGCCCGGCAGCTGGGGGTCCGTATGGTCGCGGTCGCCCGCGAGGAGGCGGTCCCCGCCCTGCGCGAGGCGCTGCGCGCCCGGTACGGGAAGGACCCGCTCCCCGAGATCCTCGCCGGACCCGACGCCGCCACCGACCTCGCGGCCTCCGACTGCCACACCGTCCTCAACGGCATCACGGGTTCCATCGGTCTCGCGCCCACGCTCGCCGCCCTGAAGGCGGGCCGCACCCTGGCGCTGGCCAACAAGGAATCCCTCATCGTCGGCGGCCCCCTGGTCAAGGCCCTGGCGAAGCCCGGCCAGATCATCCCGGTCGACTCCGAGCACGCCGCGCTCTTCCAGGCACTCGCCGGAGGCACCCGCGCCGACGTCCGCAAGCTCGTCGTCACCGCATCGGGCGGCCCCTTCCGTGGGCGTACGAAGGCGGAGCTGGCGGGCGTCACCCGCGAGGACGCGCTCGCCCACCCCACCTGGGCGATGGGCCCGGTCATCACCGTCAACTCCGCGACGCTCGTCAACAAGGGCCTGGAAGTCATCGAGGCGCACCTCCTCTACGACATCCCCTTCGACCGCATCGAGGTCGTCGTGCACCCTCAGTCGTACGTGCACTCCATGGTCGAGTTCACCGACGGCTCGACCCTCGCCCAGGCCACCCCGCCGGACATGCGCGGCCCCATCGCGATCGGTATCGGCTGGCCCGAACGGGTGCCGGACGCGGCCCCCGCCTTCGACTGGTCCAAGGCTTCCACCTGGGAGTTCTTCCCCCTCGACACGGAAGCCTTCCCCTCGGTGGGACTCGCCCGTCAGGTCGGAACGCTCGCGGGCACGGCCCCGGCGGTGTTCAATGCCGCGAACGAGGAATGCGTCGACGCGTTCCTCGCGGGACGGCTGCCGTTCACAGGAATCGTGGATACGGTCGCCGAGGTGGTGGCCGAACACGGAACTCCCGCGTCGGGAACTTCCCTCACGCTCGCGGACGTCCTGGAAGCAGAGAACTGGGCACGGGCCCGCGCCCGTGAACTGGCACACGCCCGTGAAAAGGCACAGAAGAAGGCAACGGCGGAGGCTCGCGCATGACGCAATTCCTGTTGACGGTCCTCGGGATAGTCATCTTCTTCGTCGGGCTGCTCGTCTCGATCGCCCTGCACGAGCTCGGCCACCTCTCCTTCGCCAAGCTCTTCCGCATCCGCGTCCCGCAGTACATGGTCGGCTTCGGCCCCACCATCTTCTCGCGGCACAAGGGCGAGACCGAGTACGGCATCAAGGCCATCCCGCTCGGCGGCTACATCCGCATGATCGGCATGTTCCCGCCCGGCGCCGACGGCCGGATCGAGGCCCGCTCCACCTCGCCGTGGCGCGGCATGATCGAGGACGCCCGCTCGGCGGCGTACGAAGAGCTGAAGCCCGGCGACGAGGAGCGGCTCTTCTACACGCGCAAGCCGTGGAAGCGCTTCGTCGTGATGTTCGCCGGTCCCTTCATGAACCTGATCATCGCCTTCGTGCTCTTCCTCGGCGTGTTCATGGTCATCGGCCAGAACAAGCAGACGACCACCGTCGACAACGTCGTCCCCTGCGTCGTCTCCCAGAGCGAGGACCGGGCCTGCCGGGACAGTGACCCGCCGTCGCCCGCCAAGGCAGCGGGCCTGAAGAAGGGCGACCGGATCGTCGCCTTCCAGGGGCAGCCCGTCACCGACTGGGCGGCCCTCTCCGACCGCATCCGCGCCTCCCGCGGCGAGGTCAGCATCACCGTCGACCGCGCGGGCAAGCAGCAGGTCCTCACCACCACGGTCGGCACCAACAAGGTCCTCAAGAAGGACGCCGACGGCAACCCGGTCAAGGGCGAGTACGTCGAGGCGGGCTATCTCGGCTTCGGCCCCGGCGTCGCCATCACGCCCCTCACCTTCGGCGAGTCCATCGACCAGATGGGCGTCATGTTCCAGTCCGGCGTCGACTCCCTGATCGCGCTGCCCTCCAAGGTCCCGGACCTGTGGAACGCGGCGTTCAACGGCGAGGAGCGCAAGTCGGACTCCCCGATGGGCGTCGTCGGAGCCGCCCGCGTCGGCGGCGAGATCATGGGTCTGGGCCTGCCCACCGACACCACCATCGGCTTCATGCTCACCCTGGTGGCGGGCTTCAACCTCTCCCTGTTCCTCTTCAACATGCTGCCGCTGCTCCCGCTGGACGGCGGCCACATGGTCGGCGCCCTCTGGGAGTCCCTCCGCCGCAACCTGGCGAAGGTCTTCAAGCGGCCCGACCCCGGCCCCTTCGACGTGGCGAGGCTCATGCCCGTCGCGTACGTCGTCGCGGGCATCTTCATCTGCTTCACCGTGCTGGTCCTGATCGCCGACGTGGTCAACCCCGTCCGCATCTCCTGACCCCGCAGTCGCCCCCCGTCACCGGCGCCCCTCCCGGGGTGCCGGTTTCTGGTCTCCATTGAGTGGATTTGTCGACGTGGTGTATTCGGCTCTTTCGGGGTGACGTACGCTCGAAGACCGGAGTCCGCCGATCTCGGGCACGATCTCGGCACACTTAGATCCACACTTGGGGTTGCACAGCAGATGACTGCAATTTCTCTCGGAATGCCCGCCGTTCCGACGAAGCTCGCCGACCGAAGGATCAGCCGCAAGATCCAGGTCGGCACCGTGGCGGTCGGCGGAGACGCACCCGTGTCGGTGCAGTCGATGACCACGACCCGTACGTCCGACATCGGCGCGACGCTCCAGCAGATCGCCGAACTCACCGCGTCCGGCTGCCAGATCGTCCGCGTCGCCTGCCCGACCCAGGACGACGCCGACGCACTCGCCACGATCGCGAAGAAGTCGCAGATCCCGGTGATCGCCGACATCCACTTCCAGCCGAAGTACGTGTTCGCGGCGATCGACGCGGGCTGCGCGGCAGTCCGCGTCAACCCGGGCAACATCAAGCAGTTCGACGACAAGGTCAAGGAGATCGCGCACGCCGCGAAGGACTCCGGCACCCCGATCCGCATCGGCGTCAACGCGGGCTCCCTCGACGCCCGCCTGCTGAAGAAGTACGGCAAGGCCACCCCCGAAGCCCTCGTCGAGTCGGCCCTCTGGGAAGCCTCCCTCTTCGAGGAGCACGGCTTCGGCGACATCAAGATCTCGGTCAAGCACAACGACCCGGTCGTGATGGTCAACGCCTACCGCCAGCTCGCCGCCCAGTGCGACTACCCCCTGCACCTCGGCGTCACCGAGGCGGGCCCCGCCTTCCAGGGCACCATCAAGTCGGCCGTCGCCTTCGGCGCCCTCCTCTCCGAGGGCATCGGCGACACCATCCGGGTCTCCCTCTCCGCCCCGCCGGTCGAGGAGATCAAGGTCGGCATCCAGATCCTGGAGTCCCTGAACCTCAAGCCCCGCCGCCTGGAGATCGTCTCCTGCCCGTCCTGCGGCCGCGCCCAGGTCGACGTCTACAAGCTCGCCGAGGAAGTCACCGCCGGGCTCGAAGGCATGGAGGTCCCCCTCCGCGTCGCCGTCATGGGCTGTGTCGTCAACGGCCCCGGCGAAGCCCGCGAGGCCGACCTCGGCGTCGCCTCCGGCAACGGCAAGGGCCAGATCTTCGTGAAGGGCGAGGTCATCAAGACCGTCCCGGAATCGAAGATCGTCGAGACCCTCATCGAAGAGGCCATGAAGATCGCCGAGCAGATGGAGAGGGACGGCGTCCCCTCCGGCGAGCCGACGGTCGCGATCGGGAAGTAGCTCCCGGCGGCCCCCGCCTGCCCCGCGTTCCCGCCGGAACGCGGGGCACGCGCGTTTCCCGAGCGCTGTCGGCAGGGTCGTCGTCCGGGGCGGGCGGGGCGCCGCTCCTGTCCGCGCCGCCCCTCCCCGCCCCCTGCCGTCCGCGCCCGCGAGCACGGCTTTTCGGTCCGGCTGGGTGCTTTCGAACGTCCCGGGTACAGTGCGGAGATCAGCGATCCGTACGGTGAGGCACTCCACGTGTTGACGACGACCACCTGCCGCGTCCTCGCACCCGGCGACCTGGGCGAGGCCCTCGCCCTGCTGGAGAGCGAGCCCGTCAACAACGCCTTCGTGACCTCCCGGGTCCAGGTCGCGGGCCTCGACCCCTGGCGGCTCGGCGGCGAGATGTGGGGCTGGTACGAGTCCGGCAGACTCCGCAGCCTCTGCTACTCCGGCGCCAACCTCGTCCCCATCTGCGCCACGGACGAGGCCGTCCGCGCCTTCGCCGACCGCGCCCGCCGCACCGGCCGCCGCTGCTCCTCCATCGTCGGCCCCGCCGAGGCCACGTCCCTCCTGTGGCGGCTCCTCGAACCGAGCTGGGGCCCCGCCCGCGAGGTCCGCGCCCACCAGCCCGTGATGGTCGCCGAGCAGCTCCCCGCCGACATCACCCCCGACCCCCTCGTCCGCCGCATCCGCAAGGACGAGATGGAAACGATCATGCCCGCGTGCATCGCCATGTTCACCGAAGAGGTCGGCGTCTCCCCGATGGCCGGTGACGGCGGCCTCCTCTACCAGGCGCGCGTCGCCGAACTGGTCGGCGCGGGCCGCTCCTTCGCCCGCCTCGACGACCACGGCAAGGTCGTCTTCAAGGCGGAGATCGGCGCGGCCACCCCCGCCGCCTGCCAGATCCAGGGCGTCTGGGTCGCCCCCGAACACCGCGGCCGGGGCCTCTCCGTCACGGGCATGACCGCCGTGCTCCGCTACGCCCTCGCCGACGTCGCCCCCGTCGTCTCCCTCTACGTCAACGACTTCAACACCCCCGCCCGCGCCTCGTACCGCCGGGTCGGCTTCCGCGAGGTCGGCGCTTTTACCAGCGTCCTCTTCTGACCGCCGGCGGCTAGGGTTCGCCCATGACGGACGAAGCAGCCATCGGCCCCCTGGACCTCACGGAGCACGTCGACGAGGCGCTCGCCGTGCAGGCGCTCGCCTTCGGACTCGGCGCGGACGAGGTGGGCGTACGACGCCACATCGTGCTCCGCCACATGACCAGCCCCGGCGCCCGGGCGCTCGGCGCGACCACCCCCGACGGCCGCCTCGTCGGCTTCGTGTACGGCATGCCCAACGACCGTACGCACTGGTGGTCCACCGTCGTCGAGCCGTACCTGCGCAGGTACGGACGGGACGGCTGGCTCGACGACTCCTTCGTGATCACGGAACTCCACGTCCATCCCGACTTCCAGGCCCGCGGCATCGGCCGCGCCCTCATCACGGCGCTCACCGACCCGGCCCCGCAACCGCGCTCGATCCTGTCGGCGATCGACATCGAGAGCCCGGCGCGGGCGCTGTACCGGTCACTGGGGTACGTGGACCTGGCCGAGCAGGTGCTCTTCCCGAGCGCCCCGAGGCCGTACGCGGTGATGGGGGCTCCGCTGCCGCTGCTGCGGCGCGGGTAGGGGCCCCGCCACGGGCGGTCCGGCCCTGGCGGCCCCCGGGCGACCCCGGAACCGATTTCCGCCCGCCCCCACCCCCCGGCTAACCTCCTGACACCACCCTTCCGAGCAGGAGTTCACCATGGCCCAGGTCCAGCGCATGTCCCGTTTGATGGTCAAGACATTGCGTGACGACCCGGCGGACGCCGAGACCCTCAGCCACAAGCTGCTGGTCCGCGCCGGTTACGTCCGTCGCAACGCCGCCGGCATCTGGACCTGGCTGCCCCTCGGCAAGAAGGTCCTCGACAACATCTCGCGCGTCGTGCGCGAGGAGATGGACGCCATCGGCGCGCAGGAGGTCCTGCTGCCCGCCCTCCTCCCCAAGGAGGCGTACGAGGCGTCCGGCCGCTGGGAGGAGTACGGCGACCTCCTCTTCCGCCTCAAGGACCGCAAGGGCGCCGACTACCTCCTGGGCCCCACGCACGAGGAGATCTTCACCCAGACGGTCAAGGACCAGTGCACGTCCTACAAGGACCTGCCGGTGATGCTCTACCAGATCCAGACGAAGTACCGCGACGAGGCCCGGCCCCGTTCCGGCGTGCTGCGCGGCCGCGAGTTCCAGATGAAGGACTCGTACTCCTTCGACACCACCGACGAGGGCCTCGCCGAGTCGTACCGCCTGCACCGCGAGGCGTACATCAAGATCTTCAACCGCCTCGGCCTGGACCACCGCATCGTGTCCGCCGTCTCCGGCGCCATGGGCGGCTCGGCCTCCGAGGAGTTCCTCGCCCCGGCCGCCGCCGGTGAGGACACCTTCGCCGACTGCCCGAACTGCGACTACGCCGCGAACACCGAGGCCGTCACCTTCGGGCTGAAGGCCGTCGACGGCTCGGCGCACCCCGCCGCCGAGGACATCGCCACCCCCGACACCCCCACCATCGAGACCCTCGCCGCCCAGCTCGGCGTCGACGCCTCCGCGACCCTGAAGAACCTCCTGGTCAAGGTCGACGGCGAGATCGTCGCCGTCGGCGTCCCGGGCGACCGCGAGGTCGACCTCGGCAAGCTGGGCGAGCACCTCGCCCCCGCCGTCGTCGAGCTGGTCACCGCCGAGGACTTCGAAGGCCGCGACGACCTCGTACGGGGCTACGTCGGCCCGCAGGGCCTCGCCAAGGTCCGCTACATCGCCGACCCCCGCGTCGCCCCCGGCACCGCCTGGATCACCGGTGCCAACAAGGTCGACACCCACGCCAAGAACGTCGTCGCGGGCCGCGACTTCGAGGTCGACGACTACCTCGACGTGGTCGTCGTCGAAGAGGGCGACCCCTGCCCGAAGTGCGGCACCGGCCTCAAGCTGGACCGCGCCATCGAGATCGGCCACATCTTCCAGCTCGGCCGCAAGTACGCGGACACCTTCTCCCTGGACGTCCTCGGCCAGCAGGGCAAGCCGGTCCGCGTCACCATGGGCTCGTACGGCATCGGCGTCTCGCGCGCCGTGGCCGCCCTCGCCGAGCAGACCGCCGACGACAAGGGCCTGTCCTGGCCCGCCGAGATCGCCCCGGCCGACGTGCACGTCGTCGCGGCGGGCAAGGCGCTCCAGACGGAGCTGGCCGTCGAGGTCGCCGAGAAGCTGGGCGCGGCCGGTCTGCGCGTCCTGGTCGACGAGCGCCCCGGCGTCTCGCCCGGCGTGAAGTTCACCGACTCCGAGCTGATCGGCTGCCCGAAGATCCTGGTCGCGGGCCGCCGCGCCGCCGACGGCGTCCTGGAACTCAAGGACCGCCGCACCGGCGAGCGCGAGGAACTGACGGTCGAGGAGGCCATCGCCCGCCTGACGGCCTGACGGCCTGATCCGCACGGTTCGACGGCAGGGCCCCGTACTCCTCGAAGGAGTACGGGGCCGTGCCCGTACGGAGCTGCCCGTACGGAGCCGGAACGTGCGCGCGGCTGCGCGGGGCCTGCGGGTCATCTACGGGTGCGTCGCGACCGGTCGCGCGCACGCGGCGGAGCCGCACATCGATCTCACGAGGCGGAGCCGCACATCGATACGGCCCCGCGCCCCTGACCGGCCTCAGCGATACGACGTGATCAGCCGTGCCAGGTGCCGCCCCACGACCTCCAGGGGTTCCGTGCTGCGGGCCACCTGGGCGGCCATCTCCGCGCCCTCCAGCGCGCTGACGACGGTGTACGCGAGCTCCACCGCGTCCCGCTCGCCGAAGCCCGCCCGCAGCAGCGCCTTTGCCACCAGACTCCGCCAGTGCGCGAACGCCTCCGCGGCCGCCTCCTGGATGCCGGGGGAGTCCACGGCCGTGCCGACGACCGTCGACGTCACCGGACACCCGTCCAGCCAGTCCGACTCCTCCAAGCCCTCCCCGAGCACCTTCGTCAGGACGAGGACGGCCGTCGCCGGATCGTCCTCGGCGGCGAGCATCTTCTCCAGGATGTCCGCGAACTCCTCGTCCCCGTGCCGCACGGCAACCGTGCCCAACTCCTGCTTCCCGCCGGGGAAGAAGTGGTACACGGAGCCGAGCGTGGCCTGTGCCTCGCGGGCGATCTGCTTGATGCCGGTGCCCTGGTAGCCCTGGCGCTGCATCAGCCGTGACGTCGTCCGGACGATGCGCTCCCGGGTGCCGAGGGCGTCGGAGTGCTGGGGTTCTGGCCTCTTCTTCACCCCGCGATCGTACCGAGTAGAGCGTTCTTTTCAGCCTGGGTAGAGCGTTCGTTCTAGTCCGTGCTACGTTCTTCCCATCTCCACCAGATAGAGCGTTCGTTCTAGACCTCAAGGGTCTGGACCTCACGACAGGGCACCCTTATGACCACGCAGAAGTCCGTCACCGTCATCGGCCTCGGCCCGATGGGCCGCGCCATGTCCGCCGCCTACCTCGACGCGGGCTACCGCGTCACCGTCTTCAACCGCACCCCCAGCCGCGCCGACGAGCTCGTCGCCCGAGGCGCGCACCGCGCCGACAGCATCGAACAGGCGCTCTCCGCCAATGAGTTGAGCATCCTCAGCCTCACCGACTACGACGCCGTGTACGCACTCCTGGAGTCCGAGGCCGCCACCGCCGCCCTGTCCGGCCGCGTCCTGGTCAACCTCAGCTCCGACACCCCCGACCGCGCCCGCGAAGCCGCCGAGTGGGCGGCCTCGCACGGTGCGCAGCACCTCACCGGTGGCGTCGGCGCCCCGCCCACCAGCATCGGCGACCCCGAGATGTACACGTACTACAGCGGCCCGAAGGACGTCTTCGAGCAGCACAAGGACGTTCTCGAAGTCCTCACCCGCGCCGACTACAAGGGCGAGGACCCGGGCCTCGGAGCGCTCTACTACCAGCTCCAGATGGACATGTTCTGGACCGGCCTGACCAGCTGGCTGCACGCCCTCGCCGTGGCCCGCGCCAACGGCATCACCGCCGAGGACCTCCTGCCGTACGCCACCGACGTCATGGGCACCATGCCGGGCTTCTTCGCCCACTACACGCCCCGTGTCGACGCGGGTGAGAACGGCGGCGAGCTGGAGCGGCTGTCCATGGGCATCGCCAGCATCGACCACGTCCTGCACACCACCAAGGCCGCGGGGGTCGACCCCACGCTCCCCGCCGCCGTCCTGGAGACCTTCCGGCGCGGCGCCGCCGCCGGGCACTCCGAGAACAGCCTCACCAGCCTGGTGGAGGTCTTCACCAAGGGCGCCTGACCCGCAGAACCTGACCCGCAGAACCTGACCTGCGGGACCTGACCTGCGGGACCTGACCCGCGGAACACGTGAGGGCGGGCGGGGTGTGCGCACACCCCGCCCGCCCTCGCCCCGCCCGCCCTCACGTGTCAGCAGCCCCGGCGCCTACAGCCAGCTCGCGAACTCCAGCAGCATCTCGCCGTCCTGCCGCCGCCCCGCCGCCATCGCCCGCGTCCCCGACTCCACCGCCCGGAACAGCGTCCAGCCGTGCAGCCGCTCCCGGTCCACGTCCAGGGAGTCGGCGAGCCGGTTGACCCGGCGGCGCGTCGCCGGAGCCCCGGCCGCCGTCGCGATCTGGTCGTCGATCCGGTCCCGTACGAGACGCGCCAGGTCGTACGCACGCTCCCCGACCAGCGGATCGGGACCGACCGCCAGCCACGGCGTACGGTCGCCGCCCAGCACCTTGCCCTGCCGGAAGTTGCCGTGCAGCAGCAGGAGTTCGGGGGAGGAGGCGACCAGTTCGTCGCGCGCCGCGAGAGCCGCGTCCACCAGGGGCAGCAGGTCGGAAGGGGCCTCGCGCATCGGCTCGGACTGCCGCTGGGTGCGCTCCGCCACCGTCTCGAAGGGGTGCCCGACCGCAGGGGCCACCCACAGCTTCCGTACCGTCCCCGCCGCCTCAAGGAGTGCCTTCGCCTCCGGCAGCGACCGCAGCGACACCTCGCAGTGCAGGCGTTCCAGGAGCAGCGCCCCGGGCTCCACCGGGCCGTCCGCGAGCAGGTCGTCCGCGAGGCGGACCGCCCCCCACCCGTTCCAGTGCGCGAGCGCCGCCCGCTCCCGCTCCGGGTGCGCCTCCTCGGGTACGAGCTTCAGCGCGGCCTGCGTGCCGTCCGCGCGGCGCACCAGCACCACCACGCTGCTCCGGCCGCCCGGCGCCATGACCCGCTCGAAGGTCAACTCCCGTCGTTCCAGGGCTTCCTGAGCCAGCGACGGAGCCCGCCCGAGCCAGTCGGCGGCCACCGTTTCCCCGTACGCCTCGCCCAGCGCCTTCACCAGGCGCTGTGGCGGTTCGAAAGCCATAGGTGGGGTGTTCTCCTTCGATTCCCAGGGCTCACACGCCTTCGCGTGCCGAAGTGGTCAGTTCGGCGAGCCCAGGAAAGGCTACGCTGCTGCCCCGCCAGCGGGCCGCCCGCACCGCCGCCTCGCGCAGGGCCCCGGCCGCCTCCCGGCGCAGCGGGCCCTCGGCCGCGCGCACCAGGTCCGAGTACACCCCGGCCACCCGGTCCTCCAGTACGGCGGCCAGCTTCGCGGCGCTCACCGCTTCCGGCACCGGGAACGGCAGCGCGTAGGCGGCCTCCGCGACCACGGGCTTCCCGCCCAGGTCACCCACCGTGCGGGCCAGCGCGTCGCGCCGCGAGCGGTGCGCGTCGTACGCCTCCTTGGCCTCGGTGCGGCGCTTGCCGCCGATCCGGCCGCCCACCACTCCGTACCCGTACACAGCCGCATGCTCGGCGGCGAGCGCCGCCTGTACCGCGTCGAGCGCGTCCCGCGTCACTTCGAGCCCCCGTCGTCCAGCAGGTACACGTGTACGGCACCCGAGGCCGCCACCGACGCCAGCAGCCGGGCCAGCTCCGGGGTGGCCCGGTCCACGGCGGCCAGCTGCGCGTCGGAGGCCCGCCGGGCGGCGTCGGCCAGCTCCTTCACCGCGGCCCCCGGCTCGGCGGCCACCGTCACGGGAGCGCTCCCGGCGGTCGCGCGGCCCGTCGCGCCGCGCAGCACCTGAGCCTGCCGGGCGACCTCCTCGCGCAGCGGCTTCAGCCGCCCCGCCTCGGCGGGGTGCTTCTTCAGTACGGCGTCGTAGTGGGCGAGCAGGTCCGCGCTCGTACGGGTCGCCGCCCCCCGGATGCGGGCGGCGGCCTTGCCCGCCGCCGCGGAAGTCTGCGTACCGGAAGAACCGGACGGGGCGTCTGTGTTCGAGCAGCCGGCCAGCAGGCCCGCTGCGGCGGCCCCGCTCAAGGCCAGCGCACGTCTGCGAGTGGTGGGCGTGCGCAACTGTTCCGTCTCCCTCGGTCCCCGGGTGATCACCGCAGGCGAGCGTACCTTCGCCGGGTGCGGGACGGACGGCAACACCCCTTCGGACCGGATACCCTTTGACCTGACACACGACGAAACAGACAACAGCACACGCGGCCGAGGAGTCACCCGGATGAGCACCACCCAGAGCGACAGGCTGCGCGAACTGCTGGAACCGCTGGTCGCCGCCCAGGGCCTGGACCTCGAAGAGATCGAGGTGTCCAAGGCGGGCAGGCGCCGCATGCTGCGGGTCGTCGTGGACTCGGAGGAGGGCGTCGAGCTCGACGCGTGCGCCGAGGTCAGCCGCGCCATCTCCGACAAGCTCGACGAGACCGACGCGATGGGCGACGAGGAGTACGTCCTCGAAGTCGGCTCCCCGGGCGCCGACCGCCCGCTCTCGGAGCACCGCCACTACGTACGGGCCACCGGCCGCCTCGCCAAGCTCCAGCTGAACGACGGCGCCGAGCTGATCGCCCGCATCCTCGTCGTGGACGAGGACGGACTCGACCTGGAAGTGCCGGGCGTGAAGGGGCGCAAGCCCACCGCCCGCCGCGTGGAATTCGCCGACATCGCGAAGGCCCGCGTCGAGGTCGAGTTCAACCGCAAGGACGACGAGAACAAGAAGATCGTGAACGACGAGAAGGAAGAGGAGGCGTAGCCGTGGACATCGACGTGAAGCTTCTGAAGGGCTTGGCGAAGGAGAAGGAGATCTCCTTCGACCAGCTTGCGGAGGCGATCGAGCAGGCCCTCCTCATCGCCTACCACCGCACGGACGGCAGTTTCCGCCGCGCCCGCGTCAAGCTGGACCGTGAGAACGGCCATGTGACGGTGTGGGTGAAGGAGGACCCGGCGGACCTCGAAGAGGGCCAGGAGCCCAAGGAGTTCGACGACACCCCGGACGACTTCGGCCGGATCGCCGCCAGCACCGCCAAGCAGGTCATCCTCCAGCGTCTGCGCGACGCCGAGGACGACCAGACCTTCGGCGAGTTCGCGGGCCTGGAGGGCGAGGTCATCACGGGCGTCGTCCAGCAGGGCATGGACGCCAAGAACGTGCTGGTGGACATCGGCAAGCTGGAGGCCATCCTGCCGGTGCAGGAGCAGGTCCCCGGCGAGGAGTACACGCACGGCCTGCGCCTTCGTACGTTCGTCGTACGGGTGGCCAAGGGCGTCCGGGGTCCCTCCGTGACCCTCTCGCGCACCCACCCCAACCTGGTGAAGAAGCTCTTCGCGCTGGAGGTCCCGGAGATCGCCGACGGTTCGGTGGTCATCGAGGCCATCGCCCGCGAGGCCGGTCACCGCACCAAGATCGCGGTCCGCTCGACGCGCTCCGGCATCAACCCCAAGGGCGCCTGCATCGGCCCGATGGGCAGCCGTGTGCGCAATGTCATGGCGGAGCTGCACGGCGAGAAGATCGACATCGTCGACTGGTCCGACGACCCGGCCGAGATGGTCGCCAACGCCCTGTCCCCGGCCCGCGTCTCCAAGGTCGAGGTCGTCGACATGTCGACGCGCTCCGCCCGGGTGACCGTGCCGGACTACCAGCTGTCGCTCGCCATCGGCAAGGAGGGCCAGAACGCGCGCCTGGCCGCCCGCCTCACCGGCTGGCGCATCGACATCCGCCCCGACACCGAGGAGCTCGGCGAGGGCGAGGAGCCGGGCGAGTACCGCCGGGACAACGGTGAAGGCCGTGACCGTCGGGACGACCGAGGCTGAGTGAGCCGCAGGCGGTGGTGTGAGCCCGGGTGAGACCCGGGCCACATCGTTTTTCGGACCGAACTTGAACGAGCAGGCTTTCGATCCTTGCCCCAAAGGGGTGAGGTCGGTGCGGGGAGGTAGACTTAGTCGTGTCTGGCCAAACGCATACCGGCGCATGCCCTGAGCGAACCTGTGTGGGTTGCCGGGAGCGAGCGGCCAAGAACGATCTGCTGCGCATCGTGACGGTCGAGGGTGAATGCGTCCCCGATCCACGCGGTACGCTGCCCGGCCGGGGTGCGTACGTACACCCCGCCTCTGCCTGTTACGACCTGGCGGTCCGCCGCCGGGCGTTTCCCCGGGCCTTCCGGGGCCAGGGTCCGCTCGACACCGCGTCGCTGGAGAAATACGTGGCGCACCGTGCCGGGCAGGCAACACAGTAGGACAGCAGTGATCTGCAAGAAGTGAACGGCACGGGTCCCCGTGCGGTCAGGTACCTCGCGAGTTGGAAGTAGGTCGAGATTGCGATGAGCACTCGATGAGTACGCGATGAGTACGCCCATGAAGTAGCGACGGTCCGGCGTTCAACCCGGACCTAAAAGGAGCGAAGTGGCTAAGGTCCGGGTATACGAACTCGCCAAGGAGTTCGGTGTTGAGAGCAAGGTCGTCATGGCCAAGCTCCAAGAACTTGGTGAATTCGTCCGTTCGGCGTCCTCGACGATCGAGGCGCCGGTTGTACGCAAGTTGACTGACGCACTGCAGGGCCCTGGCGGCAACGCCGGGAAGTCCGCAGCGAAGCCCGGCGCGCCCCGCAAGGCGACGCCTGCCAAGCCCGCGGCACCTTCCGCGGCAACCCCGGCGGCACCGGCGGCTCCCCGCCCCGGCGCCCCCAAGCCCGGTGCACCGGCCCCCAAGCCGGCCGCCGCCGAGGCACCCAAGAGCGAGCCCACGGCCCCCGCCGCGACCCCGGCTGCCGCCGGTCCGCGTCCGGGCCCCAAGCCCGTCACGAAGCCTGCCCCGGTCACCCCGGTGCCGCAGGCCGAGTTCTCCGCGCCTGCCCCCGCGCAGCCGCAGACCCCGCAGCAGGCCCCGCGTCCCGCGGGCGCCACCCCCGGCCCGCGTCCCGCCCCCGCCCGTCCGGCCCCCTCGGCCGGTCAGCGCGACGGCGGCCAGCGTGACGGTGGTCAGCGTGACAACCGTGGTGGCGAGCGTGGCGGCGACCGCCCCGCACGTCCGGCCGGTCAGGGCGCCCCGCGCCCCGGTGGTGCCCGTCCCTCGGGTCCCCGCCCCGGCAACAACCCCTTCACCTCGGGTGGCTCCACCGGCATGGCGCGCCCGCAGGCGCCCCGTCCCGGCGGCAACGCACCGCGTCCCGGCGGTGCCGGTGCGCCCGGTGGCGCCCCGCGTCCGCAGGGCGGCCCCGGCGGCGCTCCGCGTCCGCAGGGCGGCCAGGGCGGCGCAGGCCGTCCGAGCCCCGGTGGCATGCCCCGCCCGCAGGGCGGCGCTCCGCGTCCGGGTGGTGCCCCCAGCGGTAACCGCCCGAACCCGGGCATGATGCCGCAGCGTCCGGCTGCCGGTCCCCGTCCTGGTGGCGGTCCCGGTGGCGGCGGTCGCGGTCCCGGTGGCGGCGCTGGTCGTCCGGGTGGCGGCGCTGGTCGTCCCGGTGGCGGCGGCGGCTTCGCCGGTCGTCCCGGCGGCGGTGGCGGCGGCTTCGCAGGCCGTCCGGCCGGTCCCGGCGGCGGTGGCGGCGGCGGCTTCGCCGGTCGTCCCGGTGGCGGCGGCGGTGGACGTCCCGGCTTCGCCGGCCGTCCCGGCGGTCCCAACGCACGTGGTGGCACGCAGGGCGCCTTCGGTCGTCCGGGCGGTCCCGCGCGTCGTGGTCGCAAGTCGAAGCGTCAGAGGCGCCAGGAGTACGAGGCCATGCAGGCCCCGTCCGTGGGCGGCGTGATGCTGCCTCGCGGCAACGGACAGACCGTCCGCCTGTCGCGCGGTGCCTCGCTCACCGACTTCGCCGAGAAGATCAACGCCAACCCGGCTTCGCTGGTCGGCGTGATGATGAACCTCGGCGAGATGGTGACGGCCACGCAGTCCGTCTCCGACGAGACGCTCAAGCTGCTCGCCGACGAGATGAACTTCATCCTCGAAATCGTCAGCCCGGAGGAGGAGGACCGCGAGCTTCTCGAGTCCTTCGACATCGAGTTCGGCGAGGACGAGGGCGGCGAGGACATGCTCGTGTCCCGTCCGCCGGTCGTGACCGTCATGGGTCACGTCGACCACGGTAAGACCCGCCTTCTGGACGCGATCCGCAAGACGAACGTCGTTGCGGGCGAGGCCGGTGGCATCACGCAGCACATCGGTGCGTACCAGGTCGCCACCGAGGTCAACGGTGAAGAGCGCGCCATCACCTTCATCGACACCCCCGGTCACGAGGCGTTCACCGCCATGCGTGCCCGTGGTGCGAAGTCCACCGACATCGCGATCCTCGTGGTCGCGGCCAACGACGGTGTGATGCCGCAGACGATCGAGGCGCTCAACCACGCCAAGGCCGCCGGTGTCCCGATCGTCGTCGCGGTCAACAAGATCGACGTCGAGGGCGCCGACCCGACCAAGGTGCGCGGTCAGCTCACCGAGTTCGGTCTGGTGGCGGAGGAGTACGGCGGCGACACGATGTTCGTCGACATCTCGGCCCGTCAGAGCCTCAACATCGAGGCCCTGCTGGAAGCGGTCATCCTGACCGCGGACGCTTCGCTCGACCTCCGGGCGAACGCCGAGATGGACGCACAGGGCATCGCGATCGAGGCCCACCTCGACAAGGGCCGTGGTGCTGTCGCCACCGTCCTCGTCCAGCGCGGTACCCTCCGCGTCGGCGACACGATGGTCGCGGGCGACGCCTACGGCCGTGTCCGCGCCATGCTCGACGACAACGGCAACAACGTGCAGGAAGCGGGTCCCTCGACCCCCGTCCTGGTGCTGGGTCTCACCAATGTCCCCGGCGCCGGCGACAACTTCCTCGTCGTCGAGGAGGACCGCACGGCTCGTCAGATCGCCGAGAAGCGTGCCGCTCGTGAGCGGAACGCGGCGTTCGCCCGCCGTGGCGTCCGGTTCTCCCTGGAGAACCTGGACGAGGCCCTCAAGGCCGGTCTGGTGCAGGACCTCAACATCATCATCAAGGGTGACGCGTCCGGTTCGGTGGAGGCTCTTGAGTCCTCGCTGCTCCAGCTCGACGTCTCCGACGAGGTCGACATCCGCGTCCTGCACCGTGGTGTGGGTGCGGTCACCGAGTCCGACATCGACCTGGCGACGGGTTCCGACGCCATCGTCATCGGATTCAACGTCCGTGCGGCCGGCCGTGCACAGCAGATGGCCGAGCGCGAGGGCGTCGACGTCCGCTACTACTCGGTGATCTACCAGGCCATCGAGGAGATCGAAGCAGCGCTCAAGGGCATGCTCAAGCCGGAGTACGAGGAGGTCGAGCTCGGTACCGCGGAGATCCGCGAGATCTTCCGCTCGTCCAAGCTCGGCAACATCGCCGGTGTCCTCATCCGCTCGGGCGAGGTCAAGCGCAACACCAAGGCGCGCCTCGTCCGCGACGGCAAGGTCATCGCCGAGGACCTCAACATCCAGGGTCTGCGCCGCTTCAAGGACGACGTCACCGAGATCCGCGAAGGGTTCGAGGGCGGTATCAACCTCGGCAACTTCAACGACATCAAGATCGACGACGTCATCGCGACGTACGAGATGCGGGAGAAGCCGCGCGGCTAAGAGCTGCGTAGCGACACCGTAAGCACCATCGGTCGGGGCCGCTCGGCGGAGATTATTTCCGTCGAGCGGCCCCGGCCGTTGCGTGTACGGTTCTTGTGTCCCTGCCAAGCAGTGGCAGCGGTACACGAACCCGAACCGGCGGGACATCCGGACACACATGTATGTGGGGACTCTGTCCTTCGACCTCCTGCTCGGCGACGTACGGTCGCTGAAGGAGAAACGCTCCGTCGTCCGGCCGATCGTCGCCGAACTGCACCGCAAGTTCGCGGTCAGCGTGGCGGAGGTGGGTGACCAGGACCTCCATCGCAGGGCCGAGATCGGGGTTGCGATGGTGTCCGGCGACACAGGGCACCTCACAGACGTACTGGACCGGTGCGAGCGCATGGTGGCCGCCCGGCCCGAGGTGGAGTTGCTGTCGGTACGGCGGCGGCTGCACAGTGACGAAGACTGAGCAAGAACACACAAGGAGAAGGACCAGTGGCCGACAACGCTCGGGCGAAGAAGCTGGCGGACCTCATTCAGCAGGTCGTCGCCGAGAAGCTCCTGCGCGGGGTCAAGGACCCGCGTCTGGGGACGCACGTGACGATCACGGACACCCGCGTCACCGGTGACCTGCGGGAGGCCACGGTCTTCTACACGGTGTACGGCGACGACGAGGACCGTGCCAGCGCGGCGGCGGGGCTGCAGAGCGCCAAGGGCGTCCTGCGCTCGGCGGTCGGGCAGGCGGCGGGAACCAAGTTCACGCCCACCCTCACCTTCGTCGCGGACGCCCTCCCGGAGAACGCCAAGACGATCGAGAGCCTGCTCGACAAGGCGCGGGCCTCCGACGCCAAGGTGCGCGAGGTGTCCTCGGACGCCACGTTCGCCGGTGACGCGGACCCGTACAAGAAGCCCGGTGACGACGAGGACGACGCCTCCGTATGAGCACAGCAGTAACGAAGACGCCGGACGGACTTGTCATTGTCGACAAGCCGTCCGGCTTCACTTCGCACGACGTCGTCGCCAAGATGCGCGGGATCGCCAAGACCCGCCGCGTCGGCCACGCCGGAACGCTCGACCCGATGGCGACGGGAGTCCTGGTCCTCGGCGTCGAGAAGGCGACCAAGCTCCTCGGCCACCTCGCGCTGACCGAGAAGGAGTACCTGGGCACCATCCGGCTCGGCCAGGACACCCTCACCGACGACGCCGAGGGCGACATCATCACGTCGACCGACGCGTCCGCCGTCACCCGCGAGGGCATCGACGCGGGTGTCGCGAAGCTGTCCGGCGCCATCATGCAGGTGCCGTCCAAGGTCAGCGCCATCAAGATCGACGGCAAGCGGTCGTACAAGCGGGCGCGGGAGGGCGAGGACTTCGAGATCCCGGCCCGCCCGGTGACCGTCTCGTCCTTCCAGGTGTACGACGTGCGGCCCGCGGTCGCGGAGGACGGGACGCCGGTCGTCGACCTGGTCGTCTCCGTCGTCTGCTCCTCGGGCACGTACATCCGCGCCCTCGCGCGCGACCTCGGCGCCGGGCTCGGCGTCGGCGGCCACCTGACCGCGCTGCGGCGCACCCGCGTCGGCCCGTACGGCCTGGACGCGGCCCGCACCCTGGACCAGCACCAGGAGTCGCTGGCCGTCATGCCGATCGCGGACGCGGCGGCCGCCGCGTTCCCGCGCTGGGACGTGGACGAGAAGCGCGCCGGGCTGATCATGAACGGCGTACGGATCGACATGCCCGCGCACGAGCGCAACCCGGTGGCCGTGTACGGCCCCGACGGGCGCTTCCTCGCCCTGGTCGAGGACCAGAAGGGCAAGGCCAAGAGCCTGGCCGTCTTCGGCTGAGAAGCCTGAGGCGTCCGAGGCATCGCGAGAGGTGCGACATCGTGGAGCGGGCGTTCGACGCGCCGCCCGCTCCACGATCCCCTCCCGCTCCCCCGTGCTCTCCCCCGTAGAGGGGTCTGTCCGTTTCACACGGCAGTTTCACCCCTACGAGCGGGCGCTCGGAGTGAATGCGGGGAGTGACGGGGGGCGCTTTCGGCAGGCGTTCTTCTGCCGCTGATCATCCTCTGCCTACGGTCGTGGGCAGGGGGTGTTCCTTTATGGCGGCGGACGGGACTCGGCCGGACGACGGGTCCCGGCCGGGCAGCAGGCCGGGGCCGGTCCCGCCGTCCCCGCCGGTGGTGCTGGTACGGATCCGCGACCGTGCCGGACGGCCGCGCGGCACCGGCTTCGTCGCCGACGACCAAGGCACCGTCATCACCAGCCACGAGGCCGTCGACGGCCTGACCGGGCTCGTCCTGCACGCCCCCGGCGACCGCACCTGCCTCGCCGAGCACGACGACATCGTCCCGCTCCCGGAGGCCGGGCTCGCCCTCGTCCGCACCTCGGGGCTCGGTGTGCGCCCGCTCCCGGTGACCGGGCGGCGGAAGATCGCCGTCGGGACGTACGTACGGCTGGCGGCCGGGGGGTGGCGGGAGGCGAGGGTGCTCGGTGCGGCCCCGGTGACGTACCCGGCGAAGGACCGCTTCCATCTGCTCGGCTCCGCGATGGAACTGGCGATGGGCACGGCGGGCAGTGACGCGCTGCGGCCGGGCGGGGCTGCGGCCGGGGGGCCGGTGCTGGACGCGGAGACGGGGGCGGTGCTGGCCGTTCTGGGCACGTCCCTCCTCCCCCAGGCCCTCAGCTCCGTTCGAGCAGGGGACGCCCCCCACACGCACCGGGCCGCCGGATTCGCCGTACCGCTCGGGGACCAGACGGACGGTCCGCTGGGGGAACTGCTGCGGCGGAACGCGGCGACCGTGCCCGCCTACGGGGAGGACCTCAACCTCGCGGGAGCCTTGCAGCTCACCGGAACCTCGGTGGGATCGGTGGGCGGTCCGAGCGTGTGGCAGGACCCGGTCGAACGGGACTGTCCGCGCCGGGAGTTCGCGGACTTCACGGTGGGCGGGGCGTACGTCCTCGGGCTCGTCGGCACGCCCGGCACCGGGCGCACCACCGAACTGCGCGCACTCGCCGCCCGCCGCGCCCGTGGCCCCGAACCCGCTCCGACGGTCTGGCTGCGCGGGGCCGATCTGCACGGCGCGGACGGGTCGGTCGCCGACGCGGTGGGGCGGGCGCTCGCCCAGGCGGGGCGGATCGTCGCCGCCTCGGGGACCCCCGGCGACATGTCCGTCGCCACGCCCGAACGGGTGGCCCGGCTGGCGCACGCGGCGGGCCGCTCGCTGCTCGTACTCCTCGACGGGCCCGAGGAGATGCCGCCCGTGCTGGCCCACCGGCTCCCGGAGTGGACGTCCGGGACGGCGCGGTGGCTGCGGGAGCACGGGGCGCGGATGGTGGTCGGCTGCCGCCCGGAGCACTGGGAGCAGGCGGGGGCCCTGTATCCGGAGTCCGGCGCGGTGCACCTCGGAGACCTCTTCGAGGAGGAGGCGGCCTGTGCGAGGGAGAGGTACGGGATCGAGGCCGGGGCGCTGCGGGAGGCGGACGCGCGGCACCCGCTGACGCTGCGGCTCCTCGCGGAGGTGCGGGCGGCGCTGCCGGGCGGTGCGGCGGCGCCGGGGTGCCCGACCCGGGAGGAGGTCTTCGAGGCGTACCTCGCCCTGGTGTGTTTGCGGGTGGCGGTACGGGTGGCAGCCGCGCGGCGCCCTGCGGTGCGGGGCACGGCGGTGCGGCGACTGGCGGCGGAGGTGTCGGGGCGGGTGCACGAGGCGGCCCGTCGCTGTCTGGGGCCGGGGCAGGGGGAGGTGGACCGCGCCTCCTTCGAGGAGATCTTCCCGTGGCGGACGGGGTGGGCTTCGGCGGTGCTCACGGAGGGGGTGCTCGTGCCCGCGGGGAGCGGGTACCGGTTCGCGCACGAGGAGGTGGCGGACTGGGTGCAGGGGGCGCACCTCGACCTGGCGTCGGCGGTGGGAGGGCTGGTGGCGGCACCCGTGCGGGCGCAGGAGGAGCTGAAAGGTGTCCTCCCCGTGCCCCGGCACCGGATCGGGCCCGTCGTCGAGGCCATGCTGCTGCTGGAGCGCCATTTCGGCTGCGAGCAACTTGCCGCACAGATGCGGGAGTTGATCGCGGCGTTGGGTGTTCTCGAAGGGGAGGGAAGCGCCGACGCCCAGTGGTGGGGGTCGCGGCTCCTTGCGGGGAGCCTTCTGAGGGTGCCCGATCTCGGGCCGTACGCCTGCGTGCTCCGGGAGCTCGCGCGGGCGGTGACCGAGCGGTCCCTCCGGGAGGGCGGGCCGCACGGGCTCGGCGGGTTCGGCTGGTTCGGGCCCTGGTTCTGGGAGCGGATCGAGGTCGATCAGGCCGAACGGGTCGATCTGCTCAGGGTGCTGGTGCCCGCGGACGGAGCGCCGGAGGGCCGGAGCGCGCCCCGGTACCTCGACTCGGTCGCCCGGATCCTGGTGGGTGACGTACGCCGGGTGCAGGTGCTGCTGTGCGACTGGTTCGACGACACCCGGCCGATTCCGGGGCCCGCCCGACTCACCGTCGCCGAAGTCGCCCAGGCCCTCCTGCACACCCATCGGGGGCTCGCGCTGGACGACCTCGTGGAGACGCTCGTCCAGGCCGGGCATCCGCGTGCCGACGAGCTGCTGCACGTGCTCGCCGCCGACGAGCCGTCCGCGCTGTGCCGGGCCGTCGACCGGTGGGCGCACGACGGGCGGGCCGAGCGGCGGGTCGCGGCGGCGTCGTACGGGGGAGTGGTGGCCGCGTACGCCACCGGTGGGGCCGACCGGGAGCTGCTGAGGTTCGCCGCGCTGGCGCTCCTCGCCCGGGGCGGCGACCTCAGCCTGCACGGGGCGGCGCTCGCGCTGCTGGTGCGCGATCCGGCGTCCCGGTCGCGGTTCTTGCCGCGCGCGGTGGCGGCGTTCGTGGTGGGCGAGCCGAGGGTGCCCGCGGCGGCGCTGGTGAGCGCGCTCGCCACGCATCAGGAGCCGGTGTTCGCCGCGCTGCGGACCGCCCTGCACTCGGCGGGGCCGCAGGCCGGGGAGGTGCTGCGTGCGCTGGCCGCCGTGCACACGCCCGCGCTCGACCGGCGGGTGGCCGCACTCGTCGCGGAGTACGTGGCGCGGCGGCCGGAGGGCGCGGTGCACGCCGCCGCGTACGTGGAGGAGCGGCTGGAGAGCGGGCCGGGGGCAAGGGGCGTGTTGTCTCCGCTGGTCAGAGGGATGGTCAGAGGGAGCCCCTGCGAGGTGCGGAGCGCGCTGGCGCGGGTCCTCGCCGCGCCCGGGACAGCGGCCTGCGAACCCCTGCGGGCCGAGCTCCTCGACGTACTCCTGGAGTACGAGGAGTACGAGGAGCACGAGGAGTACGCGGGCGGTGGACCGGAGCGGGACCACACCGTGCTGGACGCCGTGCTGAGGGCGGCGGCGCTCGGGGCGGAGGAGCGGGAGGCGGCGCGGACGCGGGAGCTGGTGCGGCGGGCGGGGGCGCTGCTGATGCGGACGCCGGAGGGGGCGGCGTGCTTCGACCGGCGGCTCGTGGCGCTGGCCAGGGAGGTGCCGGGGTTCGCCCGGCTGGTGGCGGAGTGGCTGGGACAATCCAGCCCCTCCGGCGTTTGACGAGCGGGGGTCCGGGAGCAGCGCCCCGGGGGTGACCGCATCCGGCCACCGGCCCGTGCCCGGAGCCCCGGCCCGATCCAAGGCACCGATGCGCAGCGCCGGCGCCGGGCATGGCAGTCTTAGACCTGCGGAAGAGCAGGTTGAGGGGCCGTCGGGGCCCCGGGCAGCCACCATCACGTACCAGAGACGTACAAGGAGCGGTCACAGTGCAGCGCTGGCGCGGCTTGGAGGACATTCCCCAGGACTGGGGACGCAGCGTCGTCACCATCGGCTCCTACGACGGCGTGCACCGCGGGCACCAGCTGATCATCGGGCGGGCGGTCGAGCGCGCCCGCGAGCTGGGCGTGCCGTCCGTCGTCGTGACGTTCGACCCGCACCCCAGCGAGGTCGTCCGGCCCGGCAGCCACCCGCCGCTGCTTGCCCCGCACCACCGGCGTGCCGAGCTGATGGCGGAGCTGGGCGTCGACGCGCTGCTGATCCTCCCCTTCACGGCCGAGTTCTCGAAGCTCAGCCCCGCCGACTTCGTGGTGAAGGTGCTGGTCGACAAGTTGCACGCGCGGCTCGTCGTGGAGGGACCGAACTTCCGGTTCGGGCACAGGGCCGCGGGGAACGTCGCCTTCCTGGCCGAGCTGGGACCGACGTACGACTACGACGTCGAGGTCATCGACCTGTTCGTGAGCGGGGCCGCGGGCGGCGGCGAGCCCTTCTCGTCGACGCTGACGCGGCGGCTCGTGGCCGAGGGGGACGTGGCGGGCGCCGCGGAGATCCTCGGGCGTCCGCACGCCGTCGAGGGCGTGGTCGTACGGGGCGAGCAGCGGGGGCGGGAGCTGGGGTATCCGACCGCCAACGTGGAGACGCTCCCGCACACCGCCATCCCGGCCGACGGCGTGTACGCGGGCTGGCTGACCGCCGACGGCGAGCGGATGCCCGCCGCGATCTCGGTCGGCACCAACCCCCAGTTCGAGGGCAAGAAGCGGACCGTCGAGGCGTACGCCATCGACCGGGTCGGACTGGATCTGTACGGCATGCACGTGGCCGTCGAGTTCCTGGCGTACGTGCGCGGCATGGCCAAGTTCGAGTCGCTCGACGGGCTGCTGGAAGCCATCGCGGACGACGTGAAGCAGGCGCGGTCGCTGACGGCGGACGCGGACGCGACGTAGGCACGGGTACGGGAAAGGGGCCCGCCGGAGTCTTCCGGCGGGCCCCTTCCTCAGGTGCTCACCCCGTGTGCACCTCCAGCGCCGTCCGCACCGCCGACTCCAGTGCCCCCTCGATCCACGCCGGTTTGACCGAGGTGTGGCAGCCCGCGAAGTGCAGACGGCCCTCGGCGGCCGGGATGTCGGGGAAGAGTTCCGTGTGCTGGCCCGGGAGGAGGACCGACGCCTCGCCGTACGCGTACGGGTCGCGCATCCAGGACTGCGTCTTGCCGACGCCCGTGTAGAAGACCTCGATGCGCTGCCCGTACACGTCCTGGACCCCGCCCAGCGCCCTCGGGTAGCGCTCCTCGTCCTCGAAGCAGTCCCACTTCAGCGCGTCGTCCGACCAGCTGTACGAGGCGAGGAGGACGCCGCCCCTGCTGCCCGGGACCGGGTGGGACGGCTGGAACATGAACCGGTTGGCGTTGTCGGTCACCGACCCGCCGCCCCTCACGTGTGCCGCCTCCGGCTGGTCCCGCTGGGCCACCCGGTGCGCCGCGTAGTGCACCCGCTGCCCCTGGGAGATGTGTCCGTCCGGTACGGAGGGATGGGCGCCGAGGAGCGACCCGTCGGCGGGCGCCCTGCCCCGCCGGTACTCCTCGTACAGGCCGGGCCGCACCGCCTCCAGTTCCCGCTTCCAGTCCTTCTCCTCGAACTCCCACCAGCGGCGCGAGAATTCGAGCAGTACCTTGGTCGCCGAGTCGTAGTGCAGCTCGGTGACCGCGCGCCGCTTGCCGTACGAGAGGGCCGGGGCGAAGGTGACGTGCCGCAGGCCGCTGAAGGGGACGGTCAGGACCACCTCGTCGCCGCTGAACGTCTCCTGGACCACGTCCTTGCCGCCCCGGCCCTCGGAGACGGTGTGCACGCTCACCCCGCGCGGCCCGTGCTCGACGCGCACCGCCCGCCGGTCGAGCCGGACCGCGTCCTTCACCCGCTCGTACAGTGCGTCGGTGAACGTCGCGGTGCCGCCGGGGAGTTCGTAGAACGCGGTGTCCGGGCTGATCAGCGCCGCGGACAGGAAGCTGTGCACGAAGCCGAGGTTGAGCCGGGAGGTGAGGTTCTCGACCGTGCCGATCAGGTCGATCGTGGCCTCGTCCAGCTTCGCCCGTTCCGTCAGGTAGCGGTTCATCGAGTGGTTGCCGTACGTCTCGAGGACCGTCGCCCAGCCTTCCACCAGGTCGGCGCCGGTCTTCCCGTCGATCAGCGCGCGGACGGGCGCGAGCGCGGCGCGCAGGATGTCGGCCGCGGGCTTGTCCTCGTACGCGGCGGGAACGCCGAAGGAACGATTCACCGCACGCGGGTTGCTCCGGTAGTCGGCCCGGCGCATCCGTACGCCATTGGTGTGGATCCAGGTGTGCAGGGCGGGCTTGCCGGACGCGTCCACGTCGGTGAGGTAGAAGCGGCGGCGCTTCAGACCGAGGGAGTCCAGGAGGCCGGTGACCAGCGGATGGCTGTCCGGGATGCGCATCGCACCCGCCTCGGCGTACTGCCGGGGGTCGGCGAACGGCTGCGCGGCCTTCTCCTGGCCGCCGGTCCTGAAGGTCTTGACCCGGCCGCCGACCCGGTTCCCGTTGGCCTCGATCACCGTGACCTTGTGCCCGGCCTGCTTCAGGAGGTGCGCGGCGGTCAACCCGGCCGGGCCCGCGCCGACGATCAGCACCTTCTTGGGGGCACGGCGGCTGCGGGGCAGGCCCTCGTCGAGGAGGACGCGGCGGTAGCGGGGGACCAGGGGCTGGTTCTCCGCGTCCAGGACGAGGATGGCGCGGGCCACGGCCCGGCAGACGTCCCGGGGCGCGGGGGCCGAGGAGGGCGGGTCCGCGAAGGTGGCGGCGACGGCCGTCGGGAGGGTGCCCGAGGGGGTGGGCAGGGCGAGGCTCGCGGCGAGCGCGGCGGTGCCGGTCGCCGCCATGACCGTACGCCGAGAGGGTGGTCTGTTCATGACTCTTACGTTCCGGGCCGGGGGGCGCGGGGCGGGCGCGAACACTCTCACGGATGGCCGCATTCACCCGTTTCGCCCAGCGGGCGGAGACCCGCTCCGCGTGCGGGCTCCGGTGACCTGCGGCAACGTGGACGGCGATCCGTATCCCCGTACCCCTGGGAAAGGCGAGACCGTGACCGACGGCGAGAGCACGTTCGACAAGCTCAAGGGCAAGGCCAAGGAACTGGGCGGCAAGGCCACCGGCGACGACCGGCTGGAGGCCGAGGGCCAGACCGACCAGCTCAAGGCGAAGGCCGAGGAGCTGGGGAACAAGGTCAAGGACAAGGTGGAGGGCATCAAGGACTCCCTCACCAACAACAAGAAGGACGACGGCGCCTGAGCGGTGGTGACCGGCTGACGGCGGGCCCCGGTGCGCGGACGCGTGCCGGGGCCCGTGCGCTGACGACCTCGGGAGCCCGTGCGCTCTTGCCCCCCGAGGCCGTTACTCCTGCGGGGCGGTCGGCCCCGGCACCCGCTCTTCCCGGTGCGCCGCCCAGTGGCACGCCACCTGCGGGCCCTCCCCGCGTGCGGGCAGCACCGGCAGCGGCCGGGTGCGGCACTGCTCCGCGACGCCCGCCGCCTCCGCCCGCCCCGAGGCGAGGATCTGGCACCGGGCGTGGAAGCGGCACCCGCCCGGAATCCGCGACGGGTCCGGCGGTTCACCGCTCAGCACGACCGGTTCCCCGTCCGCCTCGGGCAGTACGGACAACAGGGCCTGGGTGTACGGATGCTGAGGGTGCCTCAGTACGTCCTCCACCGTGCCCGACTCCACGATCCGTCCGAGGTACATGACCGCCACCCGGTCCGCGATGTTCCAGGCGAGCCCCAGGTCGTGGGTCACCACCAGGGCGGACAGGCCGAGTTCGTCGCGCAGCTTCAGCAGGAGCGCGAGGATCTCTCCCCGTACGGAAGCGTCGAGCGAGGCCACCGGCTCGTCGGCGACGAGGAGTTCGGGCCCCAGGACGAGCGCGCCCGCGATGACGACGCGCTGCCGCTGGCCGCCGGAGAGCTCGTGCGGGTACCGCAGGAAGAAGCGCTCGGGCGGCCGCAGCCCGGCCCGCGAGAGGGCCTCGGCGACGGCCTCGCGCTCGTCGCCCGCGTACCCGTGGATGCGCAGTCCCTCGGCGACGGCGTCGTACACCGTGTGCCGGGGATTGAGCGAGCCGCTCGGGTCCTGGAGGACCAACTGCACCCGCTTGCGGTACGCCTTGAGCCCGCGCGCCCGGTAGTCCAGTACGTCCCCGCCGAAGCGGACCTCCCCGGACGTGGGCCGCACCAGGCCGAGCAGCGCCCGCGCCAGGGTGGTCTTGCCGCACCCCGACTCCCCGACGAGCGCGACGATCTCGCCGGGCGCCAACGCCAGATCGACCCCGTCGACGGCCCGCGCGGGAGGAGCACCGCGCCGCCCGGGAAAGGTCACGTGCAGTCCCTGGGACGCCAGGATGGGCGTGTCGGCGGGGGCTTCGGCGGTGGTGGTCATGGGGCGGAAACTCCCTGAGGGGCTGCGGGGGACACGTGGACGCACGCCGCGTGGTGGTGAGGGGTGGCTGCACGGAGGGGCTGGTCGGTCGTCGGGCAGGAGTCCAGGGCGACCGGGCAGCGGGGGTGGAAGGTGCAGCCGGTCGGGAGCAGGGCGGGATCCGGGGGGTCGCCCGGGAGGCCGCGCGGGGCGCGGCGGGAGGACGGGTCGCCGATGCGGGGGAACGCGGCGGAGAGGGCCCGGGCGTAGGGATGGTGGGGGGCGGTGTAGACGGACGGGGCGGGGCCGACTTCGACGACGCGGCCCGCGTACATGACGGCGAGGCGGTCGCAGGTGTCGGAGAGGACTGCCAGGTCGTGGCTGATCATGAGCAGGGAGATGTGGTGGGTGGAGACCAACTGGTCGAGCAGGCGCAGGATCTGGGCCTGGATCATCACGTCGAGGGCGGTGGTGGGCTCGTCGGCGACGATCAGGTGGGGGTCGCAGGCGAGGGCCATCGCGATCATCACGCGCTGGCGCTGGCCGCCGGAGAGTTCGTGGGGATAGGCGTCGGCACGGGACGCGGGCAGGCCCACCTGTTCGAGGAGCTCGGTCGTGCGCTCGCGGACGGCGGCGGGGGTGGGGCGGCCGTGGATCAGCAGGGGTTCGGCGACCTGGTCGCCGATGCGGTGCACCGCGTTCAGGGAGTGCATCGCGCCCTGGAAGACGATGGACGCCCCGGCCCAGCGGACGGCCCGCAGACGGCCCCACTTCATGGTGAGGACGTCCTCGCCGTCGAGCAGGATCTCGCCGGTCAGGCGGGCGGTGGCGGGGAGGAGGCGCAGGAGCGCGAGGGCGAGGGTGGACTTGCCGCAGCCCGATTCGCCCGCGACGCCGAGTTTCTGGCCCGCGGCGAGGGTGAGGTCGACGCCTCGGACGGCGTGGACGTCCTTGCCGTACGTGACGTGGAGGTTCCTGAGTTCCAGGACGGGTGCTGTCGCGGGTGCTGTGCTCAACGGCTCGTTCCCAGCTTCGGGTTGAGTACGGACTCCACCGCACGCCCGCACAGGGTGAAGGCGAGCGCGACCACGGCGATGGCCAGTCCTGGCGGGGCCAGGTACCACCAGTGGCCCGAGGACACCGCGCCCGTCTCCCGCGCCTCCTGGAGCATGCCGCCCCACGACACGACGTTCGGGTCGCCCAGGCCCAGGAAGGCGAGGGTGGCCTCGGTGAGGATGGCGGAGGAGATCAGCAGGGTGGTCTGGGCGAGGACCAGGGGGACGACGTTCGGCAGGACGTGGCGGGTCATGATGTGGGCGTGCCCGCCGCCCAGGGCCTGCGCGCGTTCGATGTACGGGCGTGACTCGACGGCGAGCGTCTGGGCCCGTACGAGACGGGCGGTCGTCGGCCAGGACGTCACGCCGATCGCCAGGACCACCGTCCAGACGCTCTGCTCCAGCACCGTGGCCAGCACGATCGCCAGGACCAGGGCGGGCATCACCAGGAACCAGTCCGTGATCCGCATGACGACGGTCGCGAACCAGCCGCCGAAGTGCCCGGCGAGGATGCCGACGAGGGTGCCGATCGCGACGGAGAGCGCCGCCGCCATCAGGCCCACGGCGAGCGAGATCCGGGCGCCGTACAGCAGCAGGCCGAGCAGCGGGCGGCCGTACTGGTCGGTGCCGAGCGGGAAGCGGGAGCTGGGGGATTCCAGCGCCTTGCCCGGCGCGTTCGAGACGTTCTGCACGTCGCCGCCCGCCAGGAGCGGCGCGGCCAGCGCCATGGCCGCGATCAGGAGGAGCGCGGCCAGGCCGAACAGACCCGCCCGGTGCGTGCGGTACTGCGTCCAGAAGCGGGCGGCCGACTGCCGACGGCGTTTTTGGGCGAGGGAGCGCGCCGAGACCGGCGTGGCGTCGGTGTCCGGAGCGGGGGAGGCGTCCCGCGCGGGGTCGGCGTCCGGCGCGGGCGTGGATTCGGTCGTCGTCATCGGCCCACCCGGGGATCGAGCAGCGGATACAGGAGGTCGGCGAGGAGGTTCATCAGGATCATCGCTCCGGCGAACACCACGAACAGCCCCTGGATCAGCGGCAGATCGGGCACCGGGATCGCCTGGTAGAAGAGCCCGCCGAGACCCGGCCAGGAGAACACCGACTCCACCAGGATCGAGCCCGCCGCCACATGGCCCAGGTTGATGAAGACCATGGTGACCGTGGGCAGCAGCGCGTTGGGCACCGCGTGCTTGCGGCGGACGCGCGCGTCCCGCAGCCCCTTCGCCCGCGCCGTCGTCAGATAGTCGCTGCCCATCTCGTCGAGCAGCGAGGACCGCATGACCAGGAGCGTCTGCGCGTACCCGACCGCGACGAGGGTGAGGACCGGCAGCACCATGTGGTGCGCCACGTCCAGGACGTGCGCGAAGCCGGTCTCGGACCCGGACTGCATGCCGCCCGTCGGGAACAGGCCCGGAATCGGCCCGATCCCCACCGAGAACACGATGATCAGCAGCAGCCCCAGCCAGAACGACGGCACCGACCACAGGGTCAGTGCGATCCCCGTGTTCAGCCGGTCGCCGAGCCCGCCGTGCCGCCACGCCGTCCGGGTGCCCAGCCACAGGCCGATCGCGGAGTAGATCACCACGGCGGTGCCCGTCAGCAGCAGCGTCGCCGGGAACCTCTCCGCGATCAACTCGCCCACGGGCGCGTGGAATTGGTACGAGTCCCCGAGGTCCCCGGTGAGCGCCTTGCCGCAGTAGTCGAGGAACTGCTGCAACACCGGCAGGTCGAGCCCGAACTGCCTGCGCAGTGCGGCCAGTTGCTCCGGCGACACCGCACGGTTGTGCGTCATCGCCTTCACCGGGTCGCCCGGGATGATCCGGAACAGGAAGAAGCTGGTGACGAGTACGGCGAAGAGCGAGACGGCCGCGCCGCCCAACTTCCGCGCCACGTACAGCAGATACGCGGTCTTCGGCCCGGCGGCGCGGTGCGCGGGGCCGCCCCGCGACGGTCCGGTCCTCACCGGGCCGCCGCCGGGCTCCCGCACCACGGCGGGGGTGCTCGCCGCCGTCATGCGGTGCGGCTCGCGGGTGGGGGTGCGTACGGGCGCGTGTGCGTGTTCATGGTCGTCGCTCTCGGTTCGCTGGGTGCGGGGTGTCCGGCCGTACGGGACCTCGTCGCGGCCCTTGCCGTACGGGACCTACTCGCGGTCCTCCGCCGTGCCGCTCCGCCGTCGTACGGCGACGAAGGCGAGCACGGCGACCATCACGGCCGCGATCCCGATGATGATCCACACGGCGGGCGAGGGGCCGGTCCCCCCGTCCTGCGTGTCACCGGCGGCCGGCTCGGCCGACCACCAGCTCCAGTACCCGTCCTGGCCCCAGATGTTGCCCGCGGCCTCCGGCATCGTCTTGATCGACTTGATCTGGTCGGTGCGGTACGCCTCCACCGCGTTCGGGTAGACCATCACGTTCATGTACCCGGTGTCGTACAGCCGCGACTGCATCTGCTTGACCAGCTCCGCGCGCTTGGCCTTGTCGTACTCGACCGTCTGCTTGCCGTAGAGGTCGTCGAACTGCTTGTCGCAGATGAAGTTGTCGCTCTGGCCCGACGCGTCGGGCGTGGCGGGCAGCGCCGCGCAGGTGTGGATCGACAGGACGTAGTCGGGGTCCGGGTTGACCGAGTAGCCGTCGAAGGCGAGGTCGTACTCGCCCGCCATCCAGCGGTCCGAGACGTTGTCCAGGCACTCGACCTTCAGACCGATGCCGAGCTTGCCCCACCACTCGGTGAGGTACTTGCCGATCGCCTTGTCGTTGGGGTCGGTGGCGTGGCACAGGATGCGGAAGTCGAGCGGCTTGCCGTCCTTGCCGAGGCGCTTGCCCTCCCCGTCCTTCTTGTACCCGGCGCCGGAGAGCAGCTTGTCTGCCTGCGCCGGGTCGTACGCGATCCGCTGCTGGGCGGACGGCTTCCAGTGGTAGTCGGCGAAGCGCGGCGGGATGTAGCCCTGCCCCTCCACGGCGTGCCCCTGGTAGACCTTGTCGACGATGGCCTTGCGGTCGACGGCCATGAACAGGGCCTTGCGCACGACCGGATCGAGCAGCGCCGGATGACCGTCGCCGAACTTCTTGCCCGTCTTGTCCCGCGCTCCCGGGTTGGTGGCCAGTGCGAAGAAGCGGCGGCCCGGCGCGTCGTTGACCTTGATGTTCGCCTCGGACTTCAGCGACGCTGCCTGCGCGGGGGTCAGGCCCTGCACGAAGCCGACCTCGCCCCGGCGCAGCGCCGCGACGGCCGCGTCACCGTCCTTGTAGTACTTCATCGTCAGCTCGTCGAACTTCGGCGCGCCGCGCCAGAAGCTCTTGTTGGCCCTCAGCTTCACGTACTGGTCGGGCCTGTAGTCCGTGATGACGTACGGGCCGTTGCCGACGATCGGGAAGGTCTTGTCGTTGTTGAACTTCGAGAAGTCGCCGACCTTCTCCCACACGTGCCGGGGCACGATCGGCACGTCCAGCGCCGTCATCGTGGCCTGCGGCTTCTTCAGCTCGACGACGAGGGTCCGGGGGTCGGGGGCGGTGACCTTCTTGAAGTTGGCGGTGAAGCTGCCGTTCGCGGTGGCGGCTCCCTCGTCCGTCATCATCGTGTTGAAGGTCCACGCGGCGTCCTCTGCGGTGGCCTTTTTTCCGTCCGACCACGTGGAGTTGTCGCGGATCGTGTACGTCCACGTCAGCTTGTCGGGGGAGGGCTTCCACTCGGTGGCCAGGGCCGGGATCGTGTGCGCGTCCTTGACGTCGTAGTTCGTCAGGTACTCGTACACGAGCCGGTGAACGGTCGTACTGACGAGCTTCGTGGCCAGGAACGGGCTGAGCGAGTCCACGCTCTGCGTGACGGCGATGGTGAGGGACCGGGAGTCGGCCTTGGCCTGTGCCTGTGCCTGTTCCTGTGCGGGTACCTGGACCTTCGGCCCGGCTGCGGCCGTGGTCGGCGGGGTCGCGGCCGTGGCCAGCAGGGCGAAGGCCGCCGCGCCGGTCGCCAGGAGGCGTCGGGCGGCCCGGGAACGGCGGGCGGCCCGGGGGCGGGAGGGGGGCGGTGGCGGGGAGTGGGGGGTGGAGCCGGTCGTGGTGCCCTGAGTGTCCATGGAGGGAGCCCTCGCGTCGTCACTTGCGCGTCACTGGATCTTGCATCGGCGGAGTGGTGTGGCGAAGGTCTACCAGCGCCGTTCAGGACGTGTCAACGGCATGTCTACGGCGTGTCAACTGCCGTGTGGGCTGCGGGAATAGACGGCACGGAGAGGGTGTGCGCTCCCGGGAGGGCGGTTCGGGAGGGCGGGTGCGGGTGCGGCTGCGGACAGGCGGAGGGCCCGCAGCGCGGTCGGCGTGCGACCGTACTGCGGGCCCTCATTGGTCTATACCCTTGACGCCCTACTGCTGAGGGGCCGGCGGTGCCTGCGGAGGCTGCTGCTGGGGCCATTCGGCGGGCGGGGCGGCGGGGTGGTTCTCGGGGTCGGGCTGTCCCGCTTGAGGCATGGGCTGGGGCTGGGCGGCGTACGGGGCCGGTGCCTGGCCGGGGAGGGGCTGCGCCCCGGGGTGGCCCGGCTGACCCGGGGCCGGGAACTGGGTCTGGGGCGCGGGCTGACCGGGTCCGGTGAACTGGACCTGCGAGAACGGGGGCTGACCCGGCTGACCCGGCTGCCCGGGGGTCTGGCTCTGGTCCGGGTACGGGCCCTGCGGTGCCTGGGGCTGCTGCCAGCCGCCGGGGGACTGGGGCTGCTGCCACTGCTGAGCGGGCTGGGGCTGGGGCTGCTGGCCGGGCGCGAACTGGCCGGGCTGCGGGGCCTGTTGGCCGGGCTGACCGGGGTGACCCGGCTGCTCGCCGGGGTTGCCGGGCTGGGGCTGCTGCCAGTGCTGGCCGGGCTGGGGCTGACCGGGCTGCGGCTGACCCGGCTGACCGGGCTGGCCCGGCTGGGGCTGGGGAGCGTACGGCTGCTGGTACGGGCCCGGTACCTGCCCGGGGACCTGCTGACCCGGCATCGGCGGGGCCAGGTGCGGCGGCGGGTTGCCGTCCGCCGTCCACAGTCCCTGCGCCTGCTGCGCCCGTACGAAGTCCTCGGCGACCAGCGCGGAGAGGTGGAAGTACGCGTCGCGCGTCTTCGGCCGCATCATGTCGAGGTCGACCTCCGCGCCCGCCGACAGGTGCTCGTCGAACGGCACCACGACCACACCCCGGCAGCGCTGCTCGAAGTGCTGCACGATGTCGTCGACCTTCACCATCTTGCCGGTCTCGCGCACCCCGGAGATGACGGTCAGCGAACGCTGCACCAGCTCCGCGTACCCGTGCGCCGAGAGCCAGTCGAGTGTCGTGGACGCACTGCTCGCACCGTCCACGGACGGCGTCGAGATGATGATCAACTGGTCGGCCAGGTCGAGGACTCCGCGCATCGCGCTGTAGAGGAGACCGGTGCCCGAGTCGGTGAGGATGATCGGGTACTGCTTGCCGAGCACGTCGATCGCGCGCCGGTAGTCCTCGTCGTTGAAGGCCGTGGAGACGGCCGGGTCGACGTCGTTGGCGATGATCTCCAGGCCGGACGGCGCCTGCGAGGTGAACCGCCGGATGTCCATGTAGCTGTTGAGGTACGGGATCGCCTGGACGAGGTCGCGGATCGTCGCCCCGGTCTCGCGCCGCACACGGCGGCCGAGCGTACCGGCGTCGGGGTTGGCGTCGATGGCGAGGATCTTGTCCTGGCGTTCGGTGGCGAGGGTCGCGCCGAGAGCGGTGGTCGTCGTGGTCTTGCCGACGCCGCCCTTGAGGGAGATGACCGCGATGCGGTAGCAGGACAGCACCGGGGTGCGGATCAGCTCCAGCTTGCGCAGCCGCTCGGCCTCCTCCTTCTTGCCGCCGAACTTGAAGCGGGACCCGGCGGAGGGGTTGCGGCTGCTCTTGGGTTTCTGCTTGTTGTTGCGCAGGAGCCGCTCGGAGGACAGCTCGACGGCCGCCGTGTACCCGAGGGGCGCACCGGCGTGCGCGGCCTGCCGCTGGTCGGGCGCGACGGGGGACGGCCAGGCGGCGCCGGTCCGGGGGTCGACGGGGGAGGCGGAGGGCTGGGCCGGGGCTGCCGGGGCTTGAGGTGCCTCGGGCTGAGGGTGGGGCTGGGGCTGGGGCTGGGGTTGGGCGTGCGGCTGCTGTTGCTGCTGCGGTACGGAGGGCTGGGGTGCGGCCGTGCCGGGGTGGGGGAAGCCGTAGCCGCCCTGGGCGGGAGCACCCGGGGCGTCGGGCCCGCCGGGGTGGGGGAAGCCGTAGCCGCCCTGGGCGGGAGCACCCGGGGCGTCGGGCCCGCCGGGGTGGGGGAAGCCGTAGCCGCCCTGGGCGGGAGCACCCGGGGCGTCGGGCCCGCCGGGGTGGGGGAAGCCGTAGCCGCCCTGGGCGGGAGCACCCGGGGCGTCGGGCCCGCCGGGGTGCGGGAAGCCGTAGCCGCCTTGGGCCGGGGCGGGGGTGCTCGGGTCCGCAGGGGCTTCCGGGGCTCCGGGGATCGGCAGCGGCGCGGCCGAACCAGGGAATGGGTCACCGGAGTTGGCGGGCTGCGGCTGATGCTGCGGCTGCGGGAATCCGTACCCGCCGGGGCCTGCAGGGGTGTCGGGCGCGCCCGGGGCGGCGGCCTGCGCGGCGAACGGCGGCTGTGGGTGCACGGCCTCGGGTGCGACGGGCGCGCCGGGTACACCGGGTGCGCCGGGCGTGGCAGGGGGCAGGGCTGCCGGAGCCGCGCCGGGCGGGGGGAATCCGTACCCGCTCTGCGGTGTCGCGGGAGCGTCGGGCCGGGGGAATCCGTAGCCGCCTGCCGAAGCATCCGGGGCGGGGGCCGATGTGGGTGCGGGTGCGGGTTCCTGCGGGAACGGGGTCGGGCCCGAATCCGCGCCGGGCGCCGGCGGCGGGGGCTGAGCCCCGAACGAAGGCTCGGGGAACCCGCTCTGCGGAGCAAGCCCGGGGAGGGGCTGCGGCGCGCCCAGGCCCGGCTGCTGCGGTGCGGGGTAACCACCCTGCGGGGCAACGGAGTTGACGTCCGGCTGGGGGAATCCGTAACCGCCCTGCTGCGGCACCACGGCGTCCTCGGGGAATCCGGAGGAGCCCTGCGGGCGCTGCCCCGAGGTCTCGCTCGACGGTGCGGGCGCGGGCCAGGCGGACGGCACCGGTGCCGGAGCGGGCCACTGCGGGGCGGTGGAGGGCGCTGCGGGCCGGAAGGACGGCGGGAGCGGCGGCAGGTTGCCCTGTGCGGGCGCCGGAGAGGTCCAGGGCTGGAGGGCGGGGCCGCCGGAGGGCGGGGTGTCCTGCGGCTCGTCCGCACCGGAGAGGGCGGGCCGGTCCTCGGGGGCGTGCCCGGGTACGGCGTCGGTGATGCCGTCCTCAGGCGCCTCGGGTTCCTCGGATGCCGCAGGTGTCGCCGTACCGGAGTCGGCCGCCACGGCATCGGAAACGGAGCCGCCGAGCGCGAAGTCGTCCGCGTCGTGCTCCTTGTCCGTACGGGCGGAATCCGTGTCGGAATCCTCGGAGAGGAAGCTGTGGGGGACGGAATCGCGCGGGGCGTCGTCGTCCTCGTCGGGGGCGTCCAGCGTGAACGTGCTCGGCACGAGGTCGCGGGGCTCCTCGGAGTTTGCGGCGGAGTCCGTGTCGGAGGCCGCGTCCGCGTCCGGGGCGACAACTGCCGCGCCCTGCACGGAGGTTGAGCCGGGAATGTCGGACACCCCGGAAAGCGGCCCCTCGGTGGACTCGACGGAACTGGCGGAACCGGTGTCCGCTTCGGTTTCGGCTTCCGGCTCCGCACCCAGGGCCACAGCTGCTTGACCGTCACCGCCGTCGGCAGCCGTCCCGCCCGCCTGCGCCTCCTCCGCGGTGGCCAGCTCGGCCAGTTCCCGCTTCAGGGCGGCGGGGGAGAAGCGCATGGTCGCACCGCTCTCCAGATCCCCGTTCCCGAAGGCTTCCGCGACGCTCTCCGAAGAGGACGCCGAGCCCGAAGGAGAGGGCGCCGAGCCCGCAGAAGAGGGCACCGAGCCCGCACCCGCAAGGGCGGCAGAATCCGGGTCCGCGCCCGCCGCCTCCCCGGAATCCGCACTCGACGCGCCCGATGCACTCGACGCGCCCGACGCACCCGGCGAGCCCGACGCGCCCGACGCGCCCGACGCGCCCGCGTTCTGCGTGTACCAGGCGGGCGGGGTGTAGTCGATGGTGAACTCGCCCGTCCGGTCGGCCTCCGCGTCGGGCGACTCCTCGACGGGCGGGCTGACGGGCACGTTCCAGCCCTCGCGGATCTCGTCCCGCTCGCTGTTCACACTGCCTCCTGCTGTGGTCGAGCACCCTCGTGCCGTGCGTGGTGGATGGGGTGACCGTTTCCGTCGTCCGATCCGCTCGGCGCTTCCCCGTGTCCTGCGTGTACGGGCGCACGGCCGGTCTGCCGACCGCTCCGCGCCTGCGGAGCGGGTGCGCCTGCCGGGCCCGTGCGTCAGCCTAGTCGTCGCCACTGTCCGCACGGCAGGCCCGTTCACCCGACGAACCGCGCCTCCGACGCCACTTGACGCCCACAAGTGACCCCGTGGCGTCACTCCGTCACCGTCAAATCGGTCACAACTCGACATCTCCGTACGGAAGCTGACCTGCGTCCCTTGCCCCGGCACGCTTCCCAACAATCAGGTGTCGACACCTGTGTCATGCGTCATGGCTCCGCCGTCCCCGCTCGGCCCCATACGGCGGAGCGGCCCCCGGAACCGCCCCGGCGACCGCCCCACTGCGAACTCCGACCCCGCCCACGACTACGTCAGGTCGAACTCCCCGTCGCGCGCCCCCAGGACGAACGCCGTCCACTCCGCCTCGGTGTACCGCAGCACCGTGCCGGGGTCCGTCGACGAACGCATCGCGACCGCGCCCTCGGGCAGGTACGCGATCTCCACCCGCTCCTCGGCGTCCTCGGTGCCCGGCGCACCGAGCCACTCCACGTCCGAGATGTCGAGGGCGTAGAGCTCGTCCTTCTCCTGCTGAGTTCCCATACCGGTTGTCCCCTTCGTCACTTCCGCTCGACTCAACCGTCGCCCTCACGGGCGCCGTTGCCAAGGCCATGGTGCCCGATGTGCGGGAGGGGGATTGCGCCATTGTCCCGTTCGTGCAAGAGGCAGGGGCCGCACTCGGGAGTCGGCCGCCCCTTCCTCCCTCCCGCCTCCTCCGGCTCAACCCTCCTGCCCCACGAGGTCCATTCGTCGGGGCGGCCCCACCAGCCCCACCTCCGCAGCCCCGTCCGGCACGGTCGCCACCCACTGCCGCTCGGCCCCGCCCGCACACCACAGCGTGACCCCGTCACCCAGACCCGGCAGGGCCTCGCGCTCCTCCGGTGTCAGGTCCAGCAGCCGCCCCAACCGCTCCGCCTCCTGCGGCGAGACCTGTTGCACGCCGACGAGCGCCGCGCCGCGTACGAGCCCGGGCGCCACCGGACTCACGTACGGCAGCAGCGTCAGTACGGACTGCCAGGGCGCGGGCACCACCCGCCCACGCGGCGGCCGCATCCCGCAGTCCCGTACGACGAGAGCCGGACGCCCCTCGCCCGCCCCGAGCACCGGCACCCGCCCGACCCCGAACACCTCCGCGCCGACCCCTTCCGCGACCCCCGCCCACAGCCGCGCCCGCGCCGTCTCGACCGCCACCCGCACACCGCCCCGGGCCGCCCGCGCCGCGAGCACCTGCGCCGTCCACACCCCGCCGATCAGCAGCACGTCGTACGGAACCGCCCGGTGCACCCCGAGCAGCAGCACGCGCCCCTCCCGGTCGACCCCCACCGGAACCCCGTCGCCCCCGACGGACACGCTCCAGGCCGCGCCGCCGCCCGGCACGCCCGAGCGGCGGGCCCTGCGCGCCCCGAACAAGCCCCTCACCGCGCACCGCCGAGCGGCAGGGTGGCGAACAGCCCGGGAACCTGCTCCCGGTCCATCCGTACGAGATCCAGTCGAGCGGCCCGGGAGAGCCGCCCCAACTCCCGCTGTGCCGCGATGAGTTCGACCTCACCCGCAGCGCTGACCCGGAGATGGCCCGCCGCGCCCGCCGAACCCCGAGCGAGGCGGTGGCGGAACACCAGGCTCACGGTGGCTGTCAGGCCCGAACCACCGGGCAGGGCCGCAACCGATGCGACGGCGTCACGCAGGTCGCCCCCGACCGCGTACGTGGTGTGCGCCAGCCCCGTGCCGTCGCGCCACATCCGCACCGACTCGCCGGTGCTGTCCCCGGCCCCCGTGTCCCCGGCCCCGGCACCCGTGCCCCCGGCCCGCCCACCGGCCGCCGCGTCCACCGCCGCGTCCACCCCCTCCCGATCCAGCACCACCGCCCGCAACCCGCCCGCCCCCTTCAACCTGCTCGCCACATGATCAGCAGCCCGCACCAGGCACCGCTGCGCCCCACCGAGCCCGCCCCCGCGCGCGGCCACCGCCTCGGGGCACAGCCCGGGTTCCAGTCGCAACGCCACCCAGGTGGCCCGCGCCGCAGGCGCACCCCCAACCGCCGGAACCCCTCGCACCTGCTGCACCACCTGCACCGACGCCAGCACCACGTCGTCCACCTCCAGGGCCTCCGCCAGCATCCCCAACGGCAACTCCACCGCGCCGCCCGCCGGGCGCAGTCCCGTACCGGAGGCTTCGACCCGTACCAACGCCGTCAGGAACGTCCCGTCCCCGACCATCCCGACGCCACCCCGGCCCCCCGCGCCACCTCGCCTCTCGTACGCGTACGAACGCAACCCAGGCACCCCGCAAGCGGAATCCGCCCCGGCCTCCCTGACCCGACCCCGCGCGCGGAACCTCGCCGCCACCCCCAGCCACCCGACCGCACTCCGGCCGCGCCTGCGCAGCACGACCAGTGCCACCCCTGCGGCACCGGCCGCGACCCCCGGCCCCAGCCACGCCGAGCCGCCCGTCACGCCCGCCGCAGCCACCGCGAGCGCACCTTCGCAGAGCGCCAACTCCCGTACTCCGAAAGACCTGTTGAGTCCCCGCACCCTCGCCCCGATCGCCGTACCGACTCCTGCGGCCGTAACCCCCGCTTCCGTAAGGGAGTTGACGGAGCGTTCACCCTATCTGAGCTGTGAGTGACCGAAGTCGCGGTCCGTGGCGTACGGAAAGGGGTCCGGAAGCGGCGACCGGGGGAGAGTGGCGGCAGCCCGATGGCATCACGACGAGACGAACTCAACGCGTACGTCTTCGCGAAGCGGAGGCTGGTCGCACAGTTCCTGCACCCCAGCCCGACAGGCTCGGAGGAGGGCGCCCCGCGTCCCCTGCGAGCCGTCCTGCCGGGACTGCTGGCCGGGGCGGTGGGCCTGGCGGGCTGCGCCGCGTGGGGGCTGCTGAGCCCGGTCGCGCCCAGGGACTGGGACGTGCCGTACAGGCACGTCATCGTCGCGACCCCGTCCACCACCCGCTACGTGGTGCTGAAGACGAAGGGCAGGCCCAAGCTCCACCCCGTCCTGAACATGGCATCCGCCCGGCTCCTCGTCCCCGACGCCGAGGGCAGCGTCATCAAGGTCGCCGACACGACCATCGACGAAAGCCCCCTCCTGCGCGGCGCGACCGTCGGCATCCCGTACGCGCCGGACCGTCTGCCGACCGAGTCGGAGGTGACGAAGCCCAGGCCCTGGGCGGTCTGCGACCGGGCGGAGCCCGGCGGCCAGGCGGTGCGGACGGCGGTGTTCGTCCTCGCGGGCCGGGACGCCCGGCAGGTGGAGGGGCGGCACGTGCTGCGGGGCGGCCAGCTCCTGTACGTACGGGACACGGACGACCCTGCCGCGCACTACGTGGTGGACGCGACGGGGACCTCGTACCCCGTGAACCACGAGAACGAGCGTCTGATGAAGCTGCTCGTCGGCACCGGCGAGGTACCGCACCGGGTTTCGAAGGAGTGGCTCAAGACGCTCCACAGGGGTTCGCCCATCGAGATGCCCACGGTGAAGGGTGCGGACGGTCCCTCGCGGGTCCGTGGGCCGAGGCCGGACCTCGGTCGGGTGGGCACCCTCCTGAAGGGCCCCGAGGGAGGCCGCATCAAGCGTTACGTCGTCCTCGCGGACCGGGTCGCGCCGGTCACGGACTTCATCGCCATGCTCCTGCTCGGCAGCGGGAAGGTGCCGCAACCCCCACCCGGCGACGACTCCCGGCTGGTCTACGACCTCACACCGGGAGCCCCGTTCCGCCCGCCCGGAAGCGAACGCTGGCCCACGCTCGGGCCCTCCGCCACCCACCCCTCCCATGGCGTCGTCTGCTCCGTCCTCCACTCCGTCAACCGCTCGACCGGCCGCACCACCCTCACGGTCTGGTCCGGCCCGGACTTCCCCCACCCCCTCCCCGGCAGCGCCACCTCCGCCTACGTCACCCCCGGCTCCGGCCAGCTCTTCCGCCAATTCAGCGGCGCCCGCACCGACCTGGGCCCCGTCTTCCTCGCCACCGAGGCGGGCCTGCGCCACACCATCCAGACGAAGGGCATCGCCGAACCCGGTGACGCGGGTTACCGCGACGCCCCCTCCCCGACGGCGGGCAAGGGGCAGCCGCAGAGCGCGATGGAACTCCTCGGTTACCGAACCGGCCCCCACGCCCCGATCCCGGAAGCCTGGTCCTCGCTCCTCCCGACGGGCCCACGCCTGTCGACGGGCGCGGCGGTACAGGTCCAGGGCCCGTGAAGCGCGCCCGGGACGCGTACGGCACCACCCTCCGCCGCTGCGCCGCCGCCATCACGCTCGCCGTTCTCTGCCTTCCCTCCGCCCAGGCCCGTGGCCAGTCGGATGCCGGGGCCGACCCGGGCCTGTGCGCCTTCGGCGGGAAGCCGTACGGGGGCCGCCCCTGGCCCCTGCAACGCCTCCAACTGGCCGAGATCTGGCACCGGTCGGGTTCGCGGGGGAAAGGCGTCCGGGTCGCGGTGATCGATACGGGAGTGGACGTCAGGAACCCCCAGCTCACCGACGCGGTGGACCAGGGCGCGGGCCGCAGCTTCCTGCCCTCGGGGGCCCGCGACGGCACCCATGACGAAGTCGGCCACGGCACCAAGGTCGCCGGAATCATCGCCGCCCGCCCGCACCCGGGAACGGGCTTCGTCGGCCTGGCCCCCGAAGCCACGATCATCCCCATCGACCAGAACGACGCCGAGGGCACGGGGACTCCCGAGAAGCTGGCGGACGCCATCGGGCACGCCGTGGACCAGCGCGCCGCCATCATCAACATCTCCCAGGACACGGCGAACACCGCCAACCCGGCGGTGCTGGAGAGGGCGGTGCTCAAGGCCCTCGCGGCCAAGGTCGTCGTCATCGCCTCCGCAGGCAACGACGGGGCGGACGGCGAGGCGAAGCCGACCTACCCCGCCTCCTACCGGGGCGTCCTCGCCGTCGCCTCTTCCGACCGCGACAACGAACGCGCCTACTTCTCCCAGACCGGCCCCTTCGTCGGCATCGCCGCCCCCGGTACGGACATCGTGTCCACCGTCCCGGGCGGCGGCCACTGCACCGACAGCGGCACGAGCTTCTCCGCCCCGTACGTGGCAGGACTCGCCGCCCTCGTCAAGGGCAAGCACCGGAACTGGACGGGAGCGCAGATCGTCACGCAGATCCAGCAGACCGCCGAACGGTCGTCCCCGGGCCCCGACCCCCTCCTCGGCTGGGGCGTCGCCGACCCCCTCCGCGCCCTGACCGACGACGCCCGTCCCGGCGACCACCCCGTCGCCACCTGGGACCGCCCCCGTGCGGAGGCCCCCACGCCACTCCACGCCCCGACCGGCGAGACCCCTCAGGAACGCACCGTACGACTGTCTCTCTACGTCCTCACGGGCAGCACGGTCGCCCTCGCCGCGCTGGCGGGCACGGCGGTGGCGGTACGGGACGCACGCCGTCGCGGACGGCGGACACCCACGCCACCCGGACCCGACACCACCCCCTGAACGCGTGTCGCAATACGGCCCACGACACCGCCCACCCGCTACGGCAGCACGCCCCAACCACCGCCCCTGACCAGCGACTTGAACGCATCCCGCGACCCGGTCCGATGGCACGCTCAACCGATCAGCAGCACACCGCACGGCCCACTCCACGGAGCTCCACGGAGCCCACCTCATGGAGACCCCCGCACGACGAAAGGAGCCCTGTGCGCGACGGAGACCGCACCCCCGCCCCCACCGCCCCGGGCGGCGACCTCGCCCGGGGCGCGGACGCCCTGCGCCGCTTCCGCACCCGCGTGCACGCGATGCTCGCCGCCTTCGAGGACGGCCCCGCAGGCCCGGGGAAACTGGCGACCCCCCGCCTCGCCCGCGCCGACCTGGGCGCGCCGGGCACCGCCTTCCCCGAAGCCGACGACCTGTACGCGCACTACCGCCGGGTGCACAGGGGCCTGGTGACGCTCTCCCGCTCCCTCACCGAGCAGATCGAGTCCCTCTCGATCGCGGTGCACGGAGCCGAGGTCGGCTTCGACAACCTGGAGGAAGCCCAACGCCACCGCTTCTGGTCCATCCGCTCCCGTACGGAAGCGGAAGCGGAAGCGGAAGCGGAAGCGGGGCCGGGTCCGGTCCCGGGGCCGGGTCCGGAACGGCGGGCCGACGCATGACCGCTGGCAGCGGCAGCTTCGAGACCCACCGCCTGAACACGATGATCGACCTCGTCGAGGCAGGAAACCCACGGGCCGTCGCAGGTGCGGCATACGCCCTCGCGGACGTGCGGGAGTCCTTCACGGAGGCGGCCCACGAGCTGCGCCAACGCCTGGCAGCGGTGGAGTGGAAGGGCGAAGCGGGCACGGAATTCCGCCGCTTCGGCACCCGCCTGGCGAACCACGCGGACGACCTGGGCACGTACGCACGGGTCGTCGCCGACCAACTGGAGCAGGCGGCGACGGGCCTGGCCTCCGTACGCAACTCCATGCCCCCACGCAGTACGACACCGGAAACGGAACCGCTCGCCCTGCCCGGCTCACCGGCCGACCTGAACCGTCAGGAGGCACTCACCCAACTTAACAGGCTGGCCTCCCACTACGCGGTGGCGGGCGCGAACCTGGCGGCGGCGGAACCACCCCGCTTCGACTCGGACCTGAGGGCGGACGTACCGAGGCCGACGGCGGCGGCGGGCGGCATGGGAGGCACGGGAGGCATGGGCAGCCCGGGAGACGCGGGTGGCACGGGCGGATCCGCTGGGCACGCCCCCAGTACGGCAGGAGCCCACGCCCCGCCCGCCCCCACGGGAATCGACGAACCCACCCGGAGCCACACTCACCCGGCCGCCCCGCGCCCGCAGTGGGCACCCACGCCGCCCGGCCTGCCGGGTGCGCCGCACACGACGGACGTACCCACCACCCGCCCGACGGCGACGACCATGGAACTGAACAGCCTGGCCCCCGGAGCCCATCCGCCGACGGCACCCCACCCCTCACCCCCGCAGCCCCAGGGCCCGGCTCCTTCCACGGCCCCGCCACTGGGCCCGCCCCCCACTCAGCTCGGGGCGATCTCGGGCGGACTCCCGCTGGCCTCGACCGCACGGGGCGGGGCTTCGACGGGCGCCCCGGGCACCGGCAACCGCACGACCACCCCCGCACCGTCCACCGCGTACGGCGCGGCAACCACGACGCCGTCCACCACCGGGCGGCCCGGCGCACCCACGTCCGCTCCCCGGCCCCTCACGGGCATCCCGGGCGTGATGGGCGGCACCCCCACCTGGGCAGCGTCACCCACCACCCGCCCCGCCTTCACCCAGGGCGGCGCGGGCCTGGTCCGCACGCAGCCCACCAACCCCAGGACCGGACGCCGCCCGGCCCCACCCCCGAACCGCGCCACGGAGGACAGCGAGACCTGGACCTCGGCGGGCCCGGCCGCCAACCCCGCAGTCATCACCGGCCCCCCAACCACGCACCCCCACTGAGGAGGACCCACCCATGGCAGTCCAGAAGGTCAACGGAGTCGCGCTGGCGCAACTCCAGACGGAACTCAGCCGGAACTTCGAGAGCGTGAAGGGCCAGCTCCACAAACTGCACGCCACGATCGACGCCCTGGAAGGCCAGTGGAAGGGCATCGGGGCGGGTGCGTTCAACGCGAAGCAGGCGCAGATCAACCAGAACATGGTCCGCATCGGGAAGCTCCTGCTGAAGTTCCAGGAGGCGATCGCGGCGGCCCGCACGATCTCGGGCGACACGGAGGACGACGTCCTGGCCGCCATGCGCGGAATCGACGTCACCCCGGGCTACGCGGACGGCCCCGCAGCCCCGCCCTCCACCCCCACCTCCTCCTTCTCCCGCTACTGACCCATAACCCACCACCACCCAAGGAGCACGCACCTTCATGCCCCCCAACGACGGCACGATGCTGGTCACGTACGCGGCCCTGGACGAGGCGGCCCGCACGATCAAGGCCCAGGCCGCCCACCTCGACGAGAGCCTCGAAGCGATCAAGACCAAGATCGCCTCGGTCTCGGAACTCTGGTCGGGCGACGCCCGCGAGGCGTACAACATGGCCCAATCCCAATGGGACCGCGAAGCCAAGGCCATCCACACCTCCCTGCTCCAGATCTCCCGCGCGGTCCAGGAGGCGGCCCCGGCTTACCGGGAGGGGGACAGGAGGGCTGCGCAGGGCTTTATGTAGTTCGCGGACCCACGTGTGGCCCCCTGCGCAGGATGCCGGGGGCCACATTGCGGTTGGGAGATGTCAGTTGCACTCGTCCGCCACGCCGACGGCTCGGGCGTAGCCGGTCACCAGTTCCCTCATCTTCTGCTCGTTCTCAGGCGTGGTGTTCAGCGCGTATACGACGACGAAGAGTTGGCCCGGTGCGTCCCGCCAAGTCTTGTCCGGCCTGGGGCAGGAGACCTTGCTGACGCCACCCTCTTCCGAGTAGGAGTGCGATCCGTCCTTGGCCACGTGTTCGCTCACATCGATGCGTGGCCAACTTGCGGAGATCTGGGAGACGGCAGTTCCGGGACTGGACCACACGGTCGACAGTGCCATGGTCTTCTCGCCGTCGACGGTGACGTTGCAACGGCGCATGCCGATGACCCCCGTGTCCGCCAGGCGTACGTCGATTTGCTTGCCTCCCGGCAGGAAGGGGTCGAGCAGCGAGGTGCGGAGAGCGGTGCCGCACAGGCGGTCGGGTGTGGCGTACTCCCTCTTCGCCCCTTCCCCGGAACAGGCGGACAGCGCGAAGACCAACGAAACGATGGCGACCGCCGGGCGAACTCGCGGAAGCCGCTGGAGCTGGTACATAGGGAAGCCCTTTTAGGATGAGATCTCGGTGGTGAGGTCGTCGGCCATTCTTGAAGTGTCGCTCTCTGCACTCTTGTAGCCACTCTGGAAACCGTTGAGGGCCCAATCGGCGGGCTTCCCTTGAGGGTTGCTGATGTGAGTCTCCGTAGCCAGCACTGCGGCTTTTTGCGCCACCTTATTCGCAGAGTCGAAATCGTTCTCCCAAATCGCTCCGGAATTCCTGCCCGCGGATTTCAAATCCTCCGACTCGATCTGCTGCCCTACATACTCGATCACCATCCCGGTGAGCGCCGCGGCCCCGCCGCCTGCGACCGCCCCGCCAAGTGGGGACGCGATGAAGGTGGCTCCTGCTCCGGTGACGATTCCCACCGCACCAGAAATTGCCGCCTTATTGTTGCTCAGCGCATCACTGAACTCTTTGTCTGTCGCTCGGGCAGTTCCCAAGAGCGCCTCCTGGCGTCCGTAGGACAAGGTGCCGCTGATCTCCCCGGCTCGGTGGGAAATATCAGTGATGGTCCTTTCCGGTGGGTAGGGATAGCGCAAATCCTCTGGTGTACTCGGTTTCAGGTGGTAGTCCATCAGGCTGCCCATGTAGACCTTGTGACCGTAATGCAGCTGGGCATTGCCCTCAGGTGTCTGGCCCAGATTGAAAAGGAAGCGCGTCGTGTCGAGGTGACTCAACTCGGCTGCTGTGCCGCTCACGGGGTACAACACGTTCGTGCTGCCGTACGTATCGTCAGACAAGGCTCGGCTGATGTCCGGAAGATAGTCGACAGCGACCCTGCCAATGCTGTCCGCCATGTATTCCCGATCCGTCAATCGATTCCCGTCCTCGGAGATCGACGTCACCAGTGACTCCATGATCCGAGCCTGACCCGGTGTGTGCGCGATCACCCGATCGCCCCCCTCTCCCGCCACCCTCCCCGTCGCCGCCGCCTCCACCGCACACGCCATGAAGTCCGGCCCCGCGAAACTCTCCGTCCCGTCCGAATGGTGCGTCACCGGCCAGTCCCGCTCCTCGAAAAGGTACTGAAAATTGCTCAGCGCCTCCCTCCCCTTATCCTCATCCTCCTCATCGACCCAGAATTCGTGATCCTCATCCGCCGTCACGAACGACCCGTTGAAGAATTCCGTCGCCGCCTCCGGACTCTTCGACAGCGCCTGCATGAACCCCGTCATCGGATCGTGCCCCGCATCCGTCCCGCTCCGGTTCAGTGGCAGGGAGTCGTCCCAGATGTCCTCCGCCGACTCCCGCCCGTTCTCGCCGAGTTCCTTCTCCACCCGGATGAGCTCCGCCCCGTACCCCTTCAGGAACTCGTTGTCGTACTGCCCCCACCGCATCAGGTTGCTCATGACCTGGAACCCCATGGCCTCCCGGCGCCCCGCCCCGATCGCCTCGTCCCCCAGACCGATCATGTCCCGCTCCCACTGCCGCATCTGCGGACTGTCGGACCGGGTCGCCTCCGCCAACGTCAGCCCCAGGTACTTCTGCAACTCGTGGTCGTCCTCGAAGCGGGCCTGCCCGGCCCAGAAGTCCAGCGAACCCCGCGCCCCCACCCCCACCGCGAACCGCTCCGCGAAGAGCGGGTCCGACGCGTACTTCTTCAGCCCAGCCTTCAAGGACTCCAACTCCTCCGGCCCCGCCCCCCGCCCCTTCCGCAGGATCGCCGCCATCACATCCGCCTCCCGCAGGGCCGCCGCCGCCCCGTCTCGATCCCCGTACGCCACCCCCGCCACGAACCCCCGCTCCGCCTGCGCCACCAGCGCCCTCAGCACCCTGTCCGCCGACGTGTCGCTCTCCGTCGCCGCATTCAGGATCCGCTGCAACTCGTCCCGCAGCGCCGCACTCTCCCTCTCAGCGGCCTTCTCCCGCGCGGCCTTCTCCGCCCCGGTCTCACCCGGCGTACACGGAGCGTTCGCGAGCACCTTGAAACCGCCCCCGGCCGTCCCCACCACACCCAGCCGCTTCGCCGCCCCCCGCTCGATCGCCCGCTTCAGCTCCTCCCGGTGCCTGACCAACTCGTCCCGGGTGTCCCGCAGGACGTTGTGAATGCTCGTCGCCTGCGTCCGCGCATCCCCGAACTCCCCGGCGGTCTTCCGTACGAACTCCCGCGTGACCCCCGCCGCGACCCCGGCCCACCGCGCCCGCTCCGCCCGCCCCTTCAGCCCCTCCCGGGCCTCCTGCTCCAGCACCTTCAACCGCCGGACCACCTGCGCCCACTCGCGTACGGCATCGTCAAGCGCGGCGAAATTCCCGTGCCGCAACGCTTCCAGCTTCATCGGCGCCGCTCGGCTTCCTCGTCGAAGGCGGTGGTGAGCTGCGCGATGGAGCTGACGGTCCGCGCCACGAAATGTTCGTCGCTCCTGTGGATCTTCTGCGCCGCATCGAGGCCGTTCGAGATGTGCCCGCACGCGTCCACCAGGGACCGCACCTGTTGCCCCCACCGTTCCTGCACCCGCTGCAAGGCACCCCCGAGCGCGAACTCCTGCCCACTCAGGTCCCGTGCCGCCGCGAGGGTCGCGGCCACCGGTCCGCGCCCCTCCTTGCCGAGCCGCTGGAACAGCTGGAACGCATGGCCCCCGATCGCCGCCAGCTCCTGCTGACTAACCCTCAGGTCCCCGTCCCCGCCCCCGCCTCCGCCCCCGCCCGGCGCCGAGTTCAGCCGCATCCCTCCGGAGCCCCCGGTGCCCGCGACCTCACCCTTGATCCGCTCCCACTCGTCCCACGCCATTCGCGGGCACCCCTCTCCGTCGACTCGTAGCAGGCGGTGGACGAAACCCGGAGCCGAAACCCGGAGCCCGAAACCCGAAGCCCAAAGCCCGCAGTCCGAGGCCCTCACCCCACCCACCCCGTCTGCACCAACGAGACCCCCCTCCTCCGAGACACCGCCACGCCCCGCCCCACCGGCAGCACCCTCGGCCGCACACCCCCGAACACATCCCCCTCGTTCGGATCACCGGACAGCACCACCCCCTGCGCCCCCAGCTCCACCATCCGTTGCACGAAGGGCTCGTACGCCGCCCTGCTCGCCCCCGCCGTGTTCCGCGCCAGCACGAACCGCACGCCCACGTCCCGCGCGAACGGCAACAGCTCCACCAGCGGGGAGAGGGGATTCCCGCTCGACGTCGACACGAGGTCGTAGTCGTCCACCACCACGAACACCGTCGGCCCCTCCCACCAGCTCCGCTCCCTCAGCTCCCGCGCCGTCACGTCCGCCGAAGGAGCGCGCCGCCGCATCAGCTCGGCCAACGCCTCCACGTGGTGGTCCATGGAGTGCGACATCGGTACGTACTCCGCGAGATGCGACGGGGGAGTGGCATCGAGCAGCCCCCGCCGGTTGTCGATCACGAAGAACTTGCACTCCTCACCCCCGTACCGCTCGCTCAACTGCCCGATCAGCAACCGCAGCAGATTCGTCTTCCCCGACTCGCTCTCCCCGAAGACCAGGAAGAACGGGTCCCGCTCGAAGTCCGCGAACACGGGCTCCAACCGGTCCTCGTCGACCCCGAAGGCCACCCCGTCCCCCGGCCGCGCACCGCCCCCGGGCAGCTCCCGCGCCGCCAACTCCCTCGGCAACAGCCGTACGGGAGGAGCCCCGGCCACCCCCGCCCATCTCTTCCCGGCCTCCCGCACCAGCTCCGCCGTCGCCTCCGCGAGCCCTTCGCCCGACCCGCCCCCGTCGCAGCGCGGCACCGCCCCCATGAAGTGCAGCTTCTCCGGCGTCAGCCCCCGCCCCGGCACCCCCGCCGGAACCTGCGCCGCCACCCGCCGATCGATCTCCGAGTCCATGACGTCGCCCAGCCGCAGCTCCAGCCGGTTCATCAGGAGGTCCTTGAGCTGCGCCCGTACCTCCATCGAACGCGAAGCGGTCACGACCACGTGCACCCCGTACCCGAGCCCCCGCGCCGCGATGTCGACCACCACCCCCTCCAACGCCTCGTACTCCGTACGGAAGTTCCCCCACCCGTCCACCACCAGGAAGACATCGCCCCACGGCTGCTCGGCTTCCCCCAGGCTCTCCACTTCGTTCGAGCAGGAGGTACCCCCTTCCCTCCCGCCGCGCGCCCGCATCGCCCGGTACGTCGCCACGGAGTCGATCCCCGCCGCCCTGAAGTACTCCTCCCGCGCCGCCAGCACCCCGTGCACCTCGGCGACGGTCCGCCGCACCCGCTCGGGATCGAGCCGCGACGCGACACCCCCGACGTGCGGCAGCCCGGCCACCGCCGCGAGCCCGCCCCCACCGAAGTCCAGCCCGTAGAACTGCACCTCCCGAGGCGAGTGCGTCCACGCGAACGACGCGACGAGCGTCCTCAGCAGCGTCGACTTCCCGGACTGCGGCCCGCCCACGATCTGCATGTGCCCGGCCGCCCCGGAGAAGTCCCTCATCAGCACGTCCCGCCGCTGCTCGTACGGCTTGTCGACGAACCCCAGCGGGACCCTCAGCGCCCCCGCCCCCTGCACCCCCAACGCGTCCAGCGCGGGCGGACAGTCCAACGGCGGCAACCACACCCGATGCGCCTCGGGCCCCTGCCCCTCCAACCGCCGCACGACCACATCGAGCACGGACTCGCTCAGCGCCTCACCCTCCGCGTCCCCCTTGTCCCCCGCTGCCCCTTCTTCCCCTTCACGGTGCCCATGGCCCTCGGGAGACCGCGCAGGCGAGGGAACAACTCCATACACCTCACCCGCCCCCGGAACCCCGTCAGCCCCCAGAGACACCCCCGCCCCCACCCAACCCGCCGTGAACCGCACCGGCCCCCGCCTCGCCCCGCGCACCCCGACCGCACTCGCGGCGCCCACCCCCACCGCACTCCGGTACGCCCCCGACACGTACGCCGCCTTGAACCGCACCAGCTCGTCCGTGCCGTGCTTCAGATACCCCGACCCCGGCACGTTCGGCAGCTGGTACGCGTCCGGCACCCCCAGCGCCGCCCGCGACTCCGCCGCCGAGAACGTCCGCAGCCCCACCCGGTACGACAGATACGTCTCCAGCCCCCGCAGCCGCCCCTCCTCCAACCGCTGCGAAGCCAACAGCAGATGCACCCCGAGCGACCGCCCGATCCGCCCGATCTGGACGAACATCTCGATGAAGTCCGGCATCGCCGTCAACAGCTCACTGAACTCGTCGATCACCAGCACCAGCGAAGGAATCGGCACGAGCGGCACCCCGCCCGCCCGCGCCCCCGCCGCCCGCGCCCGCTCGTAGTCGTGCACGTTCGCGAAGTTCCCGGCGTCCCGCAGCAACTCCTGCCGCCGGTTCAGCTCCCCCCGGATCGAATCCCCCATCCGGTCCACCAGCGACAGGTCGTCCGCCAGATTCGTGATGACCGCCGCCACGTGCGGCAACCGCGCCATCCCCGCGAACGTCGCCCCACCCTTGAAGTCCGCCAGTACGAAATTGAGCGTCTCGGACGAATGCGTGACCGCGAGCCCCAGCACCAGCGTCCGCAGCAGCTCCGACTTCCCCGACCCGGTCGCCCCCACGCACAGCCCGTGCGGCCCCATCCCCTCCTGCGCCGCCTCCTTCAGATCCAGGAGTACGGGAGTCCCGTCCTCGCCCACCCCGATCGGCACCCGCAACCGGTCCGCCGACGGCCGCGCCCGCCAGGTCCTGCCCACCGCCACCTCCCCGGCGTCCCCCAGCTCCAGCAGATCCGCGAACTCCAGCTCCGCCAGCAACGGCTCACCCGCCTCCACCCCCACCGGCATCCGCAACGGCGCCAACTGCCTGGCCAGGGCCTCCGCCGCCGCCACCCCGAGCCGGTCCGGCACGCCCTCATAGGCGACCGCGTCACCCGCCCGCCCCGACCCCGACTCCAACCGCAGCACCCCACCCCCCACCACCACGGACAACGCCCCCCGCGCATCCCCGTCCCCCAGCTCACCCGGCACGACCTCCACCACGGTCACGCCCTGAAGCCCCTCCGCAGCCGCCAGCGCACACCCCGCCGGAACCGTCACCCCGTCCAGTACGACCACCACATGCGGCCGGTCCACCAACGGCACCCCGTCCGCCCGGAACCGGGGCCGCCCCTCCAGCACCCCACCCAACAACCGCTCCAACTCCTCCACCCCACCGGCGACCAGCCGTCGGCACCCCGCCCCGTCCTCCGCCACCCCCGCATCACGCGCCTGCGCGTGCGGCAGCCACTTCACCCACTCCCACTCACCCCCGGCCCGCTCACCCACCGCGACGGCCACCACCAGGTCCGCGGGGGAGTGCAGGGCGGCCAACGCCCCCACCACAGCCCGCGCCTCCCCCCGTACGCACGCCTCCTCCCCACTCACCGTCACGTGATAGAAGGCCCGCAACGACACCGCCATCGGCAACTCGTCCACGGTGCTGTGCACCGCCAGGAACCGCCGCAACGCCCCCGCCGTCAACGGCTCCAGCTCGTCCACCGGCGCGGTCTCCGGAGCCACCAGCGGGGTCGCCAACTCCTGACTCCCCAACCCCACCCTCACCTGCGCGAAATCAGGGTCTCCCGCTCTCCTCTCCCACACCCGGCTGCCCTCCGCCACGAGCGCCCACAACTGCTCCGGCGCCGGATGCACGAACAGCTGCACATCCCGCTGAACCCGCGCGACCTTCCGCACGGACCGCCGCACCTGCGCCAGATGCTTCAGGTAGTCCCGCCGCAGATCCGCCAACTGCCCCTGGTTCCCCCGCCGGTGCCGCACCACCATCGCCACGGTCATGGCAACGGCCGACACGAGCATCAGCCCACCCATGACCTGCATGATCGGCCGCCCGCCAACGAACAGGAAGACCACCGACCCACCCATCCCGATCATCGGCAGGAGCTGCATCAGCACCCCCTCCTGCTGCCCACGCGGCAACTCGGGAGGCGCCTGCAACGGCACGACCTGCTCATCGGCTCGCGCCCCGCCCGGCGAAACCCGTACCGGACGCTTCACAACGATCTGTCCCACGATCCCCCATCCCCTCACCGAACAGACGTGTCACCCCAAACCCCCCTGACCGCCCGCGGATCCTAGTGCCCCACCCACCCCCAGCACCCGCCGACCTCCTCACCCCACACCCTCCCCGCCCCCTCCTCCGTTGGACCAACGCGGCCCCGAGCCCCCGACCCGCCATCCCCCGAAGGAGACCCTCCCGTTGCCCCCCACAACCACAACCACACCCACACCCACCACCACCCCTCCCCACGCGCCGCCCTCGCCAGGGCAAGCCCAGAACCCACCCCCCACCCCCTTCTGCCGCCTCACCCTCACCACCCCCCACACCCGCATCGACCTCGCCCTCCCCGCCGACCTCCCCCTCGCCGACCTCCTCCCCGAGATCCACCGCCTCTCCGCCCCGCGCCCGACCCCGTACGCACCCGTCGGCCACCACCTCGTGCGCCTCGACGGCACCCGCCTCGACAGCTCCCGCACCCTCGCCGCCCACCGCGTCCTCGACGGCGAGATCCTCGCCCTGCGCCCCTTCGCCGAGTCCCTCGCCCCACCCGTCTTCGACGACGTCTGCGACGCGGTCGCCTCCGCCGTCACCCGCGACCGCACCCTCTGGAGCGACCAACTCACCCGCACCGCAGGGCTGTTCGCCTCCTCCTCCCTGCTCACCCTCCTCGCTCTCGCCTTCTGGAACGCGACCCCCACCCACCGCACCCACGGCCTCCCCGGCATCCTCGCCACGGTCACCGCCGTCCTCCTCCTCGCCCTCGCCGCCGTACGCACACGGGTGTACGGAGACCAGGGCGCGGCCATCGCCCTCGGCACGCCCGCCCTCGCCCACGCCGCGGTCGCCGCCACCGCCCTCGTGCCGCCCACTCCCGGCCACGGCCCCGGCCGCCTCCACGCCCTCCTGGCCTGCGCCGCCGTCCTCCTCGCCTCCGTACTCCTGACCCTGGCCACCCCACCGACGCCGCCCCACGACAGCCCCACCTCCACGGGAACACCCGCAGCACCCCCCACCAGCACCCCCTTCCTCGCCACCGCGACCGCCGCCGCCACCGGCCTGCTGCTCACCTTCACCGGCACCCTCGCCGACCTCACCCCCGCCAGGACCGCCGCCCTCGGCGTCCCGCTCCTGGTCGGCGCCCTCGCCTGCCTCCCCGGCCTCGCCGCCCGCTCCGCCCGCCTCCCCGTCGGCTTCGCCCCGCCCCGGCCCGCCACCGGCCCCCAGGAGGCAGACCCCGCGCATCCCCTCGACGACCCCACCACCATCGCCACCCGCACCCACCGCGCCCACGAACTCCTCACCGGCCTCATCGGCGGCTGCGCCCTCACCGCCGTGACCTGCGCCGCCGTCCTCGGCTTCGCCGGCGGCCTGCGCGCCCAGCTCCTCGCCCTGGCCCTCGGCATCGCCCTCCTGATGCGTGCCCACCTCTTCCGCCACACCGCCCAGGCCGCCTGCACCCTCGGCGCGGGCCTCGCCGCACTGCTCCTGCTGGGCCTCGGCCTCGTACTGGACCCGCCGCACACGGGCGCCGCCGCACTCGATCTCCGTACGATCGTCATCGGCACGGGCATCGCCGCCACGGCTGCCGTCCTCACCGCGATCGCCCTGATCGTTCCCGCCAAGGGGGTCAGCCCGTTCTGGGGCCGCTTCCTGGAGCTGGCGGAGGGCTGCGTCCTGCTCACCCTCGTACCGCTCTGCCTGGCGGTCTTCGACGCGTACCACGCCCTGCGCAGCCTGGGCCCGTAGGAATCCTGGCGAGGCCCGCACAAACCGCCTGGTACTCTGGCCTACGGCCGTTTGTGTACGCGCCCGTCGGAGTCTCCCCGGAGCCCCGCGGACTGCGCCCAACGGATCCCCGCCTCCCGAGTAACGGAAGCTCCCCTGAGATCGAGACCAGGGGCACTCGGTGGCAATCACATACACACGAGGAGCACGCATGCCGCTCGACGCAGCTGTCAAGAAGCAGATCATGACCGAGTTCGGCCAGAAGGAGGGCGACACGGGATCCCCCGAGGTCCAGGTCGCCATGCTCTCCCGTCGCATCTCGGACCTGACCGAGCACCTGAAGACGCACAAGCACGACCACCACTCCCGCCGGGGTCTGCTGATCCTGGTCGGCCAGCGTCGTCGCCTGCTCCAGTACCTCGCCAAGAAGGACATCCAGCGCTTCCGTGCGCTGGTCGACCGTCTCGGCATCCGCCGTGGTGCGGCCGGCGGCGCCAAGTAGGACGCCACGAAGGGAGCGGTTCCCGCCACTGGGAGCCGCTCCCTTTGCCGTACGTACAGAGCTTGTACGTGCACGACGTACCCGACCCCACTTAGTCTGGTACGTGCAAGACCGTCACACCGCACGACGTGCACGACGTACGGAACCGTACGAATGCGTACGAAACACGTACGAAACACGTACGAACACAAAGAAGAGCGAGAAGCGCGACGCGTCCAGCCCGCCGGTCCTCGGTAGTGGCCCCCGGAGAAACACGACCCCGGGTGCTTCGATCGAAGACCGGCCCGCACCACGACGGAGCGCGCGCTTCTCCGCCACCGTCCCTCGCCACACGGGCGCAGGAGACGAAAGACGCTAAGTATCGGAGAAAACGCTAGTGGAGAACGAGACCCACTACGCCGAGGCCGTCATTGACAACGGCACCTTCGGCACCCGCACCATCCGCTTCGAGACGGGCCGCCTGGCCAAGCAGGCCGCCGGCTCCGCCGTCGCGTACCTGGACGACGACACCATGGTGATGTCGGCCACGACCGCCTCGAAGCGCCCCAAGGACCAGCTCGACTTCTTCCCCCTCACGGTGGACGTCGAAGAGCGCATGTACGCCGCCGGCAAGATCCCCGGCAGCTTCTTCCGTCGTGAGGGCCGGCCCTCCGAGGACGCGATCCTCACCTGCCGCCTGATCGACCGGCCGCTGCGCCCCTCCTTCAAGAAGGGCCTGCGCAACGAGATCCAGATCGTCGAGACGATCATGGCGCTCAACCCCGACCACCTGTACGACGTGGTGGCCATCAACGCCGCGTCCTGCTCCACGATCCTGGCGGGCCTGCCCTTCTCCGGCCCGATCGGCGCCACCCGCGTCGCCCTGATCAAGGGCCAGTGGGTCGCGTTCCCGACGCACACCGAGCTTGAGGACGCCGTCTTCGACATGGTCGTCGCCGGTCGCGTCCTGGAGGACGGCGACGTCGCGATCATGATGGTCGAGGCCGAGGCCACCGAGAAGACCATCCAGCTCGTCAAGGACGGCGCCGAGGCCCCGACCGAAGAGGTCGTCGCCGCCGGTCTTGAGGCTGCGAAGCCCTTCATCAAGGGTCTCTGCAAGGCCCAGTCGGACCTCGCCTCCAAGGCTGCCAAGCCCACCGGCGAGTTCCCGGTCTTCCTCGACTACCAGGACGACGTCCTGGAGGCCCTCACCAAGGCCGTCAAGTCGGAGCTGGCCCAGGCGCTCACCATCGCGGGCAAGCAGGAGCGCGAGCTCGAGCTCGACCGCATCAAGGAGATCGCCGCCGAGAAGCTCCTCCCGGCCTTCGAGGGCCGCGAGAAGGAGATCTCCGGTGCGTACCGCGCGCTGACCAAGAAGCTGGTCCGCGAGCGCATCATCAAGGACAAGGTCCGCATCGACGGCCGGGGGCTCACGGACATCCGTACCCTCGCCGCCGAGGTCGAGGCCATCCCGCGCGTGCACGGCTCCGCCCTGTTCGAGCGTGGCGAGACCCAGATCCTGGGCGTCACCACCCTCAACATGCTGCGCATGGAGCAGATGCTGGACACCCTCTCCCCGGTGACCCGCAAGCGCTACATGCACAACTACAACTTCCCGCCGTACTCCGTCGGCGAGACGGGCCGCGTCGGCTCCCCGAAGCGCCGCGAGATCGGCCACGGCGCGCTCGCCGAGCGCGCGATCGTGCCGGTCCTGCCGACGCGCGAGGAGTTCCCCTACGCGATCCGCCAGGTCTCCGAGGCGCTGGGCTCCAACGGCTCGACGTCCATGGGCTCGGTCTGCGCCTCCACCATGTCGCTGCTGAACGCCGGTGTGCCGCTCAAGGCCCCCGTCGCCGGTATCGCCATGGGCCTCATCTCCGAGGAGATCGACGGCAAGACGCACTACGTCGCGCTGACCGACATCCTCGGCGCCGAGGACGCGTTCGGCGACATGGACTTCAAGGTCGCCGGTACGAAGACCTTCGTCACCGCGCTCCAGCTCGACACCAAGCTCGACGGCATCCCGTCGTCGGTCCTGGACGCCGCGCTGAAGCAGGCCCGCGACGCGCGTCTGCACATCCTCGACGTGATGAACGAGGCCATCGACGTTCCGGACGAGATGTCCCCGAACGCGCCGCGCATCATCACCGTCAAGATCCCGGTGGACAAGATCGGTGAGGTCATCGGCCCCAAGGGCAAGATGATCAACCAGATCCAGGAGGACACCGGCGCCGACATCACGATCGAGGACGACGGCACCATCTACATCGGTGCCGCCGACGGTCCGGCCGCCGAGGCCGCCCGCGCCACGATCAACCAGATCGCCAACCCGACCATGCCGGAGGTCGGCGAGCGCTACCTGGGTACGGTCGTCAAGACCACCACCTTCGGTGCCTTCGTCTCCCTGATGCCCGGCAAGGACGGTCTGCTGCACATCTCGCAGATCCGCAAGCTCGCCGGTGGCAAGCGCGTGGAGAACGTCGAGGACGTGCTCGCGGTCGGCGCCAAGGTGCAGGTCGAGATCGCCGAGATCGACTCCCGAGGCAAGCTCTCCCTCATCCCCGTCGTCGAGGGTGAAGAGAACGACGGACAGAAGGACGACGCCTAAAAGTGACGTCCCGTAGTTCCGTGACGACGGCCCGCACCTCTTCGGAGGGGCGGGCCGTCGCCCGTACCCAAACGCTTCTCCAGGGCGAGAACGGCATCGGTACGGTCCGCAGGACCACCCTCCCCGGCGGCCTGCGCATCGTCACCGAGACGCTCCCCTCCGTCCGCTCCGCCACCTTCGGGATCTGGGTCAACGTCGGCTCCCGCGACGAGACCCCCTCCCTCAACGGCGCGACGCACTACCTCGAACACCTCCTCTTCAAGGGCACCTCCAAGCGCAGCGCCCTCGACATCTCCTCCGCCATCGACGCGGTCGGCGGCGAGATGAACGCCTTCACGGCGAAGGAGTACACCTGCTACTACGCCCGCGTCCTCGACACCGACCTCCCCCTGGCGATCGACACGGTCTGCGACATGCTGACCGGCTCGCTGATCCGTCAGGAGGACGTCGACGCCGAGCGGGGAGTCATCCTCGAAGAGATCGCGATGACCGAGGACGACCCGGGCGACTGCGTGCACGACCTGTTCGCGCACACCATGCTCGGTGACACCCCCCTCGGCCGCCCGGTCCTGGGCACCGTCGACACCATCAACGCGCTCCAGGCAGACCGCATCCGCCGCTTCTACAAGAAGCACTACGACCCCACCCACCTGGTGGTCGCAGCCGCGGGCAACGTCGACCACGCCAAGGTCGTGCGCCAGGTCCGCAGGGCCTTCGAGCAGGCGGGCGCCCTCGGCAACCCGGACGCGACCCCCGTCGCCCCGCGCGCCGGCTCCCGTACGCTGCGCACCTCCGGCCGCGTCGAACTGCTGGGCCGCAAGACCGAGCAGGCCCACGTCGTCCTCGGCATGCCGGGCCTCGCCCGCAACGACGAGCGCCGCTGGGCGCTGGGCGTGCTCAACACCGCCCTCGGCGGCGGCATGTCCTCGCGCCTCTTCCAGGAGGTCCGCGAGAAGCGCGGCCTGGCCTACAGCGTGTACTCGTACACCTCGGGCTTCGCCGACTGCGGCCTGTTCGGCGTGTACGCGGGCTGCCGCCCGAGCCAGGTCCACGACGTGCTCAAGATCTGCCGCGACGAACTCGACAAGGTGGCCTCCGACGGCCTCACCGACGACGAGATCCGCCGCGCGGTCGGCCAGCTCTCCGGCTCCACGGTCCTCGGACTCGAAGACACCGGCGCGCTGATGAACCGCATCGGCAAGAGCGAACTGGCCTGGGGCGAGCACATGTCGGTCACCGACATGCTCACCCGCATCTCCGAGGTCACCCCGGACGAGGTCAGGGAAGTCGCCCGCGACATCCTGGGACAGCGGCCGTCCCTCTCGGTGATCGGCCCGCTCAAGGACAAGCAGGCCGCCCGCCTCGACGAAGCGGTCGCGTAACCACCCCTGGTAAGGAAGAAGCAATGAGCAAGCTGCGCGTGGCGGTCCTCGGTGCCAAGGGCCGCATCGGCTCCGAAGCGGTCCGGTCCGTCGAGGCCGCCGAGGACCTGGACCTGGTCGCCGCCCTCGACCGGGACGACTCGCTGGAGACCCTCAGGGAATCCGGCGCCCAGGTCGTCATCGACCTGACCCACCCCGACTCGGTGATGGCCAACCTCGCATTCTGTGTACGCAACGGAATGCACGCCGTCGTCGGCACCACCGGCTGGAACGACGACCGCCTCGCGCAGCTGAAATCCTGGCTCGACGCATCCCCCTCGACCGGCGTCCTGATCGCCCCCAACTTCTCCATCGGGGCCGTCCTGACCATGAAGTTCGCGCAGATCGCCGCGCCGTGGTTCGAATCGGCCGAGGTCATCGAACTGCACCACCCCAACAAGGCCGACGCCCCCTCCGGCACGGCCGCCCGCACCGCCCAGCTGATCGCCGCCGCCCGCGCCGAGGCGGGCAGCGCCCCGATGCCGGACGCCACCTCGACCGCCCTGGACGGGGCGCGCGGCGCGGACGTCGACGGCGTCCCGGTCCACTCGGTCCGCCTGCGCGGCCTCCTCGCCCACCAGGAAGTCCTTCTCGGCGGCGAGGGCGAGACCCTCACCATCCGCCACGACTCCCTCCACCACAGCAGCTTCATGCCGGGCATCCTGCTCGGCGCCCGCCGCGTGGTCACCACCCCCGGCCTCACCTTCGGCCTGGAACACTTCCTCGACCTGAACTGACGGCACCCAGCCATGCGCGCAAAGATCACCTACTTCCTCACGGCAGCCGTCCTGGTCGTCTTCTTCGTCCTGGTCGGCGGCCGCGCCGTCGCCATGATGCAACTGGGCACCCCGCTCGGCATCGGCCTCGGCACGGCCGCGCTGATCATCCCGCTCATCGGCGTCTGGTTCCTCTGGAAGAACACCGAGTTCGTACGGAAGGCCAACAAGCTCGCCGCACTCCTCGACTCCGAGGGGGCCCTGCCCGTCGACGAGCTGCGCCGCACCCCGGCGGGCCGCATCGACCGCGACTCCGCCGACGAGGTGTTCGCCAAGCGCCGCGCGGAGACCGAGGACTCCCCGGACGACTGGCGCTGCTGGTTCCGCCTGGCCATCGCCTACCAGGACGCCCGGGACACCCCGCGCGCCCGCAAGGCGATGCAGCGCGCCATCGCTCTCCACGACGGCAAGCCGGTTCCCACCGCCTGAGCACCCATGAGTAAGGGGCGACCTCCGGGAGGTCGCCCCTTACTCATGTCCTCCTGCGCTGCCTACTGCTGGCGGTACTCGTCACCCCAGGCTTCGACCGTGTCGGCCGCCCGGTCGAACGCCTCGACGCGCGACAGGAAGTCCGCACTGTGGTCGGTGAGCAGCGGCGGCAACGCGGCCCCGCCCTGCCGCTCCATGACCAGCGCCTGTCCCTGCACCGTGCGCGGCAGCCCGAGCCACCGCACCGGCTGCTGCACGGTCCGTACGTTCGAGGTCTGGTTCCACGGCACCGTCACAGTGCTGAAGAACCCCACCCGGCGCAGTCCGGCTCGGCTCACCCACACCCCGAGGCGCAGCATGCGCAGCGCACAGGCGATCACGACCGCCCCGAAACCGAGCACGATCAGCGCACCGGTCACTTCGGCGGAGAAGGCGATGATCATCGCCGACAGCAGTACGAACGACGCCAGCAGCAACAGCAAAGCGGCCGCCCCCACCCGGTAGGGCCCGGGTCGGTACGGCCGCCGCCACTGGTCGTGGTCGTCGTACGGCAGCGCAATGTCGTCCGCGCCTGCTTCAAAAGCGCGGTCGGCCGTCAGGAAAGGCAGGGGCACGACTGGTCCTCACTCACAAGCACGCTCGATTCGCTGTGCCCGGTGAGGCTACCGAGCGGGCTCCTGCCGAGCCACCTCAGGGGGTCCGGAAGGATCAATGCCCTTCGGAAGCCTCGGACTGCTGGGCCTTGCCCGGTGCGTTCTGCGGATCGAGCGCGGGAAGCCCGAAGAGCAGCGACCCGACGAGCCCGGCGACCACGGTCAGGCCGATCAGTGAGCGGCCGAGGACCTGGCTCGCGCTGGGGCGTTCGGGGGTGGGTGGGACGACGTTACTGCGGAAGCGGTCGGCCTCTGCCACGAAGGCGAACGGGACGGCTTCTCGCCGGCGAAACATGGGTGGCACTCCTTAGATCATCAATCGGGATGTGTCTGTGATGCCTTCCACAGGCACCTCTACAGAGACAGACGAACAACCGTCTCACTTGGTGCCCGATTTCCCCGAATTGCTCAAAGAATGTCCTGACGCTCCGTCGGACATCCGGAGCCTCTTTCGGCCCGTAGAGTGGACGCCGCCCAGAGCGCCGCAAGTGGAAGGACCCGCCGGTGACCGTGACCCCGGACAGCACCCCCGAAGAGCACCAGAAGCCCAGCTTCCGCAGTGAAGTCACTGTCGAGCTGGTCAAGCACGCCGCACAGGACTCGGACGTCCTGTGGGCCGCCCGCGTCTCGACGGCAGGAGAGCAGTCCCTGGACGAGCTCACCAAGGACCCCGAGCGGTCCAAGGGCCTCATCAACTACCTGATGCGCGACCGCCACGGCAGCCCCTTCGAGCACAACTCGATGACCTTCTTCATCAGCGCCCCGATCTTCGTCTTCCGCGAGTTCATGCGGCACCGCGTCGGCTGGTCGTACAACGAGGAATCGGGCCGCTACCGCCGTCTCGACCCGGTCTTCTACGTCCCCGGCGCCGAGCGCAAGCTCGTCCAGGAGGGCCGCCCCGGCAAGTACGTCTTCGTCGAGGGCACCGAGGCCCAGCAGGAGCTCACCTCCCGCGTCCTGGAGGACTCCTACCGCCAGTCCTACGAGGCGTACCAGGAGATGCTCGCCGCCGGCGTCGCCCGCGAGGTCGCTCGCGCGGCCCTGCCGGTGGGCCTGTTCTCCTCGATGTACGCCACCTGCAACGCGCGCTCCCTGATGCACTTCCTCGGCCTGCGCACCCAGCACGAGCTGGCCAAGGTGCCCTCCTTCCCGCAGCGCGAGATCGAGATGGTCGGCGAGCAGATGGAGGCCCACTGGGCTCAGCTCATGCCGCTGACCCACGCCGCCTTCAACAAGAACGGCCGCGTCGCTCCGTAGCTCCCCGCAGGCACAGATGTACGGATGGGCCGCACGAGGTGTCCGTATTGCGGCGTTTCGAGAAGTTCATCTAGGCTGATCAAACGGACCCGGCACTGCCTGAACCCCCGAGCAGGCAGTGCCGGTGTCCACTTCCCCCCAGTTCCCCCCTCCCAGCTGTCCCCCCGAGGGGACACCCCGCGCTGAGCAGCGAGTAGCGTGTTACCCATGGCTCCGATCTCCACTCCGCAGACCCCCTTCGGGCGGGTCCTCACCGCCATGGTCACGCCCTTCACGGCGGACGGCGCACTCGACCTCGACGGCGCACAGCGGCTCGCCACCCATCTGGTGGACGCAGGCAACGACGGTCTCGTCGTCAACGGCACCACCGGCGAGTCCCCGACCACCAGTGACGCGGAGAAAAACGACCTCGTACGGGCTGTACTGGAAGCGGTCGGCGACCGCGCCCACGTCATCGCCGGAGTCGGCACCAACAACACCCACCACAGCCTTGAGCTGGCCCGCGCCGCCGAGCAGGTCGGCGCCCACGGCCTCCTCGCGGTGACGCCGTACTACAACAAGCCCCCGCAGGAGGGCCTGTACCGGCACTTCACCGCCATCGCCGACGCCACCGGGCTCCCGGTGATGCTGTACGACATCCCCGGCCGCAGCGGCGTCCCGATCAACACCGAGACGATCGTCCGCCTCGCCGAGCACCCCCGGATCGTCGCCAACAAGGACGCCAAGGGCGACCTGGGCCGCGCCAGCTGGGCCATCGCCCGCTCCGGCCTCGCCTGGTACTCCGGCGACGACATGCTCAACCTCCCCCTGCTCTCCGTCGGCGCCTGCGGCTTCGTCTCCGTCGTCGGTCACGTCGTCACCCCGGAACTCCGCAGCCTCCTCGACGCGCACCTCACCGGTGACGTCCAGAAGGCCACGGAACTCCACCAGAAACTCCTCCCGGTCTTCACCGGCATGTTCCGCACCCAGGGCGTCATCACCACCAAGGCCGCGCTCGCCCTCCAGGGCCTGCCCGCAGGTCCGCTCCGCCTCCCCCTGGTCGAGCTCTCCCCGGACGAGACCCACCAGCTCAAGATCGATCTCGCCGCCGGCGGGGTACAGCTTTAAACACAGACTTCACAACTGAACAAGCACCACCGAGCACCACCGGGCGAACGCCCCCCATCCCACCCCCACACGTGCCGTCCGCGCACGTCATGACATGCACGCCACACTCCTCAGAGCTCCGTGGCGCGCGTGGTAAGGAGAGTCTTTTGAGTCATCCGCACCCCGAACTCGGCGCCCCCCCGAAGCTGGCCAAGGGCGGCCTCCGCGTCACCCCGTTGGGCGGTCTCGGCGAGATCGGCCGCAACATGACCGTCTTCGAATTCGACGGTCGCCTCCTCGTCGTCGACTGCGGCGTCCTCTTCCCCGAGGAGGAGCAGCCCGGCATCGACCTGATCCTGCCGGACTTCACCTCGATCAAGGACCGCCTCGACGACATCGAGGGCATCGTCCTGACCCACGGCCACGAGGACCACATCGGAGGCGTTCCCTACCTCCTGCGCCTCAAGCCGGACATCCCGCTGATCGGCTCCAAGCTGACCCTCGCCCTGATCGAGGCGAAGCTCCAGGAGCACCGCATCCGCCCGTACACCCTCGAAGTCGCCGAGGGCGAGCGCGAGCGGCTCGGCCCCTTCGACTGCGAGTTCGTCGCGGTCAACCACTCCATCCCGGACGCGCTGGCCGTCGCCATCCGTACCCCCGCGGGCATGGTCGTCTGCACCGGCGACTTCAAGATGGACCAGCTCCCGCTGGACGGTCGCCTCACCGACCTGCACGCCTTCGCGCGTCTGAGCGAAGAGGGCATCGACCTCCTCCTCTCGGACTCCACGAACGCCGAGGTTCCCGGCTTCGTCCCGCCCGAGCGCGACATCTCCAACGTGCTGCGGAACGTCTTCGCGAGCGCCGAGAAGCGCATCATCGTCGCGAGCTTCGCCAGCCACGTGCACCGCATCCAGCAGATCCTGGACGCCGCCCACGAGTACGGCCGCCGCGTCGCCTTCGTCGGCCGCTCGATGGTCCGCAACATGGGCATCGCCCGCGACCTCGGCTACCTGAAGGTCCCCGGCGGTCTGGTCGTCGACGTGAAGACCCTCGACGACCTGCCGGACGAAGAAGTGGTTCTCGTCTGCACCGGCTCGCAGGGCGAGCCGATGGCCGCCCTCTCCCGGATGGCCAACCGCGACCACCAGATCCGCATCGTCCCCGGCGACACGGTCATCCTGGCCTCGTCCCTCATCCCGGGCAACGAGAACGCGGTCTACCGCGTCATCAACGGCCTGACCCGCTGGGGCGCCAACGTCGTCCACAAGGGCAACGCCAAGGTGCACGTCTCGGGCCACGCCTCGGCCGGCGAGCTGTTGTACTTCTACAACATCTGCAAGCCGAAGAACCTGATGCCGGTCCACGGCGAATGGCGCCACCTGCGCGCCAACGCCGAGCTGGGCGCCCTCACCGGCGTCCGCAAGGACCACATCGTCATCGCCGAGGACGGCGTGGTGGTCGACCTGATCGACGGCCGCGCCAAGATCGTCGGCAAGGTCCAGGCCGGTTACGTGTACGTCGACGGCCTTTCCGTCGGCGATGTCACGGAGACCCACCTCAAGGACCGCCGCATCCTCGGCGACGAGGGCTTCATCTCGGTCTTCGTCGTGGTCGACAGCTCCACCGGCAAGATCGTCGGCGGCCCGACCTTCCACGCCCGCGGCTCCGGCATCGACGACGCCGCGTTCAACGCCGTCACGCCGAAGATCGAGGAGTCCCTCCTCCGCTCGGCGGCCGACGGAGTGATGGAAGCGCACCAGATCCAGCAGCTCATCCGCCGTTCGGTGGGCAAGTGGGTGTCCGACACCTACCGCCGTCGCCCGATGATCCTTCCGGTCGTCGTCGAGGTCTGACCGAGGTCTCACTACCTCATCTCCTGGAGCGGGGCACCTCGATTTGCATCGGGGCACCCCGCTCCAGTACGTTTACGACTCCACCTCAACGGGAAGCAGCGCACGTTCGCGTGTCTGTCTGCCCCGAGGCGGGTGGAAATTCCGACTCAGAACTTCTGATAAAGTCGGAACCGCCGGAAAGGGAAAACGCGAAAGCGAAGAACCTGGAAAGCACCGAGGAAATCGGCACTGGAAACAGTCTGATAGAGTCGGAAACGCAAGAACAAAGCAAAACAAGAAACACCGAACGAAACGTCCGGAGGAAAGCCCGCGAGGGTGAGTACAAAGGAAGCGTCCGTTCCTTGAGAACTCAACAGCGTGCCAAAAGTCAACGCCAAATATGTTGATACCCCGACTTGCTTCGGCAAGTTGAGGTTCCTTTGAAGTCCTGCTGGCCCATGCGGCAAGCAGGCAAACACTAGCGAGGACGCAGGAACACACCGTCTTATTCCGATGGTGGCTGTTCCGCTCTTCCGATGTGTTCACCCGATCACGGGTAAACATTCACGGAGAGTTTGATCCTGGCTCAGGACGAACGCTGGCGGCGTGCTTAACACATGCAAGTCGAACGATGAAGCCCTTCGGGGTGGATTAGTGGCGAACGGGTGAGTAACACGTGGGCAATCTGCCCTTCACTCTGGGACAAGCCCTGGAAACGGGGTCTAATACCGGATAACACTCCTGCCTGCATGGGCGGGGGTTAAAAGCTCCGGCGGTGAAGGATGAGCCCGCGGCCTATCAGCTTGTTGGTGGGGTAATGGCCTACCAAGGCGACGACGGGTAGCCGGCCTGAGAGGGCGACCGGCCACACTGGGACTGAGACACGGCCCAGACTCCTACGGGAGGCAGCAGTGGGGAATATTGCACAATGGGCGAAAGCCTGATGCAGCGACGCCGCGTGAGGGATGACGGCCTTCGGGTTGTAAACCTCTTTCAGCAGGGAAGAAGCGCAAGTGACGGTACCTGCAGAAGAAGCACCGGCTAACTACGTGCCAGCAGCCGCGGTAATACGTAGGGTGCGAGCGTTGTCCGGAATTATTGGGCGTAAAGAGCTCGTAGGCGGCTTGTCACGTCGGATGTGAAAGCCCGGGGCTTAACCCCGGGTCTGCATTCGATACGGGCAGGCTAGAGTGTGGTAGGGGAGATCGGAATTCCTGGTGTAGCGGTGAAATGCGCAGATATCAGGAGGAACACCGGTGGCGAAGGCGGATCTCTGGGCCATTACTGACGCTGAGGAGCGAAAGCGTGGGGAGCGAACAGGATTAGATACCCTGGTAGTCCACGCCGTAAACGTTGGGAACTAGGTGTTGGCGACATTCCACGTCGTCGGTGCCGCAGCTAACGCATTAAGTTCCCCGCCTGGGGAGTACGGCCGCAAGGCTAAAACTCAAAGGAATTGACGGGGGCCCGCACAAGCAGCGGAGCATGTGGCTTAATTCGACGCAACGCGAAGAACCTTACCAAGGCTTGACATATACCGGAAAGCATCAGAGATGGTGCCCCCTTGTGGTCGGTATACAGGTGGTGCATGGCTGTCGTCAGCTCGTGTCGTGAGATGTTGGGTTAAGTCCCGCAACGAGCGCAACCCTTGTTCTGTGTTGCCAGCACGCCCTTCGGGGTGGTGGGGACTCACAGGAGACTGCCGGGGTCAACTCGGAGGAAGGTGGGGACGACGTCAAGTCATCATGCCCCTTATGTCTTGGGCTGCACACGTGCTACAATGGCCGGTACAATGAGCTGCGATGTCGTGAGGCGGAGCGAATCTCAAAAAGCCGGTCTCAGTTCGGATTGGGGTCTGCAACTCGACCCCATGAAGTCGGAGTTGCTAGTAATCGCAGATCAGCATTGCTGCGGTGAATACGTTCCCGGGCCTTGTACACACCGCCCGTCACGTCACGAAAGTCGGTAACACCCGAAGCCGGTGGCCCAACCCCTTGTGGGAGGGAGCTGTCGAAGGTGGGACTGGCGATTGGGACGAAGTCGTAACAAGGTAGCCGTACCGGAAGGTGCGGCTGGATCACCTCCTTTCTAAGGAGCATCTAGACACCACTGGTGTCCAGAGACCATTTCGTCGGCAAATGTCCGGCGGTGGTTGCTCATGGGTGGAACGTTGACTATTCGGCACGGTTCGGTGAGGGACACAAGTACTGCTTCGGCGTGGAACGTGCATCTCATGGAATCGGGTCGGGCACGCTGTTGGGTGTCTGAAGGCACGGCCGTGAGGCTGTACTTCAGTGCCGGTCCCAGTGCACTCGTTCTTCGGAGCGGGGTGATGGGTGGCTGGTCGTTGTTTGAGAACTGCACAGTGGACGCGAGCATCTGTGGCCAAGTTTTTAAGGGCACACGGTGGATGCCTTGGCATCAGGAACCGATGAAGGACGTGGGAGGCCACGATAGGCCCCGGGGAGCTGTCAACCGAGCTTTGATCCGGGGGTGTCCGAATGGGGAAACCCGGCAGTCGTCATGGGCTGTCACCCATACCTGAACACATAGGGTATGTGGAGGGAACGCGGGGAAGTGAAACATCTCAGTACCCGCAGGAAGAGAAAACAACCGTGATTCCGGGAGTAGTGGCGAGCGAAACCGGATGAGGCCAAACCGTATGCGTGTGATACCCGGCAGGGGTTGCGCATGCGGGGTTGTGGGATCTCTCTTTCACGTTCTGCCGGACGTGAGACGAGTCAGAAACCGTTGGTGTAGGCGAAGGACATGCGAAAGGTCCGGCGTAGAGGGTAAGACCCCCGTAGCTGAAACATCAACGGCTCGTTTGAGAGACACCCAAGTAGCACGGGGCCCGAGAAATCCCGTGTGAATCTGGCGGGACCACCCGTTAAGCCTAAATATTCCCTGATGACCGATAGCGGATAGTACCGTGAGGGAATGGTGAAAAGTACCGCGGGAGCGGAGTGAAATAGTACCTGAAACCGTGTGCCTACAAGCCGTGGGAGCGTCGCTGTCATTCTTCGGAATGGCAGTCGTGACTGCGTGCCTTTTGAAGAATGAGCCTGCGAGTTAGCGGTGTGTAGCGAGGTTAACCCGTGTGGGGAAGCCGTAGCGAAAGCGAGTCCGAATAGGGCGATTGAGTTGCACGCTCTAGACCCGAAGCGGAGTGATCTAGCCATGGGCAGGTTGAAGCGGAGGTAAGACTTCGTGGAGGACCGAACCCACCAGGGTTGAAAACCTGGGGGATGACCTGTGGTTAGGGGTGAAAGGCCAATCAAACTCCGTGATAGCTGGTTCTCCCCGAAATGCATTTAGGTGCAGCGTCGTGTGTTTCTTGCCGGAGGTAGAGCACTGGATAGGCGATGGGCCCTACCGGGTTACTGACCTTAGCCAAACTCCGAATGCCGGTAAGTGAGAGCACGGCAGTGAGACTGTGGGGGATAAGCTCCATGGTCGAGAGGGAAACAGCCCAGAGCATCGACTAAGGCCCCTAAGCGTACGCTAAGTGGGAAAGGATGTGGAGTCGCAGAGACAACCAGGAGGTTGGCTTAGAAGCAGCCACCCTTGAAAGAGTGCGTAATAGCTCACTGGTCAAGTGATTCCGCGCCGACAATGTAGCGGGGCTCAAGCGTACCGCCGAAGTCGTGTCATTCCAGCACATACCCCCAACGGGGGCTGGGATGGGTAGGGGAGCGTCGTGTGCCGGGTGAAGCAGCCGCGGAAGCGAGTTGTGGACGGTTCACGAGTGAGAATGCAGGCATGAGTAGCGATACACACGTGAGAAACGTGTGCGCCGATTGACTAAGGGTTCCTGGGTCAAGCTGATCTGCCCAGGGTAAGTCGGGACCTAAGGCGAGGCCGACAGGCGTAGTCGATGGACAACCGGTTGATATTCCGGTACCCGCTTTGAAACGCCCAATACTGAATCAGACGATGCTAAGCCCGTGAAGCCGTTCCGGACCCTTCGGGGAAAGGAAAGTGGTGGAGCCGGTGACCCGGATCTGTACTAGGTAAGCGATGGGGTGACGCAGGAAGGTAGTCCAACCCGGGCGGTGGTAGTTCCCGGGGTAAGGGTGTAGGCCGTGTGATAGGCAAATCCGTCACACATTAAGGCTGAGACCTGATGCCGAGCCGATTGTGGTGAAGTGGATGATCCTATGCTGTCGAGAAAAGCCTCTAGCGAGTTTCATGGCGGCCCGTACCCTAAACCGACTCAGGTGGTCAGGTAGAGAATACCGAGGCGTTCGGGTGAACTATGGTTAAGGAACTCGGCAAAATGCCCCCGTAACTTCGGGAGAAGGGGGGCCATCACTAGTGATAGCACTTGCTGCTTGAGCTGGGGGTGGCCGCAGAGACCAGCGAGAAGCGACTGTTTACTAAAAACACAGGTCCGTGCGAAGCCGTAAGGCGATGTATACGGACTGACGCCTGCCCGGTGCTGGAACGTTAAGGGGACCGGTTAGTGATCTTTCGGGGTTGCGAAGCTGAGAACTTAAGCGCCAGTAAACGGCGGTGGTAACTATAACCATCCTAAGGTAGCGAAATTCCTTGTCGGGTAAGTTCCGACCTGCACGAATGGCGTAACGACTTCTCGACTGTCTCAACCATAGGCCCGGTGAAATTGCACTACGAGTAAAGATGCTCGTTTCGCGCAGAAGGACGGAAAGACCCCGGGACCTTTACTACAGTTTGATATTGGTGTTCGGTTCGGCTTGTGTAGGATAGGTGGGAGACTGTGAAGCTGTGACGCCAGTCATGGTGGAGTCGCCGTTGAAATACCACTCTGGTCGTGCTGGATGTCTAACCTAGGTCCGTGATCCGGATCAGGGACAGTGTCTGATGGGTAGTTTAACTGGGGCGGTTGCCTCCTAAAGAGTAACGGAGGCGCCCAAAGGTTCCCTCAGCCTGGTTGGCAATCAGGTGTTGAGTGTAAGTGCACAAGGGAGCTTGACTGTGAGACCGACGGGTCGAGCAGGGACGAAAGTCGGGACTAGTGATCCGGCAGTGGCTTGTGGAAGCGCTGTCGCTCAACGGATAAAAGGTACCCCGGGGATAACAGGCTGATCTTCCCCAAGAGTCCATATCGACGGGATGGTTTGGCACCTCGATGTCGGCTCGTCGCATCCTGGGGCTGGAGTCGGTCCCAAGGGTTGGGCTGTTCGCCCATTAAAGCGGTACGCGAGCTGGGTTTAGAACGTCGTGAGACAGTTCGGTCCCTATCCTCTGTGCGCGTAGGAATATTGAGAAGGGCTGTCCCTAGTACGAGAGGACCGGGACGGACGAACCTCTGGTGTGCCAGTTGTCCTGCCAAGGGCATGGCTGGTTGGCTACGTTCGGAAAGGATAACCGCTGAAAGCATCTAAGCGGGAAGCCTGCTTCGAGATGAGTATTCCCACCCCCTTTGAGGGGTTAAGGCTCCCAGTAGACGACTGGGTTGATAGGCCAGATGTGGAAGCCCGGTAACGGGTGGAGCTGACTGGTACTAATAGGCCGAGGGCTTGTCCTCAGTTGCTCGCGTCCACTGTGTTAGTTCTGAAATAACGAACAGTCCTGTGTTTACAGCCAGGTGTTCAAATTTCATAGTGTTTCGGTGGTCATAGCGTTAGGGAAACGCCCGGTTACATTCCGAACCCGGAAGCTAAGCCTTTCAGCGCCGATGGTACTGCAGGGGGGACCCTGTGGGAGAGTAGGACGCCGCCGAACAATCATTGTGGAAATGCCCCGTACCGGGAGACCGGTACGGGGCATTTCTGCGTTTAAGGGGGCTTCTCTCCGGGGTTACCGCGGCGAAGGCTTCGGGAGCCTCCACGGCGAGGTTCTTAGAAGGGGAGCGCGCCGGGGAGGGGCGTGCGCGCGGCAGACGCTCTGCTGGGCCTTCCAGGTCATGTGGAGGGGGCGTTGGAGAGCGGCGGCGTCGGGGCAGGGGCGGCCCCGGCGGTCCAGGGGAACGGGTGGTTCGGAGTTCTGACTTTTTATGGGTATGATCTATCTCGTTGCCGCAGAGCAGAGCGAAACAGCGAAGCGAAGCGCAACGAGGCCCCTATAGCTCAGTCGGTAGAGCGTCTCCATGGTAAGGAGAAGGTCTGCGGTTCGATTCCGCATGGGGGCTCAGCAAAGAAAGGCCCCCCGCCAACAGGCGGGGGGCCTTTTGCGTGTGTGCGTGCCCCGGGGGGGGCACGGGTCAGTTCTTCAGGGGTTCCGGGACGCGCATGGCGAGGATGGCCATGTCGTCCGAGGCGGGCTCTGCGGCGAAGCGTTCCACGGTGCGCAGGACGCGAGCGGCGATGGCACCCGCCGTCAGGCCCGTACAGCCTGCGAGGACTTCGGCCAGGCCGTCGTCGCCGAGCATGCGGGTGCCCTCGCGGCGTTCGGTGATGCCGTCCGTGACGCAGAGGAGGACGTCGCCGGGGTAGAGGGTGAGGGTCTCCTCGTAGAGCTCCAGGTCCTCCATGACGCCGAGGAGGGGCTGGGGTTCGGCGGCGGGGGTGACCGTGCCGTCCTGGCGCAGGCGGAGCGGGAGGGGGTGGCCCGCGCAGACCAGCTTGAGGATGGAGCTGCCGTCCTCCTGGGGCCACAACTCGCCGTAGAGGAGGGTGAGGAAGCGGCTGCGTTCGCCCTCGTCGAGGATGGCCGCGTTGAGGCGCTCCAGGACGGCGGGGCCGCCGAAGCCCTCGCGGGCGAGCAGGCGCAGGGCGTGGCGGGCGAGGCCGGTGACTGCCGCCGCCTGGGGGCCCGTACCGCAGACGTCGCCGATGGCGAAGCCGTACGCGCCGTCGCGGATCGGGAAGATGTCGTAGAAGTCGCCTCCGACCTCGTTGCCCTCGCCCGCCGCGCGGTAGATGACCTCGACCTCCATGCCCGGGACGTGCGGGCGCTCCGGGGGGAGCAGGCTGCGCTGGAGGGACTGGCTGATGGCCATGCGCTCCGAGTACAGACGCGCGTTGTCCAGGGCGAGGGCGGCGCGGCGGGAGAGGTCCTCGGCGAGTTCGAGGATCTCCTGGCGGAAGTGGTCGTCGGTGGGCTTGCCCAGGGTCAGCATGCCGATGACGCGGTTGCGGGCGACGAGGGGGAGGACGACGGTTTCGCCGCCGACGGCTGCGGCCGTCGCCAGGGTCGTGCCGATGCCCGAGCCCAGGTGCGGGGTCGAGCCGAGGCCGAGGCTGCGCATGGAGGTGCGGAGAGCGGCCTGGTGGGCGGCTTCGCCGGGGGCGTTCCAGATACGGGCGCCGGGGGTGGGGACCGGGTCGGGCGGGCTGATCCGGGAGAGGAGGGCCTTGAGGCCGTCGATGCGTTCCTCGTCCTCGTGCAGGACGTACGAGAGGTACGGGTCGGAAGCCTGGTCGGCGATCGTGTAGACGGCGCACCAGGTGGCGAGGGTGGGGACCGTCATCTGCGCCATGAGGGCGAGGGTCTGGTCACGGTCGAGGGTGCCGGCGAGGAGGTCGGACGCCTCGACGAGGAAGGAGAGGGAGCCTCGGCGGAGGCGTTCGAGTTCGCCGAGGCGGGCGGACTCGACGGCGAGCGCGATGCGGTCGGCGGCGAACTGGAGGCGCAGGGCCTCTTCGTTGGTGTAGCGGTTGGGGGCTTCGGCGGCGACGCCGAGAGAACCGGTGAGGCGGCCCTCGACCTTGAGGGGGACGGTGACGACGGAGCGCATGCCGGTGCCGTTCAGGAGGGGTACGGCGCCCGGTACGGCGACGAGGTCCTCGTGGACGGCGGGCATGCGGGCCGAGCCGTATCTGCCGGTGCCCGCCTCGACGGGGACGCGGGCGAAGCGCTGGCGGGCGGAGGGGAGGCCGGTGGTGGCCCGTACCTCCAGCTCCGTTTCGTCGTCGGTGGCGAGGAGGAGGAAGGCCGAGTCGGCGTCGAGCATGTCGCGGGCGCGCTCGACGGTGCGCTGGAGGAGGCCGTCCAGGTCGTCGGGGGCGGGGGAGCCGATGAAGACCTCGAAGGGGTCGGTGGCCCGGCCCTCGGTGACGGAGCCGCCGGTGGGGTCCGTGGACGGGGGGCGCTGCGGGGTCTGGAGGACCGCGCGTTCCACTTCCCGTACGAGGAGGCAGATGGTGGAGGGCTCGCCCTCGTTGTCGCGTACGCGCAGGTGGGAGGCGTACACGGGGACGACTCGGCCGTCCTCGCCGCGGATGCCGTAGCTGCCTTCCCAGCGGGACATCTGGAGGGCCTCGGCGATGCCCGTGCCGATGCCGGGGGTCTGCGGCCAGGCCGTGAGGTCGGTGAGGGGTTTGCCGGTGACCTGCTCGGGTGCGTAACCGAAGAGGTCCTGGGCGTCCTCGTTCCAGGAGGCGATGGCGCCGCTGCGGTCTATCTGTACGACGGCGACCCGGATGCGGCCGTCGGCGACGGGGAGCAGCTGGTCGGGGAGGACCGGGCCCGCGACGCGGGTGCCGACCGGGCGTTGGGGGAGGTCGAGCTGGAACCAGACGTGTTTCTGGGTCGGGGTGTACTCGACGCCCCACTTGGAGGCGAGGGCGGCGCACAGGAGCAGGCCGCGGCCTCCTTCGCGGTCCGGGCCGCCGAGGTTGAAGCCGGTGCCCTGGAGGGGGACCTCGCGCTCCGGGTAGCGGTCGCCGACCTCGACGCGGATGCCTTCCACGGTGCGCAGGCACAGGACGTCGGCCTGGGTGCCCGCGTGGACGACCGCGTTGGTGACGAGTTCGCTGGTGAGGACGACCGCGTCGTCGACCAGCTCGGAATGCCCCCAGCCCTGGAGGGTGTCGCGTACGAACGCCCGGGCAGTCGCCACCGACCGTCCGACCGGGTCGAAAGTGGCCGCCGCCCGCGCCGTGATCACAGCACTCCCCATGTGGTGTTCGTCGCTTCCCCGAGTCCTGTGCCCGTTTCTCGCGGCTTCGATTCGCCTTTGCCAGGCTAGACGGTCGGGCGGGGCGTTGTGCCACTGCGTCCCGAGAACGTACGAGGCGGGTGCGCGGGAGGGAGGATGCGGTGCGGTGACTGTACGCTTCAACGATTTGACGCCGGAGGCGTCACGCACCGACTGTCGAACACGGCGGTGCGACAAGGTGGAAGACTGGGAAAGCTTCCAGCGAAGACCTGGGAAGTACGGTCGATCCCTGCGGGAGGGACACGGTGGAGTCTGGCGTGGCGGCGCGGGGCAAGAGCACGCGCACAAAAGGCGGACGGTCCCGGAACAATGGGACGACCGAGGTGGACACGGCGGCGCTGAACCGCATGCTGACCGCCTTGGTGTCGATGCGGGACGGCAACTTCCGCAAGCGGCTGACGGTTTCCGGCGACGGGGTGATGGCGGAGATCGCCGCCGTCTTCAACGAGGTCGCGGACCGGAATCTGCATCTGACCGGTGAGCTGGCGCGGGTACGGCGCATGGTCGGCCGGGAGGGCAAGCTCGCGGAGCGGCTGGAGACCGGGGCGTGTGAAGGGTCCTGGGCGGCGGCGATCGACGCGTCGAACGCGCTCGTGGAGGACCTCGTACGGCCCGTGTCCGAGGTCGGCCGGGTGCTGTCCGCGGTGGCGGAGGGCGACCTGGAACAGCGGATGGAGCTGCGGTCGCAGGCCCGGGAGGAGGGCAACGGGCATCCGTTGCGCGGTGAGTTCCTCAAGGTCGGGCGGACGGTCAACAACCTCGTCGACCAGTTGTCGGCGTTCACGGACGAAGTGACGCGGGTCGCGCTCGAAGTCGGTACCGAGGGCAAGCTCGGCGGGCAGGCGCAGGTGCGTGGGATGTCCGGTTCGTGGAAGGACCTCACGGACTCGGTCAACACGATGGCGTATCGGCTGACGGCGCAGGTGCGGGACATCGCGCTGGTGACGACGGCGGTCGCCAAGGGCGATCTGTCGCGCAAGGTCACGGTGCACGTGGCCGGTGAGATGCTCCAGCTGAAGAACACCGTGAACACGATGGTGGACCAGCTGTCGTCGTTCTCCTCCGAGGTGACCCGGGTGGCCCGCGAGGTGGGCACCGAGGGCGAGCTCGGCGGGCAGGCACAGGTGCCCGGGGTGGCCGGGGTGTGGAAGGACCTCACCGACTCGGTGAACCTGATGGCGGGGAACCTCACCTCGCAGGTGCGCGGGATCGCCGAGGTGACGACCGCCGTGGCGAGTGGTGACCTGTCGAGGAAGGTCACGGTGAACGCGCGCGGCGAGGTCGCGCAGCTCGCCGAGACGATCAACCAGATGACCGAGACGCTGCGTACGTTCGCCGACGAGGTCACGCGGGTCGCGAGCGAGGTCGGCGGGGAAGGGCTGCTCGGCGGTCAGGCGCAGGTGCCGGGGGCCGCGGGTACGTGGAAGGACCTGACGGACTCCGTCAATACGGCCTTCCGCAACCTCACTGACCAGGTGCGCAACATCGCGCAGGTGACGACGGCGGTCGCCAACGGTGACCTGTCGCAGAAGGTCACCGTGGATGTGGCCGGCGAGATGCTGGAGCTGAAGAACACCGTCAACACGATGGTGGAGCAGCTGCAGTCCTTCGGTTCCGAAGTGACGCGGGTGGCCCGTGAGGTCGGCGTCGAGGGGCAGTTGGGCGGTCAGGCGCAGGTGCCGGGGGCCGCGGGTACGTGGAAGGACCTGACGGACTCCGTCAATACGGCCTTCCGCAACCTCACCGGGCAGGTGCGCAACATCGCGCAGGTGACGACGGCGGTCGCCAACGGTGACCTGTCGCAGAAGGTCACCGTCGACGTGTCCGGCGAGATGCTGGAACTCAAGGTCACCGTCAACACGATGGTCGATCAGCTGTCGGCCTTCGCGGACCAGGTCACGCGGATGGCCCGGGACGTGGGCACGGAGGGACGGCTCGGCGGGCAGGCGCGCGTCGACGGCGTCAGCGGTACGTGGAAAGAACTCACCGACTCCGTCAACTTCATGGCCGGGAACCTGACGTCGCAGGTGCGGCAGATCGCCCAGGTCACGACGGCGGTGGCGCGGGGCGACCTGTCGCAGAAGATCGACGTGGACGCGCGCGGCGAGATCCTGGAGCTGAAGAACACCATCAACACGATGGTCGACCAGCTGTCCGCCTTCGCGGACCAGGTCACGCGGGTCGCGCGCGAAGTGGGTACGGAGGGGCGGCTCGGCGGGCAGGCGCAGGTGCCCGGCGTCGCCGGTGTGTGGCGCGACCTGACCGACTCGGTGAACGGCATGGCCGGGAACCTCACCGCTCAGGTGCGTAACATCGCGCAGGTCGCCACGGCGGTGGCGCGCGGTGACCTGTCGCAGAAGATCGACGTGGACGCGCGCGGCGAGATCCTGGAGCTGAAGAACACCCTCAACACGATGGTCGACCAGCTCTCGAACTTCGCGGAGCAGGTGACGCGGGTGGCCCGTGAGGTGGGCACCGAGGGAATTCTCGGTGGTCAGGCCGAGGTCCAGGGAGTGAGCGGTACCTGGAAGGACCTCACTCAGTCGGTGAACTTCATGGCCAACAACCTGACCTCGCAGGTGCGCAACATCGCCGAGGTGACGACGGCCGTCGCCCAGGGCGACCTGTCCAAGAAGATCACCGTCGACGCGAAGGGCGAGATCCTGGATCTCGTCACGACCGTGAACACGATGGTCGACCAGCTCTCGAACTTCGCCGACGAGGTGACCCGGGTGGCCCGCGAGGTGGGCACCGACGGCATCCTCGGTGGTCAGGCGCGGGTGCGCGGGGTGACCGGCATCTGGAAGGACCTCAGCGACAACGTCAATACGATGGCCAACAACCTGACCTCGCAGGTGCGGAACATCTCCCGGGTGTCGTCCGCCGTGGCCAACGGCGACCTGACGAAGAAGGTCACCGTCGAGGCGCGCGGCGAGGTCGCCGAGCTGGCCGACACCGTCAACACCATGGTGACGACGCTGTCATCGTTCGCCGACGAGGTGACCCGGGTGGCCCGCGAGGTGGGCACGGAGGGCGAGTTGGGCGGCCAGGCGCGCGTACCGGGAGTGGCGGGTACGTGGAAGGACCTCACCGAGTCGGTGAACTCGATGGCCTCCAACCTGACCGGTCAGGTGCGGCAGATCGCGACCGTGACGACCGCCATCGCCAAGGGCGATCTGACCAAGAAGATCGACATCGACGCGCGCGGTGAGATCCAGGACCTGAAGGACACCATCAACACGATGGTCGATCAGCTGTCGTCGTTCGCCGACCAGGTGACGCGGGTGGCCCGCGAGGTGGGCACCGACGGGCAGTTGGGCGGTCAGGCGCGGGTGCGGGACGTCGACGGGACGTGGCGCGACCTCACCCAGTCGGTGAACGAGATGGCCGGGAACCTGACCCGTCAGGTGCGGGCCATGGCGAAGGTCGCGACCGCGGTGACCCGCGGTGACCTCAATCTGAAGATCGACGTGGATGCCGCGGGGGAGATCCAGGAGCTCCAGGACAACATCAACACGATGATCTCCAACCTGCGTGACACCACCCTCGCCAACGAGGAGCAGGACTGGCTGAAGGGCAACCTGGCCCGGATCTCCGGTCTGATGCAGGGCCGCCGCGACCTCGACGACGTCGCCTCGCTGATCATGAGCGAGCTGACGCCTGTGGTGTCCGCGCAGCAAGGGGCGTTCTTCCTGGCGCTGCCATCGGGCTCGTCGGCGGCGAAGGGCACGGAGATCGGTGCGGACGCGGACAGCCCGTACCAGCTGCGGATGCGCGGGAGTTACGGGTACGCGCCGAGTGCCATGCCGACGGTGTTCCGGCCGGGGGAGACCCTCATCGGCACCGCCGCCGAGGAGAAGCGGACCATCCAGTTCACGCCGCCGGAGGGGTATCTGAAGATCGCGTCGGGGCTCGGGGAGGCTCCGCCCGCGCATGTGATCGTGCTGCCGGTGCTCTTCGAGGGGCAGGTGCTCGGGGTGATCGAGCTGGCGTCGTTCCAGCCGTTCACGCAGATCCAGAAGGACTTCCTGAACCAGATCGCCGATCTGATCGCGACCAGCGTCAACACCATCAGTGTCAATACGAAGACCGAGGTCCTGCTGGAGCAGTCGCAGGAGCTGACCGAGCAACTGCGTGAGCGCAGCGAGGAGTTGGAGAACCGGCAGAAGGCCCTCCAGGAGTCCAACGCCGAACTGGAGGACAAGGCCGAGCTGCTGGCCCGGCAGAACCGCGACATCGAGGTGAAGAACACCGAGATCGAGGAGGCGCGGCAGGTCCTGGAGGAGCGGGCCGAGCAGCTCGCCGTCTCCATGCGGTACAAGTCGGAGTTCCTGGCGAACATGTCGCACGAGCTGCGTACGCCGCTCAACTCGCTGCTGATCCTGGCCAAGCTGCTCGCGGACAACGCGGACGCGAACCTCTCGCCGAAGCAGGTCGAGTTCGCCGAGACCATCCACGGGGCGGGCTCCGACCTGCTCCAGCTGATCAACGACATCCTCGACCTGTCCAAGGTCGAGGCGGGCAAGATGGACGTCTCGCCGACGCGCATCGCGCTGGTCCAGCTCGTCGACTACGTGGAGGCGACCTTCCGGCCGCTCACCGCCGAGAAGGGACTCGACTTCTCCGTACGGGTCTCCCCGGAGCTGCCCGCCACGCTGCACACCGACGAGCAGCGCCTCCTCCAGGTGCTGCGCAACCTGCTGTCGAACGCGGTGAAGTTCACCGACTCCGGGGCGGTCGAGCTGGTGATCCGGCCCGCCAACGCGGACGTACCGCACGAGATCCGGGAGCAGCTGCTGGAGGCCGGGTCGCTGCGGGACTCCGACGGCGACCTGATCGCGTTCTCCGTGACCGACACCGGCATCGGCATCGCGGCGAGCAAGATGCGGGTCATCTTCGAGGCGTTCAAGCAGGCCGACGGTACGACGAGCAGGAAGTACGGCGGTACGGGGCTCGGTCTTTCCATCAGCCGGGAGATCGCGCGGCTGCTCGGCGGCGAGATCCACGCGGCGAGCGAGCCGGGACGCGGCTCGACGTTTACTCTGTATCTGCCGCTGCACCCGAGCGAGCTGCCGCCGCAGGGCTACCCGCAGCTCAGCCCCGGCGGGCTCGAACTGCCGCGCAGGGCACCGTCCCAGGACGCGCACCGGACCCCGGACGCGGCTCTGCCGCCGTACCACCTGGGTGTCGTACGCAACGAGCCGCAGACGGGCGCGGCCGGACTGTTCCGCAGGCGGCGCAAGGCGCTCGGCCAGTCCGAAGAGCGGCCCGCGCTGCCCGGCCAGCCGGCTCAGGCGGCGAGCGGCAGCACGCCGCAGGAGCCGTGGGCGGGGCAGCAGGGGCAGGAGAGCGCACCGGAGGAGCGGCGGACCTTCGGGTTCTCCGGCGAGAAGGTGCTGATCGTCGACGACGACATCCGGAACGTCTTCGCGCTGACGAGCGTCCTGGAGCAGCACGGCCTTTCGGTGCTGTACGCGGAGAACGGGCGCGAGGGCATCGAAGTCCTGGAGCAGCACGACGATGTGACGGTCGTACTGATGGACATCATGATGCCGGAGATGGACGGCTACGCGACGACGACGGCGATCCGCAGGATGCCGCAGTTCGCCGGGCTGCCGATCATCGCGCTCACCGCGAAGGCGATGAAGGGCGACCGGGAGAAGGCCATCGACTCGGGTGCTTCGGACTACGTGACGAAGCCGGTCGACCCGGATCATCTGCTCGGTGTGATGGAACAGTGGATGCGCGGGGAGGAGTGAGCCCCGACGCCGCGCGGGCGGGCATATGACCGTACGGTGGTCCATGTCGCGGTCGGCCGGGGGCAGTCGTGGGCAGTCGTGCTGACTGACTGTGGCCGACGGCGTGTGAGAGCACGGTATTCGGGGAACCTTCTGGTCTCCCGATGCGTTTCTGCTACGTGCACAGTGACATCGCGGTGACAGGGTGTGGCGACCGGCAGGGTACGGCTACCATGACCGGCACAAGGACGGGCGACGCAAGGGAGTCGTCCTCCGGGGCGGCGCCCGGTGCACTGCCGGGGCGAGGAGGACGGGCCATGGTGCAGAAGGCCAAGATCCTCCTGGTCGATGACCGGCCGGAGAATCTGTTGGCGCTGGAGGCCATTCTCTCCGCGCTCGATCAGACACTGGTGCGGGCATCGTCAGGGGAGGAAGCGCTCAAAGCACTGCTTACCGATGACTTCGCGGTCATCCTGCTGGACGTGCAGATGCCGGGCATGGACGGATTCGAGACAGCCGCGCACATCAAGCGGCGGGAGCGCACCCGGGACATCCCGATCATCTTTCTCACCGCGATCAACCACGGTCCGCATCACACCTTCCGGGGTTACGCGGCCGGCGCGGTGGACTACATCTCGAAGCCGTTCGACCCCTGGGTGCTCCGCGCCAAGGTGTCGGTCTTCGTCGAGCTGTACATGAAGAACTGTCAGCTGCGGGAGCAGGCGGCTCTGCTGCGCCTCCAGCTGGAAGGTACGAACCGGGCGGACGCGGGAGCGGTGAAGGAGCCCGCCGGGCTGCTCGCCGAACTGTCCGCACGGCTCGCGGCGGTCGAGGAGCAGGCGGAGGCACTCTCCAAGCAGCTCGACGACGAGTCCGCGGACGCGGCGGCGGTCGCCACGGCGGCGCACCTTGAGCGCAAGCTCACGGGGCTGCGCCGGGCGCTCGACGCACTGGAGCCGGGAACGGGTGGGGGCACGGGAACGCTGCCCTCGCAGAACTGAGCGCTCCGCAGACTGACTCCGAAGATTGACGGAGGGTCCGTTGCGGAAGTGACGGGCCGTGAGCCCCGTACCTGGCGATGCGTCAGGTGCGGGGCTTTCGCGTGGGTGCCGTGGCCGACGGGTCGTCAATGTGGCTGCCTTCACAGGGCGACACGGTCGGGTGAAGCCGTAGGCGCTCCTGTCCGCAGGCGTCTCCCCAGGTAACCTCTTGCCCCATGGCCTCACGTACGTCCGGCAAGGGTTCCCAGGGCACGACGGGCACCGCCAAGCCGCGCGCCGGTCGTACGCCGGGCGCTGCGAAGAAGGCGGCGCCCGCGAAGGCCGTGGCGAAACCGCCCGCGAAGAAGACCGCTGCCAAGCCCGCGGCGAAGAAGGCTCCGGCGAAGAAGGCGCCCGCCAGGAAGGCGGCCCGCCCCGCGCCGAAGCCCGCACCGTCTCCCACCGGGGGCGTCTACAAGCTCACCCGCGGCGCCTACCTCGGCCTCGCGCACGGGGTCGGCGCGATGTTCCGCGGCATAGGGCGGGGCGCCAAGGGTCTCGACCCGGCGCACCGCAAGGACGGGCTCGCGCTGCTGCTGCTCGGGCTCGCGCTGATCGTCGCGGCCGGGACCTGGGCGCATCTGCGCGGACCCGTCGGCGACCTGGTGAAGATGCTGGTCACCGGTTCGTTCGGGCGGCTCGACCTGCTGGTGCCGTTGCTGCTCGGTGCGATGGGCATCCGGCTGATCATGCATCCGGAGCGGCCTGAGGCCAACGGACGCATCGTCATCGGGCTCTCGGCACTGGTCATCGGCGTGCTCGGGCAGGTGCACATCGCGTGCGGCTCGCCGGGGCGCGACGACGGGTCCGAGGCGATGCAGGACGCGGGCGGGCTGATCGGCTGGGCCTCCTCGGTGCCGCTGACGTTCACGATGGGCGAGGTACTCGCCGTACCGCTGCTGCTGCTCCTGACGGTCTTCGGGCTGCTGGTGGTCACGGCGACGCCGGTCAACGCGATCCCCAAGCGGCTGCGGCAGCTCGGCATCCGGCTCGGCGTCATCGAACCGCGTCCCGACGAGGTCGCCGCCGGTTTCCCTGAGGACGACGAGCGGTACGACGAGCAGTGGCGCGAGGCGCTTCCCGAGGGCGCACGCGGCACCTCCGCGCGCCGGGGTGAGGTGCAGGAGTACGACCCCGACGCGGCCGAGGAAGAGGCGCTGGGGCGGCGCAGGAGGCCGCGCAGGACCCAGTCCGTGCAGCCGTCTCCGTACGCCAGGCCGATGGACGCGGTCGACGTGGCGGCAGCGGCGGCGGCCGCGCTGGACGGTGCGGTCATGAACGGGCTGCCGCCGTCGCCGATCGTCGCGGACCTGACCCAGGGCGTCTCGCAGGAGCCGGAGCGGACCTCGTCCGTGCCGTCCGCGCGGGGGGCGGGGAAGCCGGCTTCCGAGCTTGCGCAGCGCCCGGCGGGCACCCCGTCGTCGCCTTCACCTTCGCACTCGCCTTCGCCCTCGCCTTCGTCGGCCGCGTCCGATTCCGCTCCCGTACGGTCGCCGGAACCCGGTCGTCCGGCGGGGGCCGCGCCGCCGAAGGTCGCCGACCTCACCAAGGAGCCGCCGAAGGAACCCACGATGCTCCCGGCGCGTGCCGAGCAGCTCCAGCTGCGCGGCGACATCACGTACTCGCTGCCCTCCCTGGACCTCCTGGAGCGCGGCGGACCCGGCAAGACGCGCAGTGCCGCCAACGACGCGGTCGTCGAGTCCCTGTCCAACGTCTTCATGGAGTTCAAGGTCGACGCGGCCGTCACCGGCTTCACGCGCGGCCCGACGGTCACCCGGTACGAGGTCGAGCTCGGCCCGGCCGTCAAGGTCGAGAAGATCACCGCGCTGACCAAGAACATCGCGTACGCGGTCGCCTCCCCGGACGTACGGATCATCTCGCCGATCCCCGGCAAGTCCGCCGTCGGCATCGAGATCCCCAACAGCGACCGCGAGATGGTCAACCTCGGCGACGTGCTGCGCCTGGCGGACGCCGCCGAGGACGACCACCCGATGCTCGTCGCGCTCGGCAAGAACGTCGAGGGCGGCTACGAGATGGCCAACCTGGCGAAGATGCCGCACGTGCTGGTGGCCGGTGCGACCGGTTCCGGCAAGTCGTCCTGCATCAACTGCCTGATCACCTCGGTCATGGTCCGGGCGACCCCCGAGGACGTACGCATGGTCCTCGTCGACCCCAAACGCGTCGAGCTGACCGCGTACGAGGGCATCCCGCACCTGATCACCCCGATCATCACCAACCCCAAGCGGGCCGCCGAGGCGCTCCAGTGGGTCGTACGGGAGATGGACCTGCGGTACGACGACCTCGCGGCCTTCGGGTACCGGCACATCGACGACTTCAACGCGGCCGTGCGCTCGGGCAAGCTCAAGACGCCGGAGGGCAGCGAGCGGGAGCTCCAGGCGTATCCGTACCTGCTGGTGATCGTCGACGAGCTGGCGGACCTGATGATGGTCGCGCCGCGCGACGTGGAGGACTCGATCGTCCGCATCACCCAGCTGGCCCGCGCGGCGGGCATTCACCTGGTGCTCGCCACACAGCGCCCCTCGGTGGACGTCGTCACCGGTCTGATCAAGGCGAACGTGCCCTCCAGGCTCGCCTTCGCCACCTCATCGCTCGCCGACAGCCGGGTCATCCTCGACCAGCCGGGCGCGGAGAAGCTGATCGGCAAGGGCGACGGGCTCTTCCTGCCGATGGGGGCCAACAAACCGACCCGTATGCAGGGCGCGTTCGTCACCGAGGACGAGGTCGCGGCGATCGTTCAGCACTGCAAGGACCAGATGGCGCCGGTCTTCCGGGACGACGTCGTGGTCGGCACCAAGCAGAAGAAGGAGATCGACGAGGAGATCGGCGACGACCTGGACCTGTTGTGCCAGGCCACCGAGCTGGTCGTCTCGACGCAGTTCGGGTCGACGTCGATGCTCCAGCGCAAGCTGCGGGTGGGCTTCGCGAAGGCGGGGCGGCTGATGGACCTGATGGAGTCGCGGAACATCGTGGGGCCGACCGAAGGGTCCAAGGCACGTGACGTCCTCGTGAAGCCGGACGAATTGGATGGCGTACTCGACGTGATCCGGGGAGAGTCTCCTTCATAGGGCGTGCGCGGTCTCCACGCGTGGGTGCCTCCACGCGTAAGTCTTCGTGCGTGCGTGTGTGCGTCTTCGTGCGTGCGTGTGTGCGTCTTCGTGCGTGTGGCCGAACCGGAGTCACTCGTACGGGTGCGGAGGCAACCGTTTCCCTTGTGGATACGTCCAGTTGAGGGGAGGGAGGCGTCATGGACCGTCAGCGGTGGGACCGTCGACGGCATCGTGGTGCCTCCGGAGTGCCGGGCTGGTGCGACGGCGTACGAAAATGCCGTTCCGATGGCGTACAAAGACGGCTCTCCCGCTTGCCCCACCCTTTCGTCACCCCCCTAGACTGAACCTCCAGCAGGTGGCTCACGCTCGAAAGGCGCCCCCGTGTCCATCGGCAACTCCCCGGACGGCAACGCCCCGGACTCACCCGGCAACTTCCCCGAAGACGACCGGCCCACCATCGGTCGTGCCCTCCAGCAGGCCCGGATCGCCGCAGGTCTGACGGTCGACGAAGTCAGTACGTCGACGCGGGTGCGCATTCCGATCGTCCACGCCATCGAGGCCGACGACTTCACCCGCTGCGGCGGCGACGTCTACGCCCGAGGCCACATCCGTACGCTCGCCAGCGCTGTCGGACTCGACGCCTCCGCCCTCGTCGCGCAGTACGACGGCGAGCACGGCGGACGGCCCGCGCCGACGCCCGCCGCGCCCCTGTTCGAGGCGGAGCGCATCCGGCCCGAGCCGCGCCGGCCCAACTGGACCGCCGCGATGGTCGCCGCGATCGTCGCGGTGGTCGGCTTCGTCGGCTTCACCATGTTCAGCGGCAACGACAAGCAGAGCGGGACCAGGAGCGTCGCCGAGGGCGCCACGGCCACGGCTCCGGCCCCGAAGCCCAAGCCCGACAAGACCGTCAAGCCCGCCCCGCCCAAGCCCGACCCGACGGACAGTGCCATCGCGGCCGCCCCGAAGGACCGGGTCACGGTCAAGATGGTCGCGACCGGCACCAAGAGCTGGGTCTCGGCGCGGGCGTCCAACAACCGCATCCTCTTCGACGGTTTCCTGAACAAGGGCGACTCCAAGACCTTCACCGACCCGAAGAAGCTCGACCTGGTGCTCGGCGACGCCGACGCCGTCCAGCTCTTCGTGAACGGCAAGGAGGTCGAGGACGACTTCAGCCCCGGCCAGGTGGAGCGGCTCACCTACACGAAGGGCGACCCCGAGGTCGGCTGAGGCGGTGCTCCGCCACGGGGGCGGGGCTGCGGCCCCAGTCACGTACAGGGGCATTCAGCACTTCTTCCACCTGCGGCGATCCGGTTACGTTCGGTACGTCGTCGCAGGTCGGAGGGGGTAGTTCCGCGAGGGGCGGCGGACAGGCCCCTCGCGGCCCGTGCGCGCGCCGGGACAAAGTAGTCTTGAGTCCATGCCCGAACGCCGCACCGTCGCCCTTGTCACTCTTGGCTGCGCCCGTAACGAGGTGGACTCGGAGGAGCTGGCAGGCCGCTTGGCAGCGGACGGCTGGGACCTCGTCGAGAACGCCTCGGACGCGGACGTCGCCGTCGTCAACACCTGCGGATTCGTCGAGGCCGCCAAGAAGGACTCCGTCGACGCCCTGCTCGAAGCCAATGACCTGAAGGAGCACGGCCGCACCCAGGCCGTGGTCGCCGTGGGCTGCATGGCCGAGCGGTACGGCAAGGACCTCGCCGAGGCCCTGCCGGAGGCCGACGGCGTCCTCGGCTTCGACGACTACGCCGACATCTCCAACCGCCTCCAGACCATCCTCGCCGGTGGCTCCGTCGAGGCGCACACCCCGCGCGACCGGCGCAAGCTGCTGCCGATCAGCCCCGCCGAGCGGCAGTCCGCCGACGTCTCGCTGCCGGGCCACGCCCAGGAGGCCGTCCCGGCCCCCGAGGACCTGCCGGAGGGCGTCGCCCCGGTCTCCGGGCCGCGTGCGCCGCTGCGCCGCCGCCTGGGCACGAGCCCGGTCGCCTCGGTGAAGCTGGCGTCCGGCTGCGACCGGCGCTGCTCGTTCTGCGCCATCCCGTCCTTCCGCGGCTCCTTCATCTCGCGCCGCCCCAGCGACGTGCTGGGCGAGACGCGCTGGCTGGCCGAGCAGGGCGTCAAGGAGGTCATGCTGGTCTCCGAGAACAACACCTCGTACGGCAAGGACCTCGGCGACATCCGCCTCCTGGAGACCCTGCTGCCCGAGCTGGCCGAGGTCGAGGGCATCGAGCGCGTGCGCGTCAGCTACCTCCAGCCGGCCGAGATGCGGCCCGGCCTGATCGACGTCCTCACGTCGACGCCGAAGGTGGTGCCGTACTTCGACCTGTCCTTCCAGCACTCGGCCCCCAAGGTGCTGCGCGCGATGCGCCGCTTCGGGTCGACCGAGCAGTTCTGGGAGCTCCTGGAGACCATCCGCGGCAAGGCCCCGCAGGCGGGTGTGCGCTCGAACTTCATCGTGGGCTTCCCCGGCGAGACCGAGGAGGACTTCGCGGAGCTGGAGCGCTTCCTCACCGGGGCCCGGCTGGACGCCATCGGCGTGTTCGGCTACTCGGACGAGGAGGGCACGGAAGCGGTCACGTACGGGGACAAGCTCGACGACGACACCATCGCGGCGCGCCTCGCGCACATCTCGCGGCTCGCGGAGGAGCTCACCGCCCAGCGGGCGGAGGAGCGGATCGGCGAGACGCTGGAGGTGCTCGTGGAGTCCGTGGACCCGGACGACGAGGACGAGCCCGCGATCGGCCGGGCGGCCCACCAGGCACCGGAGACGGACGGTCAGGTGGTCTTCACGACCAGCCACGGGTTGACGCCCGGTCGTATGGTCGTGGCAAAGGTGGTCGGCACCGAGGGCGTGGACCTCATCGCCGAGCCCCTTCCCGGAATGTCCGGAGACGAGTCCAGCGAGGTTCCTGAGGAGGCGGCCAGATGAGCGGAATCCCGGCGTCCGCGGCGGGCGGTACCGGCAGGGCGACGTCGGTGACCGGCGGGAAGCTGGGTGCCGTGGCGGTGAATCAGGCCAGTCTGTGGAACATCGCCAACATCCTGACGATGGTCCGCCTGGTGCTCGTGCCGGGCTTCGTGATGCTGCTGCTCGCCGACGGCGGGTACGACCCGATCTGGCGGGCGTGGGCCTGGGCGGCGTTCGCCGTGGCCATGATCACGGACGTCTTCGACGGGCATCTGGCGCGTACGTACAACCTGGTCACGGACTTCGGGAAGATCGCCGACCCGATCGCCGACAAGGCGATCATGGCGGCGGGGCTGATCTGTCTGTCGGGGCTCGGGGATCTGCCGTGGTGGGTGACGGGAGTCATTCTGTTCCGTGAGCTCGGGATCACGCTGATGCGGTTCTGGGTGATCCGGCACGGGGTGATTCCGGCCAGTCGCGGCGGCAAGGTGAAGACGCTCGCGCAGGGCACGGCGGTCGGCATGTACGTGCTGGCGCTGACCGGGCCGCTGGCGACCTTCCGGTGGTGGGTGATGGCGCTGGCCGTCCTGCTGACCGTGGTGACCGGTCTTGACTACGTACGGCAGGCCGTCGTGCTGCGGCGGGCGGGGCTGGCGGCGGAGCGGGCCGCGGCGTGACGTCCATGGCTGCTCAGGTGCTCGACACGCTCGGTGCGCGGGGGGAGACCCTCGCGGTGGCCGAGTCGCTGACCGGCGGTCTGGTGGCCGCGGAGCTGACCGGCGTGCCCGGGGCCTCGAAGGTCTTCCGGGGCTCCGTGACGGCGTACGCGACCGAGCTGAAGCGGGACGTCCTCGGCGTCGCGGCCGACCTCCTGCGGGAGCGCGGCGCGGTGGACGCCGAGGTCGCTCGGCAGATGGCGGCGGGTGTGCGGCGGGTGCTCGGGGCCGACTGGGGGATCTCCACGACCGGCGTCGCGGGCCCCGATCCGCAGGACGGGCAGCCCGTGGGCACGGTTTTCGTGGCCGTCGCGGGGCCCGACGGGAACCGGAATGTGGCCGCGCTGAGGTTGAACGGCAGCCGATCGGACATTCGTAGAGAGAGTGTGCGGGCCGCTTTCGAGCTGCTCTCCGGTGAACTCGTCGACAATGCGCGGGCACAGGATACGGAACACAACGGGGGGATCTGATGTTTGCAGCCCTGAGTGAACACGACATAGCTCCCCGCACGGCTGCACCGCGAGGCGGTACGGTGGGGCGTGAAGGATGCGGCTACGCGGTCCGAGGAGGGAGCCACCGATGATTCTGCTCCGTCGCCTGCTGGGTGACGTGCTGCGTCGGCAGCGCCAGCGCCAAGGCCGTACTCTGCGCGAAGTCTCCTCGTCCGCCCGGGTTTCGCTCGGTTATCTCTCCGAGGTGGAGCGGGGGCAGAAGGAGGCATCCTCCGAGCTGCTTTCCGCGATCTGCGACGCGCTTGATGTACGGATGTCCGAGCTCATGCGTGAAGTGAGCGACGAACTTTCCCTGGCCGAACTGGCGGCGTCGGCTGCGGCCGGCGAGACGCCGGTGCGCCAGCCGATGCGACCGATGCTCAATGCGGTCTCTGTGACGTCGGTGACCGGTGTGTCCGGTGTGCCGACGGAACGAGTGACGATCAAGGCACCTGCGGAAGCAGTGGACGTCGTCGCTGCCTAGTGCGCTGGGCGAACGAAGTAGTGCGTGACCGGTACCCCGGTCGACTCCGTGAGGGGTTCGACC